>NZ_MDDV01000035.1 GCF_001854885.1 Ensifer sp. LCM 4579 | reverse complement strand
TCCGTCATCCTCGGGCTTGACCCACTCGTCCGTCATCCTCGGGCTTGACCCACTCGTCCGTCATCCTCGGGCTTGACCCGAGGATCCATGCACAAACCTCTCCTAACGTTTGAAGGACAGCTTACGCAGTCCGGACAGGACCATGCGGGGACGGTACTTGCGATTGGATCTTCGGGTCGTCCTCGGGTTTAACCCGAGGACGAGGTGACGACGCAGGAGGAGTAGTCGACATTCCGGCTCAGCAGCCCGATCATAGAAGCAGTGGTGCGGCGACCTCACGCCCGCGTCGCCTGGGCGCCAGCGGCGGCCTTGAGGCGGAGGCTTTCCGCCGGTGCCGGGCGGCCCACATGGAAGCCCTGGACCTGGTCGATGCGGAACTGCCGCATGAGCCCCATCTGGTCCTCGGATTCCACGCCTTCGACGAGAATATTGTGGCCGCGATTTCGCACGAGACCGATGATATCCCTCAGCATCGCCTTGCCCCTCGGGGTGTCGCAATCGTGAAGGAACGAACGGTCGATCTTCACCGTGTCGAAATCGATCAGCCGCAGCCATGAGAGGCCGGCGAAGCCTGTGCCGAAATCGTCGAGCCAGATGCGGACGCCCAGGGTCTTCAGGTCGCTGATGCAGCGCAGGACGTCCGAGTGCATCTCCATCTCCAGCCCCTCGGTGATTTCGAGCGCCAGCCGGGCTCCGGCGACCCCCGTTTCACCAAGAATCGCCGCGACGGAAGCGGCGAAGCCGGGCGATTTCAGCTGGATCGGAGAGACATTGACGCTGACGACCGGAACGCGATCGACCGCGAGGATTTCGCGGCAAACGGTCCTTATCGCCCAGCGTCCGAGTTCCAGGATGACGCCGGTGCGTTCGGCGATCGGGATGAAAAGGCTGGGTGGGACGGCGGTACCGTCGAGCATCTTCAATCGCATCAGCGCCTCGACGGCGTCGATCCTGCCCGAGGCGACGTTGCAGATCGGCTGGTAGACCATCGAGACGAGATCCTGATCGATCGCGATCTTCAGCAGTGCCGCGATGTTTTCGCTCTCGTCGCTGGTCAGGGGATCGCTGGGGTCGAACAGGCGCGCGCAGTTGCGGCCGCTTGCCTTGGCGCTATAGAGCGCGCGGTCGGCCTCGTGGATAAGCCTCTCGAGCTTCGAACCCGTCTGGTTGCGGGTGAAGGCGGCGCCGACGCTGACGGTGACGACGGACATGCCGTCGCGCCGCTCCTGATGCGGCAGGGCCAGGTTTTCGACGTTGCGGCGAACGGTTTCCGCGAGCTCGGCGGCTTCTTCGTCTGTCTGCATATGCGCAAGCACGATGAACTCCTCGCCGCCGTAGCGGCCGATGGAGCCGTTGCAGGCCTCTATGGATTCCTTCAGGGCATTGGCGACCAGGACAAGGCAGCGGTCCCCTTCCTGGTGGCCGTAGTAGTCGTTGTATTTCTTGAAGAAATCGACATCGATGAGGATTGCGGCAAAGCTCTTTCCGCGCCTCTGCCAGTCGCCCCAATAGTCCCGCAGCGTCTGGTCCACGGCGCGGCGGTTGTTGAGACCGGTCAGCGAATCGGTGTGCGACAGTCGCAGCAGCGCCTTTCCGCGCTCCGACGCCTCCTTGTGCTGGATCCTCGCCTCGACGGCATTGAGGAAGACCTTGTAGCGCTCCCGGTTGAGCTTCCAGTTCACGTAGGAGGTGAAGATGAAACAGGAGACGTTGAAGGTGCCGAATGCAAGTCGATAGGAAACCTCCGCAGGGGGAAAAGATAGAACCGCGGCAAAGAAGATCAGCAGAATCGTTATCGATGCGAAGAGGGACAGTCGAAACCTGAAGCTGAAGAACAGGTTGACGCTCATCATGAAGATGGCGCCGAAGACCATGTAGTAGGAAATGCTTTCGGTGTCCGACGTCATCATCGCCGGATAGAGCCAACCCGCATAGGCGACGACCAGCGCGGCCGCGGCGGTGCAATCGATCGAATTCGCGGTGGCGTTCAGGCGGTACTGTGTTTCGAGGATAATAAGCGCGACGATCGAAATCGTGAAACGCGCCCCGATCGTCAAAGCCGCGACGTCCGGCACCAGCAGAACATCCGTCACCGAAAACAGGAGATACACGCCGACGGCCGTCCAGAATCCCTGTCTGGTCGCCTGTTTGCGCGCACCTTCGCCTTCCTCGTGATAGAGGTTCAGCAATTCGCTCGAGGCCGGTCTCGGTGGTTCATTGTCGAGATCGACTTCAATCATATCGGTCAACGTGTGCTTCATGCACCGATCCATCGCGTTACGTCGCTCCGTCCAGAGCCCGAGCTTTCTTCCTGAAGTTGATTCCACATCAGACGGTTCAATCTGGCGTCATCAAGGGAAAACCCTGACGTCGGGCAACATTGTTCAGCACAATAGTACGCGTCGATTAAGTTTTGCTGAATTGGACAAGAACAGAAACTCTTGCGCCAGCGTAGCAGAATGGATCAATGCAAAGGCTTGTTAACCATATTCAACGAAAACTTTATACCAGTCTGGCGCATCTTCCAAACTTGAGCATATTGTTAATAATCTATTAACGGATGAGTTTCGCGTGACCCAAATTCAGATTCTTTTCGACGGCGAAAGCCTGATCACCCCTGAGTCCATCACAACCGAACTGTCTCCCGCCAAAACGGCTCAGCACGAGAAGCAACTCGAAACCGGCAAGGCCGAGCTCGCGCTCGTGCTGTCGATCACGCGCCAGCAGGTCGAGCAGGGGCGGGACCCGGCCGCCATCCTTCACCAGCTGATCGGCGCGCTTCACGACATGCGCGGCAAATTCGATTCGAGCGTCTGGCAGGAGCTCGTGCCGCTGGTGCAGAACCATCCGCTCGCGGATTTCTTTCACGAGGATCCGTTCACGCGTTGGTCTTTCGAGAAACCGCGCGGCTATTCCGGCGACGCGCAATTGATCGATTTCATCTATGGTCATCCGAGCACTTCGGAAGCGATCGAAAAGGCCTCGCCGCTCGGGCGCGCCCTTTACAAGTACACCAGCAATGCGCCGTCCTCGGTTGCCGTTCGCGAAAGGCGCGATCTCCTGACCCGGCATGTCGATGCGGTGGCGAGCGAGCGGGGCGGCGAGACGGAAGTCCTCACGATCGCCGCCGGGCATTTGCGGGAGGCCGACCGCTCCGTCGCCCTCCAAGAGGGGCGGATAAAGCGCTGGGTGGCGCTCGACCAGGACCCCTTGAGCGTCGGCTCCATCGCGCGCGACTTCAACGGAACCTGCATCGAAGCGATCGACGGGTCGGTGCGCGGTCTGCTCACCAGGGGCTACGACCTCGGCCAGTTCGACTTCATCTACGCTGCCGGTCTCTACGACTATCTCGCCGACAAGGTGGCGGTGAAGCTGACGCTGAAGTGCCTCGAAATGCTGAAGCCGAACGGCGTGTTTCTGTTCGCCAATTTCGCCGACGAGATCAGCGACGACGGCTACATGGAGACTCTCATGAACTGGGCACTGCTGCTGCGTTCGGAGAGCGACATGTGGAGGATCATCAATGCGAGCGTCGACCGCAACAGGTTCGATGCGCGCGTGGAGTTCGGTGAAAACCGCAACATCATCTACGGCATTCTGCAAAAGCGTCCGTGAGGACGAGGTATCGATCTTGCTATAGCTGCATTTGAGGCTGGAGCCAGGGGTGTTACCCCCCCTCTGCCCTGCCCGTCCTCCGCAGCAGCTGCGCTGCAGCTGCGGAGGGTGAACCGGGCATCTCCCCCACAAGGGGGGAGATCGGCATGCAGCAACGCTTTCGCTAGAGCGCGTTCCGATCTGACTGGATCAGATCGGCGCTCTAACGCTTTCTTTCTGAGGCATGACCTTATCGATCCTCGTTTCACTCCGGTCGGATCATGCTCTAGTTCGCAAACATTGCAGGATTGGCGAAGCAACGGAGGCGCCGTTTTGCACCACCTTTGTCTTCTGAAGTGCGGCTAACGCTGCCGGAAAGATGAAGCGGCGAGCCCGCGTCTTGCCGATCTCTCCCCTTGTGGCGGAGATGGCCGGTCCACCCTCCGCAGCTGCAGCGCAACTGCTGCGGAGGACGGGCAGGCCAGAGGGGGGTGCTGGTAGTCCGCGATCGTCAGCGCTGGGCGTACTTGACGCTGTTCTTCATCAATTCGAGGTTGGTCGCAGTCGTCTCGTTTGCCGGGTCGAGCTCATAGGCCTTGAGGAAGTAGCGACGTGCCTTCGGCAGGTCGCCGCGCAGAAGATGGGAGTAGCCGAGGTTGTTGTAATAGACCGGGGTATTGCCGATCATCTTCGAGAGCTGCACATAGGCCCTGTCCGCCGTGTCGAACCGGGCGATCATGTCGGCGGAGGCGGCAAAGCCGAGCCAGGCGGCCGGATCCTGAGGGAACACCGCCACCGCGCGCTTGTAGATGGCGTAGGACTTGCCGTAGTTCTTTTCCTTGAACTGCAGCTTTCCTTTCGTGATCAGTTCGTCGTTCTTGTAAAAGGCGACCGCCGAGTCGTCCTCCAGCGTCTTGGCGCTATCGCCGAATGCGGCCACATCGTCGAAAGCGGCGGACTGGCATCCCGCCAGGAAAATCCCGACGGCCAGCAGCGACGTAAGGCATGCGATTCGTGATCCAACTTGCAATGCGATCATACCTACCCCCAAACTTACGGGTGCATCCTAGCCAAGCAAGTGCCGGTCCTCACGTGAATTCTTCCCTAAGAAAAGCTAACAAATGAAGAATTGAGCTGGCGCGTAGCATTAAAGAGACACATTTCCCTGTCTCGTATAGCCGTTTGCACCGGAATTTGGAGGGGGAGGCGGTTCGTGAGGAGCGAATCGGTCGGCCTGAAGGTGGTCAAGCTGCTTCGGCCGTGCCTTGCAATGAGCGGTGGTGAGCTCCGCTTAAGCGCCATCTCCTATGATGCAGGGATTCTGCCGCCGGAAAGGCCGCCTTCAACCGAAAAGGATGCACGTCCCATGCGCTCCTGGGTTCTCACTCTTGTTCGACTTGGACCGTCCCTTGCCTATGCCTTGGCTGCGGTTCTTCTCCTGAGCATGCTTCTGTTGGCGCAATTCCCGTCGAGCGCAATGGCCTGGTGGCTCTATATGACGATCCTTCCGGCGGTGCGCGAGCCTGCCTTCCTGCTTCTGGATGGTATCGGCCTCGAAGCGGCCGTGGCGGGGCTCTTGGCAGCCGCAGTGCTGGGGGTCCCGCTTGCGGTCCGGCCGCAACGTTATATGAGGACACGCTTTATTCACGCGCATGTCGCGCTGGTCGCGTCGATGTTCGGCGTGGTGCGGGCGTCGAGCGCGCAGGCCGGCCTTTCCGGCCTCTCTCTTCCGCAGCTTCTGCGCGGCGATTGGTCCTTGCTGCCTCTGTCGGTACCAGCGCTCTGGGTCGCGCTTTTCCTGCTGGTGGCCGGCGCCTGCCTGTCGTCGCATGCCGGCATCATCGCCCGCATTCGGCGCCGGTGAGTCCGTGTCGAACTTAGCGCATCGGCCCGAAAACCGTACCCGACTTTCGGAAAGCTCGATGCGCAGATTCAAAGAGCTACAGCGACCTTTGCGCGTCTGAAAAGACGCGCGGCGCTGTAGGCGGATGCGCTTGTCAATGCTTCAGCCTCGAGCCGAAGCCTCCGTAAAGCGACGCCCTCGCATGCAGGTGCGTCGATACCCCCCGGGGCAGCGAAGGCCTGAGAAGCGGCGTGGCGAGGCCGAGCGGGTTCGCGCACGTCACGGCGGGGGAACGGCGGCGGGCTTCTTCCGCTCCTTGCGGCGTTCGGCCATCGGCCTGCGGGCTTTGCGATTCCGCCAATGTGCCGAGATACCATAGGGCCTCGCGGGATTTCGCCTTGCACCGCATGTGATCCGGATCGTCGGACACGATGTCTTCAAAGCTCTGGAAGGCGGCGATCGCCGCCTCCCTCAGGCCCGCCGCCAGCAGGCACACGGCCAGCTTGTAGCGGATCACGCCGAGGTGCGGGTGGCGACCGAGCAGGTTCTCGAAGGTCTCGCTCGCGTCGTGGTATAGCGCCTGGGCCATCTGCGCGTCGCCGAGCCGATGCAGGATCCGGTCGCCCTGCGGCATGAGGGAAAGCAGTCCGCGATAGATCTGCTCCGCCTCGGCATAGTCACCCCTGTCGCAGCACAGTTGCGCCAGCGCGTAGCGGGCGTGGATATGGCGGGGCGCCGAACGGGCCACTTGATGATAGGCCGCCTCCGCCCGGTCGAACTCTCCCCGGGCGTGCAGGTCCATGGCACGTTCGAAGACGAAATCGATGCTGCGGCGGTTGAGGCAGCCGCGCAGATTGCGGCCGCTCCGCGTCCTTATGAGCAGAGAGTGATAGCGATCGCCTTGGCTGTGGCACACGACGCCGCCGGCTTCTTCGCAGAGGAAGCGCTCGGTGGCAAAAGCCCGAAGCAATCGTTCGAGCCGGGGGGAGACAGGCTCGCGCCATTCCATCTTCATGCGCGCCCAGTTCTCCATACCGATGCAACCGGCGCAGGCATCCACCGCTTCGCCCTCGAGCACCGGCGTGCAGAGCATGCCGCTGCGGCCGGTGCCGCAATTGCCGAGCATCAGGATCTCGTCACAGAAAAGCCCGTTGCTCTCGTCGAGATAGGTCTTCACTTCAAAGGGCAGGAACGCGCAATATCCTCCGCCGGATTGCTCGTCGCCCAGCGCCAGGACAGACCATCGCCCTGCACGCGAAAAATGTTTGCGCAGCCGGTCCCAGGACAGGCCCGCATGAGCCTCGGGATCTTCGTGAAATAGTTGCTCCCAGTCCCGGCGAACTTTTTCGAAACCGTCAACGTGTTCAATAATGTCTACTCTCATCGCTCAGCCCCGATGAAAATGTAATAAAGAATAAAATTCAATTATACGCCGCCGGCCCCGACTATTGAACCTATCCACTTAAGGTAGAAGCAGGGTGCGAAACAGAGTGACTATGCTTTTGGATTAACGCGGAAGATGTAATACCAACCTGCACCGACATTGGCCGATTGCGTGGGACCGGCTGCGGATGTCCGGTTAGGAGCAGACCGCAGAGCGATGCTCATGCATCGGTCGAGGATTGCGACGCGGCCGGCGGCCGACAGACGGCCCACCCGAAGGGCCGGGCGCTTTCGGCCTTCGGGCTGTGTCGAAAGTCCTCACCGGACCACCTGGTCCGCTTGCGGCTTTCTCCTTGCCGCACGCCGAAATCGCTCCGGCGCAATCGGTCAATATCGGTGCAGGTTGGTATAAGAAGCGTTCCCGGCCGCGCCGCACCATGACCGCAGCCCGCGCGATTTGTCCCAGGCTCCGAACATGATCTTTGCGCGTCTGAAAAGATGCGCGGCGCTTAAAAATGACGCGCCCGAGCGCCGTAGGGACATGCCGCAGGCCGTCACCGCTCCATGAAAGCCCGCGCCATGCTGTCCCGAATGGGCTTCGTCAGGTAGTCGAAGAAGGTACGCTCGGCCGTCTGGATCAGGATATCCGCCGGCATGCCGGGGGTCGGCGCAAAGCCGCGGACCCGGGAGAGCTCGCTGACCGGCAGGCTGACCCTGGCCAGATAGACTTCCCGCGCAGGGTTGCTCGCGGAGTCGGGAACGGAGTCGGCGGAGACATAGAAGACCTTGCCGTTCAGGACCGGCGTGGTGCGCTGGTTGAGCGCGGTCAGCCGGACGATGGCGTGCTGGCCGATTTTCACGCTGTCGATCTCGGTGCGCAGGACCTGCGCCTCGATGATGAGCGGCACGTCCGACGGCAGGATTTCCATGATCGGCTTGCCGCTCTCGATGACCCCGCCGGGCGTATGGTAGTGAAGCCGCACGACCGTGCCGGTGACCGGCGCGTCGATGGTGGCGCGGCGCAGGACGTTCGCGGCGCCTCTCAACTGCTCGCGCACCGTATCGAGTTCGGCCTCCACCTTCTGCAATTCCTCGAGCGCCGCCTCCCGATAGCTTCCTTCCGTCTGCCGGACCTGATGTTCCTGTTTGAGGATCTGCGCTCCGGTTTCCGAAATCTCGGCCATGAGCCTGCCGATCTGCCCCTCGGCGTCGGCGATCGCCCGCTGGATCGACTTGATCTCGGTCTTGCGGATCAGGTTCTTCGCGAGCAGCGTCTGCTTGCCGGCATGTTCCTCCTGAAGAAGCGCGAGTTGCCGCCGAACTGCCCGGAGTTGCTGGGTATAACCTTCGGCGCGGAACCGGAACCCTTCGATGTTCTGCCTGAACAGTTCGATTTCGCTGTCGAGCTTGCTCCTCCAGGCCCGGAAGTTGAGCTCCTGGCTGTCGACGATCGACCGTATTTCCGCGTCCTGCAACTGCTGCTGCAGCACGGCGGGAAGGGCAATCGCATCGGCACCCTGGATCTGCGCCGTCAGCCGGGCGACGATCGCCTCGAGCCGCGCCCGGCGTAGAAAGAGTTGGCGTTCATTGGCGAGCGCCGCCGTCTCGTCCAGATGCACGAGCGGCTGGCCCATCTGCACGTGATCGCCTTCGCTCACGAGAATCTCCTTGATGATCCCGCCTTCGAGATGCTGGATGATCTTGTTCTGCCCGGTGGCGACGAAACTTCCCTGGGCGATGATGGCCGCGGCCAACGGTGCGGTGAAGGCCCAGAGGCTGAAGCCTCCAAACGTGACCGCCATCAGGGCGAGACCGATCAAGGTGTGGCGCCAGATCGAGCGCGGAACCTCGGAGAACCATTCCAGATCGTGGATGTTGACTGTGTGCGCCATGGTTGCCTACATCAGCTGGTTTTGCGCAAGCGGGTTGCCTTCGAGGTTCATGCCGCGCGCGGCGATCGCCTTGAGCACGTCCTGGCGCATGCCGAACAGAGCCACCGTGCCGTTCACCAGAAGCAGTACCTTGTCGACGCTGCTGAGGAGGGCGGGCCGCTGGGTGATGGTGATGACGGTGATCTTCTGCTCCCTGGCATGCTGGAGCGCGCGCGTCAGCGCCGCCTCGCCGGCGCTGTCGAGATTGGAGTTGGGCTCGTCGAGCACCACCATGCGCGGATTGCCGAAAAAGGCGCGGGCAAGCGCGACGCGTTGTTTCTGTCCGCCGGAGAGCGGCGCACCGTCGGCGGCGACGAAGGTCTCGTAGCCGTGCGGCAGCAAGGCGATCATGTCGTGCACGTCGGCGAGCTTGGCGGCCGCGTAGATGTCGGCATCGGTCGCCTCCTCCTGCATGCGCGCGATATTGGCCTTGATCGTTCCCGGAAACAGCTGGACGTCCTGCGGCAGGTAGCCGATGTTCTCGCCGAACTGGCGCTGGTCCCAGTTTCTCAGATCCATGAGGTCGAGCCGGACATTGCCGGATGTCGGCAGAATGGAGCCGACGAGCATCTTGCCGAGCGTTGTCTTGCCGGCACCTGAACTGCCGATTACCGCCAGCGAATCGCCGGGATTAAGCGCGAAGCTGACGCCGTTGAGGACGACGCGCTTGGTGCCCTGCGGCACGAAAAGCAGCCGTTCCACATCGAGCCGCCCTTCGGGACGCGGCAGTTTCAGCCGCTCGAAATTGAGCGGCGAGGCCTGCAGCAGCGCGGCGATGCGCCCATAGGCGGCGCGGGACTGGATGACCTGATGCCAGCCCTCGATCGCGCCTTCGATCGGTCCGAGGGCCCTGCCGGCGATGATCGAGGCCGCGATCACCATGCCACCCGTGAGCTGGCCGTGCAGTGCGAGGTTGGCGCCCCAGCCGAGCATGGACACCTGGGTGAGGAGCCGCACGGCCTTGGACAGCGAGGCGAAGGCGATGTTGCGGTCCTGCGCCAGCACCTGGGACTTCAGCGAGCCCGCCATGTCCTTGCCCCAGATACGAACGGTTTCGGGGATCATCGCGAGCGCATTGATGATCTGCGAATTGCGCGACATCGAATCGAGGTGGAGATTGGCCTTCGTCTGGAAACTGTTGGCCGCGCCGAAAGATGCGGCTGTCGCCTTCTGATTGAGCACGGTGACGATGAGAAGCAGCAGGGACGATGCAATGACGATCGAGCCGAGATGCGGATGGATCAGGAAGACCGCCACGACGAAGAACGGCGCGATCGGCGCGTCGAGGAAGGAAAGCAGCGTGCCGGAGACGAGGAAGGAGCGAAGCTGCTGCAGGTCGCCCAGCGTCTGGTATTCGCGCCCGTTGCTATGGAGCGAGGCCCTGGCGGCGGCGCTGAGGATCGGTGCGCCGAGCTGGGCGGCGACCTCCACGGCGGTTCGCATGAGGATCATGCGGCGGATTCCGTCAAACACGGCTTGAAGGATCACCGCGCCGACGATCAGGACGGTGAGCATGACCAGCGTGTCGATCGAGCGACTGGTCAATACCCGGTCCGATATCTGGAACAGATAGACCGGTATCGCGAGCACCAGGACATTGGTGGCGATCGTGAAGACCATCACGATCATCAGGTTCTGCCGGATCGCCTTGAGGCCCGCCTTGAGGCTCGCCGAGAAATCGACCGGTCCGAGGCGCTTGTGGAAGACGCCGCCGCCGCCATTGCCGCCGCCGCCATTGCCGCCGCCGTCCGAACCGCCGCCGTCCGAACCGCCCTTGTCGGGCGACCGGTTCTCAGTCTTGACCGGCCCGCGGTCGCCGTCGATCACGACCATCCCCGGCACGCTGGTCTTGTCCTTCACCTCGGACTTCGCTTCGGCCTTCACCTCGGCCTTGGTCTCCGGCGCCGGCCTCTCCTCGCGTCGGGCCGGTTCATCTGCCTCCCGGGCGGGCCGAGGCTTGTCCTGGTCACGCGGTTCGGGCCGGACTTCCGCTTCAACCGGAGGAACTGCCTTCGGGGCCGGCCGGGCCTGTCGTGTGCTTTCGGGCCTCGCTGCCGCGCCCCCTGCCGTTGCGGCCTCTCCGATCGGCGGTGAGGCCGTGGGGTTTGCGTGATTCGTGCCCGGGCAGTCGCTCGCAGCGGCTCCGCCACGAAGCTCATAGAGAACCCCGTCGATCTTCTTCACGGTGCTATTCAATACATCCTCCCGATTGTCGATCTCGCGAAGCAATTGCTGCCCGGCAGCCTCTGCATCGATCTTCCGCTGTGGCTGATCCGTCATGATGTCAGCCGGAGAAATCTTCTCGCCGTCGCTTGCGGATAGTCGCAGGGACGGGGCGGGGGTGTCGGTCATGATCTCCTCCCGCGTCCCTGTCAGGCAAGCATGCTGTGCATGGGATCGGCATCGATATGGGGCGAGGCATGATCAGACGGTCCCTTGTCCGTCCTGTCATTGTGAGATCGCCCGAAATCCGACTGCCCGTGGTCCATCGGCTGTGGCCCGGGGTCGGGCGCCATCATGTCGTCGCCGAGGAAGGCGACCGCTTCGTTCACCAGCGCATCGGGATCCCGGCCGCCGAGATTGGGCTCGTCGGTGATCAACTCGGCCTGGATGAGAACTTCGTCGGAATAGGCGCCGCCGCCGGCATAAATCGTTGCGCCGGCATCGACATCGAGAATCCCCGCATGGTTGACGAGCACGTTCGAGCCGGTCGAGATCGACCAATCCCCGTCGGAACCGGTCACCAGAGTGCTTTTCGCCAGCGCAACCTGGTCGCCGTCTCCGAGAATGGTCGTTTGCTTGACATAATTGAGATTGATGAGGTTGCCCGAGATATAGAGCACCTTCAGTCCCTTCATGCCGGCGAAAACGTCATCCTGAAGGACATCGTCCGGGAGCGACTTCTTCCCGTTTGCCAGCTTGTCGAGGGCATCGAGATAGGACTGCGGCATCGGCTTGACGCTCGTCGCGCCGCCAGCTTCTACGATCCCCGCATAGTTCCAGAGCAGGTTGCCGCCCGTGGAGACGGAACCTTCGCCGCACGTTCCGAAGCCGTCGACGGCGCCGACGTGATCGTTGTCGAACAGGATGTTCAGTTGCTGGATGATGTTGGCGTCGTAGACGTGCCCGCCGACGAAGATGAGATCGTAGTAGGATCCCAGTTCGGCGAGCGAGATGTTGTTGATCGCGGTGTTGCCGCCGGCGATGATCGAGGTCGTCGCGCCAGTGCATGACAGAATGGCGACGTCCTCATCCGTCATGAAGGTGAACTGCTCGAGCCAGTTCATGATCAGGAGGTCGCCCTTGATCTCCGTGATCGCCCAGGCCTTGGGGAAGTCGCCGCTGCCGGCGTGCCCGCTTTCTGCGGGCGAGGGTTCCAGATGCTTGAACATCGCGATGTTGAAGGCGCGGGTCGGATTCTCCCCGATGAGTTTCCAGTCGTTCAGGGCAGGGCTTACGAGATCGCTGTCGCACCAGGCGTTGATCTGGACGATCGCGTTGAGTTCGACATGGTCGCCGGCGACCGCCAGGACATGCGATTGCAGCCAGTTGTTCGTCAGCACGACGGAATTGACCAGGGTATTGCCGCCGGCTTCCAACTCGACCGCGGCCTTTGCGGCTACCGGACCTTCGCCCGCTGCGAAGGATCCGCTGGCATGTGAGGATAGGATCGGTGTCTCGGTCGCCGTCTCGTCCGGCTCAGGAAGGTAGTCTTCGAGGCGCGGCGCTTCGTCGACGAGTTCACCATTGACATAGGTGCCTTCGAGCGAATCGGATCTGGCCACGAACAGACCGTGCTCGCCATCGCTCGCTGCGGAATAGGCCTCCAGTTGCTGGGAGGCGGTGTCGACAAAGGTGAGAACCGCATCCGCGGTGCCAGGCTCCTCCGCGTCGGCGAGGGGGGAAACCTGCCGTGCGGTCTCGATGAGCCCGGCCAACCCCGCGCTGTTGTCGATCCGCAGGTCGAAATCCAATCCATGGCCGCCAATGCTGACGAAATCATTGTCCGAAAGCCGTATATACTGGGAGGTGTACACGGCGACCGATCCGGGCGGATCGATCTGCAAGTCGAGCGTCAGCGAGGATGACTTGGCGGTCGACCAGTGCTGGGGGAGAAGCCCGGGTTTGGCGAGGGCTGCCATGTCGCCGGGTGCGGAGAATGTCGGCGGCAACGGCCCGACATGCGACCAGGTCACCAGCCCCACCAGTCCCGGCGCGAGCGGCTTATAGGGGACATCCGGATTGAAGTCCTCGAGATCGTACGGCGCCTTTACATTGACCGGCACGAAAGGAAGTTCCGGCGGGGCCCGCTCGTCTTGCCGGGATGCCGTGAACTCCTCGTGGGCCTCGCGCAGCCGAAGCTCCTCGATCTTGATTTCAAACAGTCCGATGAAATGGGCTATGGCCTCGGTGGCCTTGTCGAAATGCAAGGTCATTGTCAGCCCCCCTTTTGCTTGCGGTGCTGCTGGACTGCGCGAGGCGGGCTCGCGCAGTCCGGTTCAATGCCTTATTCCGAGTGTGAGTCGGCGGCGTGCGTTACGGTCAGGCGTCGTCGTCTTCGCCGATGACCGACGAGCTGTAGTCGCCGCCGACGACCGTCATATCGACCGTGTTGCCCTGCAGATTGGCGCCGAGCACGATCTGCTGGTTGAAGGCGTTGGTGTCGATCACGGCATCGGCCGTTGCGGAGGAATGCCCTTCAACGAAGCCATCGTCTCCATTGTAGGAACCCCACGTCCCGGCATCGCCAAACCCGCCGTCTCCGGTTGTGGCAAAGCCGCCGGCGCCGCCGGCGCCGCCAGCGCCGCCGAAGGCATCGCCGCCCGCGCCACCGTCGGCCGAGGCATCTCCGGCCCATGCGCCGCTGAGTGCAAGGCCGCCGTCACCCGCGCCGCCGGTCGCTGCGCCGCCCGTGCCGGCACCGCCACTGGCATTGCCGGTCGTTCCGCCATCCGCGGAAGCACCGCCGCCGGCGCCGCCGGCACCGCCGATGCCGGCGCCAAGGCCGAAGCCTGCACCGAGACCGACTCCTGCACCGAGCGCGTCGCCGCCGTCGCCGGCATCATCGGAGCTGCCACCATTGGCGTTGCCAGTCTCACCGAAAGCGACGCTGTTGCCGCCGTCATTGTCGCCGCCGTCGCCGCCGAAGTTCAGGACCGGGACCACGAAATCGTCGGCATCGATGTCATCGACGCCGTCGCCGCCGTCGCCGGCATCTTCGGCCTCGGCCTCGTCGCTCTCGATGTCGCCGGTTTCGCCGCCGTCGCCTGCTCCGTTCTCGCCACCTTCACCGCCGGCTGCAGCGCCGACGCCGAGGCCGACACCGAGCCCAAGCCCGACGCCGAGGCCTGCACCGCCGTTGCCGCCGTAGCCGCCGGTTGCTGCACCACCATTCGCGTCGCCGCTGGCGCCGCCGGTGCCGACGCCGACGCTAGCCGCGAGGCCGCCTTCGCCGTCGCCGCCGTCCGCGTCGCTATCGGCATCGCCGCCATCGGCATCGCCGCCAAACGAGAAGCCGCCCACGGCGAAGCCGCCGTCGCCGCCGTCGCCGCCATCGGCATCGGCATCATCGCCGCCCGAACCGCCATCCCCCTCGGCATCGATGCCGTCGTCGGAGGTGGCCGTGCCGCCGGTGGCATCGCCCCTCTGGGTCAGCGTGCCGCTGTTGGAGACACCGTTGAGGGTGTCGTCATCCGACATGATGGCGGACTGGCTGATGACATTGCCGACATCATTGCCCGCGCCATTGAGCGAGCCGTTGAGGATGTTGCTGAAGCTGACATTGGCCATGCCATGGATCGACGAATTGTCGATGTCGACAAAGTCGTCGTCGGACGGCTCATAGCCGCTCAGATCAAGATCGATGTCGACGTCGACGTCGGTCGTGCTCGATACGTCGACCGTGGTGTCGCTGGTGTTGGTGTTGCTATTGCTGTTCGTGTTGTCGTTTGCATTGGCATTTGCATTGGCATTGGCGTTGTCGTTGCCATTCAGGTTGAGATTGCCATTGCCGTTGAGATTGCCATTCAGGTTCAGGTTGCCGTTGCCGTTGCCGTTCAGGTTGCCGTTATAAGACTCACTGTACTGACCCTGATACTGGTCCTGGTCCTGATCTTGCTCCTGCTCCTGCTCCTGCTCTTGCTCCTGTTCCTGTTCTTGCTCCTGTTCCTGGAGCTCGAGCTGGGCCTGAAGCTCGGCTTGGGCCTGGCCCTGCAACTGGTCCTGGCTTTGGGACTGATTATCCCATGGCCACAGGAAGTTTTTGTTATTGCTCATAGCTACGTCCTCAAAGTTGAGGCCGCCACAACCGAACCGCTTTCATCTCTCACGCGGATTTTGGCCGTGCGCGGTCTGAAGTTGACATGAAGATTTTTCAGTGGAAAGGATCTCCGGGCGCACGCAAATGCGCGGCCGGGATCGGCGCGTGTGCTCTGGCATTCACCTCCCTTGAATGTGGGGAACAGCAGCCAGGCTTTCGAGGGGGCATTCCGGCCCAGACGCAGTACTGGTCAACGCAAACCTGGGCATACCTGCCCTCTGTTGTGCGTGAAAAGTGTGTTGCCAACAGGCTGGAATTGTAAGCTGTCAGTTCGGGCTAACCCCCCTAGGCGATGCCCGGCAAAGGTCGGTCACCCGTAAGAGGCTGTTGCGTGTGTGACGTATCTCGGAAAGACTTTCGAGGGTCAGAGCCTACCGCCTCGGAGGTATTCTGCGGCCGATGCGTTTTCGTTCGCGGTAAATTTCTCCGAAGACTGGAATGCGCTATTGTGGCTGTAAAAGGATCCTGCGTGCGGCAACCGAGGCTTATCGGCTCATGAAGAAGTTCCACGAGATACTCCTTTTAATCGGACAGCTGAACTACACGTGGACCAACACGGAAAGTCTGCTCATCTACCTGATTGCGGGCCTTGCGAAAGTGGACAAGGAAACCGCCATCGTCATCTTTCTCACGCTGAATACGACGCGCGCCCGTATCGAGCTCGTCGAACGGCTCGCCAAACTGGAAAAGACGCCCCTCGCTCGGCGGCAGGAAATTCTCGCAGTGACACAGCAGCTTGGCCGGCAGGGCAAACTCAGGAACAAGTACAGCCACTGCATCTATTCCTTCGACGAAACCGGCGACCAGGCGAGCACGCAACTGATGAGCATTTTCGACAGCAAGGACACGATCAAATACGGCAAGATCGAACAGATTGATGATTCCGAGATTGCCAGGATCAACGAGGCGATCGAGCAGATCATGAGGATCAACAAGGAAATCTGGGCTATCGTCGAGCGATACTCATTCCCCCGTTGAGGAGAGGCTTTCTTACGCTGTGGAGAAACGGAGGAAGGAGCCAGCACCGAAACCCCTTCATCTTTATAGGATTTTTTGGCGCTGGCTCTCACTCAGATGAACTATCAATATTCATCTGCGGGTGTTTCGATACTATCTGTATTTCATTCAATATACATTTCACGGCGTAGGTAAATTCCGCTAACGCATTAGGTGTTGATAATTGATAGTCATACTCTTTGTCATACAAATGCAATATAAACACTTTCCAAACCTACGCTGAACCTTGTCCGGAGACGCATACAACTCCATGCGACCGGTACAGTGTGATCCCGAATGGGGAGAAGTGGAAGATACCAATTATGGTTAGTCCCGGCCGTCGCTTGGCGGATGAGGTCAATCGGGATGCGTGCAGCACAGCCGGATATTGCCTCCGAGGAAGCGGTCGTCTTGTCGAGCGAAGCGAGTCGCCCATACCCCTTAGGACTGTCCCGCCATTAAGGCGATGTTAACATTGTGAATCCGAGGCTGCATGCCCGAAAGATGGAATTGTCTGCCGAGTCTCAACCCCCGCGGGATTTTGTGGCGATGGGTCGTCGAGTCTGGACATCTGCTCGCCGGAAGACCGCAGGCATATATGCCTGCCGAGGCTGTGATGCGCCGCCGCTAGCCCCTTTGGAGTATAAAGTGGTTCAGGTTGATGGCGAGATGGCGCCTGTGCTCCTCATTTCGAGGTACAGGATTGCGACAAGTGCAACCTGACATACCCGCTAGAATGCCCGGGTCCCCGCTTCGCGCGAAAAAGACGGAGACGCCAACGGCTGCGCAGACTTGACATCAGCACGACTCACCCAGAATTGGTGCAAATTGGGACTATTTGGACGGGAATGGCGCCCGAATCTAACCCTTTTGGGCTGTTTCTTATCCCCCATATTTACGATACATTAGCCATCACGAGGTTTTTTCGTGGTTAGTGAATTCGCATTTTTGATCGAAAGCATTTTCAGACAGGGCGCTCCAATACCCTCAGAAGATAGGGGGAATGCCCAAGGAGGGGATAATGTATCGTACCGGCTCCAGTTTGAGCGAATTTGAGGACAACAACAAGGTTTTAGCGAAGAAAACGAAGATCGTAATGCTCGCCAGGGCGGATCTGCTCGCCGAATGTCTGACGCAGGCGATCAGCACCCGATTCCAGGGGAATGAAGTCGTGAGCCTTTCGGAGGCCGACAGCCTGCTCGACGGCAATCTCGACGATGTGGCGCTGATCATGCTCTACCGCCTACCGGCGAGCACGTTTCCATCGGTCATCAGGACGATCCACGAGTTCCATCCGCGGGCCTCGATCGGGCTCGTCGTCGAGAATGCGGACGAGGTCGATTCATCGATCGCCGGCTTTGTCGACGAGGGGCTGATCCATGGCGTCCTGCCCTTGAACCTCCATCTCGATGTCTGCCTGACCGCCATAGATCTCCTGATGAAGGGCGGCGAGCATTTTCCGGCCGCCCTGCTGCGTCGGCTGGCGCCGCGGTCTGAGGCAGGCGGTGCCACGCCTGCCCAGCGCGAGACACGCGGCGAAACCATGATCCCGGCACCGAAGAGCGATATCGGCAGAGGCCTGCTGACAAGCCGGGAGGTCCAGATCCTCGATCTGATCTGCATGGGCACGCAGAACAAGATCATTGCCGACCGCCTCGGCCTGTCGGAGAACACCGTCAAGGTTCACGTCCGCAACATCTACAAGAAGATGAACGTGCGAAACCGGACCGAAGCGGCGTCCCGCTACTTCAGGCATGACGGCGACGCGAGCCCGCCCCGCTGGCGCAACTGACGGCCTCGATGGCTGCAATGACGCCGCGCATCTGGTCGGACACGCGGCGTCAAAGAGTTTCAGCATCCTTGCGCGCTTGGAAGGGCGCACGAGCGCGTCTACGCACGCCGCTGCAGGGCGCCGCGGCGGATCTGATCGGCTTCGATCGATTCGAACAACGCCCGGAAGTTTCCCTCGCCAAAACCCTCGTCGCCTTTACGCTGAATAAATTCGAAGAAGATCGGGCCGATTACGGTGCGCGAGAAGATCTGCAGCAGGATCTTCGTCATGCCGCCGTCGACCACGCCCTCGCCGTCGATCAGGATGCCGTGCTTCTTCATCCGCTCGATCGGTTCCTCATGGCCGTGCACGCGCTCGTGCGACATCTCATAGTAGGTGTCCGGCGGCCCGGGCATGAATTTGAGGCCGTTTGCCGCGAGCTTGTCCGTCGCGTCGTAGATCGCCTCGGTGCCGACGGCGATGTGCTGGATGCCTTCGCCCTTGTATTTCTTCAGATATTCCTCGATCTGGCTGGTTTCGTCCTTCGACTCGTTCAGCGGAATGCGGATCTTGCCACAGGGTGAAGTGATCGCCCGGCTGAGCAGGCCGGTGATGCGACCGTCGATGTCGAAGAAGTGGATCTGCTTGAAGTTGAAGAGCTCGCGGTAGAAGGCCCACCATTTGTCCATGTTGCCGCGATAGACATTGTGAGTCAGGTGGTCGAGATAATAGAAGCCGACGCCCTCCGGCTTCGGATCGCGGGCGCCGAGCCATTCGAACTCGGCCTCATAGGCCGAGCCTTTCTCGCCATAGCTGTCGATGAAATAGAGAAGCGAGCCGCCAATGCCGACGATCGCCGGGACATCGAGGGTCTTGTCGCTGCCCGCATAGGCTTCGGCGCCCTTCGACACGGCATGTTCGAAGGCCTGTTTGGCGTCGACGACGCGCCACGCCATGGACGGTGCACAGGGGCCATGCTTGTCGACGAAGCGCATCGCATGCGAACCGGGCTCGGCATTCAGGATGTAATTGATGTCGCCCTGCCGCCACACGGTGATGTTCTTTTCCCTGTGCCGTGCAACGGGGGTGTAGCCCATGCGCGCGAAAAGCGCCTCGAGCTTTTCCGGCTCCGGATGGGCGAATTCCACGAACTCGAAGCCGTCCGTTCCAGCGGGGTTGTCCGCCGAGATCGTTGCGGGTGGGGCGTCATGCGGGAACGGACCCATCGAAGTCTCCTCTCATTCCTCCAGAACTTTTGCTGGAGTATGCCGCAGATGCGATGCATGATGCTTGTATTCTTGCGTAAGCTGGGCGAAGCGGTGCACGAATTGTGCGTATATGGGCGTGATGATGCATGAAATGGAGCAACTCGACGGTTTTGATCTCAAGATCCTCAGCGCGTTGCAGCGCGACGGGCATCTGACCAACAACGAGTTGTCGGAGCGGATCGCGCTTTCGCCGTCGCAATGTTCGCGGCGGCGCTCGCGACTGGAGGCGGAAGGCTATATCACCGGTTATCAGGCGCAGATCGACCGGCAGAAGCTCGGGCTCGACCTGATGGTGGTGATTTCGGTGACGCTCGCCACCCACAATCGCGACAATGCGAAGCGGTTCGCCAAGCTGATTTCCGGGCTGCCGGAGGTGCTGGAGGCCTATGCGCTGACCGGCGAGATGGATTATCACCTGCGCGTCGTAACACCCGACCTTGCCGGACTATCGCGCTTCGTCAACGATGTGCTCTTGCCGCATGACAGCGTCCAGCACGTCAAGACCTCGATCGTGCTCGAGACTTTGAAAAGCTTCGAGGGCCTGCCGATCCCGGAGCGCGTGCGGGCATAGGTTCATCCGCCGCGCGCGACTTTCCCATGGCCCGTTCAATCGATGCGGCGGCGGCTTCGAGAAGGGGGCGAACGGCGAATTGAGATCAGTCAGGCTCGGCTATAGGAATTGCTGGTCCGGACGCGAGCGGAAATTCGACGGCACGCCCGGAAACAAGTGACTTTCCGCAACAAACCGTGACATGCTGCAACGGGTTCGCGCCGGTCGGCGCGGATCACAACAGAACATTTCGGGAAACACCATGAAACTCGCGACGCTGAAAGATTCCACCCGCGACGGCAGGCTCGTCGTAGTCTCGAAAGACCTCACCCGTTGCTCGGAAGTCGGGCATATCGCCCGCACCCTGCAGGCGGCCCTCGACGACTGGGCGCATGCCGGACCCCGGCTGGCGCGCGTCGCCGACGGCATCGAAACCGGCTCCCAGCCGGCCATGCGTTTCCACGAGCACGATGCCGCCTCGCCCTTGCCGCGGGCGTTCCACTGGGCTGACGGCTCCGCCTATGTCAACCACGTCGAACTGGTCAGGAAGGCGCGCAACGCGGAGATGCCCGCAAGCTTCTGGAACGATCCGCTGATCTACCAGGGCGGATCCGACAGTTTCCTCGGGCCGCGCGACCCGATCCTCATGGCGCACGAGGCCTGGGGCATCGACATGGAGGGCGAGGTCGCGGTGATCGTCGACGATGTGCCGATGGGCGCGACGGTCGAGGAGGCGCGCGAGGCGATCCGCCTCATCATGCTCGTCAACGATGTTTCGCTGCGCGGGCTCATTCCAGCCGAACTCGCCAAGGGATTCGGCTTTTACCAGTCGAAGCCGTCTTCCGCCTTCTCGCCGGTCGCCGTGACGCCGGACGAACTGGGCGAGGCGTGGGACGGCGGCAAGCTGCATTTGCCGCTTCGCGTCGATCTCAATGGCAGGCCCTTTGGTCGAGCCAATGCCGGCATCGACATGACCTTCGATTTCCCGCAGCTGATCGCCCATGCGGCCCGTACCCGCCCGCTCACGTCCGGCACGATCATCGGCTCGGGCACCGTGTCGAACAAGCTCGATGGCGGCCCGGGCAGACCGGTGTCGGAGGGGGGCGTCGGCTATTCTTGCCTGGCGGAGCTGCGCATGATCGAAACGATCGAGAGCGGTGCGCCGAAGACGCATTTCCTGAAGTTCGGCGACATCGTCAGGATCGAGATGAAAGACGCGAGCGGCCATTCGATCTTCGGTGCCATCGAGCAGAAGGTGGAGAAGTACGAGCGCTGACAAGGGACGAGAGGCGGCCGGGATCAAGACGGCCGAGGACTATGTCTCGATCGGCCGCGACATCGAGAGCCAAGTGCTGGCCCGCGCCGTTCACGCCCATATCCACCACCGCACCTTCATCAACGGCAACCGCGTCGTCGTCTTCCCACCGAGCCCGGGCTCCTACGCGTCGGAGCGGATGGGGCGAAGTTCCCGACGCGCCGACGTTGCCTTGCCGTATTCGGCGGTTATAGTCGCCATGAACGGGTTTTAACCCGAGGACTAGCCCTTCTCCGCTTGCGGGAAGAGGGGGAGGCGTTCCCGTTTCCCCTATCATCCGCTTGGGGGAGCGAGCCGGTGCCACGTGTCCCTTTTCCCCGACCTACGGGGAGAAGGTCGCGGCAGCGGGATGAGCGAACTCCGCCTGGGCCATGATCGCGAACACGTAAAGGCCGACCGATCATCGGCCCTGTAGGAGGAATACAATGAGCAATCGCGATCCGGTGGTCATCGTGTCGGCGGCGCGCACGCCGATGGGCACGTTCCAGGGCGGGCTCAAGGATATGACGGCACCGGAGCTCGGGTCGGCTGCACTGAAGGCGGCGCTGGATGGCGCCAGCCTCGACAAGGTCGACGAAGTGCTGATGGGCAATGTCCTGCCCGCGGGTGTCGGGCAGAATCCGGCCCGGCAGGCGGCACTCGGCGCCGGGCTCGGTCAGGAAACGCCCTCGACGACCGTTTCCAAGGTCTGCGGTTCGGGCATGAAGGCGCTGATGCTCGGCCACGACGCGCTTGTCTCCGGCAGCGCCTCGGTCCTGGCGGTCGGCGGCATGGAGTCCATGACGAACGCGCCCTACCTGCTGCCGAAGGCCCGCGGCGGCTTCCGGCTCGGCCATGGCGAGATCAAGGACCACATGTTTTTGGA
Organism: Ensifer sp. LCM 4579; assembly: GCF_001854885.1. GTDB lineage: Bacteria > Pseudomonadota > Alphaproteobacteria > Rhizobiales > Rhizobiaceae > Sinorhizobium. Next base: position 310,759 of record NZ_MDDV01000035.1, on the reverse strand, counting down.
CGGGCTGGAGGACGCCTATTCCGGGCGGCTGATGGGCACCTATGCCGAGGATACGGCTCAGCATTACCAATTTTCGCGAGCGGATCAGGACGCTTTCGCGCTCCGCTCGCTCGATCGGGCTGTAAAGGCGACTGAAGACGGGTCCTTTGCCGACGAAATGGTGGCGATCGTCGATGCCGGTAAACGCAGGAGCGCCAACCTCGATCGCGACGAGCAGCCGGCGAAGGCCGATCCGGCGAAGATACCGAAGCTCAAGGCAGCCTTCCGCGACGGCGGCAGCGTCACGGCGGCCAATTCCTCCTCGATCTCCGATGGCGCGGCAGCGCTGATCCTGATGCGGGCGAGCGAGGCAGAGAGGCGCGGGCTGACGCCGCTTGGCGTCGTCGCCGGCCATGCGGGTCACGCACAGGAGCCGGCCTGGTTCACCACGGCGCCGATCGGCGCCATCGACAAGCTCTTCGACAAGCTCGGATGGGAGAAGGGGAGCGTCGGCCTTTACGAAATCAATGAAGCCTTTGCCGTCGTGGCCATGGCGGCGATCCGCGACCTCGGCCTCTCCGACGATATCGTCAACATCCATGGCGGCGCCTGCGCGCTCGGCCACCCGATCGGCGCCTCCGGCGCGCGCATCGTCGTGACGCTTCTCCATGCAATGCGAAAAAACGGCGTGAAGCGCGGCATCGCCTCCCTCTGCATCGGCGGCGGCGAAGCGACGGCGGTCGGGCTGGAGTTGTTGCAGTAGCGGTCGTCACATTTTACAAAATTGCCCCTCACCCTAACCCTCTCCCCGCACGCGGGGAGAGGGGACGAGGTCGTGCCTCGACCCGCTGCCACGTAATTCTGACCTGCAGCCGGGGCCTTGAAAAAAGCGGTGATGGGAAATGAACGGGCGCGGCGTCGCCCCTCTCCCTGCATGCGGGGAGAAGGTCGCGGCAGCGGGATGAGGGGCAAACTGCACCGCACCTCAAATATGCAGTGCGTGCCCCAAGGCTTTGAAAGCCGCCTCCTGGAAGGCCTCCGATTGAGTCGGGTGGGCATGGATGGTGCCGGCGACGTCTTCCAATCGCGCGCCCATCTCGATCGCCAGCGCGAAGGCGGCGGAGAGTTCCGAGACGGCATGGCCGACTGCGTGGATGCCAAGGACGAGGTGGTTGTCGGCGCGGGCGACGACGCGCACGAAGCCATCTTCGGCGACCGTCGTCATGGCACGGCCGTTCGCCTGGAAGGGGAACTGGCCGATCCTGACCTCGATGCCGGCCGCGCGTGCCTCCTCCGGCGAGAAACCGGCGCTGACGATTTCCGGGTCGGTGAAGCAGACGGCGGGGATGCACCGCTTGTCCCAGCTTCGCTTCTGCCCGGCGACGATTTCGGCGACCATTTCCCCCTGCGCCATGGCACGGTGCGCGAGCATCGGCTCGCCGGTCACGTCGCCGATCGCGTAGATGCCGCGCATGGACGTGCGGCACTGGTCGTCGGTGCGGATGAAACGGCCGGAGCGGTCGAGATCGATCTCCTGGATGCCCCAGCCCTCCGTCACCGGCCCGCGACCGACGGTGACCAGTACCTTTTTTGCCGGAACTTCGAAGGGCCGTCCGTTTTCCTCGGCCAGAAGACCGCGCTTGTCGGCCGAAAGGCGCTTCGCCGTGGTGCGGGTGAAAACCTCTATGCCGAGCTCGCCGAGCCGCTTCATAACCGGCCTTGACAGTTCGGCGTCGTATTGCGGCAGGATGCGGTCCATCGCTTCGAGCACGGTCACTTTCGAGCCGAGCTTGGCGAAAGCGGTGCCGAGTTCGAGGCCGATATAGCCGCCTCCAATGACCGCAAGAGTCTCGGGCAACTCTGTCAGGGCCAAAGCCTCGGTGGAAGAGATGACGCTGCCGCCGAAGGGCAGGTCCGGAAGCTCCACCGGCGCCGAGCCGGTGGCGATGACAACCGTTTCGGCGCGGATGCGCTGCTGGCCCGTTTCCGTCTCGACATCGACCGTCTTGCCGTCGACAAAGCGTGCTTCTCCAAATACAGCCTTCACGCCCGCCTTCTTCAGAAGCCCGGTCACGCCGCTGTTCAGGCGCCCGACGATGCCATCCTTCCAGGCGACGGTCCGCTCGAGGTCAATGACTGGAGAACTCAGCGAAAGCCCAAGCGGGCTTTTGCCGGAGGCGGCGGCATGGAGCTTGTGGTACTCATCGGCGGCGTGGATCAGCGCCTTCGAAGGAATGCACCCGACATTGAGACAAGTGCCGCCCGCCTTCGCCCTTTCGACAATCACCGTGTCGACGCCGAGCTGGCCGGCGCGGATGGCGCAGACATAGCCGCCGGGACCGGCGCCGAGCACCAGGAGCTTGCAGGAGATTTCCTTCATTGCGAGATCATCCTTCCACGAAAATCAGCGCCGGTGTTTCGAGCAGCGTCTTCAGTCGCTGGACGAAGGTGGCGGCGTCCCAGCCATCAATGACGCGGTGGTCGAAGCTCGACGAGAGATTCATCATTTTGCGCGGCACGAATTGCGTCCCGTCCCATACCGGGCGGATCGCCATCTTGTTGACGCCGACGATCGCCACCTCCGGATGATTGATCACCGGCGTCGAGACAATGCCGCCAAGCGCGCCGAGCGAGGTAATCGTGATCGTCGAGCCGGTCAGTTCGTCGCGCGTTGCGGTACCGCTGCGGGCGGCATCCGCCAGCCGATTGAGTTCCGCCGCGCAGTCCCAGATGCCGCGCGCCTCCGAGTGGCGCACGACCGGTACCGTCAGGCCGGCGGGGGTCTGCGTGGCGATGCCGATATGGACGGCCGCGTGGCGATGGATGACGCCGGCATGGTCATCGAAAGTGGCGTTGATGCCGGGCTGCTCCGAAATAGCCTTGACCAGCGCACGCATCAGAAAGGGCAGGATCGTCAGCTTCGGCTGGTCGGGCTTGCGGTCGCGGTTCATCGTCGACCGCAAATCCTCCAGTGCCGTCATGTCCACCTCTTCCACATAGGTGATGTGGGGGATCCGTGAGGCGGAGAGCGACATCTTCTCGGCAATCCGCCGCCGCAGACCGGCGATCTTGACCTCCTCGACCGCCGTCTTCCGAACGAGCCCGACCTGCGCTGGCAGCGGGCCGGGCCCGCGGCCGATGAACAGATCGAGATCCTCATGGGTGATCCGGCCGGCAGGTCCAGTGCCGGCGACCTGCCTGAGATCGACACCGCTTTCCTTCGCGCGCAGGCGCACGGCCGGGGAGGCAAGCGGTTTGGCTGAACCATCCGGCGCATGGCGCGGCCTTGGCGCTTCCCCGGGCTCGCTTCTGACCGGTTTCGGGCGCGCATCCTGCTTGATAGGCGTGGGGGCCGCCGTTACCGGCTCCTCCAGCACGGCTTCGGCAAGCGCCTCGGGAATGCTGTCCGGCGGGGGCTCGCCGGTTTCGGCGGCCGTTTCGATCCTGACGAGCGGCGCCTTGACCGGAACCGTGTCGCCCACATGAGCTCCGAGCCAAATTACCTTGCCGGATACCGGCGAGGGGATTTCGACCGTCGCCTTGTCGGTCATGACGGCGGCCAGCACCATGTCTTCGCGCACCGGATCGCCCGGCTTCACATGCCATTCGACAAGTTCCGCCTCCGCGACGCCTTCACCGACGTCCGGCATTTTCAGAACGAATTCTCCCATGGCCTCACGCCTCCATCGCTTCAACGAGCGCGCGACCGACGCGCGCCGGCCCGGGGAAGTAATCCCATTCCTGGGCATGCGGATAAGGGGTGTCCCAGCCGGTCACCCGTACGACCGGCGCTTCCAGGTGGTAGAAGCAATGCTCCTGGACGAGGGCAACCAGCTCGCCGCCGAAGCCCGAGGTCAGCGTCGCCTCGTGCACGACGACGCAGCGCCCGGTCCGGGTGACGGAATCGACGATCGTCTCGAGATCGAGCGGCAACAGGCTGCGCAGATCGATTACCTCCGCGTCGATGCCGGTCTCCTCGGCTGCCGCAAGCGCCACATGCACCATGGTGCCATAGGCGAGCACGGTTACCGCCGAGCCCTTGCGGCGGATTTCCGCCTTGCCGATGGGGATCGTATAGTGTCCCTCCGGCACTTCGCCAAGTTCGTGCTTCGACCAAGGGATTACCGGGCGCTCGTGATGGCCGTCGAAGGGGCCGTTATAGAGCCGCTTCGGTTCCAGGAAGATGATCGGATCCGGATCCTCGATGGCCGAGATCAGCAGGCCTTTGGCGTCATAGGGATTTGACGGCACGATGACCTTGAGGCCGCAGACGTGGGTGAAGAGCGCCTCCGGGCTCTGGCTGTGCGTCTGACCACCGAAGATGCCGCCGCCGGTCGGCATCCGCACAACGATCGGGCAGGTGAAGTCGCCGTTCGAACGATAGCGGATGCGGGCTGCTTCCTGGGTCAACTGATCGTAGGCGGGGTACATGTAGTCGGCAAACTGGATCTCGACGCAGGGCTTCAGTCCGTAGGCCGCCATGCCGATGGCACTGCCGACGATGCCCGATTCACTGATCGGCGCATCGAAACAGCGGGTCTTGCCGTATTTCGCCTGAAGCCCCTGAGTGCAGCGAAACACGCCGCCGAAATAACCGACATCCTCGCCGAAGACGACGACGTCCTCGTCGCGTCCCATCGACACGTCCATGGCACTGCGCACCGCTTCGATCATTGTCATTCTGGCCATGTCAGTACCCCGCCTTCTGCCGCTGCCGGCGGATGTGCGGCGGCATCAGCGCGTAGACGCCTTCGAAGATGTCGCGCACCGAGGGCCTGCCGCCGGCATGGAGCGTGCCATGGCTTTCCGCCTGCTTCTGCGCCTGGATCACCTCGTCCATGATCTCGGCTTCCGCCTGTGCGTGGCGCTCTTCCGACCAGACTCCGCGAACGATCAAGTGCTTCTTCAATCGCAGCACCGGATCGCCAAGCGGCCATGCTTCCGACTCGGTCTTTGGCCGATAGGCGCTCGGGTCATCCGACGTCGAATGGGCGCCGACGCGGTAGGTCACATATTCGATCAGCGTCGGCCCGAGATTTCTCCGGGCGCGTTCCGCTGCCCAGCGCGCCACCGCATGGACGGCAAGATAGTCGTTGCCGTCGACGCGCAGCGCCGGAATGCCGAAGCCCAAGCCCCGCGCGGCGAAAGTGCCGGAACCGCCCCGCGCAATTCCCTGGAAAGTCGAGATCGCCCACTGATTGTTGACGATGTTGAGGATGACGGGGGCCTTGTAAGTCGAAGCGAACACAAGGGCGGAATGGAAGTCCGATTCGGCCGTCGAGCCGTCGCCGATCCAGCCCGCCGCGACGCGGGTGTCGCGCTTGATGGCGGACGCCATCGCCCAGCCGACAGCCTGGACGAATTGCGTGGCAAGGTTCCCGGATATGGTGAAGAAGCCATGCTCTTTCGAGGTGTAGAGAACCGGCAGCTGCCGGCCATGGCAGGGATCGCTCTCGTTCGAGAAGATCTGGTTCATCATCTCGACCATAGGGTAGTCGTCGGCGATCAGGAGCCCCGCCTGTCGATAGGTGGGGAAGTTCATGTCGCCCTTGCGCAGCGCCTTGCGGAAGGCGCAGCTTACCGCCTCCTCGCCGAGATGCTGCATGTAGAAGGACGTTTTGCCCTGGCGCTGCGCCATTACCATTCGGGCGTCGAAGGCACGCAGCATCATCATGTGCCGGAGACCGGTCAGCAATTCCTCGTCGGACAAGTGGCCGGCCCAAGGCCCGACCGCTTCCCCTTCGCGATTGAGAACGCGGATGATGGAGAAGGCCAGATCGCGGATCGTTTCCGGGTCGACATCGATTTCGGGCCGCGGGACCGTGCCCGCTTTCGGTATTCTCACAGTGGAAAAATCGGGTTCGTCGCCCGGCCGAACCGCCGGCTCGGGGACATGCAGGCTCAATCGGCTGAATTCATCCATGCGGGTTCCGGCCTCCTTTCCGGATTGCGCATCGCGCGTCAGCCACTCGCTGGAACCGATTCTTGCGGGTCTTGCGGCGTGGATGACGGCAACGGTTCGTGGCAGGGCCCCCCTCGGCGCCCGCGCGGCCTAACCGCTCACACCCTCGTTCTCCCAAAGGGTTATGATGACAGACTGCCACGAGTCCGGGGTGAGATGAAGGATTTTCGACGAGGCGCCTGCCGTCGGCGCGAAGAAAGACAGATTCGTGCCGGCAGCCGTTTCGGGCGATCGGCGGGCCGATACGGAGCCAGTCGGCTGCGTAATTTTCTTTCGCGACGATGACGGCTTTATTCGCTCAGACGGGCGGAGCAATCTCGATGGACGAACCGTCGCTGAAGCGCGAGAGGCGAAACGGTGTCGGGTCGACGATCGGCGCGTCACCGGTGACGAGGTCCGCGACGAGGTGTCCGGCGCCGGGGCCGATGCCGAAGCCATGGCCGGAGAAGCCGGTGGCAATCACCAGGCCCGGCACGGTTTCCGCATGGGAAATGACCGGCACGACATCCGGCGTGACGTCGATCAGGCCGGCCCACATTTGCACCGGTTCGACACCGCGAAGGGCAGGGAGGTCCCTTCTTGCTGCCTTGAAGGCGCGGAGCACCGAGCGCGGATCCGGCCTGGGGTCCAGGATGCGATGCCGCTCGAAGGCGCCCGGCCGATCGAGCGGCACGGGAGTCAATTCGAAGAGCTCGCGCCAGCTCTGGGCGCTCAGTCCGACCTGCACGGATTCGCTCTCAGCCTGCCGTGCCGGCTGGAAATCGCGATAGAACGCAAGCGTGTCCGGCACGAGGGGATGCAGGTTGGCGCCGGCAGTGGCGATCGTATAGCCGCCATCGAGACGTTTTCGATAGGCATAGGCAGACGTGGCGCCCGCGCCTTCGTCGCAGCATCGCCGATCGCCATCACTCCAGCAAGGTGGTACTGATGCCTTTGTGGTTATGTTTTTTGTCGATAAAGATACAATTAGCCGCTTGACAGCCGGCAAGTGCCGATGTCTGCTGGCGCTAGGAGCATCCGGATACGGCGAGGCGTGAAATGAGCAGAATTCTGGCAGGCAAGCGTGCGGTGATCACGGCCGCGGCACAGGGAATCGGCCGTGCGACGGCCGAGGCTTTCAGCCGGGAAGGCGCATCGGTCATCGCGACGGACGTCAACGAGGAGAAGCTTGGCGAACTTGCCGCTCAGGGTATCGACGTGGCGCCGCTCGACGTCTTGCGTGGCGAGGCGATCAGCGAATTTGCCGCGCGCACCGGTGCGATCGATATCCTCTTCAACTGCGCCGGATTCGTCCATGCGGGCACGATCCTCGACGTGACCGAGAAGGACTATGATTTTGCCTTCGACCTCAATGTCAAATCGATGTATCGGATGATCCGCGCCTTCCTGCCGGGAATGGTCGAGAGGGGCGGCGGCTCGATTATCAACATGTCGTCGGTTGCCGGCGTGCCGATGGGCGTGCCGAATCGTTTCGCCTACTCTGCCAGCAAGGCGGCGGTCATCGGCCTCACCAAATCGGTGGCGATCGACTTCATTGGCAAGGGCGTCCGGTGCAACGCGATTGCCCCCGGTACCGTTCAGTCGCCCTCCCTCGAGGAACGAATGCGTGCTCAGGGCAATTACGAGGAAGCGCGTGCCGCCTTCGTTTCTCGTCAGCCGATGGGCCGTCTCGGCACGCCGGAGGAGATCGCGGCGCTCGCCGTCTATCTCGCGAGCGACGCCGCGGCCTACACGACCGGCCATGTCCATGTCATCGACGGCGGCATGAGTCTCTGACGGCGGGACTTTTCGAGCGTTGCTGCAGCCATTATGCTCAAGCGCATGTCCAGAGCCGATAACGTGCTTCGCCCCATTCTGCGCATCGATTTTCCGCCCGAAGACCGCCTCGGGCGCGGAAAGATCATGCTTCTGGAGCTTATCCGCGAAACCGGGTCGATCTCGGCCGCCGGCCGGGCGATGGACATGTCCTACCGGCGCGCCTGGCTGCTGGTCGACGCGCTCAACCGCATGTTCAAGGAGCCCGCCGTCGAATCGCAACGGGGCGGAAAGCAGGGTGGCGGCGCCGCACTCACCGCCTTCGGCGAGGCGCTGATCGACCGCTTTCGGGCGATGGAAGCGAGGTCGCGGGCTGCCATCGCCGATGATCTCGCCTGGCTGGAGGCGGCGCGCTTCTGCGAGGCGACGCGTGCCGAGGAAGCCCCGCCGCGGCGCTGAGCACGACCGCATGTCTCAGCAAATCGACCTCGATTCAGGGACAAAGACATGCAGCAATCAAGGTGCTGGAGCGGCCTTTACGCGTCTGGAATGACGCGCGGCACTGTAACACGACGCACGGCCGAGGCATCGATATTCGGGATCGACGCTCGGCCGTGTCGATCAACCGCCTATTCGACCGGTATCATGAGGTGCTGGTACGGCGTTCCCGCCCACATCACCCATGGCTTTGACCGGTCTGGATTTTCGCCTGGCTGGGGATAGTCGGCCGGTATCTCCGGCAGGCTGAAGATCATGACATGCGGGGGTTCTTGCGCCAGTTCCCCGCCTTCCGGCGCGGCGGCAAAGGGATCGACGTTGCTCGGTGTGGCTCCGCCTGCCAACATATAGCCAAATCCGACCTTGCCCTTTGGCGGTTCGGTCTTGTTCATCCAGGCTGCGGCCCATTCCATGGCATTCTTGTCGAGGCACATCGGATTGTTGCCGGGCCCCGGGTCGTCCGCGATGCAAGTGAAGTTGTTGGTACCCTCCTTGAGGGTTCTCATCTTGCCGTCCGCGTCCATAGCCATGATCGTGGCATCGCGCGCCACGGCCTCGGGCGCAGCCGACATCGCATTCTTGATCAGTTCCTCGTCGCTCATATCCGCCGACAGGGCCGTTGCCGCCAGGCCGAGTCCGGAAAGGCCGGCAGCAAGCGAAATCATCCACAAACGCATGTCATCCTCCCATTAGAGCTGGTCGGCGCGCTCGCTCGCGAGTTCGGCTGGCCCGCCCGCACAACGAACGCACCAAAGCATCATTATACCCTCGCAGCGGTCACCTTTGCTACTGCATGTCTCCTTCAATCGACCTCGATTTAAGGACAAAGACATGCAGCAATTCAAAGTGCTACAGCGACCTTTGCGCGTCTAATTAGACGCGCGGCGCTGTAGTGTCCTGGTCTGCCGGGTGGTGCCTTCAATAGTCGAGCGCGACGGTCTTGATGATCGCGTGCACCGGCGTTCCCGGCCGAAGCCCGAGCGCCTCACGCGAAAGGGTCGTGATGCGGGCGACGAGGGTATTGCCGCCGCAGTCGAGGCGGACGTCGAGGCTGCCCTCATGGGCTGGCGACAGGCCGACGATCGTCCCCGGCAGCACGTTGAGGGCGCTGATCCCCTGCGGCCGCGTCGTGGCCAGCATGACGTCGCGGGCGGCGATGTAGAGCCGAAGGCGGTGGCCGGGCGCCGCGGCGACGTGGGGAACACGCAAGAGGCATTCGCCGGCGCGCACAAGCGTCAGCTTGTGCGCCTCGTCATGGAGTTCGACCAAGCCCTCGATCAGCGCGCCCGCCTCCCTTCTGGCCATCGCCGGCGTGTCGGTCGGCCGGCTGAGAATAACGGCCGCTTCGCCGGATGCCTGAACCCGGCCATCATCGATGACGACCACGCGCTCGGCCAGCCGCGCCACTTCCGCGACCGAGTGGCTGACATAGACGATCGGGATCCTGGTTTCGTCGCGGAGCCGCTCCAGATAGGGCAGGATTTCCGCCTTGCGGGCCTCGTCAAGCGCGGCGAGCGGTTCGTCCATCAGCAGGAGGCGCGGCGCGGCAAGCAGGGCCCGGCCGAGCGCGACCCGTTGGCGCTCACCGCCCGAGAGCGTCGAGGGGCTGCGGTCGAGCAGGTGCCCGACGCCGAGCATCTCGACGACTTTGGTGAATTCGGACGCGGACTTGCCTGCGCCGGCGAGCCAGCGGCCATAGACGAGATTGCTGCGGACGGTCAGGTGCGGAAACAGGCGCGCCTCCTGGAACACGTAGCCAAAGCGGCGCCGGTGGACAGGCGTGAAGATATTGCGCGCACTGTCGGCGATCACGTCGCCATCAAGGATGATGCGGCCGCCATCGGGGCGCAGGAGCCCGGCAATGATGTTGACGAGCGTGGTCTTGCCGGATCCGGAGCGCCCGAACAGGGCCGTGACGCCGCCGTTCGAACGAAAAGCGGCGTCGATCCTGAAATTGCCGATCCGATGGCGCGCCTCGACCTCCAGGCTCATGCGGAGACCGTCCGTCTCGCCGCGGCCGCGGCAAGGATTTCCGACAATATCAGCGCTGCCATCGAGAGGACGATCGAGATGATCGTAAGGCGCATGGCGCCGGCATCGCCGCCCGGCACCTGCGTAAAGGTGTAGATGGCCACGGCAAGCGTCTGCGTTTCGCCCGGAATATTCGAGACGAAGGTGATCGTGGCGCCAAACTCGCCCATCGCCTTGGCGAAGGACAGGACCATGCCGGCGACGATGCCGGGCAGGATCAAGGGCAACGTCACCGTCAGGAAGATCCAGGCGGGACTGGCGCCGAGCGTGGCGGCGGCATCCTCGAGCTTGCGGTCGACCGCTTCGATCGACAACCGCATGCTGCGCACCATCAGCGGAAAACCCATGACGGCGCAGGCGAGCGCCGCACCGGTCCAACGGAACGAAAAGACAAGCCCGACATGCTCCGCCAGAAAGGCACCGATCGGACCGCGGCGGCCGAAGAGCAGCAGCAGCACGAATCCGGTGACGACAGGCGGCAGAATCAGCGGCATATGCACTAGGCCGTTGAGGGCCGACTTGCCCCAGAAGCGGCCACGCGCGAGCACCATGGCAGTCAGAAGCGCGAGCGGCAGGCTCGAAAGCATCGCGACGGTGGCGACGCGCAGGCTCAGCCGGACGGCCGTCCATTCTGCTTCGCTCAGCGCCATCCAATCCAAATCGATGCTCCCCTGTTGACTGCGGCGTCGAATTCCACGGTGATGCTTTTGCCTCCAGCGATGGGCGGTGCAAGGCTATTTCAGCACAGTGAAGCCTTGCGCCTCGAAGAACGGCGCGGCCTTTGGCGATCTGACGAAGTCGAGATAGGCAGCCGCATCCGGGCTCGCGCTGTCGGCGGTGATCGCGATCGGATAGATGATTGGCGGATGGCTGTCCTCCGGGAAAGTCCCGACCATTTTCACACCGGAATCCGCCGCCGCGTCGGTCTGATAAACGATGCCATAGGGCGCTTCACCGCGGGACACGAGCAGAAGGGCGGCACGCACGCTTTCGGAGCCGGCGACCCGGTCGGCAACCATCGGCCAGAGGCCGAGCTTTTCGAGCGCCGCCTTGCCGTATTTGCCGGCGGGGACCGAATCGACCGCGCCCATGGCCAGGCGACCATCGCCGAGGAGACCGGCGAGGTCGAGGCCGGCCTTGATGTCCACCGGGCCGGCGTCCGCCTTGGCGGAAACGAGGACGAGCCGATTGCCGAGCAGGTTTGATCGGCTATCGGCCTTGATGAGGTTCTTCTCGGCCAGGTAATCCATCCAGGCAAGATCGGCCGAGATGAAGATATCGGCCGGCCCTCCCTGTTCGATCTGCTTGGCGAGGGCAGAGCTTGCCGCATAGGAAGCGGTCACGTCACCCTCCGTTTGCCTTTTCCATTCGGCATTGACCGCATCGAGCGCGTTCTTCAGGCTCGCCGCAGCAAATATCGTCACCCTCTCGGCCGCGCTGACCGGGGTGAAGCCCGTGCCCGAGAGAACAATTCCGAGCGCCAGCGCCAATCTCTTCAACCAATCCCTCAGTCGCATCATCGGTACCCTTGCTCCAATTTTCCCGCGGTATTCCGGAGTATATAACGCTCCGTCCTTTCGTTAGCGCTATATACGAAGAAATACAATGCTCGTGGATGAGGTAAGCAAAGCGGTGAACCCAAGGCGTAAATTGTGGGTGAATGCTTGCGGTGGGTGCCAACGCGGCTAAATTCCTGGGCGGAACGAGGAGGTGGGCGCCCATGGATGCGACGATCAGGCTGGAAGAAAGCTGGAAGGCGGCTTTGGCGCCGGAGTTCCGGCACGGCTATATGGCCGATCTCAAGCGCTTCCTCGTCGAGCAGAGGCAGCAAGGCCGACAGATATTCCCGAAGGGCAGCGAGTATTTCCGGGCGCTGGACCTGACACCGCCCGATCGGGTGCGGGTGGTTATCCTCGGCCAGGACCCGTATCATGGCGAGGGACAGGCGCATGGGCTCTGCTTCAGCGTTCTGCCCGGCGTGCGCATCCCGCCATCGCTCGTCAATATCTACAAGGAACTCGAGACCGACCTCGGTATTCCGCCGGCACGCCACGGCTTTCTCGAAAGCTGGGCGCGACAGGGCGTGCTTCTCCTGAACGCGGTGCTGACGGTTGAACGCGGCCGCGCGGCTTCACATCAGGGCCGGGGGTGGGAGCGCTTCACCGACGCGGTCATTCGCATTATCAATGACCAGCAACAACCCGTCGTCTTCATGCTCTGGGGCTCCTATGCCCAGAAGAAGGCAGCCTTCGTCGATCGCGCACGCCACCTCGTCCTGACGGCGCCGCATCCCTCGCCGCTCTCGGCGCATTCCGGCTTCTTCGGCTGCCGGCATTTCTCGAAGGCCAATGCCTTTCTGACCGCGAAGGCACTCGATCCGATTGATTGGCGCCTGCCGGACAATCCACCGCTCAGAGCAGATCCGTAACGCGTCCCGTTCTGGCGCTCCCATGCGCCCTCCTGTCGCAGCCGGGCTTGCGTCGGCAGCCCGGATCCGCCAAACACCGACCGGCGCAAAAGCGGGAGCGACGGCATGCGGCATATCCTGATCATCGGTATCGGCGCGGGCAATCCGGAACACATTACGGTCCAGGCGATCAATGCGCTGAACCGTGCCGACGTGCTCTTCATTCCCACCAAGGGCGCGAAGAAGGCGGAGCTTTCCGAAGTACGCCGCGATATCTGCGCCCGCTATGTGACCCGGCCTGACAGCCGCACGGTCGAGTTCGCGGTGCCGGTGCGCCGCACCGAAGGGCGGAGTTACACGGAAAGCGTCGACGAGTGGCATGCCAGCATCGCGGCGACCTATGAGGAACTGCTCGAACGCGAACTCTTGGAGGCGCAGATCGGCGCTTTCCTCGTCTGGGGCGATCCGATGCTCTACGACAGCACGATCCGCATCGTCGAACGGGTGCGGATGCGGGGACGTATCCCCTTCGGTTTCGATGTCATTCCGGGCATCACCAGTCTGCAGGCGCTCTGCGCCAGCCACCGCATTCCCCTCAACCTCGTCGGAAAGCCGGTCGAGATCACCACCGGCCGACGGCTTGTTGAGAGTTTTCCGGAGAAAACCGCGACGGCTGTGGTGATGCTTGACGGGGAACAGGCGTTCCGCAAGATCGAGGACCCAGAGGCGGAAATCTATTGGGGCGCCTATCTCGGCACTTCGGACGAGATCGTCATCTCCGGGCGCCTTGACGAGGTGAAGGACGAAATCCTGAGGACACGCGCGGAGGCGCGGGAGCGCATGGGCTGGATAATGGATGTCTATCTCCTGCGCAGGGGCGCCGATTTCGACGACTGACGAGGCAGCGCGCGCGGGGTCGCTATTGCCGCGCCCGTTTGATCTCTCTCAAGGCGCGGGCCTGTGATATAGGATCGATCAAAGGCACAATGGCGGAGATGCCGAGGCGCAGCCTCGGCTGGAGGCGGAGATGCCGAGGCGGGAGATTGACTGGAGCAATGACGGGCTGTGCCGTGACCAAGCCGAACCTCTCGCTGCGCCGCGGCGCCTGTCCCTCGCTGGCAAGCCCGATGCAGACCGGCGACGGTCTGCTCGTGCGCCTGCGCCCCGCCGGCTCGCTCGCGCCGACGGATCTACGTAAGATCGCGACGCTCGCGGGGCGTTTCGGCAATGGCCTCATCGAGGTGACGGCCCGCGGCAACCTGCAAATTCGCGGGCTGACGGCCTCGGCCGTTGCGTCGCTCGCCTCGGCTATTACCGAAGCCGGGATTGGGATTTCCGATGGCGTCGCGCTCGAGATGCCGCCGCTTGCCGGTTTCGATCCGGAGGAAATCGCCGATCCACGGCCGCTTGGCGCTCAATTGCGCGCGGCGATCGCCAGGCACCAGCCGGCGCTGACGCTCGCGCCGAAATTGTCGATCGTCGTCGATGGCGGCGGACGCTTCCATTTGAAGGATGTTGCCGCCGATCTGCGGCTCGACGCACTCGACGGAGAGGGTGGCGTCCGCTGGCTGCTGTCGGTCGGAAGCCAGATCCGCTCGGCCCGTCCGGTCGCTCTGCTCGCATCCGAGCAGATCGTTCCTGCGGTTATGGAGGTCCTGGCGGAACTGAACTTCCTTGGACCAGGCGCGCGGGGCCGCGATCTCGATACCGATCGCATCCGGCAGCGCCGGCCCGATGCCGCTTTGCCGGCCGTGCCTGACGGGCGCTCGCCCTGGCTGCCGGCGGGCATCCACGACTTCGGCGACGGCCGCATCGTGCTCGGCCTCGGTCTTGCCTATGCGCAGGCGGAGGCGAACACTCTCATTGCCTTAATGGACGGGGTGGAGGAGATGGGCGCGACGGAGATAAGGCTTTCGCCGCGGCATGGCTTGCTTGTGCTTGGTCTGTCCAGTGAAGCGGCAATACTTGCACAAGACCTGGCGCTCACCCAGGGTCTGCTGGTCTCGCCCGATGATCCGCGCAACCATATCGCCGCCTGCGCCGGCCGCGCCTGCGCCTCCGCGCTGATGGACACGAAAGCGGCGGCAAGGCTCCTGGCGGAGGCGGGCGGCGACCTGCTCGACGGCTCGCTCGCGGTCCACCTGTCGGGCTGTGCCAAGGGGTGCGCCAGGCCGACGGCCTCTCCGTTGACACTCGTCGGTGCGCCATCAGGATATGCGCTTGTCGTAAATGGTACGGCTTCCGTCGTGCCGAGCGCCTACACGAATGGAAATGGAATAGGATCGGCGCTGGCGCGTCTCAATGGGCTGGTGCGGGAGAACAAAGGCGCTGGCGAATCGGCACGCTCCTGTCTTACACGGCTCGGGAGCGGGTCGATCGCCGCAGCGTTTGAACAGGGATAGCAATGCCTGACTACGATTATATCCGCGATGGCAACGCCATTTATGAGCGTTCCTTTGCGATCATTCGCGCCGAGGCCGATCTTTCCGGCTTTTCGGAAGAGGAAGCGGATCTCGCAGTCCGCATGGTGCATGCCTGCGGCTCTGTCGAGGCGGCGCGCCAATTCGTCTTCTCACCGGACTTCGTTTCCGCCGCGCGCACGGCATTGAAGAATGGCGCGCCGATCTTCTGCGACGCGGAGATGGTGGCGCATGGCGTAACGAGGGCCCGCCTGCCGGCTGGCAATGACGTCATCTGCACGTTGCGCGATCCGCGCACGGCAGAGCTTGCGGCCGAAATCGGCAATACGCGGTCGGCGGCGGCGCTGAAGCTCTGGGGCGAGCGGATGGCCGGCTCGGTGGTTGCGATCGGCAATGCGCCGACGGCGCTCTTCTATCTGCTCGAGTTACTGCGCGACGGCGCGCCTAAGCCAGCGGCGATCCTCGGGATGCCGGTCGGCTTCGTCGGCGCCGCGGAATCGAAGGATGCGCTTGCCGAAAACTCCTACGGCGTGCCCTTTGCCATCGTTCGTGGCCGCCTCGGCGGCAGCGCGATGACGGCGGCCGCACTCAACTCACTCGCGAGGCCGGGGCTGTGAGCGGGGTGGGTGCAGGCAGGCTCATAGGTGTCGGCACCGGACCGGGCGATCCGGAGCTCCTGACCGTGAAGGCAGTGCGGGCGCTCGGCGAGGCGGACGTCGTCGCATATTTCGCCAAGGCGGGACGCAGCGGCAATGGCCGCGCCGTGGTCGAGGCGCTGCTGAGGCCGGACCTCGTCGAACTCCCGCTTTACTATCCGGTCACGACCGAGATCGACAAGGACGACGAGGCCTACAAGGCCCGGATCACCGGGTTCTACGATGACTCCGCGGAAGCGGTCGCGGCGCATCTTTTGCTGGGGCGAACCGTTGCCGTGCTGAGCGAGGGCGACCCGCTCTTCTACGGTTCCTACATGCACCTGCATGTTCGGCTTTCCGGCCGCTTTCAGGCCGAGGTCATTCCCGGTATCACCGCCATGTCCGGCTGCTGGTCGCTCGCCGGCCTGCCGCTGGTACAGGGCGACGACGTGCTCTCGGTTCTTCCCGGCACAATGGGCGAGGCCGAGCTCCGGCGCCGCCTCGCGGACACGGAAGCCGCCGTCATCATGAAGGTCGGCCGTAACCTGCCGAAGATCCGCCGCGCCCTCGCGGCGGCAGGGAGGCTGGAGGGCGCTGTTTATGTCGAGCGTGGCACCATGAAAAATGCGGCAATGATCCCGCTTAACGAGAAGCCGGACGACGTGGCACCCTATTTCTCACTGGTGCTCGTTCCCGGCTGGAAGGACAGGCCCTGCTCGAACGCGATCGTCGAGGAGGCGAAGGCATGAGCGGCACGCTCTTCATCGTCGGCACCGGTCCCGGCAAGCCGTCGCAGATGACGCCTGAAACGCGGGAAGCGATTGCGGCCGCGACCGAGTTCTTCGGCTACGGACCGTATCTCGATCGTCTGGACCTTCGCTCCGACCAGGTCCGCATTGCCTCCGACAACCGCGAGGAGCTCGACCGGGCCCAGGCCGCGCTCGCGCGCGCGGCTGCCGGTGCGAATGTCTGCGTCGTCTCCGGAGGCGATCCCGGCATTTTCGCCATGGCGGCGGCCGTTTGCGAGGCGATCGACAGGGGCCCCCCGGAGTGGCGACAGGTCGATCTCGTGGTCACGCCGGGTGTGACGGCAATGCTCGCGGTTGCCGCGCGCATCGGCGCGCCGCTCGGTCATGACTTCTGCGCCATGTCGCTGTCGGACAACCTGAAGCCCTGGGACGTCATCACCCGACGTTTGAGGCTCACCGCCGAGGCAGGGCTGGTGATCGCCCTCTACAACCCGATCAGCAAGGCGCGTCCCTGGCAGCTCGGCGAGGCTTTCGAGGTCTTGCGCAATGTGCTGCCGGCCAGCGTGCCGGTCATTTTCGGCCGGGCGGCCGGTCGGCCGGACGAGCGCATCACGGTCATGCCGCTCGGCGAGGCCGATGCCGACCACGCCGACATGGCGACCTGTGTCATCATCGGATCGCCCGAGACCCGGATGATCGCCCGCGAAGGCAGGCCGGATCTCGTCTACACGCCCCGATCCTTTATGGGGGAAAGCCATTGATGGATGCGTTCGAGCGCCTCGTCGCACGTGCTTACTGCGGGCACATCGGCGGGCGCGTGGCGCTCGACCATCACCACTTCGAGCCCGAGCGTGCGGGCGGCGGCGATTTTGCCGTAGGTCGCGCCGCCGCCACTGTTCTTGGCAACGACGACGTCGATTTCGTGATCGCGGAAGAGCTTCACTTCGTTCGCTTCCGCAAAGGGGCCGCTAGCGAGAATCGGCGTCACGTCCGGCAGGTCGAGTGGCGGCGTGACGGGGTCGACGCTGCGCAGGACATAGCTGTGCTGCGGAGCCCTCTCGAAATGGAACGCCTCCTGCCGGCCGATCGCCAGGAAGACGCGACGCGGAACATCGCCGAGGGCGGCCACCGCCTCGGCAACGCTCTGCACTTGAGTCCAGCGATCGCCGGGCACTTCTATCCAGGCAGGGCGGCGCAGCGCAAGAATCGGCGTCCCGCTTGCCTCCGCTGCCGTGGCGGCATTGTGCGAGATGCGGGCGGCAAAGGGATGGGTTGCATCGATGAGCAGGGAAATCTTTTCGGCCATCAGCCAGACGGCGAGCCCTTCCGCACCACCGAAGCCGCCGATGCGAGTCGGCAGCGGTTGCGGACGGGGGTCGGCCGTGCGCCCGGCAAGCGAGATCGCCGCCGTGTAGCGCGCATTGTCCGCGAGACGCTCGGCAAGCTGCCGCGCTTCGGTGGTTCCACCAAGGATCAGAATGCGAGGTCTGCCCGTGGCTGACATGTCGAATAGCGTCTCGGCCATGGCCGCTCCCTGGATCACGATTATCGGTATCGGCGAAGATGGTGTAACCGGTCTCGGCGACCGGGCCAAGCAGGTCATTGCGACGGCGCCGGTCGTTTTCGGCGGCGCCCGCCATCTGGAGCTCGCGGCATCGCTGATCAAGGGCGAATGCCAGGTCTGGCAGAGCCCCTTTGAAAGATCGGTCGAGGCGGTCGTGGCGCGGCGCGGCAGCCCCGTCGTCGTGCTTGCCTCGGGCGATCCGTTTCTCTACGGCGTTGGCGCCACGCTTGCCCGGCGCGTCGACCCGAGCGAGATCCGAACAATTCCGGCACCCTCGGCCTTCAGCCTAGCTGCATCGCGCCTCGGCTGGGCTTTGCAGGACGTCACGACCGTGTCGCTGCACGGACGTCCGCTCGACCTCGTCCGGCCGCACCTGCAGCCGGGGGCCCGGGTGCTGGCGCTGACATCGGACGGAAGTGGCCCGAGGGCGCTTGCCGAGCTCCTTACCGAAAGCGGATTCGGCCAGTCCCGGATTGTCGTGCTCGAAGCGCTGGGAGGAGCGCGTGAGCGGATTTCGCGGCAGGTCGCCGCCGATTTCGCGCTCGAGGACATCCATTCCCTGAACCTCTGCGCGATCGAAGTGATTGGCGCGGCTTGCGCGCGCGTGCTGCCGCTCGCCTGCGGTCGCGACGACGCCCTGTTCGAGCATGACGGCCAGATCACCAAGCGCGAGGTGCGGGCGCTGACGCTTTCGGCGCTTGCCCCGCGCAGGGGCGAGCTTCTCTGGGATATCGGCGCCGGCTCCGGCTCGGTCTCCATCGAATGGATGCTGAGCGACCCGGCCATGCGGGCGATCGCCATCGAGGCATCGCCGGAGCGGGCGGCGCGGATCGGCCGCAACGCCGCAAGCTTCGGCGTACCGGGACTTCTCGTCGTCGAAGGTCAGGCGCCGGGGGCGCTGCGGGATCTGCCGGAGCCCGACGCGATCTTCATCGGCGGCGGCGGCAGCGAGCCCGGAGTTATGGGTACGGCGATCGCTGCGCTTCCGCCCGGCGGCAGGCTCGTCGCCAATGCGGTGACGACGGAAATGGAAGCGGTGCTTCTCGCACATCACGCGCGGCTTGGCGGATCGCTGATCCGCGTCGATGTCGCACGGGCCTCGCCGGTCGGTCGCATGACGGGCTGGCGGTCGGCGATGCCCGTCACGCAATGGTCGTGGACCAGGACTTGAGCAGAATATTTCAAGAGGAATAGATCATGGCCGTTCATTTCATCGGCGCCGGTCCGGGCGCGGCGGACCTCATCACGGTCCGGGGCAGGGATCTGATCGCCCGTTGCCCCGTGTGCCTCTATGCCGGTTCGATCGTTTCGCCGGAGCTCCTGCAATATTGCCCGCCCGGTGCGCGCATCGTCGATACGGCGCCGATGTCCCTCGACGAAATCGAGGCGGAATATGTTCGCGCCGCATCGGCCGGCGAAGATGTCGCGCGGCTGCATTCAGGCGATCTCTCGGTCTGGAGCGCGGTTGCCGAGCAGATCCGGCGGCTTCAAAAGCACGGCATCGCCTATAGCATGACGCCCGGCGTGCCGTCCTTTGCCGCCGCTGCAGCAGCGCTCGGCCGCGAGCTGACGGTCCCGGAGGTTGCTCAAAGCCTTGTCCTGACGCGCGTCTCGGGCCGCGCCTCGCCAATGCCGACGCGGGAGACGCTGGCCGGCTTCGGTGCCACCGGTTCGACGCTGGCGATCCATCTCGCGATCCACGCGCTCGACCGTGTCGTCGCCGAATTGACGCCGCTCTATGGCGCCGATTGCCCGGTCGCGATCATCGTCAAGGCCTCCTGGCCGGACGAACGAGTCCTGCGCGGCACGCTCGGCGATATCGCCGCCAAGGTCGCTGCCGAGCCGATCGAGCGCACCGCGCTGATCTTCGTCGGACCGGGGCTCGAGGCATCAGATTTCCGCGAGAGTTCGCTCTACGATCCGGCCTACCAGCGCCGCTTCCGCGGACGCGAATGAATCTGCGAGATCATTCCCGGTCCTTCTCGGCATGAGGGCCCTGTTTCAGAGGAACATCCTGCGGCTTCTCGAAACGGTGGCGGTAAAGGGAAGCCTGGCCGAGCAGCATCAGCGTCACGGGGGTCGTCACCGTGATGAAGACGATAATCAGCACTTCGTGAAAAATCCAGCGGCTCTGAAGCACCGCAAAGCAGAGCATGGAGGCGAAGCAAACGAGAATCGTTCCGCCGCTCGTCGTAATGGTCGGCGCATGCAGGCGGTCATAGAAGGTCGGAAGGCGCAACAGGCCGATCGAGCCGATCAGCGTCATTGCCGCCCCCATGAGCAGAAGACCGCAGACGGCGATCGCGGCCCATGCCGGCAGGTCGGTGAGATGGCTCATTCGATGATCTCTCCGCGCATGAGGAACTTCGCAAAAGCGATCGACGAAACGAAGCCGAGCAGCGCGATGATGAGTGCCGTCTCGAAATAGACCGTGTTGGCGGTGCGAACGCCAAAGGCAACCAGCATCAGCATGGCGTTGATGTAAAGCGCGTCCAGGCCGAGAACGCGATCCTGGGCGTGTGGTCCCTTGACGATCCGATAGAGGGCGAAGGCCATGGCGAGCGCGAGCATGACCTGGGCGAGCAGGATGGACCAGAGGATTGCCAGCTCCGTCATTGGAATATCTCCTTCAGCGATGCCTCGTAGCGCGCAAGCGTTTGCCGCCATGTATAGGCATTGTCCATGTCGAGGATGTGGAAGAGCAGCTTCTTCTCGCGCCGATCGTGTTCCAGCCAGGCCGTGCCCGGCGTTGCGGTCAGGATACAGGCAAGCAGCGCCAGCGCATTCTCGTCCTCTATATCCAGATCGACGGATATGAAGCCGGATCTCACCGGCTGCCGCCGCGACCGCAGAATGATGCGCGCCACTGCGATATTCGAGCGGGCAATATCGGCGATGACGTGAAGACCGAAGCGCGCGAAATGGCCGAGGCGGCGCAGATGCGACCGCGGCGGCTGAAGCTTCAGCAATACCCAGGCGAGAATCGTACTGAGGACAATGCCGACGAGAACCGTGCCCGGTGCCACCGATTGCTTCAGCAACAGCCACATGAGGAGAAGCGCGGTCGAAAGCAGCGGGTAGGGAAACCAGGCGCGCATCGGCTATCGGTCTCCGGCCCTGGGTGCGGAAAGGACCCGTTCGCTGTAGAGGCTCGGGGTAAGAAGGTCGCCGACCGTCTCCTGCATGTAGCGCATGGCAGGGGCCGGATGGAAGCTCAGGAAAAGGCAGGCGGCAAGCAGGATCACGACGGGCGTGATCTCGATGATGACGACGCGCGGGATAGTGCCTTCGATCGAGGCCCAGAAGGTGCGGATGCCGATGCGGTTCATGGCGATCATGGCTGCGAGCCCGGAGAGTATGATGAGCGTTACATAGGTCCAGTCGGCGGCCGTGAGGGCTCTTGCCGGGTCCGCCGCCGGTATTTCGAAGAGGCCCTTGAGGAGCGCGAATTTGGCGACGAACCCGGAAAGCGGCGGCAGGCCGGACAAGAGCACGGCACAGAGCGAGAAGCAGAGGCCGAGCACGGCCATGGTGCGGGGAATGGCGACGCCCACTTCCTCTTCCTCCTCGCCTTCATCGAAGTCGCCATAGGCCTCCATCGTCACCGCCAGAACGTCGGCTGCGGCATCGCGGCCGCGTTCGACGAGCTCGATCAGCAGGAAGAAGGCGGCGATCGTCAGCGTCGAACTGACGAGGTAGAACAGCGCGCCGGCCAACATCTCCTCATGCCCGAGACCGATGGCGGCAAGCAATGTGCCGGAGGAGACGAGTACGGAATAGCCGGCGAGTCGGCCCATCGCCTGCGATGCTAGCACGCCGATGGCGCCGAAGGCGATCGTCGCCACGCCGCCCGCAAGCAGCCAGCTCTGGCCGAAACCGGCCGAGGCGCCCGCCGCGGCGCCGAAGACGAGCAGGTGCAGACGGAGGATGACGTAGATCCCGACCTTCGTCAGTATGGCGAAAACGGCGGCGGCGGGCGGCGTTGCCGCGGCATAGGCTGTCGGCAGCCAGAAGCCAAGCGGCCACATGCCCGCTTTTACCAGGAATGCGATGCCGAGAAGGGCGGCGCCGGTTTCGACGAGCATCCTGCTTTCGGGGGGCAGCGCTGCGAGCTTCGTCGCGAGATCGGCCATGTTGAGCGTGCCGGTGGTGCCGTAGATCAGGCTGACGCCGATCAGGAAAAGCGAGGAGGCGGCAAGATTGATGGCGATGTAGTGTAACCCGGCCTTCACCCGCAGCGGACCGGAGCCGTGCAGCAGGAGACCGTAGGACGCTGCGAGCATCATTTCGAAGAAGACGAACAGATTGAAGAGGTCGCCCGTCAGGAAAGCGCCGTTGAGGCCGGCCAGAAGAAGCTGGATGAGGGAATGGAAGTGATGTCCGGCCGTATGCCAGCGCGCCGTGGAATATACCTGGGCGGCAAGCGCAAGGCCGCTCGCCAGGCACAGCATAAGCGCCGAGAGCCGATCGAGAACGAGAACGATGCCGAAGGGCGCCGGCCAGTTGCCGAGCTGGTAGACGCCGGAGCCCGGCAGGCTGTCTTCGCCCGCTGCCGCGAGGCCCATGAGAATCATCGCGATGAGGAAGACCACGAGTGTCGAGACAAAGCCGATGGAACCCTTGAGCGCCCGCTCGCGCTCATTGAGCGGGACCAGCGCGGCGGCGACTGCGAGCGGCACGAGAATAGGCAGGATCAGCAGATGGTGCAGCCACTCAGTCACCGCGCTGCTCCCTGCCGTCGACGTGGTCTGTGCCCGTGAAGCCCCGTGAGGCGAGAATCACCACGAGGAACAGGGCGGTCATGGCAAAGCCGATTACGATAGCGGTCAGCACCAGCGCTTGCGGCAAGGGATCCGTGTAGCGCGCCAGATCGCCGCCACCGCCCGGCTCGACAATGGGCGGGGCATTCACCCGCAGCCGCCCCATGCCGAAGATGAAGAGATTGACCGCATAGGAAAGCAGCGAAAGCCCGATGATGACCTGATAGGTCCGCGGTCTCAACAGCAGATAGACGCCCGACGCGGTCAGCGCTCCGATGCCGGCGGAGAGGATGAGTTCCATTACTGTGCCGCCTCCCTCTCGGTGCGCGCGGGTCTCGCATGGGCACGCGGTGCGCGGACGGACTGGTGCGCCAGCGCAATGAGCATCAGCACCGTGGCGCCCAGTACGAGCGAAAAGACGCCGAGGTCAAAAAGAATGGCGCTCGCCAGCGGCACCTTGCCGACGATCGGAAGCGTCGCATATTGCGAATGCGACGTCAGGAACGGGTAGCCGAACACCCAGGAGCCGATGCCGGTGGCGGCCGCGACCAACAGGCCGATGCTCATCCAGCGGAGCGGATGGATGCGAAGACGCTCCTCGACCCAGCGCGTTCCGCCCGCCATGTATTGCAGGAGGAAGCCGATCGACATGGCGATGCCCGCGGCAAAGCCTCCGCCCGGCAGGTCGTGACCCCGCAGGAAAAGATAGGCGGCGAGCATTCCGGTGACCGGGAACATCCAGCGCATGATCGTGGAAGGAATGTGCAGGTATTCGGCTATGCTGTCGCCGGCGTTCCGATCCGGGTGGTCGTCGTCGAAGGCGTTCTGCACCCTTTGCTGCAGCGGGATGTCCTGGCTGTCCGGGTGCGGGCGGAAACGCAGGAGCAGCGCGAAGACCGTCAGTGCGACGATACTGAGAACGGCGACTTCGCCCAGCGTGTCGAAGCCGCGGAAGTCGACCAGGATGACGTTGACGACATTGGCGCCGCCGCCTTCGCTATAGGCGCGCTCGACGAAGTAACTGGCGATTGTCTCGGGTGTCGGCTGCGTCATCACGCGATATGCGATGAGGCTCATCCCGCCGCCGGCCGCAAGCGCAAGCAGGAAGTCGCGGAGGCGCCGGAAGCGAACCCTAAGTGGAATATCCTCCGGCCGCGACTCCTCGATGCGTTTCGGCAGCCAACGCAATCCGAGCAGAATAAGCACGGTCGTGACGATCTCGACGAGAAGCTGGGTAACCGCCAGATCGGGAGCAGAGAGCCAGACGAAGGTGATGCAGGTGATGAGCCCCGCACCGCCCAGCAGCACGAGCGCAAACAGGCGGTGGAATTTTGCCTGGTAGGCCGCGCCGACGGCGCAGGCAATGCCGAGTGCCCAAAGCAGGGCGAAGGCCGGGTCGATCCCGCGTATCACCAGGGGCGGCAACTCGAAACCGCGGCGGAAAAGCGGGACGGCGGCCGCCGAAACCGCCAGGAAAACGAGGAGCAACATCTGCGGTTGCAGCCGGCGCGTACCGAACCTCTGTTCGAGCGAGCGCGCCCATTTCCACGAAAGCGTCACCAGCACGCGCTCGAAGATGCGCTGCCCTTGGAGCAGCCGGAAGACCGGCGGACCCTCGATCCCGGTCGCGAGATAGGAGCGCATGAGGAAGTAGAGACCGACGCCGCCCGAAAGCGCCACAAAGCTCATGATCAGCGGGACGTTCCAGCCATGCCAGACGGCCAGGCTGTAGTCCGGCGTCCGGTCTCCAAGGATCGAGACGACGGCCGTGTGCAGGAAGGGTCCGATCGTCCGGCCCGGAATAATGCCGACGATCAGGCAGGCGAGCACCAGGAATTCGATCGGTGCCCGCATCCAGCGCGGAGGCTCGTGCGGCCTTTTCGGCAAATCCGCGGGCGGAGCACCAAAGAAGACGCTGTGGATGAAGCGCAGCGAATAGGTGACGGCGAACATGCCCGCAATCGTCGCGACATAGGGCGTTATCGTATCGAGCGAATTGACGAGATGCGTCTCGATCGCCTCGGCGAAGAACATCTCCTTCGACAGGAATCCGTTCAGCAGCGGCACGCCGGCCATCGCGGCGCTGGCGACCATGGCGAGCGTCGCCGTGATCGGCATGTAGCGGAAGAGGCCGCTCAGCCTGCGCATGTCGCGCGTGCCGGTCTCATGGTCGATGATGCCGGCCGCCATGAACAAGGACGCCTTGAAGGTGGCATGATTGACGATGTGGAAGACGGCGGCGACCGCCGCGAGCGGACTGCCGAGGCTGAGCAGCACCGTAATCAGCCCGAGATGGCTGATGGTCGAATAGGCAAGCAGGCCCTTCAGGTCCTGCTGGAAGATGGCGAAGTAGGCGCCGAGCAAGAGCGTCGACAGACCCGCAAGGCCGACGATCCAAAACCAGGCTTCCGTGCCGGCCATGACCGGCCAGAGCCGTGCGAGCAGGAAGACGCCGGCCTTCACCATGGTCGCCGAGTGCAGGTAGGCGGAAACCGGCGTCGGCGCGGCCATGGCGTGCGGCAGCCAGAAATGGAACGGGAACTGTGCGCTCTTCGTCAGCGCGCCGAAGAGAATGAGGATCAGGATCGGCAGGTAGAGCGGATCATTGCGGATCGCATCGCCGGAGGCGAGCACCGCATCGAGCTCGTAGCTGCCGACCACGCGTCCGATGAGCAGCAGGCCGATCAGCATGGAGAGGCCGCCCATGCCGGTCATCGTCAGTGCGATGCGGGCGCCGTCGCGCGCATGGGCGTTGTGGTGCCAATAGCCGATCAGCAGGAAGGAAACGATGCTCGTCAATTCCCAGAAGACGGCGAGCAGGATCAGGTTGCCGGAAAGCACGACGCCGAGCATCGAGCCCATGAAGGCGAGGAACAGCGCGAAGAAACGCGGGATGGGATCTTCGGCCGCCATGTAATAACGGGCATAGAGTACGACGAGGACGCCGATCGCGGTGATCAGCGTCGCAAAGAGCCAGGCAAAGCCGTCCATGCGCAGAGTGAGGTTCAGGCCGAGCTCGGGGATCCAATCGAGTTCGAAGCGGAGCACGCCGCCTGCGGTGACGAATGGGTAGATGCCGGCCGCCAACAGGAAACAGACGAACGCGATGGCGCCCGCGAACCAGGCCGTGGCGCCGCGTTGATCGGAGGGGAAGAAGAGTACGAGGAGACTCCCCCCGAAAGGGGCGAGAAGAAAGATTAAAAGCAATTTCTCCGCGTATTCGATCGTTCGACTCCTGCCTGCTCGTGACTGGGATTGAGTTTTGGTGCGCCGATGTCATCGTCGCCGAAGCGGCCGACGAAGGCAATGCCCGGACCGTTCGCCGAAGGGCAAAGACATATGATTTTATGGCTTTTTTCAGTCGGACGCGCAGCCCGCGGAAGAGAAATGGCCGGTGGTCGTGGCGCCAGCTTCAAGCCCCCAGCTTGCGATCATCGGCACGCCATCGCCGCTCGAAGACGAAGGCGGCAAGATCATTGGCACCCATGGGCCGCGCGAAGGCATAGCCCTGAAGGCCGTGGCAGCCGAGTTGCTCGAGAATGGCAGCATGCTCCAGCGTTTCCACGCCCTCGGCGATCACCTCGATGCCGAGCGACGTGCCAATGTCGATGATCGATTCCACCAGCCGCCGCTGCTGGGCCGATTCGCGGATCGGCAAGATCAGTTGCCGGTCGATCTTGAGCCGGCGTGGCGTCAGTTTCAACAGGCTGACGATCGAGGCGTAGCCGGTGCCGAAATCGTCGATCTCAATGTCGATGCCGAGCTCCTTTATGCGCCGGATATTCGACAGCACCGTCAGGTCGTTCTCGTCGAAGGATATCGATTCGAGCAGTTCGAAGGAAAGCCGCCCTTCGGGTATTTGCATCTGTTCCAGCCGCTCGATCAGCCGCTCGTCGCTCAGGCGCGAATAGGAGAGGTTCACAGAGACCTTCGGTATGCGGACGCCATTCGCCTCCCACCGGCAGATCTGGAAAAGCGCCTGCTCCAGAATCGTCTGATCGATTGCCGCGACCACATTGATGTCCTCGGCCGTCTTCAAGAAGGCATGTGGACCGATGAGCCCTTTGGTCGGATGATCCCAGCGCGCCAGCGCCTCCACGCCGATGACCTCCAGCGACTTCGGACAGAATTGCGGCTGGAAATGCGCGACGAATTCATTCTGCTCGAGAGCGCGAAGGATTTCGTCGGCGGTCTGTTTGGTCTTGAAAACCTCGGTCTTGAGCGCCCCCGTGAAGGTTTCGTGGCGGTTGCGGCCGCGGCGCTTGGCCTCGTAAAGGGCAATATCGGCATTCACCAGAACCTGGGAGAGTTCGTCCGCGGCGGCGGCCTGAGCGGCTATGCCGATGCTGACGCCGATGCGGCATTCCTGATCCTTGTAGCGAACCGGTGTGCCCATCGCGTCGATAATGCGCGATGCCAGCGCCGCATCCTCGTCGGGGCTGCCGCTTACACGGATGATGACGAATTCGTCCCCGCCGATACGAGCGACGAAGTCGCCCTCGCGCGCATTTTCCTGCAGAAGCGCGGCGGCATGCCTGAGGATCTCGTCGCCGGCGGCATGGCCGAGCGTGTCGTTGATCTGCTTGAAGCGGTCGAGATCGATGTGAAAGATGCTGAGTTTTGCGCCGGAATCGAACTGCAGACTGCGGTCCCCCAGGATCTGGTCGAGGAAACGGCGGTTGGGCAATCCGGTGAGCGGATCGTGAAGCGCATTGAATTCCATGCGGTGGCGCGCGGCCTCCAACTCGGCGCTGTGCGCCTCTGCAAGCCGCTTGGCTTCCGAAAGCCTCGCCCGCGTTTCGATATCGGCCGTCACGTCCCAGTTGACGCCGACGATCTTGCGTGTGCCGCTTTCGGCGAGATAGGTGGAGCCGATGGCGCGGATATGTCGGATCCGGCCGCTGGGGAGGACGACGCGGAATTCGGAATTATAGGCTCCACCCGTGGCGACCGCTTCGGCGAATTCCGCTTCGGCGCGTACGCGATCGTCCGGATGCAATCTCTCTTCCCAATCGGCGGTCGTCGTGCCGATATGCGATCGAACGCCGTAGAGCTCTTTCATCCGGCCGTCCCAGAGCAGCTTGCCGCTGTCGATATCCACCTCCCAAATGCCGATCTTCGATGCGTCGAGCGCGATCTTCAAGCGATGGGACAGTTCCTGGAGCAGATCCTTGCTGCGCTTCAGCGCCCGGATATTTTCCTGGCGCTCCGTCGTCAGACGGCCGGTCATGATCATCGGGACGACGATCATCAGGCCGCCGAGCAGGATCAGCAGGCGAACCGTCCAGGCATTTTGTGGCGTCGCCGGCCATCCGCCCTTCGGAATCGCCGCGATGCGCCAGGAGCCGCCCGGCAGAGCAACATCTATCTCGACCGGCGTTTTCCGGAAGATCGTCGCATCTCCGAAGAAGACGGAACCATGGCGTCCCAGCCCGTCGCGGCCGGCGATGGCGATATCGATGTCGAGATCGGGCGAAACCAGGCCGCTGTCGCGATAGAGCTGATCGATATCGATGACGGCCGAGACCAGGCCCCAGAAGCGCTTTTCCTCACCGGTTATCACCGGAAAACGGCCGATCAAACCCTGTCCGCCCTGCACGAGTTCGACCGGGCCGGCGAGCACGAGCTTTCTCGTCTCCATCACCCGCAACGCGCTCGCACGCTGCTTTTCATTGTTGCGATAATCGAGGCCCACGGCCTTTTCGTTGCCTTCGACCGGATAGACCATCGATACGACCAGATCCGGGGCGGCCGCAACGTTGCGCAAGTGCGAGCGCTCGGTGAAGATGCTTTTCGCGAGTTCGGCAAAGCGCTGCTGCTGCATCTCCGGTTCGGTGGCGATCGTGCCGATCAGACCGCGGACGAGTTGGATGTTGCCGTTAATGCTATTCTCGAGCTTTGAATGGATCGGCGCCAGTTCGTCGGCAACGAGCGAGTGCATGCGCGCTTCCGAAATGACCCGGTTTTGATGGTCGGCAAAGATCCCGGCAACCATCACGACAATGGTGGCGATAGCCGCCGGGAGGTAATTCGGGGTCAGGAATCGCGAAAGCCGGGACTTTCCGACATTGTAGATGTTGTTATCTGGCACAAGACTACCCAGCAGACGCGCACGCAAATGAAGTTCGCAGCGATAATTCCAGATTCTCCTTAACAATTCTTCATGCGTCGTAGCTGAAATAGGATCATGCCCTTGCGGCGATCATCGCCTGCAGGGTTTCCAGACGGTCGGCGTCGCGCGGCAGCTTGTCGGGCCGAAGGCGGGAGATGCGTGGAAAGCGCATGGCGACGCCCGATCTGTGGCGCGTGGAACGGTTGATGCCTTCGAAGGCGACCTCGACGACGAACCCGGCGTCGGGTTCTGCCCGCACGGCGCGAACAGGACCGAAGCGCTCGACAGTGTTGTCGCGCACGAACCGATCGAGGATCGCGAGTTCGGCGTCGGTGAAGCCGAAATATGCCTTGCCGACCGGTACGAGCGCCGTTCCGTCTTCCCCTTCCGTCCAGACACCGAACGTGAAATCGGAATAGTAGCTGGAACGCTTGCCGTGGCCGCGTTGCGCATACATCAGCACCGCGTCGATATTGAACGGTTCGCGCTTCCATTTGAACCAGGGGCCTTTGACGCGGCCGGCCAGGTAGGGGGAGTCGAGCCGTTTCAGCATGACCCCCTCAATCACCGGCTCCGGCGGGCTCGAGCGCAGGCGGTCCAGTTCCTCCCAGCTGGAAAAGGAGACCAGCGGAGAGAGGTCGAAATGTTGCGGCGAGGCGGAGTCGATCAGGGCGGACAGAGCTTCGCGGCGGACCAAAAAGGGTTCGGGCCGGATGTCCTGCTCGCCGGAAAACAGGGTGTCGTAGCCGCGGATGAAGGCCGGAAATTCCGCAAGCAGCCTGCGGCTGACGGTCTTACGGTTCAGGCGCTGCTGCAAATCGGCGAAGCTGCCTGTCGCGCGGTTGCTGCGCGCGGTCCCGCCGACCAGCAACTCGCCGTCGATCACGCCGGTGAAGTCGGCGGCGTCGAGGATTTCCGGGAAGGCGCCGGAGATATCGTCGCCGCTGCGCGAATAGAGGCGCCGCACACCGCCGCTATTGGCAAGCTGCACGCGGATGCCATCCCATTTCCACTCGGCGGCGAAATCGGCGGGATCCAGTCCCTCGAGCTCTCGCTCGGCGACCGGCGTCGCCAGCATCACCGAGTGGAAGACGGCGGGCGTCTTGAGCACAGGCATCTCACCATCTCCACTGAGCCAGAGGAAGAGGGGCAGATAGGGCGGTGCCAGGCCGTGCCAGAGCCTCTCTATCTCGCCGACATCCTTGCCACCCATGTCCGCCAGCGCCTGTTTGGCGAGCCGCGCCGAGACGCCGATCCGCAACCCGCCAGTGACAAGCTTCAGGAAAGCAAAACGGCCGGATGAATCGAGCCGGTCCAGCGTATCGCGCACGAGCGAGCGCACTTCGGTGCGTCCCGTCCTCTGGAGGCGCTCGATGATCTCTCCGAGCGGAATGTCCGCCCGCGCGGCATCGGCCGGCGGCTCCCAGGCCAGCGAAACGGTCTCGGCGAGATCGCCGACGTAATCATAGGAATACTGGAACAGGACTTCGTCCATACGCTCGAGCAGGAGGTCCCGGATCAGGGCCGGCTTCACGGCAGTGAGCGAAAGCGTGCCGGCGATCGCCGCCAGCGCATAGCCGCGGCTCGGATCCGGGGTGGTGCGGAAATAATCGACGAGCAGCCGAATCTTGGCGTTTCGCTGCGGCGTGAGCACGAGGCGGTTGAGGAGTTCGGCGAAGGCCTTCATCGGTCATTCCCCTTCGTCGTCATAGCCGACGAGGTGCAGCGGGCGTGCCGGGATACCCTCCAACTGGCACCACCGCACCAGGGCCTCTTCACGGCCGTGCGTCACCCAGACCTCGCCTGGCGCGATGTCCCTTATGGTCTGTGTCAGTTCCGCCCAGTCGCAATGATCGGAGATGACGAGCGGCAGTTCGACGCCGCGCTGCTTTGCCCGTTGGCGAATCAGCATCCAGCCGGAAGCAAAGGCGGCGAGCGGCTCGGCGAAGCGCCGCGCCCAACGATCGGAGAAGGCCGAGGGAGGGCCGACGATGATCGCGCCGGCTAGGTCCGGCCGGTTCTCGCCCTCGACCGTCGCGTGGCGGATCTCGCCGAGATCGATACCCTCTCGCTGGTAGTACTCGCACAGTTTCGCGAGCGCGCCATGGATGTGGATCGGTGCGTGATAGCCCTGCCGGCGAAGGAGGGCGATGACGCGCTGCGCCTTGCCGAGCGCATAGGCGCCGACCAGATGGGCACGCTCGGGGAATTGCCCCAGCGACTGAAGCAGTCGGAGAACTTCCGCCCTATCGTCCGGGTGGTGGAATACCGGCAGGCCGAAGGTCGCCTCGGTGATGAAGACGTCGCAGGGGACGGGCTCGAAACTGAGGCAGGTCGGGTCCGGCCGGCGCTTGTAATCGCCGGAGACGACGATCCGCGTTCCATTCGCTTCGATCGAGACCTGCGCCGATCCGAGCACATGGCCGGCCGGATGGAAGCATAGGCGCACGCCGTCGATAACGATCGTTTCTCCGAGGCGCGCAATCTCGCTCGCGCCGCAAAAGCCGTCGCCATAGCGCAGCCGCATGATGTCGAGCGTCTCGCGTGTCGCAAGCACATGGCCATGGCCGGCGCGGGCGTGATCGGAATGGCCGTGGGTGATCAGCGCCCTTTCGACCGGCTGCACCGGGTCGATGTAGAAGTTTCCCTTTTCGCAATAGAGCCCCTTCGGGGCGGGATAGAGCAAGGTCTCCGGCTTCATGCGGATAAAGATAGCCGGCCGACGCCCGCCTGCCAGCTGTCCAAGTCAAGTTTTTTGGCGTCAACGGACCTTCGCCAGCGTGTCACCGATAAGCTTGAGGACGGCTTCGGCATCGATGCCGATGCAGGCCCGCTGGCTCGGCAGTCCGTCCCAGGCATTCGGCGGGAAGAGACGTCCATCCGGCTTTTGGATCGTCTGCCCGTCGGCGATGCCGCCGCAAAGAACGCGGATGGCGCCGCTGCGGGTTTCGAAGTGTTCCGGTGCGACGACATAGGCGCAGGCGCAGCTGTCGTGCACGACCATGCCGTCGTCGACATGCTGCTCGTAAAAGGTGATGTAGAAGCGCGAGATGTCTGCGAGCAGCCGTGCCGCCGTGCCGCCGCGCTCGGCGATGTCGGCGAGCATGGCGCGCGTCATCACCGTCTGCGAGGTTACATCGAGTCCGATGACGGTCACCGGCCAGGGCGCCGTCATCACCACGTCCGCGGCCTCCGGGTCGCCGTGGATATTGGCTTCGGCCGCCGGCGTGATGTTGCCGGGCACGTCGAAGGCTCCGCCCATGATGACGACCTCCTTGACCAGGAGCGCGATGTCAGGGTCGTTGCGGACCGCCCGCGCCAGATTGGTCATGCGGCCGACCGCGACCAGCGTCACTTCGCCGGGATTGGTGCGCACGGTGTCGATGATGAATTGGTGGGCCGGGCGGGGGTCGAGCGGCAGGTCGATCCCCTTTGGCACGTCGATATTGCCGAGCCCGTCATGGCCATGGATACCGGTCGGCCAATCAACATGCGGCCGGCTCGGATTGAACGTTTCTCCGAGCCCTCGGGCGACCGGCGCGGCAATGCCCCAGGCTTGCTTCAGAAAAAGCGCGTTGCGCGTGGTCGTCTCGATAGAGGCGTTGCCGAAGACAGAGGTGATGCCGATGAGATCGATGTCCGGGTGCCGGTGCAGGAAGAGAAGGGCCATCGCGTCGTCGACGCCCGGATCCGTATCGAAGATGACCTTGTGCATGATGTCGCCTGTTCTTTTCGGCGGTTTCCCCGCCTCATTGCCTGTTGTTCGTTGCGTGCCGGCGGCAATGGACAAGGTGCGGGCGAAAGTCAATCGCTGCGGCGCGCGAAAAGGCAAGGAGAGGCTTTTGGCCCGGCGTCAGGGCGGCGTTTAAACTTTCCGAAAGGGTGCGTCGCCTATCATCGCGGAAACCACTGGTATTCCCTGCAATCCTTAGACGAGCGCGGAGCCGAGCGTGAAGGTCATCCTGAGTAAATTGCGTCCTTCGAAGCGCCTCGTGCTTGTTCTGTCGGCGGCCTTTGCCGTTTCTGCCGCTTCCGGCGCCGCTGCCGTTTATGTCGGCGGCGACCGGCTCATGGCGCGCCTTGGGCAACCCTCCCCCGCCGGCCTCGCCTGCACGACGCTGAGGATAGTGAATCTCGATCATCACGGCCAGCGCTGGGTCCGCATGCATGTGAAGACGGACAGGGCAAGCGGCCCGGATCGCGTCCGAACGGCGCTGCGGGTCGTCGGGGCATTGGCAAACAGGGAAAAGGCGGATCTCTATCAGGTGGTGGTGCTGGACGCTGCCGGTCCGGAGGAGCGCGCGGCCGTACGCGGCGCGGCGATCGGTGCGGAAGTTCTTTTCGCCCCCGTTCCGCAAAGCGTCATCGGCATGGATGAGCCGTTCCGCGTCTCCTACAATGACGGGAAGGCCAATCGGCTTGGCATGTTTCACGGCAATGTGGTCGATCTTGACCTCGACGAGGTCCGGGGCATGATGGCCAAGATGGACGATCGCTCGCTGTGCGTCGATCCGGCCGCAGCAATCGACGAAACCGAAGTTGCGCAGGGCAGCTAGAGCGCCGCGCATGGGAGCCACTACAGCGCCGCGCGTCTTATAGACGCGCAAAGGTCGCTGTAGCACTTTGAATTGCTGCATGTCTCCTTTAATCGAGCTCGATCAAAGGAGACATGCAGCAGCCTAAAGCTCCTCTCTTCTTCCGTAGCTCTGCACAGACGCGAAAGCCCGCCGCTCGCGCGACGGACTCTCTTCCATTTGTCGGCCGTATCTTCGCTCAATCAGCCTTGTGGCGGCGGGCCGGGAAGAGAATGATGTCGCGGATTGACGGCGAATTGGTGAGCAGCATGATCAGCCGGTCGACGCCGATCCCCAATCCGCCGGCGGGCGGCATGCCCTGGTCCATGGCGTCGAGGAAGTCTTCGTCGAGCGTCTTTTCCGTCTCTCCGCGGGCGTGGGCCTGTTCCATCTGTTCGACCATGCGGGCGCGCTGTTCGACCGGATCGTTGAGCTCGGAGAAGGCATTGCCGATCTCCCAGCCGTTGCAATAGGTCTCGAACCGCTCCACGAGCCGCGGCTCGCCCGGCACTTCCTTGGCGAAGGGCGAGATATCCTTGGGGAAATGGATGACGTGGGCGGGCTGTATGAGCGTCGCCTCGACCTCTTCCTCGAAGACGAAAGCGAGAACTTCGCCCCACGTCGCGTCCTTCTCGATCTCGAAACCGGCCATCCTTGCGGCCTCGCGGGCTTCCTCATCGGTTTTGATCGCAAGGAAATCGATGCCGGTCGCCTCCTTGACGGCCGCCGGCATGGAGATGCGCGGGAATGGTCCCTTGAAAGAGAGCTGCTTGTCGCCGAATTCGAACTCGGTCTTGCCGTGCACGGCCAGCGCCAGAGTTTCGAACATGCGTTCGACGAGGCCCATCATGTCCTCGTAGTCGGCATAGGCCCAATAGCACTCCATCATCGTGAATTCCGGATTGTGCCGGGTCGAGACGCCTTCGTTGCGGAAGTTGCGGTTGATTTCGAACACCTTGTCGGTCAGGCCGGAAACCAGCACCCGCTTGAGATAAAGCTCGGGCGCGATGCGCAGATACATGTCGAGCTTCAGCGTGTTGTGATGGGTCTTGAAGGGTTCGGCCGTCGCACCGCCATAGATCGGCTGCAGCATCGGCGTTTCCACTTCCATGAAGCTCTCATCCTCAAGGAAACGGCGCAGGCTCGAGACGATGCGGCTGCGCTGCTGAAAGCGCAGCTTGGACTCCTCGTTGACCATGATGTCGAGATAGCGCTTGCGGTAGCGGGTCTCGATATCGGCGAGGCCGTGATACTTCTCCGGCATCGGCAAAAGCGACTTGCAGAGCATGGTGATCTCTTTCGCGTTCACCGTCAGCTCGCCCCGCTTGGTGCGCCGCACCTCGCCGGTAACGCCGATGATATCGCCGAGGTCGATCATCGGGAGCAGGGCCCGCGCCTCTTCGGGCGCCGTATCCTTGTGCGAGAAGATCTGGATCTTGCCGGATGCGTCATGGATATCGATGAACATGCCGGAATTGCGCGAGGAGAAGACGCGGCCGGCGACCGTTACCGTCTCGCCGCTTTCCGTATCCGGTTCGAGCCCGGCATATTTTTCGGCAATTTCCGCATTCGTGATGGTGCGATGGAAATGCGCCGGGTAGACGTCGGCGATCTGCTCGCGCAGGAGTTTCAGCTTCTGGGCGCGAACCTCGGTCGCGTCGGAGGAAAGGCCGGCGTTTTCAGTCGTCTGATTCATCGTTTTGTCCTTACTTTCCGCCGCCGACCATCGAAGCTACGACCTGGGACGCCACCTTCAGGCGCTGGCGCACGACCGCGCGGCCGAGCAACTCCATCGAATCGAAGAGCGGCAGCGAGCGCTGCGAGCCCGAGACGGCGACGAAGAGCGGCGCGACGATCGCCTTCAGCTTCTTGCCGGTCGCTTCGGCGACAGCGCGCAGTTCCGCCTCGATCGACTCCTTGTTCCATTCGAGGATCTTTTCGAGATGCGGCTGCACCGTGTTCAGGATTTCCAGCATGTCCTCGGGCGATGCCTTGACGCCGGCAAAGGCGGTGGGCTGTAGGCCGAGGTCCGACTTGAACAGGAAGGCGGCGAGGTCCGGCAGTTCACCGAGCTTGGAAATACGCGATTGTGAGAGCTTGAGGCCTTCCATGAGGCGGTCGTTCTCGCACGCCCAGGCGAAGACGCGGGCGGCGAATTCTTTTTCGGAAAGCTTCTCGCGGATCCAGCGGGCGTTCAGCCAGTCGAGCTTCTGGACGTCGAATATGGCGCCGGCTTTCGAAAGATTTTCCGGGTCGAATTTCTTCGCCAACTCGTCGACCGTCAACAGCTCTTCACCTTCTGCGATCTGGATGAAAAACAGGCCGAGGAAGTTCATCAGCGCTTCAGGCAGGTAGCCGAGTGCGGTGTAATAGGAGATCGACGTGGGGTTCTTGCGCTTCGACAGCTTCGACTTGTCGGCGTTGCGCATAAGCGACAGGTGCATGAACTTCGGCGGTTCGAGGCCGAGATACTGGTAGATCAGGATGTGCTTCGGCACGGAGGCGAGCCATTCCTCGCCGCGCGCGACATGGGTGATCTTCATCAGGTGGTCGTCGACGACGTTCGCCATGTGGTAGGTTGGCATGCCGTCGGCCTTGAGCAGCACCTGCATGTCGACCGCATCCCACGGGATCTCGACGTCGCCGTAGACGCCGTCGTGGAACTTGCAGGAGCCTTCCGTCGGGATCTTCATGCGCACGACGTGGGGCTCGCCGGCGGCGACGCGCGAGGTCACTTCCTCGGCCGCGAGGCTGAGGCAGAGACCGTCATATTTCGGCGGCTTGCCCGCGGCGCGCTGCGCCTCCCGCATCTCTTCCAGCCGCTCGGGCGTGCAGAAACAGCGGAAGCCGTGGCCGTTCGCAATGATCCTTTCGACATAGGGCTTGTAGATATCCTTGCGGTCGCTCTGGCGATAGGGACCGTAGGGGCCGCCGATATCGGGACCTTCCGACCACTTGAGGCCGCACCATTTCAGGGCGTCGAGGACCTTCTTTTCGAATTCCGGCGTCGAGCGCGTTGCATCCGTGTCCTCGATGCGCAGGATGAACTCGCCGCCCTGCTTCTTCGCGAAGAGATAGTTGAACAGCGCGATGTAGGCGGTACCGACATGCGGTTCGCCGGTGGGGGAGGGCGCGATGCGCACCCGGACTGCTGAATCTGCCATGGTCTTGCCCGTCTTGACGTGCTTTGGGGCCCTTTGCCGGAGCGTACTCCCGCTGGCGGGGGCGCATTTTTATGGGAAGGAAACGCCCGCAAGGGCGCCGCACCAGCGGTATCGGCGGGCAATTCCAGTCGGCAGGGGTGAGACCATAGAAAGCCCCTTCTGTCAACGGAAACCGGAAGGAGACGCTTCGGAGCGGTGATCGTGCCGTGGGACGGCGGAGCCCGCCCCTTTCTCATGGAGGCCCGCGATGCGGGCCCCCATATCGAGAGGCGGCTAGAGCGCGTTTCGATCTGCCTGGATCAGATCGGCGCTCCAACGCATTCTTTTTGACGCATGATCTTGTCGATCCTCGGTTCACTCCGGTCGGATCATGCGCTAGTGGAGCTTTTCCGCCCGCTTCCTCAGGCGGGCATTGCGGGCCATCATGTTCAGCCCCTCGACCAGCGCCGAGAATGCCATGGCCGCATAAACATAGCCCTTCGGGACGTGGAAGCCCATGCCCTCGGCGATCAGCGTGGTGCCGATCATCAGCAGGAAGGCAAGCGCCAGCATCACGATGGTCGGGTTCCGCTCGATAAAGTTGGCGAGCGGCGTTGCCGCAAGCAGCATGACGGTAACGGCGACGACAACCGCGGCCACCATGATCGGCAGGTGCGGCGTCATGCCGACGGCGGTGATGATGCTGTCGACGGAGAAGACAAGGTCGAGCAGCAGGATCTGGCCGATGGCTGCGGTGAAGCTGTTGATCGCCGAGGTGGCAATGAAATCCTCCGCGTGATCTTTCGGATCGACGCTGTGGTGGATTTCTTTCGTCGCTTTCCAAACGAGGAACAGGCCGCCGGCGATTAGGATCATGTCCTTCCAGGAGAAGCCGTGCCCGAAGGCTTCGAAGACCGGCTGGGTCAGTTGCACGATCCACGCGATGGTTCCGAGCAGTGCCAGGCGCATGATCAGCGCAAGGCCGATGCCGATGCGGCGAGCACTGACACGGTGGGCTGCAGGCAACTTATTGGTAAGGATCGAGATGAAGATCAGGTTGTCGATGCCGAGCACGACCTCCATGACGATGAGCGTCACCAGGGCGACCCAAGCCTCGGGACTTTGGACGAGTGTGAGGATTTCCTGCATCGGCGATCTTTTCCTTTCCTAGACCAAAGCAGAGCGGGAACCCGCTCCGGGCGCGTCGTCGCGCAAGATCGCCGCAGTATTTAGGGATACTTCTGAAAGTCGCAAGCGCCGCCGCGCATTTCGCGGCGGCGTTGCGGCATGATGCGCTCATTCCTTTATGGGCACCCACATCTCGACGACGCCCTGGCCTGTTTCCGGATCGAACCGCTCGTCATAGCGTTCGATGAGGTCGGGAGTCTGGCCATGCTCGAGTCCCGATTGCGGAAGCCAAGACCGGAAGATGTGTTGAGCCGTGGTGGAGATCGCGGAAATGTGTCCTCGATGCAGGAACACCGCATAGCGTTGCTTCGGCAGCTTCAGGGTCGAAAATCCGTTCGGCAGCGAGTCCGCGTCTTCGACTTCGACGGCGGCCATGTAACGGAAGCTCCCGGTTGCCGCATCCGCGTGGGTGCAAACGCCGTAGGCGACATTGCCGCGTTGGCCCGGGATGTTGCCGAAATAGGTGTTGAAGCGCTGCCAGAGGGAGGGGATGCCCTCAGTGCGATTGTAGGTATAAGTCTCCGTCAGGCCGGCGAGGAGAAGCGCGGGGCCATCCTCGAAGCGTGGCGGGTCGATTTTCAGGGTGCGTGTGTCGTCCATTCTGATGGGCTCCATCAGTTCGATGTTGCGAACATGCCCTTGCTTGCGGATGGATTCGGGAGTCACGCCGAATTGCTCGCGAAAGGCACGGGTGAAGGCCTCGTGCGAGCCGTAGCCCGCATCGAGGGCCACCTCGAGAATGGTCGAGTTGCCGTCGGCGAGGAGGCGTGCCGCCCCGCTCAGGCGGCGCCCGCGGATATAGGTGCTGATCGAACGACCGGTCGCAAGGCCGAAGACGCGCGACAAATGATAGCGCGACAGCCCGGCGGCCACGGCAATCTGCTCCAGCGATATATCTCTGGCGAAATGGCTTTCAATGAACCAGATCGCCCGTCCGATGGCACTCATGTTCACTCCCGTGGCAGATGATCCAGCTGATACGGCCTCGCAGGCGGACACGTTTGATCGCAATTGCGGGATTGGACGAGAATGGCGCTGCGTGTCCCGGGGTGCCGTTTCAGCCGGTTTGCGATTTCTGCCCATAGGCGGCCATGAAGACGCGGATGGCTGAGCTCACGTTCTTTTCCAGCTGTGCGGCCGGAACAGCGTCGCACATGCCGAACAGGCGGCCCTTGAAGAGGCCGGCCATGGAAAGCTCGATGAACTGTTTGGCTGCCAGTTCCGTATCGTCGATCGACAGCATGCCCTTCGCCACCTGCCGGTCGAGATAGGCCTTCAGGACCGTGTAGCCGTTTTCCGGCGTGGCGGAGAAGAAGCGTTGAGCCAGCCGCGGCATTCGGTCGATGACACCGAGCACGGTGCGCATCGCGCGGATCGTGTAGTCGGAGGTGATGCTGGTCACGAGGGTCACGCCGAAATCGTGAAGCGCGACCTCGATAGGGTCATGATCGTTCAGCAACTGCTTGATGCTGCTGACAATCCGATTGCGCTCGCGCGCGATGAGTGCCTCGAACAGGTCTTCCTTGTTCTCGAAATAGACATAGAGGGTGCCCTTCGAGACGCCGGCCTCGCGGGTAATGTCGTTCATGCTGGCGGCATCGAAATTGCTGCGCATGAAAACGCGTTTGGCACCCTCGAGAATCTGCTCGCGCTTCACCGGATCCGCGCCGGCGGCTCGCCGGCCGCCGCTCGCGGCCTGCTGTTCCTGCTCCTGCAGATGCCTTTCCTGCTGTTCGCTGTTCGATGACGTCATATTGTCGGGCTTCTCCACTGCCACGCGTTGGTCTCTGGAGCCGATCCAAAAGACCACAAATGCGGTCGGATTCAATAAAAATTAAAGGTGCTGAGCGGTCGGCGCCCCTTTACCACCTGTTTCTCGAACCGATCGGTTCGATTTGCCCTTGATATGCGGCGGCAAAGGCCTTATGTCAAGCGACATCGAACCGAACGGTTCAGTCAATTTTAGCAATCATTCATTCAAGGCCGGTGTCCAATGTCCAGCAACAGCACCTCAAGCGCTGCCCGCGTCCGTCCCGTCGGTGACGACTTCGAAGTCAAGGAACTCACCGGCAAGGTCGAGGCTCCGAGCGGCGAAGCGTCGTCGGCGAGGGAACGGCCATTGACCGATACCGCAGCACCTCGGAAAAAGCGCCGAAACGCGATTCTTCCGGTTCTGGGCCTCGCGTTGCTCGCGGCGGGCGGCTGGTACGGCTATGACTGGTGGACGAACGGCCGCTTCATGGTCTCGACCGACGACGCCTATATCGAGGCGGACATCGCCACCATCTCGCCAAAGGTGGCGGGCTATGTCGCCAAGGTCGATGTCGTCGCCAACCAGCACGTGAAGGCCGGTGACCCGCTCGTCACGCTTGACGATGGCGACTATCGCATTGCGGCCGAGCAGGCCGAGGCGCAGATTTTGACGCAGAAGCTGGCGCTCAGCCGCTTCGACGCGCAGATCGCCGGCGCGAAGGCGAGCCTCAACCAGGCGCAAGCGCAGAAGGAATCCTTCGAGGCGGCGCTCAGGGGCGCCGAACTGGCGCAGAAGCGCGCCAGCGATCTGCAGTCAAAGGACTTCGGGACCGACGCCGCTCGCGACAGCGCACAGGTTGCACTGGATCAGGCACGCGCGAACCTCGTCGGCGCGGATGCCAATATCGCCGCGGCCGAGGCTAATATCACCGTGCTCGAGGCCCAGCGCCAGGAAGCGGAAAGCACCATCCGATCGCTTGAACTTGCGCGCGACAAGGCGAACCGCGACCTCGGCTTCACCGTGCTGAAGGCGCCCTATGACGGTGTCGTCGGCAATGTCGCGGTCCAGGTCGGCGATC
The DNA here is from genome assembly GCF_001854885.1 of Ensifer sp. LCM 4579. Taxonomy (GTDB): domain Bacteria; phylum Pseudomonadota; class Alphaproteobacteria; order Rhizobiales; family Rhizobiaceae; genus Sinorhizobium. The sequence continues at coordinate 270,151 of NZ_MDDV01000035.1, read as the reverse complement.
TCGTTTCCGCTGGTCAGCGCCTTGCGGCGCTCGTGCCGGTAAACGCGCTCTATATCGACGCCAATTTCAAGGAAACGCAGATTGCGAATCTGGTGCCGGGTTCCAAGGTCCAGATCCATGTCGACGCCTATGACGAGCGCTCTATCGAAGGCACCGTCGCGTCGATTTCGCCGGCCTCCGGCGCGGTCTTCTCACTGCTGCCGGCGGAAAACGCCACCGGCAACTTCACCAAGATCACCCAACGCGTCCCGGTCCGCATCACGCTGCCCGCTGATGCGCTCGCCAAGGGCAATCTGCGTGCGGGCCTGAGCGTCGTCGTCGACGTCGATACCCGAACGGCCCCGAAAGGCGCGACGGTCGCCGAGGCGAAGTAAGCGACAAGCGAGGAGTGCCCGAAATGGCGGCAACGGCAACGGCGGAGGTTTTGCGGGCAAGCTCCGTCGGCGCGGAAGAACGCATGGATCCGCGGCGGCTGATCGCCTTCCTGGCTATGGTGGTCGGCATGTTCATGGCGATCCTCGACATCCAGATCGTTTCGGCCTCGCTTGCCGAAATCCAGGCGGGGCTCTCCGCCGGCTCGGACGAGATCGGATGGGTGCAGACCGCCTATCTGATCGCCGAAGTCATCATGATCCCGCTGTCGGGTACACTCGCCCGCATCGTTTCGACGCGCGTGCTCTTTTCCGTCGCCGCCGCTGGCTTCACGGCGGCGAGCGCGCTCGCCGCGACCGCTACCAACATGGAGCAGATGATCGTCTACCGTGCGATCCAGGGCTTTATCGGCGGGGGCATGATCCCCTCGGTCTTTGCCGCCGCCTTCACCATCTTCCCGCCGTCGAAGCGCAACGTCGTGTCGCCGATCATCGGGCTGATCGCGACGTTGGCGCCTACCATCGGCCCGACGGTCGGCGGCTATCTGAGCCACGCCTTTTCCTGGCACTGGCTGTTCCTCGTCAATGTCATTCCCGGCATTATCGTCGCGTCGCTGACTTGGGCCTTCATCGACTTCGACGAGCCGGAACTGGGACTGATGAAGAAGTTCGACTGGTGGGGCCTCTTTTCGATGGCGATCTTTCTGGGCTCGCTCGAATACGTGCTGGAGGAAGGCAACGCCAATGATTGGTTCAATGACAACCATATCGTCATGGGCGCGGTCGCAGCCGCGCTTGGTGCCCTGGTGTTCTTCTACCGGGCCTTCGCTGCGGAATTTCCCGTGGTCGATCTCAGAGCCTTCGCCAACCGCAACTTCACATTCGGCTCACTCTTCTCCTTCGTCATGGGCATCGGCCTCTACGGGCTCACCTATCTCTATCCGCTCTATCTCGGCCGTATCCGCGGTTATGATTCGCTGATGATCGGCGAGACCATGTTCGTCTCGGGCCTTGCCATGTTCTTCACCGCGCCGCTCGCAGGTTTCCTGGCGGGGCGCCTCGATCTCAGATTGATGATGGGGATCGGCTTTGCGGGATTCGCGGCGGGCACCTGGATGATGAGCGATTTGACCGCGGACTGGGACTTCTGGGAGCTGTTCGTGCCGCAGATCCTGCGCGGCTGCTCGCTGATGCTCTGCATGGTGCCGATCAACAATATCGCGCTCGGCACGTTGCCGCCCGAGCGCGTCCGCAATGCCTCAGGTCTCTTCAACCTGACGCGCAATCTCGGCGGCGCCGTCGGGCTTGCCGTCATCAACACGATCCTGACAGAGCGGCAGGATTTTCATTACGCCCGGCTTGCCGAGCACGTGCAATGGGGCAATCCCGCGGCGGTGGATCGCCTCAACAGCATGGCGTCGAATTTTGACGCCTATGGCCTCGACGGCGCGACCGCCGCCGTCAAGCAACTGGCCGCCATGGTGCAGCAGCAGGCGGCGATCATGTCGTTCGGCGACATATTCCTGCTTTTGACCGCGCTTTTCCTGGCGATGATCACCGGCGTCCTGATGATCAGCAAACCGCAGGATGGCCGTGGCGGAGGCGGCGGGCATTAAAGGCTCCGGAATGCCCTCATCCGGCCAACTGGCCGCAAGGGGATGGACGGAGACGCGGCACCTTTCCCGCCGCTCTCTTCCCGTGCTACAGCGCCGCGCGTGTTTTCAGACCCGCAAAAGGTCACTTTGAATTTGCGCATCTGCGGAGAGAGGGGCGGCGATTGCGCTCCCGTTCTCTTTCGAATTATCCGGCTAAGAACATCCTGATTACATTTTTGATTTACGTACATCAAAAATTCCTCTAAGGGGATTCCCGAGGAGGAGAAGATGCGCCCAACCGTTCACGATATCGCCGCCGAAGCGGGCGTCAGCCTGGCAACCGTCGACCGGGTGCTGAACAAGCGTCCGGGTGTCCGGGCCGTGACGCGCGACAAGGTCGAGCGGGCGATCGAGACGCTTGGCTATGTACGCGACGTCACGGCGGCGAACCTTGCAAAGGGCCGCACCTATCCGCTGGTTTTCATCGTTCCGGCGGGTGACAACTCCTTCATGCGCGGCCTGGAGGTCGAAGTCAGGGCGGCGATCGCCCGCTCGGCGGCGGAGCGCACGGAGATCACCATTCTGTCGGTACCGGCCTTCAATCCACAGGCGTTGGCGGAGGCGCTCGAAGAGGCGCATAGGCGGCAGCCGGCAGGCGTTGCCGTCGTCGCCATCGATGCGCCTGAAGTGACCGCGGCGGTGAAACGTCTCCGCGACGACGGTATTGCCGTCGTGACTCTCGTCTCGGATCTGCCGGGTTCGGCGCGCGATCATTTCGCCGGCATCGACAATATCGCCGCCGGGCGCACGGCCGGCAATCTGATCGGTCGCTTTCTTGGCAGCCGCGAAGGACCAGTCGCCGTGCTGGCCGGCTCCATGCTCGTGCGCGACCACAGGGATCGGCTTGAAGGCTTTCAGGCAGTGATGCGCGACCATTTCGGCGCCCGCGCGCTGCTGCCGGTAATCGAGGGCCAGGACGATGCGGTGCTCGCTGAGAAGCTGGTCGCGGCGCTTCTCGCTGCGCATCCGGATCTTGCCGGCATCTATAGTCTCGGCGCGGGCAATCGCGGTCTCGTCGCGGCGCTCGAGACGACGGGCAAGGCGGGAACGATCTGCGTGGTCGCACACGAACTGACCCCCTATAGCCGCGCCGCGCTTATCTCCGGAACGATCGACGTGATCCTCAACCAGGATGCCGGCCACGAGGTCAGGAGCGCGATCCGCGTCCTCAAGGCCAAGGCGGACGGCCTGCCGGTGATCGCGGCGCAGGAGCGCATCCGCATCGACATATTCCTGAAAGACAATCTGCCGAACGGGCAGGCGTAGGAGCATACCCATGTATCTTGGACTGGATCTCGGTACCTCCGGCGTCAAGGCGATGCTGATTGACGACGACCAGCGCATTATTGGTTCCGCCTCGGCCGGTCTCGACGTGTCTCGCCCGCATCCAGGCTGGTCGGAACAGGACCCCGCCGATTGGGTCCGTGCCGCTAACGAGGCGATCGGCGGACTGAAGGCGGCCCATCCACAGGCTCTTGCCGCCGTCCGCGGGATCGGTTTGTCCGGTCAGATGCACGGCGCAACGCTTCTCGACAAGCAGGACGCCGTGCTTCGGCCATGCATACTCTGGAACGACACCCGCAGCCACGCCGAGGCGGCCGAACTCGACAGCGATCCGCAGTTTCGCGCGCTCACCGGCAACATTGTCTTTCCCGGCTTCACCGCGCCGAAGCTCGCCTGGGTGCGGGAAAACGAGCCGGAGATCTTCGCGCAGGTGCGCTGGGTCCTGCTGCCGAAGGACTATCTCCGCCTGTGGCTGACCGGCGAGCACATGTCGGAGATGTCGGATTCCGCCGGCACGTCATGGCTCGACACGGGCAAGCGCCGGTGGTCTGAGAGTTTGCTTGCCGCCACACATCTCGAGGAGCGGCAGATGCCAAGCCTCGTCGAGGGCACCGAAGGGGCCGGCACTTTGAGGCCGGAGCTTGCGAGCCGCTGGGGCATGGGCCAAAACGTCGTCGTGGCCGGCGGCGCCGGCGACAATGCGGCGTCTGCCTGCGGCATGGGCACCGTCGGCGAGGGGGATGCTTTCGTCTCGCTCGGGACGTCCGGCGTGCTCTTTGCCGCCAACGCCCGCTACCTCCCCAATCCGGAAAGCGCCGTTCATGCCTTCTGCCATGCGCTGCCCAACACATGGCATCAGATGGGCGTCATCCTTTCGGCGACCGACGCGCTGAACTGGTATGCGGGCGTAACCGGCAGGAGCGCGGCGGACCTCACCGCAGAGCTTGGCGATGATCTCAAGGCGCCTGGTTCGGTCACCTTCCTTCCCTATCTCTCTGGAGAGCGCACGCCGCACAACGATGCGGCGATCCGCGGCGCCTTTGCCGGCCTCGGGCACGAGAGCTCGCGAACGGTGCTGACGCAGGCGGTGCTCGAAGGCGTTTCCTTTGCTATCCGCGACAGCCTGGAAGCCTTGCGGGCGGCCGGTACGGCGCCTACCCGCGTCACTGCAATCGGCGGCGGCTCCCGCTCCCGCTATTGGCTGAAATCGTTTGCGACGGCGCTCGACCTCCCGGTCGACCTACCTGCCGATGGCGACTTCGGTGCGGCCTTCGGCGCGGCGCGGCTCGGTCTGATCGCTGCGACCGGCGCCGATGCGTTTGCTGTCTGCACGCCGCCCGAGACGGCGGAAACGATCGCGCCCGACGCCTCGCTGGTGCCGGCCTATGAAGACGCCTACCAGCGCTACCGTCGGCTTTACCCCGCAATCAAGGAAGCGACGATGTAACGAGCCAGACACAGCCGGCCGGGGCCGGTCACCCCCGAACGAGGGAATGTAAACGATTACTTCTCCACCGGCCGGACAAAGCCGGCATTGCAAAGTCCATGAGAGGAGCCAGCCGTGAGCACGGGTTTTTTCGGCGATATCGCCAAGATCAAATATGAAGGGCCGGAAAGCACCAATCCGCTAGCCTTCCGTCACTACAATCCGGACGAGATCGTCCTGGGCAAGCGGATGGAGGAGCATCTGCGCTTCGCCGTCGCCTATTGGCACACATTCGTCTGGCCGGGCGGCGATCCCTTTGGCGGGCAGACCTTCGAGCGCCCATGGTTCAAGGACACGATGGAGGCGGCGAAGCTCAAGGCCGACGTCGCCTTCGAGTTCTTCCAGTTGCTCGGCGTGCCCTATTACTGCTTTCATGATGCGGATGTGCGCCCGGAGGGCCGGAATTTCGCCGAGAACACCAGCAATCTCGATGAGATCGTCGACTATTTCGCCATGAAGCAAGCGGATACCGGGGTAAAGCTGCTCTGGGGCACGGCGAACCTCTTCTCGAACCGCCGCTATATGGGCGGTGCGGCGACCAATCCCGACCCGGACGTCTTCGCCTTCGCGGCGGCCACCGTGAAGACCTGCATCGACGCCACGCAAAAGCTCGGCGGCGAGAACTACGTGCTCTGGGGCGGGCGCGAAGGCTACGAGACGCTGCTCAACACCGACATGAAGCGTGAGCTCGACCAGCTCGGCCGCTTCTTAAATCTCGTCGTCGAATATAAGCATAAGATCGGCTTCAAGGGCACGATCCTCATCGAGCCGAAGCCGCAGGAGCCGACAAAGCACCAATATGATTACGACGTCGCGACCGTCTATGGTTTCCTGAAGAAGTACGGGCTCGAAAACGAGGTGAAGGTGAATATCGAGCAGGGCCACGCGATCCTCGCCGGCCACTCGTTCGAGCACGAGCTGGCGCTTGCCAATGCGCTCGGCATCTTCGGCTCCATCGACATGAACCGCAACGATTACCAGTCCGGCTGGGATACCGACCAGTTCCCGAACAATGTTCCGGAAATGGCGCTCGCCTACTACCAGATTCTTTCCGGCGGCGGCTTCAAGACCGGCGGCACCAATTTCGATGCGAAGCTGCGCCGCCAGTCGATCGATCCGGAGGATCTGCTGATCGGCCATGCCGGCGGCATGGATTGCTGCGCGCGCGGCCTGAAGGCGGCGGCGAAGATGATCGAGGACAAGGCACTTTCGGGCCCGCTCGACAAACGTTACGCCGGCTGGGCGGCACCCGAAGCGAAGAAGATGCTCGAGGGCGGCTTCTCGCTCGAAGAAATCGAGGCCTGGGTTCTGAAGGCCGACCTAAATCCGCAACCGAAATCCGGCAAGCAGGAACTTCTGGAAAACATCGTCAACCGTTACGTCTGACGGGCATCCGTTCCTTGGCAGGGGCGTGGTCAGCGCTCCTGCCGGCGTGACGAGCTCTTTTTCCACAAGGCGGCAGAAGCCCATTGCCCCTGTTGGAAATTCTGTTAGCTTTTGGCTCCTGCAACGTTGCAGGTATGTCGGTTGTCACGAAATTGCGGGGACGAAGCGCTCAACGGCCATCACTTGACCGGCACGCCGGTTTTCTCAGAGAGGCAAAAGGGAGGAAATTTGCATGAGGACCATCAAGGGACCAGGGCTCTTTCTTGCGCAATTCGCCGGCGATGCGGCGCCGTTCAACTCCTGGGACGCGATCACCAAATGGGCCGCCGATTGCGGCTACAAGGGCGTGCAGGTACCGAGCTGGGACGGCCGGCTCTTCGACCTGAAGAAGGCAGCCGCATCGAAGACCTATTGCGACGAGATCGCCGGCACGGCACGCGACAACGGCGTCGAGATCACCGAGCTTTCGACCCATCTTCAGGGTCAATTGGTGGCGGTGCATCCCGCCTATGACGAGGCCTTCGACGGTTTCGCCGCACCGGAAGTGCGCGGCAATCCGAAGGCGCGCCAGCAATGGGCAGTCGAGCAGGTGAAGCTGGCGCTGACGGCTTCGAAGAACCTCGGTCTCAACGCCATGGCAAGCTTTTCCGGCGCGCTCGCATGGCCCTTCGTCTATCCCTGGCCGCAGCGTCCCGCAGGCCTTGTGGAAACCGCCTTCGACGAGCTCGCCCGGCGGTGGAAACCGATCCTCGACCATGCGGAGGATTGCGGCGTCGACGTCTGCTATGAAATCCACCCGGGCGAGGACTTGCACGATGGCATAACCTACGAGATGTTCCTCGAACGGACCGGCAATCACGCCCGCGCTTGCATGCTCTTCGATCCGTCCCACTACGTGCTGCAGTGCCTCGACTATCTCGACAATATCGACATCTACAGGGACCGCATCCGGATGTTCCACGTCAAGGACGCGGAGTTCAATCCGACCGGCCGACAGGGCGTCTATGGCGGCTATCAGGGCTGGGTCAATCGCGCCGGGCGCTTCCGGTCGCTCGGCGACGGCCAGGTGGATTTCGGCGCGGTGTTCTCGAAGATGGCGGCGAACGACTTCGCCGGCTGGGCGGTGGTCGAGTGGGAATGCGCCTTGAAGCATCCGGAGGACGGGGCGCGCGAAGGCGCAGAGTTCGTCAAGGCACACATCATTCGCGTTACGGAGAAAGCTTTCGACGACTTCGCCGACAGCGGGACCGACGAGGCGGCGAATAGGCGGATGCTGGGTCTTTAGTTCAATCCCTGTCCCTCTCCTCGGGTTACGCGAGGACTAGCCCTCTCCCACAGGCGGGAAAGGGGACTTGAGAGCGCGCCGCTTGTCCCTTCTCCCCGCCTGCGGGGAGAAGGTCGCGGCAGCGGGATGAGGGGCCTTCCATTGCGGAATTTTCAGGAGAGGTAGCACTAATGGCAATCGAAGGAAGCAGCACGGAAACGCGTCAAAAGCGCATCCGTCTCGGCATGGTGGGCGGCGGCTCCGGCGCCTTTATCGGAGCGGTGCATCGCATCGCCGCAAGGCTCGACGATCACTATGAACTCGTCGCCGGCGCTCTATCGTCGACGCCGGACAAGGCCCAGGCCTCGGGCCGCGAACTCGGCCTCGACCCCTCGCGCGTCTATTCCGATTTCAAGGAAATGGCGATCCGCGAGGCGAAGCTGAAGAACGGCATCGAGGCGGTGGCGATCGTCACGCCCAATCACGTGCATTATGCCGCCGCCAAGGAGTTTCTGAAGCGCGGCATTCACGTGATCTGCGACAAGCCGCTGACCTCGACGCTTGCCGATGCGAAGAAGCTCAAGCAGGCGGCAGGCGAAAGCGATGCGCTCTTCGTCCTGACGCATAATTACACCGGCTATCCGATGGTGCGGCAGGCGCGCGAGATGATCGCGAACGGGGAGATCGGCACCGTCCGCCTCGTCCACATGGAATACCCGCAGGACTGGCTGACCGAGAGCATCGAGCAGTCCGGCCAGAAACAGGCGGCGTGGCGGACCGATCCGGCGCGCTCTGGCGTCGGCGGCTCGACCGGCGATATCGGCACGCACGCGTATAATCTCGGCTGCTTCGTATCGGGGCTGGAGCTGGACGAGCTTTCGGCCGATCTCGACAGTTTCGTTCCCGGCCGCCAGCTCGACGACAACGCCCATGTGATGCTGCGCTTCAAGGAGAAGGACGGCGCGCGCGCCAAAGGCATGCTCTGGTGCAGCCAGGTGGCGCCCGGCAACGAAAATGGGCTGATGCTGCGCGTCTATGGCGGCAAGGGCGGTCTCGAATGGACGCAAAAGGACCCCAATTATCTCTGGTACACGCCCTTTGGCGAGCCGAAGCGCCTGCTGACCCGCGCCGGTGCCGGTGCATCACCGGCGGCTGCCCGAGCATCGCGTATTCCTTCGGGCCATCCGGAAGGCTATCTCGAAGCCTTTGCCAATATCTATACGGAAGCGGCGCGGGCGATCCATGCCAGGCGCAACGGCGAGACGGTGGACCCGGCCGTCACTTATCCGACAATCGACGACGGTATGAAGGGCATGGTCTTTGTCGACGCCTGCGTTCGCTCCTCGAAGCGCAACGGCGCCTGGATAAAGGTTTGAGGCCCGGGCGAGGGGCAATCCTGCCGTCGCGGGTTGACATTTGCCACTGTCGCTTCAGGCGGTGGTCGGAATAGATGAGGCGCAGCGGCGGCCACGGCTTGTCGGCCGGACGCCGCTGCCAGAGCAAGGATGATGAGCATGATCGAAGCCAGGAAACTCGCAGAGCGCTTCCCGGGCGACTTTGTCTTCGGCGTTGCCACCGCGTCCTTCCAGATCGAGGGCGCCAGCAAGGCGGACGGACGCAAGCCGTCGATCTGGGATGCCTTTTCCAATATGCCCGGCCGCGTATTCGGGCGCCATAATGGCGACCTCGCCTGCGACCACTATAATCGGTTGGAGCAGGACCTCGACCTGATCAAGAGCCTCGGCGTCGAGGCCTATCGCTTTTCGATCGCCTGGCCACGCATAATTCCGGAAGGCACGGGACCGGTCAACGAGAAGGGGCTCGACTTCTACGATCGGCTTGTCGACGGCCTGCGGGCGCGCGGCATCAAGGCCTTTGCCACACTTTATCACTGGGACCTGCCACTGGCGCTGATGGGCGACGGCGGTTGGACGGCGCGGACCACGGCCTATGCCTATCAGCGTTATGCGAAGACGGTGATTGCCCGTCTCGGCGACCGCCTCGATGCGGTGGCGACCTTCAACGAGCCCTGGTGCTCCGTCTGGCTCGGACATCTTTACGGCATCCATGCGCCGGGCGAACGCAACATGGATGCGGCGCTTGCCGCACTTCATTTCACCAATCTCGCCCACGGCCTCGGCGTCGGGGCAATCCGTTCGGAACGGCCGGACCTGCCGGTCGGCATCGTCATCAACGCCCATTCGATCTATCCCGGCAGCGACAGCGCCGAGGACAAGGCTGCGGCCGAACGTGCTTTCGATTTCCACAATGGCGTCTTCTTCGATCCGGTCTTCAAGGGCGAGTACCCGGAGGGCTTCCTGGCGGTGCTCGGTTCCCGCATGCCGCCGATCGAGGACGGCGACATGGCGACGATCGCTGAGCCCCTCGACTGGTGGGGGCTCAACTATTACACGCCGATGCGCGTCTCGCAGGACCCCGCCCCGGGTGCCGAATATCCGGCGACGGTCAATAGCGAGCCCGTCAGCGGGGTGAAGACGGATATCGGCTGGGAGGTCTACGCGCCGGCGCTCGGCACCCTGGTTGAAACGCTGAACGCCCGTTATGCCCTCCCCGACTGCTACATCACCGAAAACGGCGCCTGCTACAACATGGGCGTCGAGAAAGGCGCTGTCGACGACCAGCCGCGGCTCGACTACATCGCCGACCATCTGTCGGTGACGGCAGACCTGATCGCCAAGGGATATCCCATGCGCGGCTATTTCGCCTGGAGCCTCATGGACAATTTCGAATGGGCCGAAGGCTATCGCATGCGCTTCGGCATCGTCCATGTCGATTACGAGACGCAGGTGCGCACGATCAAGAAGAGCGGTTACTGGTACCAGGAACTGGCGGAGCAGTTCCCGAAGGGCAACCATAAGGCTGCGTGATCACGTCGATGCCGCAGCGGGGGTGCTAAGCGTGCTAAAGCGCGTCGCGTCTAATCGTATTCGTGCAACGCGCTTTAGTTCTTTGGTTTAATGCATGTCGTTGTCCCAAAACCGCTGCACACTTTTGGGCGACGTGCATTAGCTCCCCAGATGCCGATCCCCGCGTGTCTTCGCCAGGGCGATCTGCCGCTGTCGCTCCCGGTAGCGCTCCCGATCCTCTTCGCTGCGCTCGTCGTGACAATGCACGCAGGAGACGCCTTCTTCGTGGAGAGGCGAGAGCAGGTCTTCGGGGGTCAAGGGCTGGCGGCAGGCATGGCAGAGCGTGTGCTCGCCTTCCTGAAGGCCGTGGGTGACCGAAACGCGCTCGTCGAAGACGAAGCAGGCGCCGTCCCAGAGGCTCTTCTCCAACGGGATTTCCTCGAGGTATTTGAGGATGCCACCCTTGAGATGGTAGACCTCCTCGAAGCCCTGTTCCTTCATGAAGGCGGTCGCCTTCTCGCAGCGGATGCCGCCGGTGCAGTACATGGCGATCTTCGGCTTGTTGTGCAGCCCCCCATGGTTGCGTATCCAATCGGGAAACTCCCGGAAGGTCTTCGTCTTCGGGTCCACGGCGCCGCGGAAGAGGCCGATCGCGGTCTCGTAGTCGTTGCGCGTATCGATGACGAGCGTGTCGGGATCGGAGATCAACGCGTTCCAGTCCCTCGGCTCCACATAGGTGCCGACCACCCGATTGGGGTCGATGTTCTCGACGCCCATGGTGACGATCTCCTTCTTCAGGCGCACCTTCATGCGCAGGAAGGGCATGGACGAGGCCCGGCTCTCCTTGTGCTCGAGGCGGGTGAATTCGGGCTGTGCGCGCAGAAAGGCGAGCACCGCCGCGATCCCTTCGTCGCTGCCGGCGATCGTGCCGTTGATGCCCTCCCGGGCGATGAGCAGCGTGCCCTTAACCGCGTTTTCATCGCAGACGACCTGCAGCGGCCCGCGGAATTCGGCGAAGCGCGGGAAGGAAACGAAGTGATAGAGCGCGGCCACGCGAAACTGGCCTTGCGTCTCCGGGTGCGGTGTCTTGAAGGTGTCGTTCATGGGCAGGCAAATACAGCTTTCGGGCCTCCGGCGCAATTGCGGCGAATCGCGCCTGTGATCGCCGTTCACCCCCGCTGCAAACGGGACGAAGTTGGTCGGCAGGCCGGATGAGAGGCAAATGAAGCTACCGTCCCGCCTCAAGCCAGAGTAATCCGACCGTCCGGCTCTCCCGCTCCGGCGCGTCGAGAAAGACGGCCTGCGCCCGCTGCAGAGCCTCCTGACGAAGTTCTTCCTGGCGGGCGATTACGGCTGAAAGGAGATGTGTCTGGTTCTGGCTGTCGCCGGCGATCTCCGGCTCTTCGTCGATCAGCGACGTCAGGGTGGAGAGGTCGTTCAGGTGGCCGAGCAGGTCGACCAATTCCTTGGTGTCTGTCCGCTTTGCCTGCATGGCCGATGGCCATACTTCCCTGAGGAGGGCAAGATGCATCCGATAGTCCTGGGCACGCTTGCGCAACTCGTGAAAGAGCACCGCGTCGGTGCCCGTTTCGCAGGCGGACCTCGCGCGCGCAGCGCGTTTCAGCGTGCGCCGCCAGCCCTTTTCCAGTCGGGCGGCCGATTTTCGCCTGCCGTCGTGGAACGAAACGCGCGCGAGTGCCGCAAGCGCCGCTTCGCAGCCGGCAATTGTCGCGCAGATCTTTCGATCGAGATCGGTTTCCTCTTCGGCGATCCTGTCGCGGCGGGCCACCAGGATCGCGCAGACCTTATCCAGAGCGACCTGCTGCTCCTCGCTTGCCGCATGCGCGCGCAGGTAATTGGCGTTTTCGACAAGCGCGGCCGCATCGCGCACGATCGACAGATTCCGCGCCATTTCCCGAATGCGGGCGTTTTCCTGCTTCTGGAAGAGCGCCGCGTCGCAGGCCACCAACCGGTAGAGGGCTCGCAGGCGCTTGAAGTTCTTGCGGGCGTCGTGGATCGCCTCATGCATGCCTGCCGGCTGCTCCTCCAGCACGGCTACTGCGCACCCGATCTGTTCGGCCGCGATCGCGCGGAAGTCCTCCGTGAAGGGATGGGCAGGATCGAAGGCATAGGTCATGGCTGAGCCACCAGGACCCCTTCAGTGGCGAGCGCCTGGTTGGAATAGCGGCGGTCGCCGGTGATCTCCTGCCCGAGCCAGGCCGGCAAGGCGGGCAGATCCGATTCCCGCTTCATTTCCACTTCGGCGACGACGAGCCCCTCGAGCGCGCCTTCGTAGACGTCGACCTCCCAGGTGAAACCCTTGTGCGGCACGCGAAAGCGCCGCTTCTCGATGACGAGGCCGACCGCCTGGCTCAGCAGTTCGCGGGCGTCGTCCATCGGCAGATCATATTCGTATTCATTGCGAACGAGCGAGGATTTGCCGATCTTCACGGTGAGGCGTGCCCATTTGTTGCCGTGTATGCGGACCCGCACGGAGCGATCCTCCATGGTCACGATATAGGCCTGCCGAAGCCTGATGCCCTTGTCGGCGTGGTGTTTCCAGCCGTCGGACGCGACCAGGAATTTTCGTTCGATCTCCTTCGCCATGGAATCCTGCCATTTTGAGAGGTCCCTTACGGCAAGACTAGCGTTTAATCGGTCCGGCTCAAGCCATCTCTTTGCCGCGGATACTATTTTATCATCTGCTCCATCAGACCGGTCGGTGCGGCGCAGCATTGGGAGTCGACAATGACGGTCGACCGGAGTATTCGAAGGGCAGGATTCAATCGTTTTAAAAGGGACGGCGGACATGAGCATCAAGACCGACAAGCTTCTTTCTATCCTCAAGCTGCAACCGGTGGTGCCGGTCCTGGTGATCGATGATGTAGCGACCGCCGTACCGCTCGCTCGGGCGCTGGTTGCCGGCGGTCTCAAGGCGATCGAGATCACCTTGCGGACACCGGCGGCGCTCGAGGCGATCCGCTCGGTGGCAGATGAAGTCGAAGGCGCGGTTGCCGGCGCCGGAACGATCCTTAATGCGGCGCAGTTCGAAGCGGCCGTCGAGGCAGGGTCGCAGTTCATCGTCAGCCCCGGCACAACGCAGGAACTGATCGACGTCGCCAACGACCACGAAGTGCCGCTGCTGCCCGGTGCGGCAACGGCCAGTGAAGTGATGGGCCTGCGCGAGGAAGGCTACGAAGTGATGAAGTTCTTCCCCGCCGAACAGGCCGGGGGCGCTGCCTATCTGAAGTCGCTCTCCTCGCCGCTCGCTGGCAGCCTGTTCTGCCCGACCGGCGGCATCTCGCTCGGCAATGCCCGCGACTACCTCTCATTGCCGAACGTCGTCTGCGTCGGCGGTTCCTGGGTGGCGCCGAAGGACCTCGTGGCCAAGGGTGACTGGGCCGGCATCACCAGGCTCGCCGCGGAGGCGGCTGCGCTGAAGGCTTGAGGCAGCTTGCCTGCTGCATGTCTCCCTTGATCGACCTCGATCAAAGGACAAAGACATGCAGCAATTCAACGTGCTACGGCGAGCTTTGCGCGCATAATAAGACGCGCGGCGCCGTAGAGGCGTGGAAGGCCGGAGGCGGTCCATCCTCTTCGTCTGATGTTTGTATTTTCTCCGCAAGCTTCCTATGTCTCTCTCCGCCGACAGGAGCGGGATGGCAACGCCAAAGGTGTGTCCCCGCCGAAACCGACAAGGAGCGTGGCCGATGTTCGACGCGAAGAAATTGCTGGATCAGTTCCTGGGGTCGCAGGTGCCCGGTGCCGGCGGCACGGTTCGCGACCGCGCGGACCAGGTGACGAAGCTCGCCAAGGACAATCCCTTGGCAACGGGTGCGATCGCGGCGGTCCTGCTCGGCACCAAGTCCGGCCGAAAGCTGGCCGGCAATGCCGTGGCTCTTGGCGGTCTGGCGGCGATCGCCGGCCTCGGATACCAGGCCTACATGAAGTATCAGGCGGGTCAGGCGCCCGCGGCCGAGCCCGCCACCCCGGCGCCCGCGCAATTGCCGGCGCCGCCGGCCGATTCCGGCTTCGTCGTGCCGGAGGCGGTAAGCGATGACTTCGCCCTGGTCCTCGTCCGCGCAATGATTGCCGCCGCCCGGGCCGATGGACATATCGACGAGTCCGAGCGGGGCCGTATCATGGACAAGCTATCCGTTTCCGGCCTTTCGGCAGAGGCGGCCGCCTTCCTCGAAAGCGAGTTGGTCAACCCGGTCGATCTCGACGCGATCATTGCGGCAGGGAAAACGGAGGAAAATAGGGTGGAGATCTATACCGCCTCGCGGCTTGCGATCGAGCCGGAAAGCCGGGCCGAGCGCGGCTACCTCGATCTGCTGGCCGGCCGGCTTGGTCTTGCCGATGCGCTCGTCGACCATATCGAAGTCACCGTATCGGCTGCGAAACTTCCCGCCTGAAGCGCTGTCGGCGGATCCGAGCGCCATCCGGCTCGCTTATCGGATGCATCACAACTTTGAATTTGCCGTAGGACATGCAGCATTTCAAAGTGCTACAGCGACCTTTGCGCGTCTAACAAGACGCGCGGCGCTGTATTGCGAGGCAATGCAAAGGGGAGAAATCGATGCGCGATCTTGCCAATTGGACGGCCCGCCCGGCGCCGCAACCGGTGGCGATCGAGGGGCGCTACGTGCGCGTGGAGCCCTACAACCGGGCGGCGCATCTCGAGGCGCTCTGGCACGACGCCTTTGGTGGACTGGCGATCAATCCACTGCTTAAATATTTTGCCCAGGACGATTTTTCCGGCATCTCGGCATTCGAGGACTGGCTCTCTGCCGTGCAGACGAAATCCGGCTGGATCACGGAGGTGTTTCGCGTTCGGGCGACGGACAAGATCGTCGGCATGGCGAACTATATGCGCGCCGACCCGGCCAACGGCGTGGTGGAGGTCGGCGGCATTGCGCATGGGCCCGCCATGGCCCGCTCGCCTCTTTCGACGGAAGCGCAATACCTGATGGCGCGGCATGTCTTCGAGAATCTCGGCTACCGGCGCTACGAGTGGAAATGCCACAGTGAGAACCAGCCGAGCCGCGCCGCGGCGCTACGGCTCGGCTTCACCTTCGAGGGCATTTTCCGCCAGCACATGATTTCCAAGCACGCCAATCGCGACACGGCATGGTACTCGATGATCGACTGCGAATGGCCGCTTATCAGGGCCGCCTTCGAAAACTGGCTGTCGCCTGACAATTTCGACGGCGAGGGGCGCCAGCGGCAGCGTCTCGAGGATATCCGCGCGGAGCTTTCGGCAAAGGAGCAGGCGTGACCATGGCCGACAAGAAAGAGAAATCTCCGGCGATCGCGGCGGCGATCATCCTCGCCGTCGTCGGCATCGGATTCTTCGCTCTGCCTTCGATCATGCTGCGGCTCGGCGACATCTCGCCCTGGCTCGCTGCCGGTTTCGGCGCCGTTTTCGTGCTCGGCTTCTTCCTGATCTTCTGGCTGCGCGCCCGCCACCAGCGCCGGCGCGGGCAGTGAGTTTGCGTTACAGCGCCGCGCGTCTTTTCAGACGCGCAAAGGTCGCTGTAACTCTTTGAATCGCATCGAGCTTTCCGAAAATCGGATACGATTTTCGGGCCGTGCGCTAGTCTTCCTCGGTCACGGATGCCGCGCGGGCGGATGTCCCTCACTCCGACCACTTGCGGCGAGAGGCAGGCACTCAAGGGAACGCTTCAGTGCTGCCTCAGCTCTGCAGCGCCGCCCCCAACAATACCAGCCCGAGAACAAGCACCAGCAGAGCGCCAGCGATCTCTATGCCGTTTGAAATGCGCATCGCGGCCGATTGGCTCGAGACGTAACGCAGCGCGAAGCCCTTGGCTGTGACAGCCATGGTGGCGAGGGTCGAGACGGTTATCGCGGTGCCGATCGACATGGCGAAGACCGAGAGCACGCCGCCGAGATAGAGCCCGTTCAAAAGAGCGAAGGAAAGCACGATCAGCGCGCCGGAGCAGGGGCGCAGGCCGACGGCGACGATCGCCGACCAGGCCTCGCTGAGGGCGAATCGGTCGCCTTTCAGCATTTTCGGGTCGGGCGCATGGGCGTGGCCGCAGGTGGCGCAGATCTCGCCGGGACCTTGCGCATGGCCGTGATCGTGATGGCTGTGATCATGATGACTGTGATCATGGTGCACGTGATCGTGGTGGTCATGCGCGCCGGCCAAGGCGGCGGCCGGCCGCGCCATGGAGCGCAGTTTGCGGAAGAGCAGCCAGCCGCCGAAGGCGGCTATCAGCCCATAGCTTGCGATTTCGAGCGACTGGGTCGCACGCGTCATGTTGATCGAGGAGCCGCGCAGCACGAGGTAGACGGCGCCGATCAGGAGGATGGCGACGACGCCCTGCAGGATCGAGGAAAGAAACGACAGGAGCACGCCGCGTTTGAGCTCCGTTTCGTTGGCTATCATGTAGGAGGAGATGACCGCCTTGCCGTGACCGGGGCCGGCCGCGTGGAAAACGCCGTAGGTGAAGGAGAGCCCTATCAGCGACCAGAGCTGCCAGGGGTTCTCGCGCATGCCCTTGAGCGCGCCGGTCAGCAGTCGATAGAAGCTCTGCTGCTCCATGTTCACCCAGGCGAAAAACCCGCCGAAGAATCCCGTGGTCTGGAAGGAGGGCTCGGCGGCGCCGATGCCGAGCGGCGACTGGGCCATGGCGATGGTTGCAGAAAGGGCCGTCAACAAAAGTGCAGCCGCGAGCGAGCCGCCGATCCTGCGGACGTTCAGCATGTTATCTCGATCCTGGTTGCGAAGAGTTTCGACATGTTGGTGCCCGTCGGATCGTTCCAGAATGCATCCGTGAGCGTGTCCTTGTTTTCGGCCAGCACTTCGTCCGGGTCCGGACGCACCACCTTGTGCTTGCAGGCCTCGATCCTGTCGCCGATGACGGTGAGATCGTCGTCGGTCGGGAAATCCATCGCCGTGTACATGGTCGGATCGTAGACGCCGAAGGAGAGCTTGCCCTTGAGCGGCATGGCTTCGGCCGGCGTGACGGCGAACATCATCAGGAGCTGATTGTCCTTGTAGTCGACGGTGATCTTGTCGGGCCGGTTGACCTTCACCGATTTGCCGTTGTCGAGAATCGTCGTGTAGTAATCGTACTCGGCCAGGGATTCGAGCACGGTCTGCCCGACCTCTTGCAACTCATCCGGGTCGAGCGTGGCATTCGCGTTCTTGTCGAAATCCAGCACGACGCTTGCCGAAAACATCTCGTCGAAGCGCCAGACATTGCGCAGCTCGCCGATCTCACCCTTGTCGTTGGAGACGATCTCGAGCCGCGCTTCGGCGAAAATATGCGGATGAGCGGCGGCAAGCGTCGGCGAAAGCAGCATTGCGAGACCGGCCATGGCGAGGCGTCGTGTCTTCATTCGTTTGGGAACCCTTCTCGGCCGGAGCGACCGTTCGAATCGCCTCCCGAATGTACCCGAAATGGGACGGAATTGGGACTTGGCCCACGCTGCTTCGGCATGCACGACGGTCGCGGCGCGCTCTTACTGCGTTTTCCGGAACCAGCCGTGCAGGAAATCGACGAAGGTGCGCACCTTTGCCGGCAGGTAGCGCCGGTGCGGATAGATTGCGTAGATGCCGCGATCCTTGGGCAGGAAATCGTCAAACAGGGAGACAAGCTCGCCCGACTGGACCTTCTGGCGGGCGATGAAATCCGGCACCGCGGCAACACCGAGGCCGGCCGTTGCCGCCCGCAGGGTGGCAAGCGGACTGTTGACTTCGATCGGCCCGCTCACCGCAACGGTGAAGGAGGCGCCGTCCGCCCCGACGAACCGCCAATTCGAATAGGAGCGGCCGTTGGTGTCGAGGATGCACGCGGCTCTCGAAAGCTCGCTCGGATGCTCGAGCGGGCCGTTCTTCGCAATATAGTCCGGCGAGGCGCAGATAACGATCTGGAAATCATCGAGCTTGCGCGCGATCAGCGTCGAATCCTCGAGCCGGGTGATCCGAATGGCCACGTCGAATCCTTCTTCGACGAGATCGACGAAGCGGTCGTCGGAGACGATATCCAGGGATAATTCCGGGTGCTCCTTGCCGAAGTCGATCAGCGACTGGCCGATCTCGGCATCGACGAAGGTGCGCGGTACGGTGATCCTCAGCCGGCCGCGCAGGTCGGAATTGTTGGCGCGGACGAGATCGGCGAGGTTGTCGATTTCCTTCAGGATCTCAGAGGCGCTGCGGTAATAGGTATGACCGGCCTCGGTCAGCGAGAATTGCCGCGTCGTGCGGTTGAGGAGAAGGGCGCCGAGTTCGTCTTCGAGTTCCCGCACATATTTCGAGAGCAGCGCCTTGGACTTGCCGACCCGCCGGGCGGCGGCCGAAAAACCCTCTGCATCCACGACGTCGATGAAGGCGCGGATTCGGGTCAAGGTGTCCATAACTCGTCTTTCTCGTCGCGCTGTGCCGGTCGTCAAAGCCGCCTAGGTACCCGTGTTTTTCGGCGTTTTTGCCGCACTCGCGACAGCCCGTAAATTGTTCAGTCAATGTGAACACTGGCGGTGACGCCCGGTCCAGAAAAAATTATGAGGCGAGCGGAAAAAACTCTTGATTACGACAGTGATTTTTCTTACCTACGCCCTTGCCCAAAGTCGCACGTGCCTGTGGGTGTCCGCCGACCCTCGATTAGGTGAGGGTATCGGTAAGGTACCTGGAACTAACCCCTCCAGTCGCTATTCCGGCCAACCGGGAAATGCGAGGACATCTTGAAGCAACGACGGTGCGGGCCTTTCTGGTGTCTGCCGGCTTTCCAACAGCCGGGGTTACTGAAGAGGCACACCTTCATTGCCGGAAGTGCGGTTGGGATATTCCCTCCAATCCATGGCAGACAAAGCCGAGTCCTAGCCTTCGCGGGCTTCGATTCATCGTTCGCGCATCGAGCGCATGCATGGTTCCGGGGTCTCCACCGGCTGGTGCCAGTGCAAGCGCGCATGCCCTTTGTCCTCCACTCAGGTGGAGCTATTGGATCAGGGGAATATCGCCATGACCACGGCACGCATCATCGACTTCCTGAACACCCGACGTCCGGAAGGCCCTTGCCTCGTCGTCGATCTCGACGTCGTGCGCGACAATTTCAAGGCTTTCCGCCATGCCCTGCCGGACAGCGCGATCTACTATGCCGTCAAGGCCAACCCGGCTCCGGAAATCCTGCGCCTTCTCGCCGGTCTCGGCTCCAATTTCGATTGCGCGTCCGTCGCCGAAATCGAAATGGCGCTCGATGCCGGGGCGACCCCGAGCCGCATTTCTTACGGCAACACCATCAAGAAGGAGCGCGATATCGCCCGCGCCCATGCGCTTGGGGTCAATCTGTTCGCGGTCGACAGCCACGAGGAAGCGGAAAAGATTGCGCGTGCCGCTCCCGGCGCCCGCGTCTTCTGCCGTGTCCTGACCGACGGCGAAGGGGCCGAGTGGCCGCTGTCGCGCAAGTTCGGCTGCGTACCGCAGATGGCCGTGGACGTGCTCGTCTATGCCCATCAGCTCGGACTCGTCTCCTATGGCGTGTCGTTCCATGTCGGCTCGCAGATGACGAAGCTCGACGCCTGGGATTCGGCTCTTGCCGATGCCAAGCGCGTCTTCGTCCAGCTTGCCAAGCAGGGCATCGAGCTCAAGATGGTCAACATGGGCGGCGGCTTCCCGACGAAGTACCTCAGGGACGTCCCGTCGGCCGAAGCCTATGGCCAGGCAATCTTCGGTGCGCTGAAGAAGCACTTCGGCAACAACATCCCGGAGACCATCATCGAGCCGGGCCGCGGCATGGTCGGCAATGCCGGCGTGATCAAGGCGGAAGTCGTTCTTGTCTCGAAGAAGTCGGACAACGACAACCACCGCTGGGTCTTCCTCGATATCGGCAAGTTCGGCGGTCTCGCCGAGACGATGGACGAGGCGATCCGCTACCCGATCCGCACGGCGCGCGACGACGACGCGATGGAGCCCTGCGTGCTCGCCGGCCCCACCTGCGACTCGGCCGACGTGCTCTACGAGAAGAACATGTATCCGCTGCCGATCTCGCTGACGATCGGCGATGAGGTTCTGATCGAAGGCACCGGCGCCTACACCACCACCTACTCGGCCGTCGCCTTCAATGGCTTCGAGCCGTTGAAGGCCTACGTGATCTGATCCGGCACGCTCCCGCCTCCGAAGGCGGGAGCGGCCACTTCACAATCATCTCCGGTCCGCCTGAAGCGGTTTTGATGACGGGAGGCCCCGATGGCCGCTGTTGTTGACACCCTGCGCGCGTTCTTCGCGCCGTCCACCTTTGTGATCGATTCCGAAAATGCGGGCGACGTCGTCGCGCGCGAAAACCTGCTCGACCGGGCCATGGGCCCCGGCCGCCGCAGGAAGTCGTCGGAAAAGCTGCGGCGTGGCCGCGTGCCGGCCGAAGGGCTCGCCCTCGTCGCGCGTGACCGCGACGCTCACGTCATCGGCACTGTCCGCCTCTGGGACGTCGAGGCCGGCGTCGACCGCGATGGCCATGCCGTGCCGGCGCTGCTTCTCGGCCCGCTTGCCGTCGATCCGGCGCATGAGGGCAAGGGTATCGGCGGCATGCTGATGCGCGCGGCCATCGAAGAGGCGAGGAAGCGCGGCCACGGCGCGATTCTGCTCGTGGGCGATGCCGCCTATTACGAGCGCTTCGGCTTCTTCGCGGAGCGGACGCAACACCTCGTCATGCCCGGCCCCTTCGAGCGCAACCGTTTCCTGGCGCTCGAGCTCAAGGATGGCTGGCTCGACGGTGCGGCCGGCATTCTCGTCGCCAGCGGCCGCAAGCTGACGCTGCCGCCGCTCCAGCGCGCGGCCTGACTTTTTCTCGCCTCCCACCCTGCGGAGGCGATTATCAACGGCGCTCCCGTGTCCAGGCACAGGGGCGTCGTTTCTTTTTTGGGGCAGGCGTTCAGGACGGTGCCCGCCGATAGAACGCCAGCGATCCGGCAAGCGCCAGAAGCGCACCGCCGCATATCCGGTCGAGCCATACGGCGCCGGACCGTTTCAGGAACCGGACGGCTTGGGAGCCGACGAGGGCGTAGCCGAACATCACGAGGAAATCGATCGAGGCGAAGACGACGGCAAGCACGGCGTATTGCGGCGCTTGCGGCAGCGCGGGATCGATAAACTGCGGTAGGAACGCGGAAAAGAACAGATAGCCCTTGGGATTGGTGACCGCGACCAGGAAGCTCTTCAGGAAGACAGCACGCGATGTGCTCGCCGACGC
This sequence comes from Ensifer sp. LCM 4579, assembly GCF_001854885.1. GTDB lineage: Bacteria > Pseudomonadota > Alphaproteobacteria > Rhizobiales > Rhizobiaceae > Sinorhizobium. The sequence continues at coordinate 248,628 of NZ_MDDV01000035.1, read as the reverse complement.
GTCCGGCGTTCCGCTGGCAATATCAAGCGTGCCCCTGGAGCGTAGAAGCAGGACGCCCAAAAAAGCGAGATAAGCAGCGCCCAGCCACTTGACCGCCGTGAACCAGAATTCGGAGGCTGCCAGCAGAGCTCCGAGGCCGAGCGCCACGGCGCCGATCAGGACAAAATCGGACAGAACTGCGCCGATCATGCCCGCCATCGCCTTCTTAACGCCGTGGCGCGAGCCATTGGTGAGCGCGAGGAGAACCGTCGGGCCTGGCGTCGCGATGCCGATAAAGGCAACGAGCGCGAATGCAAGTATCGTGACTTCGCTCATGGTAACTCCCTCAGGGAAGCCCAGAGGTCTCACAGCTTTTGCGTGCGCGCAACCGTTGTGTGCAACATCCGGCAAAATCTCGGATGAACGGGCCTATCACGTCGAGGCGCGAGTGGCCGCTGCAACAGCAACATCACCCGCTATCCCGCAAGGTCCACGACGCCGCAATCGCCCGCGGCCGAACCGAAGGCGAGCTGGCGGCCGGGCTTGTTCCAGGCCATGGCGGTGATGGCGCCCTTGCCGGGACGGCGCAGCAGCACTTCCTTGCTGTCGGCGAAACGGGCGGCGATGATCATGCCGTCCTCATATCCGATCGCGACGATGTCCTCCGCCGGGTGGCAGGCGACCGCCGTCACCATGGTGTTGCCGCGGGTGCCGAGTTCGAGCGGCGCCTTGCCCATGGGCCCGTCCTTGCCTTGAAAGGGCCAGACGATCGCCGCCGGCGCGCCGGAGGAGGCGAGCCACTTGCCTTTGGCAGACCAGGAGAGCGATTTCACCTTGGCGGGATAGCCGGTCATGCGCATGTGCCGCGCCCCGGCACCGGGTTTCGCGTCGAGCTTCCAGCCATGCAGGGCGTTTTCCTGCATCGAGGTGACCACGAAGCGCCCGTCGGGAGAGAAGGTGACGCCCGTATGGGCGCCCTTCCATTCGAGGTCGACCGGCTTTCCGGCCATCGCCACCCAGTGCAGCGACACGCCGTTATAGCGTGCGAGTGCGATGCGCAAGCCCTTCGGAGCAAAGGCAATGCCCTCGACTGTGCGGTCCTCGATAATTTCCTTTGTCGTGCCGTCGGCAAGGCGGACATAGGCGGTCTTGCCGAAGGCGTATGCGACCGCGCCTTGCGGCCCGGCCGCGACTTCGGAAATCCACTTGCGCGGCGTCTCGGCGACGAGGCTCGCCGTGCCGTCGGCCAGGATGCGCATCACCTTGCCGTCCTCGCCGCCGGTCAGAAGCGTATCCGTTGCTTCGTCATAGGCCAGCGATAGCAGGCCGTCATGCGCTTCGGTCGTCCTGTGGCCGTGATCGAGCCAGTGAACGGCGCCGACGGCTCCGGCAAAAAAGGGAATGTCTTTCAGAAAGGCCACGCCGACGATGTGGCCTTCGAGATCGAGCGGTGCGACGGTCGGCATCGGTTGGTGAGGCTCTCTGGTTTCAGATTGACGTCATTCGAAATCCGGCAAATCGCGCCTGGCGGTCATGCCTGGGCTTCGCAGGCCTTGAAGGTGCGTTCGAGCTTCTCGCGGTCGAGATCGCGGCCGATGAAGACGAGGCGGCTCTCGCGCTTCTCGTCCTCCTTCCAGGGGCGCTGGTGGTCGCCTTCGATGATCATGTGCACCCCCTGGACCACGTAACGTTCCGCGTCGCCGGCAAAGGCAACGATGCCCTTCAGGCGCAATATGTTCGGACCCTGCGTCTGGGTGACCTTCTGGATCCACGGGAAGAAGCGCTCCGGATTCAACTCGCCACCGCGCAGAGAGATCGATTGCACCGTCACATCATGGATCGGCGAGGGGCCATGGTCATGGTGATGATGGTGGTGATGATCATGGCCGTGATCATGATCGTGATCATGATGATGGTGATGATCGTGGTCGCAGTCGGGGCCGCAGACATGATCGTCCTGCTGGTCCTGATCGAGGAAGTGCGGATCGTTCTCCAGCGCCTTCTCGAGATTGAAGGCGCCCTGATCGAGGACCTTGGCCAGTTCGATCTCGGAGCGCTGCGTACGGTAGATGCGAGCGGACGGGTTGATCACGCGCACCGTCGCCTCGATGCGGTCGAGTTCTTCCGGCGTGACGAGATCCGTCTTGTTGAGCAGCACGACGTCGGCAAAGGCGATCTGGTCTTCCGCCTCGCGGCTATCCTTCAGCCGGAGCGGCAGGTGCTTAGCGTCGACCAGCGCCACGACGGCATCGAGTTCGGTCTTTGCGCGCACGTCGTCGTCCATGAAGAAGGTCTGGGCGACCGGCACCGGATCGGCAAGCCCGGTGGTCTCGACGATGATCGCGTCGAAACGGCCGGGACGGCGCATCAGCCCTTCGACGACCCGGATCAGATCGCCGCGCACCGTGCAGCAGACGCAGCCATTGTTCATTTCGTAGATTTCCTCGTCGGACTCGACGATCAGGTCGTTGTCGATGCCGATCTCGCCGAATTCGTTGACGATGACCGCATAACGGCGGCCATGATTCTCGCTCAAGATGCGGTTGAGGAGCGTCGTCTTGCCGGCGCCGAGATAGCCCGTAAGCACGGTGACGGGAATCGGCTTCTGCGTCGATGTTTCGGTCATGGGGGCCTCGAGGATTGGCGATGCGCCGCGGCTATCAAAAGTGTTGGCGTCTCATATAGGAGATGGCGGAGCGAAGCGCAAATGCGCGGGGCGGCCTTTCGCCGGCACACGCGCGCAGGCGTCGTGGTCAGACAAAGTCGCGGGCGTCGAAGGCCTGGACGTCCTGAAGCAACTCGACGATGCCTTTCACCGCGTGAGCGATGAGGACTTCGCCGCGCGCGGCGGTGGCGGCAGCGGCATTGCCGGCGACGCCTTCGGAATTGAGGTCCGACATCTTCCAGCCGAAGGCGTGCGGCCCATAGGCGCGCAGGTGCCTGAAGCGGCGGGCGAACTCGCTCTGGCGCGAGGGGAAATGACGGGCCTTGGCCATGTCCACCTTGTCGGGATAAAGGGCCAGCATCGCCGAGGTCTCGATGTCGCCGCCGTGAATGTCGACCGCCTTGTCCTCGGGCTCGATCCAGCCTTCCGGTTGGCCGAAGCGGGTCCAACTCGTCGCGACGGCGAGCATGCCGAAGCGTACCCGCGCCTCGGTCGCGACGATCGTCACCAGGGGAGAATTGCCGCCATGGGCATTCAGCAGCACCAGCTTGCGGATGCCCAGTGCGGCAAGGCGTCCGGCGATGCCGAGCCAGCGCGCGATCGCTTCGTCATAAGCAAGCGTCCGGGTCCCCGCCACGTCCATGTGTTCGACCGAATAGCCGACCGGCTCGACCGGCAGGAACGTCACAGGCAAATCCGCGGGCAGTGCCGCAATGACGCGCTCGACGAGGCCTTCGGCGATCAGCCGGTCGGTTTCAAAGGGCAGATGGGGCCCGTGCTGCTCCTCGGCGCCGAGCGGCAGGACGGCAATCCAGTCGCGCCGCTCAAAGGGCGAGAGTTCGGCGGCATTGTCCTCCCAGCGGGACTTCGGCATCGACATATCTCTTCGGTCCTCGGCAGCGAATGTCGTAAAATTGTTATTTGAGTCATGCAGTTCGTAATCACAAGCACTATTGTTATAAAGGTGGAGCAAGGGATTCGGCGGAGGTTCAATGGGTAAGAAGAGCAAAGCCGAAAAGAAGGGCAAGAACGGCAAGAGGAAGGAGGAGCTCAACGCCGAAGTGCATGACCAAGAGCTCGCTTCAGTGCTCGTCCAGGCTGCGCGCTCTATGCGCACCGTGCTTTCCCGAAACCTGGTCGAGAGCGGTCTTTACGCGGGCCAGGATGGCGTCATGCTGGCCCTTGGCGAAAGTGACGGGCTGACCGCCGGGGCACTTGCCGCCAAGCTCGGGGTCAAGGCTCCGACCATGACGCGAACGATCGGCCGCATGGAAGCGCAGGGCTTCCTCGAGCGTCGGCCGGACGAGGATGATGCGCGGCTGACCAAAGTCTATCTCACGGGTCAGGGCCGAGACCGGATGCAAAGGATTGCCGAGGCCGGCCAGCACTCGGAGAGACTCGCCACCCGTGGGCTCACCGACAAACAGGTGCGCACGCTTCTGAAACTGCTGCGAATCGTCGACAGCAACCTGCAGGCGGCGAGAACGGGCGAGTGACCCATCAACCGACTTCCCGATTGCAGCGACGATTTAAACAGTTTAAAGAGGGTTTAAATCGGGCTGGAATACATCGAGGCACGGGGGGCATAGTGGCGCAAAAGGTCAAGCTTTCGACAATCGCGGAAACACTCGGCCTTTCGACGGCGACGGTATCCCTGGCATTGCGAGACAGCCCGCTTGTGGCGTCTGCAACACGCGACAAGATCAAGGAGCAGGCGCGGGCACTCGGTTATATCTACAATCGCCGCGCCGCTAGCCTCAGGACGTCACGCTCCGGCATCATCGGCGTCGTCGTGCACGACATCATGAATCCTTTCTACGGCGAGATTCTGAAGGCGATCGAGGCGGAGCTCGATCGCGACAAGCAGACCTTCATTCTTTCCAATCACTACGATTCCGTCGAGAAACAGCGCGATTTCATCGAGACCCTGCTGCAACTCGGCGGCGATGGCGTCATCATGTCGCCGGCAATCGGCACGCCGCCGGAGGACATCCAGCTCGCCGAGGACAACGGAATGCCGGCGATCCTGATCGCGCGCTCGATCGAGGGGTTGGACGTGCCGATTTTTCGCGGCGACGACGCCTATGGCATCGCGCTTGCGACCAACCACCTGATCGGCCTCGGCCACCGCTGCATCGCGATGGTCGGCGGCACCGACCAGACCTCCACCGGGCGGGACCGCTACCAGGGCTATGTCAACGCGTTGCGCAAGGCCAATATCGACGTCGATCCGGACCTGCGCATACCCGGCCCCCGTTCCAAGCAGGGCGGATTCGAGGCGGCCGTGCATCTTCTGTCACTGCCGCAAAAGCCGACGGCCGTCGTCTGCTGGAACGATCTCGTGGCCATCGGCATGATGAACGGCATTGCCCGTGCCGGTCTCGTTCCCGGCGTCGATATTTCGGTCACCGGCTACGACGACCTCGAGGAGGCGTCGATCGCGACGCCGGCGCTGACGACGGTCTGGAATGGACAGACGGAGGTGGGCCGCAGCGCCGCGCGGGCGCTTCTCGACAAGCTTTCCGGCAGCCACGAGCCGGACGGCATCCACCTGATCAAGCCGGAAATGCGCATCCGCCAGTCCACCGGCCCCCTCCGTGTGATCGCTTGATCCGTCGCCCGAATTCGGAGCAGGGTGAGGGCGGAGATCGGGTCCAGTCCACCGGAGAAAACACCGCGATGAGCCGTCCCAGAATTCTCGTGCCCGGCAAGATAAACCCGCGCGTCCTCGAAAGGCTGCCGGAGATGTTCGAGACAGTACGCATCGAGCGCGCCGACGCCGATCTTGTGACGGCGGATATGGCGGACATAGCCGGCATTGCGGTTTCCGGGCGGCTGCCCCTCGCCTTGATGGAGACATTCCCGAAGCTTGAGATCGTTGCCAATTTCGGCGTCGGCTACGACGGTGTCGATGTCGGCCGTGCCGCCGCGCGGGGCATCGTCGTCACCAACACGCCGGATGTGCTGAACGAGGAGGTCGCCGATACGGCGATCGGCCTGCTGATCAACACGGTGCGCCAGCTGCCGCAGGCCGAGGAATGGCTTCGACAGGGGCGCTGGGCGCGCGACGGCAACTTTCCGCTCTCGCCCTTGTCGCTGCGGGGGCGAAGGATCGGTCTCTACGGTCTTGGCCGGATCGGCCTCGCGATCGCCCGCAGGCTGGAGGCCTTTGGGCTGTCGATCGCCTATCACACGCGCACCCGGCGCGAAGATCTCGCCTTCCCCTATCATCCAAGTCTGGTGAGCCTTGCCGGAGCGGTCGATACGCTGATCGTCATCGTACCGGCGACGCCGAGCACGGCAAAAGCCGTCAATGCGGAGGTTCTCTCGGCGCTCGGCCCGAACGGCGTGGTGATCAATGTCGGGCGCGGATCGACGGTCGACGAGGCTGCGCTCGTCGCGGCGCTTCAGACCGGTACGATCGCCGGCGCGGGCCTCGACGTCTTCGAGAACGAGCCGCATGTGCCGGAGGCGCTCCTTGCGCTCCCGAACGTTTCGCTGCTGCCGCATGTGGCATCCGCCTCGGCGGCCACCCGCGGCGCCATGGCCGATCTCGTCGTCGACAATCTCAAGGCCTGGTTCTCGAATGGAAGGGCCCTGACGCCCGTCCCCGAGACGCCGTTCGAGCGCAAGCTTCGATAGACCCTACTTCCGCTTTCGTTCCCTGTAAGCGCGAACGGCTTCGCCGAAGGCCTTGAACAGGGCGGCCGAGGCGGCATCGGTCCTGACCCAATATTCCGGGTGCCATTGAACGCCGACGGCGAAGGCCTTGGCGCCGATCACCGATACGGCCTCGATCGTGCCGTCGTCGGCCACGGCCTCGACCGCCAGGCGCGGCGCCGCGGAGGCAATCGCCTGGCGATGCAGCGAATTGACGCGGACCCGGCCGACGCCGAGGACGGGTGCGAGGCAGCTTCCCTGCTTGACGATGACGTCCTGGCGAATCCCATAGGCGACGTCGAGATCCGGCACGTCCGGCTTGCGGTGATCCCAGATACCCGGCTGCTCGTGGATTTCGGTCGCGAGCGTTCCGCCGAGGGCGACATTGAGTTCCTGGAGACCGCGGCAGATGGCGAAAAGCGGAACGCCGCGTTCGAGTGCGCGGCGGATGAGCGGGAGGCTGGTCGCGTCGCGGCCCGGATCGAAGGGGCCGTCCTCCTCTGTTGCCTCCCTGCCGTAAAGCGACGGGTGGACATTGGAACGGGCGCCGCTCGCGAGCACGCCGTCAACGCGGTCGAGGATCTCGTCGACATCGTTGCCAGACTCGAGCGCCGGGACGAGGAAAGGCATGACGCCGGCTCCCTCGACGGCCGCACGCACATATTGATGCGCAACCACATGCCAGACATTGCCGTCGAATTCGCGGAAGTCAGAGGGGATGGCAACGACAGGTTTCGACATCATCAGGCTCCGTCGGGTGTCTGCTGCATGTTTTCGGGAACAAAGCCATGCAGGCAGTTCAAAGTGCTGGCGACCTCTTGTGGTCCTTGGAAGACACGGACCAAGAGCGGGTGAGGAACTGTGACCTTCCGCCCGCATCCGCTTCGGCTCATGCAAAAGCCTTGGCGCCAGATTCGCGTGAAAGTCAACTCCATCGAGGGGCCGTTTGCGGGCGAGCGCCCGCCGACTTCTGTCCCGTTTCGGACTGGCCAGGAATTCGGAAGTGGTCTTTCAAGATCAGGTAACCATTTCGCGTGGAAAGTGTGACGCTTCGGATTACGATTTTCAAGCCGCGTTCGCAATCCGTCTCTGTAACGATGCCAATTCCTGGTTGCGAAAACCTGGCCTTATCGGGCGCGAAGCGCAAGACATGGTTGAAATTCGGCTGAATTTCCATCGGACGCCCGGGGTTTTTCTGCAACTGACCATCGATCATCCGAGGGTTAGGCGAAATCTTTCGTTAAAATCTCGACCTTAAAAATCCGGTAAACCGGAGCTTTGTTGCATGACGCGCAATGAACAGGGCGCTCTTCCGACGGATATCTACCTGTCGTATGTGAGTTCGCTCTATCAACATCGCCGGACATTGGTGATCGGCATGCTGTCGCATGCCGTGGCGTTTCTGATCGTCTTCCTCAAGAGTTCGGATCCATTCTATCTGGCATGCGCCGCAGCGATTGCCGTTGCCTGGTGCCTGCGCAACCTCGACATGAACCGCTTCGACCACCAGGATTTCTCCGGCGCCAATCGGGCAATGATCAGAAGCTGGGAGAACCGGTATATCGTCGGCGGCATGGGTGTCACGCTGACTTTGGGGGTCGCCTGCGGCTATGCCGTCGCCGTTACCCGGGAGCCGTTTTCGGAACTCGCTTGCGTATCCGTGACGCTCGCGTCGATGATCGCGCTGGTCGGCAGGAACTACGGTTCCGAACGGGTGGTGCTCCTGCTTTCATCGTCGGCCTGCGTGCCGATCATGATCGGTCTCCTCACGCTCCGGGACCCGTTCATGCTGGTGCTGGCGGTGCTGATCCTGCCGTTCATACTCGCAACCTGGATGATGGCGAGCAATCTGCGCGGCGTTCTTTACGAGAATGCCCTTGCCGCACGCGAAATTAGGACCATTGCCGGGCAGTTCGACGCGGCGCTCAACCACATGACGCACGGCCTGTTCATGCTGGACGGCGACGGTCGTATCGTGGTCGCGAACGAACGCGCCAGCGCGCTTCTGGAGCTCGGCGACCGGTCGGAACTGAAGGGACGGCGCATCGGCGAGGTGCTTACGGGCGGCGCGCGACGAATGGCGCTCGACGCGAAGAAGAGCGACACGATCGTTCGCCAGATCCACTCTTTGATTGAGGGAAAGCGCTCCCGGACGCTCATCTCCATTTCAGACGATGTCTTTCTCGAGTTCTCGGCAAACCGGCGTGAGGACGGCGAGATCGTGCTGATCTTCGAGGACGTGACAGCGCGGGTTGAAGCGGAACGCCAGATCCTGCAGATGGCGCGTTTCGACGCGTTGACCGGGCTGCCGAGCCGCGCCTATTTCGCCGAGCTCACCCGGAACGCCGTCGCCGATGGCGCGACGGAGCGCGACGTCGGGCTGCTGCTCATCGATGTCGCGGAATTCAAGCACGTCAACGACACGCGGGGCCATGTGATCGGCGATAAATTGCTTCAGGCTATTGGCGAACGGCTTGACGAATTGGTGAAAGGGACCGATGCGATCGCGGCCCGCTTGATGGGTGATGAGTTCGTCGTCTTCTTTCCGAACGGGACCAATGGCGCCGATCTGGAAGAGCGGATTCGCGGCGTTCACCTCAGGATGTGCGGCAGCTATGCGGCCGGGGGCTTCCCCTTCGACGTGACGATGAATGCCGGTTTCGTTATTGCGAAGGGCGGCGATTTCCGATTGGAAGACCTGCAGATCAAAGCCGATCTGGCGCTATCGGAGACAAAGGCCCGCGACAAGGGAGGGTGTACGGCGTTCGAGAGCGAGATGGATGCGCGCTACCTCGAACGGCAGAAGCTCAAGAGCGACCTGCGCGAGGCGCTCGGCGCCGGAGCACTTCATGTCGTCTATCAACCGATGTTCATGCCCGACGGGTCGGGCGTCGCCTGCTGCGAGGCTTTGGCGCGCTGGACCCATCCGGAGCGTGGGCCGGTCCCGCCGAGTGTCTTCATCCAGCTGGCGGAGGAGATGGGGCTGGTGACCGAGGTCACGCGCTTTGTCCTGCGGCAGGCCTGCAGCGACTGTCTGACCTGGCCAGCGGAAGTTTCCGTTTCGGTCAACCTTTCCGTCCTCGACCTTCGCAGCAGTGAGATCGTCGACGTCGTCGCCGATATCCTGGAGCAGACGCGGCTGAATCCGGCCCGGCTGCATCTGGAGGTGACGGAGAGCTGCCTGATGGACGAGCCGGTCAAGGTCCAGGCCGTTCTTCAAGAACTGCGCGAGCGCGGCATCACGATCGCGATCGACGACTTCGGCACCGGCTATTCGAGCCTCAGTTATCTCGATGCACTGCCGGTCGACATCATCAAGATCGACCGGTCCTTCGTTCGCAACATCCGCGAGGATTCGCGGCGCTTCAAGGTCTTGCTCGGTGCGGTCGCCCTTGCTCGATCGCTGGGGCTGAAGGTCGTCATCGAGGGTGTCGAAACGGTCGACCAGTTGCAACTTCTGAGCGAGCATGGCTGTGCCGATCTGATCCAGGGCTTCGTCTTCTCGGCGCCGATGCCGGCATCCGCGGCTGCCGCTCTCTGCCAGAAGAGAGCGCGCAAGCGAAGCGCGCAAACCTCGCAGACTCTCATTGCCTGACGCGGCTGCATATTTCCGAAAATGCGCAGCCGACCTGAAGACAGCGCAGGGCTTCAAAGCACTCCGCCCTGCTTGGCGCCCGTAGGGCCGCGACACCATAGACAAGCGGTGCCGGGGCTAACACCTTATCTTAACCATGGTTGTTAACCTTTTGTTAAGGTTAACAAGAGGTTAACCGTCAACTGTGCCAATTTGGTGTTGTCGGTCGTTCGCTACTCAATAGGTTAACGTTTTGTTAACCTTGGGGAGCGGTATGGGCGACAGGGTACACCAGGCGAAATCCGGCAGTTTTTCGGAAAGGCTTATGCTGCTGCTCGACCGGGTCGAATACCGGCGCGTTGAGAGCAGCGAGGACATGGAGGACATTGCGCGACTGAGATACAAGGCCTACAAGGCGGTGAACCTGATGGAGCTGACCGGCGCCAGGCTTCTCGACGAACTGGATTTCGACAGCCAAGCCTATGTCTTCGGCATCTATCTCGACGAACGACTGGCAAGCACCGTGCGTGTGCACCATGTGACGCCCGACCATCGCGCCAGCACGTCCGGCATCATCTTCGGTGCGGAAATCAATGCCTTTCTGGATGCCGGCATGGTGCTCATCGACCCCGGGCGGCTGGCGGTTGATCCGGATCTACTCGGAGACGACTTCAGGGCGCTGCCCTACCTGACCCTGCGTCCGGTCGCCATGGCTTGCGAATATTTTTCCGCCGACCGTTGCCTGACTGCGTGCCGTCCGCGTCACGCGGCCTTCTACAAGCGAATCTTCCAATCGGAGACCGTTGTGGCGCTACGCGAAAATCTCGGCGTCTACAATGCCGACGGGGCGCTTCTGGTGGCGCAGGTGCGCGGCCAGCGTCCCTCGATTCTCGACCGCTATCCGATTTTCGACTCCGAGCCCTTCGAGCGGCGGCTGATGTTTGCCGGTCGCGAGGAGGTGCCGTTTGCGCCGCTGACCATCCTGCCGACGGCGCGCATCGCGCAAGGCGGATACGGCAAGAATTTCCCGCGCGAGACATAGGATATGGCGCTTTCCGGCGTCGTTCCCGTTGCTCCACCGACCATGCCGCCGTGCAAGCGGGCGGGTTTTCATTGCGAATGCCCCGCGCATTGTGTATGCGGAAACCAAAGGGGGTATCTTGTGCGTTGTGCACAGGCGCTCCGTTCGTGGATCATGTGCCCGCCCCTTGGCGGTGCCGCAGCATTCTGGAGTATTTGACGATGGCAGAGCATCATTCGGGACCGGTCGAGACGGGCGCTCCGATGGACTATTCCGAGCACGAGAAGACCTACAACTTCTTCCTCAACGCAACCAAATACGGCACGCTGTTTTGCGTCGCACTGCTGATCGCCATGGCCGCTGGCTTCTTCACGACCATGGGCTTCTTCAGCTCGCTGATCCTTTTCATCCTCCTCAACGTCGCGGGTTATTTCTTCCTGCGTTAACACCTGCCTTGCCGAAGACGGGGGCGAGGATGCCCCGTCTTCGCTGCCGGAGGGCTGCCGGTTTTCCCTCACCCTGTGAGGAGCATTGGTTTCGGCGGCGGTGAAAACCGCCTTCGAGCGAAGAGTGCCCGCGCTGCAGCGATTCCATCGCTGCGATACTTTTGATTAGTGCCGCATGGCTTTGCTTGGATCGGGGGCGATCCGGCTCGTCACGCGAGAGGGTCTGCGCGAGCGGCCCATTCGGCAAATCGAACCAGATGCCCGCCATCCAGACCTGGTGCGGGCCGGTGGAGGGGGACTATTGAGCGAGATCGTCTTTATAGCCAAGGAATCCGACCCGAATGAGCCGCGTGTCGCCGGCTCGGTCGAGAGCGTCAGGAAGCTGGCGTCACTCGGTTTCGAGGTGGTGGTCGAGGCCGGTGCGGGGCTGACGTCGCGCATTCTCGATACGGATTACGAGAAGGCCGGTGCGCGGATCGGCACAGCGAAGGACGCCAAGAGCGCCGACGTCGTTTTGAAGGTGCGCCGTCCGACGGTGGACGAGATCAAGGGCTACAAGCCCGGAGCGCTGGTGATCGCCATCATGGATCCCTATGGCAACGAGGAGGCGATCGCCGCGATGGCGAAGGCGGGCTTGACCGCTTTCGCCATGGAACTGATGCCGCGCATCACCCGGGCGCAGTCGATGGACGTTTTGTCCTCGCAGGCGAACCTCGCGGGCTACCAGGCGGTGATAGACGCGGCCTATGAATACGACCGGGCGCTGCCGATGATGATGACGGCGGCCGGCACCGTGCCGGCGGCCAAGGTCTTCGTCATGGGCGCCGGCGTCGCCGGCCTGCAGGCGATCGCCACGGCGCGGCGTCTCGGTGCCATGGTGTCGGCGACCGACGTCCGCCCTGCAGCCAAGGAACAGGTCGCCTCGCTCGGCGCCAAGTTCATCGCCGTCGAGGACGAGGAGTTCAAGGCGGCCGAGACCGCCGGCGGCTACGCCAAGGAAATGTCGAAAGAGTACCAGGTGAAACAGGCGGCGCTCGTCGCCGAGCACATCGCCAAGCAGGACATCGTCATCACCACGGCGCTGATCCCGGGGCGGCCGGCGCCTCGGCTGGTGACCCGCGCGATGCTCGAAGCGCTGAAGCCCGGCTCGGTCGTCGTCGACCTCGCCGTCGAGCGCGGCGGCAATGTCGAGGGGGCGGAAGCCGGCAGGGTCGTCGAGATCGGCGGCGTGAAAGTCGTCGGCCACCTCAATGTGCCGGGCCGCATCGCCGCCTCCGCCTCGCTGCTCTATGCCAAGAACCTTGTCACCTTCCTGGAGACGCTGGTCTCGAAGGAGGACAAGCGGCTGGCGGTGAACATGGAGGACGAACTCGTCAAGGCGACGGCGCTGACCCACGGCGGCACGATCGTGCACCCGGCCTTCGGCGGCGCGAAAGAGGGGGACAAGTGATGGCGAATGAACTGTTGGACAGGGCACTGACAGACCTCGAACGGGCGGTTGAGGCGGTCAGGACTGCCGCCGAATACGTGCCGGACGCGGCCGGGGCCGTTGCCCATGGTGCGACCGGCGGCGCGATCGATCCCTTCGTCTTCCGCCTGGCGATCTTCGTCCTGGCGATCTTTGTCGGCTATTACGTCGTCTGGTCGGTGACGCCGGCGCTGCACACGCCGCTGATGGCGGTGACAAACGCGATCTCCTCGGTGATCGTCGTCGGCGCACTGCTTGCCGTCGGTATCTCCGCTTCCGGGCTTGCCACCGGCTTCGGTTTCATCGCGCTCGTGCTTGCCTCGGTGAACATCTTCGGCGGCTTCCTCGTCACTCAGCGCATGCTCGCCATGTACAAGAAGAAAGAAAAGTGAGGCGGGACCGATGAACGCGAACTTTGCAGCCTTCCTCTATCTCGTCTCCGGCGTGCTGTTCATCATGGCGCTCCGGGGGCTGTCGCACCCGACCACCAGCCGCAAGGGTAATACCTACGGCATGGTCGGCATGGCGATTGCCATCGTCACGACGCTCTTCCTGGCGCAGCCATCGATGGGCGGCTTCCTGCTGATCGTGCTCGGTCTCGCCGTCGGCGGCGGCGTCGGCGCCTATATCGCCAAGCGCATCCCAATGACGGCGATGCCGCAGCTCGTCGCGGGCTTCCATTCGCTGGTCGGTCTCGCAGCGGTGCTGGTCGCCGCCGCTGCGCTCTATACGCCGTCCTCCTTCGGCATCGGCGAGGTCGGATCGATCCACGCGCAGGCGCTGGTCGAGATGGCGCTCGGCGTCGCGATCGGCGCGATCACCTTCACCGGCTCGGTGATCGCCTTCCTGAAGCTCGACGGCCGCATGTCCGGCAAGCCGATCCTTTTGCCCTACCGCCATTTGATCAACCTGGCGCTTGGCGCCCTCGTCATCTTCTTCATTATCGGCCTGGCGCTGACCGAGAGTCATTTTAATTTCTGGGCGATCGTCGCCCTGTCGCTGGCGCTCGGCGTGTTGATCATCGTCCCGATCGGCGGCGCCGACATGCCGGTGGTGGTGTCGATGCTGAACTCCTATTCCGGCTGGGCGGCGGCCGGCATCGGCTTCACCCTCGGCAACCTTGCGCTCATCATCACCGGCGCGCTGGTCGGCTCCTCCGGTGCGATCCTCTCCTACATCATGTGCAAGGGCATGAACCGCTCCTTCATCTCGGTGATTCTCGGCGGCTTCGGCGGCGAGACGGCGGCTGCCGCAGGCGACGACGGCGTGCAGAAGACGGTCAAGCAGGGCTCGGCTGACGACGCCGCCTTCCTAATGCAGAACGCCTCGAAGGTGATCATCGTGCCGGGCTATGGCATGGCGGTCGCGCAGGCGCAGCATGCGCTCCGCGAGCTTGCCGACAAGCTCAAGGAGGCGGGTGTCGAGGTCAAATACGCGATCCATCCGGTCGCCGGCCGCATGCCGGGGCACATGAACGTGCTGCTCGCCGAAGCGAACGTGCCCTATGACGAGGTGTTCGAGCTCGAGGACATCAATTCCGAGTTCGCGCAGGCCGACGTCGCCTATGTCATCGGCGCCAACGACGTCACCAACCCGGCGGCGCGCGACGACAAGACCTCGCCGATCTACGGCATGCCGATCCTCGACGTCGATAAGGCCAAGACCTGCCTGTTCGTCAAGCGCTCGCTCGGCTCCGGCTATGCCGGTATCGACAACACGCTGTTCTACAAGGACGGCACGATGATGCTCTTGGGCGACGCCAAGAAGGTGACCGAGGAGATCGTCAAGGCGATAAACCATTAGCGCATCGGCCCGAAAATCGTGCCCGATTTTCGGAAAGCTCGATGCGCAGATTCAAGGCATGGCAGCGATCTTTGCGCGTCTGAGAAGACGCGCAGCGCTGTAGAGCGGATCGGGCAGGATTGAGACCTTCCTCCCGGATCCGCCCCTCATCCGCCTGAGGGTTCCTTCTCTCTGTCCTGACGGGGAGAAGAAGGAGAGTTGTACTACAGAATGCACCCAGTCCCTCTTGCCGCGCGTGGAGGGGGAGGTGAGAGGCGTTCCTCCGCGTCCTGCGCCGACCTGCGCAATACGAATTACCCGGCCGCGATCTCCGGGTCCCAGGTGAAAAGCTCCTTCGCCCGGGCAATGCCGCGTAGCGCGAAGCGGCCCAGAGAGACGGTATTGGCGCGGTGAAGCGGCGGGCACGCCGCTATGAACTCGGACGACATGATCACCTGCCGCTCGACCGAACGGCACATGGCGACGATGCGGCTCACCTCATTGACAGCCGGTCCAACGACCGTGAAATCCAGTCGGTCCTGGCTGCCGATATTGCCATAGAAGACCTCTCCGATATGCAGGCCGAGCGAGACGTCGGTAACGGGCTTGCCCTCTTCCAGGCGTCGGGTATTGAGCTCCGTCAGCATGAGGCGCAACTGTCGCTCGGCAGCGATTGCGGCGTTGCAGGCATCGGCGGGTTCACGGTCGCTGAATATCGCGAGAACACCGTCGCCGATCAGCTTCAGCACGCTGCCGCCGTGGTCGTGGATCGCGCCGATGACGGTGCCGGAGTAATCATTCAGAAAGGGAATGACCTCCTCCGGCGCAATGCTATCGGATATCCGCGTGAAATTCCGCAGATCGGAGAACCACATGACGGCTTCGATGCGTTCGGCCGCGCCCCGCTCGATTCTGCCTTCGACGACACGTCGGCCCGCATCCTCGCCCAGATAGACATTCGCAAGGGTGCCGATGATGCGCATGCAGGAGGCCGCCTTGACGGCGAGCGCGAGCGTCGGCACCAGTACCCTCAGCGCCGCCATATCCTCACCGCTAAAGCCCCGAGCGTTCTTCGTCGTCCAGTTGGAGTAAAAGCAGTCCATCGCTCCGACGCGACCGCGATCGGTGAAATGATGAACGAAGCAAAGACAATCGGCGTGTCCCTCGGCTTTCAGCCTTTCGAGGGGCGGGAAGGGGACGTGCTGTTCGAGTGCCAAGCGGATACGGTGCTCGCCTTGCTGTTGCTGGAGCATCTGGAAGAAGACCGAACGCTGCCAGTTCGCCAGGGCCTCCCCGCTGGTGGTCGAGCCGTAATGCAGAACCTCGGGGATTTCGTCGCTATCGCTGAGCCACTGGTAGGCGCGCCCCTCGAATTCCGGATGAAGCGTATCGATGATGCCGAGCGCCCGATCGACAGGAAGGCCGGCAGCAAGACATTTCTCGCAGAAACCGGCAAGCAGGTCCTGTTCCTTGAGGCCTTGAAGTCCCTGTTCCGAAACCCACCGAAGGATGTCGCGGATCTGCTGCTCTTTCATGCCGTATCCCGTTGCGTTCTACCGACCCGGTATCGCCGATGGAGCACGCACAGTGCCGCGCCGTGCTGCGGCGCGCAAGATCATCCTGCTACTTGCATGTCTCTCCAAATCGATCTCGATTAAGACAAAGACGTGCAGCAGTTCAAAAGCTGGAGCGACTTTTACGCGTCTGATAAGACGCGGCGCTGTAGGGTGGGGGCGCGCAAGCAAAAGCGCCCGCGGCAATGCCGCGGGCGCTGTGAGAGCAATGCCGGAAGCCTCAGGACATGGCCTTGACGCGGGCAAGACCGGCGCGGGCGGGCTCGTATTTGGGATCGAGCTGCAGCGCGTGCGAGTAGGACTTCTGCGCCTTGGCCTTGTCGCCGCGGCGCTCGTAGATCAGCGCCTGGTTCGCCCAGGACTCGGCCAGCTTGCCATTGAGGTTGATGGCGGTGTTGAAATCCGAGAAGGCGTTCTCGTCGTCGCCCTGGGCGGCATAGGAGATGCCGCGACCGTTATAGGGCTCCGGAGAGCTGGGCGACAGCGAGATTGCAGTCGAGAAATCCTCGATCGCCTGGGCATGCTGCTTGCGGGCCTGATAGATCAGGCCGCGATTGTGATAGGCGCGGGGGTCCGTCGTGTCGAGTTGCACCGCCCTGTTGAAATCGTTGAAGGCCGCATCCAGCTGGCCGGCCTGGCGGTAGAGATTGCCGCGGCCGATATAGGCGACGTCATAGCTCGGGTTGATCTGCAGCGACGCGTTATAGTCGGCGAGTGCCGCTTCCTGATTGCCCAGGTTGCGCTGGACGAGCGCACGGTTGGCATAGGCCTGGTAGAAGCGTGGATTGAGCTGAATCGCCTGGTCGAAATCGGCGACCGCACGGCGAAACTCGCCGGCGCGGCCATAGGCGGAGCCGCGCACATTGTACGCTTCCGGGTCGCTGGGATTGGAAGCAATCACGCTCGATAGCGAGGCAATATTTTCTTCCGAGCCTTGTGCCCGTTCGACGCGAATCATCGATTCGGTATTGTTTGCCGTCTGGCATCCTGCAACGAGCACGGAGCCGATGATCAGTATGGCGGCAAGCATCGGCTTGCGCTGGTGGCGGCGGCGAGCCTCGTGGATGGCGAAACCGGAGACGTCCGCAGTCATGGCAGCAAATTTCAAAGTCGATTCCTCAAGGTCCGAGTGGCTTTCCCTAGGCGGAGAGCGGCGAAGGCGCCGGATCCCATCAATGCCGTGGCGAACCGGCCTGTTCTTTCCGGGCGGTTGGCCGTCGACCGTTCATGCAGCCAGGCTAGACTGCCGACGGACCAGGTGTCCATATCAAAAAGGCGGCGGCGATAATTCGCCCCCGCCACGATTTACATCGGAAAGCGTCGAAAAAACGACGATCAGCGGGCCAAAAGGCCTTCACGCTGTGCGCGCTTGCGAGCCAGCTTGCGCACGCGGCGAACGGCTTCGGCCTTCTCGCGTGCACGCTTCTGGGACGGCTTTTCGTAGAAGTCACGCATCTTCATTTCGCGGAAAATGCCTTCGCGCTGCATCTTCTTCTTGAGAGCGCGGAGCGCCTGGTCGACGTTGTTATCGCGGACAAGTACCTGCACGTGAATCCCGTTCCTTTGTTGGCGTTAGAGCCTCACCATCTGGGAGGCAATAAATCTACGTTCGCTGAGCCGGAGCCTTGCGATTGATGGAGCGGATACCAGATCGTGGGCGGAAAGTCCAGCGCGAGATCGTTTCCACGGGCAAATAATCGGTCGGGAGCGCAAGGCGGCTGGTCGTCACCGCTGTTCGCCGCGTCGGTCCATGGCGCACCTGCTTGGCGTACCACCATGTCGCACCTCATGTCGCAGTTCCGTCCAAGTCCGTCGGATCGCGTCGCAAAAGAAACGTTGCGCAGCCTTCAGATTTGCGATTTCTAACGGCAACAGGAAGGTTCACCAGGGTTCATGGAGTAGCAGGCGGATGCGCAAATATTCTGTTTTTGCCGTGGCGCGCGAGGCGATGCGCGGCCACAAGGGCTGGGGACCGCATTGGGCCTCGCCGGAGCCGCGCAAGCAATATGACGTGATCATCATCGGTGGCGGCGGCCATGGTCTCGGCGCCGCCTACTACCTGGCGAAAGAGCACGGCATCACCAATGTCGCCGTGCTCGAAAAGGGCTGGATCGGCGGCGGCAATACCGGCCGCAATACGACGATCATACGGTCCAATTATCTCTATGAAGAGAGCATGGACATTTATGAGCATTCGCTGAAGCTCTGGGAAAACCTGTCGCAGGACCTCAATTACAACGTCATGTATTCGCCGCGCGGCGTGATGATGCTGTCGCACAACATTCACGACCAGCAGTCCTTCAAGCGCCACATCAACGCCAACCGACTCTATGGCATCGACAATGAGTGGCTGACGCCGGAGCAGGCAAAGGCCTATTGTCCGCCGCTCGACATTGCCAAAACCGCCCGCTATCCGATCAACGGCGCGGCATTGCAGCGGCGCGGCGGTACGGCGCGCCACGATGCGGTCGCCTGGGGCTATGCGCGCGCGGCTTCCGACCGCGGCGTCCACATCATCCAGAACTGCGAGGTGACCGGAATCCGTCGTGACGAAACCGGGCGCGTCACCGGTGTCGACACCAATCGCGGCTTCATCGGCGCAAAGAAGATCGGCATCTCCGCTGCCGGTCATACGTCGACCTTGATGCGGATGGTGGACGTGCGCATGCCGCTGCAGAGCCAGCCGCTGCAGGCGCTCGTTTCCGAGCCGCTGAAGCCGATCTTTCCCTGCGTTGTCATGTCCAACTCGGTGCATGCCTATATCTCGCAGTCCGACAAGGGCGAGTTCGTCATCGGCGCCGGCACCGACCAGTACAACTCCTATTCGCAGACCGGCGGCCTGCAGATCATCACCCATACGCTGGATGCGATCTGCGAGCTCTTCCCGATGTTCCGCCGCGTCAAGATGATGCGTCAATGGGGCGGCATCGTCGACGTCACCCAGGATCGCTCGCCGATCCAGGGCGTGACGCCGGTGCCGGGTCTCTATCTCAACGCCGGCTGGGGAACGGGAGGCTTCAAGGCGACGCCGGGTTCGGCCAATCTCTTTGCCTATCTCATCGCGCGGGGCGAGCCGCACCGGCTCTCTGCGGGGCTGACGCTCGATCGCTTCCGTACCGGGCGGCTCATCGACGAGGCGGCTGCCGCCGCCGTTGCGCACTAGTTAGGAAGATAGAGCGAGCTTTGCGCGTTCGAGGGAACGCGCGGCGCTCTAATGCGAGGACATTCCAGATGCTTCTGATTTATTGCCCCTACTGCGAGGAAGAGCGCTCCGAGCTCGAATTCCGCAATGCCGGCGATGCCCATATCGTCCGTCCGACCAACATGGCCGAGATCAGCGACGAGGAGTTCGAGGCCTATTTCTTCCTTCGCGAAAACCCGAAGGGCGTGATCTTCGAGAGATGGCGGCACATGCATGGCTGCGGCCGCTTTTTCAATGCCGCCCGCGACACGGTGAGCGACCGCTTCATCACCACCTACAAGGCGGGCGAGCCGAAGCCGGATATCGACGCGAAGCCGAAGACGCCGGCAACGGTCGAAACCTATGAAGCCCTCGAAGGAGCAGCACAATGACCGGGGTCAATCGCATTTCTGGTGCGGGGCGCCTGACACCGGCGCGCACGGCCCGCTTCACCTTCGACGGCCGCACGCTGGCGGCACTCGAAGGCGATACGGTCGCCTCGGCGCTGCTTGCCAATGATATCCATCTCGTCGGCCGTTCGTTCAAATATCACCGACCACGCGGCATCCTTTCGGCGGGCGCCGAAGAGCCGAACGCGCTCCTCGACGTCTCGCGCGACGCCGCGCGCCGGCAACCGAACGTCCGGGCGACTGTCCAGGAGGTCTTCGACGGCATGAAGGTGTCGTCGCAGAACCGCTGGCCTTCTCTTTCGTTCGACGTCGGCGGATTCAACAATTTCCTGTCGCCCTTCT
Source organism: Ensifer sp. LCM 4579 (assembly GCF_001854885.1). Taxonomy (GTDB): domain Bacteria; phylum Pseudomonadota; class Alphaproteobacteria; order Rhizobiales; family Rhizobiaceae; genus Sinorhizobium. Next base: position 228,526 of record NZ_MDDV01000035.1, on the reverse strand, counting down.
TCGCCGCGGGCTTCTACTACAAGACCTTCATGTGGCCGAAGGCGGCGTGGCACGCGCTCTATGAGCCCTTCATTCGCCGCGCGGCCGGCCTCGGCGTCACGCCGACGGAGGCCGATCCGGATCACTACGCCAGCCGTTACGTCCATTGCGACGTGCTGGTGGTCGGTGCCGGCGTAGCCGGGCTGGCGGCTGCACTCGCTGCGGCGAAGGCCGGAGCCAAGGTCATTCTGTGCGACGAGCAGGCTGAAGTCGGCGGCGCGCTGCATTATGATACAGGCACCCTCATCGACGGTCAGCCGGGCTACGAGTGGGCGCAGGCGACAGGCAAGGCGCTCGCCGAGGCGGACAACGTCAAGCTGCTGACGCGCACGACCGCCTTTGGCTATTACAACCACAACTACGTCGCTCTCGTCGAGCGCGTGACCGATCATCTCGCCGCGCCGGAAAAGGCATTGCCGCGCGAGCGGCTCTGGCAGGTGCGTGCGAAAAAGGTGATCCTCGCCAATGGCGCGATCGAGCGCCACATGGTCTTCGCCAACAACGACCGCCCGGGCATCATGCTGGCATCGGCCGGCCGCACCTATCTCAACCATTTCGGCGTCGCCGTCGGCAAGAAGGTCGGCGTCTATACCGCGCATGATTCCGCCTATGAGGCAGCCTTCGACCTCAAGAGGGCAGGCGTTGGGATTCCCGTGATCGTCGACTGCCGCGAAAAACCGGGCGAGGCGGTGCTTCAGCAGGCCCGCAGCCTCGGCATCGAGGTGCTGACCGGCCACTCCGTCGTGGACACCGCCGGCAAGCTCCGGGTCGCCTCCATCAGTGTCGCCCGCAACGGTGGCGGCGGCCAGCGCAAGATCGGCGTGGACGCGCTTCTGGTCTCGGCCGGCTGGACACCGTCGGTACACCTCTTCTCGCAGTCGCGCGGGAAGGTGAAGTTCGACGCGGCGACGGAGCGGTTCCTGCCGGGCATTTACGCGCAGGACTGCCTTTCGATCGGCGCCTGCAACGGCACCGACGACCTGCAGGCGACGATCGACGAAGCGCTTGCCGCAGGTGAACTGACCGCACGCGCCGCCGGCGCCGAAGGCGGCGCGCAGGTGTCGCTGACCGGCAAGAATGCCTTCGAGTGGTCGGGCGGCATGATCGGCGCGGCCGAAGGGGCGGGGGCCGATACGACGGTCAAGGCCTTCATCGACTTCCAGCACGATGTCTGCGCCAAGGACATCCGCCTCGCCGTGCGCGAGGGCATGCACTCGATCGAGCACATCAAGCGCTTCACCACGAATGGCATGGCTTCCGATCAGGGCAAGCTCTCGAACATGCACGGACTTGCAATCGCGGCGGAAGCGCTCGACAAGGAAATCCCGGCGGTGGGACTGACGACCTTCCGCCAACCCTATACGCCGGTGACCTTCGGCACGATCGTCAACCACTCGCGCGGCAGCCTCTTCGACCCGGCCCGCAAGACACCAATGCATGCCTGGGAGGAGGCGCGTGGCGCCGAATTCGAGGATGTCGGCAACTGGAAACGCGCCTGGTATTATCCGAGGGCCGGCGAAACCATGCACGAGGCGGTCGCCCGCGAATGCAAGACCGTTCGCGACGTCGCCGGCATTTTTGATGCCTCGACGCTCGGAAAGATCGAGGTGGTCGGCCCCGACGCGGCCAAGTTCCTCAATCTCATGTATACGAATGCCTGGGACAATCTGAAGCCCGGCCGCTGCCGCTACGGCATCATGCTGCGCGACGACGGCTTCATCTATGATGACGGCGTCGTCGGCCGGCTCGCCGAAGACCGCTTCCACGTGACGACGACGACCGGCGGTGCGCCGCGCGTCCTCAACCACATGGAAGACTACCTGCAGACGGAATTCCCGCATCTCAAGGTGTGGCTCACTTCGACGACCGAGCAATGGGCGGTCATCGCGGTGCAGGGCCCGAAGGCGCGCGAGATCATCGCGCCGCTGGTCGAAGGCATCGATCTCTCGAACGAAGCCTTTCCGCATATGAGCGTTGCGGAGGGCCGCATCTGCGGCGTGCCGACGCGGCTCTTCCGCATGTCGTTCACGGGCGAGCTCGGTTTCGAGGTCAACGTCCCGGCCGATTACGGCCAGGCTGTGTGGGAAGCAATCTGGGCCCGGGCCGAACCCATGGGCGCCTGCGCCTACGGTACCGAAACCATGCACGTCCTGCGTGCCGAGAAGGGTTATATCATCGTCGGCCAGGATACGGACGGCACTGTCACGCCGGAGGATGCAGGGCTCTCCTGGGCGGTCTCAAAGAAGAAGCCTGACTTCGTCGGCATTCGCGGCCTGAAGCGGCCCGACCTCGTCAAGGATGGACGCAAGCAGCTCGTCGGCTTGCTCACCAAGGATCCGAAGGTGGTGCTGGAGGAAGGTGCGCAGATCGTCGCCGATCCGAACGAGCCGAAGCCGATGACCATGCTCGGTCATGTAACCTCTTCCTATTGGTCGCCGAATTGCGGCCGTTCGATCGCAATGGCGCTCGTCGCGGGCGGCCGCGCGCGCCTTGGGCAGACGCTCTATATCCCGATGGCGGATCGGACGATCGCCGTCGAAGTGAGCGATATGGTGTTCTTTGACAAGGAAGGAGGTCGCCTCCATGGCTGACCAGGCAATGGCAACTCGCAAGGCTCCGCTCGACGGGCTCCGCGGCGGCTCGCCGGCGGCGATGATCACTCCGGCCGCCCCCGCCTCCCGGGTTGCGCTACGCGCCCCGGTTGAGTCGGTTGCGGCCCTCTCTGCCGCGCTCGGCGTCACGCTGCCGGTGCGCGCGAAGACGTCCGCCTCGACCGGCCGGCGTCACGCGCTCTGGCTCGGACCCGACGAATGGTTGCTGATCGACGAGGACGGCGCCGACCTGATGGCGGCGGCGGCTTCGAGCGGCACGCTGCATTCGGCGGCCGATGTCTCCCATCGCAATACCGCCATCATCGTCAGTGGGCCGGGAGCGGAGATCGCGGTCAACAGCGGCTGCCCGCAGGACCTGTCGCTGCGGCTCTTCCCGGTCGGCGCCTGCTCGCGCACGATCTTCGGCAAGGCCGAAATCGTGCTCTTGCGCACGGCCGAGGACACGTTCCGCGTCGAATGCTGGCGGTCGTTCGCGCCCTTCGTCTTCGGCTTGCTCTCAGAGGGCGCCGAAGACGCCGGGCACTGAACCGAACGCAGCCCGAATACATGTCCTGTCCTATGGCGCCGCCTGCCTGACAAGGCGCGCGGCGCTGCAGTGCTTCATGACGATGCGGTGGGGCTCAATCTGGAGCGCAGGCGGGCTACCGCTGCACAAACCGCTGCCGCGAGAGCCATCGTCGCCAGGAGCAAAGCGGTTCCGCCAAACAGGCCTTCGTAGTGGAAGGCCGAGATCGCCGGCGTGCTGAGCAGCGGCGAGCAGAATTGCCCGATGAATACCGAGCTCGTAAGGATGCCGCCCGCCAGTCCACGCCGCCGTGCCGGCGCGAGATTGAGGACGAGGGCCACGAAGGTCGGCGAGACGAGCGCATACCCGGCGCCAATGGAGGCGCCGCCGGCAAAGGCAAGCGCATCCGCCCCGGCGCTAAGAAGGGCAAAGCCGAGGGCCATGGCCGCATAGCCGAGAACGAACACACCGGCATAGCTGGCTGTCCGGTAGAACCGAGGATAGAGCAGCGCGAAGACACCGCCCGACAGCATGAGAGTGCCGAGTGCCGCCCCGGTGAACCCGCCGCCATGGCCATGCGCGTCGAAGAAGAACGGCAACTGCGTCGGGACGATGAAGAAGAGCAAATTCGTCAGTGCCTGGAGCAAGACGAGCCCGGAGAAGAACAGTCGCCAGGACGTCCCCTCTGTTCCCGCCGCCGCACCGACACACTGCCCGGGCGAGAGCGGCGAGACATCGACGATGACCCTCCACATCAGCGGCAGCAAGATCGTCGCCAGCGCGTAGATCGCAAAAGGCATGCGGGGAGAAATGAGCGCAGCGCATCCCGCCAGCGCGATGAAGACCAGTCCGCCGAAGTTTCGCGCCGAGATCTGCAGACCCGTCAATGCGCTTCGCTCGGCGCCTGAGAAATAGTCTCCGATGAGCGCGGTTTGTGCCGTCATGATCAGGCCGACGGCCAGCCCGAGAACGAGGCGGCTGGTGAAAATCGTCGGCAGGTCCGGCAGGAAGAGGCCAGCACTTCCCGCAACAACGAACAGGATCACGCCCAGGAGCAGCAGCCGTCGCCGCCCGAAGCGATCGGCTGCCAACCCTGCAATCGGGGCCGAGAGCGCGACGCTCAACGAAGGCGCAGGCACGAGCAGGCGCGTCAATATCTCCGCATATGGATCCTCCGCAAAGAGGCGCTGAAGCCCCGGCAGGGCGGGACTGATGGTCGCATTCGCCATCGTCGTGAGCATTGCCGCCATCAGGAGCGCGATGGCGCGCGCATCCCGCCAGATTGTCTTTCTCGCCGCAGTTCCAAGGCTGTCCATGAATTTTCCTCTTGCTGAAATCACCGATCAGGAAGAGACTGCCACTTCAAGCCAACTTGAGGTCAAGGATGAATCTGCTCGACATCGGCGAGGTCGCCCGGCGTTCAGGCGTCCCGCCTTCAACGCTGCGCTATTACGAGGAAATCGGGCTGATCAGTTCCTATGGCAGGCGCGGTCTGCGCCGGCAGTTCGATGTCGATGTCCTTCTCAAACTGTCGCTCATCGATCTTGGGAAATCAGCGGGCTTCAGCCTTACGGCCATTGCCGGAATGTTCGGCCGGGATGGCCAACTCGCGATCCCTCGTGCCGACCTGCACGCCAAGGCGGACGCCTTGCAGAGGCAGATGGTGGATCTCCGAATATTGCGGGATGCGCTTCGCCATGTCGCCGACTGTCCAACTGCGAGTCACCTCGAATGCCCGAGCTTTCGCAAGCTGGTCAAGGCGGCCTCACGCGGACGGGTTGCGGCCGGGCGGCGCCGAGAGGCAACGGACGAAGGATGATCAGGGCTCGGCCCGGGCGACACCGTTCTCGCCCGCCGCTCCTCAGACGTCCGCGGGCCGGTCCTTCGGGTCGAACTGTATGATGGTCTGCCAGATCGCGGTCAGCGCCGGCTTCCTCTCGCCTTCGATCTCCACAGTTGCGTCATAGGTGATCATCAGCATGCCCGCCCCGCGGAAGCGGGCATCGGCCATGGTGAAGCGGCCGCGGACGCGTGCGCCGCTCTTGACCGGCGCCATGAAGCGCACCTTGTCGAAGCCGAAATTGATGCCCATCGTCTGTTCGCGAATCTTCGGCAGGCAATTGTAGTTCATCGCCGAAAGCAGAGAGAGCGACAGGAAACCGTGCGCAATGGTGCCGCCGAAGGGCGTCTCCGCCGCCGCGCGCACCGGGTCGGTGTGGATGAACTGGAAGTCACCCGTCGCTTCGGCGAAGTTGTCGATGGTCTTCTGCGTTACGAGGATCCAGTCGGAGACGCCGATCTCCTTGCCGACCAGGTCCTTGACATCGGAAAGTGAAATTTCTTGCGGCATGTATCGTTCCTGAGGAATCCTTGCAGCCGATCTATAGGCCGCTCGCCCCGATCCTAGCAAGTGGTCGTAAAACTTTGGAAAACCTCGACGAAAAAGCTGACTGAGCGGGCAGGGGCGAGGGTACCGAGGGCGGCGCCCGTGAGCGCATCGCGCCATTCGCCATCAAGGCTTGCAGGCAAAAGGATGGGATGCGGTGCGTGGCTGCGATTGATCACGACGGCAAGCCGCGTGAGCCGCTTCTGCACCCCGTCCTCGGTCGCAAGCATCATGATCAGATTGTCGGTCGCCGGGTGCTCCCAATCCTCGACCGTCATCGGGCGGCCGTCGAGGCGGAGCCAGACGACGTCACCCGTGCCGGTGAAGAAAGTCGTTTCGGCGAAGACGCGAAAGCGGCGGCGCATGGCGGAAAGTGCCGCGGTGTGGCCGACCATCTGCCGGTCGAGCTCGCTCCAGTCGAGCCACGTGATCCTATTGTCCTGAGCATAGGCGTTGTTGTTGCCGCGTTGGCTGTGCCCGCCCTCGTCGCCGGCAGTCAGCATGATCGTGCCGCGGGAGGCGAACAGAGTGCCGATCAGAGCCATGACGTCACGTCGGCGTGCGTCCAGAACTTCCAGATCCTCCGTCGGGCCTTCGATGCCGTTGTTCCATGAGTGGTTCTCGTCGTGGCCGTCGCGGTTATCTTCGCCGTTGGCCTCGTTGTGCTTGCGTTCATAGGAGACGAGGTCGGTAAGTGTGAAGCCGTCATGGGCGGCGATGAAGTTGAGGCTGCGGGTGCTTGTTTCGCCCCAGCGCGAAAACGCGTCGGAGGAACCCCCCAGCGCCGTTGCAAACGCGCCGATCGCGTGCCGGTCGCCACGCCAGTAGCGCCGGATATCGTCCCGCGCACGATCATTCCATTCGAGGAAGGACTCGGGAAAATTGCCGAGTTGGTAACCGCCGGGACCGGTGTCCCAGGGCTCGGCAATAAGTATACGATCGCTCAGCACCGGGTCGGCGGCGATGGCCTGGAAGAGAGCGGCATCGCGGTGGAAACCGCTCATGTCGCGGCCAAGAATGGAGGCGAGATCGAAGCGGAACCCGTCGACTCCGGCAGCGCGCACAAAATGGCGCAGGCTGTCGAGGATGAGCGCCTGCACGACCGGGTGGTCGCAGGCGAGCGTGTTGCCGCAGCCGGTGTCGTTGATGAGTTCTCCCGGCTGGTCGGTTGCATGCCGATAATAGGCGAGATTGTCGAGGCCGCGCATCGAAAGCGTGGTGCCGTAGCGATCGCTCTCGCCGGAATGGTTGAAGACGAGGTCGAGGATGACGCCGATGCCGGCCCTTTGCAAGGCCTCAACGGTTCTGCGCAGATCCTTGATGCCGCCGGGGGCGAGCCGCGGATCGAGCGCCATCGGCGCAATGGGGTTGTAGCCCCAGCCATTGTGGAGGCCGAGGGGCGGCAGGTGTCGCTCGTCGATCCAGGCTACGACCGGCATGAGCTCGACCGCGGAGACGCCGAGGCGGATGAGGTGCTCGATGACGGCCGGTTCCATGAGCGCGGCCAATGTGCCGCGCTTCTTCTCCGGAACATCGGGATGAAGGATCGTGAAGGGCTTGACGGCGACCTCATAGATCAACCCGCCTGGCTCGAAAAGCGGCGGCTTCTGCTTCGTCGGCCTGTAGTCGGTGACAATCGCCTTGGGTACAAGATCGGCCGTCTCCTCCCCGTAGACCGTCAGCCGCGGATCGTGGCGAAAGGGGCGGTCGAGTTCCGTTGCATAGGGATCGACCAGCAGCTTCGACGGGTCGAACCAAAGCCCATGCTCTGGCGAATAGATGCCGTCGGCGCGAAAGCCGTAGCGAGTGCCGAGGGGCAGGCCCGGGAGGGTGAGGCTGTGCACGTCACCGTCGCGCAGCATCGGCAGGCGACGGAGTTCCTTCTTGCCGGCCTTGTCGAACAGACAAAGGTCGACCCGGGCTGCGTTGTGCGACCACACGGCAAAGCGTGTGCCGTCGGGCGTACGGGTCGCGCCGAGAGGTGGAATTCCGGTCGTCGGCATGGCGCAGGCCCTTCTTAGAAATCTCCTGCAGGTGAATTCACGGCCGTCGTTCAGGCCGCTTGCCTGTGGGCCATCTCCCCCAAGGGGTGGCACCCATGGCGCCTCCACCGAGGCGCTCTTGGAGAAGCGTTACAGTTGAAGTGTGGCAAGTCGCACATTTTCTCCCCCTTGTGGGGGAGATGGCAGGCAGGCCGGAGGGAGTAGGTCGGGAGGAGCGAAAGGGCCGCGCATATGGGCCCGCCCGACACAATCCTCAGGTGACCACGCTCGGCTCTTCACGGCCGGTGCGCGTCTTGATCTCCGCGATCTCGTCGGCAACGGCGATCAGGTCGGCGAGAGCGGCCTGCGTATCGAGGTCGTGGCGCGCCGGGTCCGGCTCGTAACGCTCGATATAGACGCGCAGCGTCGCGCCGGAAGTTCCGGTGCCCGAAAGGCGGAAGACGACGCGCGAGCCGCCCTCGAACAGGACCCGGACACCCTGGTTCATGCTCACCGATTTGTCGACCGGATCGTGGTAGGAGAAGTCGTCGGCGGTCTCGACCTTGAGCGCACCGTAGCTCTTGCCCGGAAGGCCGGCGAGCTTTTCTCTCAGCGCCGCCATAAGCCCGTTCGCCGCGTCCGTATCGACGGCTTCGTAGTCGTGGCGCGAATAATAGTTGCGGCCATAGGCAGCCCAATGTTTCTGCACGATATCGAGCGCGCTTTCCTTGCGCGCCGCCAGGATGTTGAGCCAGAGCAGCACCGCCCAGAGTCCGTCCTTCTCTCGCACGTGATTGGAGCCGGTGCCGGCGCTTTCCTCACCGCAGATCGTCGCCAGCCCCTCGTCGAGCAGGTTGCCGAAGAATTTCCACCCGGTCGGAGTTTCATAAAGGCTGATGCCGAGTTTTTCCGCGACCCGGTCGGCCGCACCGCTTGTCGGCATGGAGCGGGCGATGCCGGCAAGGCCCTGGGCGTAGCCTGGTGCCAGGTGCGCATTGGCGGCGAGGATGGCGAGGCTGTCCGAGGGCGTGACGAAGATCCCTCTGCCGACGATGAGATTGCGGTCGCCGTCGCCGTCGGAAGCGGCGCCGAAGTCCGGCGCATCGGGCGCCATCATGGTCTCGTAAAGAGCGCGCGCATGCACCAGGTTCGGATCCGGATGATGGCCGCCGAAGTCGGGCAGCGGGATGAAGTTCATCACCGAGCCCTTTGGCGCACCAAGCCGCTTCTCGAGGATCTCCTTGGCGTAGGGGCCGGTGACGGCGCTCATCGCATCGAAGACGACGCGGAAACCGCCGGCGATCAGAGCCCGGATCGCTGCGAAATCGAACAGGCTCTCCATCAGTTCGGCATAGTCGGCGACGGGATCGATCACCGTCACCGCCATGTCTTCGACATGCTGCGTACCTTCGACATCGAGGTTGATGTCGGGAACGTCGGCGATCCTGTAGCTGTCGATCGCCTGCGTACGGGCGAAGATTGCATCCGTCACCCTTTCCGGCGCGGGACCTCCGTTGCCGACATTGTACTTGATGCCGAAGTCCTCGGTCGGGCCGCCGGGGTTGTGGCTCGCCGACAGCACGATGCCGCCGAAAGCCTTGTATTTGCGGATGACATTCGAGGCGGCCGGCGTCGACAGGATACCGCCGCGGCCGACGAGCACGCGGCCGAATCCATTTGCCGCGGCCATCTTGATCGCCTTCTGGATCACGTCCCGATTGTAGTAGCGGCCGTCGCCGCCGATCACCAGCGTCTCTCCCTCATAGCCCTCGAGCGAATCGAAAATGGACTGGATGAAGTTCTCTGCGTAATTCTTCTGCTGGAAAACCGGAACCTTCTTGCGCAGGCCCGAAGTCCCGGGTTTCTGGTCGCCATAGGGGTTTGTGGAGACGGTTATCATCATCTTTCTTAGCCTTTCGCGAGAAGACCGGAATAGAGCGAAGCGTAGCGTTCCGCACTCTTCGCCCAGGAGACGTCGGACTTCATGCCCTGGTTCTGCAAGCGCGCCCACACCTTCGGCTCTTTGTATGCATGCATTGCGCGCCGGATCGCAAGACGCAGGCCGTCCGCCGTGACCGGCTGAAACTGAAATCCGGTCGCGACTCTGGCCGCCAGCGCCGCCTCGTTGGCGTCGATGACCGTGTCGGTCAGGCCGCCGGTGCGCGCGACGATCGGTACGCAACCATAACGCAAACCATAGAGTTGCGTCAGCCCGCAGGGTTCGAAGCGCGAGGGAATGAGGATCGCGTCGGAACCCGCCTGCATCAGGTGCGACAGCGGTTCGTCGTAGCCGATCACCATGCCGATATGGCCGCGATGGCGCGAGGCGGCGGCCATGAGCGCGCCTTCGAGCGCCGCGTCACCCGAACCGAGCACGATGAGCTTGCCGCCGAGCGCGACGATGTCGTCGGCCACCTGCGCCAGCAGGTCCATGCCTTTCTGCCAGGTGAGGCGGCTGATGACGCAGAAGATCGGCCCTGGGCCCTTGTCGAGCCCGAAGCGCTCCTCCAGCACGCGGCGGTTTGCCGCCCGCCGCTTGAGCGTGCCGGGAGCGTAATTCTGGGGGATAAGCGGGTCCGTTTCGGGATTCCACGTTGCGGCGTCGATGCCGTTGACGATCCCGCTCAGGCTGGCGACACGGCTTGCCAGAAGCCCCTCGAGCCCCATTCCGAATTCCGGGGTCAGGATTTCCTGCGCATAGGACGGACTGACGGTCGTGATCGCGGTCGCCGTCTGCAAACCGCCTTTCAGAAAGCCGACATCGCCATAATACTCGACGAACTGCATGGAGAAGGCTTCGGGCGGCAGCGACAGTTCCGGAAAGACCGACGCGCCGAACTGGCCCTGGAAGGCGATGTTGTGAATTGTCATGACGGTCGGCATCTCGGCCGCGGAGCCGAAGCGCATATAGACCGGCGTCAGCGCCGTCTGCCAATCATGCACATGCACGAGATCGGGCTTCCAGCCCGGGACGACATTGTCTCCGGCGATCTCCGCCGCCGCCAGCGAGAGGGCGGCGAAGCGGCGAAAATTGTCTGGATAGTCGCGTCCCGTCGTGTCGAGATAAGGACCGCCGTCGCGGGCATAAAGCTCCGGCTGATCGAGGACGAGCAGGTCCAGGCCGTCATACTCGGCCGCGAGCACCCGGGCCGGATGGCCGAAGAGGTTATCGATGCCGCCGACCGCCTTCTTCTTTTTCAGCTTGTGCAGCACAGCGAGATAGCCGGGCACCAGCGTGCGTACCCGGATTCCGTGCGGAAGAAGAGCTGAGGGCAGCGCACCGACGACGTCGCCGAGTCCCCCAGTCTTGACCAGGGGATAGACTTCGGACGCAACGGACAGGACATTCATGCGAGTTGAGACCTACATTCCCAGCTTGTCGATCATCGATTGCGTGATCAGGCAAACGCCGTTCTCAGTGCGGCGGAAGCGTTTGGCATCGAGCTCCGGATCATCACCGACGACCAATCCTTCGGGTATGGTGACCCGGCTGTCGATGACGACATTGCGCAGTATGGAGTGCCGTCCGATCGCCACGTCGGGAAGAACTACGGCATTTTCGAGTCTGGAATATGAATTGACCCTGACGCCGGTGAACAACAGACTGCTGTTGAGCATGGCGCCCGAGATGATGCAATCGCCCGAGACGAGCGAGGAGGTTGCCGAGCCGCGGCGGTCCTCGTCGTCATGGACGAATTTCGCCGGCGGCTTGATTTCGGCGAAGGTCCAGATCGGCCACGTACTGTCGTAGATGTCGAGTTCCGGCGTCACGTGGGTGAGATCAATATTGGCCTGCCAATAGGCGTCGATTGTGCCGACGTCACGCCAATAGGCCTCCCGTTCGAAATCCGAACGCACGCAGGAGTGGGTGAAGCGGTGCGCCACCGCTTTGCCGTGTTCGACGATATAGGGGATAATGTCCTTGCCGAAGTCCCGGCTCGACTTCGGATCCGCCGCGTCGCGGCGAAGCATGTCCATCAGGAACTTCGTGTGGAACACGTAGATGCCCATGGACGCCAGCGCCATCTCCGGATTGCCCGGGATGCCGGGCGGATCGGCCGGCTTTTCGACGAAGGCGATGATCCGGTCTTCGGTATCGACATGCATCACGCCGAAACCAGTCGCTTCCATGCGCGGCACTTCCAGGCAGCCGATGGTGACGTCGGCGCCGGAATCGACGTGCTGCGCCAGCATCAGCTCGTAATCCATTTTGTAGATATGGTCGCCGGCGAGAATCACCATGTACTCGACGCCGTAATCCTCGATGATGTCGATGTTCTGGTAGACCGCGTCGGCGGTGCCTTCGTACCATTGCGTTTCGGAGACGCGCTGGCTGGCCGGCAGGACGTCGAAGCTCTCATTGCGTTCGGGGCGAAAGAAATTCCAGCCGCGCTGCAGGTGCCGGATCAGCGAATGGGCCTTGTACTGGGTCGCCACACCGATCCGGCGGATGCCGGAGTTCAGCGCGTTGGATAGCGCGAAATCGATGATGCGCGCCTTGCCGCCGAAATGGACGGCCGGTTTGGCGCGGCGGTCCGTCAGCTCCTTTAGCCGGCTGCCGCGGCCGCCGGCAAGCACATAGGCCATAGCATCGCGAGCCAGAGGTTGTGTACGCCTTTCCACCATTTGTCCTCCCCAAGATCATGTCGTCGAGGACTGCCCCGCGTCCAAACGCGACGCCTCGCGGTCCACGTCACTCCGTCCTGTTTCCGCCGGCGGAAAAGGCCGCCGGACAGTTATTCCTGTTCCAGCATCAGCGTCGCCAACGGCGGCAGCGTGATGGTGGCAGCAGTCACTCCGCTCGGCTTCCTCTCCGCATAAACGGCACCGCCGTTGCCCTTGCCGCTCCCTCCATAGATTTCCGCATCCGTATTGACTATTTCCCGCCAGCGGCCTGGGGCCGGAAGCGGCACGTCATAGCTCTCCCGGTAGACCGGCGTGAAATTGGTGACCACTGCGATCAGCTTCTCGCCCGGCGCCTTCCTCAACCACGCAAAGACGGAATTGTTGCGATCGTCCGCAATCAGCCATTCGAAGCCGTCGCCCTCGCAGTCGCGCGCATGCAGCGCCGGCTTCGACCGGTAAGTGCCGTTCAGGTCCCGTACGAGCCGGCGCATGCCCTCGTGCAGGTTGTATTCGAGCAGGTTCCAGTCGAGTGCGCGCTCCTCCGACCATTCACGCCATTGCGCGAACTCCTGTCCCATGAAGAGCAGTTTCTTGCCCGGATAGCCCCACATGAAGGCGTAATAGGCCCTGAGGTTGGCGAACTTCTGCCAATCGTCGCCGGCCATTTTGGCGACCAGCGATCCCTTGCCGTGCACCACTTCGTCGTGGGACAGCGGCAGCACGAAGTTCTCGCTGAAGGCGTAGAGCAGCCCGAAGGTCATGTCGTTGTGGTGGAACTTGCGGTGCACCGGCTCACGCGCGAGATATTGCAGCGTGTCGTGCATGAAGCCCATGTTCCACTTGAAGCCGAAGCCGAGACCGCCGGCATGGACCGGGTGTGAGACCTTCGGCCAGGAGGTCGATTCTTCCGCGATCGTCAGCACGCCCTGGTGGATGCCGTAAAGGCGAGTGTTCATGGTCTGCAGGAAGCGTACGGCCTCGAGATTCTCGTTGCCCCCATATTCGTTCGGCACCCACTCGCCGGGCTGGCGCGAATAGTCGAGGTAGAGCATGGATGCGACCGCATCGACGCGCAGTCCGTCGACATGGAACTTTTCGGCCCAGTAGAGGGCATTGTTGATAAGATAGGCGGCGACCTCGTCGCGGCCGAAATTGTAGATCGCCGTGTTCCAGTCCGGGTGGAAACCCTGGCGCGGGTCCTCATGCTCGTAAAGCGCGGTGCCGTCGAACCAGCGCAGCCCATGCTCGTCCGTCGGAAAATGCGCAGGCACCCAATCGAGAATGACGCCTATGCCGACCTTGTGGCAGCCGTTCACGAAACGGGCAAAGCCCTCCGGTTCGCCGAAGCGCGCGGTCGGCGCGTAGAGGCCGGTCGTCTGATAGCCCCATGATGGATCATAGGGGAATTCGGAGATAGGCAGGAACTCGATGTGGGTAAAGCCCATATCGACACAATAGGGGATCAAGCGTTCTGCCAGTTCGTCCCAGGTCAGCATCGCGCCATTGTCGCGGCGCTGCCATGAGCCGGCATGAACCTCATAGATCGAAATCGGCTGGCGGCGCGGGTCGACCTCCTCCCAATGGCGGCGGTGGGCCGCGTCCTCCCAGACTTGGTCGATCTCGCCCGTCGTCACCGAGGCCGTATCCGGACGCAGCTCCGAGCGACGGGCGAATGGATCCGCCTTCAGCGGCAGCAGCTGGCCCTCGCGATCGAGGATCTCATATTTATACGGAGCGCCCGCGGACACGTCGGGAAGGAAGATTTCCCAGATGCCGGTGTCGGCGCGAAAGCGCATGACGTGGCGGCGCCCGTCCCAATCGTTGAAGCTGCCGACCACGGAAACGCGGCGCGCATTCGGCGCCCAGACGGCGAAGTGAAAGCCGTCGACACCGTCATGCGTGATCTGATGGGCTCCCATCTTTTCGAAGAGCCTGAGATGCGAACCTTCGCGGATGTAGTAGTCGTCCATCGGCCCAAGCACCGGACCGAAGCTATAGGGGTCGACCACGATCCACTCGCCGCCTTTATTGCGGGCGCGGTAGCGGATCGGCTGTTCCTTGCGGAGCGAAACGGAGCCCTCGAAGAAGCCGGCATCGTCGCGTCGGTCGAGCGCACCGATTTCCTTCCCGGAAAGTGTTTCCGCAGTAACTGATTCAGCACTGGGGATAAAGCACCGGGCAATATAGGCCTCGTCCGTCGCGTGCACGCCCAGAACGGCAAAGGGGTTGCTGTGGGTGCCGGAAAGTATCGCCGCGATCTCCGGCGCCGGCAGCAGGCCAGACGTGGTGGATGTGGCCGTGTCCTTGCCGGGCGAGAGCTTCATCCTGCTCTCCAGATCTCTCCGGCATATTGGCGGATCGTCCGGTCGGACGAGAACCAGCCCATACGTGCCGTGTTTCGGATCGCCTTCGAATACCAGTCGGAGGGCGTCGTCCAGAGTTGGTCCATCTCGCGCTGCGCCTTCGCATAGGTCTCGAAATCCGCGGCGACCATGAACCAGTCATGGTTGTACAAGCCGTCGACAAGGCCCGAGAAACGGTGCGGGTCGTCCGGCGAGAAGACGCCGGAGGCGATGGCTGAGAGGGCCTGCGACAATTCGCGTGAGTCCTCGATAATGGCGCGCGGATTGTGTCCCTCCGCCCGAGCCTTCGCCACTTCCTCGGCGGTCAGGCCGAAGATCTTGATGTTTTCCTCGCCGACCCAGTCGCGCATCTCGACATTGGCGCCGTCGAGCGTGCCGATCGTCAGAGCGCCGTTGAGCGCGAATTTCATGTTGCCGGTGCCCGAAGCTTCCATGCCCGCGGTCGAAATCTGCTCCGAGAGATCGGCTGCGGGCACCATCACTTCCGCGAGCGAGACATTGTAATTGGGAACGAAGACGACCTTCAGAAGCCCGCGGACGGCCGGGTCGTTGTTGATCACCCGCGCGACGTCATTGGCGAGCTTGATGATGAGCTTGGCGTTGTGATAGCTCGGCGCCGCCTTTCCGGCGAAAAGCTTGACGCGCGGCACCCAGTCGAGCTCGGGATGCGAGCGAATCTGGTCGTAAAGCGCAACGGCCTCGATGATGTTCAGCAATTGCCGTTTGTATTCGTGGATGCGCTTGATCTGGATGTCGAACATCGCCGAGGGATCCAGCCGGATGCCGAGCCTCGTCTGCACGAGCTTTGCCAGCCTTACCTTGTTGGCGCGCTTGACGGCGGCGAACTGCTCCTGGAAATCGGCTTTGTCGGCAAAGGCGTCGAGCGCCTGCAGGGCCTCCGTATCGTCCATGAAGTCGTCGCCGATCGCATCGCGGATTAGGGCGAAGAGACCGGGATTGCATTGCATCAGCCAACGGCGCGGCGTGATGCCGTTGGTCTTGTTGTTGATGCGGTTGGGATAGAGCCGGTGCAGGTCGGCAAAGACCGTTTCCTTCATCAGTTCCGTGTGCAGCGCCGACACGCCATTGATGGAGTGGGAACCAACGAAGGCGAGATTGCCCATGCGCACACGCCGCTCGCCGGTTTCATCGATGAGCGAAATGTTGCGGATTTCCTCGTCGGTTGCGTGCTTCTGCTTGCGCGCCTCGATCAGGATCTTGGCATTGACGGCGTAGACGATCTGCATGTGGCGCGGCAGCAGCCGCTCGAAGAGCGGTACCGGCCAGCTTTCCAGCGCTTCCGGTAGAAGCGTGTGGTTGGTGTAGGCGAAGGTACGCCGGGCAATGTCCCAGGCCTGGTCGAAACCGAGCCCGTGGAAGTCGGTCAGCAGGCGGACCAGTTCGGCCACCGATACGGCCGGATGCGTGTCGTTGAGCTGGATGGCGACGGCATCCGGCAATGAGGTGAAATCCGGATATTGCTGCAGGTGCCGCCGCAGGATGTCCTGCAGCGAAGCGGAGGAGAAGAAATATTCCTGCCGGAGGCGAAGTTCCTGTCCGGCCGGAGTCGCGTCGGCGGGATAGAGCACGCGTGTCAGGCTCTCCGCCTTGTTGCTGTCGCGCAACGCACCGATGTGGTCTCCGGCATTGAAGGCGTCGAGCAGGATCGGATCGATCGGCTGTGCGGCCCAGAGCCTCAGCGTATTGACGCGCGTCGCCCGCCAGCCGACTGCCGGTGTGTCGAAGGCCGTCGCGATCACCCGCTCCGCCGGCTTCCAGACATAGCGCTGGACTTCCTCGTCGACATTGACGGTTTCAACGCTGCCGCCGAAGCCGATTTCGTAGGAGCTTTCCCGCCGTTCGAATTCCCAGGGGTTGCCGTGCGCCAGCCAGGTTTCCGGCAATTCGACCTGCCAGCCATCTGCCATCTGCTGCCGGAACAGGCCATGCATGTAGCGGATGCCATAGCCATAGGCGGGCACGTCGACCGTCGCCATGGATTCCATGAAACAGGCGGCGAGCCGCCCAAGACCGCCATTGCCCAGCGCGGCGTCGGGCTCCAGTTGGGCAATCAGGTCGATATCGACGCCGAGAGAGGCGAGCGCATCGCGCATCTCGTCCATCAGGCCGATATTGGTCATCGCGTCGCGCATCAGACGGCCGATGAGGAATTCGAGCGAGAGGTAATAGACCCGCTTGGCCCCGGTCGAATAGGTCTTGCGCGTCGAGTCCATCCAGCGATCGGTGATACGGTCGCGCACTACCAGAATGGCGGCCGTCAGCCAGTCATGCGGTTTGGCGACTTTCGGATCCTTGCCGATGCGATACTTCAGGCGCTCCAGGATCTCGACCGCGAGCTGGCCCGGCTCGGAAGATCTTAGTGCGGGCTGCGGCAGTTCATTCGTGGAGAGCTGATTCATCATCAAAACTGTCAAACCCTTATTGCATTTGGGAGACCGAAGGCCGGAGCCGACCGTAGACAGGGCAATTTATGCATCGATCCGAAACGCTTGCAACAGCTGTTTCTAAATGGATTGAAACGGCCGCCATCTACATGTGGACGGGTCCGCGATGCTTTTCGCCTGAAATGCCCGGTGGCCTAGGGAGGCCTAGGGGCCCATCGCGGCATGCGCGTCGCGCCCATCTAAGCCTCTATGCACAATGCGAAATGCCGTCCGGGGACCGGACGGCATACCGAAAACCGATATGAACCAGCTTACTTCGTAAGGCGCGAGACCATTGCCGACGCCCTTTCGCCGATCGCCTTGAATGCGGCAACGAGATCTGCGGCCTCGTCGGCTTCGAAATAATGCGACGTCGACGACGCGCAATATTTCAAGAGTGCCTGGCCGCGGCTCGGCGCCATGAAGGCGACGCTGTAGACTTCGACCTTGTTGGCCTTCGCCGTGTCGCACCATTGCTTGGTCAGCGTGTCCTCGGAGGTGTAATTGTTCTCGCCGTCGGTCATGAAGACGATGTATTTGGTGGGAACCTGGCCGTTCTTACCGGCGTGAGCAGTGTTTTCGGCGCTTGCCGTTACCTTCTGATAGGCGGACTTGAAGGCGTTGCCCGATGCCGTGCCGCCGGTTGCTACGAGTGCGTTCACATAGAGGGCCGTGTTCGTCACGCCCCAGGCGATGTCGCCCGGGGTATCCTGCGAGGCATTGTATGAAACCGCGCCGGTCCGCACGTAGATCGAATCCGGATCCGCGACCTTCAACTGCGCGAACAGGTCACTCGCTGCGGTCTTCAGCGCATCGATCTTCGTGACGTAGCAGGGGCTGGTCGCCTTCAGGTTGGGAAACTTGCTCCAGGTCGATTCCGTGTAATTGGGACAGCTCTTCATTGCCGCGTTGACGGTGTCCGTCTTCCAGGCCATCGAGCCGGAACGGTCGAGCACCAGATACATGGAAAGCGCATTCTTGCTCTCGGTTGCGCTTTCCGCAGTGGAACTGGTCTCAAGCGTAACCCCATCCTGGCCGAGCAGTCGCGTCATGGCATTGAAGTTGACGACCCGTTTGGCGGTGACAGTGACCTTGAAGGTCTTCCCCGTTGCGCCGTTCGGCATCTCGGAGATGCCGACGTTCACGCCGTCGTCTTCGCTATCGGCGCCGCTCTCCGTCTCGGCTATTGACGGGGCGCCGGAGATTTGCGTGCGAAGGAACTTGCGGGCGATTTCCTGGGCCGCTTCGATGCTCGGCTGCTCCTTGGAAACGAGCGCGGAGGCGGCCGCAAGCGCAGCAGCATCGGTCGCGTCCTGAAGCTGGTTCTTGGACATCAGCATATTGGCCATGTCGATGGAAACGCCGCCCACCGCAAAGAGCAGCGGAGCAAGCAGCGCCGTCATCATGCCGAAATTGCCGCCCCGGTCCCGCCACATCGTCATGAAGGATCGGCCGGCTGTGGTTCCGTTTTCCATTTTCGTGCCCCACACGTTGTAAGTATCCGTGGCGTGACACTAGCGGTGATGCGTTACCGCTCGGTTCAGCTGTTCGTTGCACTTTTATCGTTTGGCCGGAAAGGCAATTATTTTTGTGGGTTTCGCGCAGGACCGGTCTGTCCAGGATCGACACGTTCGTGCCAATCCGGGTCATTCGACGGGAATGACGTCGACGGCCTGTTCGGTCGTCTGGCTGCCGTAGCTTTTCAGGACGCCGATCACCGGCGCCACGTCGCCATAGTCGCGACCGTGGCCGACGACGATGTGATCGGTCCCTGCGGAGATGTTGTTCGTGGGGTCGAGCTCCATCCAGCCGCCGGACGTGCCGCACCAGAAGCGCACCCAGGCATGCATGGCGTCGGCGCCTTCCAGGCGCTCCTTGCCGGGCGGCGGAAGGGTTCTGAGGAAACCGCTGACATAGCCCGCCGGAATGCCGAGACTGCGCAGCGCCACGATCATCACGTGAGCGAAATCCTGGCAGACGCCGCCCTTCAGCTTGAAGGCCTCGGCCGGCGTCGTCGTGACGGTCGTCGCGTCCGTGTCGTATGTGAAATCGCCATGGATGCGCTCGCAGATGGCAAGGCCGATCTGCTGCACCGTCATTCCGTCTCGGGTGATCTCGCGCGCATAGGCGGCGATCTCCGGGACCTGCGCCAGCAGCGGGCTCGGCCCCAGGAAATGATGGGGGGAGTCGGCATCGATGGACCAGCAGGCGGCAAGCTCAGCCGGCAGGGCGACAAGCGGCGGCGAAAGGTCGGCGGAGAGCGCGGCGGGCTCCGCCTGCACGCGCGCCTGCATGCGGATGATCAGGTGGTCGTGGGCCGAGCGGAACAGGATGGTGGTGGTCGGATTGAAGAAGAAATCGACATTTTCCGAGCGCTCGAAGGGTGCCGGCTGGCAGGTCACCGATCCGGCGATGAGCCGCTGGCGCCCCGGGATCGACGCGGGCAGGACCCGCACGAGGTGGCGCCCACCGCTGACCGGAACCTCATAGCGATAGGTGATCTTCAGGTTGATGTCGTAGAGCATCGAAATCGCCGCTGGGTCAGCCGAGATAGGTTTGCGCGAGCAAGTCGGAAAGCCTTTCGAGGTCCTGCTCCAGCCGTTTGTAGACCGTCGCCGTCATTGCCTCCGGTGTCATCACGGCAAGGCCGGAATGAAGTCGCATGGTTTCCCGATAGAACGGCGACATCTGGCCGTTGACGAAAGCGTTCGGCAGCAGTTCGACCTCCGTCTTGATCTCGTTCAACTGGTAGAGGATGGAGCGCGGGTTGAGCGGGTCGAGCGCCAGCAGGTCGGTAACGGTTACGGCTGCCGTGTTGACGTTATAGCGCCGCCGATGGGTCATGACGCTGTCGCCGATCTCGAGCAACATGTCGTAGGCGCCGTCCGGTGCTTCGGGCCCGGACATGTGTCCGAGCAGCCGCGTCATGTGCATGCCGCGCTCGAGATAGCGGCCGATCGAAAGAAAGCGCCAGCCGGTGAAGCGATACATATTTTCGTGCACGAGGCCTGCAAAGCCCGCGAGCTTGCGCAGAAGAATGGTCATCGCGTGGGAAGCGTCATCGCCGGCCTGCACGGTCACGTGGAACTTGCGCGCCGTTTTCAGGAGGTCGTTGAGCGCAAGCCAGCCGTCGGGTGAGAACCGGTCGCGAATGTTGCCGGCACTGAATAGCGCGCTGGCGATATCGGAAAGCAGGCTGTCCGGCACCGGCTGGCGCGTCTTGACATCGAGGAGAGCAAGATACTCGCTCACGTCCTTGAGCAGAGGCATGTCGGGATCGGCCGCCTCGGCGAAGCGACTATGCCAGGCGCGCAGGATCCGCAGCGCGCCCTCCGCCCGTTCGATGTAACGGCCAAGCCAGAAGAGGTTGTCGGCCGCACGGCTCGGCAGGCTGCCCGGCAGGTTGCGGGTGAAGCTCTCCTCTGCTGGAAGCAGCGACATGCGCTCGACCGGCCTGTCGCTGACGATCCAGACATCGGCGGCGGTGCCGCCGGACTGCATGGCGATCGCCGCCACGTCGTCGCCGGAGCCGATGCGGGCGAAGCCCCCCGGCATGATCTGCCAGCCGTCGCGCGTTCGCGCGGCAAAGACCCGGAGACTCATCGGTCGGGGCGTCAGCCGGCCGCGCACCCAGGCGGGCGTCGTCGACAGCGTGACGACCTCCTGCCCAACGAGCTTGCCGCCGTCCGTCGCCAGCCACTGGGCGACCGAGGTCCTGGCCGTATCGCGGAGCGAGGCACCGAGCACCGACTGGCCATCGTCGTCGAAGAAGGGCCGCGTCGAATAGGCCGGGCCGATGACCATGCCTTCGATGTTGCCGGCGACATGTTCGCGCTCGGATTCCTGCCCGCACCACCAGGTGGCGATCGACGGGAGCTTCTGTTCCTCGCCGAGCAATTGGCGACAGATGGCCGGCATGAAGGCCAGAAGCGCACGCGTCTCCAGGATGCCGGAGCCAAGCGCATTGACGATCGAAACGGAGCCTGCCCTCAGCGCCTCGACGATACCGGGCGTGCCGATATGCGAAGACTGATTGAGCTCCAGCGGATCGGCGAAGGAGGCGTCGAGGCGACGCCAGAGCACGCCGACGGGCTTGAGGCCGGCGACGGTGCGAACCATCACGCGGCCGCCGACGACCGTCAGGTCCTCGCCCTCGAGCAGCATGAAACCGAGATAGCGGGCAATGTAGGCGTGTTCGAAATAGGTCTCGTTGGCGATGCCCGGCGAGAGCACGGCGATGCGGTCGTCGGGGTGCTGCTTGCGCGACTGGAGCGTGTCGCGGAAGGCGCCGAAGAAGCTCGCCAGCCGGTGGACGTGGGTTTCGGCATAGAGGTCGGAAAAGGCGCGCGCCGTCGCCACGCGGTTTTCGAGCGCGAAGCCGGCGCCGGACGGCGCTTCCGTCCGGTCGGAAAGCACCCACCAGTTGCTGTCCGGCCCGCGGCCGATTTCGAAGGAGCAGAAGTGCAGGAAATGCCCGTCGGCCGGCCTGACGCCGACGAGCGGGCGCAGGAATTGCGGATTGGAGGCGATGAGCGCCGGCGGCAGCAGGCCTTCCCGCACCAGCCGGTTCTCGCCGTAGATGTCGGCGACCACCCTTTCCAGGAGCTCGGCCCTCTGCACGAGTCCCTCGGATACAACGGTCCATTCGGCCTCGTCGATCAGGACCGGCACATGCGACAGCGGCCAGCTTCGCTCCGTGTTCTCCTTGCCATAGGCGCGGTAGAAGACGCCGGCGTCGCGCAGGTAGCGGTCGGCGCGGGCAAAGCGGTTGGCGAGTTCCGTCTCGTCCATGCGGCCCAGCGTCGAGAGCAGCCGTTGCCAGACGGGCCGGACATTGCCGTTCGGATCGACCATCTCATCGGCGCCGCCCGCCAGCGCGCGGTAGCCGCCGAAGGGATCATGCCCGGGCCGGATCGCTTCTTTTGCCTCTGCCGCCTGCTTCTTCGCCATTTACACTCCTGCCGGACGCCGCAAATCGAGCGTCAGGGGAAACTCCGCCGACGGGCTTTCGGGATGCAGCCGATACATGCCCGTGGTGTGGCCCCAGGATTCGAAGCGCGCCAGCCGGCGCGCCTCTGCCTCGTTGCCGTTGACCGGGAAGGCCTCGTAGTTGCGCCCGCCCGGATGCGCAACGTGATAGACGCAGCCACCGATCGCCCGATTCGACCAAGTATCATAAACGTCGAATGTAAGGGGAGTGTTCACCGGCAACACCGGGTGAAGGCCCGTGGCCGGCTTCCAGGCCTTGTAGCGCACGCCTGCGACGGCGATGCCGTTTTGGCCTGTCTTCGCGAGCGGCACCAGGCGGCCGTTGCAGGCGACGGTGTAGCGATCGGGATTAGCGGTTTCGAGCTTCACCTGCAGGCGCTCGACCGAGGAATCCACGTAGCGCACCGTGCCGCCGATTGCGCCCTGTTCGCCCATCACATGCCACGGCTCGAGCGCCTGGCGGATTTCGAGCTTCGCCTCTTCGTACTCGACCTCGCCGCAGAAGGGGAAGCGGAATTCAAGTTGCGCCTTGAACCACTCCGGGTGGAGATCGAAGCCGTGGGAGCCGAGATCCGCAACGACCTCGAGAAAATCCTGCCAGACATAGTGGGGCAGCATGAAGCGGTCGTGAAGCGCCGTGCCCCAGCGCACGAACCGGCCTTCCAGCGGTCTCTTCCAGAAGCGGGCGATAAGCGCGCGCACGAGCAATTGCTGGGCGAGCGACATGCGCGCGTTCGGCGGCATTTCAAAGCCGCGGAACTCGACCAGGCCGAGTCGTCCGGTCGGACCGTCCGGCGAGAACAGTTTGTCGATGCAAATCTCCGCACGGTGGGTGTTTCCCGTGACGTCCACGAGCAGGTTACGGAAGAGCCGGTCGATCAGCCAGGGCAGCGGGGGCAGCCGGCCGGCATCGGGCGACGGCACCTGGGCCAGCGCGATCTCCAACTCGTAAAGCGCGTCATGCCGCGCCTCGTCGAGGCGCGGAGCCTGGCTGGTCGGTCCGATGAACAGGCCGGAAAAGAGATAGGAGAGCGACGGGTGCCGCTGCCAATGGAGCACGATGCTCTTCAACAGGTCCGGCCGGCGCAGGAAGGGACTGTCATTGGGGCTGCGGCCGCCGACCACGACATGGTTGCCGCCGCCGGTTCCCGTATGACGGCCGTCGATCATGAACTTGTCGGCGCCGAGCCGGCTCTGCCGCGCTTCCTCATAGACCGTCGTGGTGATGTCGACGCATTCCCGCCAGTTCGCGGCCGGATGGATGTTGACCTCGATCACGCCCGGATCGGGCGCGACGCGGATGACGTTGATGCGCTCGTCCTGCGGCGGCGGATAACCTTCGACGTGAACGGGCAGGCCAAGCTCCGCAGCAGCGCGTTCAGTCGAAGCGACCAGGTCCAGATATTCCTCGATGCTCGTCGTCGGCGGCATGAATACGCAGAGCCTGCCGTCGCGCGGCTCGACTGTCATTGCGGTGCGTACGGCGCCGGCAATATCATCGGGGGTAGGTGAGAGCGGCGTCTGCGGTAACTCCGACGCCTGGAAGCGTGATTGCTGCGCCCGCCCTTTTTCTCCGGCGAAATCGGGCAGGTCGTTGCGCGGAACGGTCGGATCTACCGGATTGATATAGGGATAGGAAGAGGGAGGGATGTGGGGCAAGGCGCCGAGCGGCAACCGGTAGCCTATGGGGCTGTCGCCGGGTACGAGGAAAATGCGCCCACGACGGGTCTTCCATTTCTCGCTAAGCCACTGCACCCCCGTGGCGCGCGCATTCCAGGCCTGCACCGGCAGCACGTAGCCGGTCGGGGTCGTCAGGCCCCGTTCGAACACGCGCGCCAGGCGGCTGCGCGCCTCCGGGTCCTCGAGCTTGGAATTGGACGGATCCACATTGTCCGGAAGATTGGCTTCCTTGACGATCCATTCGGCCGGATCCTCATAGGCCGGAACGACCATGTCCGCCGTCAGATCGAGTTCGCCGGCAATGGCTACGAGCAGGCGCTCCGCATCCCGTTCGGTAACCTCGTTCCGGCTGAGCTCCTCGGCGATGAGGTCGGGCCGCTGCCAGATCGGCAGGCCGTCGCGACGCCAATAGAGCGAAAAGGTCCATCGCGGCAGGCTCTCGCCGGGATACCATTTCCCCTGGCCGTAGTGCAGGAACCCGCCCGGCGCAAAGCGCTCGCGCAGGCGGCGAATGAGCGTGCCGGCCTTCTCGCGCTTGGTTGGGCCGACGGCGGCGGTGTTCCACTCTTCGGCTTCGAAGTCGTCGATCGATACGAAGGTCGGCTCGCCACCCATGGTGAGGCGCACGTCGTTCTCGGCCAATACGCGGTCCACCTCCTCGCCAACGGCATTCAATGCCTGCCAGCTCTCGTCGGAAAAGGGCCTGGTGATGCGCGGATGTTCGGCAACGCGCGCAATCTTCATGTCGAAGGCGAAATCGGATTTGGTTTCCGGATCGCCGAAGAAGCCGCCGGAGATCGGTGCGGCATTGCGATAATGAGGTGTCGCGGCGAGCGGGATGTGGCTCTCGCCGGTCAAGAGCCCGGAGGTCGGGTCGAGCCCGATCCAGCCGGCGCCTGGAATATAGGCCTCGGCCCAGGCATGGAGGTCGGTGAAGTCGTATTCCGTGCCCGAGGGGCCGTCGAGCGCTTTCAGGTCCGGCGTGAGCTGAATGAGGTAGCCGGACACGAAGCGCGCGGCAAAGCCGAGATTGCGCAGGATCTGCACGAGCAGCCAGCTCGAATCGCGGCAGGAGCCTCTGGCGAGACCCAACGTCTCCTCCGGCGTCTGCACGCCCGGCTCCATGCGGATGACGTAGCCGATCTCCTTTTGCAGCCGCATGTTGAGAGCGACGATCATGTCGACCGTGGGCTGGCGCGAGCGGTCGATCGTTTCCATGAAAGCCGAGAGCTTCGGCCCGATGGGGTCCGGCGTCATGTAGATCTTCAGGTCGTCACTCAGGTCTTCGGCATAGCGAAATGGCCAGTGCTGTGCCTCTTCCTCGACGAAGAAGTCGAAGGGGTTGTAGACCGTCATGTCCGCGACGAGATCAACCTCGATCTTCAGTTCCGTTACCGGATCGGGAAAGACGTAGCGGGCGAGATAGTTACCATAGGGGTCCTGCTGCAGATTGACGAAATGACTGGCCGGCGAAACCTTCAGCGAGTGGCTGATCACCCTCGTCTTCGAATGCGCAGCGGGCTTCAGCCTGATGATCTGCGGTGAGAGCTTGATCGGCCGGTCATATTTATAGTGGGTCAGATGATAGATACTGGCCTTGATCGACATGCAGCGTTTTCCCCTCGATGGCAGATCCTCTGGCCCGCCATTCGAGAGGACTTTTGTGCAATGCAAAGGAGAAAGCAAGCCGAAACCGAGAGACGGCTGCGGCTCGCTCATCGAGCCTGACAAAGGATCAGCGTTTCGGCGCGACAAGCGCGAAAAACGCGCCCTGCGGATCGGTGCATTGGACGATCCAGGCGCCACCGGGGACTTCCATCGGCCCCACCACGACTTGAGCGCCCTCGGACCGCGCCCGATCGATCGCCGCATCGAGCGCTTCTACATTGAAATAATAGAGCCAATAGGGCGCGGGAACGTCCTTCGGCTTCGTCATCATGCCGCCGATGGCCTGACCATTATGGGCGAACAGCTGGTAGACGCCCATCTCGCCCATGTCCATCGCCTGGTCCTTGGTCCAGCCGAACAGTTCCGAATAGAAAGCGAAGGCGCTGTCGAGATCGCCGGCCATCAGTTCGTGCCAGCCGATGTTTCCCGGCGCCATCTGGTCGAGTGATGGCGGCGGTTCACCGGTTCCCTTGAAAAGAGCGAAGGCGGCGCCATGCGGGTCGGTGACGATGGCGAAGCGGCCGACGCCGGGAATGTCGTCCGGCTCGCGGTGAACGGTGCCGCCCTTGCCGCTGAGTTTGGCGGCGGTGGCGTCGACGTCGTCCACGGCTACATAGCCGAGCCAGGCCGGCGGCACATTCATGTCGAGCGCCCCCTCGGGCATGGTCATCAGGCCTGCCACCTGGTGATCGCCGATGGAGAACAGCGTGTAGTCGATTCCCGGCATTCCTGCATCGCGGGCGCTCCAGCCGACGACCTTCTTGTAAAAGGCCTCCGCCGCCTTCGTGTCCGTCGTCATCAACTCGTACCAGACGAATTTGCCGTGCATTGTCGGTCCTCCCGTTTTTTCGTGGACATGCTGCTGTTGGGCGGCGACGGAACCGTCGCCGTGATGGTCTGGACCGGAGCGGATTGCGCCGCACCAGTCCCGCTCCGGAACGGTCTACCGGCGGCGGTACTTCGCCGTCATGATGCCTTTCCAGTCTCCGCTGCCGGTTTCAACGCGGGCCGTCAGGCTACGCCGGTTGGAATCTATCAGCGTGATCCTGTCCTGATATCTGGCGGTCCTGCCGGGATTTTCAAAGTCCGGTCCCTCGCAATTGAGGGCAAGCGTCCGGCTGTCGTCTTCGATCTCGCCGTCATAGACCCACATGTGATTCATCATCGAGCCGACCCAGGTGCCGACATAGCGACCTGTCGAAGGATTGAAGCCGAGCGTCATCAAGGTCTGACCGGGCATTCCGTCCGGCATCGCTCCCTTGCCTTCGCAAACGATCCAGAGGCCATTGAGCGAGCGGACATTCTCCACCCATGCATCAGGCGATGGTGCGGTTCCGGCGGGATCCTCGGACGTCACCGTCCACTCGCCGAGTAACTGTTCGAGCCAGCGGTGCTCCTCCTGAGGTTCTGCATGCATGTTTCTCTCCCGAGGGTAGCGGGCGCTCCTTGGTCGCCTGGCCCGAAAAAGCGCCGGGCGCGCGACGATGGGGCACGTCCCGGATGGTTCTTCTTCAGGCCCGCCGCCGCGGCTCCTCGTCGTATTCGTCGTGCCGGCGGACGAAGTCCATGATCGTACCTTCGTTGCGGCCCTTCGGCGCGCGATCGAGCAGCATGAAGGTGCCGACCAGTTCTTCGAGGCCGCGCGCATAGGTAGAGTAGGTGTGGTAAACGGTTCCCTCCTCGTCCTTGTAAAAGGCGCTCAGGCCCGGCAATTCCTCATGGGCATCCTTGCTGTCGATCTCAGTGAAGTTGTAGCTGACCTTGCCGAGCGCCATTTCCGCCGGCGTAAAGGACACGTGGAAATCACGGTTGAAATCACTGCCGTGAGACGAGACCCAAGGAAAGTGCCAGTCCATCCGCTTGCGATAGGCTTCGATCTTTTCGACCGGAGCATTCGAAGCGACCAACAAGGTGACGTCGTGATGGTTGAGATGGGGCAGGGTCCCATCGAAGTGATCGGCGAGGAAGGAGCAGCTTGGGCAGCCGGCCTGCCAGCTCTCGCCGAACATGAAATGGTAGAGAAGAAGCTGGCTGCGCCCGTCGAAGAGTTCGCCCAGGGTTTTCGGGCCCTCCGTCGTATCGAAGGTGTAGGTCGTCTCCAGCTTTACCCAGGGCAGGGCCTGGCGTGCGGCGTTGATCCTGTCGCGCAGATGCGTGTGTTCCTTTTCAAGCGTGAGAAGCGATTTGCGCGCCTGCAGCCATTCCTCGCGCGATACGACGGCGTGGTTCTGTCTCATGTCCGGTCCTCCTCCCTGATACATCCATGAATTGATGTAGTAGCGGAATGCGGCAATTCAAAGTGGTTCTACGATCATTCGGCTCGCCTGCTGCATGTCTCCTTTAATCGGGAATGAAGACGTGCGGCAGCTCAAAGTACCACAGCGACCTTTGCGCGTCTGACAAGTCGCACGGGGATCCGCGGTATCATGTGGCGCTTGACT
Source organism: Ensifer sp. LCM 4579 (assembly GCF_001854885.1). Classification (GTDB taxonomy): domain Bacteria; phylum Pseudomonadota; class Alphaproteobacteria; order Rhizobiales; family Rhizobiaceae; genus Sinorhizobium. The sequence continues at coordinate 200,791 of NZ_MDDV01000035.1, read as the reverse complement.
AATTAAGTTGAAATCAACATTACTGTTCCATGTCAAAGTCACCGCTGATCGCTTTTACCACCACTTTGCTTGTCAGGGATACCTGTCTTTGCCTGCACGTGCAGCGTGCCGCCCGAGCGCTGGCCCGACGCTTCGACGAGGCACTGAGGCCGCTCGGTATCACCAATGGGCAGTTTTCGCTGATGATGTCGCTCAACCGGCCGGAGCCGCCGACGATCGGCGCCGTGGCGTCGGTGCTCGCAATGGATCGCACGACACTGACGGCCGCGCTCAAGCCGCTCGAGCGGCGCGCGCTCGTCGAGACATTCGTCGATTCGGGCGACCGGCGATTGCGCCGCATCCGCCTGACGTCGGACGGCGAGCGGCTCCTCGCCGAGGCCGTGCCGATCTGGAAGGAAACGCATGGGGCGGTGGACAGGCAACTGGGTGAATCCGGCCCGGACCGGCTGCGCGCCGATCTGCTTGCACTCGCTACTTCTGCGGAACCTGCTTAGCGCGTCCGGAAGCCGAAAGTTCCGCACCCGCTGTAGCGCGTCACGATTTCTGCGGCATGATGCTGATTCCACCATCCGCTTCGAGAACGGCGAACTTGATCTGGTCCAGGCGAGACAGGCCCTGCTGCTCTCGCGCCGCCGCCAATATATCGTCGATATCTATCCTCGCTCGCTTGAGCGCACGCGTGTCGATCTCTCCATCCGCGATCAGCACCGTCGGGGTGCCATCCAGGAGCAATCGGGCCCGTGCCGACCATTGCTTGACATAGGAGAGGACGATGTCGAGGCTGAACAGCGTGACAATGAGCACCGTCGCATTCACGATCGAAAAATCGTCGCCGAGCAGCGCCTGCTGGGTGGTTTCGGCGATGATGAGCAGCAGCACGAAATCGAAAGGCGTCATCTGGGCAACCGTTCGCCTTCCGGACAGACGCATGACGATCAGCAAGATGACATAGATGGCAAAGCCGCGAATGACAGAGTCCATGGCGATCCCTCCTGGAGCCGGATGCGCTCACCGGGTTCGCGCAATCGCTCCGTCCATTTGTTTTTGCCGCATTCGTGAAGCGTCGGATGACCCATCTGACTTGAGGCTCCAAGCAGGTTCCGCAAAAGTGTCCCTAACGGTCTTGCGATCAGAACCTGCGGCAAACCTAAGGCAATCCAAGCAGACAATTGTGGGTGAACCCATGAATATCCGCCTAGGGCCAAACGATCGTTTGTGCCGTTTGCGCCGGCTTACCGTTGACGCTCACGTGGTAGTTGACGATACCGGGACCCTGGGCGCGAAGGTGCATCGTCAGTGCCAAGGGCTGCTGCGCCTCGGATCGGAAGTGGTAAACGGTCTCGTTGCTGCTGCCCATGCTGGAAACCGGGGGCGGGTCTATGTCTTCTACCTGGAATGTCCGGAAGAATTCCGATCCGATCGCAAGGCGGTGATTTCCACTGCCGGGTGGCAGCAGCGCGTTCAAGCGGTCCGACATTTCCCAGCGGCTGAATCGAGGCACTTCGACAAAGCCGTCGTCAAAGCCGAACTCCATCCGCGCGTGGAGCCCTCCGGAGCCTGTCACGCCGAACACGGCAAGGAGAAGAAAGAAGCCGAACCCGACCCAGGCGATTCTTTCCGCTTTCCAGAACGTCTCTTGAAAGGGTCGATGCTCGTCGATCTGCAATCCATCGTGGCGAACCGGCGGCTGTTCCAAAGTCACCTCCTTCTCGGCCTTGAAGAACGTATTGGAAAGCAAAGAGGTTCCTCTCTGCTTGTCGCGGCGCCCCAGTCTGGTCGATCGGCAGAGGAGCCCTATCTGCTCTGCAGGCCGGCGACCGGCCGGCCGAAACCGGGCTCGGCGGGACACGACCGGCGGGATCGCCTGCTTCCGAGGGAGGAATGAGGATGAAGATGACATACAGGGGCAGGTGCCATTGCGGGAAGATCCGCTACGAAGTGGATGCCGACCTTCAGGCCGGCACCAGCCGTTGCAATTGCTCCTATTGCTCGAAACTGCGCTACTGGGGTGCGACCGTTAAGCCTGAGGAGTTCCGGCTGCTGTGCGGGGAAACGGGGATCGGAGACTATCAATTCGGGACGATGAGCGGGCACCATCGCTTCTGCACCGCTTGCGGCGTCTCGCCCTACGGCCACGGCTAGTGGAGCAAATCGGCGGCGCCTTCGTCTCCGTCAACATTGCCTGCCTCGACGATGTCGATCCGGCCATGCTTGCCGCCCTGCCGGTCCAGTATATGGACGGACTCCACGACAACTGGTGGAACCCGCCGCATGAGACGCGGCATCTTTGAACGAGTTTGCGAGCAATCAGTGTTCACGCAGCCGCGTCCACCGCGGCGGCGAGGCATTCTCCAAAGGCGGTCAGCTCCGTACAGAGTGCGTCCGCGGCGGCATTGCCGATGATGACAGTGCCGCCGCGCCGCTCGATCCCGCAGCGGCCCGAACCCGTCCGACCGGCAGAGGTGGCGGACGGCACCCGGGGGTAAGTGAGGGTTACCGATCGCCGAGATCGCGCACCGCGCCGCGGTCGGCGGAGGTGGCGAATGCCGCATAGGCCTTCAGCGCCGTCGTCACCCGGCGCTTACGCGGCTCGGCCGGCTTCCAGCCTTTGGCATCCTGCTCCTGCCGCCGGGCGACAAGTTCCGTCTCCTCGACCCTGAGGCCGATCGTGCGGTTCGGGATATCGATGTCGATCATGTCGCCGTCGCGCACCAGCCCGATCGTGCCGCCATTCGCCGCCTCGGGCGACACGTGGCCGATCGAAAGGCCGGACGTGCCGCCGGAGAAGCGTCCGTCGGTGATCAAGGCGCAGGCCTTGCCGAGGCCCTTCGACTTCAAGTAACTGGTTGGATACAACATCTCCTGCATGCCGGGCCCGCCCTTCGGTCCCTCGTAGCGGATGACCACGACATCGCCGGCCTTGATCTCGCTGCCGAGGATTGCCTTGACAGCGGCGTCCTGGCTTTCGAAAACGCGTGCCGGGCCGGAAAATTTCAGGATGCTCTCATCGACCCCGGCGGTCTTCACGATGCAACCGTCGATCGCGATATTGCCCTTCAGGACCGCCAGCCCGCCGTCTTTGGAGAAGGGGTGCGCCACCGAGCGGATGACGCCGTTCTCGCGGTCGGTGTCGAGTTCGTCCCAGCGGGCGTCCTGGCTGAAAGCGACCTGAGTCGGGATGCCGCCGGGCGCGGCCCGGAAGAAGTTGCGCACCGTCTCGCTCGTGGTGCGGGTAATGTCCCAACGGTCGATGGCATCACCGAGCGTCGCGCTGTGCACGGTCGTGCAGTCGCGGTTGATGAGACCGCCCTTGTCGAGTTCGCCGAGGATGGACATGATGCCGCCGGCGCGGTGCACGTCTTCCATGTGCACGTCCGCCTTTGCGGGCGCGACCTTCGACAGGCACGGCACCTTACGTGACAGGCGGTCGATGTCGTCCATGGTGAAATCGACCTCGCCTTCATAGGCCGCGGCAAGGATGTGCAGCACGGTGTTGGTCGAACCGCCCATGGCGATGTCGAGCGCCATGGCGTTCTCGAAGGCCTGTTTGGACGCGATCGAGCGCGGCAGCACGCGCGCATCGTCCTGCTCGTAATAGCGGCGTGCAAGATCGACGATCAGATGACCGGCTTCCACGAAGAGGCGCTTGCGATCGGCGTGGGTGGCGAGCGTCGAGCCGTTGCCCGGCAGCGACAGGCCGAGCGCTTCCGTCAGACAGTTCATCGAATTGGCCGTGAACATGCCGGAGCAGGAGCCGCAGGTCGGGCAGGCGGAGCGTTCGATGATCTTGACGTCCTCGTCGGAGACCTTGTCGTCGGCGGCAGCGACCATCGCGTCGACGAGGTCGAGAGCGTGCTTCTTGCCATGCAGCACCACCTTGCCCGCTTCCATGGGCCCGCCGGAGACGAAGACGGAGGGGATGTTGAGCCGGAGCGAGGCCATCAGCATGCCGGGGGTGATCTTGTCGCAATTGGAGATGCAGACCATGGCGTCGGCGCAATGGGCATTGACCATGTATTCGACGCTGTCGGCGATGATTTCGCGCGAGGGCAGCGAATAGAGCATGCCGTCATGGCCCATGGCGATGCCGTCATCGACGGCGATCGTGTTGAATTCCCTGGCGACGCCGCCGGCCGCCTCGATCTCGCGCGCGACGAGCTGGCCGAGATCCTTCAGATGCACGTGGCCGGGCACGAACTGTGTGAACGAGTTGACCACCGCTATGATCGGCTTGCCGAAATCGCTGTCCTTCATGCCCGTCGCGCGCCAGAGGCCGCGGGCGCCGGCCATGTTGCGGCCGTGGGTGGTGGTGCGAGAGCGATAGGCAGGCATGAACGTCTTCCTTCACGGTCGGATGGCGATAGGCGGAATATGGCGATGCTGGAACGCCGATGCATGGCGTACTAGCGCAAAATTGCGCCCGCGTCATCTTTTGCGTCGGAATATTTCCGCTTCTCGCCGTGATCAATATGGTGGCTGCGGCGTCTTGCTTGTCAAGGCGGAGCGAGAGGTCCATTGTCATCAGGCATTCCCGCGTTCTCGCCGGAGCCTTCCGGCGGCAGCGGACTTGTGAGGCTCGTCCGAGATGAACTGCCACGAATGCGGCACTGAGATCGAGAGCGGCTTCGCCTACTGCCCGAGATGCGGGGCGAAGCAGCAGACGCTGTGTCCCGATTGCGGCCATGCGTGTCCGCCGCACTTCGCTTTCTGCCCCCAATGCGGCACGAAGGTCGGCACCTCGCCGGCCCCGCGGCGTTCCTCATCCGGGGCCGCGGCGGCGCCTGCGCCGCGACCATCATCGTCAAGCCCGGAGGCGGGTGCCGACCGACGCACCGTCACGGTCGTCTTTGCCGATCTTTGCGGGTTTACGAGCCTCAGCGAACGGATCGATCCCGAAATCCTGCAGACCCTTCAAAACGAGCTTTTCGAGGAAATGACCGAAGCCGTCGAAGCCTTCGGCGGATTTGTCGACAAGTTTATCGGCGATGCGATGCTTGCCCTTTTCGGGGCACCCGTTGCGCATGAGGACGATCCGGAACGGGCGCTTCGCGCGGCGCTCGAGATGGTGGGCCGGGCAGCACGGGTGGGCGAGCGCTGGCGCAAGGAGATCGGCCTGCCCTTGAGCCTCCATGTCGGCGTGAATACCGGACCGGTCGTCGCGGGCGGCTTCGGCGCGGGAGATTCGAAGTCCTATTCCGTCACCGGCGATACGGTGAACATTGCTCAGCGCCTGCAGGCGACCGCCCGGCCCGACGAAATTCTTGCTGGACCGATGACGCACAAGCTCACTAGGCACGCTTTCGCTTACGAGACGCTTGGGGCTGTTGGCCTGCGTGGCAAGACCGGCAGCCTGCAGGTTCACCGCCTGCTGGGCGCTCTGGAGGTGCCCCGTCCGGCAAGGGGCCTTGAAGCGCTCGGGCTGAATGCGCCGCTGATCGGAAGGGACACCGAAATCGGTCGCCTGCGGGATTGCCTGGCCGTAGCCTGCGCCGGTGCGGCGCAATTGGTGCGGCTGACCGGCGAGGCCGGGATCGGCAAGTCGCGTCTCGTCGGAGAATTCCTCGCAGATGCCGGCCGCGATCGGCGTTTCGCCCATGTCGCCATCCGGCGCGCGGCCTGCTCGCCGCTTGGAGAGCCGTCCTACGGCACGCTTGCCAGCGTGCTTCGCAGCGCCTACGGCTTGTCGAGCGTCGACTCGGAGGAAAGGGTTCGGGAGGGCATGGCATCGGGCATGACCGAGATCGGCTTCACAGCCGCCGAGGCCGATGAATTGATGCCGCTCCTCTTTCACATCCTCGGAATGGGGGATCGGACGGGCGCATTGGAGCACGTCGCCCCCGAACAGGTTCGCCGCCAGCTCTTCTCCGTCATCCGTACCCTCTTCGAGCGTCGGCTCGATCGGGCGCCGCTTCTCCTCGTCATAGAGGATCTGCACTGGGCCGACGAGGCCTCGCTGGAGGCGTTGCGCTTCGTGCTCGACCGTCTGGATCGCCGCCCGCTGATGGTGATCACCACGCAGCGGCCGGATGCCGGGGCGGAGCGACTGGCGCCGGGTCGCACCAGCGTTACCACTCTTCGCCTGGCTCCGCTCTCCGCGGCCGCCGGCCAGGGTCTCCTTCGCGCACTCTTCGGCGAAGGCGCGCTCCCGCGAGACCTGCGCACGCGGATCCTGGCGCGGGCCGGAGGCAATCCGCTCTTCGTGGAGGAGATCGTTCGCGGCCTGATCGAGCTCGAAACGCTGCGGCGCGACGGCTCGCGCTGGCACGCGGTCGATGCGGATGCAAGCGTCGACATCCCCGTCGGCATCGAGGCGATGCTGCTTGCACGCATCGATCGCCTGTCAAAGGAGATGCGCAGCCTCGTCCACTACGCCGCCGTCATCGGCCCGCGTTTCGACGCTGCGCTTCTCGCCGCGATCATGCCAAATCCCGGCGAAGTCGAATCCGGCCTGGAATTACTCTGCGAAGCGGAAATCGTGGAGGAAGATGCCGGGGCAGGGGCGCAAGCCTATCGCTTCGTGCAGTCGCTGCTCCACGAGGTGGTCTACAACAATCTCCTGGTAAAGCGGCGGATGGAGATCCATGCGACTGTCGCGGCGGCCCTGGAACGCCGTTTTGAGGGAAATCCCGAGCGTTTCGAGGATTTGGCGTTTCTCGGGCATCACTACGGCCAATCGGCCGAGCGGGCGAAAGGCGCCCGTTATCTTTTGGCAGCGGGAGACCGCGCGCGCCGGCTCTATGCCAACGAGGACGCCATCCGCTTCTACAGGCAGGCGATGACGGCACTCGCCGCTCTCGGCCAGGAGGAGCCCGAATGGTTCATTGCCCGCGAGCGCCTCGCCGATCTGCTCGGGCCTGCCGGCCGGCGAGCCGAGGCGGAGGAGCACTATAATGCGCTGCTCGATAGCCGTCAGCTGTCGGCGGACACGGTTGCCTCCGCCCGAATTCTGCGCAAGCTCGGCCATCTTCATTGGGAGGCGGGCAAGCGCGATCGGGCGCAGGCGAGTTTCACCCGGGCCGCGGCTTTGCTCGAAAGCGCGGACGCTCCTCTGGAGAGCGCATCGCTCCTGCAGGAGCGCGGTCATCTCGCCTTCCGGATGGGTGATTATACCGCCGCCGCCCGGTGGGCAGACGAGGCCTTGGACAGAGTCGCGGCGCTTGCGCCCGATGCCGCGGAGGAGGCGCGGCGCGAGGCGGCGCTGGTTACCGCCGAGGCGCTGAACACCAAGGGTGTTGCGCTGGCGCGGCGCGGCCGCCTGCGCGAGGCGATCGATGCGGTGGAAAGGAGCGTGGCGGTGGCCGACCGGGCGGAACTGATGCATGCCGCCTGCCGCGGCTATACGAACCTTGCCGTGCTCTACACGATCGTCGATCCGAAGCTGGCCGTGGATATTTGCCGGCGCGGCCTCGACATAGCGCGCCGCACCGGCGACCTCGGATTCCAGGCGCGCCTGCTCGCCAATCTCGCGGTTGCCTGTTGCACCTTCACCGACCGCTGCGGGAGGGAAGGCGTTCCGGCGGCGCAGAGGGCGATTGATATCGACCGGGCGCTCGATCAGCGCGAGCATCTACCGGTGTCCCTGCTCGTGCTCGGCCAGATCTACCAGTGCCACGGGCGCCCGGAGGACGCCCGCGCTTTATATCGCGAGGCGCTCGACCTTGCCGGCGAAACGGGCGAGGCACAGCTGCTGTTTCCATGCTATGATGGCATGGCGACGCTCTGCCTTAATGAGGGCCAACTTGCCGAGGCGGAGCGCTACTTCGTTTTGGCTCGCGGTGTCTGCGAGCAACATGATCTCGACCCGGAAGCCTTGGTGGTGTTGCCGTTTCTCGACTGAGCAACCTGATTTGGACGCAGCCGCCCGCATGCGGGCTTTTTGGCTTCCGGGCCGAAGCGGCGTGAGCGTTACCGGAGGAGAAAGCCATGGAGGAATATCGCCGTTTCGAACCGTTGCAGCCGGGCGATCGGGCACCCAACGTCGTGCTTGATGCGATCACCCATGAGGGCAAGATCGCCATCGACGATTTTCGCGGACGCAAGCCTGTCCTGGTGGGGCTGTTCAGGGGCCTGCAATGCCCCTTCTGCCGGCGACAAATCGCGACAATGGGACAGCTCAATGCCGCCCTGAACGAAAAGGGCGTCGAGAGCCTGACCGTGGTGAACACCCCGATCGAGCGGGCGCGCCTCTATTTCCGTTACCACCCTTTGCCCGGTCTGCTTGCCGCGGCCGATCCCGAGCGGGTTTCACACCAGGCCTTCGGGCTGGCCAACCCTGAGTTCACCGAAGACGAGGACGACTGGCCCTATAAGGTCAGCATGCCGACCATGTTGTCGATGCGGGTGGAGATGCCCGGCGAACTGCCGGAACCGATGAACCCTGCCGCAGCTTCCGACTATCTCCAGCAATTGGACGGGTATGAGATGACGGAGGATGACAACCGCATGCAGGCGGCCGCCTTCGGGCAGCTCGTCGGAGAGTTCCTGCTCGACCGCGACGGCGTCGTGCGCTGGTGTTTCACCGAGGCGGTGCCGGAAGGCAGAAACTTGTTTCGCACGCCGTCACCCGAGGAGGTCATATCGGCGGCAGCGCAGGTGGCGCATTGAGGGTCCGTGACGCGCCGGGCGCCTTTTCAAAGGCTTTCAGAAGCGCAGAGATCGCTGTAACCATTTGTTCCGCGCATCGCGGTTTCCGAAAATCGGGTCCGATTTTCGGGCCGATGCGCTTGAGTTGTAATGTTAGGGGTTTCTAAAGAATTCATCGGTAAGATGTCGCCATGCGTGGCTTGCTACTCTTCATTGTTGTGTTGGGTGGCCTCATGACGGTCGATTGGATCGCATCCGAGGGGCGGAATAGCCGCGCGGTATGGCGCGAAGCGAGGGAGCAGACCAACTCCATTCGGTATCGGCTTGAATATTGGATCGGCGACATCGTCAGGTTCTAGCGCCGGTCGAGGACTTGCATCGACGGCGCAAACAAAAAAGGCCGGGGCAGACCCGACCTTCCTCGTGACCTTCGCCAGTGCCAGTACATCCGTGGTCAATGGCGAGGTGATTATCACTTAGCCTTCAAACGTGACAACGGGATGACGCCGCCGAAAAAAGCGTCTCACTGCTGCATCACACGAAGGGATCGGAATGGTGGGCGTGACAAGGATCGAACTTGTGACCCCTACGATGTCAACGTAGTGCTCTCCCGCTGAGCTACACGCCCATCCGATGCGGCGCATAGACCACAAAACCCGCACCGGCGTCAATAGGGTTTTCGAAGGTTTTTTGACAGAAATTCCGACCGAGATTTTGCAGGCGATGCCGGAGCGATTTTTCGCCTTTTACTCGCGTCGCCTTAAGATCGGCGCAGCCGCCGCCAAGGCTAAACCATTGAAATTGAAAGGCCTTTGCGCACGCTTCCGTCTGTAACGGCCCCGGAAGCCATTGGATCCGATCCTGGGGGGAAATCTGTGACGGCTCCGCCAAGCCTGCGGTCACGCGGCGGTGCCCGCCGCTCCCTTACAATTGCTGCAGCGACCTTTGCGCGTCCGATAAGACGCACGGCGCTGTAGATCAGGCCGCCAGCATCTTATTGACCTCGTTGACGAGGTCGCGCAGGTGGAAGGGCTTGGAAAGCACCTTGGCGTCTTTCGGTGCTTTCGAATCGGGGTTCAGCGCGACGGCGGCAAAGCCGGTGATGAACATGACCTTCAGGTCCGGGTCGAGCTCCGTCGCGCGGCGGGCAAGTTCGATGCCGTCCATCTCGGGCATGACGATATCGGTCAGGAGCAGCGAAAAAGGCTCTTCCCGAAGCCGGTCATAGGCGCTGGCGCCATTGTCGTAGGACTGGACCTTATAGCCCGCCTTTTCCAGCGCCTTCACGAGGAAGCGGCGCATGTCGTTGTCGTCTTCGGCAAGGAGGATTTTCGCAGTCATGAATTCGGCCGTGGCTACTTCTTTTCAAGGCTTGTGAATGGCGGCAGTCCAGCTAACCGCAGCCGCGTAAATATCCGGTGAATGGGACGGGTCAACCCCCTTAATCCGGGAAGCGACCACTATGGACACAGAGGCGGCCAACTGGCAACATGATCGAAGAAGCAAGATCCCGACATGGTAAAAAGGGTTCCGATGGGGGAAGTGGGCGAGTGGGAAATGTTCGAAATCCTTGAACCCGCGACGCAGCGGATTCCCTTTGTGTTCAACTCTCCCCATAGCGGCCGCCTCTATCCCCAGTCCTTTCTCGATCAATCGCGACTCGACGCCCATTCGATCCGCCGTTCGGAAGACCATTTCGTCGACGAGCTCTTCCAAAGCGCCACCTTTCTGGGGGCGCCGCTCCTGAGGGCGCATTTCCCACGGGCCTTCCTCGACGTCAATCGCGAGCCCTACGAACTCGATCCCCGCATGTTCGACGGCACCCTGCCGCCGCATGCGAATATCAGTTCGATGCGCGTTGCCGGCGGGCTCGGCACGGTTCCACGCGTGGTCGCCGAGAATATGGAGATCTATCGTGGCCGTTTTCCGGTCGAGGAGGCGCTCACGCGCGTGGAGTCGATTTACAAGCCCTACCACGCGACGCTCCGGAAGCTGATCGCCCGCACGCATGTGCAGTTCGGGATGGCGATCCTCATCGATTGCCATTCGATGCCCGGCAATGTGCATCTTTCAGCGAGCGGTCAGCGCCCGGATTTCATCATCGGCGACCGCTACGGAACGAGCGCCGCCGCGGAATTGTCGCGCATGGCGGTGGAGCTCCTGGAGCAGCTTGGCTATGCGGTGACCCGCAACAAGCCCTATGCCGGCGGCTTCATCACCGAGCATTATGGCCGCCCGACGCGAGGCCTGCATGCGCTGCAGATCGAGATCAATCGCAGCCTCTATATCGACGAGGCGACGCTGATCAAAAAGCCCGGATTTTCTGCTTTGGCGACCGATCTCGCCACCTTCATCGGAGCGTTTGCCCGACATGTCGAGGATTTTGCTGCCGATCTGCCGCTGGCGGCCGAGTAGCGGCCGCGCGTTCCTCAATCTTCGCCGCACAAAAAGAACCGCGCCAGCGGCGCGGTCAAGTCTAGGGAGGAAACACCCAAGGAGGGTATTACAGTCACGAGTGACTGCACAGGGATGCTAATATTGCATTGCACAATTGTCAAGTTTTCCAGCCGGTAACTTTTGCGGTGCAGCAAGAAACATCGTGATCTTGCCGAACTTGCCTGGGGTCGTGTGCCACGAGCGCGAACATTGCCTTTCGGTGGAATTCGTCTATTCAAAGATTTCCCGCGCCTGCCAAGAGAGTCAAATGCTGCCCGACCGCTCCTTCTTCGATCGCCTCGCCGACGCCGCCAAGGCGGAAACCATCCCGCGCTTCCGGACCGGCGCATGTGTGACCAACAAGCTGGAAGGCGGCTTCGATCCGGTCACGGAGGCCGATCAGTCGGCCGAGGCGGCGATCCGGGCACTGATCGAAAGCGCTTATCCCGAGCACGGAATCCTCGGCGAGGAGCACGGCAATGTCGGCCTCGATCGAGAGCATGTCTGGGTTATCGATCCGATCGACGGGACGCGCGCCTTCATCTCCGGCCTGCCGGTATGGGGCACGCTGATCGGACTCTATCGCAACGGCGAGGCGATCATGGGACTGATGGATCAGCCCTTCACCGGCGAACGCTATTTCGCCGATGGCGAGAGATCGGTTTATCGCGGCCCGGATGGCGAGAAGGTGCTGCGGACACGCGATTGCGGCGGGCTGTCGGATGCCGTTCTCTTCACCACCTCGCCGCATCTTTATGCGGGCAAAGTCAAGGAGCGCTTCGAGGCGCTTCAGTCGAAGGTCCGGCTGTTCCGCTATGGCTGCGACTGCTACGCCTTCGCGCTGCTGGCTGCCGGTCATGTCGACCTCGTCATCGAATGCGGTCTAAAACCCTATGATGTCGGCGGGCTCATCCCGCTGATCGAACAGGCGGGCGGCATCATCACCGATTGGCAGGGCGGTCCGGCGGAAATGGGTGGCGAGATCATTGCCGCCGGCAGCAGCGAAGTTCATGCGCAGGCCCTGGAGACGTTGCGCAGCCGATGACCAGAAGGCGTCAGGCCTCCTCTGCTGCATGTCTCCTTGATCGACCTCGTTTCAAACGACAAAGACATGCAGCAATCCAAAGTGCTGCAGCGCCGCGCGTCTAATAAGACGCGCGGCGCTGCAGGACCTGTGGCGACCCATCAGCCTCCTCGGCTTCCGCTTGGGGCAGGAAGGCGAGAATCGCCGCCATGGCTTGGGCGCGATAGCGATCGGCCTCCTGCAGCAGTTCGTGCCGTGCGCCGTCGATCGGTATCAGGTGGCCGGCGCGGAAATTGCCGGCAAGCCGTTCGATTGCGAGATAGGGCACGAGTCCATCGGCCGTTGGCGCCAGCAGCACGGTCGGTACGGTGATCCTCGTCAGATGCTCGCGGCGCGTGACGCGCCGTATGGTTCGGAAGGCCTCGTTCAACCACCGCGCGGTCGGCGGTCCAAGGCGCAAGCGCGGATGGGTCTCGAGCAGCGCCAAGTTGCGGGCGTAGCGGTCTGCATCCCTGGTCAGCGGATTGTTCGTGAAGGGTCCATGGCTGCGCTCGTCCCGATGGAGCGGCAGTCTGCCAAGTCCAAGCCAGCGCATCACCGCGGCGAATGCAACGATGCCCGGTTCGCCGATGACCTGCCCGCCCAGCCCCACAAAAGGAGCTAGCAGCACCATGCGGTCCACCCGAGTGGCCAGTGCCGGCGCCACCGACAGGCAAACGAGCGCTCCCATGGAATGGGCGACGATTGAAAAGGGCAGGCGCGTGTCCGGCAGTACGATCTGCTCCAGGAAAGTCATGAGGTCGCGCCCGTAATCGGCGAAATAGTCCACATGGCCAAGCTTCGACTGCGCAAGCAGCCGTTCCGACCCGCCCTGTCCGCGCCAGTCGAAGGTCGCGACCCAATAGCCCGCCTCCATGAAGTCGCCGATGGTTTCGAAATATTTCTCGATCGATTCGTTGCGCCCCTGCAGCAGCACGACCGTCCCGCGAGCAACGCGCGCCTTCGTCCTGAAAATCGCGTAGCGGATTTTCCGGTTGCCGACGCCATCGAAAAAACCTGCCACGGGATGTCCCGGGATCGGATTGTCGGGTGTGGCGTCGAGGATCGCTATCATGGGTCCGGGCGAGACGAAATGAACTCGAGTTGTCAATGTCGGCGGGGACACGGGAACGCCGGACCGCGCCGCGTCTTCCCGTCCCCCTTCAGGGATAGGCTGTGGCTCATCGTCCGTCAAAGGAAAATGCCGGAAGCGGTGGTGAAGTCCGGGCGATCACCGCTTCCGGCCGCTGAAGGGAGAAGGGACATGTCACTTCAGCACTGGGGCTTTCGCTCCCAGTATTCTCTTTTACGCGCGAGCCCATGAACCGCGGCCGAATCCGGCATTCATGCGGCATTCACGAAGGTCCGCGATTGCGCAATACGAGGCCCTTGAACTCGGCGATGCGTGTTCCCATGTCTTTCCCGGACGCCGTTGACGGGTCCGTTCACCGGTCGCGCCACTGCCGGATGGGGTGGCAGGCCAGACATCGCAAACAGTTGCTCTTAAGGAGGACAACATGCGTCATTTTGATTTCTCCCCCCTCTATCGTTCCACCGTCGGCTTCGATCGCCTGTTCACCATGCTCGATAGCCTCGGCCAGCCGGATCAGGCGCAGACCTATCCGCCCTACAATATCGAGCGTACCGGCGAGAACGCCTATCGCATCACCATGGCCGTTGCCGGCTTCGATGAAAGCGAGCTCTCGGTCGAGGCGCGCGAAAACACACTGACGATCAAGGGCGAAAAGAGCGAGGAAAAGGCTGACGAGACCCAGTTTCTCCATCGCGGCATCGCCAAGCGCGCCTTCGAGCGCCGCTTCCAGCTTGCCGACCACGTCGAGATCAAGTCGGCTTCGTTGAAGAATGGCCTGCTTCACGTCGATCTCGTGCGCGAGATTCCGGAAGCTGCCAAGCCGCGTCGGATCGAGATCTCGTCGGTTTCGTCGCAACCGAAGCAGATCGAGGCACAGAACGCCTGATACACGAGCCTCGGACTTCACTGAACGGCGCCCTTCGCGGCGCCGTTTCTTAATCGTGGCACCGCTGCGGTGCAGTCGTTCTTCGGCAGGCGGCGACGAAGCGGTCGACGTCTTCCAGTCTCGTAACGAAACTCGTGACAAGGCGGTACAACCCCTCTTCCTTTCCAACGCTGTCGGCAAGGTGCTGCGGCACGTGCCAGTCGTAGAAGACGGCGCCCTGCTGTTGAAGCCGTGTCGCCACCTCGCGTTTCATGATCGCAAAGACCTCGTTGGCCGCCGGCGCCCAGGCAAGACGGCTGCTCGCGGACGCCGCGATGCCATCGGCAAGGCGTTTTGCCATGGCGTTGGCGTGGCGGGCGAGATCGAGCCAGAGGTCGTCCGCGAAATAGGCGTCGAACTGGGCGGCGATGAAGCGCGACTTGGAAAAGAGCTGGGCCGTCTGCTTGCGCAGGAACTGCATCTCCGGTGCCTTGGAGAGATCGAACAGGACCACGGCTTCGGCGCACCAGCAGCCATTCTTCGTTCCCCCGAAGGAGAGCAGATCGACGCCGCGCTTCCAGGTCATTTCGGCCGGCGTGATGTCGAGAGCAACGAGGGCATTGGCAAAGCGCGCGCCGTCCATGTGGAGCGGCAGCCTGTGCGCTCTGGCAATGGCGGCGATTGCCTCGATCTCGTCAGGGGAATAGACCATGCCGCTCTCGGTCGCCTGGGCTATCGTGACAGCCATGGGCTGGCCGCCATGCACGAATTCTGGCGGAAAGCGGCGGATCTCCGCCTCGAGCCGTACCGCATCCATTTTGCCGAGAGCGCCGTCCACGGGGTTGAGCCTTGCCCCGTGCGAGAAGAACGCCGGCGCGCCGCACTCGTCGACATTCACATGGGCCTCGCGGTGGCAGAAGACGACGCCGCCCGGCCGATTGGCGGTGGCAAGCGCCAGCGAGTTCGCCGCCGTTCCGGTACCGACGAAAAACACCGCGACCTCTCTGCCGAAAATCTCCGAGAAGCGCTGCTCCACTTTTCGATCGAGTTCGCTCGTGCCGTAAGCCGGAACACAGCCGCCGGAATGCGCCGCCAGGGATTCGGCAATTGCCGGGTGGGCGCCGGCCCAGTTGTCGGAAGCGAAGATCATGGCAAATCACCCTGTGCTCAACTGCTCTCGGCGAGACCATAGCGGACTTCGGGCCCCTGGCAATGCTTTACAATCTGGACGGACCAATTCAAGACCAGTTTGAAACCAAGGCGAAGATATTGCGGGATGCGCGTAATTATATTTCAAAACCCTGAAACTTTTAGCAATGTTCGACAAAATCTCCTCCACTAATTGCGGGCAGGCCCCTTGCGGAGGGAAGCGCTTTCTGGCATAGAGCACATGAAATAGGACAGGTTTGCTGTCCTATTTCGGTCTAGGGACCGGAACAGTCGCCGGCAAGCAAGCGAAAAGCGGCGTTCGGCGGGGGGCAAGGGTTTCTCCGGATTTCATTCGGTTGTTAGCCACTGCCGTCAGGATGGTCGCAGACATTCGTGCCTGGTGCAGCCGCACTTCATTTGCGACCTGATCAGGATCATGCGACGATAACGTCCGGCCTGCCGCACCGCAAAAAAGCAAATGAAAGGTGGCGACAGGCGGGCTCCGCGATATGCCCGGGATTTCGGGCGCAACAGGAGGGAACAGGATGACGGATCATTCGCCATCGCACCAGATCGGGCTCAATCTCGCAACGAGCGCTGCGACGGCTGTGAAAACGCCCGCATTCCCGTCCGGACTGCCGCGAAAGCAGGGGCTTTACGATCCGCGCAACGAACGCGACGCCTGCGGCGTCGGTTTCGTCGCGCATATGAAGGGCGAGAAGTCGCACCAGATCGTGCGCGACGGCCTCTTCATGCTCGAAAACCTGACGCACCGCGGTGCGGTCGGCGCTGACCCGCTGATGGGCGATGGCGCAGGCATCCTCGTGCAGATCCCCGACCGTTTCTTCCGCGAGGAGATGGCGAAAGAGGGCGTTACCCTGCCAAAGGCCGGGGAATACGCCGTCGGCTATCTCTTCATGCCGCGTGACGAAAAGCTGATTGCCCATTTCAAGGATGTGATCCGCGAGGTCGTGGTGGAGGAGGGGCAGCATCTGCTCGGCTTCCGCGACGTGCCGGTAGACAATTCGTCGCTCTCCAAGGCGCCGGACATTGCTGCCACCGAGCCGCAGCACGTCCAGGTCTTCATTGGCGCCGGCCGCGATGCCGCCACCAACGACGAGTTCGAGCGCCGGCTGTTCACGCTGCGCAAGGTGATCTCCAACCGCATCCATGCGGAAGCCGACGGTAGTGATCTCGGCTTCTACATCGTGTCGCTGTCGACCTCGACGATCGTCTACAAGGGCATGTTCCTCGCCTATCAGGTCGGCGCCTATTACAAGGACCTTGCTGACGAACGCTTCCAGTCGGCGGTGGCGCTGGTGCATCAGCGGTTCTCGACCAACACCTTCCCCTCCTGGAAGTTGGCGCACCCCTATCGCATGGTTGCCCACAATGGCGAGATCAACACGCTGCGCGGCAACGTCAACTGGATGGCGGCGCGTCAGGCTTCGGTCTCCTCGCCGCTCTTCGGTGACGACATCTCCAAGCTCTGGCCGATTTCCTATGAGGGCCAGTCGGACACGGCCTGTTTCGACAATGCGCTCGAATTCCTGGTGCGCGGCGGCTATTCGCTCGCCCATGCGGTGATGATGCTGATCCCCGAGGCCTGGGCCGGAAACCAGCTCATGTCGGCGGAACGCAAGGCATTCTACGAGTATCATGCGGCGCTGATGGAGCCGTGGGACGGGCCGGCGGCAGTCGCCTTCACCGATGGCCGGCAGATCGGCGCGACCCTCGACCGCAACGGCCTTCGCCCGGCGCGCTACATCGTCACCAGCGATGATCGCGTCATCATGGCCTCGGAAGCCGGCGTGCTGCCGGTCGCCGAGGACAGGATCGTCAAGAAGTGGCGGCTACAGCCCGGCAAGATGCTGCTGATCGACATGGAAGAAGGCCGCATCATCTCCGACGAGGAGGTGAAGTCGGAACTCGCCGGTAAGCATCCCTACCGGCAATGGCTCGACAATACCCAGCTCATCCTCGAAGATCTGAAGCCGGTCGAGCCGAGGGCCCTTCGCCGGGACGTGTCACTGATCGACCGGCAGCAGGCCTTCGGTTACTCGCAGGAGGACACCAAGCTTCTGATGTCGCCGATGGCAACGACCGGCCAGGAGGCGATCGGTTCCATGGGCACCGACACGCCGATCTCGGCGATGTCGAACAAGCCGAAGCTGCTCTATACATATTTCAAGCAGAACTTCGCGCAGGTCACCAACCCGCCGATCGACCCGATCCGCGAGGAGCTGGTGATGAGCCTTGTCTCCTTCATCGGTCCGCGTCCGAACATTCTCGACCATGAGGGCATGGCGCACGCCAAGCGGCTGGAAGTCCGCCAGCCGATCCTCACCAACGGCGATCTCGAGAAGATCCGGTCGATCGGCCACACGGAGGACCGTTTCGACACCAAGACGCTCGATTTCACCTACGACATTTCGCGTGGGGCCGAAGGCATGCCGGAAATGCTCGATCGCCTTTGCGAACGGGCGGAAGCGGCAGTCAAGGGCGGCTACAACATCATCGTGCTTTCCGACCGGCAGGTCGGGCCGGATCGCGTAGCGATCCCGGCGCTCCTCGCCACGGCGGCGGTTCACCACCACCTGATCCGCAAGGGCTTGCGCACTTCGGTCGGTCTCGTGGTGGAATCCGGCGAGCCGCGCGAGGTGCACCATTTCTGTCTGCTGGCCGGTTTTGGCGCGGAAGCGATCAACCCCTATCTCGCCTTCGACACACTGATCGACATGCACAAGCGCGGCGAGTTCCCCAAGGAAGTCGACGCCAGCGAAATCGTCTACCGCTACATCAAGGCGGTCGGGAAGGGCATTCTCAAGGTCATGTCCAAAATGGGCATCTCGACCTACCAGTCCTATTGCGGCGCGCAGATCTTCGACGCCGTCGGCCTTTCCTCGGCGTTGGTCGAGAAATACTTCTTCGGCACGGCGACGACGATCGAAGGCATCGGGCTCGAGGAGATCGCGGCAGAGACCGTTGCCCGCCACAGGGCGGCCTTTGGCGCCGACCCGGTTCTCTCCAATGCGCTCGACATCGGCGGCGAATATGCCTTCCGCATGCGCGGGGAAAGCCATGCCTGGACGCCGGATGCGATCGCCTCGCTGCAGCATGCGGTGCGCGGGAACGCCGAGGACCGCTATCGCGAATTCGCTGCGATGATGAACGAGCAGGCGAGCCGCATGAATACGATCCGCGGCCTCTTCACGATCAGGCGCGCCGAGGACGCCGGCCGCAAGCCCGTCGCGCTCGAGGAGGTCGAGCCGGCATCCGAGATCGTCAAGCGCTTCTCGACCGGCGCCATGTCCTTCGGCTCGATCAGCCGCGAGGCCCATACGACACTGGCGATCGCGATGAACCGGATCGGCGGCAAGTCGAACACCGGCGAGGGCGGCGAGGAGAGCGACCGTTACCTGCCGCTGCCGGACGGATCGATGAATCCGGAGCGCTCGGCGATCAAGCAGATCGCTTCTGGCCGCTTCGGCGTCACCACCGAATATCTGGTCAACGCCGATGTGCTGCAGATCAAGGTGGCGCAGGGCGCCAAGCCCGGCGAGGGCGGTCAGCTTCCCGGCCACAAGGTCGATGCGACCGTCGCCAAGACCCGGCATTCTACCCCAGGCGTCGGTCTCATCTCGCCGCCGCCGCACCATGACATCTATTCGATCGAGGATCTGGCGCAGCTGATCTTCGATCTGAAGAACGTCAACCCGGAAGCCGATGTCTCGGTCAAGCTGGTGTCCGAAGTGGGCGTCGGCACGGTCGCGGCCGGTGTCGCCAAGGCGCGCGCCGACCACATCACCATTGCCGGCTTTGACGGCGGCACCGGCGCCTCGCCGCTCACCTCGCTGAAGCATGCGGGTAGCCCATGGGAAATCGGCCTTGCCGAAACCCAGCAGACGCTTGTCCTTAACGGCCTGCGCTCGCGCGTCGCGCTCCAGGTCGACGGCGGGTTGAAGACCGGCCGCGACGTCATCATCGGTGCGATGCTGGGGGCCGACGAGTTCGGCTTCGCCACCGCGCCGCTGATCGCGGCCGGCTGCATCATGATGCGCAAGTGCCACCTGAACACCTGCCCGGTCGGCGTCGCCACCCAGGATCCGGTGCTCAGAAAACGCTTCAAGGGCACGCCGGAGCATGTGATCAACTATTTCTTCTTCGTCGCGGAAGAGGTGCGTGAAATCCTGGCGTCACTCGGCGTCAGAAAGCTCGACGAGATCATCGGTGCTTCCGAACTGCTCGAGCGCGACGGCATGATCGAGCACTGGAAGGCCAAGGGGCTCGACTTTTCGAAGATCTTCCACAAGGTGGAAGCGCCGAAAGAAGCGAGCTATTGGACGGAGCGCCAGAACCATCCGATCGACGACATTCTCGACCGCAGGCTGATCGAGAAGGCGAAGCTGGCGCTGGAAACCAAGGTGCCGGTCGCCTTTGAAGCCGAGATCAAGAATGTCGACCGCTCGGCGGGGGCGATGCTTTCCGGCGCGCTTGCCAAGCGCTGGGGATATAAGGGCCTGAAGGACGACACGATCCACGTGACGCTCAAGGGCACGGCGGGTCAGTCCTTCGGTGCGTTCCTTGCGCGCGGCATCACCTTCGACCTCGTTGGCGACGGCAATGACTATGTCGGCAAGGGGCTTTCGGGCGGACGCATCATCGTCCGGCCGCCGGAAACCGCCAGGATCGTGCCGCAGGAGTCGATCATCGTCGGCAATACCGTGCTCTATGGTGCGATCTCCGGCGAATGCTACTTCAACGGCGTCGCCGGCGAGCGCTTCGCTGTGCGCAACTCCGGCGCGATCGCCGTCGTCGAAGGTGTCGGCGACCACGGCTGCGAATATATGACCGGCGGCGTCGTCGTCGTGCTTGGCAATACGGGACGCAACTTCGCGGCCGGGATGTCCGGCGGTGTCGCCTATGTGCTGGACGACGAGGGCGATTTCGCCCGTCGCTGCAACATGGCCATGGTCGAGCTGGAGCCGGTTCCGGAGGAGGACGATATGCTGGAGAAGCTGCACCACCACGGCGGCGACCTCATGCACAAGGGCCGGGTCGACGTCTCCGGCGACATGACGCGCCACGACGAAGAGCGGCTCTACCAGCTCGTTTCGAACCACCTGCATTACACGGGTTCGGTTCGCGCCAAGGAGATTCTCGAACATTGGACGGACTACCGGCCGAAATTCCGCAAGGTCATGCCGGTCGAATATCGCCGCGCGCTCGAGGATATGGAGCGCATGAGAATGGCGGAAGCGGCCGAGTAATCGGCCCCTGTGACCGCGGCCCCCGATCCGGTCTATCCGAAAGCGGGAGCCATCACGCGCGCTTTACGGCGCGTCTGTTTGAGATTGAAGATATCAGGAA
This sequence comes from Ensifer sp. LCM 4579, assembly GCF_001854885.1. Taxonomy (GTDB): domain Bacteria; phylum Pseudomonadota; class Alphaproteobacteria; order Rhizobiales; family Rhizobiaceae; genus Sinorhizobium. Next base: position 180,232 of record NZ_MDDV01000035.1, on the reverse strand, counting down.
TGTAAAATGGGCAAGGTTACTGGATTTCTCGAGATCGACCGGCAGGTGGCGAAGTACCAGCCGGCATCCGACCGCATCCGCCACTTCCGTGAATTCACCATTCCGATGTCCGACCAGGAAGTGCAGAAGCAGGCCGCTCGCTGCATGGATTGTGGCATTCCCTATTGTCACGGGCCGACCGGTTGCCCCGTTCACAACCAGATCCCGGACTGGAACGACCTCGTCTATAACGGCAATTGGGACGAAGCGATCCGCAACCTGCATTCCACCAACAATTTTCCGGAATTCACCGGCCGCGTCTGCCCCGCGCCTTGCGAGGAGGCCTGCACGCTGAACCTCGAAGACGTGCCGGTCGCGATCAAGACGGTGGAGCAGGCGATAGCCGACAAGGCCTATGAGATGGGATATATCGTGCCGCAGCCGGCCGTCACCAAAACTGGCAAGCGGGTGGCGGTCATCGGCTCCGGCCCGGCGGGTATGGCGGCTGCCCAGCAGCTCGCCCGCGCCGGCCACGAGGTCCATGTCTACGAACGCGAGTCCAAGCCCGGCGGCCTTCTGCGTTACGGCATTCCGGACTTCAAGATGGAAAAGAACTTCATCGATCGCCGCATCGAGCAGATGAAGGGCGAGGGGGTCACCTTCCACTGTGGGGTCAATGCCGGCGTCGACCTGGCCGTCCAGCAGCTTCTCGACGAGAACGACGCCGTTGTGTATTGCGGCGGCTCCGAGACCCCGCGCGACGCAGGGATTCCGGGCGTGGAATTTGCCGGCGTGCACGATGCGATGCCTTATCTCGTTCAGCAGAACCGGCGCATCGGCCGGGAGAATATAGACAGCGTCGGCTGGCCGTCCGAGCCGATCCTGGCCGGCGGCAAGCATGTCGTGGTCGTCGGCGGCGGCGACACCGCGTCCGACTGCGTCGGTACCGCCTTCCGCCAGGGCGCCGTCAAGGTGACCCAGCTCGACATTCGGCCGCAGCCGCCGGAAAAGGAAGACAAGCTCGCGGTCTGGCCCTTCTGGGCGACGAAGATGCGCACCTCCTCAAGCCAGGCAGAGGGCGCGGTTCGCGAGTTCCAGGTAGCGACGCTGGAATTCGTCGGCGACGAGGACGGCATTCTGACAGGCGTCAAGTGCTGTCAGGTGGATGAGCGCCGCAAGCCGATTGCGGGCACCGAATTCGTCATCAAGGCCGACCTCGCCTTCATCGCCATCGGCTTCCGCGGGCCGTTCACCGACAGCGTGGTCAGGGATCTCGGCGATCGACTGGCCCTCAATGTCGACCGTCGGGGCTCGACCAACGTCGTCGCCAACGAGCGGGATTACAGGACCTCGGTCGAAAAGCTCTGGACGGCCGGCGACGTCCGCCGCGGCCAATCGCTCGTCGTCTGGGCGATCCGCGAAGGCCGCCAGGCGGCGCGAGCGATCGACGAGGCGCTGATGGGTTCGACGGTGCTGCCGCGGTAGCGGCAAGTCCCTTCTCCCCGTCAAAACGGGGCGAAGGTGCCGGTCCACCCTCCGCAGCTGCTGCGGAGGACGGTCAGGCGGATGAGCTGAGGGATACCTGAACAGCGGACCTTTCCAAGCAGTGATCACGGCCTGACCGGATTGCTCAATTCCGCATCAATGGCTTGCTGATCACCGTCTCCGGCTTCGCGAGGCGGAAGTCATCAATGCGGCCGGGTGGGGCGGCGACCACCTCGCCCTTTTCGACGAGCAGGTCCCTCGCGCTCTTGCCATTCCCTTTCGGCGGATCGCCCGCACCGAGAAGCGCCGTCGCGCCGTCGAGTGCCGGGTCCGTCAGGCTGATCGGCTGGGTCCTGACGATGTCCTCGCTGGCGAGCGGTGTGGTGACGCCGAGATCCTTGAGACCCTCAGAGCCAGGAACATCACTGCCTGACGTCACGCCGCCGAGCAGCTTGCGGATCTCCTTCTCGACATAGAAGGCGAGCTTGCGCTTGCCGGCCTTCGTCAGGTTGATGCCGTCGGAGCCGCGCAACCGGACCTGCTGGCCGTTGATATCCGAACCGGTCAGCACGAACTTGCCCTGCTCGTCGACGAAGCCGTCCCAGATGTCGATGAAATGGCCGCCCGCCTTTTCAACCTCCTCGCGATAGATGCCATTGAAGGTCACCATGTCGGCGGTCATCGCGCTGGATTGGAAGGGCGGCATGCCGACCCAGAAGACCGGCAGATTGTCCTTCCGTGCGATGGCCGCCACCGTGCCGACGCGCCTGCGATATTCTTCGGTCCAGCGATCGGTCCGGAACTTTTCCTTGCTGTCGCCGACGCGCATCGTCTGGCGGTCGTTGGCGCCGATGCTGATGACGATCGCGGCGGGACTGAGTTCTGCCACGTAACCGGGCAGAACTTCCGGCCAGTCGAAATAATCGTCGCGGACGAGGCCCGAGGAACCGCTGGCGCGCGTTTCGATGGCTATGCCCGCCGTCTCCTCGAAGGCGACCTTGAGGCCGTCGCCGAGGCTCGCGGCAATGAAGTCGCCGACGACTAGGACCTTCTTCGCATCCGGCGATTTGTCGACGACCGGGGCAGGCGGCGGCGTCTCGGCGATGCGCGGCTTGGCGCTCTGCTGGCGTCGCTGCTGGACGCCTGCGGGCTGAGCCTGGCGCTTCTGTATCCGCCGCGGCCTCGGTGCCTCCGGGTACGCGTATCGGTCGTCATAATAGATCGGCCGCTGGCCCAGGCCGAAAATGCGCTGCAGCAGGTTGCGCCGCGGAACCGGCTCCTGTGCCGCGGCCATTGTGGCAAAAAAGCCGGCAACGAGCATCGCCGCCGCCCCGAGCACGGCTGCGAAACGGAGCGAATGCAAGATCTTTCCCTTGCCGCCGGTTCTCTCGATCAACATGGCCCTCATCATACGCCGGATCGCGGCGATTTCGGACCGTCTAGCCGCAAATCGCCGCAATTGAAAGCTGCGTCGTTCCACTCACTTTCGCAGCGCGCGCAGGAGATGCTGGTTCGGCTCACCGTCCGGTGCCAGACCATTTTGCGCCTGGAACGCCTGGATCGCGGCCCGCGACCCGGAGCCGAAATTGCCGTCCACCTCGCCGCTGTAGTAGCCAAGCTCCTTGAGGCGGCTCTGGAGCTCGAACTTCTCGCTGATATCGAGAGAGCCAGCCGGGCGCGGCCAGCGCTGGTGCATGCCGGAATAGCCGGCAATCTGGTCGGCGAGCAGGCCGACGCCGAGCGCATAGGAGTCCGAAGCGTTGTAGCGCTTGATGACGAAGAAATTCCTCGTCATCAGGAATCCGGGACCATTCCCGCCGCTCGGCAGCTTGAGTTCGGCACGCATGCCGGGATTGCGGAAGCCCTTGCCCCCCGGGCGGACGAAGCCGAGCGCCGCCCATTGCCCGATCGTCTTCGTCTGGCCCGCATATTTCGCGGCATTGGCCGGCGGCACCACTTCGTAGCCCCAGGTCTCGCCCGTCCGCCAGCCGTTCTTTTTCAGGAGATTGGCTGCCGTTGCCAGTGCATCCGGAACCGAGTTCCAGATGTCGCGATGACCGTTGCCATCGGCATCGACGGCGTAGAGCAGGTAACTCGTCGGAATGAATTGTGTATGGCCCATCGCACCGGCCCAGGAACCGGTGAGGTCACGCGGCGCTACATCGCCGCGCTGCAGGATCTTCAAGGCTGCGATGAGCTGCGTGCGGGCAAATTTCGCCCGCTTCGGGTCGGCATAGGCAAGGGTCGCCAGCGCGCGCGGCACGTAGTGCAGCCGGTCGTCCTTTTCGAGGATGGCGCCGTAATTCGATTCCATAGACCAGATCGCCAAGAGCACCGATCCGTCGACGCCGAAATGCCGCTCGATGGCAGCGAGCGTCCGCGCATGCCTGGCCGCCATCTCCTGGCCGATGCGCTTGGTGTACGGATTGACTCGCGAGTCGATATATTCCCAAATCTTGTGCTCGAACTCGGGTTGGTGGTTGGCTTTCTCGATGACCGTGGGGTCGGGCGTCGTTACGCCGGCAAAGGCCTGGCGGTAAGTCTCCCTGGAGATGCCGTTCTTGGCCGCGGTCGCGTAGAAGTCATTGATCCAGTTTTGAAAACCCGAGTCTGCGCGCGCCGGCGAGGCACCGGACGCGGCGGCGATGACGAGAGCGGCGGCGATATGCCGGAAGAACGTCCTGCGGTTTCTGATCATTTGCTGTCGGTTCCGTTTCTCGGCGGAGCATTCAGCCGGTGTTCATCCCGGACCAATTACTCCGGATTGCGAATGTCGCCCGCAAGGGCCGCTGGGGCAGCATGCGGTCCTACTTGAGGCCGTACGGCAGCAGCCGTAGCGGATCAGTGCAGAAGCCTACAGAAACGAGGTCAATAAAGTCTTTACCATGAAAGCGCCGAGTCGTCTTCCTTGATGGAAAGTCGGTAAACTCGGTCTCTGCAAGATTTCGTCAATCGAAGTCGATTATGGAAAGCCTGCAGAGATTCAGATCGTTACAGGACATCACGACTGTGGCCGGCGCAGGCCTGTTCAAGTGTAGATTGCCTGCTTCAGACCAACGCATGTCTCCTTGAATCGCCTCGATTCACGGGCAAAGACATGCAGTAATTCAAGGTGCTACAGAGACCTTTGCGCGTCTGATAAGACGGCGGTGCTGTAGACGAGAACCACTGCAAGGAGGTTTCCATGACCGAAAAGCGTAAAGTCCGCAAAGCCGTTTTCCCCGTCGCGGGACTGGGGACGCGCTTCCTTCCCGCCACCAAGGCCGTGCCGAAGGAAATGTTGACGGTGGTGGACAAGCCGGTCATCCAATATGTCGTCGACGAGGCGCTCGATGCGGGCATCGAGCATCTGATCTTCGTGACGGGCCGCAGCAAGGCGGTCATCGAAGATTATTTCGACATCCAGGTGGAACTCGATCAGACGCTGCGCGAACGCAACAAGAAGGCGGAGATCGAGCTTCTCGAAGCCATGCTGCCGAAGGCCGGCACCACAAGCTTCACGCGTCAGCAGGCGCCGCTCGGCCTGGGGCACGCGGTCTGGTGCGCGCGTGATCTCGTCGGCAACGAACCCTTCGCCCTGCTTCTTCCCGACATGATCATGAAAGGTGAGAAGGGCTGCCTCAAGGGCATGGTCGAGCTTTACGAAGAGAGCAACGGCAATGTCGTCGCCGTCGAGGAATGCGCGCCCGACCAGGCGCACAAATACGGCATCGTCGGCGTCGGCGAGCCGGTCGGGGAGGGCTTCAGGATCACCAGAATGGTCGAGAAGCCCGCAGCGGGCACGGCGCCGTCGAACTTCTTCATCAACGGGCGCTACATTCTGCAGCCGGAAATCTTCCCGATCCTGGAGCGCCAGGAGCGCGGCGCCGGCAACGAGATCCAGCTGACCGACGGCATGGTGAAGCTTTCCGAGACGCAGCCCTTCTCGGCCTATCACTTCCGCGGCGAGACCTTCGATTGCGGCTCCAAGGACGGCTTCATTCTCGCCAATGTCGCCTTCGCGCTGGAGCGCGCCGACATCCGTCCGGTGGTCGAGGGGCCGCTCAAGGGATTGCTGGAAAGACTCGAGTGATCCAAGCTTGAGGGTACGAATTCCGGCCACATCCTGGGGCGTGGCGTTTGCGCTTGCAGCTGGCAATCAGCGTCTCAGCGTGAGCCCAACGCCCACGCGCGCTGTTTCGCTCGAAGCCCCGCTGTTTCTGTTCGTGCGCTCGTAGCTCACATCTCCGGTGAGCGCGAGATAGCGGCTCATGTCATAGGTCAGCCCGGCGCCCGTGCGCCAGGTTGTCTCGTCGGAGCCGGCGGCACCCGACGGGAAATTGAGCAGCGTCACGCTGTTGGAGAGCCTGGCGACGATATCCGACCTCACCTGATGCGTGACCACGTTCGTCAGCTGATAATTGATCGATCCCGCCTCGCCGGCTGTGGTGGACGGGTCAAGATACGTCAGGAAGCCGAACAGGACATCGGTGCCGCGTTGCGGCGACCAGTTGATGCGCCCGTCGACTGATAGCCCGCGCAGATCGCCGAGCCGTGCATCGTCGAAACGGTAGGTCTCGTAGCCGGCCGCAAGTTCACCGTTGAGCTTCTCGCCGAGATCGACCTCCACGCCGGCACGGCCGGCATAGCTCTGATAGGAGCGTTCGAAGCCGAGCGTATCCTGCCTGAGATCATAAACCGATTTTCCGACGGAGCCTTCGAGGAAGGGGATGAGCGCCGGGGAAAGCTCCAGGCCGATGCGTGCGGTAAGCGTACCGATGTTGCGATCCCTGTCCTCCTGGGACATCGTGGTCCCATCGTCGAGCTCGACATCGCCATAGGTGCGGCGTTCGAAATCAATTCCGATCGAACCCCGGATCATGCCGAAATCGCGCTCCGCCGCCGCGCCGAGCCTGTAGCCGTTTACGCCGGATTGGGTCTCTGCATTGGCAATCGCGTTCGGATCGCTGGCATCTTCGCGCTCGAAGCTGTAGCCCGCCCGTAGCCTGGCTATGGTGTCCTCGCTCAAGTCGAGCCGCAGTTCCGCATCGATATCGGCACGCGGTTCTTCTTCACCGTCGCCCGAAACATTGTGCTGCCGCACGCCTTCGCCGGTCACGCTCAACTGATGGCGCGACCAATCCGAGGTGAGCGACCCTTTGAGGCCGGTCTCGAGGAAGCTCCGGCTCTGGCGGTCGCCGCCCGTCTCCTGCCGCTCATGATTGAAGCTTTCGCTGAGCGCCGGCTTCAGGACGAAGGTGCCGATCCGGATACCCGCCGCCTCGCCGCCATAGGGATCGGGGCGAGCGCGCAGCCCGTCGATAGTATCTTCGCGCCGGTTGAGGCGGTTGAGATCCTCGTCGAGCGCCGGCGAGAGATCCGCACCGGAGACCGCGCCGGTCGTCTGCGGATCGGTAATGGCCGGGCTCGTGGCAGTCAGACTGGTGGCGACGCCATCGTTCACAAGAGGTGCGAGACTCTGCGCCGAAGCGGGTGTCAGAGCGAAAGCGGTCCAGCCGGCCAACAGCCACGCTGGCATCGTCACCCGCTTGGCGCCCGCCAATTGAGAGCGTGAGGTACTGGGCGCCATTGATCGTCTGTTCCGCATGTCCGATTGCAATTCTTTCGCAATCGTAAAGCGGCGTGGTTAATCAATAGTTTCCGCCGAGCGGATCAGTCCTTACAGCGCCGTGACGGCAACCGGCGTCGACGCCCGGTCAGGCACGCTCAACCGTCAGGTGCCTTCCGGTGCTGGCGACGATGCGCACGCGTGTGCCCGCGGGAAGGTCGGGTCCCTCGACCGCCCAAGTCGTGTCGTCGAGGCGCACGCGACCATGGCCCTCGGCGATTGGCTGTTCGAGCACCGCGGTGCGGCCGACCAGGCTTTCGGCACGTTTGTTTAGCAGTGGCTCGTCGCTTTCCTCGGAGGCCGCGACGATGCGGCGTCCGATCAGGACCGCGATCATCGAGAGCAGGGCGAACGCGATGAGTTGGACCTGCCAGAGCCAGAATGCTGCGTCCCATAGGAGGAGGGACAGAACGCCGGTGATGAGCGCCGCGAGCCCGATCCACACCAGGAATACGCCGGGGACGAGCACTTCCGCCGCCAGCAGCACGAGGCCCAGCACCCACCAGCTCCAGGGACCGAGTTCGAGAACGAGGCGGGCGATCATGTGCGGCCCTCACGGCGTCTCGAGAGGACCGGGGGCCGGACCGGTGCGCGGCGTGGAGGCACGCGAGCGCGCGGCTGGCTGTTGGCCCTCGGCGAAGACCTCTCGGGCAATTGCGCCTATGCCGCCAAGCGAACCGATCAGCGAGGCTGCTTCCATGGGCATCAGGACGATCTTCTGGTTGTTTGCGGTGCCGATCGACGCCAGGGCCTCGGTATATTTCTGCGCCACGAAGTAGTTGATCGCCTGGACGTCGCCTGCAGCAATCGCTTCGGAGACCATTCGGGTCGCCTTGGCTTCGGCCTCTGCCAGGCGTTCGCGCGCTTCCGCTTCGCGATAGGCGGCTTCGCGCTGCCCCTCCGCCTGGAGGATGGCCGATTGTTTCGCGCCTTCGGCGCGGAGAATCTGGGCGTTCCTTGCGCCTTCGGCCTCCAGCACCTGTGCGCGCTTCTCACGCTCCGCCTTCATCTGCCGGGCCATGGCCTCGACGAGGTCCGTCGGCGGCGCGATATCCTTGATCTCGACACGGGTGATTTTGATGCCCCAGGGATTGGCGGCCTCGTCGACGACGCGCAACAGGCGATCGTTGATCGTATCGCGGTTGGAGAGCAACTCGTCGAGATCCATCGACCCCATGACCGAGCGGATATTGGTCATGGTCAGGTTGAGGAGGGCGTTTTCGAGATTTGCGACCTGGTAGGCGGCCTGGGCGGCGTTCAGGACCTGGTAAAAGGCGACTGCGTCAGCCGAAACGCTGGCATTGTCCTTGGTGATCACCTCCTGGGTCGGCACGTCGAGAACCTGCTCCATCACGTTCATTTTCGCGCCGATGCGGTCGAACACCGGAATGATGACGTTTAGCCCCGGCTCGATGGTTCTCACGTATCGGCCGAAGCGCTCGACAGTGTAGCGATAGCCTTGCGGTACGGTCTTGACGCCGGTGAGGAGCACCAGAAAGACGAAGACGACGAAAGCAATGACCGCGATATCCATGCCGCCCAAGGATAGTCCTCCACTCTTCAACTTTAGCGATAGGCACGCTGCTTCAATCCAACACGTGGCGATTCGCTCCGCTTTTTCAAGCGGCAGCGGGCGAAAGCGGCTCGGCTGTGAAAGAAAACTGTGCGCAATTTCAGCCTCGCCTTAAGGAAGCTCAAAGGAATTTTCGCGTAATGGTGGCCTTGAGGATGTTCTGGAAGGCCGATGCAGCGTGATGAATGGCATGTGGGAGCAATTTGTAGGCAATCTTGCTTTCGTAAGCTTGGCAATTTCACTTTGGGCGCATCTGTCGATCTGGTTCCGCTCGCGGCTGGCCGATCGTGAAAATGCCGTGCTCGGGGCTATCGCCGGCGGGGCCTCCATCGGCTCCATTCTGCTTGCCATCGAGTTCGCGCCCGGCATCTATATCGACCTGCGTTTCGCGCCGCTCGTGCTTGCCGGGATGTTCGGCGGGGCGCTCTCTGCCGCGATCGCCGTGACACTGGCGATCGCCGTTCGTCTCGTGCTCGGCGGAGCGGCTGCCTCAGAGGGCATACTGGTCATGGCCGCCCTTGCGGCGATCGGACTCCTCGCCAATCTCTGCATAAGGAAGAAATCGCCGACCTTCATGCACGTCGTCATGCTCGCCGCCGCCGTCGGCAGCGTGCTTGTCATAACGATGGCGCTGCTGCCCACTCTTTCGAGTGCTCGCACGCTCGCCGCAATCGGCCTGCCCATGACGGCGATGAATGTGACGGCGACGCTGATCTGCGGCCTCATCATTCTGAAAACACGCCAGTTGGACCTCGAGCGCCGGATGCTCGAAACCGCATTTTCGCAATCGCCCGACTATCTCTATGTCAAGGACAGGGACAGCCGGTTCATCACCGTCAACGAAAACATGATCCGGCTCTACCGCTACAGGACGACAGCGGAAATGGTCGGCCTGTCGGATTTCGATCTCCAGCCGCTGCGTCTGGCAGAAGAACTCTATCACAGCGAACAGGAGGTCATGCGCACGGGCGTGCCTCTGATCGATTCCGTCGAGCACATCGAAGGCAGAGATCTTCTCGCCTCCAAAGTTCCGCTCAGGGACCAGGAGGGCCGCGTGATCGGCCTTGCCGGCGTCACGCGGGACGTTACCGAGCGGGTTGCCCTGGAGCGGGAACTGCGGGAAAACAAGGATCTGCTTTCCCATGCGATCGCGGGAATGTCGGATGGCTTTGCGATGTTCGACAGGGAAGGCTACCTGCTGTTCTGCAACGAGCAGTATCGCAGTGCTTTCCCGCTCTCCGGGGGCGCCCGGGTGATCGGCGCCCATATCAGCGACATTCTGCGACGCGTCGCCGAAACGCGTGAGCGTTCAGGTATCGACTATGAGGCGGTGGAAGACTGGATCAAGTCGCTCAGCGCCGCTTTGCACCAGAACAAGGATGAAGAGGTTCAACTCCAGAATGGAGACTGGCTCAGCATTCGCACGAGGCTTGCGGCGGACGGCAGCGCGATGGTGGTCGTCTCCGACATCACCGCGACGAAGCAGTCCGAAATCGCGCTTCGGATGTCGGCCGCGCAGTTGAAGAACCTTGCGGAGACGGACGGGCTGACCGGCATCGTCAACCGCCGCGCCTTCGACGAGGCCTTTGAACGCGAGGCTGCCAAGTGCGCCAGGAACAATGCCTCGCTCAGCCTGCTGATGATCGATATCGACTGCTTCAAGGCCTATAACGACACCTACGGGCATCCTGCCGGCGATCAATGTCTGCGCCTGGTGAGCAACTGTCTGCTGAAGTCGGCGAAACGGCCCGGCGACATTGTCGCCCGCTACGGCGGCGAGGAATTCGCGGTCCTGCTGCCGGATATCAGCGAGAAGGGCGCGATCACGGTTGCGGAACAGTTCGCGCAACTTCTCGAAAAGGAGAATATCGTCCATTCGCAGAGCGAGTTCCGGAAAGTGAGCGCCAGCATCGGCATAGCCGTTGCGAGCGGCCCGGTCCTGCAGACGGAGCCGGATCTTCTTCTGTCGGAGGCGGACGCCGCGCTCTATGACGCCAAGGTGCAGGGGCGCAACCGCATTCTCATCCGTTCGATCGGCGACGGGCCGACGGCCATGAAGAAAGTCGGATAGTCCCGAGGAGGCACGGTTTCCGCTGTTTGCAAGAGCTTGCCCTCACCGTGTCCTTTCGGCTGCAGACAGGGGGCGAGGGACACCGCTGCGGTGGCGGCACATGGCGCCGTGCGTCCTCACGAGGAGGCTGTAACTCCTTGAAACCGCGCATCGTACCTTCGAGAATCGGGTCCGATTTTCGGGCCGATGCGGTTGAGTTTCCGTACGAACTTCCGTTAAATCCACCCCTGCAATTCGCGGCGCGCGACGTGGTTGAGCACCGCCATGCCCTCGGGGCTGTCGTTCAGACAGGGGATATGGGTGAATTTCTCGCCACCATTGTGGAGGAAGCTTTCGGCCGCCTGGCCGGCGATTTCCTCCAGGGTCTCCAGGCAGTCGGAGACGAAGCCCGGATTGATCACTGCGATGCGCTTGACGCCGTCCCTGGCAAGTTTCTCGACCGTCGCGTCCGTGTAGGGCTGCAGCCATTCCTCCGGGCCGAAGCGCGACTGGAAGGTAACCTGCAGCTTCTCTTTCGGCCAGCCCAGTCTTTCCCTGAGTAGCCGCGCCGTCTTCTGGCACTGACAGTAATAGGGATCGCCGAGGTCGAAGTAGCTTTTCGGAATGCCGTGGAAGGAGGCAAGGACGACCTCCGGCTGCCAATCGAGCGTCGCCAGGTGGCGATCGATCGAGGTGGCCAGCGCGTCGATATAAACCGGATCGTCGTGGTAGGGCGGAACGGTCCGCAGGGCCGGCTGCCAGCGCATCTTGAGGAGCGCCCCGAACGCCTTGTCGTTGACGGTCGCGGTCGTTGCCGCCGCATACTGCGGATAGAGCGGAAAGACCAGGACGCGCTCGCAGCCCTGCTTCTGCAGCACCTCCAGGCGCGAGGCGATCGACGGCTGACCGTAGCGCATGGCCCAGTCGACAACCACCTGCGGCTCGTCGGCGAGGCTTGTCGCCATCAGTGCCGCCTGGCTGCGCGTATAGGTCCGCAGCCAGCTTTCGTTCTTCTCCTTGTTCCAAATCAGCTCATAGGCCCTGCCGACCTTGCGCGGTCGCGTGTTGAGCACGATCCCGTAGAGGATCGGGTACCAGAAGAGGCGCGACCATTCGATGACGCGCCTGTCGCTGAGGAATTCCTTGAGGTAGCGGCGCATGGAGGCGAAATCGGTGCCGTCCGGAGTGCCGAGATTGACGAGCAGCACGCCGACCTTCCCGAAATTCACGGGCGGATGAGTGGGGGCGATCGGTTCTGCGGTTGCTTCGGTCATCGTCTTCCTCATGCGCGTACATATGTTGAGCGGCGCCTCTACTTTCAAACACTTCTAAAAAGAAAAGCCGGCGCGGGAAAGCCCGCGCCGGCGCTAAACGTGAGGCAGAATGTCTTACTTAGCCGGAATTTCCAATTCGCGGCCGATAGCGAGCCGGCGCGGCGCCGGGTCGCCATTGGCGGCCGATATCTTTCTCCACTCCGCGCCATTGCCGTAGAAGGACTCGGCGAGATCCCAGAGCGTGTCGCCGCTGGCGACGACGTGCTTCTGCGGGCCGCCAGCCGGTGCCGTCGATTCGGGCATTGCCTCGGCCGCGGCGGCGGCTGGCTCCGCCGCCGGCGCTGCTGCTGCCGCCGCGACCGCGGTGATGCGGCCGTCCGTATAGGGCTTATAGGGGCGCTTGGCGGCGAGATAGTCGGCGACGACCTCTTCGAGGCTCGGGCCGAAGTCGTAGGCATTCATGCCGGCGGTCGCGAAAATCTCGTAGCCGTCGCCGCCCGCCCGCATGTAGTTGTTCGAGACGACGCCGTACGTCTTGGTCGGGTCGAGAGGCACGAAGCCGTCCCCTTCCTTGACCTCCACGGAAACGACGCGGTTGCCGGCCGGCTTGGACTTATCGAAGCTGTATTTGAGACCCGCCACCTGCGGAAAGCGTCCGGCGCCCTCCTCGATCTGGCTCAGCCCGTTTTCAAGCGCCGCGATCAGGTCCGAGCCCTTGAGCTGGAAAGTGGCGACCGTGTTCTGGAAGGGAAGCACCGTCAGCACTTCGCCCATCGTCACCGTCCCCTCATCGATGGAGGCGCGCAGGCCGCCGCCATTCTGGATGGCGACGGAAATGCCCTGCGGGGCAACGCGTGCAAGCATGGCGTCGGCGACGAGATTGCCCATGGCGCATTCCTGCGCGCGGCAGGTCTCGCGCGATCCGTCGATGACGGCGGTCGCTTCCGAAATCTCCTTCGTCTTCAGTTCCTCAATCGGCTTGCCGAGCTCGGCGATACGATCCTTGAAACCCGCGTCAGGCGTGATGGAGGCGTCGAGCAGTTCCGGTTTGCCGCTTGCCGACTTCACCTTGCCTTGATCGTCGAAGACGACCATCAGATTGCCGAGATATTTGGAATAGGCATAGGCTTGGACGATCGGCACCTCGACGCCCGAGGGGTTCTTGACGTTCGTCGGATAGGGGCCGGCTGCCTTTTCGTCCGTGTTGGATAGCAGCGTATGGCTGTGCCCGCCGACGATCACGTCGATGCCGTCGACGGCTGCAGCAATCTCCTTGTCGCGCCGATAGCCGACGTGGGACAGGAGAATGATCTTGTTGATCCCCTCGGCTTCGATTTTCGGCACGATCCCTTTCAGATATGTGATCTCGTCCTCGAAAAATACGCTCTTGCCGGGCGAGGAGGTTTCATCCGTATCGGTTGCAAGGACCGACACCACGGCGATTTTTTGGCCGCCCACCTCCTTGACGATGTAGCCGGGAATGCGATTGGCGATCGGTGTGTCGGCGCCGATGACGGTATTGCCGGAGATGACAGGGAACTTCACTTTGTCGAGAAACTTCGCCAGTTCCTCCGGTCCATCGTCGAATTCGTGATTGCCGACGGCCATGGCGTCAAAGCCGATACCGTTCATGAATTCGGCTACCGCCTCGCTCTTGTAGGTCGTGTAGAAAAGCGACCCCTGGAACTGGTCGCCGGCATCGAGGACCAGCACATTGGCGCCGGCATCGGCGAAATTCTTGCGGTGGGCGTCGATCGCGGACTTCACCCTTGCCACGCCGCCGAAGCATTCGTTCTCCTCCTCCTCTTCGGCCGAGCAGGTCGAATCATATTTGTTGATCGGTTCGATGCGCGAGTGGAGATCGTTGATGTGCAGGATATTCAGCTGGTAGTCGGCGAAGGCGGCGCCCGATGAAAGCGCGAGAAGCGAGGCGGCGACAAGGCCGGTCCGCATGTGTCTGATCATGATATACTCCCTGTTTGCCCAGGACCGCGGTCGATTTGCCAGGCCGGATGTTTTCACCAGTCGCGGCCGACTGCAAGCGTTAAACGTGTCGTGCTTCCACTCAGTCGAATCGGCGTTAAAGCGCTCGTTGGAAATGACAAAGCCCCCGGAGCGGGGGCTTTTGGAAGGCATTCCAGGAATGCTTCGTCTCAACCTCGGCGTGCCAGCGAGAATTGCGCGCCGGAGTCCGTGGTGCAGTTCAGCTGATGGGATGTCACCAGCGCGCAATTGACCTTGGATTGCGTGTTGCGCACGAGCGAGGTCATGTTGATCTCGACCAGCGTCGGGCTGACATTGACGTAGCTGCCGGAGGCAAGAAGCTGGTTGGTGTCGGTGGTCCGCGTCGAGAAGGTGCCGCCCGCGAAGGTGGAGACAATGCCGTTCGGATCGACCCAGGCACCTTCCACACCGGCGGGCTGGCTTGCCTGCGGCATCGGTCGGACGGTCCTTGATGTCGTGTGGCATGATGCCAGCGCCGCGGCGGCGGCAAGAAGTGCAAGGGTGGCGAATGGCTTCATTGGCGTTTCTCCCGCGTCACGGATTGCAGCGGATGCGAACGCAAAACCGCTTCACACTCGTCCGCTCTAGCGCATAAATCTCCGATCCGGAACCGGCTAAAGGCAAAATCGGGCAGAAATTCAAGGCGCTGCAGCGACTTTTCTGCACAAAGCGCATCGTCGCAGGGATGCGGAACCATGCCGCGATCAGGAGTTGAAAGCAAGAGCGGGCTTGTCGTTAAAGCCCGATCTGCGATAAGCGCTCGAAGCCGATTCCCCCGGGCGCAAGCGATTCTTGTCGAATCGGGGTATGGGCGCGCCAGCGCCCATACCCCTGACCATGTTCAGCGCCGCGCGTCTTTTCAGACACGCAAGAATCGATGCGCTAGCGGACCAGGATATTCCTGAACTGCCAAGGATCGCGGGTGTCGATGTCCTCGGGGAAGAGGCCCGGGCGGCCGTCGAGCGGCGTCCAGTCCGTATAGTGGCCTTCGACTGGACCGAGATAGGGCGATTGCACTTCGAGGCAGCGCTTGTAGTCCATCTCATCGGCCTCGACGATGCCCGCATTCGGGTTTTCCAGCGCCCAGACCATGCCGGCGAGAACGGCGCTCGTCACCTGCAGGCCGGTCGCATTCTGATAGGGCGCGATGCGGCGGGTCTCTTCGAGTGACAGGCGCGAACCGTACCAGTAAGCGTTCCTGGCATGGCCGTAGAGCAGCACGCCGAGTTCGTCGATACCGTCGACGAGTTCGTTTTCGTCGAGGACGTGCAGTTCCGGCTGTGCCTTGCCGCCGTTGCCAAACATCTCATGCAGCGACAGGACAGCGTCATTGGCCGGATGATAGGCGTAGTGGCAGGTCGGACGGTAGACGACGTCGCCATTCTTGTCGCGAACGGTGAAGAAATCGGCGATAGAGATCGACTCGTTATGGGTGACGAGGAAGCCATATTGCGGTCCGGGCGTCGGGCACCAGGTGCGAACGCGGGTGTTGGCGCCCGGCTGCTCGAGATAGATCGCCGCCCTGCAGCCTTTCTTGTGCTTCTTCGCGTTCTTGGGCATCCAGTCTTCATGCGTGCCCCAGCCGAGTTCGGCCGGTTGCAGGCCCTCGGAGATGAAGCCTTCGACGGACCAGGTGTTCCAGAAGACGTCGAGCGGCTTCGGGCTCTTCGTCCGCTGGGTGTCGCGTTCAGCGATGTGGATGCCCTTGACGCCCACCTTCTTCATCAGCTTCGCCCAGCCCTCGCGGTCATCCTGATGCGGCTCCTCGTATTTGAGGCCGATGTCGTCGGCGAGGTTCAAGAGCGCCTTCTTGACGAACCAGGAAACCATGCCTGGGTTGGCGCCGCAGGTGGAAATCGCCGTCGTGCCGCCGGGGTTTTTTTCCTTTTCGCGGCGGACGGTCTCGCGGAGCGCATAATTGGTGCGGTCGGCGTTGTCCATTTCAGTATCGAAGTAGAAGCCGAGCCAGGGTTCGACGACCGTGTCGATGTAAAGCACATCGAGCTTCCGGCAGAGCTTCATGAGGTCGAGCGACGAGGTGTCGACCGAGAGATTGACGCAGAAGCCCTGGCCGCCGCCCTCGGTGAGCAGCGGCTTGAGGACTTCCTTGTAATTGTCCTTGGTCACGTATTCGCGGACGTGCCGCACGCCATGGCGTGCGAAAATCTCCGCATCCCTTGCATCTTCGCGCGGTTCCACCACGATCAGCCGGTTCTTGTCATATTTGAAGTGGCGCTCGATCAGCGGCAGTGTGCCGTGGCCGATCGAACCGAAGCCGATCATGACGATCGGGCCGGTAATCTCGCCATAGACCGGATAGGTGGTGTCTGACATTTTAGCGTTTCTCCTGGCAAAACGTCTCGGTGGTGATTGAACGCGCGGGAATAGCGGGCCTTAGTTCATGCTGGGGCCTGCTTCAGCAATCTCTGCGCGCCTGATAAGACGCGCGGCGCTGTAGAGCACAGTTTCCTGTCACAATAAAGGGCCGGCCGGTCAACCGCGATTTCATTAATTGCTTAACCGGCAATCGTGGCGAGGGCGAAAAGCAGGGCTTCCCGCTTGCTGACCAGACCCTTGTACGCCGCTTGCGGCAGCGCCCGCCGACGACCATCGTCCCGCCATCGCGCCGGTGGATATGTGGACAGCGGCGCAACAGATAATCAATGAGCAGAGAGAGAGAGAGAGAGAGAGAGAGAGAGAGAGAGAGAGAGAGAGAGAGAGAGAGAGAGACTCCCGCTGGGCGTTCTCGCTTTCCGCCGCGGCCGCGAAGACGCTGCGGCGGTTTGCGACCAGCAGCCGCGCCTTTTCCGACAGATAAAAGCCGAGCGCCTCTCCCAGCTCGATCCACCGGTCGGGTTCGAGCTCGGCGAGACCTATCGTCAAGGGCTTCGACGCGCCGTCGTAAGGCGTGTGCTTCATTCGAGATGACTCGACTTGACCATTCCCTCGGGTTTCGCATGTTAATGCGACTTGTCACAAGCGTTTCGTGCTATAGCTTAAGTTGAGCCGTCCGCTTCGCGCCGTGATTGATGCCGTTCCAGCTGGAGCAGACCAAACGTGACCGGTGAATACGCCAAGGCCCTGATGGGTCTGCAAGCCAGAACGCCCGTGCTGATCGCGCTCTACGATCAGCACGACCGATTGCGCTTTGCCAATGCGGCATTTCGCTCCGCCTATCACGTCGGCGTGGAAGAGACTCCGACCTGGGCGGAGATCACGCGCCGCAACCACGCGACCGGCAGCGGAGCGATGATCGAGACCAGCGACATCGAGGGCTGGATCGGCGCCGCGCGCGAGCGCCGCGGCAGCGCCCCCAACCGAACCGCGGAAGTCGAGCTGCATGACGGACGCACCCTGTTCGTGACCGAGACTGTCGACGAGAAGGGTTGGACCCTTTCCATCTCGGTCGACGTCACCGCGATGCGCGAGGAGGAGCGCAAGCACCGGCGCGACCGGGATTTCGCCCTCAGGGACTCGCAGGTGGATGAACTGATCAGCGTCCCTGACCGCCGGCACACTTTGGGAAAGCTTGCCGACTTCGTGCAAAACTGCGCCGACAATCCACAGATGTGGGGGTGTGTGGCGATCCTAGACATCGACTATTTCAAGGCCATCAACGACCGCTTTGGCCCGCACGGGGCCGATGAGGTGCTGCTCGATTTCGCCCGTCAGATGCAGGGCTTCGTGCGCCGTACCGATTGTTTCGGCCGGATCGGCGGCGAGGAGTTCATGCTGATCCTGCCCGACACCACCGTCAGCGAAGCGAACCTCATTCTTGATCGGCTGCTTGAGAAGGTGCGCAGCGCCAGGCCGTTGGCGAACATTCCGGAATTCTACTATACCTGCTCGGCAGGGCTTGCGGAATATCGCGAGGGCGACAGGGTCAACGACATCTATGTGCGCGCCGGCCGAGCGCTCCATCTCGCCAAGCGCGAAGGCCGCGATCGGGTGAAACGCTACACGCTTCCTGGTTCAGACTACGAGTTCCGCCCGGATCAGACCTCTTAGCGAGTTTCCGATAAAAAGGCGGCCGTGCCGAAGATCGGCCGGAAGCAGGCGCGTGGTGCGTGCCCTGCGCCCACAGATGAGGTCGCTGCGAAGCACACCGGCGAGAAGGCCGCAGGCGATCGGCGGCGTCTTGAACACGCCGCTGCCGTCGTCGAAGAAAACCGAGGTGATCGTGCCCTCGCAGACCTCGCCCTTCTCGTTTAGCAGGATGACCTCGTCTGCCTCTTCCAGGGAAAACTCGCCGCGCGCCGTCTCATAAACATGGCGCCGCGTCGTCTTCATCCGCAGGAGCCGGTCGCCGGAGTCGAGCCGCGTGGACGCGATCCGTACCCGCCATGTCGTATCAGCGGGAAGCGGCGTGAAGGGGGCGGTCGCAACCGCCACGGTGCCGTCGCGACTGAGCGTGAGGCGGACGCGGAGCGGTTGTCCGGCGCCGTGCACGGCCTCGTCCAGGCGCTCCCCGGCGGTGGCAGCGCCCGCAAATCCGAGGCGACGGGCGGAACGTATCAAGCGTGCCAGATGCAGCCGGCGGCGGACCAATCCCGCTGCCGGGTCGTAGCGCAACGTCTCAATCAGCGAGAAATCCGTCACTGCGCGATCTCGGCGTCGCCGACTGCGAAGCGCGCCTTCAGCAGGCATTCGTCGTATTCCGCCTCGGCCTTGGAATCGAAGACGATGCCGCCGCCGACATTGAAGATCGCACGGCCGTCGGGAAAGACCGAGATGGTGCGGATTGCCACGTTGAAGCGCATGATGCCGCTCGGTGCGACGAAGCCGATGGCGCCGCAATAGGCGTCGCGGGGGCCGGCCTCCAGCGCATGCAGGATCTCCATCGCCCGCATCTTCGGCGCGCCGGTGACGGAGCCGCAGGGGAAGAGCGCGGCGAAAATGTCGCCGACGCCGATCCCGGGCAGAAGCTTCGCCCGGACATGGCTCACCATCTGGTGAACCGTCGGGTAGGTTTCGATGTCGAAAAGTCTCGGCACGTCGAGCGTGCCCACCTCGGTGACGCGGGAAATATCGTTGCGCAGGAGGTCGACGATCATGCGGTTCTCGGCCTGGCTCTTCTCGTCGTCCCGCATCGCCTGGATGATGGCTGCGTCCTCAGCGGCCTTGGCCCCGCGCGGCGCCGTTCCTTTCATCGGATGCGTCTCGATCCAGCCGTCGGCATCGACACGAAAGAACAATTCGGGCGAGCGCGACAACAGCAGCGGTCCATCGAGCGCCACAAACGCGCCGTACTTCACCGGCTGGCGCTCGATCAGCGACCAGAAGGCGGCGAGCGGGTCGCCGGACCAGCGCGCGAAGACTGGCATCGTCAGGTTCGCCTGATAGCAATCGCCCCGGCGCAGATGCTGGTGCAGCCGTTCGAAGCGCTGCCGGTAGGCCGGCAGGTCCCAACCGGCACGCGGCTCGGCGAGAAACGGCTCGTTTTCGGTGCGCCGAAGCGGCACGGCGAGCGGATGGTCTTCCGCCGGCGCGTCGAAGACGCCGAAGGACATCAGCGGCGTCTCGCGGTTCTCCTCGGCAAACAGCGCAAGCTTTTCCTCGAAGAGGTGACCCGCCTCATAGGCCATGTAGCCGGCAAGCCACTTGCCCGCGTGGTGGGCGGCATCGAGCTCGGCAAGGCCGCGCTGAAACTCCGCCCGCGTGCGCGCCGTGATCACGCGCGACGGCTCGGCGAAGACGGTCGTCAGGTTTTCGCTGTCGTCCCGGAATAGGACAAAGGGCGCGTGTTCGATCATACGGGTTGCAGTCGGTCGTCGTCTTGCCGGACGGGTTCGGTCAGGTCCTATCAAGCGCCTCCAGTTCGTCGATCAGCCCTTCAATCATCGACAGTCCCTGTGCCCAGAACGACGGATCGGTGGCATTGAGCCCGAATGGCGCCAGCAACTCGGAGTGATGCTTGGTTCCTCCGGCCTTCAGCATGTCGAAATACTTCTCCTGAAAGCCGCTCTCGGCGTTCCGATAGACAGCATAGAGCGAGTTCACCAGGCAATCGCCGAAGGCATAGGCATAGACATAGAAGGGCGAATGGATGAAGTGGGGGATATAAGCCCAATAGGTCTCATATCCCTCGGACAGCCGGATCGCCGGACCGAGGCTTTCGCCCTGCACCGACAGCCAGAGCTCGCCCAGATCGTCGGCGGTCAGTTCGCCTTTCTTGCGGGTCGTGTGGACCTTGCGCTCGAAATCATAAAAAGCGATCTGCCGCACGACCGTGTTGATCATGTCCTCGACCTTCTGCGCCAGCATGGCCTTGCGCTCGCGCTTGTCCCTGGTCCGGTCGAGCAGCGCGCGGAAGGTCAGCATCTCGCCGAAGACGGAGGCGGTCTCGGCAAGCGTCAGCGGCGTCGAGGCCATCAACGCCCCTTGAGCGCCGGCCAGCACCTGGTGCACGCCATGGCCGAGCTCGTGAGCGAGCGTCATCACGTCCCGCGGCTTGCCCATATAGTTGACGAGCACGTAAGGATGCGCGGAAGGAACCGTCGGATGGGCAAAGGCGCCCGGCGCCTTACCGGGTCGCACCGGTGCATCGATCCAATGCTCGTCGAAAAACCGCCGGGCGATCGCCGCCATTTCCGGCGCGAAGCCATGATAAGCGGAAAGCACCGTTTCCTTGGCGGTGTCCCAGGGAATTACCGCGTTCGGCGTTTCGGGGAGGGGGGCGTTGCGGTCCCAGAACTCCATCTGTTCCGTACCGAGCCATTTGGCCTTCATCGCATAATAGCGATGGGAAAGACGCGGATAGGCATCCTTAACCGCTGCCGCAAGTGCGTCCACCACCTCACGCTCAACGCGGTTGGCGAGGTGGCGACTGTCAGCGATGTCCTGGAAACCGCGCCAGCGGTCCGAGATTTCCTTGTCCTTGGCGAGCGTGTTGGTGATCAGCGCGAAGGTGCGGATGTTTGCCTTGAAGGTTTCGGCAAGCGCCATGGCTGCCTTCCTGCGCTGCTCCGGAGATGGATCCTGCAGGAGATTCAGGGTCATTTCGAGCGGCAGGGCCTCGCCGTCGACCGTGAAGGTGAGGGACGCGACGGTCTCATCGAACAGCCGGTTGAAGGCAGCGGCGCCGGTCATCGATTTCTCGAGGAAGAGCTGCTCCAGCCGGTCGTCGAGTTGGTAGGGTTTGTCCTTGCGCAGGTCGAGGATCCAGGGCTTGTAGTGCGCAGCGAGGCTGTCGGTTTCGAGGACGGCGTCGATCGCGGCATCCTCGACGCGGTTGAGCTCCAGCGAAAAGAACAGGAGATGTGCCGAGATGTCGGTCAGCTTCGCCTGCACGTCGCCATAGAGTTTGCCGTTTGCCGGCTTGGACGTGTCGGAGAAATAGGTCAGCCCCGCGAAGGAGGCGATACGGCCCATCAATTCCTCGAGTGTTTCCAGTTCCTTTACCGCCGCGCCGATGCCCTCGTCGCCGGTCTTGCGGGCGGCTTCAGCGAGCTTGCCCTTCCACTTTGTCTCGAAGGCGATCGCATCGGCTTCCGCCTTTGCGAGGTCGGCACGGAATTCCTCGGAACTCGCGGAGGCATAGAGGTCCTCGAGGCGCCAGCTCGGCAGGTCGCCGAGTTCGGCGCCTCCGCCCGCCGCCTGCCCGGCCTGCGCGCGCATTCGGGATCGGCCGGAGCCGGCGGAAGGGAGCGAGGCGAATGTCATTGGCGTATCTCTCGTTTGGACTTTGAATTGCTGCAACCTTCCCCGGTCCGGTCCGGGACCGGGCCGGGAGGAGGGTTGCCGCAGGCAAGCGATATGGGGCCCATTGCTATCGCCCGCAATGGATAAAATGCAAGCATTTCCCAAAACATGATCTTCAGCCCTTTGTGGCACGAATGGTGGCATGAATTGGCACATGAGGTTGGCCAAGAGTACCGCGTGTCCAGAGCAGGAGGCTTTCGTGACATCCCATATTCTTGTTATCGATGACGATCCGGTGCAGCGCCGGTTGCTGACGAACATGATCGAACGACTGGGTCATGTCGCCCATGTGGCCGATAACGGGCGCCGCGGGCTCGAATTGCTGGACCGCAAGGGCGGCATCGTCAACGTCATCCTGCTCGATCTGCTGATGCCGGAGATGAACGGCCATGGCTTCCTCGAGGCGCTAGCGGAGCGCGGTGTCGATACGCCGGTCATCGTCCAGACGGGCCAGGGCGGTATCGAGACGGTGGTCCAGGCGATGCAGGCCGGCGCCTTCGATTTTCTGGTCAAGCCGGTATCGCCGGAGCGCCTGTCGATCGCCATCGGCAATGCGCTGAAGATGGCGAGCCGCGACGGCAAGGTCAAAACCGCGCGGCGCCCGCGCGGCGGCGCGGTCGGCTTCGACGACATCGTCTCGGCGAGCCCGGCCATGATCCGTGTTCTCGACCTTGCCCGCCGTGCCGCGCAGTCGAATATTCCGATCGTGCTCGAAGGCGAATCCGGCGTTGGCAAGGAAATGGTGGCACGGGCGATTCAGGCGGCAAGCGATCGCGCGAACAAGCCCTTCATCACGGTCAATTGCGGCGCCATCCCGCACAACCTCGTCGAGAGCATTCTCTTCGGCCACGAAAAGGGCGCGTTCACCGGCGCCACCGAAAAGCATGCGGGCAAATTCGCCGATGCGGACGGCGGCACGCTGTTCCTCGACGAGATCGGCGACCTGCCGCTCGAGGTGCAGGTAAAGCTGCTGCGAGCCGTCCAGCAGGGCGAGATCGAAAAGGTCGGTGCCCGCCAGCCGCAGAAAGTCGACGTGCGGTTGATCTCGGCCACCAACAAGGACCTGATCAACGAGGTGCGCGAAGGGCGGTTCCGCGAAGACCTCTATTACCGGCTCAATGTCTTCCCGATCACGATTCCGGCTCTGCGCCGGCGCAAGGAGGATATCCCCGTGCTGGTGCGTGCGTTCGTCGAGCGCTTCGCCGCCGAACAGAGGCTCAATCAACGCCTGACGGCTTCGAGCGGTGCGATGGCGCTTTTGACCGCCTATGATTGGCCGGGCAATATCCGCCAACTAGAAAACGCAATCTTCCGAGCCGTCGTCCTTGCCGAGGGCACAGAGCTTACGGTCAAAGACTTTCCGCAGATCGCCACGCAAATACCGGGCTATGTCGTTGCCGACCGGAGCGGTCTCTCCTGGGGGGAGGCGGGGCCGGATCGGCGGCCGACGGGCGATGCGCTTGCGGGCTTCCGGCCCGAGATCGCCGCTTCCCAAAATGGGGAGCAGACGTTGGATAGGCGATTCGAGAATGCGATCGCCAGCGTTGAGGGCGGCGACGTGCGCAAACTCGCTGAAGTCGAGGAGGAACTGATCCGTTTTGCGCTGAAGTTCTATCGCGGCCAGATGAGCCAGGTGGCGCGCAAACTCGGCATCGGTCGCTCGACGCTCTATCGCAAGCTCAAGGATTACGGCATCGATCCCGATAATCCACTGCGCGAGGCCGCATAATCCGACGTATTCACAGCCGTTCGCCGCGTAACGTGGGCGCGCCGTTTAGACCTTGTTAGGGAACCGTTCACTATACTATAAGGAGCGGTGACCACTGTGGCATATCTGCCATGCTGTCACCTTAATTGACGGTCATGGGACACAGCAAAGCACGGTTGTCCGTCGAACGGGGATTGAATGCCAAATTTGTTCGGTTTGGAGGAACCAGCCGGTTCCCTAGCGCGCAGACTCTGCTCGGCTGTCGCCCGCAAGGCGCCGCAATTCCTTGCTTCCATCGCCTTGGCTTGCTCTCTCGTGACCCCCGGTATGGCGCCGCCCGTCGAGGCTGCCGGCCAGACACGCACGCTGAAGCTGTACTTCATTCACACCGGGGAAAAGGCGCAGATTACCTTCAAGCGCAATGGCCGCTACGATTCGAAGGGCTTGGAGCAGGTCAACCGCTTCCTGCGTGACTGGCGGCGAAACGAGCCGACCAGGATGGACCCGCGCCTCCTCGACCTCGTCTGGGAAGTCTACCAGAGGAGCGGTTCGCGCGACTATATCCATGTCGTCTCCGGCTATCGCTCGCCGGCAACGAACTCCATGCTCCGGTCGCGCTCGAAGGGCGTTGCCGAGAAGAGCCAGCACATGCTCGGCAAGGCGATGGACTTTTATCTGCCGGACGTCAAGCTGAAGACTCTCCGTGAAATCGGCATGAAGTTCCAGGTCGGCGGCGTCGGCTATTATCCAACCTCGGGCTCGCCTTTCGTGCATATGGATGTCGGCGGCGTGCGCGCCTGGCCTCGCATGACACGCAACGAACTGGTGCGGCTCTTCCCGGACGGGAAGACCATGCACATTCCTGCCGACGGCAGGCCGCTTCCCGGCTATGAGCAGGCGGTTGCCGATTACAAGCGTCGCGTTGGAGCTTCGGCGATTGAAGTGGCCGGCGGCGGTGCCAAGGGCGCTGGCGACGCGGGCAAGCGTCGCAATCTGTTCGCCATGCTGTTTGGCGGCGGGGACGAGGATGAAGAGCCGACGGCGATTGCCGCCGGTGGCGAAACGGCGGCTCCGGCCCCGCGGACCGCGGCAAGTCAGGACGCGTTGCCGGGTGTCGCCACCTCCGCCGATGCACAGCAGAATTTCAATGCGCCTGTTCCGAGTGTACGCCCGGCCTTCAAGGAGGCGCCCGCGGAAAGCGGCGTGGCCGTCGCGCTCGTCGCGCCGGAGAAGAACAGCGCCCAGGAGGCGTTGGCGGCGGTGATGCCGCAGACGTCGCCGGCACCGGGTTCGGAATTTACCGATCTGAGTACGCTTACGGTGCCTGTGCCGCAGATGCTCGACCGGGCCAACGCGGCTGCCGCCGGCGAAACTCTCCTGGCTTCCGCCGATGGCGGGGTTGCGGAACTGGGCTTCGTGCCGGTGCCGGACACGCGTCCGGCAGGCCAGGCTGCGCTTGCCGCCGTTGCGGAGGTCGAGGTTGAAATCCCGACTGCCGCTGATCGTCCGGCGGTCGCGTCGATAACCGAGCCGCTGAACGCGTCGACAGAGACCGGCACGCAGGTGGCGCTGGCCGCGCCGACCGCTGCCGCCGACCAGATCGACACGCCGCCGCTACGGGTGGCGGCCTATGCGCCGCAATTGAAAACGAACGGCAGGGCCGCGATTTTCGACAGTGCCTTCGATACGCAGTCGGATGCGCCATCGAAGGGCGCGCGGCCAAAGAAGCAGGACGCGGCAGCCGCGTCGCGATCCTCGGTGCGCACCGAGCCGAAGCTGACGCAGAAGATCATTTCCGAGTGGGCCCTGTCGGCGGGCCGTTTCGCGACGCTGTCGAAACCGGTCAAGGCTCCACGATTCGTCAGCAGTTCGCTCAGAGCCGCGCCCACCACCATCTATGCGGCCGGCTTCTCCAGCGATGCTGGCACGGTCGACACGGCCCGCTTCAGCGGCAGTGCCGTGAATTTCATGGAAGTGAAGAAGTTCAGCACCAATTGAGCCCCTTCGCAAACACGAAAAAGTCCGCCAAATCGGCGGACTTTTTCGTTTATGTTGTGGGCAGCCGTGCGAGTGCCGCTTTCGTCTACAGTGCCGCCCGCATTATCAGAGGCGCGAAGGTCGCTGCAGCACTTTGAAATCGCTGCATGTCCTTGTCCTCAAATCGAGAAGAAGACATGCAGTAGACCCCGTGCTGCCGTATCGGCTTACGCCGCATCCTCGGCCGCAGGCATCATGCCCAGTGCCTGCAGGTAGGTGTCGAGGATCGCTTCCTGCTCCAGGCGCTCGTCCTGGTCCTGCTTACGGATCGAGATCACCTTGCGCAGAATCTTCGTGTCGAAGCCCATCGACTTTGCTTCGCCATAGACATCCTTGATGTCATCCGCGATGGTCTTCTTCTCCTCTTCCAGCCGTTCGATCCGTTCGATGAAAGCGCGAAGCTGATCGCGTGCGAAGCCTTGAGCATCCGACATGGTCTTCTCCTTTGGGGAATGAATTTGCAGGTGCTGTGACCTGCCGCGAACCGCCTTCGAGGTCAAGGGCGATTGCGCAACAGCGCTGGCATTTCCTGCCGTGCTGCGCATCGCGCCGCATTCGGCCCGCCTTCCGACAGATGCGCTCAAACGCGTGCGCGCCGCAGTCTCTCTACTTGCGCATGTTGCAATTTTGCGACGTCAGATGAGCTCGATTGACTGCAAAATGCCTCTCTATTCCTTCGGCCGATTGCGCACGAAGGCAGCCTGCTGCTCGGCCGATGCATCCCTTTGGTGGCGCGACCGCCACTCCTCATAAGGCATGCCGTAGATGATTTCGCGCGATTCCTCCTTGCTCATCGCGATCCCGGAATTCTCGGCCGCCTCTCGATACCAGTTCGAAAGGCAATTGCGGCAGAAGCCGGCAAGATTCATCAGGTCGATGTTCTGGACATCGCTGCCGCGCAAATGCTCGACCAGCCGGCGGAAAGCGGCGGCTTCGAAGGCCAGGCGCTGTTCCTCGCTGAACTCGGTCATGGCAGTCTCTCCTCTTCATCCCTCTCATAGATCGCGATGATTTCAGGTCGAATCGACCTGAAATCATCGCGATCCATTCTAAAGAACTGGAGCGGAATGCGGGCGGAAAACCGCGCACACTTTTCCTCATCCCGCTCTACAGCGCCATGCGTCTATTCAGACGCACGAAGGTCGCTGTAGCACTTTGAATTGCTGCATGTTTTTAACCATAAATCGGATCCGATTTATGTAACCATGCAGCAGGCGCCCGTGCGCGAAGGGTGGCGCTGATAGGCGTGGAGCGCCGGCATGGCGTTGAGCGCCGCGAGAATGGGCGCCAGGCGCTCGGTCCAGGCGGCAACGCCCGTGTCATCGGCAATCAGATCCTGCCGGATCTCGATCAGTGCATGGGGGATGCCCGCCGCCATGCAGTGCCGGTACATGGTATCGCCCCTGAGCGCACCGTCATAGGGCTCGTTGTTGCCGACGACGATGTCGCCCGCCGCCTCGAGCCGCTCGATCAGCGGAAAGACGGCGCGCGGGTCGTTGTCCCAGAGCACGGCCGCATGCCACGGCCGTGCTACGCCCTTCCAGGCGGGTGTGAAGGAGTGCAGCGAAATGACCAGCGGCGCCCTACGGCCGGCGGCCGCGACTTCGGCGATCGTCTGCGAAACCGCCTGGTGGTAAGGGCGGTGAAAGCGGTTGAGCCGCCTCTGCCACTCTTCTGCGGAGATCGGATGGTTGCCCGGGACGATGGCGCCGTCGGATATTCTCATGATCAGCGTCGGGTCGTCCTCGCCGCGATTGGGATCGATCAGGAGTCGTGAGAAGCAGCCCAGAACCGCCGGTGAATCGAGCGCGGCCGACAGCTGCCGCGTCAGCGGCTCGATGCCGATATCGTAGGCGATGTGGCGCTCGAAGGCGCTTTCGGGCAGGCCTAGCCGGTTATATTCCGGCGGCAGTCGGTTCATCGCGTGGTCCGCCAGAAGCACCAATCCTTGCACCGGATTGCCCTTGATGATCTCGTAGGGGGAATAGTGCCGCATGCCGTTTTCTGTTCAGAGCTTCGAATGTCGCAACCTGATCGCACGCAAAATCGCCTTCCGCAAGAAAAAGACACAAGTTCGGCGCCTTCTGTCACATGAAGGGCAAATATAATCGATTAGAGTTGCGTTGACTTTCAGGACTGGCCGTCGCAAGAAAGTGCCACGCAAATCAAAACGGAGTTCCGCAGGAAGCCGTGTTCAGACATCCTTTTTCCAAAGTGAAACCGGGGCCGATGTCGTTGGCGGCCGTCCTCCTGTTTTTCGTGGCGATATCCGGTTCGTTCCTGTTTGCCGGCGAGGCGCGCGCCGACTTTCGCGTCTGCAACGGCACTCAGACCCTGGTCGGAGTGGCGATCGGCTATCGGGCGAAGGAAGGCTGGGTGACGGAGGGTTGGTGGCAGGTGCCGGCAACGACCTGCGCCACCCTGATCGAGGGCGAACTGGAGTCGCGCTACTACTATCTCTACGCGGAAGACGCGGCCAAGGGCGGCCGTTGGACGGGCGACGTCAACATGTGCGTCGCGGAAAACGAGTTCAAGATCGTCGGCGTTGAGGACTGCTATGCACGCGGCTTCCAGCGCATGGGATTCAAGGAATACGACACAGGGCGGCAGGGAAGCTGGATGGTTCAGCTTTCCGATACGCCCGGTACGCAGGAAAGCCAGAATTGATGAGACGGAACAGAAAAGTCAAAATTCTCGCCACGCTCGGACCGGCATCGGCCGAGGAGCAGACAATTCAGAAACTGCACGAGGCGGGGGCTGATCTGTTCCGCATCAACATGAGCCATGCCAGCCACGAGGTCATGCGCACGTTGATCACGCGGATTCGCGCCGTCGAAGTGCGCTGCGGCCGTCCGATCGGGATCCTTGCCGACCTGCAGGGCCCAAAGCTGCGCGTCGGCAAGTTCGCCGAAGGCAAGGTCGATCTCGCGATCGGCCAGACCTTCACGCTCGACAACAAGGACGTCCCCGGCGACAACACGCGCGTCCATCTCCCGCATCCGGAGATACTCCAGGCGGTGAAGCCTGGCGATCGCCTGCTGATCGACGACGGCAAACTGCACCTGCGCGCCGAAAGGACCGACGGCAACAGCATCGTGACCACCGTCGTTTCCGGAACGAAGATCTCGGACCGCAAGGGCGTCAGCCTGCCCGATACGCTGCTCGGCGTCGGCGCGCTGACGGAAAAGGACCGGTCCGATCTCGACGCTGTGCTGGCAACGGGACAGGTCGACTGGGTGGCGCTCTCCTTCATCCAGCGTCCGGAGGATCTGGCCGAGGTGCGCAAGATCGCGCGCGGCCGCGTCGGGCTGATGTCGAAGATCGAAAAGCCGCAGGCGATCGAGCGCATCGACGAGATCATCGAATTGTCGGATGCGCTGATGGTGGCGCGTGGTGATCTCGGCGTCGAAATGCCGCTCGAATCCGTACCCGGACTTCAGAAACAGTTGACGCGCGCCTGCCGTCGCGCCGGCAAGCCGGTGGTGGTCGCCACCCAGATGCTGGAATCGATGATCTCGGCGCCGGTGCCGACGCGCGCGGAAGTATCGGATGTGGCGACCGCCGTATTCGAAGGAGCCGACGCGGTGATGCTCTCGGCCGAATCCGCCTCCGGCGAATATCCGGTCGAAGCGGTCAGGACCATGGCTTCGATCGCGAGCAACGTCGAGCGCGACCCTCACTATTCGGGCATCATCTATGCCCAGCGCACACCGCCGGAGGCAACCGGCGCCGACGCCATTTCGCTTGCCGCCCACCAGATCGCCGAGACGCTCAATCTTTCTGCAATCGTCTGTTACACGTCCTCCGGCGCCACAGGCCTGCGTGCCGCGCGCGAGCGCCCGCAAGTTCCGGTCATCGCCTTGTCGCCGATCGTCGAAACGGCGCGGCGCCTCTCGGTCGTATGGGGGCTCCATTGCGTCGTCACCGAAGACGCCAAGGATCTCGACGACATGGTCAACCGTGCCTGCCGCATCGCCGTCACCGAGGGCTTCGCGACGCCGGGAGACCGCATCATCATCTCCGCCGGCGTGCCGCTCGGAACGCCGGGCGCCACCAACATGCTGCGCATCGCCTATATCAATGCGGATGGTTTGACTGGCGTTTGAGCCGGCGCTGCTGGTATATGAGGCGAGAGCCCCGCGGCTCTCGCTCTCTGGCGCGCGTGTGCCGCGAGTTCCTTCGTCCCGCTTGAGAGCCGCGCGCCTTCAGGTCCGGCTGCCGGCGAGCTTTTCAGCCAGTTCGCCGAGTTGTTCCTGCGCTTTCCGATCGGAAGGGTAAATATCGAGAAACTGCTGCCACGCGCGCAGGGCGAGTTCGCTCTTGCCAGCATCTTCAAGCATCGACGCCATGCCGGCGAGGGCGCCGAAATGCCGCGGTTCGAGTACCAGCACGTGGCTGACGTCCGACATCGACTTTCGGAAATTGCCCATCTGGTAATGCAGCGTGGCGCGACGGTTCCAGCCCTCAACATAGTTGGGGGCGAGAACGATGACCTGGTCGAGGATGTCGAGCGCCATCGACTTCTTGTCGTCGGCGATTGCCTTGTCCGCCCATTGCATGAGCAGGTTAACGGTCGCGCTGCCGGAATCCTGCCATTGCTGGCGGATGCGGTTTGCGATGTCCCGGGCCCGATCCTCGTCGCGCTCTTTCTTCAGTTCGGCAAAGAGGGAATCGAGCTGCTGCTCCGGTGTTGCGAGACTGGCCGGCTCGGGTTGCGGCGAAGCTTCGGCAGCCAGGAGCGGCGTTCCGGACGCGGTCCCAACGGCCAGTGCGGAACATGCCAGAATTAAAGCCATAAAAATGCGCATGGCGGACATCGTAGCCCGCCATAGCGCAAGATCAAAATCAAAAATCAAGGGAGCAGTGAAGCGACCGACGGACAGGCGAGCGGCCTTGCCTGCCGCGGGGCCTCAGCCCTGGCGTGCCTTGAAGCGCGGGTTCAGCTTGTTGATGATGTAGACGCGACCCTTGCGGCGAACGAGACGGTTTTCGCGGTGGCGGGTCTTCAGCGACTTGAGCGAATTCTTGATCTTCATTTTTCCTGATCCGCAGGTTTCGGGGAACGAAAATTCGCCCGGTAATTCCAACAATCAAAAGCGCGCCGGAAAGCGCGCTCTTCAAGTAGGCAGGCACATACCGTGTCGCCCCTGGCCTGTCAACCGCGGCGGGAGGGATTTTGCCGCCCTTCCGCGCAATCCTGTGGCTAACGAGGCTGGAGGAGCCGGGTAAAATGCCCCATCTTACGACCCGGGCGTGCCTCGGCCTTGCCATAGAGGTGGACAAGCACGTCGCGTTCGGCGAGCAGGCGAGAGACTTCGGAAATGTCATCGCCGATCAGGTTCTGCATGACGCAATCGGAGTGGCGCGACGCGTCTGCAAGCGGCAGGCCGGCGATGGCGCGGATGTGCTGTTCGAATTGCGATACGACGCAGGCGGCTTCGGTCCAGTGGCCGGAATTGTGAACGCGCGGCGCCATTTCGTTGGCGACGACGCTGCCGTCGGCAAGCACGAAAAATTCGACGCCGATCACGCCGACATAGCCGAGTGCGTCGAGGATGGCGGTTGCTGCCTGGCGGGCGGCTTCAACCGTCGAGGGGTCGATCGCCGCCGGTACGATGGAGGTGTGAAGGATGCCGTTGCGATGTACGTTCTCCGCCGGGTCGAAACAGGCGATTGCGCCGTCAGGGCCGCGAGCCGCGATGATCGAGATTTCCCGCTCGAAGGGCACGAAGCTTTCGAGAATGAGCGGCACCCCGCCGAGCGCGGCAAAGGCGCCGGACGGATCGTCTCCGGCGGAGCGGAAGACGCGCTGGCCCTTGCCGTCATAGCCGAGACGCCGGGTCTTCAGGACGCCGGTGCCGCCGAAATCGGCCAGGGCTGCGTCGAGATCGGCCTGGCTGCCGACGGCGTGGAAAAGGGCCGTAGCGATGCCGCAGGCGTTGATGAAGCGCTTCTCGAGCAGCCGGTCCTGCGCCACTTCAAGCGCCCTGGGCGGTGGAAAGACCGGCCGCGATTGAAGAAGCCGCTCCGCCGCGGAGACAGGGACGTTCTCGAATTCATAGGTGATCAGGTCCGAGGCCTCGGCGAGTTCATCGAGCCCCCGCGGATCGTCATAGGCTGCGACGATCTGGGCGTTTACAACCTGAGCGGCCGGACAGTCCGGTTGCGGTTCGAGGACGAGCGTGCGGAAATTCAGCCGTGCGGCGGCCATGGCAAGCATGCGGCCAAGCTGACCGCCGCCGATAATGCCGATGGTCTTCATTCCTCGTCCACCGGATATTCGGCAACCGAAACTGTCTGCTGTTCACGCCAGTCGTCTAGGCGATCGGCGAGGTCCTCGTCGCTAAGCGCAAGCACGGCGGCAGCGAGCAGGGCGGCATTGACGGCGCCGGCCTTGCCGATCGCCAACGTGCCGACCGGGATGCCGGCGGGCATCTGCACGATCGACAGCAGGCTGTCCTGGCCGGAAAGAGCCCTCGATTGTACCGGAACGCCGAAGACCGGCAGCGGCGTCATTGAGGCACACATGCCCGGAAGATGCGCGGCTCCGCCGGCACCGGCGATGATGACCTTGAATCCTTCGTCGCGGGCGCCCTTGGCAAAACGGACCAGGCGATCGGGGGTGCGGTGCGCGGAAACGATGCGGGCTTCGTAGGCGATGTCGAGCGCCTCGAGCGTATCTGCCGCATTCTTCATCGTCTCCCAGTCCGACTGGCTTCCCATGATGATGGCGACGGGCGGGGTCGTGGCTTCTGTCACTCTGTCGGGTCCGTTTCAGGCGATTGGTCTACAGGCGATGACGATGCTTTCAGGCGATGATATCGGGGATGATCTGGTCTTCGATCTTGGTGATCTTGTCTTTGATCGCCAGCTTCTTCTTTTTCATGCGCTGGATGCGCAAGGCGTCGCAGCCGGTTTCGATCATCGCGTTGATCGCCACGTCATAATCTTCATGCTCCTGTCTCAGGCGCGCTATGGTTAGTCTGAGTTCGGCCTGGTCCTGGTCCGGCATGCGAATACGATCCCCATGAGCCCGGTCGCGAGTCACGATCCGGTATTCTTCCTGCGCCGCTCTATCACATCTTGGGCCGTCACGGGAAGTTATCCGACGTCATCATTTCGCCTTCGACAAATGAAAAATGGCATGGCACAGTAGTAAGGTTTCAACCATGGAAGATCCGGCATTTGCGTGCCGGATGCAAGCAAAAGGAAGGGACTTGCCAATGACCATTGAGGCTCATCTTGCAACGCTTGAGAAAAAGCATGGCGCCCTGGAAGAGGAGCTCCACGAGGCTCTCAACTCTCCCTCCTGCGAGGACGAGTTGATCAGCGAACTCAAGCGGCGGAAGTTGCGCATCAAGGACGAAATCGAAAGACTCCGTTCCGCGACCCACTGATCGCGGACACTTTTACCGTCCAGTCGCGAGGCGTCTCGCACCCACCGCCCAGCACGACGGCAATGTCAAGACCAATCCCAAAACGAACAAGCTGATAGGTCGACCGGGTTTCAGCCCGGTCTGCCTTTGAGGCGTAGCGGATGTCTCTGCCTCAGGACCAGAACTGGTCGAGCCAGAGATTGAGCCGATCGAATCCCGGCCTGTTGATGGCGTAGATTCGTCGCGTGCCGTTCGTCGAAACCGACACAAGATTACAATCGAGCAGCGCCTTCAGATGCTGCGAAACGGCCGGCCGGCTGATCGGCAGCCCCTCTGCAAGCTCGTTGACGGTCCTCGGCGCACGCCGCAGTTCCTCCAGCAGATAGCGCCGGTTCGGGTCCGCAATGGCATCGAATGGGTCCGCGATGGTCATGGGCGAGACGTTAGGCGAATTTCCGCGGTGCGGCAAGAGATATTGTGCAGCGCGGCAATTGCTGTTGCTTTGCAGCATCACCTGCGCCGTGCGCGTCATCGCAAACGCCAAGAGACCGGAGCACCTCGAAGCGCTACGTGTCACCGCACCGAATTCGAGGCCGATCGAAGAGATACGCAGGAGCGCCTCTCGATCAGAGCAGGCTCATCAGGCCGTCCCAGACGAGTTTGGAGCCGGCGAAGAATGCCATCGTATACATGAAAGGATAGAAGACCTGCGCCTTCATCCTGCGCACGATCCATACGCCGCAGGCGGTTGCGGTCATGGCCAGCGGGAAAAGCGTTGCCGATGTGGCAAGATTGCTGAGGTCGAGCTGCCCGAGTGCAAAATAGGGAACGAGTTTCACCGCATTCAAGGTGGCGAAGAAGCGCACGATTGTTCCGGTATATTCGCGCGGATCGAGCTTCAGCGGCAGCGCGTAGATCTGGAAAGGCGGACCGCCGGCATGGGCGACGAAGCTGCCATAACCGGCGAGGCTTCCCCAGAGCACGGCGGGGCCGCGGCGGTGCGGCTTGGGCAGGATCGGTGCGCCGCTGCGGCTCAGCCAAACCATATAGGCATATCGCAGCACAAATGCCACCGTGATCAGCCCGATGATCAGCCGCAGCGCGTCGCGCGGCACATGAGCGGCGGTTGCCCAGCCGACCGCGATGCCGACGACAGCGCCGGGCAACAGCATGAAAAGCGTCTTGCGGTCGCCATGCTTGCGCCAGAACCACAGGGAGATCATGTCCATGGCGATCAGGATCGGCAGCAGCAGTGCCGCGGCCTCGACCGGTGAAACGGCGAGCGACAGGATCGGCACGCCCATCAGCGACAACGCTTCACCCATGCCGCCCTTGCTGAGGCCGACGAGCAGGACTGCCGGGATGGCAACGAGATAGAAGTCGAGATCGGGAAGCATGGGCGGCGGTTGATCCTTTGGTCATCTCCGTCTATCGGTTTTCCCCAACGAAATCGAGTGCCGGCTTCCGCTCGCGGGAAGCGGACGCGGCCAGGAACGGACCACATGAGCAATATCGAAAATCGCTGCCGCCTCGTTCTGGTTGCGCCCGACATGCCGGATATCGCCGAACAAACGAGAGTACTTGCGGATGCGCTGAAGGGCGGCGACGTCGCCTCGGTGATCGTGCCGCAATACGGCCTTACCGAGGCCGATTTCCAGAAACACGCCGAGGCACTCGTGCCGGTGATCCAGAAGGCGGGCGCCGCGGCGCTCATCGAAGGCGACACGCGGGTGGCCGGCCGCGCCAGGGCGGACGGGCTCCACATACCGGGCGGCGCGGATGCGCTCGCCGAGGCGATCGAGCGGCACACGCCGAAGATGATCGTCGGCGGCGGCAACGCTACCGACCGCCACCATGCCCTCGAGATCGGCGAACTCAGGCCGGACTACGTCTTCTTTGGTCGCACAGACGGCGACATCAAGCCCGAGGCGCATCCGAAAAACTTGGCGCTCGCCGAATGGTGGGCGTCGATGATCGAAATTCCCTGTGTGGTGATGGGCGGCGCGGACCCGCAATCGGCACTTGCGGTTGCCGAGACGGGCGCCGAGTTCGTCGCGCTTCGCCGTGCAGTCTTCGCCGATCCGGTGCAGGCCCCATCCGTGGTTGCGGCCGTCAACGCCCTGCTTGACGAAAAAGCGCCACGGTTCGAAGATTAAGACGTGCGGATGCTGAGCCGTTTCCTATTGAGATCCAGCCTGGCCGCGACGTTGTTGGCGGCTATTGTCCCGACGGCCCTTCCGTCGTGGGCCGCACAGCCGACGCCCCAGCACCCGGTCGAGGAGGGAAGCGCACCGAAGCGTGGACGGATCACGCCGTTCAATGGCGCCGCGCCACTGGAAGGGGCGAAGGAACCCAATGCTGGTGAGCCGGCAAGGCCGAAGAGCGGCGACGGCAAAGCGCCTTCCAGGGGTGTCAATGTCATCGAACGCATGGGCGCCGAATTGCCGGCACTCCCGGAGGAGAAGCCCTTCACCGGCAAGGTTGACGAGGCCTATGGCGCTTTTCAGCGCGGTTACTACCTGACGGCGATGGATCTTGCCCTGCCGCGCGCCCAGCTTGGCGATCCTGCCGCGCAGACGCTCGTCGCCTCCATTCTCGAGCAGGGGCTCGGCGTCGCGCGCGACCCCAAGGAGGCGGCCTTCTGGTACGGCCAGGCGGCCGGCAACGGCGATCCTGCCGCCATGTTCAAATACGCCCTGATGCTCATGGAGGGGCGCTACGTCGAACGCGACCGTAAAAAATCGGAAGCGCTGATGAAGAAGGCGGCCGATCTCGGCAACGCCGCCGCCCAATTCAATTACGGACAGACGCTGGTGGCCGACATGCCGGGGCCGAGGGGGCTCAAGGCGGCAATGCCCTATTACGAGAAATCCGCCGAGCAGGGGATCGCCGACGCGCAATATGCGCTCTCGCAGATCTATCTCAATGTGGAGGGCATCGACGAAAACAAGCGCGCGCGATCGCGTGAATGGCTGATGCGGGCTGCCCGCGCCGGCTACGACACGGCACAGCTCGACATCGCCATCTGGCTGATCGAGGGCATTGCCGGCGACCGCAACCTCGACGAGGGCTTCGCCTGGATGAGGCGGGCGGCCGAAGGCGGCAACGTTGTCGCGCAGAACCGGCTTTCGCATCTCTACGTCAATGCCATCGGCACCCGCCCGGACCCGGTCGAGGCGGCCAAGTGGTACGTGCTGTCTCGCCGGGCCGGCCTCAAGGACGACTCGCTCGAAGATTTCTACCTCGGTCTCACCGAGGAGCAGCAGAAGTCGGCGCTCGCGGCGGCGAACAAATTCCGTTCGTCATAGCCATGGCGCCATGCGCGCTTCATGGCGCACAAAGGACGCCACGTCCTCTATGCATCGCACTTTGCGACCGAAAACACGGTGCGATGGTCGGGCCGATGCGCGAGGGCGCGCGTTCTTCGGCTGACGTCAGCTATTTCACTTGAAATCCCGGGTCTTTTGTGGTCTTGAACCCGCGGTTTATCCGCGGATCTCCCAATCATCATCTCCACGCGGACGAGTGATTTCTCACTCGGTTTTTTGACGGCGGCATCGCACCTATCTCCGGCACGTCCGACAGGGCGCGCAGTGCTTTGGAGGCGCGGGGCCATCAAGCAGGTTCAATCTCCGGCCGGGACGTTCGGCCGGCCTTCGTTTCAGAGGATCATCCGATGGCCCGTTCTGCCCTCCTCAATGTCATGGTTCAGGCCGCCTTCAAGGCAGGCAAGTCGTTGGCACGCGATTTCGGCGAGGTGCAGAACCTGCAGGTGTCGCTGAAGGGTCCCGGCGATTACGTTTCCCAGGCCGATCGCAAGGCCGAGCGCGTCATCCGCGACGAACTCCTGAAGGCGCGCCCGACCTATGGCTTCCTCGGCGAGGAGGGTGAGGAGATCAAAGGCACCGACGGCGCCCACCGCTGGATCGTCGATCCGCTCGACGGCACCACCAACTTTCTGCACGGCCTTCCTCATTTTGCCGTTTCGATCGCGCTGGAGCGCCAGGGCGAGATCGTCGGCGGCGTCGTCTTCAACCCCGCAACGGATGAACTCTACACCGCCGAGCGTGGCGGCGGCGCCTTCCTCAACGACCGGCGGCTGCGGGTCGGTGCCCGCCGGAACCTCTCCGACGCCGTCGTCGCCACCGGCACGCCGCATCTCGGCCGCGGTAACCACGGTAAGTATCTGATCGAACTTCGCCATGTCATGAGCGAAGTGGCTGGCGTCCGTCGTTTCGGCTCCGCCTCCCTCGATCTTGCCTATGTGGCCGCCGGGCGCTTCGATGGTTATTGGGAGCGCGATCTGGCCGCCTGGGACATCGCGGCCGGCGTGCTGCTGATCCGCGAGGCCGGTGGATGGGTGACCGATGCCAACGGCGACAACAAGCCTTTGGAAGACGGCTCCATCGTCTGCGGCAACGAATATATCGCCAAGGCTTTGGGCGAGGTCATTCGCCGCCCGGTCCCCACCAAGTAAACCAGATGGTGCAGCACGCGGAAGCTGCCCGGCTGATGCCCGCCGCCGCCTTTCAAGTCCCAACAGTCCCGAATACCAACGGGAGTAGCTTCGGTCCCATCGCAGCGGTCAGAATCTGCTGCCGTCGGTTATAGTTTGCGGGACATCTGTTTTCCCTTCAATTCGGCGCAAAGTTACACTAGTCTCCGGGCCAGAAACCGATTGCCTCGGGCTCGCCGTGGCATCACGCCTTCGGGTCGCAATCGCTTCGAGAATGATCCGGCGAATCAGAGCGTTGCGGCGATCTTCACCTGGCAGTGACAAGGTGGGCATCGCTGCAAACCGGGAGACTGGCATACATATGACGACATTGAACCTGTCTGGCTGGCGTGACCGAGAAGGCGCGGAGGAAAATTACAACCCGCGCAAACTTTCAAGCCCGATGCCCTATTTCTGGACGATGGCCATTTTCCTGGTCATCGTCGGCTTCGTCGCCGCCATTCTCTTTCGCCAGGCGCGTGACGCATTCCTCGGCAATCCCGGGCTCAACGGGCTGATCCTCGGCGTTCTG
The DNA here is from genome assembly GCF_001854885.1 of Ensifer sp. LCM 4579. Taxonomy (GTDB): domain Bacteria; phylum Pseudomonadota; class Alphaproteobacteria; order Rhizobiales; family Rhizobiaceae; genus Sinorhizobium. The sequence continues at coordinate 142,410 of NZ_MDDV01000035.1, read as the reverse complement.
CTGATCGGCATTCTGCTCGCATTCAACCACGTCCTCAGCCTTCGGCCGGAGGTGCGCTGGTTCAATTCGTTCCGCGCCGCCGGCAGCGCCGCCAAGGTCGGACGCGATCCGGCGTTGCTTGCGCCGATGCGGGCGCTGATCGGCGAGCGCCACGGCAGCGGCATCTCTACCGTTGCGCTCCGGTCTATCCTCGATTCCATCGCTTCGCGCCTCGACGAGTCGCGCGACACTACCCGGTATCTCACGGGCCTTCTCGTGTTTCTCGGCCTGCTCGGCACCTTCTGGGGCCTGCTCGGCACGATCGGTTCGATCAACACGGTCATCCAGTCGCTGGATGCGGGTAGCGGCAGCACGGAAGATCTTCTGGGGTCGCTGAAAAGCGGACTGTCGGCGCCGCTGACCGGCATGGGGACCGCATTCTCGGCCTCGCTGTTCGGCTTGTCCGGTTCGCTGATCCTTGGATTCCTCGACCTGCAGGCGGGCCGGGCGCAGAACCGTTTCTACACGGAACTCGAAAACTGGCTGTCGTCGGTGACCGATGTCGGCTCCGGCATGTCGGCCCCGGTCGAGGTCTTCGACAGCGCGCCGATCGAGGAATTGCGGCGCCTGACGGATCAGATCTCCCGCATCGCCCATGATGGCGGCGTGAACCAGCGCACGACGGCCGCGATGGCGAGCCTGGCGGAAGGCATCCAGGGTCTCGTCAAGAACATGCGCGGCGAGCAGCAGATGCTGCGCGACTGGATCGAGGCGCAGCAGGAGGAGGCGAAATCCATGCGCAAGACGCTGGACAAGCTGACCTCGCGCATCGGACAGGCGGATCGGATTGCCGTCAACAGCGAGAAGGCGCTGTCGCAGCCGAAGATCAGTCATCACGACGACGGGGGTGATTGACCATGGCACTCGCCAGAAGAAGCCGCAACGCGCGGGCAATCAATTACTGGCCGGGCTTCGTCGATGCGCTGTCGACCCTGCTCATGGCGATCATGTTCCTGCTTAGCGTCTTCGTACTGGCGCAGTTCCTGCTCGGCAGGGAGATCAGCGGCAAGGACGAGGTGCTGAACCGTCTGAACAGCCAAATCAACGAGCTGACGCAGCTCCTTGCCCTCGAAAAGAGCGGCAAGCAGGATCTGGAGGATTCGCTTGCCAATCTCCAGGCATCGCTGGCGCAGTCCGAGGGCGAGCGTTCGCGCCTGCAGGCCTTGCTGGACAAGGGCGCCGGTAGTGCCGAAGTCGCCAACGAAAAGCTCGGGCGGCTGGGATCCGAGCTCGAGAATGAACGGCAGATCAGCGCAAGGGCGATGAGCCAGATTGAGTTGCTGAACCAGCAGATCGCGGCTCTGCGCAACCAGATTGCCGCCATCGAGGGTGCCCTCCAGGCCTCCGAGGCGAAGGATCAGGCGTCGCAGGCGAAGATCGCCGATCTCGGCCGCAGGCTCAACGTTGCGCTCGCACAACGTGTGCAGGAGCTGAACCGCTATCGATCCGACTTTTTCGGGCGCTTGAGAGAAATTCTGTCCAACCGCGAAAACATTCGCATCGTCGGCGACCGCTTCGTCTTCCAGTCGGAGGTGCTGTTTTCTTCCGGCAGCAGCGACCTGAATGCCGAAGGGCAGGCGGAGATGACGAAGCTCGCCGAGGCGCTGCTCGACCTCGCCAAGGAGATTCCCTCGGAGATAAACTGGGTTCTTCGCGTCGACGGGCACACGGACAATGTTCCCCTGTCGGGAACCGGGCGCTTCCGGGACAATTGGGAACTCTCGTCGGCGCGCGCGACTTCGGTCGTCAAATTCCTGATATCCAGGGGCGTTCCGGCCGACCGGCTGGTCGCCGCGGGCTTCGGCGAGTATCAGCCGATCGCCGAGGGCGAGAGCCTGGAGGCACGGGCGCAGAACCGCCGCATCGAACTCAAGCTTACGGAGAAATAGGCACCGAGGGCACCTGCCTGAATTGAACTTGACGTGTGCGCAAGAATCGCTCTGGGTGAAGCATGGTGGGGGAGGTTTCCGGTGCCCCGGTGCCGGGCCTTTATGCGGCGGGGGGCGCCGGCTTCGGCGGCGGCGGCATGCACGGCTGCAATGCGCTCGAAGGCACATTTCTCGGCGGCTGCATCTTCTCCGGGCGTGAGGCTGGGCGAAGCGCCGGCGCGGCGGTTTGAGGTTGTCGTTGCGGCTCGAGCCTGAAGGGCAGCCCCTTCGGACATCGCGCCTATTGCCGAGCGGCGATGAAAAGACCCTCCGCCCCGTGGTCGAACTGCAGGCGCGCGAGCTTGGCATAGAGGCCGCCTTGATGAATCAGTGAGGCATGGGTGCCTTCCTCGACGATGCGCCCATTTTCCAGGACGAGGATGCGGTCTGCCTTGAGCACGGTTGCAAGTCGGTGGGCAATGACCAGCGTGGTTCGTTCCTGCATCAGCCCGTCGAGCGCCTTCTGCACGAGCTTCTCGCTCTCCGCATCGAGTGCGGAGGTCGCCTCGTCGAGAAGCAGGATGGGCGCGTTCCTGAGGATCGCCCGCGCAATGGCGATGCGCTGGCGCTGGCCGCCGGAAAGCGTGACGCCGCGCTCGCCGACCATCGTATCGTAGCCGCGATCGAGCCTGGTGATGAATTCGTCCGCCTGGGCGGCAATTGCAGCGGAGACGACCGCTTCGCGACTTGCGTCTGGCGCGCCGAAGGCGATGTTGTCGTGGACGGATGCGGCGAAGATCGTCACGTCCTGCGGCACGATGGCGAAGCGCTCCCGCAAGTCCTTCGGATCGACCGTGCGGATGTCGGTTGCATCGACGAGAACGGTGCCCTTGGTCGGGTCATAGTAGCGCAGAAGCAGCGAGAAGACCGTGCTCTTCCCCGCACCGGAGGGGCCGACGATGGCCACGGTCTCGCCCGGCGCGACCGCGAAGCTCAGGCCCTTGAGGCTCTTGTAATCCGGACGCGCCGGATAGGCGAAATGGACATCGGCGAAGGCGATGGCGCCCTTCGCGGGCGTCGGCATTGCGGCCGGATGTTGGGGTGCGCGGATTTGCGGGACTTCCGTCAGGAGCTCTCGCAGGCGCTCGGCGGCACCCGCCGCCTGGGAGAGCTCGCCCCAGACCTCGGAAAGCGCACCGAGGCTGCCGGCGGCAAAGACCGAATAGAGCAGGAACTGGCTGAGCGTGCCCGCCGAGAGCGTTCCATTGAGGACGTCCCGCGCGCCGAACCACAGCACGGCTACGACGCTGCCAAAAACCATGGTGATTGCGAAGGCTGTCAGCGCCGCGCGCGCCCGGACGGCAGACCGGGCGGCGCCATAGGCGTTCTCGACGGCGGTTCCGAAACGCCGATTGGCGCCTTCCTCGCCGTTGAAGGCCTGAACCGTGCGGGTGGCGGCAATCGCTTCACCGGCATAGGCCGAGGCGGCCGCAAGCGTATCCTGTGCCTCCCGCGAACGGCGGCGGACGGAGCGTCCGAAGCCGACGAGCGGAAAAACGATGAGCGGAATGGCGGCAAGCACGAGGCTCGAAAGCTTTGGGCTCGTATAGACCATCATGGCGACGGCGCCGAGACAGAGGATGAGATTGCGCAGCGCAACGGACGCGGTAGCACCAACCGCCGACTTGATCTGCGTCGTATCCGCCGTCAGGCGCGACACGATCTCGCCGGACTGGTTGACGTCGAAAAATGCAGCCGATAGCCCCGTCACCCTCGAGAAAACCTCACGCCGGAGGTCGGCGACGATGCGCTCGCCAAGCGAGATGACGAAATAGTAGCGGGCGGCGCTCGCTAGCGCGAGGACGATCGCCAGCACCATCAGCATGGAGAAATAGGTGTTGATGAAAGCGACATCGGAGCTGGAGAAGCCGTGGTCGATCATCCGGCGAACGGCCAGCGGCAGCGCCAGCGTGGTCACCGCCGCAATCGTCAGCGAGATCGCCGCGCCGATCGCGAAGCGGCGATACTGCCGCACATAGGGCAGGACTGTCAGCAAGGGACGGATGGACCTTGTTGCTGACGGCTGATTTTCTTGTCTTGACACGTGACCCCCTTCGCCTGTCACGGAGGGTCGATAAGTCTTCCGCTCGGCACTTGTTATCCCGAAGACCTTGATGTATAGGCACGGCATCGAATTGGGAAGCCGTGGCCGGAGCGGTCTGCGGCTTCATTTACGTGTTCGGTCCCAAAGTCGCAATGCCTTGCGACAATTGGACCCTGGAACTCTAGGAAGATTGTTATGAAGGCAGACATCCATCCCGACTACCACGTCATCAAGGTGGTCATGACCGACGGCACCGAATACGAAACCCGCTCGACCTGGGGTACGGAAGGTGCGACGATGAACCTGGAAATCGACCCGAAGTCGCATCCGGCCTGGACTGGCGGCAATCAGCAGCTCGTCGACCGCGGTGGCCGCGTCTCCAAGTTCAAGAAGCGCTTCGAAGGCCTCGGCCTCTAAGTCTTCACCGAATGGCAACAAAAAGCCCGGCCTAGCGCCGGGCTTTTGTTTTCTGGGCTGCAGCGAATGGATGGCCTGTGTCCGGCCGCGCATCTTCGCAAAGAAAAGCCCGCCGTACAGCGCCGCCGTCTTCTCAGACGCGCAAAGGTCAAAGCTCGCGGTAACTCTTTGAATCTGCGCATCGAGCTTTCCGAAAATCGGTTCGGGCCGATGCGCTAGGCCGCGCTCAAAGCTCAAACAAAGAAAGCGACGTCAATTGGTGCCGAAGGCGGTCTGCAGCAGCTTGATCTGCGCCTTGACGCCGTTCTGGTTGTCCGGGACGAAGGCGGATGCTTCCTGCGGCCGGTAGATCTCGCGGTCGAGCAGGGCGACGCGGTTCTGCAGGCGCAGCGAACGTTCGATCAAATCGCGAAATGCATCCGGAAGATCGTTCCAGCCGGGAGCGCTGCGATCGACGTTGAAGCTGTCGAGGCGAACCTTGCTTTTTTCCGACATCACCTGGTCGCGGCTCATCTCGCCATTGTTGACGGCGCGCTGCAGGAGCAGCCAGGAGGCCACCTGCATCAGCCGCGTGGTCAGCCGCATCGACTCGGCCGCGTAGAGAACGGAGGCCATGCGCGGCAGAACCTTGGACGCCGACCGACCCGGCCCGTCGAGATAGCCTGCGGTTTCCTCGACAAGCCCCATACCTTCCGCGTACAGGGCCTTGAACTGCGCCGAGGACGCAGCATGTCCCGCGAAACTGACGGTATTCAATCCTCTCTCGGACATGGCCTGTCTCTTCCCTGGTTCAAACGCATCACGACGGTCAGGTAACGGGGAGGCCATGGGAAAAGTTTCCTGGGCCCCTCTCTTGCTGGAAGAATGATCTGATACCGCATTCCGCGCAAGGGTATTCTTAAGAAAGGGTTAATCTCCACAATTCTTTGGAATTTCTAGCGCATCGGCCCGAAAATCATACTCGATATTCGGGAAGCTCGATGCGCGGAGTCGAAGAGTGGCAGCAAACTGTGCGCGTCTGAAACGACACGTGCCGCTGTAGTCGCAAGACAAAAAAAGAGCCGCACGGAGCGGCTCTCAAGGTAAAACAGGGAGAAAAGTCAGACCCATTCGCCAGTCGGTGAAAAATGTCTGAGTCCGGAACGAACCGGATGCTCGGACAATCGCAGAAAATGATTAATGTGCAGTTAAGTCAGGCCCATTCCGAGGCGCCCGCTTTTAAAGAGACGCGCTGGCGCTGCAGCTGCGCCGATCAACGGAAGAGGCCCTCGGCGGCCGAGCGGCTTGCCGATTTACGGGTGCGTTCGGCCTCGAGCCTGGCGATTTCCTCGCTCAACTGCGCGATGCGCGCAGTCAGCTCATCGACCGAGAGTTGGGACAGATCGCTGCCGATCTCGTGGACGGTCTTCTTCTTCGGCTGATCGTCGTCAAACAGGCTCATTCTCTTTCTCCTCCTGCTCTTCCTCCATGCCGTCGACTTCCTCCTGCGGCTCGTCCAGCGGTGCCGCCCGCGGCGAGAGCTGCAGGCTTTCCGGCGTAGTCGGCGTGCCGGCATTGACCGGCGAGAAGGTCTCGCGTTCGGCGACCGGCACCGGTGCGCGGCGGCGGCTGCGGACGATCGCATAGGCGGTGATCAGCATATGCGCTGCGGCCGTGATCATGAAGAGGCCATAGGGCCCCGCTGCGGTCATCACCGGTCCGCCGATCGTCGGACCGATGATCGTACCGATGCCATAGAGCAGCAAGAGACCACCCGAGACCTTGACGAAGTCCTCGGCCGTGGCGAAGTCGTTGGCGTGGGATACGGCAATCGGATAGAGCGCGTTGGCGGCGGCGCCGTAGATGGCGATCATCGTCAGCACGATCCAGACCTGGTCCGGTTCGAAGACGAAGAGGAGGAGCCCCGCCAAGGCTCCAACGCCGGCGAGGACGGCCAATACATAGCGGCGGTCTACGCGGTCGGAGATGCGGCCGGCCGGCAATTGCATGACCGCGCCCGAAAAGATCGCGACGCTCATCATCATGGCGACCGTGCTGTCGGAAAGGCCGGCCTGGCGCCCGAACACGGCGCCGAGCGTGCCGAAGGCTCCGTTGGCGATGCCCACCAGCAGGATGCCGAGGAAGGAAACCGGTGAATTGCGATAAAGGCCGCGAAGATCGAGCCGAACCTGCTGGAGCGGCTGCGGCGTGGCGGCCTTCGACAGCAAGGTCGGCAGCATGGCGACGCAGTAGAGAATGCCGCAGATCATGAAGAAGAAGGTCGTCGACGTTTCGCCGAAGGGAATCATCATCTGGCCGCCCACGACGCCGATTAAGGTGATCGCGATGTAGAGCGAGAAGATCACGCCACGGCTTTCATTCGTGGCGCGTTCGTTCAGCCAGCTTTCGATGATCATCGACGTACCGGCCGTGCAAAAGCCCGTAATCGCCCTGAGCACGACCCACGAGACCGGATCGATCATCACCCCGGTCATGAGCGCGATGATCGCGATCAGCGCGGTGAAGACGCTGAAGGCGCGCACATGGCCTATGCGCTTGACCACATTCGGCGCGAAGAAACAGCCAAGGACAAAGCCGGATGCCCAGGATGTGCCGAGCAGGCCGAGAACAACCGTCGGGTATCCTTCCGCCGTGCCGCGCACGGGCAGGAGCAGACTGTGCAGACCGTTCCCGAGGAAGAGGAACAGGGTGCCCAGCAGGAGCGCGGCGACGGGAAGGAGCAGGTTCTTTCTCATGATATATCCGAAAGTCGTTCTGCCACCGGCAAGTCGCGGCGGGACACGACGCTCTGCCGGCTAGATTCGATTCCGCCGGTCATTGCAAATCGGCGGCGAAAACAATAGCCCTCTATGCCATGAAAAGTGACAGCTGTATGACGCAGCGCCTGCGGCTGCGGAATTCCCCGGATCGAGCGAATGTCGAAAATACTGGCGCTACTGCTGCTCCTCGCCATGTGTGTGCAACTCATCAAGCCGCTCGGATATCCGGGGCTCAGGCAGCGTCGGGATTTCTGGAAGATTGCCGTTTTCGCCATAGCGGTCATGATGCTCACGGTGCTCGTGAGGCCCTAAGCAGGTCTTGCCAAAATATCCCGCGGCATTTGCGATCAGAACCTGCGGGAAACCTGAATCCAGGCAGGTAATCGTGGGTAGACCCATGAATGTCTGCTTAGCCGCCACAGCACCCAGACAGCCCGCACCATCGCTCCTCCTCCGCCTGCGTGGCGCGTGCCGCCTCGGGCAAGCGCGTCGGCGTTCCTTTTGAAACAGCTCCGCTTTTGCGGTTTGGCTATCCTTGCGGGCACGCACGTTTCGAAGTGCTGCCGGTGCCTTGTGCTTTGGAAGCAGCAGCGCCGCCACGGTTGAAAGTCTCGCAGGACAGGATGGCAAGAAAAGGTTAAATTACCGTGCTCCGGCAGAAGATGGACATCGAGGCTCTCTTGGAACGCCGCCTGACCGCAATCCTCGCAGCTGACGTCGTGGGCTACAGCCGCCTCATGGGAACCGATGAGGCGGGAACCTTGGCTGCGCTGAAACGGCATCGCCGCGAATTCGTGGAACCGAAAATCGAGGAGCACAGGGGCCGTATCGTCAAGCTGACCGGCGATGGTATTCTGGTGGAATTTTCGAGCGTCGTGAATGCGGTCGCCTGTGCCGCAGAGATTCAGCGAGGCATGCTCGACCGCAACCGCGGCCTGACGAAAAACCGGCGTATCGAACTCAGGATCGGCGTCCATCTCGGCGACGTGATCGTCGAGGACGGTGACATATTCGGCGATGGCGTCAATGTGGCTGCGCGCCTCGAAGGGCTTGCCGATCCCTCCGGCATCGCGGTTTCAGCATCGGTACGCGACCAGATCGGATCGCGGCTCGATCTCGGATTTGTCGACAGGGGCGAGTTCAGCCTGAAAAACATCGCTTCGAATGTCCACGTCTATACCGTTGTTGTCGGCGACGGCGTCGCGAGGCAGCAGTCGGAGCTGGAGGCTCCGACGGTCGACCGCGGCTATGAGCTGTCGATCGCGGTCCTGCCCTTCACCAATATGAGCCACGATCCGGAGCAGGAGTATTTTTCCGACGGCATTACAGAGGACATCATCACCGACCTGTCGAAGATTTCGCAGTTGCATGTGGTCGCGCGCAATACCGTCTTCACCTACAAAGGCAAGGCGGTGAAGATCAAGCAGATCGCCCATGAACTCGGAGTGCGCTACATCCTGGAAGGCAGTGTGCGCAAGGCGGGCGAGCGGGTGCGCATTACCGGCCAACTCATCGACGCGCACACCGGCGGACATTTGTGGGCCGACCGCTACGATCGCGATCTAACGGATATCTTTGCCATTCAGGACGAGATCACCCACGCAATCGTCAACCAGCTCAGGATCAAGCTCCTGCCGGAAGAGAAGAAGGCGATCGAGAGCGATCCGACCACCTCGGTCGAGGCCTATACCTATTACCTGCGCGGCCGTCAGTTCTCGCATGCCTGGACACGTGCCTACATGCTGTTGGCGCGCCGGATGTTCCTGAAGGCGGTCGAGCTCGATCCGAACTATGCTCGAGCCTATGCCGGCATCGCCGATTGCGAATGCGCGATCCGGGACTGGCATGAAAAGGACTTTCCGCTCGAAAGCATCCTCGACATGAGCGCCCGGGCGCTGTCACTCGATCCGCATCTCGCCGAGGCGCATGCTTCTCGCGGAATGGCGCTCCACCAGGACGGGCAAACCGAGGAAGCCGGGCGCGAGCTCCGTCAGGCACTGGCGCTCGAACCTTCGCTCTATGAGGCCAATTTCCACTATGGCCGGTATCTTTTCATGCAGGGCCGGTTCGCCGAGGCGGCCGAGTTCTTCACGCGCGCCGCGGAGATTCGGCCGGACGACTACCTTTCACCGATCCACTTGATGACCTGCTACCGCGCACTCGGCGCGGAGCCGGAGCGGCGGCGCTGGGCACGGATCGGTATCGAACGGGCGGAAAAGGCGCTGGAGAAGCACCCGGAAAATTCAGGTCCGGCTCATCGCGGCGCCCTGGCGCTCGCGCATCTCGGCGAAGTGGAGCGAGCGAAGGAATGGGCTGCGCGCGCGCTCGCGATCGACCCCGAGGACCTCGTCGCGCAATACAACCTCGCCTGCGTCTGCTCGCTCGTCGGCGAGTGCGAGCGCGCACTCGACCTGCTTGAGGCGGTCGTTCCGCAGAGCTCCGGCTATCATCTGCTCTGGTTCAAGCAGGATTCCGACCTCGATGCCGTTCGCGACCATCCACGCTTCCGTAGCCTCCTCGACTCCGTCGCCGATTGCTTGATGTCTCCGTAGATCGACCTTGACCAAAGACAAAGTGACCTTTGCGCATCCGACAAGATGCGCGGCGCTGCGGGGTCTGGATGCGCCAAGGCGGGCTTACGGCGCCTTGCGTCCTCGGCGCATCGCGTGAAAGGTTTTTGGGCGATGCGCGGGTCGTCAAATATCGATCGATCCGCGCATGGCAATGACACAGTCGCCCGAGACGCCGACCTCGCCGAGAATGCCGCTCTTCTTGCTGACGCTGACCGTGATCAGACTGCGGCGGCGCATTTCGACGCCCTGCTCGATCGTGAGTTCAACCGCGGCATCCGCTTCGGGTAGACGCGAAACGAGGTAGGCGCCGAGCGCTGCCGAGGCGCTTCCCGTTGCCGGATCCTCAATGACATTGTCGAGCGGCGCAAACATGCGGGCGCGAATACGCCAGGGATGCTCGCGGGTGCGGGCGTAGAGAAACAGGCTGAACGAGTCCTCGGCGAACGGATAGCGGGCATTTGCCGCGTGGAAGGCGCTGACATTCGGCCGCGCCTCCGAAAGCCAATCGATGTCCCCGATCTCGGCGACGGTGAAAGCGAGGCCGACGGAGATGCGCACCGGTGCGTGATTGCGGTCGCTCAAGGCATCGGGATCGAGCGAGGCGCAGGCCGCAACGGTCGCCGCATCGATCTCGGGCCCGACGGCGAGTGGTTTGGGGGCAACGATGCGTGCGCCGCTGACGATACCGTCCTTGCGCTGCAGGGCGACGTCGACAAGCCCCGCCTTCTCCTCAAAACGCAGATGCTCGCCCGGCCTCTTGCCGAAGATTTCCTCCTGACGTCCGAGCGCGAAGCCGGTGCCGACATTCGGATGCCCGGCAAAGGGCACCTCGCTCGTCGGCGTGAAGATGCGCACCCTAGCCGTATTCTCGGCGCTTTCGGGCGGCAGGACGAAGCTGGTTTCGGAACAGCCGAACTCCGCGGCGATCGCCTGCATCTGAGCGTCACTCAGGCCGCGCGCGTCGGGGATGACGGCAAGCTGGTTTCCGGCGAAGCGCTCGGAGGTGAAGACATCGACGGTGATAAAGGAGATGCTTGTCATGGAGGCCCTGGATTCAATCGGCGATGATCAAGATGTAGATCCCGGCCGCGCCCGTCGAAACAGCGGAGTTGTCACCCGGACAATTCCGTGAGCCCGCTTTGCGCACGAAAAAGCCGGCGACATCGCTGTCGCCGAGCTGCTCCTCTCTCCCCTTTAAACTGGTGCCGCTCAAGCGGCTTGTTCGAGATCCTTCTTCCAACTGCCCTTGGCGGCGAGGCTGCACATCTTGGCGCGATGGGTGAAGGCGCGCTGACCGGCGGCGACGTTTTCCGCCTTGCCGCTCCAGGCTTTGAGCGCCTCCTGTTGCAGGGCTCGGCCGTAGGAGAAGGTGAGTTTCCAAGGCAGGTCGTGCGCGGTGTTCATGGCGCAGAGATGGGCGGTTGCCTCTTCCGTCGACTGGCCGCCGGAGAGGAAGGCGATCCCAGGGACCGCGGCGGGCACCGTGCGCTTCAGCACCTTGATCGTGCGTTCGGCGACGTCCTCGACCGAGGCCTTGCGCGCCTTTTTGCCGTCGATCACCATGCTCGGCTTCAGGATCATGCCCTCGAGCTTGACCCGTGCTTCGCCGAGTTCCTCGAAGACGGTGCGAAGTACCCATTCCGTTACTTCTTCTGAGCGCTCGATCGCGTGATCGCCGGGAGCGCCGTCCATCAGCACTTCCGGCTCGACGATCGGCACGATCCCGGCTTCCTGGCAAAGCGCGGCGTAGCGGGCGAGGGCGTGCGCATTGGCCTTGACCGCACCCCAGCTCGGAAGCGCCTCGGAAATGGCGATGACGCCGCGCCACTTCGCGAAACGGGCACCGGCTTCATGGTATTTGGCAAGCCGGCCGGCGAGACCATCCAGGCCTTCGGTGATCGTTTCGCCGGGGAAATAGGGCATCGGCTTGGCGCCCGTATCGACCTTGATGCCAGGGATCGAGCCCGCGTTCTTGATGACCTCGACGAGCGGCGTGCCATCGGCCGCTTTCTGGAACAGGGTCTCCTCATAGAGGATGACGCCTGAGATATAGTTGCGCATCGCCTCGTCGGATCGCAGCAGCATTTCGCGATAGTCGCGGCGCGAGGATTCGGTGGATTCCAGTCCAATGCCGTCGAAGCGCTTCTTGATCGTCCCGGTCGACTCGTCGGCTGCAAGCAGGCCGCGGCCGTCGGCAACCATGGCAACCGCAATATCTTCCAGTCTTTCGCTCATCTTCTTCTCCTACACACAGCGCCGATCATTGGCGAAGCAGCGAATGAAACACGTTCGGCTCGGCGCAAAGACGGTTCCGCGCTGCCGAGCGACGGCGCGTTAACAGAAGATACTGTGCGGGAAAATGGCAGTAAAACGGGCTAAAACGATTTAAACAATTTTAATCGTTTGAAATATTGGAATTATTTTCCTGTTCCGACCCGAGCCTCGTGCCCAGGTCGGAACGGCTGCTGTCATTTTTGTCGATGCAGGATATCGACGCCCGGCAGCGGTTTGCCTTCCATCCATTCGAGGAAGGCGCCGCCGGCGGTCGAGACATAGGTGAAGTCCTCGGCGACTTCAGCATGGTTGAGGGCTGCGACCGTGTCGCCGCCGCCGGCAACGGATACGAGCGAGCCCTGTCGGGTGCGCGAGCCGGCGTGCTTGGCCGCGGCGACCGTCGCCTTGTCGAAGGGGGGGATTTCGAAGGCGCCGAGCGGTCCGTTCCAGACGAGCGTTTCGGCGCGCGAAATCCACTCATTGATGGCGGCGACGGATTTTGGCCCGACGTCGAGCATCATCCGATCGGCGGGGATAGCCTTAATGTCGACGATCTCGTGGTCGGCACCAGCCTTGAACTCGAGGGCGACGACGCCGTCTTCCGGCAGGACGATGGCGCAGCCGGCGGCGGATGCCGCAGCGACGATCGCCTTTGCGGTCTCGGCAAGATCGTGCTCGCAGAGCGACTTGCCGACGTTTATTCCCTGGGCGGCCAGAAAGGTGTTGGCCATGCCGCCGCCGATGACCAGGGCATCGACCTTCTTAACCAGGTTCTGCAGGAGGTCGATCTTGGTGGAGACCTTGGCGCCGCCGACAATGGCAACGACCGGGCGCTTCGGATTGCCGAGTCCCTTTTCGAGCGCCTCGAGTTCGGCCTGCATGGTGCGGCCGGCATAGGCGGGAAGATGGTGTGCCAAGCCTTCGGTCGAGGCATGCGCGCGATGGGCGGCGGAGAAGGCGTCGTTGACATAGAGATCGCCATTGGCGGCAAGGGCGGCGGCGAAGGCCGGATCGTTCTTTTCTTCGCCCTTGTGGAAGCGGGTGTTCTCGAGAAGCAACACATCGCCGTCATTCATGTCGGCGATCGCATTGGCGGCCTTGTCGCCGATGCAGTCGGCGGCGAAGGCGACGCGCTGGTCGAGGATCTCCTCGACGGCGGGCGCGATCGCCTTCAGCGACATCTCGGCAACCGGCTCACCCTTCGGGCGGCCGAAATGGGCGAGCAGGATCACCTTCGCCCCTTTTTCGGAGAGCTCGCGAATGGTCGGCGCAACCCGCTCGATACGCGTGGTGTCGGTCACCTGACCGTCCTTGACCGGTACGTTGAGGTCAACGCGCACGAGCACGCGCCTGCCGGCGATGTCGGTGAGATCGTCGAGAGTCTTGAAAGTCATCAGGTGGTCTCCGGTGATAGTCTTCCGAAAAGAGTGGGATAGTCGATAACGAGGCCGTCCTCGTCGACCGACAGATCGGCGGTGAAGCTCAAATCGTCCGCCTCGTAGCGATAGAGCTTGCCATCTTTGATGCAGGTATAGCGCTGCCCGTCGACGGTCGGCTCGAACGTGTCGAAGGGCACATAGAGCATCCTGAGCGTCACCGTGCCGGACCGGCAGGCGAGCCCCAACCGACGGATCGGCAGGGTGTTGGTGAAGGGCGTGCCGGCAAGGTCGACGTCGATGCAGCCGTCAAGGTGGGGGAGGGCGGCACCTTCGGCCGTTCGCCAATGGCCGCTGCCGTCGCACAGCAGGTGCAGGCTGCGCCCGTCCATCGTCTCGACCGTCAATGCGGTCACGCGCCAGCCGGCATCGCAGTCGATCCGATAGCGCACCCCATAAGCCACGCCATCGCGCTCGCCGATAACGACGCTTTCGGCGCGGATTGCCGCGCCGAAAGATGCATTCAAAGCTCTGAGTGTCAGATGTTCGAGCCCCTCCCCTTCGAGCGGACGCCAGCGTACCGTCGTTGAGGAAAGGGCCCGGAACATCGAACTTACAGGAGCTTGCCGAGAGCGACTGCCGTGTCCGACATGCGGTTGGAGAAGCCCCATTCGTTGTCGTACCAGGTCAGGATCGACACGAACTTGCCTTCCATGACCTTGGTCTGGTCCATGTGGAAGACCGAGGAATGCGGGTCGTGGTTGAAGTCGACCGAGACGTTCGGGGCGAGCGTATAGCCGAGAACGCCCTTGAGCGGACCTTCGGCCGCGGCCTTGATCGCAGCATTGACCTCTTCCTTCGTCGTCTCGCGCTTGGCGACGAACTTCAGGTCGACGACCGAGACGTTCGGGGTCGGTACGCGCATGGCGAAGCCGTCGAGCTTGCCCTTGAGCTCCGGCAGCACCAGGCCGACGGCCTTGGCAGCACCGGTCGAGGTCGGGATCATCGACAGCGCCGCTGCACGGGCGCGGTAGAGATCCTTGTGCATCTGGTCGAGCGACGGCTGGTCGTTCGTATAGGAGTGGATCGTCGTCATCATGCCGTGATCTATGCCGATGGCGTCGTTCAGCACCTTGGCGACCGGTGCCAAGCAGTTGGTCGTGCAGGATGCGTTGGAGATAACGAGATGATCCTTCGTCAGCTTGTCATGGTTGACGCCGTAGACGACGGTGAGGTCGGCGCCGTCGGCCGGTGCCGAAACAATGACGCGCTTGGCGCCGGCTTCCAGATGGGCGGCAGCCTTGTCGCGGGCGGTGAAGATGCCGGTGCACTCCATCGCGATGTCGACGCCGAGTTCCTTGTGCGGCAGTTCGGCCGGGTTGCGGACGGCCGTTACCTTGATCGGTTTGCCGTTGTTGATGACGATCGCGTCGCCTTCGACCTTCACATCGGCCGGGAACCGGCCGTGGATCGAGTCGAAGCGCAGGAGGTGGGCGTTGGTCTCGACCGGGCCGAGGTCGTTGATGGCGACGACTTCGATGTCCGTGCGGCCGGATTCGACGATGGCGCGAAGCACGTTGCGGCCGATGCGGCCGAAACCATTGATGGCGACTTTCACTGTCATGTCGGGTCTCTCCCTGTCAGAATGAAGTTGCAACATATAGAGGGCGCCGTGAGCGCGCCCATGGCTTGATCAGGACAATTTGGCTTCGGCGGCAGCGACCACCGCCTCCGGCGTGATGCCGAAATGCTTGTAGAGGTCCTTGTAGGGGCCGGAAGCGCCGAAGCTCGACATGCCGATGAAGGTGCCGTCGCTGCCGATGAGATGATCCCAGCCCTGGCGCACACCGGCTTCGACCGCGATCTTGACCGGCGAATTGCCGATGATCGCTTGCTGATAATCCTCGCTCTGTTCGGCAAAGAGCTCGACGCAGGGAACGGAAACGACGCGCGTCGCAATGCCCTTGGTCGTCAGCGTCTGACATGCCTTCACCGCGATCTCGACTTCCGAACCGGTGGCGAAGATCGTCACTTTTGCATCGCTGGCGGTGATGAGGTCATAGGCGCCGCGGGCACAGAGATTTTCCTCTTCGTATTCCGTGCGCACCGCCATCAGGTTCTGGCGCGTCAGTGCGATCGCCGAAGGGCGCGCGCGGCTTTCGAGGGCGAGCTGCCAGCATTCGGCGGTCTCCGTTGCATCGGCAGGGCGGAACACCAGGAGGTTCGGGATCGCGCGTAGCGAGGCGAGGTGCTCGACGGGCTGATGCGTCGGTCCGTCTTCGCCCAGGCCGATGGAGTCATGCGTCAGCACATGGATGACGCGGATGCCCATCAGTGCGGCGAGGCGGATGGATGGGCGGCAATAGTCGGAGAAGATCAGGAAGCCGCCGGAATAGGGGATGAGGCCGCCGTGCAGCGCGATGCCGTTCATGGCGGCGGCCATGCCGTGCTCGCGCACGCCGTAGTGGATGTAGCGGCCGGCGAAACTGTCCGGCGTGATCGAGTGGGTCTGGCTCGTCTTGGTGTTGTTGGAGCCAGTCAGGTCGGCCGAGCCGCCGATCGTTTCGGCCAGCACGCCGTTGATGACTTCGAGCGCATCCTCGGAGGCTTTGCGGGTGGCCGGAGACGGCTTGGTTTCCGCAAGTTTCTGCTTATAGGTGCTGATCGCAGGCGCGAGGCTGCCTTCGAGGTCGCCGGCGAAGCGGCGGATGAACTGCGCCTTCTTCTCGGTCTCGGCGGTTTCGAGCCGTTCCTCCCACTCCCTGCGCGCCTTGGTCGCGCGGAGCCCCGCGAGGCGCCACGCGTCGAGCACGTCGGAGGGAACGCTGAAGGCTTCGGCTTCCCAGCCGAGCGCATGCCGGGTCGCGGCGATCTCCTCGGCGCCAAGCGGCGAGCCGTGCACCTTGTGCGTGCCGGCCTTGTTCGGAGCGCCGAAGCCGATAACGGTCTTGCAGGCGATCATCGTCGGCTTGTCGGAACGCTGAGCCTCCTCGATCGCGGCGGCGATCGCATCCGGATCATGGCCGTCGACGGCGATCGTGTGCCAGTTGCAGGCGCGGAATCGGGCATGCTGGTCGGTCGAGTCGGCGATCGAGATCGGGCCGTCGATCGAAATGTTGTTGTCGTCCCAGAAGACGATCAGCTTGTTGAGCTTCAAATGACCGGCTAGCGCGATCGCCTCCTGGCTGATGCCTTCCATCAGGCAGCCGTCGCCGGCGAGCACGTAGGTGTAGTGCTCCATCAGCTCGGCTCCGAATTCCTCGCGCAGCTTCCGTTCGGCGATCGCCATGCCGACGGAATTGGCGAGTCCCTGGCCGAGCGGGCCGGTCGTCGTCTCGATGCCGGCCGCGTGGCCATATTCCGGATGGCCGGCGGTTCGCGACCCGAGCTGGCGGAAATTCTTGATTTCGTCGATGGTGATGTCTTCGTAGCCGGTCAGATAGAGCAGCGAATAGAGCAGCATCGAACCGTGACCGGCCGACAGAACGAAGCGATCACGATTGGGCCAATTCGGCTGCTTCGGGTCGAAGCTCAGATAGCGGGTGAAGAGAACCGTTGCTATGTCGGCAGCACCCATGGGAAGGCCGGGGTGGCCGGAATTTGCCTTCTCGACGGCGTCCATGGAGAGGAAACGGATTGCATTCGCCATCCGGTCGTGTTTTTCGCGAGAGATCATGACTGTTCCGTTTGGTTCGGTGGTCAGGGACGGCCTCTAATCCTCCAAAGACCGTATGAGAAGCGGCCCGACACATAGCAGGTGCGCTGCGCGAGTCAACAAATTCAGGCCTTCCGCGACCGGATGGCGGCGAACTTTTGCGCCCCATTCCGCGCGTGGCGATGCGGTCTCGGGAGGCGCCTTTGCAGGTCGGATTCGGCCATCCACAGCTTGCCTCGAGCAATTGCTCCGCCCGGCATTGTTGAGAGTTGGGGAATGGGTTTAAAAAGGATGTTCCGATGCGGTCGGTTGCCCCGGCGATTCGGAGCGCAGGGCTGTTTGCCGATCATGTTCCGACGGACATATGGAGCTCTGCCACCTGGTTCAAGGTATGAGGAGGCGGTCCACGGTCTCCCATTCCGCGCTCGTGAGGTTTCGGAAGGATGCCGGCAAAGACGGTCAAGGCAGCGATCGAGGAGTTGCAGAACGCAGTCCAATCTCTTGAGATCGCGCTGGACGGCCGTTTTGACAAGGAAAGGGACGTGGGCGAGTTCGAGGACGAAGTGCGGCGGGTCAATACGGACCGGTCGCGTCTGGCGCAGGAGCTCGACCAGTCGCAATTCCGGGCCAACCGCCTGGAAGAAGTCAATCGTGAGGTTTCCCGCCGGCTGGTCACGGCAATGGAGACCATTCGGGCAGTGCTGGATCGCTGAGGTTCTTGAAGCATGGCACAGGTGACGGTGACGATCGACGGCAAGGCTTACCGAATGGCCTGCGAGGAGGGACAGGAGGACCATCTGAGCGAACTCGCCGCCAGGTTCGACCAATATGTCGGTCATCTCCGGGGGCAGTTCGGCGAGATCGGCGATCTCAGGCTGACCGTCATGGCGGGCATTATGGTGATGGACGAACTGAGCGAGGTCGACCGGCGGCTGAAGACGCTCGAGGCCGAGGTCGAGAGCCTCAAGACGAGCCGCGAGACGCAAGTTTCCGACCAGATGCGCAGCGAGGAAGCGGTCGCGGCGGCGCTCGGGGAGGTGACGGCGCAGATCCACGCCGTCGTGGCCAGGCTCAACGGCCGCCCGACGCCCGCGAACTGATACGAGGCGCGCCGGCGCGTCGACGTGCGGAAGCTCGGCTTCCGGATCAAATTCAGCCGCATTCGCAAATCCCGCTCTGGCGAAAGCGCCGAAGACGTTCTATATCTTGCGCGCGGTCTGCGCTTCCCGACAGGAACCACAATCCCCGGGGCCATACACGATCTCAAGGGAGCTGTCCCTGGCCGGACTCGTGGGTCCGGATATACGGCGCCCACCTACCTAGTAGGCGCCCGGGATCGTAAACTATCCATCGGTCGTCGTGGATCGCACGCCTTCTCTTTCGGCTTCGTTCCGTCCCCGAAAGGCGCGGCGAATGGCGTCTGCCATCGCATCGACCGCTTGCGATCGTTTGTCCGTCCTTGTCCGGAGCACGACCTTGGACAGGTCGATGATGCCGAAGCCGTCAGTCTCGGTGAGTTCGCGGCAAGCGGGCGGAATGACGCTGCGCGACAGCGGCGCTACAGCCAGTCCCGAAAGCACGGCCGCAATCAGGCCGCTGGTCGTGCGGCTTACGAAGGCAATGCGGCTCTCTATTCCGCGCTGCTTCAGGTTCCGCATGGCAAGATCGTCGCACCACCCGCCTTCGATATAAGTATAGGTGGCGATCGGCAGTGGTTGGCGTTCATGGGTTGCGTGCCGGTCGGAGGTCACCCAGACCGTCGGATCGATCATGAGCACTTCGTTTCGGCTTCTACCGCCCGGTTCGAATACGACGGCAATGTCGATCTCGCCGGCTTCGAGCGCCGCCAGATTGGACATAGAAGTTCCCTGGTGTACGGTTATTTCGACGTCGGGATGGATGGCCGCAAAGGCGCCGAGCGCCCTCGGCAGCGTGGAGTTGATATATTCCTCCGAGATCCCGATCCGGACCGAGCCTCCGAGGGCCGGCTGCCGCATCGCCGCCGCCGTGTCGTCGAGAAGGGAAACAATGCGCCGTGCGTTGTCGACGAGGCGCCGGCCATGCGCCGTCAGCACCACGCCGCGGGAATGACGCTCGAACAGCGGCAAGCCGATCAGTTCCTCCAGCCTCTTGACCTGCATGCTGACGGCGGATTGTGTACGCCGGACCGTATCGGCAGCCCGTGTGAGATTGCCGGCCTCGGCGACCGCCAGAAAGGTCCTGAGCAGTTCGCTGTCAAGGGGGATCGACACCCGGATTACCATTAGAAAAATTGATGACAGGCATGTTCGCAATTCGTTTGTCGCATGTCAATGCGCAGTCGAAAATGAGGGCGCCGCAATCATCAGAGGTGATCGCCATGGGTGTCCTGGTTGCCCCCGCTTTTCGCAACGTCCGCCGTTCGCCACCACTCGAAGGTGCGCTTTCGCGTTGGCGTCTCAGGCTTGCGATACGGGCCGAACGGGCTCTTCTTCTCCGACGGGGTGACCCTCGCCTCTTTGCAGACGCCGGTATCGCGGACGCGCTTCATGCGGGCGGCTGCGTCCGGCAGCCGCTTCGTCAGGCCTACTGGATGCTATGAGATCAGCTTGGGCCGGACGTCGCGGCACACGCGTTCCGCAAGATTGCACGCCTTGAGCTCCGCATCACGCCCTGAAGCGCCTCCTCGATGCGTTCGAGCGGGATGCCGGTTTCGACCGCCGTGCCAATTTTGCCCGGCAACGGCTTGAACCGCCAATTTTTCGCATCCGGGGCGGCCGCTACATCCTCTGGCCGCAACTCCCCGGCTCGTGCCGAGACGGGAAGGGTGGAGCTTTGTCGCGAAATGTTGCAAAAGCGACGGCGACATGGTTCCAGCCGGTGGCGGCTTGCGCTACTCGGTTGCAGTATCGGATATGCCGTGAAGGGGGCGCTCGATGTCGCCAAAGGACTTGAAGGCCGCGCTGAGGAATGAGCGTCTCGCCATGCGTGACGCGATGCCGGCGGAGGTTCGCATTGAGGCGAGCCTTGCCATGGCCGATCACGCGGCCGAGGTCATCGCGCTCGACCCCGGCCATGTGGTCTCGGGGTTCTGGCCGATCCGCTCGGAGGCCGACATCCGTCCGTTGATGGTGCGGCTGCGGGACCGCGGCGCCAGGCTCTGCCTGCCGGTCATCCTGGACAAGAAGACGATCGTCTTCCGTGAGCTCGTCGATGGTATCGCGGTGGTCGAAACCGGGTTCGGCACGACCGGACCGGGTCCGGATGCGCCGGAAATCGATCCGGATATCATGCTGGTGCCGCTTTCCGCTTTCGATGCGACCGGCCATCGGATCGGCTACGGCGCCGGCTACTACGACCGGGCGATCGACCGTTTGCGCAGCAAAGGTCACACGCCGCGGCTGATCGGGATTGCATTCGACTGCCAGGAAGTGGCATCAGTGCCAGCTGAACCGCATGACGTGGCGCTGGACGCCGTGCTCACGGAAAGCGGTTTCCGGCATTTTTGAGCAGGATTGAACGGCATGCGACTTCTGTTTCTGGGAGATATGGTGGGCAAGACGGGCCGCATGGCGGTCTGGGAGCGCCTCCCGGGGCTGGTCGGCGACTTGAAGCTCGATTTCGTCATCGTCAATGGCGAGAACGCCGCCGGCGGTTTCGGCATCACCGAGGAGATCTTCCTGGAGACGATCAATGCCGGCGCCGATGTGGTGACGACCGGCAACCATGTCTGGGACCAGAAGGAGGCGGTGGTTTTCTCAGAGCGGCACGACCAGTTCCTGCGCCCGGCGAACTACCCGGCCGGCACGCCCGGACGCGGCTCCAATCTCTATTTCGCCCGCAACGGCGCCCGTGTGCTCGTCGCCAATGTGATGGGCCGGGTGTTCATGCATCCCGAACTCGATGACCCCTTCACCTGTGCCGAGGCGATCCTCGAGGCTTGCCCGCTCGGCGAGCAGGCCGATGCCGCCGTTTTCGACTTCCACGCCGAGGCGACGAGTGAGAAGCAGTGTTTCGGCCATTTCGTCGACGGTCGCGCCAGCCTCGTCGTCGGCACGCACACCCATGTGCCGACCGCCGACCATCAGATCCTCAATGGCGGCACCGGCTATATCAGCGATGCGGGCATGTGCGGCGACTACGATTCCTCGCTCGGCATGGATAAGGAGGAGCCGCTCAACCGCTTCATCTCGAAGATGCCCAAGGGTCGCTTCGAGGCGGCCTCCGGTCCCGCCACCATCTGCGGTGTCGGTGTCGAGATTTCCGACCGCACGGGCCTCGCCGATAAGATTGCACCGCTGAGGCTGGGGCCGAGGCTCGGCGAGACCATTCCCGAGTTCTGGTCGTAGGACACGAGTCCGCACAGCATCCAGTTGAAATTTCAACGCGTTCGCGTGGCCCCTGCCGTTGGGCAGACGTTTGGTTACTGCGCGCCGTCTCCTGCCGGTTGACTTTTTCCAAGTGACAGCCACTGCGAATGGTGGCAGGTTAGCGCCTAAAATCAGAGCCGCTCGGAGCGGCCGCTGTTCGCAAGTTTCCATGTCGATCGAAAAGCCAGGGCCGAGAGCGGTTTGAAGCCGCGGGCAGTTGTCCAATTGCTCTGGTACCGCCGGTGGTGAATGCCACGGGTCCGAAATGTCGCCACGGCAACCGATTTAACCCTGCCGGGCGACTTGATGGTCAAGTGCCTGGAGAGCGGTCATGTTGCGAAAGTGGCGCCTGCCGGCGATCGTCGGCTTTTCCATTTCCTTTCTCATCGCGGTAGCTGCAGGCGCGCAGGATGCGCAACTGCCGACGGTGACGGTCGCAAAGCCCGTGGTGCGCGACGTCATCGATGCGGACGAGTTCATCGGCCGTTTCGAAGCGGTCGACGAGGTTTCCGTCCGCTCTCGCGTCGGCGGCTATCTCGATCGGGTTTTCTTCACCGACGGTGCGATGGTGAAGCAGGGCGACAAGCTCTTCATGATCGACCAGCGCCCGTTCACCATGGCGCTTTCGCAGGCTGAGGCGACGCTCACCTCGGCGGAGTCGACGCTCGCCTATGCCGAAGCCCAGTTCAAACGGACGGAATCGCTCGCCGGCACCGGCACGCTCTCTGTCTCCAAGCTTGACGATGACCGCCGCGCACTGCTCGCTGCGCAGGCCAATGTGCGCGGAGCACAAGCCGCAGCGGATCGCGCCCGGCTCGATCTGGAATATACGACGATCACCGCGCCGATCAGCGGCCGCGTCGACCGGCGGCTGCTTTCGCCGGGCAATCTCGTTCAGGCGGATCAGACGGTGCTGACGACCATCGTATCGCTCGATCCAATTGATTTTTATTTCGACGTCGACGAGCGCCGGGTGCTGGCCTATGCCCGCACCGCGCGCGAGCGGGGCAGTGCGTTGCAGGAGGGGGCCGGATCGCTCTCGGTCCTGGTGACGATCGCAGACGCCAACGAGGCGCCCTTCGAAGGCAACCTCGACTTCTCGGAAAACCGGGTAGACAACCAGACGGGCACGATGCGTCTGCGCGCGCGGTTCTCCAACCCGAGTCTCATTCTCCAGCCGGGCCTGTTCGGGCGCGTGGAGGTCGAGGGTTCCGACACCTATCAGGCGATCCTCATCCCGGATGAAGCGATCGCCGCCGACCAGAACGAACGGGTCGTCTATGTCGTCGGCGAGGACGGCAGCGTCACCACCAAGCCGGTGCGCCTTGGTCCGCGGCTGCACGGCTACCGCGTCATCCGCAGCGGCATGACGGGTGACGAGACGATCGTCGTCAACGGGCTCATGCGGGTGCGCCCCGGGGTCAAGGTGAAGCCGGAGCTCATCGAGCTGCCGCAGGAGGCGGCGCAATCGGCGGAGGCTCGGCAATGAGATTGGCGCATTTCTTCGTCGACCGGCCGATCTTCGCCTCGGTGCTGTCGATTCTGCTTCTGATCGTCGGCGGCATCGCCTATTTCCAGCTTCCGGTTGCGCAATATCCGGAAATCGCACCGCCCACCATCGTCGTCAGGGCTTCCTATCCCGGGGCGGATGCCGAGACCGTCGCCAATACGGTCGCGACACCGCTCGAGCAGCAGATCAACGGCGTCGAGGACATGCTCTACATGTCGTCCTATTCGACGGCGGACGGCTCGATGGCGCTGACGATTACCTTCAAGCTGGGCGCGGATCTCGATCAGGCGCAGGTGCTGGTGCAGAACCGCGTCGCCATTGCCGAACCGCGATTGCCCGAGGACGTGCGGCGCATCGGCGTCACCACCTCAAAGAGCTCGCCGGACCTGATGATGGTGGTCCACCTGCTGTCGCCGAACGACCGCTACGACCAGCTCTATGTCTCCAACTACGCGCGCACGCGCATTCGCGACTTGCTAGTGCGGCTGGACGGGGTGGGTGACGTCACGCTCTTCGGTGAGCGCGAATATGCACTGCGCGTCTGGCTCGACCCGCAGAAGCTCTCTGCCTACGGCATGACCGCGGGCGACGTCGTCGAGGCGCTGCGCGAGCAGAACGTGCAGGTCTCGGGCGGCGCGATCGGCGGCCCGCCGATGTCTGGCGACACGGCTTTCCAATATACGGTGACGACGGACGGCCGCTTCAGCGACGCCCGCCAGTTCCGCTATGTGATCATCAAAGCGACGGAGGACGGCAGGCTGGTGCAGCTGCAAGACGTTGCACGCGTCGAACTCGGAGCGCGCGAATACGTCACCAACAGCTACCTGAACGGCAGCCCCGCCGTCGCACTCGGAATCTTCTCGCGTCCAGGCACCAATGCGCTGGCCGCGGCCGACGCTATCCAGGCGACGATGGCGGATCTTTCGCGGGACTTTCCGGAGGGGCTTGAGTATCGGATCATCTATAACCCGACGGAGTTCATCGCGGAATCGATTGACGAGGTCTACAAGACAATCGGCGAGGCGGTGCTCCTCGTCGCGCTGGTAGTCGTCGTCTTCCTCCAGTCCTGGCGCACGGCGATCATTCCGATCGTCGCCATTCCCGTTTCGCTGATCGGCACCTTCGCCGTGCTCTTCGCCTTCGGCTTTTCGCTGAACATGCTGACGCTTTTCGGCCTGGTGCTGGCAATCGGTATCGTGGTCGACGATGCGATCGTCGTGGTTGAGAATGTCGAGCGAAATCTCGCGCGGGGCATGACGCCGCGCGAGGCGGCGCATGTCACGATGGACGAGGTGGGCGCGGCCGTCATCGCGATCTCGCTGGTGTTGACCGCGGTCTTCGTGCCGACCGCCTTCATCCCCGGCATTTCCGGCCAGTTCTACCTGCAGTTCGCCGTCACGATCGCGGTTGCGACGGTGATTTCGGCGTTTAATTCGCTGACCTTGTCGCCGGCACTTGCGGCCATTCTCCTGCGCCCGCATGGCGGTCACGCACAGGAAAGCCGCAATCCGCTGAGCCGCTTCGGCCGAAGGCTTGCCGATGGCTTCAATACCGGTTTCGACCGTATGGCGGACGGCTATGCCTGGGTGGTGCGCCGACTGGTCGGGACAGGGCTCGCGATTGCCGCTGTGCTCCTGGTCTTCGTCGGCCTCCTCGGCGCCACCTGGTACATGGCGCAGGTCGTGCCGCGCGGATTCATCCCGACGATGGACCAGGGCTATGCCATCGTCGTCATCCAGCTCCCCGAGGGTGCCTCGCTCGAGCGAACCGACGCCGTCGTCCAGCGTGCTTCGGCGATGATACGGGAGGTGCCGGGCGTCAGGGACGCGGTGGCCTTTGCCGGCTTCAATGGATCGACCTTCACGAACGCCACCAATTCCGGCGTGATCTTCACCCCCTTCGAAAGCTTCGAGGAGCGGCTCGAACACGGGCAAAGTGCCGACCGGGTCATCGGCCAGATCTTCGGCGCGATGCAAAGCGTCCAGGAGGCCTTCATCATCGCCGTGCCGCCGCCGTCCGTGCGCGGCATCGGTAATTCCGGCGGCTTCAAGTTGCAGATCATGGACCGCCAGAACGCCGACATGCGGCGCGCACTGGCGCTTGCCTATCAGATGATGGGCGCCGCCAGCCAGACCGAGGGACTGACCGGCGTCTTCACCACCTTCTCCGCGTCCAGCCCGCAATTCTTCCTGGCGATCGACCGTGACAAGGCGCGGGCGCTGAACGTGCCGATCCCCAACATCTTCGAGACGCTGTCGATCAATCTGGGCGCATCCTATGTGAACGATTTCAATGCCTTCGGCCGGGTCTATCAGGTCCGCGCCCAGGCCGATCAGCAATACCGCATGGAGCGGGACGACATTCTGGCGCTCAAGGTGCGTTCCGCCTCCGGCGCGCTGGTTCCGCTCGGAACGCTGGTCGAGATCCGCGACACGAGCGGGCCCGCTCTCGTCCAGCGCTACAACATGTATGTTTCCGTGCCGGTCCAGGGCAATCCGGCACCGGGTGTCTCGACCGGTGCCGCGCTCGACAAGATGGAGGCGCTTGCAGCTGAGATCCTGCCGCAGGGCACGACCTTCGAATGGACCGAGCTTGCCTTCCAGGAACGTCAGACCGGCAACACGGCCGTCTTCATCTTCGCGCTCTCGGTGATCTTCGTCTTTCTGGCGCTCGCCGCGCAATATGAGAGCTGGGTCCTGCCGCTGGCCATCATCCTGATCGTGCCGCTGGCCGTTCTCGCCGCCCTCGTCGGAGTCTCGCTTCGTGGCATGGACAACAATGTGCTGACGCAGATCGGCCTCATCGTGCTGATCGGCCTTGCCGCCAAGAACGCTATCCTCATCGTCGAATTCGCGCGCCAGGGCGAGGAGGAGGGTCGCGCGCCGACCGAGGCGGCGATCGAGGCGAGCCGGCTGAGACTGCGCCCGATCCTGATGACGGCCTTTGCCTTCATTCTCGGCGTCGTGCCGCTGGTGATCGCAACCGGGCCCGGCGCGGAGATGCGCCAGTCGCTCGGCACCGCGGTCTTTTCCGGCATGCTCGGAGTCACCTTCCTCGGCCTGTTCCTGACGCCGGTTTTTTATGTGGCGCTGCGGTCGATCCGCAGGAAGCGCGCGCCCTCGGCGGCGCCGGCGCCTGCGCCTGGGGAATGAAGCCGGCGTTCCAGCTTGCAAGGACGCGACCGCCATGACGCAAATGTGAGGGGCCGGGCGCCTCCGGGCGCTGGACGCCGCAAACACCTTGAACGATCCTGCGTTGCGCTGAAGACGTGTGAGGTGAAAGATGCTGCTGCGATACTTTGCCTATGCTCTCGCGGCCATATGGCTCGTCCATGCAGTTTGGCCCGAGCGGGCCGATGCGCAAGAATCGCGAGTGCCCGTCAGCCAGTGTCAGGCGATCGCGCAGGCGACACCGGCGGCGACCTTCGTCGGCTTTGCGGCGCCGCCGGCCTTGCCCGCCGCGGCGATGGAGGGGGAGGTGAGCATCACCTTTCTCGGCCACTCGACCTTCCTCATCGAAACGCCCGGCGGCATCTCGATCGCCACCGACTATAACGGCTGGTTCCATACGCCATTGCCGCCGACCGTCGTGACGATGAACAGGGCCCATTCGAGCCACTACACGCTGACGCCGGACCCGGCGATCCCCCATGTGCTGCACGGCTGGGGCGAAAACGGCGAGCCGGCCGATCACGACCTCGTCGTCGGCGACGCCTATATCCGCAATGTGCCGACCGACATTCGCTCCGGCTTCGGCGGCATGGAGCCGAACGGCAATTCGATCTTCATCTTCGAAGTGGCGGGGCTCTGCATCGGCCATCTCGGTCACCTGCATTACGAGCTCGAAGACAGCCATTATCGCGCGGTCGGCCGGCTCGACGTGCTGATGGTGCCGGTCGACGGCGGCCTGACCATGGGTGCCGAAAGCATGAGCCGTGTCGTCAGCCGGCTGCGGTCGGCACTGATCCTGCCGATGCACCGGCGCGGCCCGATCGTCAATGATTTTCTGGCGATGTTCGGCGACGATTATGACAAGAGCTATGCCGCCGGAGACAGTGTGACGGTCTCCCTGCGCTCGCTTCCCAAGAAGCCGCTGATCTATGTCCTGCAGGGGATGTGATCTTTCCTCCCTTGCAGAACGTAGCGAAGATCCTGGAAAGATCGCGCCATTTCGCTTCCTGAAAAGACGGCGTCCCCTGCTGGACGGGACGCGGCAATGAAACTATAAGGCGCCCATCCCAACAAATTCATGCATGCAGAGGGTGCCATGGCTGGCCATTCACAGTTCAAGAACATCATGCACCGCAAGGGCCGTCAGGATGCGGTGCGCTCGAAAATGTTTTCCAAGCTCGCGCGCGAAATCACCGTTGCAGCCAAGACCGGCCTGCCCGACCCGGGCATGAATCCACGCCTCAGGCTGGCGATCCAGAATGCCAAGGCGCAGTCGATGCCGAAGGACAATATCGAGCGTGCGATCAAGAAGGCAGCCGGCGGCGATGCGGAGAACTACGAGGAAGTCCGCTACGAAGGCTACGGACCGGGCGGCGTTGCCGTCATCGTCGAAGCGCTGACCGACAACCGCAACCGCACCGCCTCCAATGTCCGCTCGATCTTCACCAAGGCCGGCGGCGCACTCGGCGAAACCGGTTCGGTCTCCTTCTCCTTCGACCGCGTCGGCGAGATCACCTATAAGCTCGATGCCGGCGACGCCGACACCGTGATGGAAGCCGCGATCGAGGCCGGCGCCGACGACGTCACGACGGACGAGGATGGCCACGTTGTCATCTGCGGTTTCGAGGATATCGGCGAGGTATCGAAGGCGCTCGAAGGCGCGCTCGGCGAAGCCGAAACGGTCAAGGCGATCTGGAAGCCGCAGAACACGGTGCCGGTCGACGAGGAAAAGGCACAGTCGCTGATGAAGCTGATCGACAACCTCGAAGACGATGACGACGTTCAGAATGTCTATTCGAACTTCGAAGTCTCCGACGAGGTGCTGGAGAAGCTCTCGGCCTGATCCGCCGATCTGCGCATGAACGGACCCCGCATTGCCGTAGCAATGTGGGGTTTTGCTTTTCAGAGGCTGCCTCCGAGGGCAAGCGTCAGCGAATTGTCGATGTGCTTCTTCAGGGCCGCAATCGCGTCGGTCTCCCTGCCGTCCCGCATGGCTTCGAGAAACGCCAGGTGTTCCCCGATCACACGCACGGCGTTGGAAGGCGTCACCCGGATGCGCGACTGCACCGCCATGCGTATCTTGATCGCCGTAACCCGGTAGACATTATCGATCAGGGCATTCCCCATCATGCCGACCAGCCGGGCATGCATGGCCCAGTCCAGCCTCTGGAACCGGTTCGACAGGTCGGGGTCGGCCGCTCGATCGAGGCTCGTGCGCGCCTCCTGATGCGCCGCAATCCAGGCGCCGATCTCTTCGGCCTGCAGGAATTTGAGCGCGTGGGGTACTGCGCTCGTCTCGATCATCGAACGCAACTGATAGGCATCGCGCACGAAGGCGACGTCGAGGCTCGGCACCATGAGGCCGCGCTTGGGAAGCGTCTGGAGCAGGCCCTCGGCCTCGAGGCGCGGGATCGCCTCACGCACGGCACCGAGGGTCGCTCCCGTCTTCTCGACGAGCTCGCGCTGCGAAACCACCTGGCCCGGCTTGAGCACGCCTTCGTTCAGCAGGTCCTCGATGCGGTCATAGGCCGCCTGACGCAAGGGCGCGTGGCCGGAAGGCCGTTGTCCGCCCTGTCGATTGAAATCGTCAGCGTGAAGCACTGCGTCGCCCATCGTTTCACCGTTTCGATGTTGACATACTACTGACATGTTAGTCACTTGTCATCCGCGAAATTATGGTTATCCTATGAGCTCGTTCCGACCGCAGGAGGAGAGGCGGCTCGAGACGGTCCAAAATGAATGCCGGAAATTTCGGCCCTCGGGTGCCGCCGGCAGAGGTCAAGGGACCCGACGTTTCGAATGGGAGGAAAATATGAAGATGAAATTCACGCGCCGTTCCGTGCTTGCCATGTCGGCGGCGGCCGCCGCCTTGCCGTTGTTCTCGCGGCCAGGTTTTGCCGCGGACAAGCCGGTCCTCCGGCTTTCGACGCCTGCATCCGATACCGATCAGCGCTCCGTCGCGCTGATGGAGAAATTCGCGCCGGGCATTGCCGATTTCGCTACCTTCGAGCCGCACTGGAACGCTACCCTGTTCAAGCAAGGCACTGAACTCGAGGCGATTGCCCGCGGCAATTTGGAGATGGCGATCACCTCGGCACAGGAACTCGCCGTGTTCCTGCCGGAGTTTTCGATCTTTTCGGCCGGCTACGTCCACAAGGACGCGGCGCATCAGGTTAAGGTCTTCAACGACCCGCTGATGGATCCGCTGAAGCAAAAGGTCGAGGACGAGCTCGGCGTCAAACTGCTGACTGTCATGTATCTCGGCCGTCGTCAGCTCAATCTGCGCAAGTCCAAGGACGAGCTCACCGTGACGACGCCCGCGGATCTCAAGGGCGTGACGCTGCGTATGCCCGGGACCGATGCCTGGCAGTTCCTCGRCAAGGCGCTCGGCGCCAATCCGGTGCCGATGGCCTTCACCGAAATCTATACAGGCCTCCAGACGGGCGCGATCGACGGGCAGGACAATCCGCTGCCGACGGTGGTGGACGCGAAGTTCTACGAAGTCACCAAGCAGATCTGCATGACCTCGCATCTGGTCGACCTCAACTACCTGGCGATCTCCAAGAAAACGTTCGAGGGCTTCTCCGAGGAGCAGCAAGCGGCGCTGCAAAAGGCTGCCGACGACGCTGCGGAATTCGGCCGCCAGAACCAACTCAAGAAGGAAGACGAACTTGTTGCCTTCCTGAAGGAGAAGGGGCTCGAGATTTACGAGCCGGATATCGCGGCCTTCCGGGACCACGTGCAGAAGATGTTCCTGGAGAGCGAATTCGCCGCCGCATGGCCCGCCGGCATGCTGGACAAGATCAACGCGCTCGCAGGCTGACGGGATGGGCGCCGCATCCGGCTGTACATTGCGGATGCGGCGCCGGTTTTAATAGGAGAGATGTAGTAGAAGTATGCTTTGGGAGATCCAATGACCGGCCTTTTCAGGGGATTGCGAAAAGGGGCGGAAGCCGTCGGCGCGCTGATGATGCTGGCCCTTTTTGGCACCTTCCTGCTGCAGATATTCTCCCGCTACGTCATGGACCAGCCTTTCGGCTGGACGCTGGAGCTCTGCCTGATCCTGTGGGTGTGGATCGTGTTCTTCGGCTGCGCCTTTTTCGTGCGCAACGAGGACCACATAACCTTCGATCTCCTCTACCGTTCGGCTTCGCGCGGACCGCGGCGTGTCATGGCCGCCATCTCCGCTCTGGCGATCGTCGCAGGCCTCGCCTGGTCGCTGCTGCCCACCTGGGACTGGATCGATTTCCTCCGCATCAAGAGAAGCCCGACCCTGCGCGTGCCCATGCGTGACGTCTATGTCATCTATGCCGTGTTTCTCGTTGCCGTCATCGCTGCCTATACGTGGAGGCTTGTCCGGATATTGAAGGACGGGGTCGCAGACGATGATGCGCCCGAACATGACGAGGTCCGGCCGTGAGCGTCGCCCTTTCCCTCTGCCTCCTCGCCATTCTGGTGCTTGCCGCCATCGGCACCCCCGTCGCCTATTCCATTCTGGTTGGCTCCATCGTCTATCTTACGGTGAAGGGGCAGGACGTCGCGATCGCCGGCGAGCAGATGGCCTCCGGCCTCTACGACAGTTTCGTCCTGCTCGCGGTGCCGCTCTTCATCGTTGCCGCCAACATCATGAATGCGGGGACGATCTCCGAGCGGCTCCTAAAGTTCTGCGTGGCGACCGTCGGGCGGTTTCGCGGCGGGCTCGGCCATGTGAACGTCGTCTCGTCGATCATCTTCTCCGGTATGTCGGGTTCCGCGGTCGCCGATGCGGCGGGTGTCGGGCGTATCGTCACCGAGATGATGAGGAAGAGCGGCCACTATTCGCGCGGCTATGCGGCGGCGCTGACGGCGGCCTCCGCCACCATCGGCCCGATCATTCCCCCGTCGATCCCGATGGTGCTTTACGCGCTCGTTTCCAACACGTCCGTCGGTTATCTCTTCCTCGGCGGCGTGACGCCGGGGCTGACGATGGGCGCTGTGCTGATGGGCATGAACATCCTCTACGCACACCGGCGCGGCATTGCCGCCGATGAGGCGGTGCCCTTGCGCGAAGTTCCGCGCCTCACCCTCCAGGCCTTCCCGGTTCTGTTGATGCCGGCGATCCTGCTTTACGGCATCTATGGCGGTATCGCCACACCGACGGAAGCCGCGGCGATCGCTGCCGCCTATGCGCTGCTGCTGGCGACCGTGTTCTACCGTTCGCTGACGCTGAAGGCCTTCTACGAGGTCCTCGTGGACAGCGCCCGCCCGTCCGCCTCCGTGGGGCTGGTGATCGGCGGCGCCCTGGTGCTGAACTATATCGTCGCCTCGGAGAATATCGGCACGACGATCGCCCAGGCGCTCGCCGGCATCAACGTGTCGCCGCTTGCCTTCATGCTCGGCATCAATCTGCTGCTGCTTGCTCTCGGCTGCGTGCTCGACGCCTCGACCATCATCCTCGTCATCATTCCGCTGTTCATTCCCACCTGCCGGGAACTCGGCATCGACCTCGTCTATTTCGGCGTCGTCGCGGTGGTGAACACGATGATCGGGCTCGTCACGCCGCCCTATGGAATCCTGCTTTTCGTCATCAATGCGACGACAAGAATTCCGCTTGCCGAGATCATCCGTGAAATCTGGGCCTTCGTCGCGGCGCTCATCCTCGCGCTCATCATGATGATCCTGTTTCCCGACATCATTCTCTGGCTGCCTCGCCTTCTTGGCTATGCGGGCTGAGCCGCACCCATGGAGTCTCAAGTGACCACACGCGTTGCCGGAATCATTCCCGTCATGATCACGCCTTTCGGCCCTGACGGAAAAATTGATTGGGACGGCTATGAGGCCCTGATCGAATGGTACATCGCCAATGGCTCGGAGGCGCTTTTCGCGGTCTGCCAATCCTCCGAAATGCGGTTTCTGTCGCTCGAAGAGCGCGTCGATCTCTCACGCTTCACCGTCGAAAAGGTTGCCGGCCGCTTGCCGGTGGTTTCCTCCGGACATATTTCGGAAAGCCTCGACGATCAGGTCACGGAACTCACGGCCATTGCCGATACCGGGGCGGATGCGGTGATCCTTGTCTCGAACCGGCTGGCGCCGGAGACGGGCGGCGCGGCGGAAGTGCGCGCCTCGCTCGATGTGCTGCTGGGAGCCCTTCCGCAGGATGTGCCGCTCGGGCTCTATGAATGCCCGGCGCCCTATCGACGGCTCCTTACCGATGACGAGATCGAGTTCTGCGCGCAGTCGGGTCGGTTCATCCTCCTGAAGGATGTTTCCTGCGATCTCGATACCGTCAGGCGAAGGGCGAAGATTACAGAAGGGTCGCCATTCCTCATCTGCAACGCCAACGCCGCGATTGCCTATCCGGCCATGCAGGTAACCGGGGCCGGCTTCTGCGGGGTGATGAACAATTTCCACCCGGACCTTTATCGCTGGCTGCAGGATCATGGGGCGGACTGTCCCGCACTCGCTGAGGAACTCGCGGTCTTTCTGGTGCTTTCGGCGCAGACGGAACCGATGGGCTATCCGAAGCTCGCAAAGCTCTATCACAAGCGGCTCGGCACCTTTGCGGATACGTCCAGCCGCGCCGTGCCCTATGACATCCACGAGAGATACTGGGCGCTCGAGGCCGTCATCGACCGGATCGTCCAGGGAACGGAGATGTTCCGCGCCAGGATCGGAGCGCTGTAAGCAGCGCCGCCATTTAACCGGCGGCAAGGCTCCGCTTCGCCTCGGCGAAGAGCCTCAGCGAATGAAGACGCGCATCCATGTCGAAGATCGGCATGGAAATGATCAGTTCGTCGGTCTTGGTGAGCTCAAGGAAGGATGCGATCTTCCGGCGGACCGTCTCGGGACCGCCGACCACCGCATAGGTCATGGCGTGATCCACGAAGATCTTCTCATCCGGGCTCCACAGGCCATCCATCGACTTCACCGGCGGCGGAAAGCGGCCGCGGGCACTGCGGCGGAGCGCTGCGAAGGACTGCTGCATCGAGGTGAAGAGATAGTTTGCCTCCTCATCCGTATCGGCGGCGACGCCCATGACACCGACCATCACATGCGGCCTGTCAAACTCGGGCGAGGGCGTGAAGCGCGCGCGATAGATCTCGAGCGCGGAGAGCAGCATGTCCGGGGCGAAATGCGAGGCGAAGGCGAAGGGAAGCCCCAGCATACCGGCAAGATGGGCACTGAAATGGCTGGAGCCCAGCAGCCAGATCGGCACGTTTGAATCGGCACCGGGCACGGCGATGACCTTCTGGTCCTCGGTGACCGGACCGAGCAGTGCCCGGAGCTCGACGACATCGTTCGGGAAATTGTTGGCGCTCGCCTCCATATTGCGCCGCAATGCCTGCGCGGTACGCATGTCCGTGCCCGGCGCGCGGCCAAGGCCGAGATCGATGCGGCCGGGAAAAAGCGCTGCCAGGGTGCCGAACTGTTCGGCGATCACCAACGGTGAATGGTTGGGCAGCATGATGCCGCCCGATCCGACGCGGATCGTCCGCGTCGCCGATGCGACATGCGCAATGACGAGCGACGTTGCCGCGCTGGCAATGCCCTTCATGCCATGATGCTCGGCCAGCCAAAAGCGCTTGTACCCGTTCTCTTCGGCCGCGATTGCCAGCTGGCGGGAGTTCTCGAGCGATTGCGCGACGCTGCCGCCTTCGGTGATCGGCGACAGGTCGAGGATGGAGAAAGGGGGCATGGCAATGCCTTTCTTCAAGAGAAATTGAGCGATCGCAATGTAGGTTCAAGTTTCCTCAATCCAAGGTTCGTCCGGCCGCTTTCGCCCATGTGCCGTTCTTTCTGTGTGATGTTTTTGTTTTGTTCACTTTTCGCTGGCAGCCTCGCATCGACCGACATAGGGTGAGGCATGCAGACCACGATTCGCATTATCGGCATCGATCCGGGCCTGAGGCGCACCGGCTGGGGCATAATCGAGACGCTGGGCAACGCGCTGCGCTTCGTCGCTTCCGGCACGGTGACCTCGGACGGCGATAAGGACCTCGCGTCCCGCCTCTGTGAGCTGCATGACGGGCTCGCCGATGTGGTGCACGGCTTTCAGCCGCACGAGGCGGCGGTCGAGCAGACCTTTGTCAACAAGGATGCGACCGCGACCCTGAAGCTCGGACAGGCGCGCGGCATCGCCATGCTGGTTCCCGCGCGGGCGGGCTTGCGCGTCGCCGAGTACGCGCCGAACGCCGTCAAGAAGGCGGTGATCGGCGTCGGACATGGCGAGAAGCAGCAGATCCACATGATGCTGAAGGTGCTGATGCCGAAGGCCGAGTTCAAGGGCAACGATGCTGCCGACGCGCTTGCCATCGCGATCTGCCACGCCCATAACCGCCAGGCGATCACCAGCCGTCTGGCGGCGCTTGCGGGGTAGGTCGGATAGTGGAGAGCGGAATGACGGTGACAACCTGCACCAACGGGAAATTAGTGAAACGAGAGCCAGATGATCGGTAAACTCAAGGGCACCATCGACGAAATCGGCGAGGATTACGTCGTGCTCGACGTGCATGGCGTCGGCTATGTCGCCCATTGTTCGGCACGCACCCTTTCGAAGCTCGGATCGGCGGGGGAGGCGGCGGCGCTCTTCATCGAGACCTATGTGCGCGAGGACCAGCTGAAGCTTTTCGGTTTCCTGACGGCGCTCGAGCGCGAATGGTTCCGCCTGCTGCAAACGGTCCAGGGAGTGGGATCGAAGGTGGCGCTGGCGCTGCTTTCGACGCTGACGACAAGCGAGCTTGCCAATGCCGTCGCGCTGCAGGACAAGACTTCGGTTGTGCGCGCCCCCGGCGTCGGTCCGAAGGTAGCCGTGCGCATCGTGACCGAGCTCAAGAACAAGGCGCCCGCCTTTGCCGGCGAGATGTCGGCCTCGATCGGCTTTAAGCAGGAACTCGGCGAAGGGGTCGCCTCGGCACCGGTCGCGGATGCGGTCTCCGCCCTGACCAATCTCGGCTATTCGCGCGACCAGGCGGCAAATGCCGTTGCCGCGGCCCTGAAGAATGGCGGGGAAGGGGACGACAGTGCCAAGCTGATCCGGCTCGGCTTGAAGGAACTGGCGCGATGAGCCTTTGTGCAGCCGCAATCGCATCGGAACGAGGCTCGCCGGCGTGATCGGACTGGATCGGCGGCCGCGCTCGCACTATGGTTGAAAGCTGCCCCGTGCCGTTGGATGGCCATGCGACCCACCCCGCAGATGGAAGTTTGAAATGAATGAAGCCGCACGCCTGATAGCGCCGGAAAAGCGAGGCGAAGATGTCGACGCGACATTGCGTCCGCAGTCCCTCGACGAGTTCACCGGCCAGGCGGAGGCTCGCGCCAATCTCAAAATCTTCATCGAGGCGGCGCGCAATCGCGGCGAGGCGCTTGATCACGTGCTCTTCGTCGGCCCCCCTGGACTCGGCAAGACGACGTTGGCGCAGATCATGGCGAAGGAACTGGGTGTCAATTTCCGCTCGACCTCCGGTCCGGTGATCGCAAAGGCCGGCGATCTCGCGGCACTCCTCACCAATCTCGAGGAGCGCGACGTGCTCTTCATAGACGAGATTCATCGCCTGAATCCGGCGGTCGAGGAAATTCTCTATCCGGCAATGGAGGATTTCCAGCTCGATCTCATTATCGGGGAAGGTCCGGCGGCGCGATCGGTGAAGATCGACCTCTCCAAGTTCACCCTGGTCGCCGCGACGACCCGCCTCGGGCTCCTGACGACGCCTTTGCGCGACCGCTTCGGCATTCCCGTGCGGCTCAATTTCTATACCGTCGACGAGTTGGAATCGATCGTCAGGCGCGGCGCGCGCCTGATGGGCCTCGGCATGACCGACGAAGGCGCGCGCGAAATCGCCCGACGGGCGCGCGGCACGCCGCGCATCGCCGGGCGCCTTCTGCGGCGCGTGCGCGATTTCGCCGAGGTCGCCCGCGCCGAAGCCGTAACGCGCGAGCTTGCCGACGAGGCCCTGACGCGCCTGCTGGTCGACAATATGGGTCTCGACCAGCTCGACCGCCGCTATCTGGCGATGATCGCCCAGAATTTCGGTGGCGGGCCGGTCGGCATCGATACGATCGCAGCCGGGCTCTCCGAGCCGCGCGACGCGATCGAGGACATCATCGAGCCCTATCTCATCCAGCAGGGCTTCATCCAGCGCACCCCGCGCGGCCGCGTTCTGACGGCAAATGCCTGGAAGCATCTCGGCCTCAATCCGCCCAGGGATATAGAGACGGCGCAATTCCGGCTGACGCTCGAGGACGACTGAGATGATCTCCCGCCGCGGCTTCATGAAATTGGTCGGTGGCGGGTTCACAAGCTTCGCTGCGCTGGGCGGCTATGCCTTGGCCGTCGAGCCGCTCGGTCGGCTCTCGATCGCCCGCTATCAGATGACTCCGCCCGCCTGGACGCCGGGGCTCAAGCTGCGTCTTGTCGCACTCGCCGATCTGCATGCCTGCGAACCCTGGATGTCGGCCGACCGCATCGTGTCGATCTGCAAGCGCGCGAACAGCCTCGGCGGCGATGTCACCCTGCTTCTCGGTGACTATGCCTCGGGCATGAATTTCGTCACCCGCTACGTCCATTCGAGCGAATGGTCGAAGGCCCTGTCGACATTGCAAGCGCCGCTGGGCGTGCACGCGGTGATGGGCAATCACGATTGGTGGGAAGACCGGACCGCCCAGAAGAACGGCGGCGGCGAGACTTTCGCGCACCGGGCGCTGGCAGGCGTCGGTATCGAGGTCCACAGCAATCGCGCCATCCGCCTGGAGAAGGACGGCTTCGGCTTCTGGCTGGCGGGGCTCGAAGACCAGCTCGCGCTTCGCCCGGGAAAGATCTGGAACCGGCGGCGCATGATCGGCCTCGACGATCTCGGCGGGACTCTTTCGCAGGTCACGGATGAGGCGCCGGTGATCCTGCTGGCGCACGAACCCGACATCTTTCCAAAAGTGCCGTCGCGCGTCTCGCTGACGCTTTCCGGGCACACCCATGGCGGTCAGGTGCGGCTTGCCGGCTATTCGCCGGTCGTCCCGTCCCGTTTCGGCGACCGCTATGCCTATGGCCATATCGTCGAGGACGATCGTAATCTGATAGTCTCGGGCGGTCTCGGCTGCTCCGTCGCCCCGATCCGCTTCGGCGTGCCGCCGGAGATCGTTGTGGTCGATCTTGGTTAGCCCAGCGCATCGGCTCGAAAATCATACCCGATTTTCGGAAAGCTCGATGCGCAGATTCAAGGTGAGGCGATCCGCAACTGATCGCAGGTGGGGCGAATACATTTGTCGCACTCCACTCCCTTGGCAACGGCCGCCGCGGATTGCCGGGAAAACGCGCGATGCGGGCGTCAAGTCAGAGGTCGGTCTGTGTTCTCGTCCCGGTTTTCTCGTCCGCCCGTCACCACTGGGAACACTGACCAGGCCGCCAGAAAAAGCGCGGCGATCACCGGGCCGACGACAAAGCCATTGGGTCCGAAGGTGGCGATGCCACCCAGTGTCGAGATCAGGACCAGATAATCCGGGATCCTGGTTTCCTTGCCTATGAGGATCGGCCGCAGCAGGTTGTCCACCAGCCCGATCACCAGCACTCCGTAGATCAGCAGCACGGCGCCTTTCCAAACGGCCCCTGATGCCAGCAGGTAGATGGCGATAGGTCCCCACACGAGACCGGTGCCCACCACCGGCAGAAGTGCGAAGACGGCCATCACCGCCCCCCAAAGCACGGGCGCCCGGATGTCCAGCATCCAGAGAATTAGCGCTCCGAGCGTTCCCTGCACGAGCGCCACGACGATGCTGCCTTTAACGATTGCATTGATGGTTAGCGCAAAGCGGGCGAACAGCGCCTGGCGCAGACCAGCGCTCAGCGGCATCGCCTCGCCGATCAGACGCGCCAGTTCGCGCCCGTCGCGCAGCAAGAAAAACAGCAGGTAAAGCATCACGAAAACGCTCACGATGAGGTGGAAGGTCGACTGTCCGATGTTGATCGCCTGCCCCGCCAGGAACTGCCCGCTCTCCGCGAGCGCGTTCAGCAGCCGCGCGCGCAACGCGGCCGCATCCGGCAGTTCAATTCTGTCGACCAGGCCCTTCAGCCAGTCTGGGAGCATTTCGCCTAGCGTCTGGACGTCAATGTCGGCCGCGATCCGGCCAGCCGCGATGCTCTTGTAAACGGAGGCTGCCTCGCGGAAGACGAGGTTCGAAATTAGCAGAAATGGCAGAATCACCATCACCAGAATGATGACCAAGGTGAACAGCGCCGCAAGATTGCGCCGGCCCGGGATGCTCTTGAGGATACCTCGATTGACCGGAGCAAACAGCACGGCGAGCACGGTTGCCCAGAGAATCGCGCCGGAGAACGGCCACAGCATCCATGCGAAGGCCAGCGATACTGCGGCGGTCAGCCAGATGAAGGTCTTGTCCTTAAGTTGCCG
Organism: Ensifer sp. LCM 4579; assembly: GCF_001854885.1. GTDB lineage: Bacteria > Pseudomonadota > Alphaproteobacteria > Rhizobiales > Rhizobiaceae > Sinorhizobium. The sequence goes on along the minus strand of NZ_MDDV01000035.1, from coordinate 103,939 downwards.
CATCGCCAGTAACCCGGTTGCACTTGCACAATCGACTGCTTCGACACCGAGTCAAGCCCGCCTACGAATCTCCGCAGCAGGGGTCGACGCGGCCATGAGCGCTCATGTGATCCCGCGGTACCGAGCATAGCTTGATTTGGATCAATGCGACGACCAGGCGCAGGCCTAAAAGATCTGATGAACTTATCGTCGCGACAGACGTGACTAGCCCTGGAGGATAGAAAAATGGCCGGGCAGAGCAGCATTCACTTCTACACGAATTGGGCCAAAGAGCGGATTGACGAAATGGATGCCGCGCTGGCATCGCTGGAAAGCAGAGCCGGCGACGTGAAGTCGGAAACGAAAGCGAAGGCCGACCAAGCTCGCGCTGACCTGACTAAGAAGCGCGACGAATTCCGGGAAATGGTCAAGAAGCAGGCGCAGGCAAGCGAGGCCGCCTGGACCGAGGCAAAGGCACAGCTGGACTCTGAATGGAATGCTTTCGAGGCGGAGGTCAAGAAGTACGTCGAGAGCTTTGGCGACCAGATAAAGCAGCAACAGGCGATCTTCAAGCTTCAGGCCGACGCCCAACTTAAAGCTTGGCGCGAGGCGGCCGACAAGTATCGCCGTGCCGGCGAGCGATTCGCGGCCGATCGTCGGGCCGACATCGAGGCAGGCGCGAAACGCATGGAGGCCGATGCCGCCGCTGCGCGTGAAAGGCTGCAAAAGCTGAACGAGGCTGGCGCGCAGTCGTGGTCCGCGCTGACGGCCGCTCTGAAAGAAACGCGCGGCACCTTCGATCGCGCCAATCAAGCCGCGCAGGAAGCCTTCAAGAAAGCATCCGCATAGCGCAAGCCAAGGCACGACCTAAACATTGCGCGCCGGTGACGCCGTTCAACAAGTCGATCGCGTCTCCGCGCGTTTTACACCCGTATGATGGAGCGCCCGAGCGTAGTCCGGGCGATCGACCGGTCTGCGACCTGACCGACTTCCCGATAGGACCGTCGCCCCGCGCTCGATTCCCATACTTGGCCGGAAGGGGTCCTGACATCATAGTTGCGCGCCGACGCCACGTGCCCCGCATGCTGGCCTGTGGCTGCCATCCTCCCATCACAGTGGATTGCGCGACATCGACAGGGTGGCAGATCCAGGTCCATCACAATTGAACTATTTAGTCAAAACGACTATATAGTCTTTATCATCCTTGTAGTTTGCGGAACAGGTTGACGAATGGCGAGGATAAATCTGGAGCGCAGGGCGAAGATCGGACGCGAGAGGCGGGCGAGGACGCGTGCCCAGATCGTCGACGCGGGAGCGCTGTTGCTCGGGGAAGGGGCTGTCAGCGCGCTTACGGTGGACGCCGTTGCAGAGGCGGCAGGGGTCGCCAAAGGTACGTTCTACTATCACTTCCAAAACATGGAGGAACTGTTGGAGGCGGTAGGTGAGCAGGTTGTGGAGAGCTTCGAGGACGCGGTAACGCGTGCCCGGCATGAACTGAGGGATCCGATCGCGCGCCTGTCCTTCGCCTTCACGCAAACTCTGGAGAGAGCGATCTCTGACAACGGCTGGGCGCGGCTCGTCGTTCAAGGCTCTCAATATCCGCTTGATTTCGGCCGCAGTACTTACGCAAATCTGAAGGCGGACATTGCTGAGGCGATCGCCGAAGGCAGCGTGACGGTGCAGGACCCGGAACTGGCTGCGGACATCGTCGCCGGCATCTGGCTGCAGGTGACACGCGGCATTCTGGAGCGAGTCGCTCGACCTGAATTGACCACGCAAGCTCTCGAGGCCGCGCTTCGAGCCCTCGGAGCGTGCGACCCGGGAGCCCGTAGTCTGTATCAGAGCTGCCCGCCGCTCGGCTGAGCATTCGAAAGGCGGTCCGAATACACGAAGGCTGGTCCGCAGCGCATATTCGCTCGGTCCGGAGGACCTCTTTTGCCAGGCCCGACTTGTGCCTAGGGCAACGCCGGCGCGGCTTCCAAGCGCGCGAGGGCAGACTTCGTTTCCTGGGCACTGAGGCCGATCGCGCGCAGGATCGCGCCGATGGCGGCGTCGCGGTCGGTCGAGCACAGTCTGCCTTCACCGAGCGCCCGAAAGACCTGGAGCATGATCCCGACGACAATCTCCAGTTTCAGCTCTGCAGACATCCCGTCGTCCGGCAATTCTTTCGACAATTGCCGCAGATCTTCGACGAGGCGAGGGCGGGCAATTTCGCGGCCCTCGGGAGCTGCCGACGTCAACCGTACGACAACGCTGGCCCAGCGAGGGTCGTCGAGCGCCTTGTCGATGAATGACCGGCAGCCGAAGGCGATCCGCAGGGCAGGCTTGGCAAGGGAGTCCTGCTCCGGCTGCAACAGGCCTTCGAAGGATTTCACCAGCTCGTCGGCAACCGCTGCCGTCAATGCTGCCAGGCTGTCGAAATGAATATAGAAGGTTCCCTTGGCGACACCGGCCTCCTTGACCACGTCATCCACGGTAACAGATTCCACCGCCTGCCGGGCGAACAGCGAATGGGCGGCGGCAATAAGCTGCGCGCGGGTTCTCGCGCGCTTCTCACGCCCGATTTCGGCGCGTCGGATCGGATCGATTTTGGCCATAGCTCACACAACCTCAACTGTTCAAGCAAATAGGTCATATTGACCAGCATGTCCAGTTAGTGCTCGGCGGCGCGGAGCGACGAAAGCTTCAGTCAAGGATTTTTTTCATCGCACAAATGCGGAATTCTCATATTGACGTTATGTTCAAATTGACCTAATAGTCAAACACAAGTCGGGCTCGATCAGGCGCGGCTTCATCATCATCAAACCCTTGCAACCTCGACACTTTCGAGCGGAGGCTTTCATGCGCCTGTCGTTAGATCGGTTCCTTTGCGCCTGCGTTGCCAGCCTTGGTCTCTGCGGCCATTCCGAGTTCGGCGGACTCGCAGTCGCGACCATGCTCTCGCTGGTCTTCCTGCCTGGCCTCAATGTCGCCGTGAACACCGTTCGGGAGAAGGACGAGCCAGCGGCAGACCTGGGTGTCCTGATGGCGCCCGTTTTCGCAATCCAGCACTGACGGGAGACGCGAGCCATGCCCGAGGTACAGCCCTCTATCCTCGACTTTCATCGGCCGGACGCCGCCATCGACGCCGCACCAGATCAGAACAAGCGCGACTATACAGACAGGATGCTGCTTGCCGCGCTGCAGGAAGCGCAAGTGACGGCGCGCTCCTACGACACCAAGGCGCAGATCGTCGGCGTCGGCTACATTCTGGCGCTCAATCTGGTGCTGCATTTCGGCGATCTCCTGCCGACGCATGCACCGCTCGGTCCCATGTTCTACGCCGTGGTCTGGGGTATCGTCATTTTGCCGATCCTGCAGTTCGGGCATGTGCTCTATCCGAGCCGCACCCGCGCAGAAAAGGAGCTGCTTGCAAAAACGGCCGATGGTTCCGAGCGGCGCGTCTACTATGTCGATCCCGACACCTTTGCCGATCTCAAAGACTTCGTCCAACAGGCCCTGAGGGCCGACTGGACCTTGGTGCTTGGCGCCGAACTGCTCAAGACATCGCGCGTCAGGATGATCAAGCAGGTGCGCTTTCGGCGGGGCCTCATGATGACCATCGTGTCGTTCATCGTCCTCGGAGGCGAGCAGTTCGTTCGGAGTTTCACCGTGACCTGACAAGGAAGTACCGAAGGCGGGGGCGACTAATTCCGCGCCCGGGTTCAAACCCGATCGGAGGTTCGAATGTCAAGTTGACCAGCGGATGGCTGTTTCCGTGAAGCGCAACGATGGACGCAATACGGCGAAAGAAACCCAGCCACGGCTTTCCCGCACAGCACCCCGGAGGTGAGGCATCATGAGAGATATACAGAGAGCCAACCTGGCGAGCTATGAACGCTGCAAGAGTCCATTCAGGGCCAGGTCGAGATGCGCATCGATGAAAGCAGGCCCATCGATCGGTCTTCGGTCCGCAAACATCAGGCGCCACACGGCAATGTGGAGGATCGAACTGGCGACGACATCGGGAAACTTTGCCACGGCCCCCTCGCGAAACTCTCCCGACGCCACGCCTTTCTCGACGAGCGAACCGATGGCAGCGATCAACGGGGCGATGAACTCTTCGTGGTGTCGGTCGACGATGTCGGGGAAGCGTGTCCCCTCGGACAATGACAAGCGCAGGAGTTCTCTCGTCTTTCGATCGTCGGCAATCTTGTCGTATGCCAGGAGCAGGAGGGCCCGTAGCCGGTCCGCCGCCGAGCCTCCGAGCGTGTCGACGGAGGCCAAAAGGTCCGCGAAGGGCGTCGACATGTGGCGGAACATTTCCTCGAAGAGAACGTCCTTCGTCGGAAAATAGAGGTAGACGGTGCCCTTCGTCACCCCGAGGCGAGCGGCAACATCTTCCACCCGGGTGGCAGTGTATCCCTTGACGGTGAATTCCTCGAACGCTGCCTCGAGGATCTCCTGAGGGCGCCTGGCCTTTTGTTCCGCCCGTGAGGTCTTCTTTTCGGTCTTTGTCATGACACTCCCATTTCCCGTTGGATCGGACGGGCATGCCCTTGCTCGATGCAATTGACTAACCCGTTAGTCAGTGATAATAGCCCAATTCTCTTTTGGTTGCAAACCCTCATGGAGAAAAACATGCAGCCCTTTCGTTTGATTGGAATTGGTCTCGCCTGCGCCTGTCTCGCCGCATGCGACGACAAAGCCGAGGTCGCGGCGTCGCCGCAACAGGTTGGGGCTGTTCGTGCCTCTGCCGCCGATTATCAACCCATGGCGGAGATCACCGGTGCGGTGAAGGCGCGGATTCAGTCCGATCTGTCCTTCCGCGTCAGCGGCAGGGTGATCGAGCGCCTTGTCGATGTCGGATCGCACGTGCGCGCCGGCGAGGTCCTCTCCCGTCTTGACGACACCGAACAACGGGCCGATGTGGAGGTCGCGCGAGCCGGGCTCGAGTCGGCACAGGCGATCGTTAGGCAGAAGACGCTGACGTTCGAGCGGTACGAGGCGCTGCTGCGCTCGCGCTCGATTTCGCAGGCGACCTTCGATCAGGCCGAGACGGAGCTGCGGACGGCAAAAGCGTCTCTGGAAGCTGCCGAAGCCGCGATGGCGACTGCTAAGGACGCCCTGTCCCACACCGAGCTGAAGGCTGACGCGGACGGGATCATCACTGCACGCGAGGTCGAGGTCGGCCGGGTGGTTTCCGCGGCCCAGGCTGCCTTCACCCTCGCCCATGACGGGCCGCGAGATGCGGTCTTCGACGTCTTTGAGGCCTTCTTCATCGAAGGTCGGCCGTTGGCCGACGTCGAGGTAGCACCGATCGCGGATCGCACGCTCGATACGCAGGCGAGGGTCAGGGAGATCGCTCCCTTCATCGACACGCAAACCGGAACGATTCGCATCAAGGTGGCGCTTCCGGAAGATGCGCAATGGCCGCTCGGCACGCCCGTCGTCGGTGAATTCCGGTCTTCGTCGCGCAAGGGGATCATCCTGCCCGCCGGCGCGATCGCCTCAGCCATGGGCGAACCGGCCGTGTGGCGCATCGATCCCGCAAGCCGCTCCGTCTCGCTGCGGCAGATCGCGGTCGTCAAGTACCGCAAAAGCGATCTGATCGTGGCCGGCGGGATCGCACCGCAGGACCTGATCGTCACCGAGGGCGGGAAGTTCCTCAAGGAAGGCCAAGCGGTCGCCTGGGAGGGTAAGTAAGATGGCTGCTCATCGCCTTTCTCTCTCGTTTTCACTTCTTGCAGCACTCGCGCTTCTCGCCGGCTGCGATCAGGATGCCGGGGCTAACGAGACTGTCGGTCCGCGGCCGGTGAAGTTCGTTGCCGCGAGCGCAGCGCCGGCGGAGCGCGTGCGCCTCCCTGGTATCGTCCAGGCCAGGGTTGAGACCGATCTTGCCTTCCGGACGCTAGGGCGCGTCGTGTCGCGCAAGGTGAGTGTCGGCGACCTCGTGCGCGCCGGCGATATCGTGGCGGAAGTCGATCCCGTCGCTCTCGACCTTGCGGTTCGCAGCGCTGAAGCCGACCTGCGCAACGCTGAAGCGCAGTTCGAGAACGCCCTGTTGACACAGAACCGCAAGCGGCGGCTCGCCTCGACGAGCACCGCGAGCGTCGCGGACCTGGACCTCGCCGATCAGGCCCTGAAATCGGCGTGGGCCGGTGTCGGAAAGGCGAATGCCAGCCTCGACAAGGCACGCGAGCAGCTCGGCTATGCCGCGTTGAGGGCCGAGTTCGACGGTGTCGTTACGGCCACCTGGGTTGAAGTCGGACAGACGGTGACCGCCGGTCAGCCGGTCCTGAAACTCGCGCGGCTCGATCAGCGCGACGTGGTCGTCGACGTTCCGGAGGCGCAGTTCCGATCCTTGCGCCTGGGAGACCGGTTCGACATCGCCCTCCAACTCGACGATGCGCTGCGGACCTCCGGCGTCCTGCGCGAGATCGGCCCGCAGGCCGACGCCAGCACCCGCACCCACAGGCTGAAAATCGCCATCGATCAGGCGCCGGAGGTCTTCCGGCTTGGATCGGTGGTGACCGCGGCGCCACCGGACGTCCAGCAAGGGGCGCCGATCGGCCTGCCTGCGACGGCCGTCATCAGGAAGGAAGGCGCCGACAATGTCTGGGTCGTCGACCCGACGACGCACACCGTGTCAATGAGAGCTGTGCGGCTCGACACGTCCGCCACGGACAGCCGTTCCGTCCGGGTCCTCTCCGGGCTCAAGGACGGGGAGGAAGTCGTCGTCGCCGGTGTCAATGAAATTGCCGAGGGGCAGAGTGTGAAACTCGAGCAGGAGCCACGCCCGTGAAAAAATTCAATCTTTCGGACTGGGCGCTCGAGCACCGCTCGCTCGTCTGGTATTTCATGATCATCTTCGTAGTGGCGGGCGCCTATGCCTATATGGCGCTTGGTCGCGAAGAGGATCCATCCTTCACGGTCAAGACGATGGTCATCCAGGCCCAATGGCCCGGTGCCTCGGCCCAGGAAGTGACGGAGCAGGTTGCCGACCGTATCGAAAAGAAGCTGCAGGAACTCGACAATCTCGAACATACCCGCAGCATCACCACCGCCGGTCAGACGATCGTCTTCGTCGATCTGCTGCCGGATACGAGCGCGACGGACGTGAAGCCCACCTGGCAGCGGGTACGCAACCTGATCAACGATATCAAGCAGGATTTCCCCCAGGGCGTGGTCGGACCGTTCTTCGACGACCAGTTTGGGGATGTCTACGGCAACATCTATGCATTGACCGCCGACGGGTTCAGCCAGAGACAACTGCGCGATTTCGCGGAGGACGCCCGAACGCAGATCCTCAAGATTCCGGACGTGGGCAAGGTCGACATCCTTGGCGCGCAGGACGAGGTCATCTATCTCGAATTCTCCACCCGCAAGATCGCTGCCCTCGGCCTTAACCGCGCCGACATCATTGCTACGCTGCAGGCGCAGAACGCCGTCACCCAGTCGGGTTTCGTCCAGACGGGACCGGAACGCATTGCCCTGCGCGTCGGGGGACGCTTCATCTCCGAAGAAACCTTGCGCGGGATCAATCTCAGGGTCAACGACCGCTTCTTTCCGCTGACCGACGTCGCCACGATCACTCGCGGTTATGTCGATCCGCCACACTCGCTGTTCCGCTTCAATGGGAAGCCGGCGATCGGGCTCGCGATTGGCATGAAGACGGGCGGCAACGTGCTTGCCTTCGGCGAAGCGCTCGAAAAGACAATGACCAGGATCATTCAGGATCTTCCGGTCGGCGTCTCGGTCGAACAGGTATCCGACCAGCCGAAGGTCGTCGAAGAAGCAGTCGGGGGCTTCACGAAGGCCCTGTTCGAGGCGGTCGCCATCGTGCTTGTGATCAGTTTCATCAGTCTCGGATTGCGGGCCGGGCTGGTCGTGGCGGTCGCTATCCCGCTTGTTCTCGCCATCACCTTCGTGGTGATGCTCTATACCGGCATCTCGCTGCAGCGAATCTCGCTCGGAGCACTGATCATCGCGCTCGGTCTTCTCGTCGACGATGCGATGATCGCCGTCGAGATGATGGTGGCGCGGCTGGAACTGGGTGACAGTCTCAAGAAGGCCGCCACCTACGTCTACACGTCGACCGCCTTCCCGATGCTGACCGGCACGCTCGTCACCGTCGCGGGCTTCATCCCGGTTGCCTTCAACAAGAGCAGCGCCGGCGAGTTCACCTTCACCCTCTTCGTCGTCATCGCCGTATCGCTGGTCGTCTCCTGGATCGTCGCCGTCGTGTTCACGCCGCTCATCGGCGTGACCTTGCTGCCGAAGACGATGAAGAAGCACGCCGAACACAAGGGCTTCTTTGCCAGGGCGTTCTCGGGCATGCTGCAGTTCTGCCTGCGCTGGCGCTGGATGACGATCATCGCCACGATCGCCCTCTTCGCCGGATCTGTCTTCGGTCTGACGATGGTCCAGCAACAGTTCTTCCCAAGCTCCGACCGGCCGGAACTGATCGTCGACTGGAACCTGCCGCAGAACAGTTCGATTGCCGAGACGAGCCGTCAGATGGGCCAGTTCGAGCGCGAGATGCTGGCCGGCAACCCCGCGGTCGAGCATTGGTCGACCTATGTCGGAAGGGGCGCGCCGCGCTTCATTCTTTCCTTCGACGTGCAGCCGGCCGACGTTGCCTTCGGCCAGACCGTCATCGTCACCAAGGGGCTCGACGAGCGCGACAAGCTGAAGAGGCAAGCGGAAGCCTACCTTCAGAAGACCTTTCCCGGAACCGACGCCTACGTTAAACTTCTGGAAATCGGCCCGCCGGTCGGCAAACCGATCCAGTATCGTGTGTCCGGCGAGGATCTCCAGACGGTGCGCGACCTGGCACAGAAGCTTGGGTCTATCGTCGGCAGCTATCCTTCGCTGAAGAACCTCGCCTTCGACTGGAATGAACCGGCTCGGGTCGTCAAAATCGACGTGCTGCAGGACAAGGCGCGGCAGCTCGGGGTCTCGTCGCAGGACATCGCCATGGCGCTCAACACCGTCGTACAGGGCAATGCGATCACACAGGTCCGGGACGACATCTATCTGGTCGATGTCGTCGGCCGTGCCGGGGAGAAGGAACGCGAGTCGGTCGACACGCTGCTCGACCTGCAGCTGCAGAACAGCAGCGGGCAGTCCGTGCCGCTGTCATCGGTCGCAAGGTTCCGCTATGAACTCGAACAGCCGACGATCTGGCGCCGTGACCGGATCCCGACCATCACAGTCAAGGCCGGGATCGGCGATTCGACCCAGCCGGCGACCATCGTGGCGGCGCTCGCCGACAAGGTCACGGCCTTCGAGAAGACGCTGCCCGTCGGATATTCCGTGAAGGTCGGCGGCGCGGTCGAGGAAAGCGCCAAATCGCAGGGTCCCATTGCAAAAGTGGCGCCGGCCATGCTGCTCATCATGGCGACGCTGCTGATGATCCAGCTGCAGAGCTTCCACAGGCTGTTCCTGGTGTTCTCGGTTGCCCCGCTGGCGCTCATCGGTGTCGTCATGGCACTGCTCGTGAGCAATGCCCCGCTCGGCTTCGTCGCATTGCTGGGCGTGCTCGCGCTCGTCGGCATCCTGATCCGCAACTCGGTGATCCTCATCGTGCAGATCGAGGAATTGCGGGCGGAGGGACTGTCGCCATGGAAGGCGGTGGTCGAGGCGACCGAACACCGCATGCGGCCGATCATGCTGACCGCCGCCGCCGCAACCCTGGCACTGATCCCGATCTCGCACGAGATATTCTGGGGACCCATGGCCTATGCCATGATGGGCGGCATCGTCGTCGGAACGGCGCTGACGCTTCTGTTCCTGCCGGCGCTCTATGTCGCCTGGTTCCGCATTCCCCGCGAAGTCGAGCCGTGCTGACATGACCGGTCCAATGCCTCTCGACCGCCCGCAGAGCATCTTCACCCTGCAATGGACCGGCCGCTTGCGGCCGGTCCCGGCACCAAACCGAACAGCGCCTCGACGGGCACTCGCGGTGCTGGTGTTCCTGTCCGTCGCCATAACCGGCTGCGCGACCCGGTTGGAAAACGTCCTTCAGCCGCCTCAGTCGGCTGCGCCAGATGCCAGCCGGGTCAACATGCTGGTAGCGACGACGCGCAAGGCCTCGGACGATCCCGGCCGGCTCTATTCCGGCGAGCGCGGAACGGCGATCTCGCTTAACAGCGTCACCGTCTCCATTCCTCCGGATCGCAACCGCAAGGCCGGCGAGGTGCAATGGCCCAAACACGTGCCGCCGAATCCGGACAAGGAATTCGCGGTCCTCGAGGTCGACAAGGTTGGCTCCGAAGGGCAGGCTCTCGAGTGGTTCCGCAAGAACCGCAACGCCAAGCGCCAGGTCCTCATTTTCGTGCACGGCTACAACAACACCTATGCCGACGCGATCTTCCGCTTCGCCCAGGTCGTTCACGACGCGCAAACGGACGCCGCGCCGATTCTGTTCGCCTGGCCGTCGCGGGCACGCGTCTTCGATTACCTCTACGACAAGGAGAGCGCCAACTATTCGCGCCGGGCGCTGGAGGACCTGATCCTCCAGGTGGCAAGCAGCCCTGACGTCGACGACGTGACGATCCTCGCCCATTCCATGGGGACCTGGCTTGCCGCCGAGGCGTTGCGCGGGGTCGCGATGCGGGAAAAGGGGATCCCGGCAAAGCTCAGAAATGTCGTCCTGGCATCGCCGGACATCGATATCGACGTGTTCCGCCGCCAGTTCATCGAAATGGGGCCGAAGCGACCGCATTTCACCATCCTGACGTCGACGCGGGATAAGGCGCTTGAGGTCTCACGCTGGCTCTCAGGCGGGGTCGACCGCGTCGGAGGGTTCGATCTCAGGCCGTACGAACCCCTTCTCGGCGAACTTGGCGTCTCGGTCATCGACACAAGCGCCATCGCCTCCAACGATCCGCTCGGCCACAATGCCTTTGCCGACAGCCCGGAACTGGTGCGTCTGCTTGGCCGGCGCCTGGCCGGGCAATCGCTGTCGGGACGCGAGGCGACGCTCGCGGACCGTGTCGGGGTGACGGCTGCCAATTTCGCAGGATCGGCGGCGCGCGTGGCCGTCGCGGCTCCGGTCTCCATCATCAGCGGCGAGGCACGCGAGGTCTTGAAGCGGGAGCTCTCTACGCCTGCGACCGGGCAGATCGTGGAGGGGCAGATCGCGTACTGAGTGAGAACTGCCGTGTAGGCCATCTCGGGCAGGAGGTGGGTGTATCCGTGAGAACCTCGCGACCCGCCTCTCCGCTCAGCCCTGCTGTTGTGCGCGGCGGGGACAATCGCCCGCACCCTCGGTGCATCGGACTATGATTGGACGCCAGCCAAATCCCGGACCGTTGCCGCCAACCGTCCGATCCCACCCGGTTTCCAGCCGATCGCGCGCAATCTGTCTATCGCCATCACCTTGAAAACGGCCGGCTGCGTTGGCGGCGGCAATGGATGGGAACAGCCGGTCGCGGCTTGAAGGATTGCAAGGATGTCGCGAGTGTCCGTCAGGACGTCGGAAACATTGAAGACCTTGCCGGAGATTTTCGCCGCATCCGCTTCCAGCATAAGGCGCACGGCTTTGGCGACGTCGTCGCCATGGACTTCGGTGCCGATACGGGGCGGCACGGACGCGCCGGCGAGGTAATCGGCGAAAAGGCTGCTCCATTTGTGGCGTCGGCCGGATCCGGCCGGGCCATAGACCCCGGTGATGCGCAGGCTCGCCGTCACGAAAGCGGGGCCCGCAAGCGATTCGAGCGCGTTCTCGGCGCCGAGTTTCACCTCGCCGTAGAGCGTGTCCGGTTCGGGCGTCGTCGACTCGTCGAGGATGGGTGAGGAGGTTTTGCCATAGACGGCGCGGCTGGAAAGAAACACGCAGCGACGGACGCCGGCGGTGCGCGCCTCTTCGAAGAGACGAACCGAGCCGTCGAGATTGGCGCGGCGGAACCCTTCCGGGTCTCCGCCTTCGCCGCCGCGGTACCTGCCCTCGACATGCTCGAAGGCCGCGTGGACGAAATAATAGACTTCGTCGAAGGCGGCGATCTGGTCGCGGTCCGGATCGAGGTGAAGCGGCATATAGGCGACCGGCTGGGAGAAGAAGCTTGCTGTTGGCCGCGATCGGCAGGCCACCGTCACCTCGTAACCGCTTGCAAGCAGATGCTCGACGATGAAGCGGCCGACGTAACCGGTGCCGCCGGAGACAAGGACGCGGGTCACGACGAGGTTCCGGCACGTGCCGGATTTTGAAGCGCTGCACAGTCGGGAATGTTTTCGCCGGTGAGGTAGGCATGCCAGAGTTCGATCAGCGGGCGCAGGCTGTCCGCGCGCGGATGATCCTTTTCCCACGGCTTTTCGTACTGATAGTGAAGGATGGCGATCGCACGCCAGTCCCACAGTGCGGGCAGGTTGAACCAGACATATTGCAGCATGTTCATCGTTACCGGCAGGCCGTGCCAATCCGGGAAGAAGCTCTGGAGAAAGGTCTGGTCCGTACGCGGCCAGAAGGCACCCGGCGCATCGAGGGCGACCAGCATTTTCTCAAATGTCTCAAGGGAAGGTTCGGCGACGAAGACACCGGAATTCAGACGATGAAAATCCGCAAGGTTCTCATAGACATTCGGCGCTGCCGAAAATTCCGGATAGAGAAACAGCTTGTCGATATTGCGCAGAACGAGCGCGTCGGCGTCGATGAAGACGCAGCGCTCGTACTCGGTAAGCTGCCAAAGCCGTAGCTTGCAGAAATTGTCGAGCGGCGAGTGGAAGGCGGGCTTCCGGCCTTTCGTGAACGGCGCCTTCTCGTGCACATTCCGGCGCGCATGACGAGCGTTGAATTCGTCGGAAAGCGGAAGGAGTTCCGTTTCGATCAGCCGGCAGCCGAATTTCCCGAGCGGCTCGAGCGCGGAAATGTCCACTCCGCCCGTATGCAGCACCACGATGTCTGCCGTCGTTTCCGTGCGGCGGATTGAGCGGGCGAGCGCCTGCGCGCCCAGCGCATAATCCGCATTGGTGACGAGCGTCACGAAGGCACGGGCTGCAGCGGGCGGTGAGGAGGGGCGGAGCCCCTCCGAAGCGGTCGTCTGTGGCATCATGAAACGGATTTCAGCCGCTTGCCCTCCGGATCGTGATTGATCAGCGGAGCGATGTCCCTGGTCCAGGCGGAGACGGCCGGCACGCGCGAGCGATCGACGCGGTAGGCGAATTTCTTCGCGACGTCGACAATCTCGGAAAGCAGCCCGTCCGCGAGGCGGATGGGATCGAGGCCGAGCGCCAGGAACTTCTCGTTGTGCACTGCGAGGTCGTTCTCCGCCGCCTCCTTGCGCGGGTTCGGCAGCCAGGCGATCTCGGAGCCGGTCATTTTGGCGATCATCTCGGCAAGGTCGCGCACGCGATGCGTCTCAGTCATCTGATTGAATATCTCGACGCGGCTGCCGCCGGCCGGCGGGTTCGAAAGTGCAAGTTCGATGCAGCGAACGGAATCCTGGATATGGATGAAGGCGCGGGTCTGACCGCCGGTGCCGTGCACCGTCAGCGGATAGCCGATCGCCGCCTGGATCAGGAAGCGGTTCAGAACCGTGCCATAGTCGCCGTCATAGTCGAAACGGTTGATAAGCTGCGGATGGCGCCGGGTTTGTTCCGTATGCGTGCCCCAGACGATGCCCTGGTGCAGGTCGGTGATCCTGAGCCCGTCATTCTTCGCATAGAACTGGAAGAGCAACTGATCGAGGCACTTGGTCATGTGATAGATCGAGCCGGGATTGGGCGGATAAAGGATCTCCTGGCTCACCGTCTCGCCGCCCTTCGTCTCGATCCCGACCGGCAGATAGCCCTCGGGAATGGCCGCGCCGACCGTCGAATAGCCGTAGACGCCCATGGTGCCGAGATGCACGAGGTGAGCGTCGAGGTCGATCTCCACCAGAGCGTTCAAGAGGTTGTGGGTGGCGTTGACGTTGTTGTTGACCGTGTAATTCTTGTGCCGGTCGCTTTTCATCGAGTAGGGCGCCGCCCGCTGCTCGGCAAAGTGCACGATCGCGTCGGGACGATGTTCCTGCAGCCATTTCTTGAGGAGCTCGTAGTCGCGGGCGAGATCGATCAGGTTGAAGTGGATGCGCCGACCGGTCTCCGCATGCCATATGCGCGTGCGCTCCTGGATGGAATCCATCGGGGTCAAGGATTGCACGCCGAGTTCGGTGTCTATCCAGCGGCGGGAGAGATTGTCGAGGATATGGATGTCGTGGCCCGCATCGGACAGATGGAGCGCGGTGGGCCAGCCGACGAAACCGTCACCGCCGAGGACTGCAATTTTCATGCACGATTCTCCTGATCGGGAAGAAGGGACGGATCATCAGATAGGACAGGATTGTGACAAAGCGACAAATACTTGCAAATGCCTTTTCGATCCTGCACAGGAAACCAAATCCTCCCGGAGAATGCCATGTCACTGATTTCGCTTGCCGGCGAGTTGACCGAAACCGGCCATCGACTGATCCAGCGGGTCTATTACGAGGACACCGATTTTTCCGGAGTCGTCTATCACGCCCGCTATCTCCACTTCATGGAACGGGCCCGAACGGATTATCTCAGGCTGCTTGGGGTCGAACAGGCGACGCTGGCGATCGAAGGCGACGCGGAGGGGCTCGTCTTCGTCGTCCATCGGATGGAAATCGATTTCAAGGCGCCGGCCCGCATGGATGACGTGCTGACGATCGAAACCGCAACGGAAAAGGCCGGCGGCGCCAAGATGGTGCTACAGCAGCAGATCCGGCGCGGCGATGCGCTGCTGATTGCGGCAAAGGTCATCATCGCGGTGATCAACGGTCAGGGCAGGCCGCGCCGGCTGCCGGAGGCGCTGGCCGCGAAATTTCTGGCTGCGCAGACCGCCGCGGCCTGAACCGCCCGGTCGATCTCAGTCCGCCACCGAGTCCAGCACCTTCTTCGTCAGCGATTGCCTTGTCTTGCCGAACTCCTGCCAGGGATCCGTGCCGCTTTCGATCCGCTGAAGAATGTCGGCCATCTGGAAGGCGTTGGCAGCATCGAGAGCTTCGAGTTCGTCCCAGCCGACGGGCGTGGCAATGGGCCCGCCTTCGCGGGCGCGGGTCGAATAGGGGGCTATCGCCGTCGCCCCGCGTTCGTTCCTCAGCCAATCGATGAAGATCCGGCCCTTGCGCTTGGCCTTCGACATGGTGGCCACGAATTGATCGGGATCGCGATCCGCGAAACCTTGCGCGACAGTCTTGGCGAAGCGCTTCACCTCTTCCCAAGGGGCGCGGCGGACGAGCGGCGCGACCACATGCACCCCCTTGCCACCGGTCACGAGTGCGAAAGACATCAGGCCGATCCGGCCGAGTTCGTCGCGTAGCGCATTGGCCGCGTGCTTCACCGTGGCGAAGCCGACGCTCGGATCGGGGTCGAGGTCGAAGACCAGGCGGTCCGGCTGTTCCAGCCTGTCGATGGTCGAACCCCAGATGTGAAATTCGAGCGTTCCCATCTGAACGGCGGCGACCAGCCCCTTGGCCTTGTCCAGATACATATAGTTCTTGGTCTCGCCGGATGCTTCCTCGATCGGTACTTCCCGTATCTCGTTCGGAAAGCCGTCGCTCGCATGCTTCTGGTAGAAGCACTTTCGCTGCCGACCTTGCGGGCAGCGCACCAGCGAGAGGGGATGGCCGGCTGCAAGCGGCAGCATCCGTTCGGCGACCACCGCATAGTAGCGGGCAAGGTCGATCTTTCTGATGCCTTGGCCCTGAAAAAGGATCCGGTCGGGATTGGAGATGCGGATGTCGAGCACCTCGTCCTCTCCCTTCGCTGTGGGCCTGGAGCTCTTCGTCGCCGGAGATTTTCTCGGGCCGGTCTTGGCCTTGGCGGTTGCGGCATTCGGCGTTTCCAGTTTCACGGCCTTGGCCTCCTTGTCGTCGCGCAATCCCTGGAACGAGCCGTGGCGGATATGGCCGTCACCACCTTCTGGTAGCGGATCGGCTTGCCGGAGGGCTTGTGAATCTGATGAAGCGATATGCGGGCACCGGTCGGCCTGGCGCTGAAGAGTTCCACGGGGATGGACCAGGGAGAGGCGAAGCTGACCTTTCCGCATTGCGCGCTGCCACCGCCACACCTCATCTCTTGCGGCGGCCGGCCTGCGGCGCTGGCGGTTCCCCAGCCTGTCTCGGCGGCTTCAAAAACATGGAGCCGAAACGTTCAAAGGGCGGCGAAGTTCCGCTTGTGGCGGCGTCCGGTAATACTCCTTTAACTATAACGGTGTCTTAATCTGTGTATCAGGATTTGTGCACTGCACGTCATCCTTTGACCAAAATTGACGGCAAGAAGGCAGGCTGAAGCAAAAGATCGCAGTGCCGCGATGGGTGGCAATGCCGGGGCATACTTGCAAGAGACGTTTGGGCAACCCGGTCATGAGCATGAACCGCTCTGCCGGGTATTTGGATTCGGGGACTGAATCGATGGAACAGGTAGGATTGGCCGCGACGAGCGATGTGACCCTCTGGTCGCTGTTCATGCAGGCGGGCCTTGTCGTGAAGCTGGTCATGCTGGGGCTGATCGGAGCCTCGGTCTGGACCTGGGCGATCGTCGTCGACAAGTCCCTGAAGTACGGGCGCGTCCGGCGCCAACTCGACAATTTCGAGCAGGTCTTCTGGTCCGGCCAGTCGCTGGAGGAGCTATACCGCACGCTGTCCGACCGGAACACCACCGGGATGGGCGCGATCTTCGTGTCGGCGATGCGCGAGTGGAAGAAAAGCTTCGAGCGCGGCGCCCGTTCGCCGATCGGTCTGCAGATGCGCATCGACCGCGCCATGGACGTGACGCTCGCCCGTGAATCCGAGACGCTCGAGGCTCGGCTCGGCTCCCTCGCCACGATCGGTTCGGCCGCGCCCTTCATCGGCCTCTTCGGCACCGTCGTCGGTATCATGACCTCGTTTCAGGCGATCGCCGGCTCGAAGTCGACCAACCTCGCCGTCGTTGCACCGGGCATCGCCGAGGCGCTGCTGGCGACCGCGATCGGCCTTCTCGCCGCCATCCCGGCCGTTATCGCCTACAACAAGTTCACCGCCGATGCCGGCAAGCTGTCGGCGCGCATGGAAGCTTTCGCCGACGAGTTCTCCGCCATTCTGTCGCGGCAGATCGACGAGAAGCTGCAGCCTTCGCGCCAGGCTGCGCAGTAATCCCCGGGCACGGAGACCAGGCTTATGGGTATGGCAGTTGGTGGAGCCAAAGGTTCGGGCGGCGGACGCCGCCGGCGCGGCGGCAGGCGGGCCACGATCAGCGAGATCAACGTCACGCCGCTCGTCGACGTGATGCTGGTGCTCTTGATCATCTTCATGGTGGCGGCGCCCATGATGACGGTCGGCGTGCCGATCGACCTGCCCGAAACGCAGGCGAAGGCCATGAACGCGGACACCCAGCCGATCACCGTTTCGGTCAATCCGGCCGGCGAGATCTTTCTGCAGGAGACGCCGATTGGCATCGACGAGGTCGTGCCGAAGCTCGAGGCGATCGCCACTACCGGCTACAACGAGCGCATTTACGTGCGCGGCGACACCAATGCCGACTACGGCACGGTAATGAAGGTCATGGCGCGCATTTCGGCCGCCGGCTTCAAGAATCTCGGGCTCGTAACGCTCCAAGAACAGGAAAAGTGATCCCCGGTCATGAAGGGCAGTCTTGCTACATCTGCTGTCCTCCACGCCCTGGTCCTGACCTGGGCGCTGGTGTCGCTCGGCAGCCCGGCCGAATTCGAGGTTGCGGATGTCGAGGCGCTGCCGGTCGACATCGTACCGGTCGAATCGATCACCCAGATCCAGCAGGGCGACAAAAAGGCGCCGGTCAAGGAAAAAGCCTCGCCGGTTCCTACCAAGAAGCCGACGCCCGTCGAAAACGCCGAGAATGTCGGCGACAACGACATCGATCTGAAGGCGCCGCCGAAGCCGGACTCCAAGCCGGTGCAGAAGGAAACGGCAGCCGCACCGGAAAAGACGGAGAAGGCCCCGCCGACTCCCGACCCGGTGATGGAGGAGATCAAGAAGGTCGAAGAGACGAAGCCCGCCTCCGAACCGGCAACGGAAGTCGCGGCCCTGCCGACGCCGAAGCAGGAGGTGAAGCCGGATCCGACGCCCGAAGCGATGCCCGCCGAAGAGAAGCCAACCGAAAATCCCGAGGCCGAGGCTCTGCCTGACAAGGTGCCGACGCCGATGGCGAAGCCGAAGGTCGAGCAGCCGGCGCAGACGGCCAAGACGCCCGAGCGCAAGAAGGAAGAGGCAAAGAAGGAACAGAAGAAGGCGACCTCGCAGAAGGAGAGCGACTTCAATGCCGACGAGATTGCGGCTCTGCTGAACAAGCAGGAGTCTTCCGGCGGCGGCGCCAAGCGCTCGACCGAGGAGGCGGCGCTAGGCGGCAAGAAGACCACCTCCGGTGAAAAGCTTTCGCAGAGCGAGATCGACGCCCTGCGCGGCCAGATCCAGAACAATTGGTCGATCATCCCCGGTATGGCCGACGCTTCAGATGTGCGCATCAAGGTCACGATGCGGCTCGACCGGGACGGCAGCCTGATCGGCGAGCCCGAGGTCGAAGCCACAGGTGGTTCCGACTCGGCGCGCCGGGCGCTGATGGGCGGTGCGCGTCGCGCGATTCTCAAGTCCGCGCCGTTTCAGGGGCTGCCTGCCGACAAATACGATTCGTGGAGCGAGGTCGTCGTCAATTTCGACCCGAGCTCAATGCTCTAGACCGGGTGGGAACGGGATGCAGGCGGGAAACCGCGCGCAATATCTCCGACCCGCCAGAAAGACGAAAGGCTGAAAGGCTTTATGGAAATGCTGAGCAACTTTTTCCGCCTTCTGATGGTGCTGTTCGCGGCCTGTGGGCTTCTTGCCTCGCCGGCGAACGCGCTCGTCGAGATCAACATCAACAAGGGCAATGTCGAGCCGCTGCCGATCGCCGTGACAGATTTCCTGCAGGGGGAACTCGGCAAAAAAATATCCGACGTGATTGCCGCCGACCTGAAGCGCTCCGGCCTCTTTGCGCCGGTCGACAGAGGTGCCTTCATCGAGAAGATTTCCAATCCCGATGCCGCCCCGCGCTTCGAGGACTGGAAGGTGATCAACGCCCAAGCGCTCGTCATCGGTCGCGTCACCCAGGAAGGCGACGGCCGGCTGAAGGCGGAGTTCCGTCTGTGGGATACATTCGCCGGGCAGCAGATGCTGGGCCAACAGTTCTACACCCAGCCGGAAAACTGGCGCCGTGTCGCTCATATCATCGCCGATGCAATCTATGAGCGGATCACCGGCGAAAAGGGCTATTTCGATACCCGCATCGTCTATGTCGCCGAGAGCGGCCCGAAAAATGCACGCAAGCGCCAACTCGCAATCATGGACCAGGACGGCGCCAATGCCCGCGCGTTGACCAACACGAACGACATCGTGCTGACGCCGCGCTTCTCGCCGAACCGGCAGGAAATCACCTACATGTCGTTCGAGAACCAGCAGCCGCGCGTCTATCTGCTGCAGCTTGAAACCGGACAGCGCGAGGTTGTCGGCAACTTTCCCGGCATGACCTTCGCGCCGCGCTTCTCGCCGGACGGGCAGCGGGTGATCATGAGTCTGCAGCAGGACGGCAACGCCAATATCTACACCATGGACCTGCGCTCGCGCACGACGACGCGGCTGACCAACACCGCCGCCATCGACACGTCGCCGTCCTATTCGCCGGACGGAAGCCGGATCGTCTTCGAGAGCGACCGCGGTGGCAAGCAGCAACTCTACGTCATGGGGGCAGACGGCTCCGGCCAGACGCGCATCTCCTTCGGAGACGGCTCCTATTCCACGCCGGTCTGGTCTCCGCGCGGCGACCTCATCGCCTTCACCAAGCAATCGGGCGGCAAGTTCTCGATCGGCGTGATGAAGCCGGACGGTTCGGGTGAGCGCATTCTGACCACCGGCTTCCACAACGAGGGGCCGACTTGGGCGCCGAACGGCCGTGTGCTGATGTTCTTCCGCCAGAATGCCGGCGCCGGCGGTCCGCAGCTCTATTCCATCGACCTCACGGGCTATAACGAGCAGCTCATACAGACCCAGGGCTTCGCCTCCGACCCGGCCTGGTCGCCGCTGATGGAATAGAACGCCAATTTCGATCCAGCCCGCCTCGGATCATAAGGGGCGGGATATCCACAGTCACGGCGTGGAATGTGGCCCATTTGCCGCTTTCTCGCCGCAAAGTACTGGTGTAGCGGCCTTCCCGTACAGATTTCCGTTTTGTTAACCATATCCGTTGAAGAGCAATTAACCGCTCCCGGTTACAGTCTGGCAACCGTGAATTCAGACACCTCTCTTATGACGCTTCTCAAGGAGACCCGGCCCCATGAGCCGAATTGACACCCCGGCCGCAAGCCGCCTGCAGACCGTTGCCCGCAATCCGGTCATGATCGCCCTCGTGATGACGCTTGCCCTTGCCGGCTGCGCTTCGAAGAAGAACTTGCCGAACGATGCCGCCGGTCTCGGCCTCGGCGCCGGCGCGGCAACGCCGGGTTCGCAGCAGGACTTCACGGTCAATGTCGGCGACCGCATCTTCTTCGATACGGATTCGAGCTCGATCCGCGCCGACGCTCAGGCAACGCTCGACCGCCAGGCGCAATGGCTGGCAAGATATCCGAACTACGCGATCACCGTAGAGGGCCATGCTGACGAGCGCGGCACCCGCGAATACAACCTGGCGCTTGGCGCGCGCCGAGCTGCCGCGACCCGCGACTATCTCGTCAGCCGCGGTGTTCCCGCCAACCGCATGCGCACGATCTCCTATGGCAAGGAAAAGCCGGTGGCCGTCTGCGACGACATTTCCTGCTGGTCGCAGAACCGCCGCGCCGTTACCGTTCTCGGTGGTGCCGGAAGCTGATCTTCAGCTCTGTGAAAGCCAAATTGAAGGGCGGCCGAGTGCCGCCCTTTGCTTTTTTACCACACTTTGGCCGAACTCCGTTGCTTTTTCACGGCAATTGGAAAACTGTGCGGCGCTCACCTCAAGGAATCGGCGAATGTACTGCGGCGCCCTGGGGTAGGCTGATCGGATTCGAACAGGACAAATGATATGAAGAAATTTGTCGTGGCAGGACTCGTTGGACTGACGGCCCTTACGAGCCTCGGCCCAATCGCGAATGCCATGCCGCTCTCCGGGCTCTTTGCCCGTATGACCGAAGCCGGAAAAGGTGACCTGCCGGTGGTGAAAGTGCAGTCGGCCGACGCCGGTCGGATCGGCCAACTCGAGGAACAGATCCGCTCGCTCAACGGGCGTATCGAGGAAATGAGCTTCCAGCTCCTGCAGATGCAGGAACAGATCCGGAAGTTCCAGGAGGACAACGAGTTCCGTTTCCAGGATATCGAAAGCGGCAAGTCCTCCGGCAAGAAAAGCGGCGCGCTTGATGCGCCGAAGACGAACGACCAGGCATCCGTCACCCCCGAGGTGACGGAGAGCCCCGAGCCGGCCGCACCGGTCGATGGCGACATGGCCGCGGCAGTTCCAGGCGCTGCGCCGCCGCCGGCGACGCTCGGCCAGATTATTTTCGACGAGAACGGCAATCCGGTCTCGGCCACCACGGATATCGAGCCGGGTGCAAACGCCACTCTGCCGGGCGTCGATACGGGCATGGCCGACCAGGGTACGGCCGGTATCGACGGCAATGCGGCTGCGGGCCAGCAGACGGCCGCGCTCGGCAATGCGGGCGATCTTTACCAGTCCGCCTATGGCCATGTGCTTTCCGGCGATTACGGCTTGGCCGAACAGGAGTTTCGCCAATACCTCGAGGCTTTTCCCGAGGGGGAAAAGGCGGCGGACGCCAGCTTCTGGATGGGTGAAGCGCAATATTCGCAGGGCAACTTCAGCGATGCGGCGAAGACCTTCCTGAACGCGCACCAGACCTACGGCAAATCGCCCAAGGCGCCCGAAATGCTGTTGAAGCTCGGCATGTCGCTCGGGGCTCTCGACAACAAGGAAACGGCTTGCGCGACATTGCGCGAGGTGAACAAGCGCTATCCCCAGGCATCGGCCGCCGTTAAGGCGAAGGTGACCAGCGAGCAGAGCCGCTTCGGCTGCTGAGGCCCATTTGATGCCCGACGCCGTCCTCGATGCGGCCAAACGACTTCTCTCATCCTTCGTCAAACCCGGCCGGATACTCGTCGCCGTCTCCGGTGGCAGCGATTCCATGGGCTTGCTCTTCGCCCTGCATTCGGCGATCGCGGAAGAGAAGAACGACTTCTCCCTTGCCGCCTGTAGCGTCGATCACGCGCTACGGTCCGGGTCTGCTGCTGAAGCCGAAGCGGTCGGCAGGTTCTGCTCCAAGCTCGGTATCCCCCATAGCATTCTTCGCTGGGAGGGCAACAAACCCCGGACCGGCATTCAGGCGGCAGCGCGCAACAAGCGTTACGAACTGCTTGCTGTAGCGGCCAACGCGTTTGACGCCGATTGCATCGCCACCGGCCACACGGCAGACGACCAGTGCGAAACGATCGCCATGCGCGGCGCGCGCCACCCTGTCGAAGGGGAAACGGGCGAGGGCCAGGGCGCCGCAGGCATGGCGGCAACCATGCTGTACGCCCGGCAAATCTGGGTCTTGCGGCCGTTCCTCGGCATTCGCCGCGCCGAAATCCGCACCTTCCTCGAAACGAGGGGCATCGGGTGGTCCGATGACCCGAGCAATGTCGATCCTCAATTCGAGCGGGCCCGTCTGCGAGCGGATGTGGATAGGTCGAATTGCGCGCCGACGCCCGTTTGGAGCGGGGCACAACGGGCAGCCTCCTCGGCAAGGGCGGCGGCGCTGATCGAGGAACGAGTCAAGCTCTACGAGACGCTCGTTGCCGAGATCGCGGCATCCAGTGCGGGGAAGATGGACAACCCGGATTGGCGCCGCGGACTGCTGTCGGTTGCCGCGATCCTCGGGGGGCGCGACCATCTTCCGGCGCGCGCGACGATCAAGAGGCTTTCGGATTTTCTAAGGTCGGACCGCCCCGGTCGCATGACCGCCGGGCGGGTGGTCTTCGACCGGCGTCGCAGCGGCCTCTATCTCTATCGGGAACCGCGCAACCTTCCGGTCCTCGGCATCGGACCGGGATGCAGGGGCCTTTGGGACGGGCGCTTCAGCATCACGAGTCGGGGACCCGCCCTGACGGTGAGCGCCGGGGCGGATGGGGCCGCGCTTGAGCAGAGGCTTATTGACGCAGGACTGCCGAAGGGGGTTGCGAGAAGGGCCTCGGAGGTGGCACCTCGCATCGTGTTTGCGGAGGCCGGAAGTTCAGGGGGCGAGGCGGCGGTGATCGAGTGCCGTATCGGGCTTTATGACACCTTTTTGCCCGGTTTCGACAGGATCATGGCTGACGCCGTGGCTGTGCTTTTCGGGCGGGAACGCTATCCCGCTCCGCCGGTTCATGATGTTTGACGGAAAAGGACGGGTAGCCGGCGGTTTGCCTTGGCAAGGCAGCGCGGGAACCTTATGTTAAGGGACAAGAGTGCGGTCTGGCAAAGGCCAGGCTGCGGCAGGTTCCGGGGAGTTCGATGAACCCTAATTTTCGAAATTTTGCCCTCTGGGCAATCATAGCGCTTCTCCTGATAGCGCTATTCAGTATGTTCCAGCAGCCGACCGAGCGCACGGGTTCGCGTGAAATTCCCTTCTCGCAGTTCCTGAAGGACGTCGATGCCAACCGCGTCAAGGAAGTGGTGATCACCGGCTCCAAGGTGATCGGCAGCTACACCGAGAGCGGCTCGACCTTCCAGACTTATGCGCCTGCGGTAGATACCGCGCTCACCGAGCGGCTGGAAGCGAAGGACGTGACGGTGACGGTGCGTCCGGAAGCCGACGGGTCCTCCGGCTTCCTGAGCTATATCGGCACTCTGTTGCCGATGCTTTTGATCCTCGGCGTCTGGCTGTTCTTCATGCGCCAGATGCAAGGCGGCTCGCGCGGCGCCATGGGGTTTGGCAAGTCGAAGGCCAAGCTTCTGACCGAGGCGCATGGCCGCGTGACCTTTGACGATGTCGCCGGCGTTGACGAAGCCAAGCAGGACCTCGAGGAAATCGTCGAGTTCCTGCGCGACCCGCAAAAGTTCCAGCGCCTTGGCGGCCGTATTCCGCGCGGCGTGCTGCTCGTCGGACCGCCCGGAACCGGCAAGACGCTGCTTGCCCGCTCTGTCGCGGGTGAGGCGAATGTTCCCTTCTTCACCATCTCCGGCTCGGATTTCGTCGAGATGTTCGTCGGCGTCGGCGCCTCGCGCGTCCGCGACATGTTCGAGCAGGCGAAGAAGAACGCCCCCTGCATCATCTTCATCGACGAGATCGACGCGGTCGGTCGGCATCGCGGCGCAGGCCTCGGCGGCGGCAACGATGAGCGCGAGCAGACGCTGAACCAGCTGCTGGTCGAAATGGATGGCTTCGAGGCGAATGAGGGGATCATCCTGATCGCGGCGACCAACCGTCCCGACGTGCTCGACCCCGCACTGCTGCGCCCGGGCCGCTTCGACCGGCAGGTCGTCGTGCCGAACCCGGACATTAATGGCCGCGAGCGTATCCTCAAGGTGCATGTCCGCAACGTGCCGCTCGCACCCAATGTCGATCTCAAGGTGCTGGCCCGGGGCACGCCCGGCTTCTCCGGCGCGGACCTCATGAACCTCGTCAACGAGGCGGCGCTGATGGCGGCGCGGCGCAATAAGCGTCTCGTCACCATGCAGGAATTCGAGGACGCCAAGGACAAGATCATGATGGGTGCGGAGCGGCGCTCCTCCGCCATGACCGAGGCCGAGAAGAAGTTGACCGCCTATCACGAGGCCGGCCACGCGATCGTCGCGCTCAACGTCCCCTCGGCGGATCCGCTGCACAAGGCGACGATCATTCCGCGTGGACGCGCGCTCGGCATGGTGATGCAATTGCCCGAGGGCGACCGCTACTCCATGAGCTATAAGTGGATGATCTCGCGGCTTGCCATCATGATGGGTGGACGCGTCGCCGAGGAACTGACCTTCGGCAAGGAGAATATCACCTCCGGCGCCTCCTCCGATATCGAGCAGGCGACGAAGCTTGCACGCGCGATGGTCACGCAATGGGGCTTCTCCGACCAGCTTGGGCAAGTCTCCTATGGCGAGAATCAACAGGAGGTCTTCCTCGGCCACTCCGTTGCGCAGCAGAAGAATGTCTCCGAAGCGACCGCGCAAAAGATCGACAACGAGATTCGCCGCCTGATCGATGACGCTTATGAAGAGGCGCGCAAGATCCTGACGGAAAGGAACCACGAGTTCGTTGCGCTGGCGGAAGGGCTGCTCGAATACGAAACATTGACCGGCGACGAGATCAAAGCCCTGATCCGCGGCGAGAAGCCGGCACGAGATCTCGGCGACGACACGCCGCCGCATCGCGGATCGGCGGTGCCTTCGGCCGGCACGAAGAAGGAAGTCGGCACAAAGGGCGAGGAGCCCGAAGGCGGCTTCGAGCCGCAGCCGCAATAGAAGGTCTATCCGGACCATCATCATCATGGCCGCCGCTCCGGAAGGGGCGGCGGCCTTTTCTATACATCGCCGCCCAAATCCGCTGCACGGCTTTCGGCACCAATGCAGTACGGCGCCGCGCGTCTTTTCAGACGCGCACGCTACTGCATGTCTCCTTTAATCGACCTCGATTAAAGGACAAAGACATGCAGCAATTCAAAGTGCTACAGCGACCTTTGCGCGTCTTATAAGACGCGCGGCGCTATAGAAATCGAGCTCGATTTACGGAGACATGCGGTAGGTAACGCGCTGTAATGATTTCTGATGATAGGTTTGCTGCCGTTCATCGCGCTTTTATGCCAAAGATGGCACAAAAGCGGCCGCACGTCTTGTCAGACGTGCAAAGGAGACACGCAGTGGCGAGGTCGCGGAAGATGAAAACCGGTCGTGGAACAGGCAAGAACACACGGACGGTACATGGGGTCCCGGCGACGTGGGACAATGGAGTACAGATGAAGCGCAAATATTTCGGCACCGACGGCATTCGCGGCCAATCCAATATTTTTCCGATGACGGCGGATCTCGCGATGCGAGTCGGTGTTGCCGTCGGGACCATCTTTCGCAACGGCGCCCACCGCCATCGCGTGGTGATCGGCAAGGATACCCGTCTTTCGGGCTACATGCTTGAAAACGCGATGGTCGCCGGTTTCACAGCGGCCGGTCTCGATGTCTTTCTGCTCGGGCCGATCCCCACGCCCGGCGTGGCGATGCTGACGCGGTCCCTGCGCGCCGACATCGGCGTGATGATCTCCGCTTCTCACAATCCTTTCCGCGACAACGGCATCAAGCTCTTCGGGCCCGACGGCTACAAGCTTTCCGACGAGATCGAGGAAAAGATCGAGGAACTGCTCGATCAGGACATGACCGCTCAGTTGGCGAAGCCCGAGGACATCGGCCGCGCAAAGCGTGTCGACGGCGACATTTACCGCTACATCGAACAAGCGAAGCGGACGCTGCCGCGCGACGTCACGCTGCAAGGCTTGCGGATCGCCATCGACTGCGCCAATGGCGCCGCCTACAAGGTTGCGCCATCTGCGCTTTGGGAACTCGGCGCCGAGGTGGTGACGATCGGAACGGAGCCGAACGGCGTCAATATCAATCTCGAATGCGGCTCGACCCATCCGGCAGCCCTGCAGAAGAAGGTGCACGAAGTCCGTGCGGATATCGGCATTGCGCTGGACGGCGATGCCGACCGGGTGGTGATCGTCGACGAGACCGGAACGGTGATCCACGGCGACCAACTGATGGCGGTGATCGCCGACAGTTGGGCCACCGACGGCATGCTGCAGGGTGGCGGCATCGCTGCGACCGTCATGTCGAATCTGGGCCTCGAGCGGTATTTGAAGTCGCGCGGACTGAAGCTTCATCGCACCAAGGTCGGCGACCGCTATGTCGTCGAGCAGATGCGCCAGGACGGGCTGAATGTGGGCGGAGAGCAGTCCGGACATATCGTGCTCTCCGACTTCGGCACGACCGGCGACGGGCTGGTGGCCGCGCTGCAGGTGCTAGCGGTTGTCAAGCGGCAGGGCAAGTCCGTGAGCGAGGTTTGCCAGCGTTTCGAACCGGTGCCGCAGGTGCTGAAGAATGTACGTATCTCGGCAGGCAAGCCGCTGGAGGACGAGACGGTGCGCCAGGCGATCGCCGATGCTGAAGCGGAGCTAGCGAAGAGCGGCCGCCTCCTGATCCGCCCCTCCGGCACCGAGCCGCTGATCCGCGTGATGGCAGAAGGCGACGACCGCAGCAAGGTCGAGCGGATCGTTGACGAACTGGTCAATGTCATCGGCAGCGTTCGCAGCGCCGCCTGACCCGCGGCTCTCTCCTACGGCTTCTGCATCTCCACTTCTGATGGATTGCGTGAGCGGTGCCAGGTATTGGCTCGCTCGATTTTTCATCTCGCCTAACGCAAATTCCGGCAACAGGCGTGCGGAAGGTCATGCGAGTCGCCCATAAGCCTTTGATTTTACATCAAAGTCATCCGTCCAAGCACTCCGGGCCATCCAGGGGTGGGCATCGATGTCGACCCCTCTCCTCATATCGGAAGCTTGGCGCCGGACATCGGATTTCGTTAAAAAACAGGGTGAATTTCTATGCTTAATCTGAAATTAACCGCTGCGTGCGAATTCTAGTGCAACCGAAGTTGCATGACCGCTCCGGCGAGACGCCGTGGGCCCAGAATTTATCGCGGAGCATGTTATGAACAAGTCCTTGATTGCGATCATGGCCGCATTATTGGGCGGAACACCCGCAGCTGCGGCTGATCTCTATATCGAGGATCCTGGCGGCCCGCCGGTTGTCTTGTCCGGCGGATGGTATCTGCGCGGCCATCTGGGCATGAGCAATCAGCGGCTCGGTCATCTCGAGAACGGGGCGTTCGACGACGTCGCCGTGCACCAATTCCTCGATAGCGGCAGCTTCGACAGCGCGCCTCTGGGGGGAGTGGGAATCGGCTATCAGTTCAACGATTGGCTGCGCCTCGACGGCATTGTCGAATACCGCGGCAAGGCGGATTTCGCTGCCCTCGACCGGTATGACCTGGATGGTGACGGCGTTTGGGATGGGACCAACGACTATGACGGCGCCAAGTCCGAATGGCTGCTGATGGCGAACGTCTATGTGGACATTGGCGACTGGAACGGCCTCAAGCCCTATGTCGGCGCCGGCATCGGCGCTTCGCGCAACAGGATTTCGAATTTCCGCGATATCAACGTACCGAACCTGGGCGTTGCTTCCGCGAGCAGCGATCCGACCTGGAACTTTGCCTGGGCGCTGCATGCCGGAGTCGCCTATCAGGCGACCGATCGACTGGCCGTCGATTTCGGCTACAGCTATGTCGATCTCGGCAACGCGCGGACCGGCACCATCCGCAGCTATGACGGAAACTTTTCGTCGCCCCCGATGCACTTCGAGGACATCACCTCGCACGATTTCAAGCTCGGCATGCGCTACTCGCTGCAATAAGCGCAGACGGTTCAAAATCGCCGCACTTCGGAAGGGTCGCAGACGCGGCCCTTTTTGCTAAATGCCGCAGTTAATAAACATGGTTAACCCGCGGTTAACTTCTCCCGGCCAATAGTTAACGCCAACGGTCATGCCGGCATCTCCGCTGGCGTTCGGCGATGGGTGAAGAGGCGGGACCATGGATTGGCGGAACGGGATCTGCGGCATCGCTCTGGGTGCCGCCCTGCTGCTTTCCGGCACGGCAGAAGCTGCCGACGAGGACCTGCTCGATGCGCCGGAGATCACCATTTCGCCCGCAGGAACGGATGGCAGTCGCCTCTACCTGCGCGGCGACATCGGCTATGCGCCGTGGCGCGATGAGGGCGACGCATACTACCGGACTTTCGACGGCGCCGGTTACGAGACCGTTCCCTTTGACAACACCCGCTTCGGCAGGCCGGTGTCGGGCACGATCGGCCTCGGTCATCAGTTCACGGACATCTTCCGCGCCGATGTCACGGCTGAATATTTCGAGGGCCGTTTCGATGGAGCCTCGCTTACCGCCACCCCTTGCGCGGGAGAGGGGGCCGGAACCTCCTGCGCCCTTTCCCACAGCGCCAATTTTTCGGCACTCGGGCTGATGGCGAATGGCTATGTCGATCTCGCAACGCTTGCGGGGTTCACGCCATATGTCGGTGCAGGCCTTGGCGTGACCCATATCGACTGGAAGACGGCTCACGAAACCTCGGCCTGCATAGCGGGCGGAGGCACATGCGCCGGTTCGACGGGCGGAACCTCCTATCAGGGCCGCGACGACTGGCGTTTCACCTATGCGCTGATGGCCGGCCTCTCCTACGACGTCACCGATCGCCTGAAATTGGATATAGGCTACCGCTTCTCGCACATTGCCGGCGGCGAGATGTTCGGCTTCGGGGAGGGTGGCCTTGCCGGTGCAAGCGGTGCCAAGGGGCTTGATGACGGATTCACCCGGCACGAAATCCGCGTCGGCTTGCGTCTCGCATTCTGGTGAACCGCGGACCGACCGCCATGTGCGGCGATTTTCTCGAAGCGCCATAAATTTTATTAAACGCGACGCAAGCCGCTTGACTTCCTCTCTGTCCCGCAATATTCCCCACGGCGGGACACCCCTCCCCAACGAGGGGCTTCTATCTGAGAGGATAGCATATGACGAAGCCTGCCAAGCCGGCCGTGCGCCCGGCGAATACCCATTTTTCCTCTGGTCCTTGCGCCAAGCGTCCCGGCTGGACGCTTCAAGCTCTTTCCGATGCCGCGCTCGGTCGTTCGCACCGCGCCAAGATCGGCAAGGCGAAGCTCAAGCAAGCCATTGACCTTACCCGTGAAATTCTCGAAGTACCGGCCGATTACCGCATCGGCATCGTGCCCGCTTCCGATACGGGCGCCGTCGAAATGGCGCTCTGGTCGCTGCTCGGCGCCCGCGGCGTCGACATGCTCGCCTGGGAAAGCTTCGGCGCAGGCTGGGTCACCGACGTGGTCAAGCAACTTAAGCTTGCCGATGTTCGGCGCTTCGAAGCCGACTATGGCGAACTGCCGGATCTCTCCAAGGTCGACTTCGACCGCGATGTCGTCTTCACCTGGAACGGCACGACTTCGGGCGTTCGCGTCCCGGATGCGGGTTTCATTCCGGCGGATCGCAAGGGCCTGACGATCTGCGACGCCACCTCGGCCGCTTTCGCCCAGGCGCTCGATTTCTCCAAGCTCGACGTCGTGACCTTCTCTTGGCAGAAGGTTGTGGGCGGCGAGGGTGCCCATGGCATGCTGATCCTGAGCCCGCGGGCGGTGGAGCGGCTGGAGAGCTACATTCCCGCCTGGCCGCTGCCGAAAATTTTCCGCATGACAAAGGGCGGCAAGCTGATCGAAGGCATCTTCACCGGCGAGACGATCAATACGCCGTCGATGCTCTGCGTCGAGGACTATATCGATGCGCTTCTCTGGGCGAAGTCGCTCGGCGGGCTCAATGCGCTGATCGAGCGTGCCAATGCCAATGCCGAGGTCATTCACCGCTTCGTCGCGGAGAACGACTGGATCGCCAACCTCGCGGCCAGGCCGGAAACGCGCTCCAACACCTCCGTCTGCCTGAAGATCGTCGACAAGGATGTGGCAGCGCTCGATGCGGATGCGCAGGCAGCCTTTGCCAAGGGCGTCGTCGCGCTCCTCGACAAGGAGGGCGTCGCCTTCGACATCGGCCATTATCGCGATGCACCCTCCGGCCTTCGCATCTGGGCCGGTGCGACGATCGAGACCGCCGACCTGGAAGCCGTGATGCCGTGGTTGACCTGGGCCTTCGAGACCCAGAAGGCGAGCCTTTCGCAGGCGGCCGCCTGATCCGATGCGCATGCTTCGCTCTCAAGACGGGCGAAGCACCCCTTTCCATCAGACCAGATTCTTGAAGGAGGCCCCATGGCACCTCGCGTTCTCGTATCCGACGAACTGTCGGAAACCGCCGTCCAGATCTTCCGCGACCGCGGCGTCGAAGTGGATTTCGAGCCGAAGCTCGGCAAGGACAAGGAGCGGCTTGCCGAAGTGATCGGCAAATATGACGGCCTTGCCATCCGCTCCGCCACCAAGGTGACCGAGAAGCTGATCGCCGCCGCCACGAACCTGAAGGTCGTCGGCCGCGCCGGCATCGGCGTCGACAATGTGGACATTCCCGCCGCTTCCCGCCGCGGCATTATCGTCATGAACACGCCCTTCGGCAATTCCATTACGACGGCCGAACACGCGGTCGCACTGATGTTCGCGGTCGCCCGCCAGCTTCCCGCCGCCGATACATCGACGCAGTCCGGCAAGTGGGAAAAGTCGAAGTTCATGGGCGTCGAGATCACCGGCAAGGTCCTTGGCGTGATCGGCGCCGGCAATATCGGCTCGATCGTCTGCGCCCGCGCCATCGGCCTGAAGATGCACGTTGTCGCCTATGATCCGTTCCTGTCGAAGGAACGGGCCGAGGAAATGGGCGTCGTCAAGGTCGAACTCGAGGAGTTGCTCGCCCAGGCGGATTTCATCACCCTCCATGTTCCGCTCACCGACAAGACGCGCAACATCCTGGGCGCCGAAGCGATCGCCAAGACCAAGCCCGGCGTGCGCATCATCAACTGCGCCCGCGGTGGGCTCGTCGACGAGAAGGCGCTTGCCGAAGCGCTGAAGTCGGGCCATGTCGCCGGCGCCGGCTTCGACGTCTTCGAAGTGGAACCCGCCACCGAAAGTCCGCTCTTCGGCCTGCCCAATGTCGTTTGCACCCCGCATCTCGGCGCCTCCACGTCGGAAGCGCAGGAGAATGTGGCGCTGCAGGTGGCCGAGCAGATGTCCGACTATCTCGTCAAGGGCGCCGTCTCCAACGCCATCAACATGCCGTCGATCACGGCGGAGGAAGCGCCGATCCTCAAACCCTTCATCCGGCTCGCGGATGTGCTTGGCGCCTTTGTCGGACAGGTGACCGAGAGCGCCATCAAGGAGATCGAAATCCTTTATGACGGCTCGACGGCGGCGATGAACACCAAGGCGCTGACAAGCGCCGTGCTTGCGGGGCTCATCCGGCCCCAGGTGGCCGACGTCAACATGGTTTCGGCGCCGATCATGGTCAAGGAAAAGGGCATCATCCTTTCCGAGGTGAAACGCGACAAGACGGGCGTCTTCGATGGCTATATCAAACTGACGGTGACGACGGCGAACCAGACGCGCTCGGTCGCGGGAACGGTGTTCTCCGACGGCAAGCCGCGCTTCATCCAGATCAAGGGCATCAACCTCGACGCGGACGTCGGCAACCACATGGTCTACATCACCAATACCGACGTTCCCGGCATGATCGGCTTCATCGGTACGACGCTCGGCGACGCTGGCGTCAACATCGCCAACTTCCAGCTCGGCCGTGAGAAGCAGGCGGGCGATGCGATCGCGCTTCTCTATGTCGATGGTCCGGTTTCCGAGACCGTGCTCGACAAGCTGCGCGCCAACCCGGCTATCCGCCAGGCCAAGCCGCTGGTATTCAACATCGACTGAGCGGCACTTCGCTCTTCAGGCGCTTGCAAACCTTCGCCCCTCCCAGCCCCTCCGCATTTTGGACGGGTTGGGGGCGGAGGTGGATTGCGTCAATGCGGCAGCTTCGGCCGGCCGCGCTCGGCAATGGCGATGCCGCCGAGCACAAGCAGCATCGCCACCAGGTGGAACAGGTGAAACGTCTCTCCGACGAGCAGTACGGAGAGCAGGGTGCCGAAGACCGGGATGGCGTTGATGAACAGCCCGGCGCGATTGGGGCCGATCATCTCGACGCCGCGGACATATAGGACCTGTGACATCAGCGACGGGAAGATCGCGGCGTAGAGCACGATCGCCCAGCCGGTCGCATCCGGAAGGATCACCTCGCCGCTTCCCGCTTCCCAAACGAGGAGCGGAATGGAGCTGATAAGCGCTCCGAAGGCGGGAACGGCAATGAAGCTCTGCCAGTGAATGGCCGGTTTCCAGCGCAGCGTGACCGTGTAGATCGCATAGACGATGCAGGCGAGAATCATCAGCCCATCGCCGAAATTGAACTGCAGCTTCAAAAGGCTTGCGAAATCGCCATGCGCCGCGGTGGTGAGCACGCCGATCAGCGTCACGGTGAAGCCGATGGCCTGGGCGATCGATGCGCGCGTGCGGAAGAGCGCAAAGTTGAACAGGAAGATCAGCATCGGGATGCAGGCCTGCAGGATGACGGCATTGATGGCGGTCGTGTATTTCACGGCCGAATAAAGAAAGGCGTTGAACAGTGTGAAACCGACGGCGCCATAGGCGAGCAGTTGCAGCCGATGCTGGCGGATCTTTTCCCAGTCCCGGCGGATCTGCGGCGTCATCAGCGCCAGGATGATGGCGAGTGCGACGGACCAACGCAACGTCGTCAGCATCATCGGGCTGATATGGCCGACGGCGAGCTTGCCCGCCACCGAATTGCCGCCCCAGAAAAGCGAAGTGATGCCGAGATAGAAATAGGCTTTGGAGTTCACGAGACTGGTTCCGTATGGGAAGGGGACGCAGGGAATTGCCGGCGGCGGAGAGCGTGTGCAGGTATAGGCGGTAAGGCCGCCGCTTGTCATGCAAAAAGCCTTCCCGCAGGGCATAACGGGGTCGCTTTCCGCAAGACAACACAGTATAGATGCGCGGGTTTGAGAACAGCGCAACGTCTTGATGCGCGCGTGAACAGGAAGAAGATTATGACGAATGTCGTGGTGGTCGGATCCCAATGGGGCGACGAAGGCAAGGGCAAGATCGTGGACTGGCTCTCGGAGCGTGCCGATATCGTCGTGCGCTTTCAGGGCGGCCACAATGCCGGCCACACGCTCGTCATCGACGGCGTCAGCTACAAATTGTCCCTGCTGCCGTCGGGCGTCGTCAGGTCCGGCAAGCTTGCCGTCATCGGCAACGGCGTGGTCATCGACCCGCATGCCCTGATCGCGGAAATCGACAAGCTCGCGGCCCAGGGCGTCAAGATCACGCCCGAGAACCTGCGCATCGCCGACAACGCGACCCTCATATTGTCGCTTCACCGCGAACTCGACGGCATCCGTGAGGATGCCGCCTCGAACAGCGGCACTAAGATCGGCACGACGCGCCGCGGTATCGGCCCGGCCTACGAGGACAAGGTCGGCCGCCGCGCCATGCGCGTCATGGACCTTGCGGACCTCGACACGCTGCCGGCCAAGGTCGACCGGCTGCTGACGCACCACAATGCGCTACGCCGGGGGCTCGGCGAGACGGAGGTCAGCCACCAGGCGATTATGGACGAATTGTCTGCCGTGGCCGAGCGGGTACTGCCCTTCATGGACACGGTCTGGCTGCTGCTCGACCGGCAGCGCCGCAAGGGCGCGCGCATCCTCTTCGAGGGTGCACAGGGCACCCTGCTCGATATCGATCACGGCACCTATCCCTTCGTCACCTCGTCGAACACCGTTGCCGGTCAGGCGGCCGCCGGCTCCGGCATGGGACCCGGCTCGCTCGGCTACATTCTCGGCATTACCAAGGCCTATACGACCCGCGTCGGCGAAGGACCGTTCCCGACGGAGCTCAATGACGAGATCGGCCAGTTCCTCGGGGAGCGCGGCCATGAATTCGGGACCGTCACCGGGCGCAAGCGCCGCTGCGGCTGGTTCGACGCCGCGCTGGTGCGCCAGTCGGTCGCCGCGAACGGCATCACCGGCATAGCACTTACCAAGCTCGATGTGCTCGACGGTCTCGACGAGTTGAAGATTTGCGTCGGCTACACGCTTGATGGACAGGAGATCGACCATCTTCCCGCAAGCCAGGCGCAGCAAGCCGCGGCCAAGCCCCGCTATATCACGCTCGAAGGCTGGAAGGAATCGACGGTCGGTGCCCGCAAATGGGCCGATCTGCCGGCCCAGGCGATCAAATATGTTCGCCAGGTGGAAGAATTGATAGGCGCGCCGGTTGCCCTTCTTTCCACGAGCCCGGAGCGCGACGACACAATACTTGTGACGGATCCTTTTGAGGACTAGTGTCGGCGCAAATGCGGCGGCATGGTAATTGCCGCCGCGTGACTGAGAATTGAGAAAGTTTCTGATGGCGGATTTTGTTGCAGTTATTCGCAGGACCGTTGACGGCCTGTCGGAAAACACACCGGAAATGCGAGGCCGGGTTTACGAGAAGGCGCGCGGTGCCGTGCGCCGCCAGCTCGAGAACATGAGCCCGCGCCCATCGGACGACATGATCAGCCGCCAGCTCAACAAGCTGGAAATGGCGATTGCCGAGGTGGACAGCGAATACGCCGAGGCGTTGCCGGCGGTCGAGGAGCCGGAGATCGAGCCGGCGGAGCAGGCGCCCGTCGTGGCCGCACCGGCGGCGGAAACGGTTTCGCCACCGTCCCTAAAGCCGGAACAGACGGTGCCCACGGAACCGGAAGAGCCGCGGCCCGAGCCACAGCAGGAGGTCGCTCCGCCAGCCACTGCTGCCGTGGAGGCAGAGCCGTCGAGTCCTGACGACGTCCCCCACGACACGGCTGAAGTGGCGCCCGAACCCGAGCCGGAGTCGCCAGCGCAGCAGGAGCATCGGGCGGAAGCGGAAACCGAAGCCGCGCCTGCGCCCGTCGAACGCTATGAGGAGCCGTCGGCCCTAAAAGAAGAGCCGGAACTGACGCCTGCGACGTCCCCATGGAGAGCCGCGGCCGAGGAGCAGGCGACTGAGCAGGCCCCGGTCGAAGATGCCTCGGCCGTCGACGAGATCGCCGAACAGCAGGCGGAGGATCGCCCGCACGCCGAGGTCCTCCGCGAGGACGGGGACGAAGCGGAGCCGGCTCCTGTCGAGCCGACCGTTGCGGACGAGGAGCCGGTCGCAACCTCGCCGGAAAGCGCAGCGCCATCCGAATGGGCCCTGCCGGAATGGGACGATGCCCCCACCCTCCCGAGCGAGGCGCAGCCGGCGCCCGAGCCCTCCGTGAACCCGGAGATTGGCGAGCCGGAACGGCTGGGCCTGCACCCGGTTGAGCCCGATGCGGGCGAGCCGGGTCATGCGCCAGAGCCTGGTCCTGTCTCTGAGAAGGAGGCTGCGTCATCCTGGTCTTTCGACGACAGGGATCCTTTTGGGGCGTCATCGAAGAAGACGGAAGGGGTGGCCGAGCCGGAAATAGCCGAGTGGTCCTGGCCGGTGGAAAAGGCGGCCACGGCCACAGGCGAAGAAGAGCGCGCCGGGAGTGCCTGGGACCATATCGATGACCTGCTCGGCTTCCAGAACGGCGATCGGGTGCAGAATGGCGCGAACTCGGCCGCCAAGGAGGAAAGTACCGGCGTCCCCCCGACCGCGGAGCCGGCACCGCCCGTCTCCTATCGGGCCACGCCCAAGACGTCCCGCTTCCGAATCAAAGGCCTGGCAATCGCCGCTGTCGTTCTGCTTCTCCTCGGTGGTGGCGGCTATGCGTATTGGACCAATAGAGAAGTCGGCAATGCCTGGCTTTCGGGCATGATCGCGAAGATCATGCCTTCGGATGCCGAATCGCCGGCCCCGGCTGCCGATGGGAAATCGCCGGCCAGCCAGCCGGACGGAGAGACCGGCGCAGAAGACGGCGCGGCTTCGCCCGAGCCCGGTTCGACCAAATACACGCAGCGACTGCTCCCGGACGGGACCGAGAGGGACGAGGGGCCGTCCGGCACAAGCGGCGCCGATACCTCCCAGGAAGGCAAGTCGGTGGCGGCGCAGACGGAAGTCGGGCAGCAACCGAAGAACGATGGCGCCTCGGAACAGGCAACCGCGGCCACGGCGGCGGAGAACAGCGATCAGACGGACGTCCCCGAGGTTTCCATTGCGGACGGCGAGAAGATGTTCCTCTACGAGGAGCGGCTCGGCCAGTCGTCGCCCACGGCCATCCCCGGTGCCGTCTCCTGGTCCATCAAGGAGGAATCGCCTGGCGGCGACGCCAAGCCGGAGGCGGCAATCCAAGCGCAGATCGTCGTGCCGGACCGGGGCCTGACGGCGCTGATGACGATCAAGCGCAACGCCGATCCCTCGTTGCCTGCGAGCCATGTCATCGAGTTCGTGTTTTCTTTGCCGCCGAATTTCGAGGGCGGCAGCATCGACGGAGTCCAGCGCGTCTCGATGAAGCGCACGGAACAGGACCGCGGCGACCCGCTAATCGCGGTTCCGGCGAAGATCACCGACGATTTCCACATGATAGCGCTCAACGACTTCGCGGAAGCCACCAAGGTCAACACCGAACTCCTGCGCAGCCGCAGCTGGATCGATATTCCGATCACCTATCGCAACGGGCGCCGGGCGCTGCTGACGCTTGAGAAGGGCGCCACCGGCACCGACGTCTTCAACAAGGCCTTGCAGGCCTGGAGCGCTCTCGGCAGTGCCGCTGCCAGCGGCCAGTAGCGGAAAGAGCCGCGACCGCGAAAAACAGAACCCCCGGCAAGATCGTCATCCTGCCGGGGTTGTTGCAGCGTCGCTCGTCATTTCCGCCTTAATCTTTGAATCTGCGAATTGAGCTTTCCGAGATCGGTTCCGATGCGCTGGATTCGAAGTTTTGGTTATGCCCCCTCGACGACGCGGAGCGCATTGGCGCGGTCCAGCGCGGCCTTGCGGACGGCATCCTGCACCTTCTCGAAGGCGCGGACCTCGATCTGGCGGACGCGTTCGCGGCTGATGTCGAACTCGCTCGAAAGATCTTCCAGCGTCACCGGGTCCTCGGTAAGCCGACGGGCTTGGAAGATGCGGCGCTCACGGTCGTTCAAGACCTTCATGGCATCGGCGAGCAAAGCGCGGCGGCTGTCGAGCTCGTCCTGTTCGATCAGGATTTCTTCCTGGTTGTCGTGCTCGTCGACGAGCCAGTCCTGCCACTGGCCGGAGTCGCCCTCGCTCGCCTTGATCGGTGCGTTCAGCGACGCGTCGCCGGACAGACGGCGGTTCATCGAAACGACCTCGTCCTCGCTCACTTTGAGCGTCGTGGCGATTTCCTTCACCTGTTCCGGCTTGAGATCGCCCTCGTCGAGGGCCTGAATCCGGCCCTTCAGCCGGCGCAGATTGAAGAACAGCCGCTTCTGGTTGGCGGTGGTGCCCATTTTGACGAGCGACCAGGAGCGCAGGATGTATTCCTGGATGGCCGCCTTGATCCACCACATCGCATAGGTTGCGAGGCGGAAGCCACGGTCGGGCTCGAACTTTTTGACCGCCTGCATCAGGCCGACATTGCCTTCGGATATGACTTCGCCGATCGGCAGCCCATAGCCGCGATAGCCCATCGCGATCTTGGCGACCAGGCGCAAATGGCTCGTCACGAGCTTGTGCGCGGCGCCGCGATCCTCATGCTCCTGGTACCGCTTGGCGAGCATGTACTCTTCCTGCGGCTCCAGCATGGGAAATTTGCGGATTTCATCGAGATAGCGATTTAGACCGCCTTCTCCGGCGGCAATGGTCGGCAAAGTATTGCGGGCCATGAAGCACCCCCTCTTTGTAGCCTCCGGCCTCCGGGACGGCAAGCCGGCGTGGGTCTTCGTCCAGACCCCACAGCCTAGAAGATAAGTGCGGCGAAAGCATGATTCAAGGACTCCGGTTTCACGCTGTCGTGAGACCGGGGGAAGAGATATGGCGATGCGAGACCTTCATAAGATCGGAATTATTCGCAGCGATTTCAAGGGTGATCAGCTCGCGGTCCGCAGCGCGGCGATCAGTCCCTCCATGTCCGCCGGCATTGGTGCTTCGAAATGCATCGTCTCGCCGCTCGACGGATGTTCGAACTGCAGCATGAAGGCGTGAAGCGCTTGTCGAGGGAAGCGATTGACCACGCTTTTCGCCGGCTCCGGCAAAAGGTTGGCCTTCGTCCGGAAGGCGGCGCCGTAATCGGGATCGCCGATCAGCGGATGGCCGATATGGGCCATGTGTACACGGATCTGATGGGTTCGGCCCGTTTCCAGATGGCATTCGACGGCCGAGGCGAGCGCGGTGCCGTCCGGCTTTTCGCAATAGCGCTCGATGACCTGATAATGGGTGATCGCCTCGCGTGCGTCTTCGCTCTCCTCGCGCTTGACCGATCGCTTCGTCCGGTCTCCCGCCCGCCCGAGCGGCGCGTCGACCGTGCCTTTCAGCTGACGCGGCCGGCCCCAGACGATTGCCCGATAGGCGCGCTCGAGCGGTCCCGTGCGGCCATGATCGGCGAACTGGCCGGAGAGATGGCGATGGGCGGCATCGTTCTTTGCTACGACCATGACGCCGCTCGTGTCCTTGTCCAACCGGTGGACGATCCCCGGTCGCCGGACGCCGCCGATGCCGGAAAGGCTCTCGCCGCAATGGTGAATGAGGGCGTTTACGAGCGTTCCCGTCCAGTTGCCGGCACCGGGATGCACCACGAGGCCGGCCGGCTTGACCAGTACGATCACATCATCGTCCTCATAGACCACGTCAAGCGGGATCGCCTCGCCCTTCGGTTCCGGATCTTCCGGTGCAGGCAGGACTATTTCGCAGGCATCGCCCGGATGCACCTTTTTCTTCGGCTCGAGAACGGGCGTGCCGTTCAGCGAAACGGCACCCTGTTCGATCAGTCCCTTGATGCGATTGCGCGAGAACTCGCCCGAAAGCGCCTCCGTCA
The DNA here is from genome assembly GCF_001854885.1 of Ensifer sp. LCM 4579. Taxonomy (GTDB): domain Bacteria; phylum Pseudomonadota; class Alphaproteobacteria; order Rhizobiales; family Rhizobiaceae; genus Sinorhizobium. The sequence goes on along the minus strand of NZ_MDDV01000035.1, from coordinate 64,470 downwards.
GAAAGGCGTCGAGCCGTCCGGAGGCGCTCTCATTCGCCGTCAGGACTTTCCTATTGCCGGTCGCTTGTTTAAAGGGATCGTTCATGCGTTCCAATTCCGATAGAAAGCCAGCCATGACTGCAATCGAGCCCGATGATGAACTGGAAGAGAAGCCCCTTGATCCGGCGATGGAGAATGTCCGCCGTAAGATGGTGCGCCTGCAGCTCGTCTCGGCCGGCGTGATGCTGATCATGCTTATGGCCGTCCTCGGGACGATTGTCTACAAGCTGACGCGGGCCGACGGCGGCGCGGCGACGGCGCAAGCGGCAGCCAGCGTTCCGGCGGACGCGCCGGTGAACGCGATCGCGGCGCTGCCGGCCGGCTTTTCGGTGAGCGATGTGGCGCTGTCCGGATCGCAATTGCTCTTCTACGGCAGCTTGCCTGGCGCCGAACCACGCGCGATCGTCTTCGACATCCGGGCAGGACGCATCGTCGCGGACGTCACCGTCAGGACGAATTGACGGCATGGGCGCGGCCCGTCCGATCCGGATTGAAGACCCGGCGGACCCGCGCATTGCGGGATTCGTCTCGATAAGGGAGCGCGATCTCACCGGGCGCGAGGGCCGCTTCATCGCCGAGGGCACCGTCGTGCTGCGCATGCTCGCGGCGGCGCATCGCTCCGGCCGCGGCATTGCCGCCGAAGCGATCCTGCTCCTGGAAAATCGCGTCGCCGGTCTTGCGGCTTTGCTTGCCGGGTTTCCGCCCGAGGTACCGGTCTACATGGCCGATGCCCGGATCTTCGATGCGGTCGCCGGTTTCAACATGCATCGCGGCGTACTGGCGCTCGGCCGATGCGATCAGATGCCGGGCAGGGACGCGCTGATTGCCAACCTTCCCGCGTCCAGCCTGGTTCTCGCCGCCTGCGGCATCTCCAACCACGACAATATGGGATCGCTGTTTCGAAACGCGGCGGCCTTCGGTGTCGATGCGGTGCTGATGGATCAGACCACCTGCGATCCGATGTATCGCAAGGCGATCCGCGTGTCGGTCGGCTCCGTGCTGACGCTGCCTTTCGCGCGTGAGGGGACCGCGGCCGATCTGATTGAAAGGCTGCAGGCAGCGGGCTTTGCGATCTGGGGCCTGTCGCCGCGCGGCGAGACCGATGTGGGGGAGATTGCGCCGGCGCCGCGCACGGCGCTCCTTGTCGGCACCGAAGGCGAGGGCCTGCCGCAGACCATTCTGTCAGCCGTTCGGACCGCGCGCATCCGCCAGCGGCCGGGCCTCGACAGCCTCAATGTCGCGATGGCGGCAGGCATTGCGCTCCATCAGGTTGCGCGCGTCAACGATCGGATCTGACCGGGGCGCAGTCGAAAACGTTCCACCGAAGGCCGCGGCATTATTTCGGCGACAACAATTCCTTGGCGCGCTCTGCCAGGCTGTTTCCATTTTCGTGCTTCTCTGTCTCTTCGCCGGTAAGGAGACCGTGGATCGGCGAGGTGTCGCCCTCGCGCATGGCGGTGAGCGCGATCATGCCGGCGGCAATCGCTGCCATTTCCTCGCGCAGCGCCTCGTCATGGGCGGCGGATTTCGAATTGGTCAGACGTTCCGAGAGCGCCGTTGCGCGCATGCGCATATCTTCGGAGAGCGTGTCGGCATCGGGCCCCAGCGACATGGCCTTCTCTTTCTCCCCGGCGTCACTTGCCGCTTTCCAGCTTGGCGTCGGCTGTTTCGGCAGCTTCAAGCCGGCGGTGCGGAGAGCCCTCGTCGCCTGGCGGGTCTCCTGGTTCGCCGACTTCAACCGCACCTTCAGCTTCTCAATTTCCTCGGCGCGGCGCTCGAGCGTGCTTTCGCGGTCCGCTTTCGCAGCGGTTTCGCGGGCAAGCTTCGTTTCCAGCTGACGTATGCGGTTGCCGTCCCGCTCCAGGCGCAACTCCATTTCGCGTGTACGCGCATTTTCCACCTTGAGGTCCGCCCGCAGCGCCTCGCGCTCGTCGCGCAGCCCGGCGACACGGCTCTTCAGATGCTCGACCTCGGTCTCCCGCGCCACCACGTCGATGCGAAGGCTGTCGATCTCGGCGGTGTGCCTGTCCAGTTCATTCTTAAGCCGGCGAATGGTCTCGCTCTTGTCGCCATCGGCGCGCTGCAGGTTTTCGAATGACGCGCGCATGTCCGCAAGCCGCTGCTCGAGTTCCCTGATGGTCGAGCGCATAGTGGTGACCTCGATGTTCATCTCCGCCACCTGCGCCTGCAGTTCGGTGTTTTCGCCGGCCAGTCGGCGCGCCTCCTGGTGTGTCCGTTCGCTCTGCAGCATCAGGGCGACGCCCTTGTCGCGTTCTCGGCGCAGGGCCTGCGTGGTTTTGGCGTTTTCGGCGGCGTAGGTCGCGCGGGCCGCATCCCTCTGTGCGCGCACTTCCTGGGGGCTCAATGGCATGGTTGCCTTCAGCCGGTCCTCGGCGAAGCGCACGATGCGCTTCTGAATGGCGGGCGCGATCATGAGGCCGAAGAGGACCGCCGTCAGGAAGCCGAGGGCAAAGAGGAGTGCATATTCGATCACGTGCCGGCCGTTTCATCTGGACCGGACCGCCCCTGCGGGACGGTCTGGCAGCCCATTCGTTCTTCGCAATAAAGCATGACGCCTGAAATGACATTTACCGCAAGCTTGCACGCCTTTCCATATCCGCAACGATCAACCCTGCGCGCCCGACGTCACCGCTCTCAGAAGGGATTCCAGGTCGGCTGCTGGGTCAGCTTCAAATAGCCGACATTGACGCCGAGCCTTGCGCCGATACCGGTGCGGATCGGCACGACCACGACGTGCTCGTCCGTCAGCACCGTCATGCCGACACCGGCGACGACATAGGCCGAGCCGGAGACGCCACCGAAGCGCTTGTAGAGCGCCGGCACGCTCGGCAGATTGTAGACGAGCATCATTGCCCGGCTGCCTTGTCCGCCCCAATCAAGCCCGAGCGATGGGCCCTGCCAGAAGACCGGATGCTGGCCGACATTCTTGGTGTGGAGCTCGCCCTCACCATAGGTGAGGCCGGCGATGAAGGCGCCTGAGCCTTCCTGCCCGAGAATGTAGCCGTTCGGCAGGCCGTAACTTTCGAAGGCGCGCTCCACCACCTTGGCAAGGCCGCCGGAAGTTTCGCCGAAGAAGGTGTGGCCGGCATCGACGATCTCCTGCATCGTATACTGGCTTCCGTTGGCGGATTGGGCGTGGGCGGCGGAATTGGCGCCGGTTGTCAGGGCGACGCCGATCATCATGATCGTGGTTAGGATGGCGCGGAAAGCCATTGCGGTAGCCTTCATCGTCGGCTGCATCGTTTCCTCCGTCGGGCGCGAATGCGGCGCGCGCGGGCCGGCCAGCGTTTCGATCGGTCGCGCGCCACCCGCGGGTCTGGTCCATATTCAAGCGGCTGCCCGTGAATGGCACTACCGACTTGATCGAGCGCACCCTCTCCGCTTTCAGTGCGTCCTCGAGGATCCGAAACCGGGGTGCTCTGACAATTTGAACCGATGATCTTAACAATCGGTTTACCAAATGTGATGTCATTATGGCTGATCGAAGAATAGGCGTGCTCGCCGGCCGCGTGGGGCAGGCCAAGGTCGGGCGTGGCCGGGGGCGTTTGCGCCCTGCGCAAGCCGCGGATGGAAGAACCGGACAAGGAACGAGAATGGCAAAGAATCCGAACCTGACGCTGACGGGACCCGACCTCGCCGCGCTGCTGTGCAGTCGGGTGTGCCACGACATCATCTCGCCGGTCGGCGCCATCAACAACGGCCTCGAACTGCTCGACGAGGGTGGCGCCGATGCCGACGCCATGGACCTGATCCGCACGAGCGCCCTCAACGCCTCGGTCCGGCTGAAATTCGCCCGTCTCGCTTTCGGCGCCTCGGGCTCGGTCGGTGCATCGATCGACACCGGAGAGGCGGAGAAGGCGGCCAAGGATTTCGCCGCCGCCGAAAAGAAGACCGAAGTCGCCTGGAACGGCCCGCGCGCGATCATCGCCAAGAATCGCGTCAAGCTGCTCCTGAACCTGTTCCTCATCGCCTATGGCGCAATCCCGCGCGGCGGCTCGATCGACGTCACGCTGGAGGATCCGGAATTCGACGCCGCCTTCACGCTCATTGCCAAGGGGCGGATGATGCGGGTGCCGCCGAAGCTCATGGAAATTCTCTCCGGCACCCCGGAGGAGGCGGTCGACGCGCACTCGATCCAACCCTATTACACGGTGCTGCTTGCCGAAGAGGCGGGCATGACGATCGACGTCGCATCGACTGGCGAAGAGATCGTCTTCACCGCGCGCGCCGGCGCCTGATCCGGCGGAGCCGCTCATCGACAACGGCACGAATTGGTACCCGCCGGTCCGTCCGGCGGCTTCTTGCGTTTTTCGCCGCCGCCGAACGCCGGGGATTTCCTGGCTCTCGATGATCGTAAGCATTGACGCGCCCCGCAACTTGGTCGCGAAGCAAAAGAAGGGTCAAGCGTGCGCGGTAACGGTTTCTTTGCCAAATCCAAATAGGATTGTTTCATGGATGCGTTTTTCGCCTTTGAGGCGTATAGGGAGTGAAGCATGCGGCGCTTGATGATCGCTGATGGTTCGGATGTTGTAAGAAAGGTCGGAAAGCGTATCCTCTCGGGCATGGGTTTTCTCGTGTCCGAGGCGCCGAGCAGCCTGGAGGCGCTGGTGCGTTGCGAAGCCGAGCTGCCGAACATCCTGATCGTCGACGCCGCGCTCGAAGGGGCACTCGACCTCATCGGCAATATCCGCAGGCTGCCAGAGGGCGCCTCGGTCAAAATCTATTATTGCGTCGTCGAGGCGGACCTTCGCAAGATGATGGCCGGCAAGCGCGCCGGCGCCGATGATTTCCTCCTGAAGCCCTTCGACCGCAAGATCCTGACGAATGTCTTTGCCAACCAGTCGATGGCGGCCTGAAGCGCGTATTTCCGCGACGCGCTTTGAAAATGCATTGCAGATCCTCCCGGAGAAACTGGCCGCGGCTCGCCGCGGCTCTCTTTTTTTGAGGGGGGGCAGGACAGGGTAAACGAATCGCCAAAACGACAAAAACCCGCCAGGAGGCGGGTCTTCGTGTTCGGGGGGCGGGTTTGTCGCGCGGACCTCTTGCCCGGCGTGACAGGTTGGAAATCAGGCGGTTTCCAGGTAGTCGTTGCCTTCCGGCTCGCGCAGCACGTAGCCGCGGCCCCAGACCGTTTCGATATAGTTGGCGCCGCCGGCGGCGTTTGCGAGCTTCTTGCGCAGCTTGCAGATGAAGACGTCGATAATCTTCAGTTCCGGCTCGTCCATGCCGCCGTAGAGGTGGTTCAGGAACATTTCCTTGGTGAGGGTCGTGCCCTTGCGCAGGGAGAGCAGCTCCAGCATCTGATATTCCTTGCCGGTCAGATGCACGCGCTGGCCGCCGACCTCCACCGTCTTGGCGTCGAGATTGACGATCAGTTCGCCGGTGGCGATCACCGACTGGGCGTGGCCCTTGGAGCGGCGCACGATCGCATGGATGCGCGCCACCAGTTCGTCCTTGTGGAAGGGCTTGGTCATGTAATCGTCGGCGCCGAAGCCGAGGCCCCGGACCTTGTCCTCGATGCCTGCCATGCCGGAGAGAATGAGAATCGGGGTCTTCACCTTCGACAGACGCAGCGTTCTCAGGACCTCGTAGCCGGACATGTCCGGCAAATTCAGATCGAGAAGGATAATATCGTAATCGTAAAGCTTGCCGAGATCGACGCCTTCCTCCCCGAGATCGGTGGTGTAGACATTGAAACTCTCTGACTTGAGCATCAACTCAATGCTTTGCGCCGTCGCGCTGTCGTCTTCGATCAGTAGAACCCGCATAGTCTTCCCCTTTTCCGCCGCCCAAGGTCGTCGTGGCCCCCCTTACGCGTGACGGATCCAGTCGTTGCCTGATTTGGAGGCTGCCATCAAATGGTTAACAAATTCTGATTCACTCTGGCAAGGTGTATCGAGCGTGTTAAATATTTTTAGCAGTCTCCTGATTCCAAAGGTGAATCTGAAACGGCACTTCTCACGTTATACATGAGGAAATGCCGCTATCCGACTCTCCAGACTCGCAAATAGGCCAAGCGCCACATTTCGTATCCCAGCATTTACGGAGCCTTAAATCATCGTCCCTATGATTAACGATGCCCGTAAACGAAAGGTTACCAGCGGTAGGTATTTGTTAAGACCGCTGGGGATTTTTCGTTTTCGGCTCCAGGGTGGGCCGGAGGGTAGCGCATGGTGGCTCGGATCGGCGTCGATTTGAGGCGGACCATGCGCAAGTTCAAAGTGCTGCGGCGGCCTTGCCCCATAGCGGGGGCGCTGTGGAATCGGTAGCCGGGGTGTCGCCATCCACGGGAGTATTGCGTATGAAACCACGTGAGAGCCTTGTCCGCCTGAAAGAATTTCAGGTTCGGGAGAAGCAGCGCCAATTGAACCAGCTTCAGATGATGATGGCTGAGTTCGAGCGGATGACCAAGGAACTTGAAAGCCAAATCCTCTTCGAGGAAAAGAAGTCGGGCATTTCCGACCCCTCGCATTTCGCCTATCCCACCTTCGCAAAGGCTGCCCGCCAGCGCGCCGACAACCTCCAGGTGTCGATCCGGGAATTGAAAATGCAGCAGGATGCGGCCGAGCTCGCCCTTGCGGAAGTTCAGGCCGAGTATGAAAAGGCGGCTGCGCTCGAAGAACGGGATGCGGGCACCCGGCTACGCGCCTGAGATCGCCTGAAGCGCAAGCAGCAGAGAAGTTGACCGAGCCCGCCTCCCGTTTCCGGGGGCGGGTTTTCCTTATTGTGTTGAGGTGGAGCTGGAGCGCGTATTCCGGTGGAAAGCGCCCGAAACGACACCGGCGGCTCAGGAGGGTCCCCGAGCCGCCGGTTCGAATTATGGTCCTGTTTCAGGGGTGATCAGTGGCGATATTGCTGGATGCGCGTCGTGCGCAGGCCAGCCAGGCCGTGATCGTTGATTGAGGACTGCCAGGAGAGGAATTCCTCGACGGTGAGGGTGTAACGCTCGCATGCCTCTTCCAGGCTCAGGAGGCCGCCACGCACGGCGGCGACGACTTCGGCCTTCCTGCGGATCACCCAGCGCCGGGTATTGGCCGGCGGCAGGTCCGCAATCGTCAGAGGACTGCCATCGGGGCCGATGACATATTTTACGCGTGGACGCATCATTTCGGTCATGGGACTCTCTACACAAACTCAAGACCATATGCACACGACCCTAGCGTGCCACATTTAACATTTACCTAAGCGGCCGGTAACGATTTGCTTATAATTTGAGACACTTCCGTCCGGCAGGAATGCCGTGGCGCGGCCGGGAAAGCGGCGCTCCTGCCCATGCTCTCAGCATGCCGCCAAGGGGCGTGGACTGCCGGGGATTTTGCGGCCATTCGGGCCCGGAAGTCATGCAATTACCACATTTCGCTTCGAGGAAGATTTCCTGATAACGGGACTGCTCGTCATGCATGCCGCTCGAAAGCGTGCAGCGGTTTCGCGGCAACGGCATGCATAGGAGCGAGCGTCGAAGCGGCGCTCCCGGATTTTCCGCCCGCGCATCACCACTCCCTTTGACCGGCCGCGCCGCGACCGGGGCGGGTTTCGTTCCGCCGCTGCAGCCGATCGCCGGGGCGTGTGAAGCGCTAGAACAGGGGCCTGGCGACAGCGCCGGCAGCAGGTGACCTTGAATGAAAGAAACGTATGAACCGGCCTTGCAGCGCGAGGCTGATGCAGACTTGTTTTTCGACATCGACCCGGCGTCGGTACAGACGGAATACGAAATTCTCCAACTGATGCGGCGGCTGGTCGCCCGCTATGGCTATGCGCATTTCCTGATCGCGCGACTGCCGATGGGCGAGGAGCAGCGCTTTTCCGAGCGCTTGGTTCTCAGCAACTGGCCAGCCGAGTTGGTGCGCCAATACGACGCCGAGCAGATTTTCCCGGCGAGTGTGCTCGTCGAGCGCCTGCGCCGCACGAAGCTGCCCGTGGCCGGCGGCCCGGAACTGCTGCAGCAGGCGGGGAGGGGAATGGAGCGGGGCGCTACCCGCCACCTCCAGCCCTATCCGGAGATGGCCCGTCATTTCGCCGTGCTTCTCCACACGACCTCCGGCGAGCCGTTCCTGGCGATGCTTTCGGGCAGGCGGCAGGAGCCCATCGGCGGCGAGCGGGCGATGATTTATCTCGCGCTCATCAAGCTCTTCGAATGCCTCGAGCGCACTTTCGATGCCGGCCAAGCCACGCGCGAGCGATTGTCGAGCCGGGAGATCGAATGCCTGCGCTGGGCGGCGGCCGGCAAGAGCGGTGACGAGATCGCCATCATCCTCGGCATCTCCGCCTATACGGTGGCGAGCTATTTCAAGAGCGCCACCCGCAAGCTCGATGCGGTCAATCGCGTGCAGGCGATCGCCCGGGCGCTCAGGATGAAGCTGATCTGACGCCCTCGCCGTAGCACTTGCCCGGCGAAGCACAAGTTTCTATATGTCGCGGCACGAAAGCCGTGGGAAAATGCCGCTGGCGCGGCGAGACCAGCGCCTTGCGGCCTGAAAGCGTAAAAGAGGGCGTCGGACGGCCGCGCCCGGATGCCGGATTGGATCCCGTGAACAGTCTCGATTTTGACCGCAAGCCCGAAGAGACGCGCGTCGTCGTCGCCATGTCCGGCGGCGTCGATTCCTCCGTCGTGGCCGGGCTCCTGAAACGCGAGGGCTACGACGTGCTCGGCATCACGCTGCAGCTCTACGATCATGGTGCGGCGGTGCACCGCGCCGGCTCCTGTTGCGCCGGCCAGGACATCGACGATGCGCGCCGCGTCTGCGAAACGCTCGGCATTCCGCATTACGTGCTCGACTACGAGGCGCGCTTCCGCGAAACCGTGATCAATCCCTTCGCGGAGAGCTATATTGCCGGCGAAACGCCGATCCCCTGCGTCGCTTGTAACCAGACGGTCAAATTCGCCGACCTGCTCGCGACCGCCAGGGAACTCGGAGCCGATGCGCTGGCGACCGGCCACTACATCCGCTCGCGGCCGAGCCCCAAGCCCCGTTATGGCGGCCAGCGGGCGCTTTACCGGCCGACGGATGCGGAGCGCGACCAGAGCTATTTTCTCTTTGCCACGACGCAGGAGCAGATCGATTATCTGCGCTTTCCGCTCGGCAGCCTTCCTAAGACCGAGACGCGACGGCTCGCGGAGGAGATGGGCCTCGTCGTCGCCAGGAAGGCCGACAGCCAGGACATCTGCTTCGTGCCCCAGGGGAAATACAGCGACATCGTCTCGAAGCTGAAGCCGAATGCCGCGCTTGCCGGCGAGATCGTACATCTCGACGGTCGCGTGCTCGGGACGCATGAGGGCATCCTGCACTATACGATCGGTCAGCGCCGCGGAATCGGGGTCGCCACCGGCGAACCGCTCTATGTCGTCTATCTCGACGCCCGCTCGCGCCGCGTCATCGTCGGCCCGAAGGAGGCGCTGGAGACGCGCCGCGTCCGTTTGCGCGATGTCAACTGGCTCGGGGACGAGGAACTCGAAGAGGCGGCAGCCCGCGGCTTTGAGTGCTTCGCCAAGGTCCGCTCCACCCGCCAGCCGGCGCCGGCGGTGCTGAAGTGCGACGCCGACGGGCTCTATGTCGAACTCGTCGAGGGCGAGGCGGGGGTGGCGCCAGGCCAGGCCTGTGCGCTCTATTCGGGCACCGGCGAAGACGCCCGCGTCTATGGCGGCGGCTTCATCCGCAGATCCGAGCGCGAGCCCGCCGCCGAGGCGGCCCTGCAGGCGCTCCTCGGGGCGTCGGCGGCCGCCTGAGACAGGCCGATCGGGCTGTTCGGGAAAACTTCGCGTTTTTCCCGAAGACATTGCTTGACACTAGCCGGAACAGCACCTTATAAGCCGCCCGACCAGCCGAAACGGGCTTCGCCAAGAAGCTTCAGGCACCGGCGGCGGAGTAGCTCAGTAGGTTAGAGCAGAGGAATCATAATCCTTGTGTCGGGGGTTCGAATCCCTCCTCCGCTACCAGAATCTCCTTTGTCCAGCCCCGGAGACAAAGCGTGGGATGATGCTGCGATATCTGGCTCTCGCGCTGTTCAGCCTCCTTCTCACCGTGCCCGGGCTGTGGACCGTACCGCCGCTGGACCGAGACGAGGCGCGGTATGTCCAAGCCACCAAGCAAATGATCGAAACCGGCGACTATGGCGACATCCGGTTTCAGGAAACCTCTCGTTACAAAAAGCCGATCGGCATCTATTGGCTGCAGGCGGGTGCCGTCACACTCAGCGGCCAAGGCGAAGCAGCGCCAATCTGGATCTACCGGCTGGTCTCGGTGTTCAGCATCCTGCTTGTCGTCCTGTCCACCTATTGGGCCGGGTCGCGCCTGTACGGTAACCGCGCCGGGATCATTGCGGCGCTGATCATAGGCGGTATCTGGGGGGCCGCCTTTGAGGGACGTGTTGCCAAGACTGACGCCATGCTTCTGGCATGCGCCGTAATCGCGCAGGGCGCTTTGGCTCAGATCTATGTCGGCGTGCGCAAGCAGGAGACGGTTGCAAGCGGCATGCCGTGGCTGTTCTGGGCCGCACAGGCTGTCGGCGTTCTGATCAAGGGACCTGTCACGCCATTTCTTGCCGTGACCACAGCGGCCACGCTCTGCATCTTCGACCGGGATTGGCGCTGGCTGCGGCAGTTGAAGCCGCTGCGCGGTTTGCTGGTGGCGCTTCTCCTGGTCTCGCCATGGCTGGTCTGGATCACCTGGGAAAGCGGCGGCGCCTTCTGGCAGGAAGCGCTCGGCAAGGATATTCTTGGCAAGGTCGCGCGGGGGCAGGAATCGCACGGCGCGCCGCCCGGCTATTTCGCGCTCACCTACTCGCTGTATTTCTGGCCGTTTGGCCTGCTCGCGCTCGGTGCCGGGTTCATGGCGATGAATGGCGTGCGGGGCGATCCCCGGCTGCGTTTCTGCCTTGCCTGGTATATTCCCTTCTGGCTGGCCATCGAACTCGTCCCGACGAAACTTCCGCACTACGCGCTTCCGGCCTATCCCGCCCTGGCGCTGTTGACCGGCTGGGCCATGGCGCTTCCTGCGGACGAAACCGTGCCTCTGCGGAACTGGCAGCATTGGATATGGCGGCTTGCCGCAGCCGGGTCGATCGTCGTGACGATAGGCCTTGCCGGCAGCGTGATAGGAATGCCGATCTACCTGAACGGCTGGGTATCGCCTTTGAGTTTCATCGCCGCCGGCGCCGTCCTGCTCGCCGGCTACCTGGCTTTTCCCCGCGGCAAGCAGTTGCAGGCCGGCCGCATCTGCCTCGCCGCCTTGTCGGCCGGCCTCGCCTATGCCTTTATCTTCGGTCAGGTGCTTCCGTCGTTGACGCCGATCTGGCTCAGTTCCCGAATTGCCGTTGCCTTCAATGAGCATAAGCCCCGGCAAGACGCCGTTCTCGCGTCGGTCCGCTTTCATGAACCGAGCCTTGTATTCCTCGCAGGCACGAAAACCGCCCTGACGGACATTGCCGGCGCGGCGCGTCTCTTGCGCGCCGATCCTTCCGGTGCGATGGCCCTTATTCCAGATGAAGATGAAAGCGCGTTCAGAGCGACTGTCGGTCCCGGCTATAGGGTGGAGGCGATGTCGAAAATCGCCGGGATTAATTATTCATCTGGGGATAGACTTGCACTCACCCTCTATCGTGTCGTCGAACAGTAATAATTACAGGCGATAGTCCGCGGGACCTATGCCGGCAGTTGTGGCGTATTGAAATCGCCACGACTTGCTTCGGCGGATCCAACGGATTTGATGCATGTCGACTCAGCCTTATTCGCCAGATCGGAACGCCCCAACCTGGTTTCTCGTTTGCGCAGCCTGCTCTGCCGTTATCGCCTTCGTAATTCAGTTGCATGCCTTGCAGGAACTGGTTGATCTTCCGGTGGCGGAGTTTTTCAGAGCGCAGCGCGGCACCACTCTTCAGCAAATTGCCTCCTTTCTCACGCAGTTCGGCAAGGCGCAGTTTATGCTGGTCCCATCCCTCGTGGTTTTCCTGGCGTTCCGCTTCCGATGGCGAAGACCCGCCTGGGCGTTGCGCGCCTGGTTCGTGTTCGTGAGCGTGGCGGCTGCCGGTATCTTCGTCGATGTCCTGAAGGTCGTCTTCGGCCGCACCCGCCCCAAAATGTTCTTCTCGGATGGCGTGCATCATTTCTCTTATTTCCGCTTCGGCGCTGACTATTACTCATTCCCGTCGGGACACGCCGTTTGCGCCATGGCGTTCGCCGTCGCCTTGGCGATCGTCATGCCTCGCTATCGCGCCATTTCCATCCTTGCGGGATTGGCGCTTGCGTCGACCCGGGTGATCGTCACGGCACATTACGTGAGCGATGTCGTCGCCTCGGCGGTAATCGCGGTGGTGACCGTGCTTGCAATCCGGGCGATAGTCTTGCGGCCGGAGGAACGGGCGTCGATAGGACTTTTCCCTGACGGCGAGCGCGCGGGGACGGTCGGGGAGGGCGCGACGTCGAAGACGGCTAAGGGTACGAGGGGGCGGACTGCGATGACCGACCCCATAACGGAGATGATTGCCATAACGGTAGCAATCGCGAGCGCCGGATTGGCGTTCAGTCTCTGCATTGCGGAGTGGTATGCTCCGGCGTTTCAGCCGGTTCCGGAATGGTGGTTGTGGTCTTCGCTGTTCCTGTGCTGCATTTTCGGAGCGCCGCTGCACGTGACCAACAGGCCCGATTTCGCATTCGGTTGGAGCAGGCGATAGCGCGTAGACGCGGTAGCTTGCCCCCGCGCGCGCACTTGCGGCGGCTTTCAGCCCTCTGCGCATGGCCGCAGTCTCAGCGAGGTGTGGGTACGTCCGTAGCCTGCGGCGTGTAGACGACTATATCGGTCTTTTTCTCCGACAAAGCCCCACCGATCGCCAGGTAGACGAGGATAGCGCTTATGGAGAGCAAGAGCAGGCCGACAGGGAAGGCCGTTGAAGCATTCTGTTCGGGCTTGTTGTGATCGCCGTGGCTATACATATCGCACTCCCACAAAAGGTGCAGGGAGAACGAAAATGGCGTTGACCGGTTCCCGCTCGCGCGGCGTCGGGGACTTAAGTCCGAGGCTGTGTGGCCAAAGGTCTTAGCACCATTGCGAAGTGGCTTTCCCGCTACATAATGGAAGAATGAGCATCCCGCGAAAAGGGTTGAGCCCCTGCTAGCAGCCGTGAGTGCTCGGTCCCCGGGGCGGCGCTTCCGTCCCTTCTGCAACGCCCTGGGACCTCACTTCCGATCTTTCCCTCGAGGTTCGCCATGAACGTCCAGAAAATCCGGAAGCTCGTTGACGACTGCCGACGCGACTTGTCGGAATATCTGTCGCCCGAAAGCGGAATCAGTGATAGGGAGATCGTCATCGCGCTGCTCTATCGGCTCGATGGACCTCAGGCTATGGATGCGTTGGGCGAGGATTTCGACTACAGACCAGCGGACGATTCATGGACCGCCGAGCGCGCCGGGGCTCGCCCCAACGAAGCCCGACTGAGAATCATTCTCGGGCAGACAAAGAAATGCCTTTAGTGTCGAACTGGTGGAGCCCGTCTGATGATGGTTCTGCCGCCGTTTCGAAAGCAACGGCTCTCGGTCAAGAGCCGTGATTTGGACGATCTCTTCGAAAGCCACGCCGTTGCGGCCGAAGCGCTGGAAAAGTGGAATAGGGGCGTACCGCAGCAGGCCGAGCTGCACACCGGGGCGTCTGCGAGGGACTTCAAGCGGAGGTCAAGCGACTGATGGGCCGATGCGCAGATACCAAGTGTTGCAGCGACCATTTACGTGCAAAAACGCGCGGCGCTGTGGCCGGGCGCAAAGTTTCGAGGCGAGATAGATCTCACCGGCCCGCATTTCTCCTCTCACCCAATCGCGAGAGTAGCCCCCAAGCCGCCTTGGCAGTATCATGCCTGCCGTGCTCCTCGCGGGAGGCGAGGTGAGCCAGGGAGGACCGAACCATGCCAATGTCTTCGGTGCTGCGCCTGCTGCGGATGGTCTGTCTTGCGGCCGGTGCTGTCTTCATGTCCGTACAGCTGGTGAATGCAGCAGAGGCGCTTCCGCCCGAGCTCGAGAAGCTGAAGGTTTCGCTGGAGAAATACAAGGACCCGGTGGTTGCCGTGCGCGACGGCTATTTCTCGACGCTCGGATGCGTCACCTTCGCGGCAGGAACGATGGGGGTTCATTTCCTGAACCCGGCCCTCATCGGCCCCGAGCCCGATCCGATGAAGCCGACCTTGCTCGTCTATGAGCCTGTCGGCGACCGGCTGCAACTCGTTGCCGTCGAATGGCTGATCCCGCTCGCGACCGGCGTCAAGCCGAATCCGGAGTTGTTCGGGCACCCCTTCGACGGGCCGATGGAGGGTCATGAGCCGCTTCTGCCGGCGGCGCTCCATCACTATGATCTGCATGCCTGGATCTTCAAGCCAAACCCGCTTGGCCTGTTCCACCCGGTGAATCCCGACGTAAAGTGCCCCGAGGGGCCTTACACCTTCCTGGAAGCGCCGCCGAAAATGGTGCCGCATCCAGCCGCGCACCAGTAGGACTGCGGGCCAATAGCGCCTAACTTCTGCGCTCGCCTGCCGCTTCGTTGGGATCACGGGCGGGCGCGGAGGTGAAGGACGGGAAATGGTATCCTTCGAGAGGCGTGAGGCTCTTCGATTCGCGCGCCGGTCTTTCGCGCGGCATGCGCGGTCCGATCCTGGCCGCCAGTTCGTCGACATATTCGAGCGCCTCGTCGACGGCCTTGGCCGTAGCCGTGCTGCCGTCGGCTCTGCCGGCGGATTGCAGCTCACTTCTCGTCGCCTCCAGAGACGCTTCGATGAAGCGCTGCGGATCGTCACTCTGGGCGGCCGCCCATCGGAGTAGTCGGCATGTCAAGATCTCATTCACGCGCAACGCCGCGACGGTTTGGCCGAGCATAAGCGTCAGCTTTTGGAGTTTTTCGGGTGTGACCTTCTGCGGCATCGAAACGCCTTCCTTTTTTCGATCTATCGATCTTTTCTTCTCTGCGGCCCCGCCGAGGGCAGCGATCCCTGAGTCAACGGGGCGAGCGACGATCTTGTTCCGGCCCGGCCGAAGGGACGGCCTCGGACGTTCGCAAACCCGTGCGGGCGCACGCGGCGGGTTGTCGGCGGTCTTCCCGATCCCGCCTTGAACAAAACCGCGCCGCCGCCGCGGAACAAAGCCCCCATTGCCCGCGTTGAATTACCGCAAGTCCCGGGAGGCGGAACATGAAGCACACCGACATCAAGAAGCTCGACCAAATCCAGGCCAGACATGTCTGGGATGTCGCCGAATATTGCCGGCGAAGCGGCCTCCACAAGACAGAGGAACGGCGGCTGATCCGGGTGCTCGGCAAATTCGCCTCCAGCCACGAGCTTCAGATGAACGTGATCCGGCCTCAGACGCGCGTGCGCTGAACCTTTCGTCAATTTCGGGCGCATGCCGCAAACCGCCAACAAGTGGAGAATGCGCGTGTGGGCAATTCTGACCGGCGCATTTTTGGTGATCTGCGGGCTCCTCTACATGATCGCAGCGGCGCTCAGCCGACGACGGCTGAGCAAGGAGCCTGATCCCGCAGTGGAGCCGAGGCAGAGCCTGGAGCCGCGGCGGCAGGGCCTGCGTTTCCTCGGTGTCGGGCGCAACTGGCCCGGCGTGGTGCTGATGTTTATCGGGGCGCTGCTTTTGCTTTACGGCGCCTTCCTGCCGGAACTAGCCTGACATCATCTCGATCAGGAACACCTCTGACGCGATATCGGCCGAGAGGGTCAGGGCTATCGGTTGCTGCAGGATGGCGGTGTCCAGCGCATGCAGGGTCGCGGAAACGCCTTCGGTGCGAAGCGCGACGCTGCCTTTATGGCAGAAGAGCAGGATTTCCCGGGCATTGGTGGAGATCGGCTGCGAACCCTCGACATGCAATTTGCGCACCCGGTGCTTGAGCGCATGCCGCCGCGTCATGACGTTGAGGTCGGTGACGGGGCCGTCCGCCAGCCTCGATGATGTCGGCACGTCGGCCGGGAAGGAAAGCGGCGGGTCCGCGACCGTCAGCAGCTTCGGCGGCCGTCCCTCTATGACAAGCGTCAGGCCGTGGCCCTCGAGAACCGACAGCGTGCGGTCGATCCCCGGAAAGCTGGAAAAGGCGCCGTCGGCTGCGACGGTCGCCATGCTGACACGCCAATCGAAATCCGCGAGCGTCGCCCGGTCCGGCGAGACGGCGATCTCCACCGTTTCGCCGCCGCCGTTCTTCCACGGCATGCGCCTGTATTCGATCGCGCGCAGGATTCGCATCATCTCAGCCGAGCCATCCCATCGCCGCACCGATCCAAACGATCGGAGCAGCAACCAGTATGCTCAAAGCGACGCGAATATACCAGATCACCAGGAGATTCCGGAGACTAAGCGGGATCGACGTCGCCAGCATGCAGGGGATGGAGGCCGAAAGGAAAAGCACCTGGCTCACCGAAACCACGGCGGCCAGGAACTTCAGTTGCGGCGCCGCCTCCTTGAGAAGGATGGCGGGCAAGAACATTTCCGCCAGCCCCGAGGCGAGCGCCCTGGCCGCCTGCATCGGTTCGCCGACCTGGGCGATCCAGGCGAAGGGGTAGAGCGTCAGGCCGAGAATGTCGAAGATCGGCGTGTATTTGGCGGCAAGGAGACCGATCAGCCCGACGGCCATGATGCTCGGCAGGATCAACGCGGCCATGCGCAGCCCGTCGAGGAAGCTTTCGCGCAGGAGCGCCGGCAGGCGCTTGGCGGAGGCCGCCTGGTCCAGTCCCGTCGCGATGGCAACGCTCAGGCGGTTGCGCCCGGCCGGCAGCGGCTGGTCGCGATCGCCCTCATGCGCAAGGCCTGCTATCGGCCAGATGCGCGCGGTGATCGCCGATACGAGGAAGGTGACCGCGAGCGTCGACCAGAAATAGAAGTTCCAGACGTGGATGAGCCCGAGCGTCTTGGCGACGATGATCATGAAGGTCGCCGAGACGGTGGAGAACCCGGTGGCGATGATCGCGGCCTCGCGCACCGTATATTTACCCTCGCGGAACACCCGATCGGTGATGAGCAGCGCCAGCGAGTAGCTGCCGACGAAGGACGCGACCGCGTCGATCGCGGACCAGCCCGGCGTGCGCCAGATCGGCCGCATGACCGGCTGCACCAGCACGCCGGTGAATTCGAGAAGGCCGTAACCGACGAGAAAGGCAAGCGCGAGCGCGCCGATCGGCACGATCAGGCCGACGGAGAGCACAAGCTTGTCGAAGAGGAAGGGCAGCATGTCGGGCGCAAAGATTGCCGCGGGGCCGATGCCGGCGACGTAGAGAAGGGCGAGCGCCAGACCGATGACGCGCAGAACCGAGAAGACCGCATCCGTCGCCGACTTCCGCCAGGTGTTTTGCACGAACGGGGCGAAGGCGCCATAGGCCATCAGCAGGCAGACGAAGGCGATCGCCGCCGGGCGGGCGCCGGTGGATATGGCGCTTGCCGCATGGTCGAGCAGGATCGTCGATTTGCCGTTCAACTCGACCGGCACGAAGAACAGGACAATGCCCAAGAGGCTGCAGAGGACGAGCCGCAGCGCGGCCATGCCGCGCGCGCCCCTTGCCGCCGTGGTGATATGCGTCATGTGGTCTCCTCCCTTATGCGATTGAAGTGCTGCGGTCTGCTCATGGTCCGACTGCGTCTGCACTGCCCTGCATCAGGCGCTGCATGCGATCGAAATCTTCGCTCATCGGACGGTCATCGCGATAGATCGGGATCGCCGCGCGAATGCGGCCGTAAAGCGCGTCGGTGCGTTGCGCCCTGCCTCGCGCCCGTGGGTGCAGATCGTAAGCCTGGGCGGCGGCAAGCAGCTCAATGGCCAGGATTCTTTCGAGATTGTCGAGGATCGAGAGAACCTTCCACGCCGCAGGTGTCGCGTGAGTGAGTATGTCTTCCTGCAGCGCGGAAGTGATCCCGCCGTCGAGGCTCGCCGGTGCCGCCAGGCGGCGGTTGTCCGCCACCAGCGCGACTGCCGTGTATTGCGCGATCATGTAGCCGGAAGAAATGCCGCTGTCTTCGGCGAGGAAGGCGGGAAGACCGCTCACCAGCGGATTCACCAACCGGTCGATGCGACGTTCCGAAATGGCCGCCATCTCCGCCGCGGCGACGGCGAGGCTGTCCATGGCGAGTCCGAGTGCTGCGCCAACGGCATGCGCCTGCGAATGCACCTCCGGGATATCCGGCGAACCGGAAACGACGGGATTGTCGGTCACGCTCGAAAGCTCCCGGTCGACGATCGCGGCGACCTGCCCGAAGACATCGCGAGCGGCGCCATGCACCTGTGGCACCGCTCTTAGACTCAAAGGATCTTGTGTGCGGCCGCCGGCCGCCGCCGCGAGCATCGGGCTTCCTGCGAGCCGGTCGCGCAAGCTCTTGCCGACGGTCTGAAGGCCGGGAGATTGTCGGAGAGCCAACGATCCTTCGGCAAAGGCATCGGCCTGGCTGCCGAGATTTTCATAGGTCATCGCGGCGGCCGCATCCGCCCAAGCGAACAGCCTCTCCAGGCGCGCGAGCGCGAGCGCCGCCAGACCCGTGGCACAGGGGGTGCCGTTAACAAGGCTCAGGCCCTCCTTCGCTTCGAGCCGTATCGGCTCGAACCCGACGCGGGCAAGGGCTTGCGTGCCGCTCAGCTTTTCCGCCCCCTGCATGGCCGAGCCATGGCCGATCAGGACGAGGCCGATGGCGGCGGCATGGGTGAGATAGCCCACCGAACCGCGCGACGGGATCAGCGGAACGATGCCGGCATTGAGAAGGGCAAGAAGTGCCTGAACAGTTTCAAGCCGGACGCCGGAATAGCCGTGGGCGAAGTTGGCGATCTGTGCCGCCATTACGGCGCGAGCTTCGACTCGGCGAAGAGGAGCGCCGACGCCGCAAGCGTGACTGAGAATGATATTGCGTGAGAGCGACTGCTGGTGTTCGCGGCCGATGACGACGTCGCACAACGCCCCGACGCCGGTGTTGATGCCGTAGCCGCGGACGCCGCGTTCGACGAGGGCATCGACTATGCGGCGGGCATGGACGATCCGTTGGCGTGTGGTCTCCGACAGGTTTAGACGACCACCTTCAGATACGGCAGCGACCTCTCGCCAGGTCAGCGGCCCGTCGATCGTGATCGTCTCAGCCATGCGATTCGGGCCTCCCCTGCCGGCGCTGCACGAAGCGGGCGACATAGTCATTGGCCGGGTTGTCGAGAATATCGTCCGGCGTGCCGACCTGAACGACACGGCCGTCCTTGAGGATCGCGATTTCGGAGCCGATGCGCAAAGCCTCGTCGAGGTCGTGGGTGATGAAGACGATCGTCTTTGCGAGGTTCTGCTGAAGCTGTAGAAGCTGGTCCTGCATGTCGGCACGGATCAGCGGATCGAGAGCGCTGAAGGCCTCGTCCATCAGGATCACATCGGTGTCCGCCGCGAGCGCCCGGGCGAGGCCCACGCGCTGCTTCATGCCGCCGGAGAGCTGATGCGGGAATTTGGCGTCGTAGCCCGAGAGGCCGACCGTCTCGATCCATTTCATGCCGATCTCGCGCGCGTCGCCTTTGGACACGCCGCGCACGCGCTGGCCGTAGACGACGTTCTGCAGAACGGTGCGATGCGGCATCAGGGCGAAGCTCTGGAAGACCATGCTGACACGTCGCATTCGAAAAGTGCGCAGCGCCCTCGCGTCGAGCTCCAGGATGTTGCTGCCGTCGAAGAGGACCTCGCCACTCGTCGGTTCGATCAGCCGATTGATGTGGCGCACCAGCGTCGACTTGCCGGAGCCCGAAAGGCCCATGATGACGAAGATCTTGCCGGCACCGATTTTGAGGCTGACATTGTTGAGGCCGACGCTACAGCCGGAGCGGGCAAGGATGTCGGCCTTGTCGTGGCCTTCCTTCGCCATGTCGAGCGCCGCTTTCATGTTGCGGCCGAAGATTTTGTAGACGTTGCGAATCTCGATATCAGCCATCGCGGGCGTCCTCCGTGCCGGGCTTGCCGAAGCCTTGGGTGATGCGGTCGAGCACGATCGCGAGAATGACGATGCCGATGCCGGCCTCCAGTCCCTTGCCGACATCGAGGGTCTGGATGCCGTTCAGCACCTGTTCGCCGAGGCCGCGTGCACCGATCATCGAGGCGACGACAACCATCGACAGGGCCATCATGATCGTCTGGTTGAGGCCAGCCATGATGGTCGGCGTTGCGAGCGGCAGTTCGACCCCGAAAAGAATCTGCGTCGGGCTGCCGCCAAAGGCGGTCGCCGCTTCGACCACCTCGCCATCTACCTGGCGGATGCCAAGGTCGGTGAGACGGATCAGCGGTGGAACGGCATAGATGATGGTGGCGAGGATCGCCGGCACTTTGCCAAGACCGAAGAGCATCAGGGCTGGGATCAGGTAAACGAAGCTCGGCATGGTCTGCATGACATCGAGGACCGGCAGGGTGATGTGGCGGACGGCGCGGCTCTTGGCGACGAGAATGCCGGTGGGTACACCGATCACCACCGAAACGAGAGTTGCCATCAGCATCAAGGCCAGCGTTTGCATGGTCAGGTCCCAGAGCCCGAGCACGCCGACGGCAAGGAGCAGCGCTCCCACTGCAAGCGTCAGCGACCACCGCCGCGAACTCTGCCAGGCAAGCGCCATGAAGGCGAGAATGACGAGCCACCAGGGCAGTCCGCGGAGAATCCATTCGATGAACAGCACCGCCTTCAGAATGATGCCGCTGATTGCTTTGAAGACCCAGCCGTAATTGGTGACGAGCGCCTGGATGAACTCGTTCACGGGGGCTCGGATGGAGAGATTGAGAGAGTCAGGAAACATCGGAACCGTTCCTTGCTCTGCGCCCGCGCGTCCCTTCAGACGTGCAGAGGTCGCTGTAGCACTTTGAATCGCTGCACTGTCCTTCCCTGAATCGGTCAGGATCAAGGAAGCATGCAGTGGCAGCAGGCTGCGGCTACCGCGTCTTTCCAGCCAGAAAGACGCGGTGGGCGCCTGCGGTTACCTGCGACGCTACTTGAGGCCCGCCTCGATCTTGCTGCGCGCTTCGTCGCTGACCCAATTGCCCCAGATATCGGCCTTGGTCTTGAGGAACTCCGCTGCAGCTTCGGCCGCATCGACCTGGTTATCGGCCATATAGGCGAGGCTGCCGTTGACCTCCTCGAGCGGGAAGGTCGCCTTTTCGAGGATATCGACGATTTCCGGAGCTTCCGAAGCGAAGGTGCTGTTCACGCCATAGGCGACATCGACCGAGGGGAAGGCGCAGCCCTGATCGCGCTTGCCGTTGGCGCTGCTCAATTCCTTCCAGCAGGCTTCATTGTAGGCGGGCTCTTCCAACTGGACGAGCTTGAATTTGCCCATGATCGCGGTCGGCGACCAGTAGTAGAAGAGGATCGGCTCACCCTGGAGATAGGCGGACGTGATCGCCGAGTCGAGCGCCGTGCCGGTGCCCGGCCGGAAGTTCACATAGGACTGGTCGAGCCCATAGGCTTCGAGCTTGGCGGAACTGACACCTTCGCAGGTCCAGCCGGACGGGCAGTTCAGGAAACGGCCCTTTGAGGGCTCCTCCGGGTCCGCGAAGACCTCGACGATCTTCGGATCGGAAAGCTGGGAAACGCTCTTGAGGTCCGGCGTCTTGGCTTCGATGTTGCGCGCGGGATCGCCGTGGACCACATAATCCGGCACGAACCAGCCTTCGCTTGCGCCGACGAATGTCTTGCCGATGGCGACGACCTTCTTTTCCTCCACCGCCTTGTTCCAGATATCCGAACGGCCCAGCCATTCTTCGGCGAAAATCTGGACGTCGTTGTTGGCAGTCGCCTGCTCCAGCGTCACGGAATTGCCGGGGATGGAATCGACCTGGCAATCATAGCCCTTGGAGAGGATCGTCTTCATGACCTCGGTGATGAAGGCGCCGCTTTCCCAGTCTATGCCGGCGAAGGTCACGGTCTTGCCGTCGCCGCAATAGGAAGCATTGGCAGTGCCAGCGGACGCCGCGAGCATCAGAATCGCGGCGGTGAAGGTGAGTTTCGTTGTGCTGATCGGCATGCGTATTCCCCTTTTTGATCATCGCTTGGATTGCTATTTCAGCTTCATAAGAACGCGCCCGAAGGCGCGGTCGATGTCTTCCTCCCGGTCATGGCGTCCGTTGCGGATCTTCCATTGGCCTGCGACCATGACGTCGCGGACCGCTTCGCTGCCGAGCGCAAAGAGCCAGCGGTCGAGAATCTGGTTGCCGTTTGCCGCGGCGAGGAATGGATTGGCGCCGTCGAGAACGACGAGGTCCGCGCGCGCGCCGACGGTGAGGCCTCGCGGGTCAATGCCGGCCGCTTGCGCGCCGCCGGCAAGCGCCGCGTCGAAGATCGCTCTGCCGACCGAGGCGCCGGGGCCGGCGGCGAGCCGGTTTCGCCGGCGGTCGCGCAGCCGCTGGCCGTATTCGAGGAGCCGCAGCTCTTCCGAAACACTGGTCGCGACATGGCTGTCTGTGCCGATGCCGAGCCGACCGCCGGCGGCGAGGTAGTCGACGGCTGGAAAAATCCCGTCGCCGAGATTGGCCTCGGTTGCCGGGCAGAGGCCGGCGACCGCGCCGGAACTCGCCAGCCGCTTGGTCTCCTCCGCCGTCATGTGGGTCGCGTGGATGGCGCACCAGCGCTCGTCGACGGGCATCTCGTCGAGCAGCCATTCGACCGGACGCCGCCCGCTCCAGGCGAGGCAATCTTCGACTTCGCGGGCCTGCTCGGCCACATGGATGTGGATCGGGCCGGAAATCGGCGCCGCGTCCAGGATCGCGCGCATCTCTTCCGGCGTTGCGGCGCGGAGCGAGTGGATAGCGTAGCCGAGTTCGATGCCGCCCTTTAGAGCGGCGGGAACGAGACGGTCGACGAGGGCGAGGAAGCGATCCGGATCGTGCAGGAAAGGGCGCTGGCCCGGATTGGGCGCTGCGCCGCCGAAATTGGCGTGGGCGTAGAAGACGGGTAGATGGGTGAGGCCGATGCCGGTCGCCTGCGCGGCGCTCAGGATGCGCAGCGACGTTTCCGCCGGGTCAGCATAGGGCGTGCCGTCGACGCCGTGATGAAGATAGTGGAACTCGACCACACGGCCGAAGCCGCCTTTCAGCATCTCGACATAGAGCTTGGCGGCGATCGCCTCGATATCGTCCGGATCGACGAGGCCGACGGTGCGGTACATTTCCTCGCGCCAGGTCCAGAAGCTGTCGTCTCCGGCGCCTGCGACCTCGGCGAGGCCGGCCATGGCGCGCTGGAAGGCATGGGAATGCAGATTGGTCATTGCCGGGAGGAGGGGGCCGGCCACGCGCTCGTCCTCCGCGACCGGTTCCTGGTTCGGTTCGAGCGCGGCTAGGCGGCCGTCATCGCCGATCGACACGGCGACGTTTTCAGCCCAGCCCGTCGGCAGGAGTGCCCGTTCGGCAAAGAGCCGTTGCGCGGGATGCCTCGCCATGCGCAGTTCCTCCTGTACGTGGTTGTATATGGAACTATAGGTATTTTGTGGTGGCGCGCAAGCGCAAAATCGAGCAAAAGAATGGCTGATTTGCCGATGGCAGGCCGGCCGGTGGCCGGCGAG
Organism: Ensifer sp. LCM 4579; assembly: GCF_001854885.1. Classification (GTDB taxonomy): domain Bacteria; phylum Pseudomonadota; class Alphaproteobacteria; order Rhizobiales; family Rhizobiaceae; genus Sinorhizobium. The sequence goes on along the minus strand of NZ_MDDV01000035.1, from coordinate 40,897 downwards.
ACGGAGCAACATATGACGCCAATGGAGCACAAGAGAGAGCTTGCCGCCTTCGACGAGGGACCGGTGCCGCGCTACGAGGCGGTGAAGCAGTTCATTCGCAGCCGCATCGAAAGCGGCGAATGGCCGGCGCACCATCGCATCCCCTCCGAAAACGAGATCGTGGCGGAACTCCGCGTCAGCCGGATGACGGCAAACCGGGCGCTCAGGGAGCTTGCGAGCGAGGGCGCGATCACCCGCGTGCAAGGCGTCGGCTCCTTCGTCGCGGCAAGCAAGGGCAGCAGCGCGCTTCTGGAGGTCCGCAACATTGCCGACGAGATTCATGCGCGCGGCCATCTGCACAGATCGCGGATCAACCTGATGCAGGCGGAGCCGGCAAGCTCCGAGGTAGCGGACGCTCTGGGGCTCGCGACGGGCGGACGGGTTTTCCACTCGATCATCGTCCATCTGGAGGACGATGTGCCGATCCAGATCGAGGACCGCTTCGTCAACCCGTCCGTCTGCCCCAACTATCTGAAGCAGGATTTCGAGAGCACGACGCCGAACGCCTACCTGACGCTGGTGGCACCGATCACCCGCACCGAGCAGATCGTCGAGGCGGTGCTGCCGAAACCCTGGGAGTGCAAGCTGCTTGCGATCGGCCGCAACGAGCCCTGCCTGATGATTCGCCGCCGGACCTGGTCCGATACCGCTAATGTCACCGTGGCGCGGCTTCTCTACCCCGGCACCCGCTATCGGCTCGAGGGCATGTCCCAGTAGGATCGCGCGCAAATACGGAAAACGAACGATGCAAGAGGAACCGCTGAAGCGCCGCACCGGGCTTAAACGGCCGCAACTGTCCGCCGAAGAGGCGAGCGCGATCCTGTCGGAGCATTACGCTGTCTCCGGCGAACTCGTCGAGCTCGGCAGCCAGCAGGACCAGAACTATCGCGTGGACACGCCGGAAGACCGCTACGTCCTGAAGATCGCCAGGGCGGAATATGCGCGCATCGAGCTCGAGGCGCAGAATGCGGCCTTGGCTCATGTGGCCGGAAAGGCTGGTGCGCCGAAAGTGCCGCGGGTGGTGCCGTCGCGTGGCGGAGAGGAGATCGTCCCCGTCACCCTCAACGGCGAGGCCTATCAGATCCGGCTCCTCACATTTCTCGACGGCAAGCCGCTGACGGGCCGCAAGCACCTGGCCGTGGAGAGCGTGGCCGCGCTTGGCGATATCGCCGGACGGCTGGCGGTTGCGATGCAGGACTTCGATCATCCGGGCCTCGATCGCGAACTGCAATGGGACCTGAGAAAGGCAGGGCCCGTGGCGTTGCACCTGCTTTCGGCCATGACGGACGGGGAATTGCGCAACCGCATCGCCGAAGCGATGGTCGGCGCCATGCGGCGGCTGCAGCCGCTGATGCCGGAGCTACGCGTGCAGGCGATCCACCAGGACGTGACCGACGACAACGTCGTCAGCCGCGCCGACGGCAGCGGCCATCCCGTCCCGGAGGGCGTCATCGATTTCGGCGATATCATGAAGGGATGGGTCGTTGCAGAGCTCGCGGTCGCCTGCGCCTCGCTCCTGCATCATGCGGATGGCGATCCCTTCGTAATTCTCCCGGCGGTGAAAGCCTTCCATGCAGCTTGCCCGCTGACCGATGCCGAACTCAAGGCGCTCTGGCCACTCGTGGTCGCGAGAGCCGGCGTGCTGGTCGCAAGCTCGGCGCAGCAGTTGGGGGTCGATCCGGATAATGCTTATGTCCAGCACAATGCCGCCCATGAGCGCGAGATCTTCGAGGTGGCCGTGTCCGTCCCCTCCGAGCTCATGGAGGAGGCGATCCACCAGGCCGTCGGCAAGGAAGTGGCGAAGACGGTTCCGGCCATGGAGGCCCGCCTGCTGCCGGATATCGATCCGGAACATGTCGGCATCGTCGATCTCTCGCTTCTCGGGCCGCATCTGCCCGCCGACCGCTGGCAATACGAGGACACCGAGGCGCTGCTCCTGCAGTCGGCGGCGCGCGCGGCGGGTGCGGCCGCCACGCGCTACGGCGAGTTCCGGCTGACGGAGACGCGGCTGCTTCAGGCTCAGGCGCCGCGGACCTTGGCGCTCGGCGTCGACCTTTGCGTGCCCGGCCAGACGGCGGTCCACGCGCCCTTTGCCGGCCGGATCGCGGAACGCCAGGGCAGGCTGGTGCTTTCGGACGAGCGGCTGCATCTCCACCTTCTCGGCGTCGATCCTGCGGATATCGGCAGCGATATGGTCGAGTCCGGTGCCCGCATCGGCACGACCTTTGGCGATTCCTCGGGGGTCGGCTTCCTGCGCGTCCAACTCTCAACGGTGCCGGATCTCGACCCGCCGGCCTTTGCGGCGGCCCATCAGGCGAAAGCCTGGCGGCGGCTCTGCCCATCGCCTGCCGCGCTTCTCGGCTTCGATTGCGACGCGCCCTTGCCGGATGCGGCCGGGCTCCTGGAGAGGCGCCGGCGCCATTTTGCGCGGCCGCAGAAGAACTATTACCGTAACCCACCCGAGATCGAGCGGGGCTGGAAAGAGCATCTCTTCGACATCGAGGGGCGCGCCTATCTCGACATGGTCAACAACGTCACCATTGTCGGGCACGGCCACCCGCGACTCTCGGCCGCCGTCGGACGGCAATGGTCGCTGCTCAACACCAATTCCCGTTTCCACTACGCGGCCGTCGCCGAGTTTTGCGAGCGGCTCGTGGGGCTGGCACCGGAAGGGCTCGACACGGTCTTCCTCGTCAACAGCGGCTCGGAGGCGAACGACCTCGCCATTCGTCTGGCCTGGGCCGCTTCCGGCGCTCGCAACATGGTTTCGCTGCTCGAGGCCTATCACGGCTGGACGGTTGCAAGCGACGCGGTCTCGACCTCGATTGCCGACAATCCGGAGGCGCTGACCACAAGACCCGGCTGGGTGCATCCGGTCGTCTCGCCGAATACCTATCGCGGTCCCTTTCGCGGCGCCGGATCGACTGGTGACTATGTCGCGACAGTCTCGGCCAAGCTCAGTGAATTGGAGGAGAAAGGGCAAAAGCTCGCCGGCTTCATCTCCGAAACCGTCTACGGCAATGCCGGCGGCATTCCGCTACCGCCCGGCTATCTGGAGGCGGTCTATGCCATGGTCCGGTCGCACGGCGGTGTCACGATCGCCGACGAAGTGCAGGTCGGTTATGGACGGCTCGGGCACTATTTCTGGGGCTTCGAGGAACAGGGCGTCATTCCGGACATCATCACCGTGGCCAAGGGCATGGGCAACGGCCACCCGCTCGGCGCCGTCATCACACGCCGCGAAATCGCGGAGGCGCTGGAGAAGGAAGGCTATTTCTTCTCCTCCTCCGGCGGAAGTCCGGTCAGCTGCGTCGTGGGCATGACCGTGCTCGACATACTTCATGACGAGGCGCTGCAGGACAACGCCCGCACGGTCGGCAACCATCTCAAGGCGCGGCTGGAGGCACTGATGGACCGTTTCCCGCTCGTTGGCGCCGTTCACGGCATGGGGCTCTATCTCGGCGTGGAATTCGTCCGAGATCGGGAGACGCTCGAGCCCGCGACCGAAGAGACGGCAGCGATCTGCGATCGCCTGCTGGAGCTCGGCGTCATCATGCAGCCGACTGGCGACCATTTGAACGTGCTTAAAATCAAGCCGCCGCTCTGCCTCAGCCGCGAGAGCGCCGATTTCTTCGCCGACATGCTGGCGAAAGTGCTGGACTAGGGGTGGTAGGGCGAACGCCGCGACGTCTTTCCTCAACCCGATTCGGCGAGCACCGCCGCGAAGGTTTCGTCGAGGACGTCGATCAGATGATCGGCGTCGCGTCTTGAGAAAATCATCGGCGGCCGCATCTTCAGAACGTTGTCATGCGGCCCCTCGGTGCCTAGCAGCACGCCGCGTCGTCGCGCTCCGTTCGAAACAGCCCGGGCGACCTCGGTCGCGGGCGCCTTCGTGTTCCGATCCGCAACCAATTCGATGCCAAGGAACAGCCCCAGGCCGCGGACGTCGCCGATCACCTCGTAGCGCTCCTGCATTGCCCGGAAGGCAGCGAGAAGATGGTTGCCGATCGTGAGTGCGTTACGGCGCAGGTCCTCGGTCTCGATAACGTCGAGGACGGCGAGGCCGACCGCGCAGGAGACCGGGTTGCCTCCGAAAGTGTTGAAATACTCCATGCCGTTGTTGAAGGATTGGGCGATCTCGCGGGTCGTGACGACCGCCGCCAGCGGATGCCCGTCGCCGATTGGTTTGCCCATGGTGGCGATCTCCGGAACCACGTCTTGCGTCTCGAAGGCCCACCAGTGGCTGCCGACCCGGCCGAAGCCAACCTGCACCTCGTCGGCGATCGAAACGCCGCCGGCCTCGCGCACGATCCGGTAGACTTCCTTCAGATAGCCCTTCGGCAGGAAGACCTGGCCGGCGACGCTCGGGATGGACTCGGCCATGAAGAACCCGGGCCCATCGCCTCGGGCCTTCATCGCGTCGATCAATTCGGCAACGTTTTCGGCGAAATGCTTGCCATGCTCTTCGGCCGGCCAGTCCGGCGGCGCGTGATAGCCATCCGGTATTCTTGCGACATGCACATGCGGCTTCTGTCCTTGGCCGCCCCTGCGGCGGAACTTGTAGGCGCTGAGATCGATCAGTTCCTGCGTCGTGCCGTGATAGGCCCAGTCGAGCACGATGGCGTTTTCGCGGCCTGTATGGGTGCGCGCAAGGCGGAGCGCGAGGCTGTTGGCTTCGGAGCCGCTGTTGACGAAACCGGCGACGGTCAGTTCCTTCGGCATGGTCGCGGTCAGCCGCTCCGCATAGGCGACGATGTTGTCGTGCAGGTAGCGCGTGTTGGTATTGAGCATCGCCGCCTGCCGCGTCATCGCCTCGACGACCGCCGGATGGGCGTGGCCGATGTGGCAGACATTGTTGAAGCAGTCGAGATAGGCACGGCCGCGGTCGTCGATCAGCCAGACGCCTTCGCCGCGCACGAACTTGATCGGCTTGTCATAGGAGATCGTCAGGTTCGGTAGCAGCAACTCCCTGCGAAGCCGGACGATTTCCTCATGCGAGCGGCCGGTCCGAGCATAGAATTCCGGTGCAATGCCGGCGAGAGTGGCGGCATCGGGGAACAATTCCGCCCAGACGTCCAGGTAGCGCTCCTCGCCCACGCCGAGGATCTCCGTCGCCGCCAAGTTCGTGTCGGTCGAGATCTGCAGATGCAGATGCGGCACCCAGCCGCCGTTTTCCTCTGGCGTACCCATTTCGCCGACGACCGCGCCGGCTTCGAGCCGGTCGCCCGGCTTTAGGCGACCGAGCGCTTCGTGGGCAAGATGCCCCCAGAGCGTCACGAAGGGCGGGCAGTGCTGCGGCTCGTGGCGGAGCGCGACGAGGCAGCCATAGCCGAGCGGATCCTTTTCGATCTCAACGCTGACGACGGTGGCGGCGAGCGGCGTGTAGAGCCTGGTACCGGCGGCCATGAAGAGGTCGAGGCCGAGATGACGGGTGCGGCGTGTGGCTTCGATGAGATGGGAAACGAACATCTCGCCCGAATAGACGGTGCGTGCTTCGCCCCAGGGGCCGATGCCGAGTTCAACGCCTGCCCTCCGGCAATGCCCCTCCCAAATCGACTGCGCCTCATGCGGCCGCTCGCTTGCCGAAGCGATGGTCATCGGATGCGCGGCATCGCCATAGGGCACGATGTCGGCGGGGTGGGTTGCTGCCGGGCGCTCGAAAATCGGTGACAGGCTTTTGCGGTTCCGCTCGATCCACACGGCAACAGCCCGTGCCCCGGCAACTGCCTCGAAACCGCAGGCGCTGCGCAAAATTGCGGTGGCGAAACGCGGGTTCATGGCGTCGAGCTTGCGCAAGAGCGCCCAGGCCGGTTTTTCGCTGACGCCGAGATAGGGGTTTCCCTCGGTCTCGGCCCGGCGCGAGGCGGACATAGTGACCGACGTCACCAGTCGCATGGCAATCAGGTCGAAGAGGAGATCGATTTCCTCTTCAAGAAGCGGGTACTCGGCGTGAAAACCGCGGGCGATCGCTGCAGCGGCACCGATCGGGTCGGCATGGTCGAGCCCGGCATAGGCGGCGGCGATTGCCACTTCGGCGATGAGAGGCGCGTAGAGGGCGTCACCGAAGTCGATGATGCCGGCGATGCGATCGTGATCCTGCTCTTCGACCAGCACGTTCCAATCATTGGCGTCGTTATGGATGATCCCCGCGCGCAGCATCGAAAGCCGCGGCGCGACCCGGACTTCGAAGCGTGCGAGGAAGCGTTGAAGAAGCGCGCGGTCGCCCTCATCGGCCACATGTTGCAGCCGGTCGGCGGAGCGTTCGGCATGGCGAATGTCCCAGTCGATGTCGCGCAGCGCACCCGGATGCATGAAGCCCTTCAGGGCGGCGTCGAAGCGGCCGAGCATGCGGCCGAGGGACTGAAGTGCCGCGTCGCTTCGTCGGGACCGGGCAAGCGGCGCGCCCGGAAGCCAGCTGACAACCCGCAGCCTGTGGGTGAGGCCAGACGCGCCTTTGGCCTCGGCAAAGCTTTGCCCGAACAGCGTCGGATGCGGGTGCGGCACCGGAAGGTCGCCGGCAATTCCGCCGAGGTGTTTCAGCAATGCTGACTGAAAATCGCTTTCGATCTCCGGCTCGGCCGCATTGATGATCTTCAGAACGTAGGTCCCGCTATCGGCGGTGACCTTGAAGTTCTGGTCCCGTTCGCTGTCGAGCGGCGCGAGCGTTCCCTCGAGGCCGAAATGTTGTGTAAGGAGCGCTGTCGCTTCGGCAGTGGAAAAATTCGGCGTGGTATTCAGCATCTCGTCCAAAAGCCCTCGTTTTGCGGCGAGAGTGACATGCCCAACGATGCACCGCATCCGGCATTTCGCCGGTTGTGCCGGCACTCTGTTTATTCTAACCGTCCTTTTGTCGGCGCTCTGATGAGCAGGGGCGGAGCACGGAGGGTGGGAGGCACCATTGCAGGATATCGATGCGACCGATCGGTCGATCCTCAGCATTCTCAGCCGTGAGGCGCGCATCCCGATGAAATCGCTTGCCGGCCGAATCGGGCTGTCGCGCAGCGCCACGGCAGAGCGCGTCGTACGGCTGGAAAGAGCCGGCGTCATTCGGGGCTATCGCGCCGATATCGGGCAATTGGAGGAGGGCCAGATTGAGGCCTTCCTGCTGGTGGCGCTCAAGCGCACGCCCTCTCTCGCCGTGCTCGACAGGCTTGCCGGCTTTCCCCCGGTCCGCCGCGTGTCCTCCGTCAGCGGTCAGCTCGATCTGGTGGTCGAGGTCAAGGTGGCGTCGATCAATGCCTTGAACGAGTTGCGCAATGAGGTGGCGGGGCTCGACGAGGTCGAGGATCTGACGACATCGATCGTCCTGCGGCGCGAGATCGAGCGCAGCGGATGACCGGCATGCTCTATCCTTCGCTCAGCATCTCCGGCGCGCCGCTCGAGCGACCGACCAGATTGCGGCGGACGCGGCCGATGTCGCGGGCCGGCGGGTCGCCGAAGTGGCGCGCATATTCGCGGCTGAATTGCGAGGGGCTCTCGTAGCCGACCCGATGGCCGGCGGCGCCGGCATCGAGGCGTTCCTGCAGCATCAGCCGCCGCGCCTCCTGCAGGCGAAGCTGCTTTTGATATTGCAGCGGGCTCATGGCCGTGATCGCCTTGAAATGATGATGCAGCGAGGAAACGCTCATGTTCACGCGGCCTGCGAGTTCCTCGATGCGCAAGGGGCTGGCATAATTTTCCGTCAACCAGGCGACGGCGCGGCCGACCTGGTGCGGATAGCTCTCCGCCGTCGCCATCTGCCGCAGCTTGGCACCATGTGGTCCGATCAGCAGCCGGTACAGGACTTCCTGTTCGAGGAGGGGCCGCAGGACAGCCGAGTCCGCGGGGCGATCGAGCAGGCGCAGCAGGCGCAGTGCCGCGTCCTCCAGCTCGCTTGTCAGCTTGTTGACGGTCATCCCGCGCGGCGAGGCTCGCAACGGTGCCGGTGCATCACCTATCCTGTCGACGATCTCCGCGATCTTGCGCACGTCGATTTGAAAACTCATGCTGAGATAGGGTTCGTCCGGCGTCGCGACGATCTGCCAGGACACGGGCAGATCGATCGAGGTCACGAGATAGTCGGACGCCCCGTAGGTCAGCGTTTCCTCGCCGAGCATCAGGCGCTTGGCGCCCTGTACGATGATGGCGAGCCCCGGCCCGTAGGAACCGCAACTGACCTCGGCGACATTGGACGACCGATGCACGGCGAGACCCGGAACGAATGTCGAAAAATGGCCATCCGTCACGGCCGTTCGGGCAATGATGTCGATCATCTCCTGGCGTGGCGATCTATGCGTGACTGACATGTTCTGCGGTCTTTCCAGTGGCTTGGGTGGTGGTGGGCTGGAGAACAGATAGCCGCTTGAGCCAATTCCGTCAGCGCTCCACGACTGTTCTTGCAGGATCGTGCAAGAATCTTGCAGGATCAAGCTACCGCAATCCACGGCAGAGACAGCATAGTGCGACCTGCCGCCCGCGTCCATGGTCGCCACGGGCGGCCCCCCCAACAGGCGCCGCGCGCTCCCGAGCCGGCGCCCATTCCGAAAAGACATCAAGGATAGACCCATGGCCATTGCTAGAGGATATGCGGCGACCGATGCGTCGAAGCCGCTCGCGCCTTTCACCTTCGAGCGCCGCGAGCCGCGCGACGACGACGTGGTTATCGATATCAAATATTGCGGCGTCTGCCATTCCGACATCCACCAGGCCCGCAACGAATGGGGCAATTCGATCTTCCCCATGGTGCCCGGCCACGAAATCGTCGGCATCGTGCGGGCGGTCGGTCCCAAGGTGACCAGATTCGGGATCGGCGACCGCGTCGGCGTCGGTTGCTTCGTCGATTCCTGCACCACCTGTGCGGCCCGCGACCTCGACCGCGAACAGTATCTGCCCGGCCTCGTGCCGACCTATAACGGTGTCGAAGCGGACGGCACGCCAACCCAAGGCGGCTATTCCGATCATATCGTCGTCAAGGAAGGCTACGTGCTCTCCATCCCGGAGAACCTGCCGCTCGATGCGGCCGCGCCGCTGCTCTGCGCCGGCATCACGCTCTATTCGCCGCTGCGCCACTGGAAGGCGGGGCCAGGCAAGAAGGTGGCGATCGTCGGCATGGGCGGTCTCGGCCACATGGGCGTAAAGCTCGCCCATGCGATGGGCGCGGAAGTGACGGTCCTCAGCCAGACTCTCTCGAAGAAGGAGGACGGGCTGAAACTCGGCGCCGACCACTATTACGCGACCAACGATCTGCAGACGTTCCAGGCGCTTGCCGGCAGCTTCGATCTGATCATATGCACCGTCGCGGCCGAGATCGACTGGAACGCCTATCTCAATCTCCTGAAGGTCGACGGTGATTTCGTGCTGGTCGGCATTCCGGAAAACCCGGTGCCGGTCCATGCCTTCTCGCTGGTGCCGGGCCGGCGCAGCATTTCCGGCTCGATGATCGGCTCGATCAAGGAAACGCAGGAGATGCTCGACTTCTGCGGCGAGCACGGCATCGTCTCGGAGATCGAGACGATCAAGATCGATGAAATCAACGCGGCCTATGAGCGGGTGATCAGGAGCGACGTGCGATATCGCTTCGTCATCGACATGGCCTCACTTAAGGCATAATCGACGACGCGAAACGGTCCGCTCCTCAGATCAGCGGCAGCGGACCGTCATTCTTGATTTCTTCCATTACCGCATAGGTGCGGGTCTCCTTGACGCCCGGCAGCGTCCACAGCACCTGGCCGAGGAAGTTGCGGTAGGCGGCCATGTCCTCGAAACGGGTCTTGACGAGATAGTCGAAACCTCCGGCCACCATGTGGCACTCAAGCACTGCGGGCGCCTGCTTGATGGCGGCGGTGAACTGGTCGAAGACCTCCGGAGTCGTCTTGTCGAGCATGACCTCGATGAAGACCAGAAGCCCGAAGCCGAGCTTGTGCGGATCGAGGCGCGCCCCAAAGCCACAGACATAGCCTTCCTTCAGGAGCCGCCGCAGGCGCTCACTGGTGGCGGTCGGAGACAGGCCGATGCGGTCGGCCAGCTCGAGATTGGTGATGCGGCCGTCCGCCTGCAGGATCTGCAGAATTCTGCGGTCGGTCTTGTCGATCTGATGCATGTTGCCGCCTCCCCGCGTTCGTCAGGCGGCAAGTCGCGCTTCGGCGAGCTTCACCCAGTAGGAGATACCGTGCGGAATAACCTCGTCGTTGAAATCATAGGCGGGATGATGGAGGCCGGCCGTATCGCCGTTGCCGATGAAGATGAAGGCGCCCGGACGGGCAAGCAGCATGTAGGAGAAGTCCTCGCCGCCCATCATCGGGTCGAGTGCGGCATTGACCTTGCCGTCGCCGGCGATCGTCGCTGCGACTGCAAGTGCATGGGCGGTCTCGTCCGCATGATTGACCGTGACCGGATAGTTGCGACCGTACCACACCTCGGCGGTCGCCCCATAGGCGCCGGCGAAGCTTTCGGCGATCTGGCGAATTCGCGCCTCGCCCGTGTCGCGCACCTCCGGCGTCAGCGCCCGGACTGTGCCGGCAAGCACGGCCTGTTCGGGAATGACATTGTGAGCGAAGCCGGCATTGAACTTGGTGACGGACACGACGATCGAGGCGAGCGGATCGACCGTTCGCGAGGCGATCGTCTGCAACGCGTTGACGATCTGCGCGCCGACCGCGATCGGGTCGACCGTCTTGTGCGGCTGAGCCGCATGGCCGCCGCGGCCCTTGATGGTGATGGAGAACTCGTCGGTGGAGGCCATGATCGGACCGACGCGGCTGCCGAACTGGCCGACCGGCATGCCAGGCATGTTGTGCATGCCGTAGACCTCCTCGATGCCGAAGCGTTCCATGAGGCCATCCTTCACCATCTCGTTGCCGCCGCCGCCGCCTTCCTCCGCCGGCTGGAAGATGACGGCGACATTGCCAGCGAAATTCCGCGTCTCGGCGAGGTATTTCGCCGCACCGAGCAGCATGGCCGTGTGACCGTCATGACCGCAGGCATGCATCTTGCCGGGCGTCGTCGAGGCCCAGGGCTTGCCGGTCGTCTCGGTGATCGGCAGGGCATCCATGTCGGCCCTCAGGCCAATGGTGCGGCCGGTGCCGAGATTGCCGCGAATGAGGCCGACGACTCCGGTGCGGCCGAGTCCGGTCACGATCTCGTCAACACCGAACTCCTTGAGTTTCCTTTCGACGAAGGCTGCCGTATTTTCCACCGCGAACAGAAGCTCCGGGTTCATGTGCAGGTGGCGCCGCCATTCGGTCACTTCGCTCTGGAGTTCGGCGGCGCGGTTCAAAATCGGCATGATGTATTCCTGTCGGTCTTCGGTGGATGGACGCGCCAGCCAAATCACTGGCCTTTGCCATGTCCTGGCCATATAGGCTAAATAGCGGGACAATACGAGGCAACTGCGGAATTTCGAGGTTTGAGATCGTGAGGACGACTGCTCGATTCATGATGTGCAACAGCATTAGGGCTCTGGCCGCTCTTGCGGTCACCTTTGCGGCCCTCACGGCAGCGGCCCTGCCGTCCCATGCCAATCCGCGACTCGTCGTCGACGTCAACACACTGAAGGTCTACGAGCACGAGGACATCTTCCAGAGATGGTACCCGGCGTCGCTCACCAAGCTGATGACGACCTATACGACCTTTCGTGCGATCAAGGCGGGGCAACTGACGCTGGAAAGCACGGTGGTCATGTCGAAGAACGCAGCGTCCGAACCGCCGAGCAAGATGTTCTACAAGCCCGGCCAGACGATGACGCTCGACAGCGCGTTGAAGATGATGCTCGTGAAATCGGCGAACGATGTTGCCGTGGCGATCGCCGAGACGGTCGGCGGATCGGAACAGGCCTTCATCGATCGCATGAATGCCGAGGCGCGCCGAATCGGCATGACATCGTCGCATTTCATCAACCCCAACGGCCTGCCCGGACAGGGTCAGTACACGACCGCCCGCGACCTTGCGGTACTGGCGATCACGCTGAAGCGTGAATTCCCCGAATACGCTTCCTATTTCGCCCTGGAAGGCATCACCACGGGCAAGAAGGACTATGCGAATTACAACATGCTGATCGGGCGCTTCGACGGTGCGGACGGCATGAAGACCGGCTTCATCTGCGCGTCGGGCTTCAACCAGGTATCGTCGGCGACCAGGGGCGGCCGCAGCATCGTTTCGGTCGTGCTGGGCGAAGATAGCCTCGGCGCCCGCGCCGACGAGTCGGCTCGCCTGCTGCAGATGGCGTTGACGACCGGGAGTGCGGGAAAACCATCGCTCACGCAAATCGCGCCCTATGGCGAAAGCCGCGATGTGACTGCCGATGTCAGCAAGGAGATCTGCTCGAAGGAGGCGGCGAAGATCCGCAGCGAAGGGCGTGACGAGGCCGGGCGGCAGAAACTGCTCTCACCCTATATCCATGAGATCAACCGGCCGCTGAAACTGGTCTTCGCCGGGCTTATTCCGGGCAGCGGCGAAAAGACTGCAAAGGCCGGCAGCGACATCGCAGGGCAGGGCGACACCGCCGAAATCGCCAATGTGCCGATTCCCGTGCCGCGCCCGAACCTGTGACGAGTGTCCGAAGGAGCTCCGCCATGAACGGTCCATTGCCGGTTGTTCCGGTCTCGATCCTGACCGGCTTCCTTGGTGCCGGCAAGACGACCCTTCTCAATCGGTTGCTGAAGGATCCGGAACTCACCGACACGGCGGTGATCATCAACGAGTTCGGGGATGTGGCGATCGACCATCTTCTGGTCGAAGCGTCAAGCGACGGCGTGATCGAGCTTTCCGATGGCTGCCTCTGCTGCACGGTGCGCGGCGAACTCGTCGATACGCTCGCCGACCTCATGGACCGGATGCAGACGGGCCGCATCACGCAGCTGAGGCGCGTCGTCATCGAAACCACGGGGCTCGCCGACCCGGCACCCGTGCTGCAGTCCATTCTCGGCAATCCGGTGCTCGCGCAAAATTACCGTCTCGACGGCGTGGTGACCGTGATCGATGCGGTCAATGGCGAGCCGACGATTGCCGGCCATGTGGAAGCCATGAAGCAGGTTGCCGTCGCCGATCGCCTCGTCGTGGCCAAGACGGGGCTTGCGAAAGGCGAGCAGGTCAGCGCACTGGCGGTCATACTGAGAGAACTCAACCCGCGCGCGCCCATCATCGACGGCGATACGGAGGCGGCCGGCCGGGCAGATTTGTTCGCCTGCGGCCTCTATGACCCCTCGACCAAGGCCGCCGATGTCGGCCGCTGGCTGCAGGACGAAGCCGAGGCAAGTTGCGGACACGTGCACAAGCATCATGATGACCATCGCCACCACCACGACGGGCATGGGCACGACCATCATGACCATGACGTCAACCGCCATGGCTCCGACATCCGTTCCTTCAGCATCATTCACGACCGGCCGATCGAGCCGATGGCGCTGGAGATGTTCATCGATCTCCTGCGCTCGGTGCATGGCGAAAAGCTCTTGCGGATGAAGGCGATCGTCGCGGTCGCGGACAATCCGGAGCGGCCGGTGGTGCTGCACGGCGTCCAGACGGTGTTCCACACACCGGAACGCTTGCCGGCCTGGCCCGATCCCGCCGACCGTCGCACGCGCATGGTGCTGATCACCAAGGGGCTGGAGGAGGCTTTCGTCCGCGACCTTTTCGACGCCTTCACCGGCAAGCCGCGTATCGACCAGGCAGATGCCCAGGCGCTCGCCGACAATCCGCTTGCTGTGCCCGGAATGCGGTTTTAAGCGGGTTCCGCATCCTCGGGCGATGCCCTAGAGTAGCCCTTCTTCCGAATGAGAAAGCGATGGCCGCCCGCAACAGGGGTCGCCTCTTCGAGCCGGTGTCCGTCTTCGTTGCAGAAATGGGGGATATCGATGACGGCCAGAGGATCGGTCGTCTCGATCTCGATCAGCGCGCCCGGTGCGAGCGATTCCATGCGTTTGCGCGCCTTCAAAACGGGAAGGGGGCATTTCAGCCCCCTCAGATCATAGACGATCTTCTGTTCGTCCGGCATCAATTGCCCCAGATCTTCCAGAAGGGGCGCTTATTCGGTTGTTCGGTGAGAGGCTGTTCGGCAGGAGCGGCTTCGCCGGCGGCCGCTGTGGCTACACGCGGGTTTTCGGGCGCCGCCGGAGCGCCTGCCGCTGGCTGTTGCACGGGTGCGGGCTGGCTGGCAGCCTGTTCCGGTGACGGGGCAGCCGGGGCCGGCGTCGCGGGCTCGCTGTTGGAAAACAGATTCCAGAAAGAGTTCCTGGCGGGGACCGGCTGCAGCGTCGCCTGTTCCACCGGCCGCGCAATCGGGTTCGGCTCCGGAACCGGTACGGTCCGTCCCTCGCGGCCCGCCTTCTCCAATGCTTCCTTCTGGATAAGCGTAGCCTGCCTGGCCTCCTCGGCCTCCTTCTGTGCGGCGACCTTCTTTTCGAGGTCGCTCACCTTCATCAGCTTGCCGGCGTCGAGCGAGGTGCCGGTCGGCGCGTAGGCGAGCTCGCGGCCCTTGCGCTGTTCGGCGACCACCGCCTTGCGCTCCGCCTCTGTCGGTTCATACCAGACCATGCCTTCGAATTTCTTCAGCGCCTTGTCATAGTCGCGCTTATAGTCCTTCTCAAAATTCGCCATCGCCACCTGCAGTTCCGGCGGCGTCGACATCGCGGGGCATTGCCCGGCCGGATTGAACGTGCCGTCGCTCTGCTGGTTGAAGACGTATTTCCGCTCGCAGACGTTCACCTGCGGCGGACGCTTCGTCACTTCGAACTGGTCGTAGCCTTCCTTCAGCATCTTCCAGAACTCGATGTTCGGATTGTCGCGGTGACGCGCCATGTTCTCCGCCGTCATGCGGAACGGAAAGGCCTGCAGCTGGATGTTTTCCTGTCCCCCCCGGAAGGCGTCGCGCGCCAGCGCGAAGATCTCGATGACCTGCTCGTCGGTCATGGAATAGCACCCAGAGGAGGAGCAGGCGCCATGGATCATCAGATGCGTGCCGCTGCGGTTGTTCGCCTTGTCATAGGCGTTCGGAAAACCGGTATTGATCGCCAGATAGTAGCTTGAATTGGGATTCATCTGGTGCGGATAAAGCGGGTAGAATCCCTCCGGTGCCTGTCGGTCGCCTTCCTTGACCTTCGGGCCGAGCTTGCCCGACCAGGCGCAGATCTTATAGCTCTTCAGAAGCTGGAAACGGTTTGCCGTGTTCGCTTTCCAGACTTCGAGGGTGCCCTCTTCCTTGAAGATGCGCAAGAGTATCGGGGACGACTTCTGCATCCCAAGCTCGCGCATCTTGCTGACCAGCTTGCTGGAAAGCTGGTACTCGGTCTTGTTCTTGACGTTGGAGATGTTGACCGAGTCGAGCGTCTCGTTGGTGCAACCGGCAAGCGCGGCTACGACAGCGGCGGTGACAACAAGATTTCTGAAACGCATCAGCGAAAGCCCGTTCTTGCCACAATCCATCCTTGAGTGCCGCATCCATCGGGGAAGGGCTCTTCAACGAATCACTACGTGATTATTCTTCACGAAATCTTAACCCTGCAGGGATCGCCTGCGAATGCCGCTTTTCATGACCCGATGAATATGGCCAAGATTTGGCCATGATCGATTTCCGGTTGCCGATCGCGAGGCTCTGATCGCGATGGTTCAGAGCCGAAAGGGGAACTTTCAGCCCTGCGCAGGGCGCCGCGGTTCAGAGATTGCGGCCGATATTCAGATACTTCTGGCGGCGATCGGCGCGTAGTTCGTCGCCGTTGCGCCCGGAAAGCTCCTTGAGCGCGTCGGCAATCACGCTGCCGGTGCGTTCGATCACGGCCTGCGGATCGCGATGTGCCCCGCCTACGGGCTCGGGAATGATGCCGTCGATAACGCCGAGCGCCTTCAGGTCCTCGGCGGTGATCTTCATGTTGCTTGCGGCCTCCTTGGCGCGGGTGGAATCGCGCCAGAGGATAGAGGCGGCGCCTTCGGGCGAGATGACGCTGTAGATCGCGTGCTCGAGCATATAGACGCGGTTACCGGTGGCGATGGCGATCGCACCGCCTGATCCGCCTTCGCCGATCACCACCGTCACGATCGGCACCTTGACGTTCAGGCACATTTCGGTCGAGCGGGCGATCGCCTCGGCCTGGCCGCGCTCTTCGGCGCCGACGCCGGGATAGGCACCGGCGGTGTCGACCAGTGTGATCAGCGGCAGTCCGAAGCGGTCGGCCATTTCCATGACGCGGATCGCCTTTCGGTAGCCTTCCGGGCGCGGGCTGCCGAAATTGTGCTTGATGCGCGACTTGGTGTCGTTGCCCTTCTCCTGGCCGATCACGGCCACGGGCGTGCCGTGAAATCGCGCAAGGCCGGCCTGAATGGCATCGTCATTGGCGAAATTGCGGTCGCCGGCCAGCGGCGTGAATTCGCTGAAGAGCTCGGTGGCATAATCGAGGAAATGCGGGCGCGAAGGATGGCGGGCGACCTGGGTCTTCTGCCACGGCGACAACCTGGAATAGATCTCGACCATCGCATCGCGGACGCGGCTCTCGAGCCTTGCGATCTCGTCGGACGTGTTCACGCTCTCGTCTTCGCTGGCGAGTTTCTTCAGTTCGAGAATCTTGCCCTCGAGATCAGAGATGGGTTTTTCGAAGTCGAGATAGTTGTGCATGAGATGCGTTTCCGATCGTTTTGCGACAAGGACTGCCCGGCCTCGCCAACTGTCCGGCGGTCCTAATCCTGTTTTTTCGCCTGTTTGGCAAGGGGGTGATGGTTTTGGACGAGCTCGTGCAACCGCTCTTCCAGCACATGCGTGTAGATTTGTGTCGTCGAAATGTCCGAGTGGCCGAGCAGTTCCTGCACGGCGCGAAGGTCGGCACCGTTTGCGAGAAGATGACTGGCGAAAGCATGGCGGAGCACGTGCGGAGAGATCGCCGCCACCCGAATGCCGGCGCGCGCGGCGAGGCTCTTCAAGTCGCGGGCAAAGACCTGGCGCGGCAGGTGGCCGGATTTGCCATAGGAGGGAAACAGCCAGGGGCTCTCTTCCTTGCTCTGTCTTTGCCGCAGGGCATCGCCATAGCTGCGCATGGCGCGCATCGCTGCCTGCGAGAGCGGCACCAGCCTTTCCTTGGCGCCCTTGCCGCGGATCACCAGGAAGCGGCCGTTTTGCGAAAGCACGCTCGCCGGCAGCGATACCAACTCGCTGACGCGCATGCCGGTCGCGTAGAGAAGCTCGATCAGCGCATGCATGCGCAGTTTCGCGAGAGCATCCTCGCCTCCGGCCGCCGCCTCTGCCTCCGCCTGGCCGATGAGCCTGGTGACGTCGTCGACGCTCAGCGTCTTCGGCAGCGCGCGCGCCTTTTTCGGCGCATCGAGAATGCCCGTCGGATCGTCGCTACGCAGGCCTTCGGCATAGAGGAACTTATAAAATTGCCTGAGCGAGGAGAGGCGGCGTGCCTGCGATGAGGACTTGAAGCCCTGTTTGGCGAGGCCGGCGAGATAGTGCCGCAGATCATCGGGGGTGGCCTCGCCCAGCCGTGTGCCGCGCGCGCGCAGGAAGGAAAGAGCGTCCTTGAGGTCGCGCTCATAGGATTGCAGCGTGTTCACTGCGGCGCCGCGTTCGGCGCTCATCATTTCGAGGAAGGCTTCGAGGTGCGCTTCTGAGAGATCCATCATTGCGGCTCGTTGATCCGCTCGGAGGGAATACGCACGGTAACATCCCGTTCCACCGGCTCGACGAAGGTGACGAGCGCCAGCATCGTAGCATAGACCATGCCGGCGACGACGGCACAGAAGAACAGGAATCGGAACAGGGTCGGCATTTCGATCTCCTCTACAGCGCCGCGACTTTTTCCGATGCGCAATGGTCGCTGTAGCATGTTGAAACGCTGCATGTCCTTCTCCTCAGGGCGAAGTCGACCAGGCAGGCATGCAGCCGAGACCCTTCATCCGTGCCAGATGCTGCGCTGCCGCTCAAGATGCGCTTGCGACATTTGCGCATTGAAAAGGCCAGCGACAATATGAATGCCCCCGACGGCGCGTTCACGAAGCGCCCGGCGGCCCTTGGCGACGACTTGACGCCCTTCGCCGATTTGTCGATACCGGAATGGAATGGGGACTATGAAGCGCAATGAACGACGTGACCGAACCGGTTTCCGCGACGCTTGCCGAGCGGGCGAAGCGCGCCCTCGGTAGGCGCAATCTCATCTTCATCGGCCTGATGGGAGCGGGTAAATCGGCGATCGGCCGGATGACGGCCCAGGCGCTCGGCGTTCCCTTCGTCGACTCCGACCACGAGATCGAGCGGGTTTCGCGCATGACGATCAGCGAACTTTTCGCCGCCTATGGCGAGGAAGAGTTCCGGGCGCTCGAGGCGCGCGTGCTGAAACGGCTATTGCGCTCGGGACCACGTGTCGTCTCGACCGGCGGCGGAGCCTATGTCAACGAGCGCTCGCGACGGCAGATCAAGAAGGGCGGCCTGACGGTCTGGCTCAATGCCGAACTCGACGTGCTCTGGGAGCGGGTGAACAAGCGCGACACCCGACCGCTTCTGAAAACGGAGAATCCCAAACAGACGCTCGAAAACCTGATGCGGGCGCGCTATCCGATCTATGCCGAGGCGGACCTCGTCGTCCTCTCGCGCGACGTGAAGAAGGAAATGATGGTCGAGGAGGTCCTCGCCGCCATCGCCGATTGCAAGAAAGCCGAGACCCCATGATGAGCCAGATGATTTCCGCCGAACGCTCGGTCCGCGTGAATCTCGGAGACCGGTCCTACGACATCCTCATCGGCCCCGGGCTGATCGCGGCGGCGGGTCGGGAGATCGCCGCACGCCTCAAGGGCCGCAGGGTGGCCGTTATCACCGATGAGAATGTCGCGCCGTGTTACCTCGAACCGCTGATGGCGAGCCTGGCGCAAAGCGGCATCGAGGCCGTCTCGCTGGTCCTGCCCGCGGGGGAGAAGACCAAGAGCTTCGCTTGTCTCATACCGGTTTGCGACGCCATTCTCGGCGCTAGGATCGAGCGCAACGACGCCGTGGTCGCGCTCGGCGGCGGCGTGATCGGCGATCTCACCGGCTTTGCCGCCGGCATCGTGCGCCGCGGTTCGCGGTTCATCCAGATCCCGACCTCGCTGCTGGCCCAGGTGGATTCCTCCGTCGGCGGCAAGACCGGTATCAACTCGCCGCACGGAAAGAACTTGATCGGCGTCTTCCATCAGCCGGATCTCGTTCTGGCCGACACGGGCGTGCTCGACACGCTGAGTCCGCGTGAATTCCGGGCCGGTTATGCGGAGGTGGCGAAATACGGTTTGATCGACAAGCCCGAATTCTTCCATTGGCTGGAACAGAATTGGCAGGCGGTTTTCGCCGGGGGGGCCGCGCGGATCGAGGCGATTGCCGTGAGCTGCCAGGCAAAGGCCGATGTCGTGGCGGCCGACGAGCGCGAGAACGGCCTGCGGGCGCTTCTCAATCTCGGCCATACTTTCGGACACGCGCTCGAAGCAGCCACTGAATATGACAGTAACCGTCTGGTGCACGGAGAGGGCGTCGCGATCGGCATGGTACTGGCGCACGAATTCTCCGCGCGGATGAATCTCGCAAGCCCGGACGATGCGCGGCGGGTCGAAGCCCACCTCAGGGCCGTAGGACTCCCGACGCGGATGGCAGAGATCCCCGGGGTGCTGCCGCCGGCGGAGCGGCTGATGGAGGCGATCGCACAGGACAAGAAAGTAAAGGGCGGCAAGCTCACCTTCATTCTAACGCGCGGCATCGGGCATTCCTTCGTGGCCGACGATGTGCCGGCCTCCGAAGTCTTGAGCTTTCTTGAGGAAAAGCACCCGCAATGAGCAGCGACGCTTTATTGACCTTCGTGGCGGACTATTGGCTATCCCTGGTTTCCGTCACCGCTCTTCTCGTGCTCTCGGCATTCTTCTCCGGGTCCGAGACCGCCTTGACCGCCGCCTCCCGGTCGCGCATGCACACGCTGGAAAGCAATGGGGACGAGCGGGCGGGGATCGTCAACCGGCTGATCGAGCGGCGCGATCGCCTGATCGGCACGCTGCTCATCGGCAACAACCTCGTCAATATTCTCGCATCCTCGCTGACGACGAGTCTGCTGATCGGCCTCGTCGGCGATTCCGGCGTGGCGATAGCGACCTTCGCGATGACGGTGCTGCTGGTCATCTTTTCCGAAGTGTTGCCGAAGAGCTGGGCGATCGCCTCGCCCGATCGCTTTGCCCTCACCGTGGCGCCGGTGGTCCGGCCCTTCGTCGCCGTCGCCGGGCCGGTTTCGTCTCTCGTCAACGCGATCGTCCGGCGCATCCTGAACCTCTTCGGCGTCAATCTCGCCTCCGACATGCCCATGCTTTCGGCACACGAGGAATTGCGGGGCGCGGTCGACCTGCTGCATCGCGAGGGAGCGGTGATCAAGGCCGACCGCGACCGACTGGGCGGCGTGCTCGATCTCGGCGAACTCGAAGTGTCTGATGTCATGATCCACCGCACCGCCATGCGCGCGATCAATGCCGACGATCCGCCTGATGTTTGCGTGCGGGATATCCTCGAAAGTCCGTTCACGCGGCTACCGCTGTGGCGCGGCTCGACCGACAACATTGTCGGCGTCGTCCACTCCAAGGACCTGCTGCGGGCATTGGCCGAGCCGAATGTGGAGCCGCAGACGCTGGACATCGTCAAGATTGCACAGAAGCCCTGGTTCGTTCCGGATACGACCAACCTCAAGGACCAGCTCAACGCCTTCCTCCGCCGCAAGCTCCATCTGGCCATCGTCGTCGACGAATACGGCCAGGTGCAGGGGCTGGTCACGCTCGAGGACATTCTCGAGGAGATCGTCGGCGACATAGCCGACGAGCACGACCTCGACATTCAGGGCGTCCGGCAGGAGGCTGACGGCTCGATCGTCGTCGATGGGTCGGTTCCGATCCGCGACCTTAACCGCGCGCTCGACTGGTCGCTGCCGGACGAAGAGGCGACGACGGTCGCCGGCCTCGTCATTCATGAATCGAAGAGCATCCCGGAGGAGCGGCAGGCTTTCACATTTTACGGCAAGCGCTTCACCGTCATGAAACGAGTCAAGAACCGGATCACCAAGCTGCGCATCCGTGCCGCCGACGACGCGCCGACGGCCTAGAGCCTTTCCGGGTTAAATGGAAACGATTCTGTTGGCTCAAGCGGAGCGGAATGTTTGCCCGGCTGGCGCGCGGCGTAGCCAAGCATACGGCCAAGCCAGCCGGGCAAACAGGCCGCCCGCTTCAGCCAGCCCTACAGCGCCGCGCGTCCCATAGGACGCGCAAAGGTCGCTGTAGCACTTTGAATTGCTGCATGTCTTTGTCCTTGAATCGGTCGATTCAAGGAGACATGCAGTGGGCCGGGCATCTTTCCGCCAGGATCAGAGGCGATCGCCTCGGCCGTACCTACGGGTACGACCTGCGGCAATCGCCTCTGCCCTGACGAAAACCTGCTCCGGCAGAATGTTTCCATTTAACCCGGAAAGGCTCTAGCCGGCGCGTTGCTTTTCCCGACATCACCGGCGAAGTTGATCACCAGCGCGTCGGTTCACCGGGGGCGGCGGGCTCGACCGCGAGCGCATGCAGGCCGGCATCGAGTTCCGGCTTCAAAAGATCGTTGATGGCGCGGTGGCGCGCCACGCGGCTCATGCCTGAAAACGCGCTTGCGACGATGCGGACGCGTATATGGGTCTCGCCGCCGCCGTCAAAGCCCGGCTGATGGCCGGCATGAAGATGGCTTTCGTTGATGACCGCGAGCCGTTCGGGATGAAACGCTTCCACAAGCTTCTGCTCGATCCGGCTTTGCAGCGACATGCTTCCGTCCCATTTCCCTGTTTGCTGCGTCAGCGCGGGGCGCGATGCCTTGATGGTGCAAAATACCCGCACAAAGCCAGCAACATTCCGCTTTGTCAATTCTTGTTGTGACCTGTCGCAAACCCCATAATGTGCGCCATGAAACTCGATTCAAAATACTTCGACCGCATCCGCACGCGCCCAAAGCGCGAAGCGCGCGTCGAGTCGACCGTGCACGTGTGCCAGTGGGACGGTTGCGACAAGAATGGAGTGCATCGGGCGCCCGTCGGTCGCAATGCCGAAGGCGAGTATTTCCTCTTCTGTTTCGAGCATGTGAAGGAATACAACAAGGGTTACAATTATTTCTCGGGCCTCTCGGATTCCGAGATTGCGCGCTACCAGAAGGAGGCCGTGACCGGGCATCGACCCACCTGGACAGTCGGTGTCAACAAGAATGCCGGGAAAGGTCCCACGCAATCGCAGACGCGCTCCGGCAGTGCGGGTGCGCAGGCGCGCATGCGCGACCCGTTCGGCTTCTTCAACGAAGCGCGCGCCCGCTCGAGCCGGCACGAGCCGCGGCTGCGCAAGCTGAAGACGCTCGAGGCCAAGGCTTTCGAAACGCTCGGACTTGCAGCCTCGGCAACGACGGCCGATATCAAGGCGGCCTACAAGGAACTCGTCAAGAAGCATCACCCCGACGCGAACGGCGGAGACAGAGGCTCGGAAGACCGTTTCCGAGCCGTCATTCAGGCCTACCAATTGTTAAAACAGGCTGGTTTCTGCTAACAACGCGGATTATTACAGAAAGCACATTTCGCAGGCGAATGCGCGGGTGCCGTTCGGCGGCCGCTCTGGAGACATGATGAGCAAGATTGACCTCGACATTTCAAACCTCCCCGACACGACGATTTCGGTCCGGGAGGTTTTTGGCATCGACACGGATTTGCGCGTTCCCGCCTATTCCAAGGGCGATGCCTATGTGCCCGATCTCGATCCGGATTATCTTTTCGACCGGGAAACGACACTCGCCATTCTTGCAGGCTTCGCCCACAATCGCCGCGTCATGGTTGCGGGCTATCATGGCACCGGCAAGTCGACCCATATCGAGCAGGTGGCCGCAAGGCTGAACTGGCCCTGCGTGCGCATCAATCTCGATAGCCATGTCAGCCGGATCGATCTCGTCGGCAAGGATGCGATCGTCGTCAAGGACGGCCTGCAGGTGACGGAATTCAAGGACGGCATTCTTCCCTGGGCCTACCAGCACAACGTCGCGCTCGTCTTCGACGAGTATGACGCCGGTCGCCCCGACGTCATGTTCGTCATCCAGCGGGTACTCGAATCCTCAGGCCGGCTGACGCTTCTCGACCAGAGCCGGGTCATTCGCCCGCACCCGGCCTTCCGCCTGTTCGCGACCGCCAACACGATCGGCCTCGGCGACACCACCGGTCTCTACCACGGCACGCAGCAGATCAATCAGGCGCAGATGGACCGCTGGTCGATCGTAACCACGCTCAATTACCTGCCGCACGACAAGGAAGTCGACATCGTCGCCGCCAAGGTCAAGGGATTCGCGGCCGACAAGGGTCGCGAGACCGTATCGAAGATGGTGCGCGTCGCGGATCTGACACGCGCCGCTTTCATCAACGGCGATCTCTCGACGGTGATGAGCCCGCGCACGGTGATCACCTGGGCGGAAAACGCATACATCTTCGGCGACGTGGCGTTTGCCTTCCGCGTGACCTTCCTCAACAAATGCGACGAGCTGGAGCGGCCGCTGGTTGCCGAGCACTACCAGCGCGCCTTTGGGGTCGAGCTGAAGGAAAGCGCTGCCAACATCGTGCTGGAAGCCTCCGCCTGATTGTTTGAGGCGGCGGCGGGTGAGGTGATCGCTCGGAGATCGGCCCAGGCCGGGCTGGAGAAGGAACGCCGGGCTGGAGAAGGAACTGTTGTGAGCTCGAATTCCAAGGCGAACCCGCAAGCGAGGGAAAACGCTGCCGAACCGTTCAAGCGGGCGCTTTCCGGCTGTGTCCGCTCGATCGCCGGCGATGCGGAACTCGAGATTGCCTTCGCCAATGAGCGTCCGGGCATGTCCGGTGAGCGTATTCGCCTTCCGGAGCTTTCCAAACGTCCCACCCGCCATGAGCTCGCGGTTGCGCGCGGCCTCGGTGACTCGATGGCGCTGCGCAAGGCCTGCCATGACGACCGCATCCATGCGACGATGTCACCGCAGGGGGCCGACGCCCGCGCGATCTTCGATGCCGTCGAGCAGGCACGCGTCGAGGCGATCGGTGCACTCAGGATGCCCGGAGTAGCCGCGAATCTCTCCTCGATGCTCGAGGAGAAATACGCCAAGGCCAATTTCGGTGCGATCGAAATCCAGTCGGATGCGCCGCTTGAAGAGGCGATGGCATTGCTGGTGCGCGAGAAGTTGACGGGCGAGAAACCGCCGGGCACCGCCGGAAAGGTGCTCGATCTCTGGCGCGACTTCATCGAACAGAAGGCCGCCCCCGACATGCGGAACCTGCCGGCGGCGGTCAACGATCAGCAGGCTTTTGCCCGCGTGGTGCGCGACATGCTGGCCTCCATGGATGTAGCCGAAAAATACGGCGAAGACGATCTGGAGCCGGACGAGCAGGAGAGCGAGACCGACGAGGACCAGCCGCGCAGCGAGCAGCAGGACGAAAGCGCCAGCGAGGAGGAAGAGGGGACCGACGCCGCGCCCGCCGAGGAGAACCAGTCTGCCGAGGAGCAGATGGAAGAAGGCGAGATGGACGGCGCCGAGATTTCCGACGAGGATTTTCAGGACGAAGGCGACGAGGAGAGCGAGACACCTGGCGAGGTCAAGCGTCCGAACCATCCTTTCGCGGACTTCAACGAGAAGGTCGACTATGCCGTCTTCACGCGGGAATTCGACGAGACGATCACCGCCGAGGAACTCTGCGACGAGGCCGAGCTCGACCGCTTGCGCGCCTTCCTCGACAAACAGCTCGCCCCTCTTCAAGGGGCCGTCGGCCGCCTCGCCAATCGCCTGCAGCGCCGACTGATGGCACAGCAGAACCGGTCCTGGGAATTCGATCTGGAGGAGGGCTATCTCGACACGGCCCGGCTGCAGCGCGTGATCATCGATCCGATGCAGCCCCTGTCTTTCAAGCGGGAGAAAGATACGAATTTCCGCGATACGGTCGTGACGCTGCTGATCGACAATTCCGGCTCGATGCGTGGCCGGCCGATCACCGTTGCGGCGATCTGCGCGGACATTCTCGCCCGCACGCTCGAGCGCTGCGGCGTCAAGGCCGAGATCCTCGGCTTCACCACCAAGGCGTGGAAGGGCGGGCAATCGCGCGAGAAATGGCTGATAGGCGGCAAGCCGCAGTCGCCCGGCCGCCTTAACGACCTGCGCCACATCATCTACAAATCGGCCGACGCGCCCTGGCGCCGGGCCCGCCGCAATCTCGGCCTGATGATGCGCGAAGGCCTGCTCAAGGAGAATATCGACGGCGAAGCGCTGATGTGGGCGCATGACAGGCTGATCGGCCGCCCCGAGCAGCGGCGCATCCTGATGATGATCTCGGATGGCGCGCCGGTCGACGATTCGACGCTGTCGGTGAATCCGGGCAACTATCTCGAGCGCCACCTGCGAGCGGTTATCGAGCAGATCGAGAACCGCTCCCCGGTCGAGCTTCTGGCGATCGGCATCGGTCACGACGTGACGCGCTACTATCGCCGCGCAGTGACGATCGTCGACGCCGACGAACTGGCAGGGGCGATGACGGAGCAGTTGGCGGCCCTGTTCGAGGAAGAGAGCGGCCGTACCGGACGCCTGCGTCGGGCGGGGTGAGCCGCGTGCCGCGATTTCGCCCGCATCCCCCTTGCCTTTGCCCGGACGGACGGCAATTCAGAGTAGCGACCATTGCGTCACCGGCGCGACTTACGGCGGGGTGGCCGGTTCTGCCTCCCCATGAGGGTTTTTCATAGATGCTCGGCCGGTCCCTTGCTTTCCTGCTCCTGCTCGCATCGACCGTCGACGTACAGGCCGAAGCGCTTTGCGAAATCGTCTCGGTGCGAAGCCGGCAGATCACCGAGTTCAAGGTCGGGTCGGACACGGCCACGTTCGGCGCGCTCGAGTTCATCGGCGGCATCGAGGTGACCTCGCCCAATTCGCTCTTCGGTGCGCTTTCGTCAATCCGGTTCCGGCCGGACGGCCGGTCCTTCGTCGCCGTTCTCGACACCGGCCATTGGGTCGAGGGCGCCGTTATACGGGACGATGCCGGACGGCTTTCGGGGCTGGCCGATCTTAGGATCACTTCGATGACCGATGGCAGCGGCGCGGCTCAGCGCGAAAAATGGAGGGTGGATGCCGAAGGGCTGGCGCTCAGGGACGGCGAAGTGATTGTAAGCTTCGAGCAGTCTCATCGGGTCGACGTCTATCCCAACCCAGGTTTTTCCTCGTCGCGGCCGGTCAGGCAGTTGAGCCTGCCTTTCCCGGTCGAGGAATTGCGCAACAATGGCGGTCTTGAAACGCTTACGATCGCCCCGAAGCATGGGCCGCTTGCCGGCGCCGCGGTTGTCGTCTCCGAGCGCAGCGTCGACACGTCCGACAATTTGCTGGCGGGTATTCTGGAGGGGCCGATGCGGGGCGTCTTCACGGTGGTCCGCCACGACCCCTATGCCGTGACCGACGGCGCCTTCCTGCCAAATGGGGACCTGCTGCTGCTGGAGCGTCGATTCAACTTCGCCTCGGGGCTCGGCATGCGCATTCGCCGAATTGCCGGCGGCGACATCCGGCCGGGCGCGGTCGTCGACGGCGAGGTGCTGATCGAGGCCGACATGGGTTACCAGATCGACAATATGGAAGGGCTCGACGTCGTTACGACTCCCGACGGCGAGACCCGGCTGATCCTCGTTTCCGACGACAATCACTCTATCCTCGAGCGCAACCTCATGCTTGAGTTCCGCCTCGGCAGTTATTCCAACTAGCGCATCGGCCCGAAAATCGTACCCGATTTTCGGAAAGCTCGATGCGCAGATTCAAAGAGTTACAGCGACCTTTGCGCGTCTGAACAGACGCGCGGCGCTGTAGCGACGCACGGCAGAGATCCTCAGGAAGCCGCCTTGGCCGTCGTCGGCATGGGTTTGACGATGCTCATCAGCGCGCCATAGGGAAGCAGGAGCACAATTCCGCAAAGGAACTTCACCAGAAGGTCGCCGAGCGCCCAGGAAATCCAGCGCGGCGCGCCGGCTGAAGCCAGGCCGAGCAGGGGAGCCACCTCGAGCGCGAATCCGTCATTCGGTCCGAGAAAGACGAAGAGCGGTGCAAAAGCGAAGGAGAAGAACATCGCCGTGTCGAGGCTCGACCCGACCAGCGAGCCGGCAAGCGGGGCACGCCACCAGGTCTGGCGCCGCAGCCTGTTGAACACGGCGATGTCGAGAAGCTGGCCGAGCAAAAAGGCCGCGCCGGAGGCAATCGCGATGCGCGGCGTCGCGGCAAGGAAGGAGAGCGCAACGGCGACGGCAAAGCCGGCAACCACCACGCGGCGCGCGATATGCGCTCCGAGTTGCCTGTTCGTCAGATCCGTTACGAGGAAGGCGAAGGGATAGCTGAAGGCACCCCAGGTCAGCAGGTCGCCAAGCTGCATCCCGGCGATGTAGCCCGGCAGCGGATACTGGACGAGGAAATTCGAGGCGACGACCACCAGGGTCATCAGCGCAACATAGAGATGGAACGTACGGCCAATCAGCATTTTTTATCCTGGGTGATGCCACCAGTGAGAGAAGGGCGCAAGGCACGAGAAAAAAGGCTTGCCGGACGAGTCCACAAGCCCTCATTTCTACGGAGCCGCACGTCTTAACAGGCGCGCGATTGCTGTAGCAGCAGTGCCGGTGCCGATCAGGCGGCTTCGGCAACTTTCTTGACGATCTGGCGGCGCAGCAGGCGCGCGCGCATGCTCAGCTCGTTCTCGTCCGCCTTCAGCAGGAAGGCGTCGAGGCCACCGCGATGTTCGACCGAACGCAGGGCGGCAGCGGAAACGCGCAGGCGGAAACGCTGGCCGAGAGCGTCGGAGATCAGCGTGACGTTGCACAGGTTCGGCAGGAACTTGCGCTTGGTCTTGTTGTTGGCGTGGCTCACATTGTGGCCCGACTGGACGCCCTTGCCGGTCAATTCGCAACTACGGGACATGGTACACCTATTTTCTCTATCGCCGCCGGACAATGCGGGTAGCGGGCCCAGAGCCCAGGCCGCGTTCCTACTGGCCATTATTGGAAAGTCGCGGTTCTATAGTCAGTGACGGGCGGCCCGTCAAGCCAAACCTGTGCATTGCTGCAAAACCGGCGCTGTTCGGCACAGGCCGGCATCGATCCGCGCCTCGGAACGCCTAGCCTTTCCGATTCCAAGCCTTTCGGACTTGCGCTATTTCTGTCGCATGCAATCAGGAAGCATGCAAGCGGGGCCGCTTCCCAATGATTTTGACCGATCGGCGCAGAAAAGCCGCAAACCGCCTGCATTTCAAGGAAAGCAACGGCACAGGAAGGGGAACTCCAGGGCATGACGTGGCGTACTTGCTTTCGTGCGCCGGCCATTGTGGCCGCGACGATGTTTTCCACAGCATCCTTCGCTGCGGAAATCGAGCATCAGACGGATTACAGTATTGCCCTTGCGGGCCTGCCCGTGGCGCGGGCCTCCTTCCACACGGAACTTGAGAAGAATCGCTACACGATTTCGGGCACGCTGCATTCGGCGGGGCTCGTCGACATCATCAAACGCACCTCGGGACAGACGCGCGTTTCCGGGATCGTCGGCCGCGACCAACTTCGCGCCACTTCCTATTCCATGTCCTACCGCAGCGGCAGCAAGGCCCGCGCGATCAGCGTCACCTTCCGCAACGGCAATGTGGTGCGCGCCAGCATGGAACCAAAGCGCACGCCGCTGCCGAAGAACTGGGTGCCGGTGACGTACCGCGACTTGCGCAACGTACTCGACCCGCTGTCGGGCTTGATCATTCCGGCCAAGGCTCGTGTTTGTCCCAATACCCTGCCGATCTTCGACGGCGAATCGCGGCTCGACATTCAGTTGTCTCCGAAAGGGACAAGACCATTCAGGACCCGGGGTTTTGAAGGCGAGGCCATCGTCTGCGGCGTCCGGTTCGTGCCCAAGGCGGGCTACAGGAAGGGGCGGGAGGACGTCGAATATCTGCGCCGCCTGAACACGATGGAAATCTGGTTCGCAAAGGCAGATGCCGTCGAGGTCTATGCCCCGGTCTATGTGCGCATCCCGACCAAGCTCGGTCCGGTGACCGTTTCCGCCACACGCTTCGGCGGCTGACGCTCTCATCCAAGGAGAGCGATCAGCTGCGTGTCTACCGCGCCGCGCCTCTCCTCAGACGCGCAAAGGTCGCTGTAACTCTTTGAATCGGCGATCGGGCCGATGCGCTAAACTAATCCGGCTGCCAATCGGGCGGCGCCATCTCGAAGGCGGAAAAATCGAAGCCGGGCGCCATGGTGCAGCCGACGAGGGTCCAGTCGCCGAGCGAGGTCGCCGATTGCCACCAATCGGCGGGGACGACGTGCTGCGGTCTCTCGCCGGCGATGAGGTCGGGACCCAGGCGAACTCGCGCCGCCGGCCCGCCGGGCTCGGCGACCCTGAGGTCGAGCGGCGCGCCGGCGTAATGGTGCCATACCTCGGCGGCGTCGCGGACGCGGTGCCAATGCGAGCGATCGCCCTTCTCGAGCAAGTAGTAGATCGCGGTCGAATGGCCGCGCGGGCCGCCCTCATGATCGCGGAATGTTTCTCGATACCAGCCGCCCTCCGGATGGCGCGCGAGGCCGAGGCTCTCGACGATTGCCGCCGCGCTCAGGTCTCCGTCCGCCATCAGAAATGGTCCTTGCGCTTGCGGATCTCGGCAAAGACGGCGGCGTCACTTGCTTTCTCCATTCCGAGATTGGCGCGGATTTTCAGATCGGCGGCGCGCAGAAAGGGATTGGTCCGCTTCTCCAGCCCGATCGTCGTCGGTGCGGTGAAGCCGCCGTCCGAGCGGGTTTCCTCGATCTCGGCGGCGCGTTCCCTGAGTGCGGCGTTGTCGGGGTCGACGGTGACGGCGAAGTGGGCATTGGCGAGCGTGTATTCATGGCCGAAATAGACGGCGGTATCGTCGGGCAGCGCCATCAGCCGGCCAAGCGATTGCCACATGGTTTCCGCCGTGCCTTCGAAGAGGCGGCCGCAGCCAAGCGCAAAGAGTGTATCGGCGGCAAAGAGCAGCTTATCCTTGGGAAAATGATAGCAGATGTGGCCGGCGGTATGGCCGGGTGTTTCGATCACCTCGACGGGGTGGCCAGCGAAGTCGAAGCGCTCGCCGTTGCCAACCGCCTTGTCCAGGCCGGGAATCTTCTGTGCCTCGCCCTTGGGGCCGATGATCGTCACGCCGAAGCGCTCCTTGAGGCTGACATTCGCGGCAACGTGGTCGCCATGATGGTGCGTGGTGAGGATATGCGTCAGCTTCCAGCCGCGCCGATCGACAGCCTCCAGGATCGGCAGCTCTTCGGGAGCGTCTATCGATGCGGTCGCGCCGCTTGCCGGATCATGGACAAGCACGCCGAAATTGTCGGAGCGGCAAAGGAAGAGATCGAGTTCAAGCGCAGCCATGGCGTGTTCCTCCGATCGAATGCGATCGATGCTGATGGTCGGAAGCGGGAATGTATCCTTCTCCCGCCCTTGCCTTTCATGCACCGAATGTAGCGAGGCTCGCCTTGAAGTCTACCGCCCCAAGGCTAACATGTCGTCCATGCACACCGATATCGTCGATCTCCGTCAATTCTACCATTCCGAACTCGGCCGGATGGCGGAACAGGCCGTCACCATGGCGCTCTCGTCGATTTGGGCCCGGCTGCCGGAGGAGCGTCTCGTCGGTCTCGGTTATGCGGTCCCCTATCTCGAACGCTTCCGTCCGGACACCGAACGGACCTTCGCCTTCATGCCGGCGGGCCAGGGGGCGGTGAACTGGCCGGCGGCCGAATTGTCCTCGACGGCACTGGTGTTCGATGAGGAATTGCCGTTGCCCGACGCCTCGATCGACCGCGTGCTGATGGTCCACGCCTTGGAATTCGCCGAGAGTCCGCGCGAGACCATGAAGGAGATCTGGCGGATTCTCGCACCCGGCGGACGACTTGTGATCGTCGTGCCGAATCGCCGCGGCGTCTGGGCCCGGATGGAGCACACGCCCTTTGGCTCGGGCCGGCCCTATTCCCGGGGGCAACTGACGGCGCTGTTGCGGGAAACGAATTTCACGCCCGGCGCCAGCTCCGAGGCGCTCTTCTTCCCACCGTCCAAACGCAAGCTGGTTCTCCGCCTGCGCCACGGCCTCGAGCGCTTCGGCCGGTCGTTGTGGCCGGTGTTTTCCGGGGTCATCATCGTCGAGGCCCAGAAGCGACTCTATCAAGGCCTGCCCGTTGCTGTCCGCGCCTCGCGCCGCGTCTTCGTTCCGGTTCTGGCGCCGCATGGGGTCCCGAGCACGCGGAATCGGACGCTGTAGGCAGAAAACGTCGCACTCGACAAATTTCCGCGGCCCGGCTATTGGCTGGGCCTCATCTTTCCCGTGAAAGCCGAGCCGATGAACCTCGCTTTGAAGAACCCCGAGCCACGCCCCGGTATCCTGGACATAACCGCCTATGTTCCGGGCAGGGAGCATGCGCCGGGTGCGGCCAAGGTGCACAAGCTGTCGTCAAACGAAACGCCACTCGGTCCCAGTCCGCGCGCGATCGAGGCGTTCCAGAAAGCCGCCTTCGATCTCGAGCGCTATCCCGACGGACGGGCATCGGCGCTCAAGGAAGCGATCGCTGAGGTCCACGGGCTGAATCCGGCGAACATCCTTTGCGGCAACGGTTCGGACGAGCTCCTCGGTCTGCTCTGCCACGCCTATCTTGGCCCCGGTGACGAGGGCATCGTCACCGAGCACGGATTCCTGGTTTACAAGATCCAGATTATCGCGGCCGGCGGTACGGCGGTAACCGTCAAGGAAACGGATGAGCGAGTTGACGTCGATCAGATCCTGGCTGCCGTCACCGAGCGCACCAGGATTGTCTTCATCGCCAACCCGGCGAACCCGACCGGCACCTGCATACCGGTCGACGAAATGCGGCGGCTGCAGGCGGGGCTTCCGGCAGGCGTGCTGCTGGTGCTCGATGCAGCCTATGCCGAATATGTCCGGCGCAATGATTATGAAGCGGGGCTGGAGTTGGTCTCAGCCAACCGCAATGTGGTGATGACGCGGACATTCTCCAAGATTTACGGTCTGGCAGGCCTGCGCATCGGCTGGATGTATGCGCCGCGTGCGGTGGTGGACGTGCTCGACCGCATTCGTGGACCATTCAACCTCAACGCGCCGGCTCTCGCCGCGGGCGCAGCGGCTGTTCGCGACCAGGCTTTCGTCGCCGCTGCGGTCGAGCACAACCTCGCCTGGCGCGCTAGGGTCGGCGAAGCACTGACGGCGATCGGTCTTCGGGTGACGCCCTCGGTCACTAATTTCCTGCTGATCCATTTTCCGGATAGGGAGGGAAAGACCGCCGAGGCTGCCGATGCGTTTCTGACGGGGCGCGGCTTCATCCTGCGCGCCGTTGGCGCCTACGGCTTTCCCAATGCGCTCCGTATGACGATCGGCGCGCAGGAGGCGAACGAAGGCGTCATCGCGGCGCTGACCGAATTCATGGGACTGAAATGATGGCTCAGCAGTTCGAAACCATCGCGCTTGTCGGGATCGGCCTGATCGGCTCGTCGATCGCACGCGATATCCGGGAGAAGCAACTCGCCGGCACCATCGTCGTTTCGACGCGCAGCGAAGCCACCCTGAAGCGTGCGGGCGAGCTCGGTCTTGGCGACCGTTATGCACTTTCGGCCGCCGAAGCGGTCAAGGATGCCGATCTCGTCATCGTCTCGGTCCCGGTCGGGGCCTCCGGGGCCGTCGCGGCGGAAATCGCCCCGCATCTGAAACCGGGCGCGATCGTTACCGATGTCGGCTCGACCAAGGGTTCGGTGATCGGGCAGATGGCACCGCATCTGCCCAAGAGCGTGCATTTCATCCCCGGCCATCCGATCGCCGGCACGGAGCATTCCGGTCCGGATGCCGGCTTTGCCGGGCTTTTCCGCGGCCGCTGGTGCATTCTGACGCCGCCTGCGGGTGCGGACGAGGAAGCCGTCGCGCGGCTGCGGCTCTTCTGGGAAACATTGGGTTCCATGGTCGAGGAAATGGACGCGGAGCATCACGACAAGGTGCTGGCCATCGTCTCGCATCTGCCGCACATCATCGCCTACAACATCGTCGGAACGGCCGACGATCTGGAAGCGGTCACCGCGTCCGAAGTGATCAAATACTCCGCCTCCGGCTTCCGCGATTTCACCCGCCTTGCGGCTTCGGACCCGACCATGTGGCGGGACGTCTGCCTGCACAACAAGGATGCGATCCTGGAAATGCTCGCGCGGTTCTCCGAGGACCTGGCTTCGCTGCAGCGCGCGATCCGCTGGGGCGACGGTGACAAGCTGTTCGATCTCTTCACCCGCACGCGGGCCATCCGTCGCTCGATCATCCAGGCCGGCCAGGACACGCCCATGCCGGACTTCGGCCGGCATGCCATGGATCAGAAATAGACGCCGGTTCCGATTTGATTGTCGGCATCGCGGATGCTGCGGCGCCGCCCCCCGCCTATAACGCCGGCAGCACCCCGATGGGAACGAAGGCGAGGAAGGCGGTGCCGTCTCGTACGTTGAGCTTGACGGTCGCCTTGTCCTTGCCGCCGGCAAGCGCCGTCAGCATATTGGCGACGTTGTTGATGAGATCCGTCTCCTCGGGAACGGCTTTCGCCAGGCTGTCGCGCCAGGCGCCGATGCCCATCACAGTCAGGGAGAACTCGCCGGAAATGAGCCCCTGCTCATTGACGGAAAAGGGGCCGGAAAGCTTGGCGCTCATTCCGTCCCCCAGGTCCAGCGCCAGCTGGCGCAGCTCGCCCGCCGTGCCGCATAGCGCATGCGGCGCAAGCGAGGCGCCCAGGAGCCAATCGGCCTTGCCCGTGAATGTGAAATCCGCAGCGATATCGGCCGGCCGAGCGAGGCTCTGGCCATCCTCGGGGCGCAAGTCGAGCTTGTCGACGCTCAGGGCCGCATCGAGGTCGTCGCCGTTCTGGCGCAAATGCAGTTCCCCATGATTGGCGCCGAAGTTGAGGCCCTTTGCCGACAGCGGCGAGCGAACCGCGCCCGTCAGATTGTCATAGGCAAGCGAGGTGCGATCGACGCCGGCAAGCGTTGCCGCAAGACTTGCATGCAGCAGCGTCCAATCGGCCGAGATCGAAATGTCCGGCGAGACGCGGATTTCCGCCGGCCCGTCGAGTTCGATGACGGCGCGGCCGGGCTGGTAGACCTGTGCGGCGGACCTCAGCGCCCCGAAGGAGGCGGAGGCGCCATAGCGGGCGTCGTCGAGGCGAACGTTTTCGCAGAAGAGGCCAAGTCGAAATGGAAAGCCGCGCACCTCCATATCCCCGCATTCGCCGCCAAGGCCGGCCTTCCGGTTCTCTGCAAGATAGGCCGGCAGGCGCTTTTCGATCTGGTCCGCCGCCAGGAACCAGCCAGCCGAATAGAGGCTGGTCACCAGCACGACGCCCGCCGTAAGCCAGAGTAATCTTCTGCCGGCGCGTGATTCCTTGGCGACCTCGGTCATCGTCATGGTACTCGCATGCTCCAATTGCTTCGGCGGAACTCGCATTTCTGTGGCCGATTCCGGTCCCGCAAACTGATTTTCCTCCGATGCAGCAGGCGGCTTTCTCTTCAGCCCGCATGCATCCTACTGCATATCTCCTTTAATCGCCCTCGATTAAAGGACAAAGACATGCAGCAATTCAAAGTGCTACAGCGACCTTTGCGCGTCTAATGAGACGCGCGGCGCTGTAGAGAATTGGGACGAAAGAAGGCGGAAACCGCTTCACACCTGCCAACATCCCGCTCTAAAAGGTCCACTACAGCGCCGCGTCTTATCAGACGCGCAAAGATTGCTGTAGCAATTTGGATTGCTGCATGCCTTCGTCGACAAATCGAGGGCGATCAAGGAGACATGCAGCAGGCCGTCGCTCACCTCGATGCCCTTTTCGGGGGCCGGCAGCATGTTGAATGGCAGCGGATATGGACGAATTTTGGGTCTTTGGCTACGGATCGTTGATGTGGAATCCGGGGTTCCGCTTCGAGGAGAAGTGGACCGCCCGCGCTTTCGGCTATCGCCGCTCCCTGTGCGTGCATTCCTGGGTGCACCGCGGCACCGAGCAGCGACCGGGCCTGGTGCTCGGTCTCGACTATGGCGGCTCCTGCATCGGCACTGCCTTTCGCGTCGAGCTCTCCGATAAGGCGGAGGTGATCGAGTATCTGCGCGAACGGGAGCTGGTGACGCGCGTCTACAAGGAAAGGTTCATGCCGGTGCAACTTATGGACGGGCGTCGCGTGCCGGCGCTTGCCTATGTGGTCGACCGCGATCACGCGCAATATGCCGGCAGTCGGACACCGGCGGAAGCGGCGGCAACGGTCGCCGTCGCGGTCGGCAGGTCGGGTGCGAACAGCGAATACGTGCTCAATACGCTGGCCCATCTGCGGGAGATGGGCATCCGCGACCAGTGGCTCGAAGAGGTCGCCGCCGACCTCTCGAACGGAGTCCTTTCGGACAGCACTACGCATAGATTCAAAGAGATATAGTTCTTTGTGCGTCTGAAGGACGCGCGGCGCTGCATAGGAACTCGGCGGTGTCATGCCTCTCTCTCACGCGCCAAGCTCGCGCAGCCTCCGTTTGGCCGTAGCCGGCAGCGGCACATGCGGATTGTTCCGGACCGTCTCGACGAGAAGCTCGTCGCTGGCGGCCTCGGTAACTTCCACCAGTTTCTTAAGGAAGGCGTCCGGGTCGATGCCGGGCTCGATCGGCGGCAGGATACGCACCTTGAAATGGCCGGGGAAGCGCAGGAATTTGCGCCTCGGCCAGAACAGGCCCGGATGCATGGCGATGGGGACGACCGGCACCTGCAGGTCCCGATAGAGCCGAGCGATCCCGTATTTGTATTCCGGCGGTGCCCCCGGCGGGCGGCGCGTTCCTTCCGGGTAGATGATCAACTGACGCCCGGTTGCCAGTTCCCGTTTGGTGCGCTCCATCACGGCGGACATGGCCTTGCCCCGCGCGGCACGGTTTACCGGCACCATCCGCTGCTTGATGACGTACCAGCCGAAGAGCGGTATCCAGGTGAGCTCGCGCTTCAGGATGTAGAACGGATCATCGAGCCAGGGCAGAAGCGCGTAGGTGTCCCAAAAAGACTGGTGCTTCGGCGCGAATATATAGGAGCCCGTCGGAATGTTCTCCAGGCCCTCGATCTCGAAGGTCGTGCCGACAATCTTCTCCATTAGCCAGTGATTGCTGCGCACCCAGTTCTTCGGCACGATCCAGGACGCCTTGCGCGGCAAGAGAAAATAGACCGGCGTCATCACGATCATCTGCGCGATCAGATTGGCGTAGAAGACCAGATTGAAGAAGATCGAACGCAGGATGATCATCAGGCAGGCTCTCGTGCGGATGCAAGGCTTTCGGCCGCTGCCTACACGAAACCCGCTCGAAGGAAAACTGTTCTTTGGCTATTCGGCCGGCGTTCTCTGTGAGGACACGGTCCTGGGCCGGTTTTCGGAATGGGAACCGGCCAGGTCACGCAGCGACGCAATGGAATATTTGGCGTATTCGAGCAATATGGCCTTCAGGAACAGCGGATTGC
The DNA here is from genome assembly GCF_001854885.1 of Ensifer sp. LCM 4579. Lineage (GTDB taxonomy): Bacteria > Pseudomonadota > Alphaproteobacteria > Rhizobiales > Rhizobiaceae > Sinorhizobium. The sequence goes on along the minus strand of NZ_MDDV01000035.1, from coordinate 4,366 downwards.
GCAGCCAGTTGCTCGACTTGAGATCGGAGTTGACGACCGGGTAGGCAATGAACTCCGTTTCCGGCCGGGCACGGCGCAGTTCGAGCAGGCTGCGGGGCATGTGATAGTTGTTGGTGACGACGAGGACGCTCCGGTAACCGCGATCGAGAATCCATTGCGAGGCCTCGGTCGCATTGCCCGTCGTGTCGATCGCCTGGTGCCCGATATCCACGCAGCATTTGAAGAGAGCGGTCGAGCTCTGCGTGTTGCGGCGGATCTGACTCCCGGTCGTCGCGGGGTGAACGCCGGAGATGAGAAGCCGTTTGCCGGCGCCGGTCTTCAAGAGTTCGACCCCTTGGTCGATCCGCTGGAAACCGCCGGTCAAGACGATGATTGCATCGGCCTTGGGCGCGAGCGGCGGCTGCAACGAGGCGACGGTGTCGGCAAATTGCAGAAAGCCGGCAATGAAGAGGCCGAGGAAGGAAACCAGGACGAAAAAGCTTCGGCGCAGAATTCTCCGCAGCCGGCTGCGGGACCGGCGGCGGTGCGCTGCCCTGTCTCGCCATTTGCCTTTTTCGGCCATTCGGTTCCCGCGAAGCTCCTCAACCATCGTGATTCTCTCACATAGCCGCCCTTTACGGCAGGGAATAGATCAAAGGCGGGCGAATCACCGCTCCAACGACCTCCATTCTGCCAAGACCTTAAGCGCCTCGCGATCAAAGGCACTTGTGCGACGCGCTTTAAGTCTTGTTTTTGTGCATGTCGTTGCCCTAAAACCGCTGTACATTTCGGGTGACGCCCAGCGCTGCGCGTCTCTTCAGACCTGTCAATCTTTGAATCTGCGCATTGAGCTTTCCGACAATCCGGTCCGATTTTTCGGTCTTTGCGGAACCTGCTCAGCCCTGGAAAGTATCGGTCCGCCCGGGGTCCGACCGGATCAGGTCGATTTCATAGATGGTCCGCATGACGGTGAGCCGTGCCGTCAGCGTCGTCAACAGGGCGATGACGAGGATAATCGCAAAGATGCCGAGATAGCCGGTATAGCCGATCGAGAATGTGCCGAAGAGGGCGGTCGCCTGATCGGTTTCGGGGGTGGCGAGGGTCTGCGATTGCCAGAAGCTGGCGATTGCGAAGGAGAGGGCTGCGAGAAGCCCGCCGGCGCCGGCGCCCTTCAGGCTGATCCTCAAAAAGTGCTTCTGGAATTCGGAGGCGACGAAGCCGGCTTCCGCGCCTACGAAATGCAGGACCTCGACGATGTGGCGATTTCCGGAAAGCGCGCCCCGCGTCGCGAAGACGACCGTCAGCACCATCGCCGAGAAGACGAGCGTCAGGACGCCGCTGCCGATCATCGCGGTGGTGTTCGCCATCGTTACGAGGCGGTCGACCCAGGTGCGGTGATCGTCGAGGAAGGCCTGCGGTATCATCTCCGTCAGCGCCTGGCGCATGGCGGCGAAATCCGGCGGATCGTTCTCGTCGATCGTGATCACCACCAGTCGCGGCACCGGCAGTTCGTCGAGGTCGAGACCGCCGCCGAGCCAGGGCTCCAGGAGCCGCGCCGTCGCCGCGCGGTCGATGATCGATCCGCCCGTCGTGCCGGAGAAGGTCAATGCGAGATCGCGTGCGTCGGCGAGCGCCTTCTCCATGTCGAGATTGTCGTCCGGCTTGATCTGAATGGTGATTTCCCGGGAGATCTGCGATTGCCAGCTTTGCGCCGTCGCCCGCACCATGCTGACGCCGCCGAGCGTCAGGCAGGCGAGGAAGGACATGATGGCGATGACGCACATCAGCGCATTGCCGGAAACATTGGCCGAGGGGACGATCGGACCGGTGGGGCGCACGCGCATCTCGGCGCGGCGCTGCGGCTGCGGCGGATCGGCTTCACGGCGGGGGCGCTGTTCATTCATAGATGTCGAGCCGCCCCTGTGACAAGATCATGCGCCTGGCCTCCACCTGATCCATCAGCGACAGGTCGTGGGTGGCGATCACCACCGCGGTTCCGAGCCGGTTCAGCTCGAGGAACAGGTTGAGGAGCCGGCGTGCCATCGGAGGGTCGACATTGCCGGTCGGCTCATCGGCGAGCAGAATTTCCGGCCGGTCGATCAGGGCCCGCGCGATCGCGGCGCGCTGCTTTTCGCCGCCGGAAAGCACTGGCGGCAGTACATTGATGCGCTCGCCGAGGCCGACCCATTTCAAAAGCTCCAGCACGTCGGAGCGGTAGGCGGCCTCGTCCTTCCCCCGCACCCTCAGCGGCAGGGCGACATTCTCGTAGGTCGTCAGATGATCGAGCAAACGGAAGTCCTGGAAAACGATGCCGACACGGCGACGCAGCATCGGGAATTCCTCGCGTGGGATGGAGGAAATGTTGCGATCGAACATACGAATGAGACCGCGCGTCGGCTTCAACGAGAGGAAGAGCAGGCGAAGCAAGGTCGTTTTGCCCGCCCCGGAGGGCCCCGTCAGAAACTGAAAGGACCGGCGCGGAATATCGAAGGTCAAGTCCCGGAGGATTTCCGGTCCCATGCCATAGCGCAGTCCGACATTTTCGAAATGAATCAACGGGACAGCCCAGTCTCTCGTCACGACCTGATATCCGCGGCTACTCGGTCGGAACGGCGGCGTCACGCTCCGCTGCACGTTTCCGGTCCCCAAATGGAGATCAGGACCATGCAGTAGGACAGCGCGCCTGCCAATGCAAAACCGAGGGCCGCATCATGGTTAAACGGCCGTTAATTTTCCATGAAAAGGCGCCGCTTTCGCGGCTCTTTCCGAAACATTAACCATTTCCGTTTACGTGTCGTCAGGGTTTCATGCAATGCCTTGTTTCTTGTGGGCATTTGCCGGAGCGAACCTCGGCCGCTTCATCAAAGGCGCGGCGCCGCGACGGGAGATCGTCATGCAGTCATTTCGCACGAAGACCGCCTCCGGTATCGACTTGCTTCCACCGGAGCGAGGGCCGCGCTCGGCTGCGGCTGCCGCCAGGCGGCTGGAATATATCGACGTCGAGTTCGAGACGTTGGCGCCAGGGCCGCGGCGGAGCGCCTATCCGGTCTACAACGACAACCGAAGGGCGGCAACTCGCCCTCTGTCGCACCCGACGACGGTGACGGCAGAAGGCTTGCCGCACCGAATCATGTCTCTTGCCGAGACGAAACTGGAGGCGATGCCGGCGCGACGTTTCGCGAGCCTCGTCCTCGCTCTCGGCCTGGCCGCGTTCCTGACAATTGCCGGGCTCGGCGGCCAGGGCGAGGCCGATGCGCATCCGCTGGCGATCGAAGGCGTTACCACGTCTCTCGGCGATGCCGGCGGCATGCGCGTTCTCTCCGTCTACGCCACGATCGACAACCGATCGGGCAGCGAACAGCAGGTGCCGCCTCTCGTCGTCGATGTGATGAGCAACGGACGCAAGGTGACGGCGACGCGGCTCATGCCCGAGAGCTCGGCTTTGGCGCCCGGCGAAAGTCGCCACTTCGTCGCCCGGCTGCCCTATGCGGGTGGAAAAATGCCCGAGGTGAGTATTTCGTTTGCCGAAAGCCGTGCCTCTTCCCGCTGATTGTGGTATTCGGCGCTTGAAAGCGGAACAGGAGAGGCCCCGAGCGTTCTTTCGCATGTGTTCCCTTTCCACATGAAATGGGAAGGCTGGTGTTCTTCCTGGCAAACCGGAGAAACCTGCATGCCCGTCGTTCGCGGTAAGACTATCGAGGTTCTTTACAGTGCGGAGTTGATTGCCAAGCGCAACAGGGAGATGGCCGATGAGATCATGCGCGGGCCGCACAAGGACCTGCTCGTCATCTCCATTCTCAAGGGCTCGTTCATCTTTGCCGCCGATCTCATCCGCGCCATGCACGACGCCGGCCTGGCGCCGGAAGTCGAATTCATCACGCTTTCGAGCTACGGCACAGGGACCGAGTCGAGTGGTGTCAAGATTACCAAAGACATCGACAGCGACGTGCATGACCGTGACGTGCTGCTGATCGACGATATTCTCGAGTCCGGTCGCACGCTACGCTTTGCCAGGGACCTGCTTTTTGAACGCGGTGCCCGCAATGTGACGGTGGCGGTGCTGCTCGATAAGCGCTCGAAGCGCAAGATCGACCTGGAGGCCGACTATGTCGGCTTCGAATGCCCGGACCACTTTGTGGTCGGCTACGGCATGGATGTCGCCTACGCCTTCCGAGAACTGCCATTCGTCGGCGTCGTCACCGGCGACGCATAGGTTCATGGACCTTATACCAAGTCTGGATGATAGGAGCCGATAGGACCGGCTCGATCGGGCTGTCTGGCTAGGAGAGGCTCGCAGGACGATGCTTTCGCATCCTCGGGTTTAACCCCATATGCGCTAACTTAACCGTCGATGTGCGGTGGCCCACCGCCTTCGCGGTGGCTCGCG
>NZ_MDDV01000034.1 GCF_001854885.1 Ensifer sp. LCM 4579 | reverse complement strand
CACAATGCACGGCCCCATTTTGCCGACAAAGCCCACAAAGCCATCGCGACGAAGGCGACGGCGCAGAACCACCGCGCCGGTCTCGTCGAGCCCGACGAGGCTACAGACGTTCTTGCCAAGATCAATTCCGAGCACAAATATCGACATCGGTCCGTTCCTCTCTCGTTCAAAACGGAGCTATCCTAACGGATCGCTCCAGAGAGGGGCGGGCCTTTCCACCCAGTATCGACCTCGCAACAAAGCCGTCATCGAAGTTCAACCACTTTGTCCGATGTCGGACAGCGACCTAGCGGTTTTTGGCGGCATGATCCTGTTCTAGACGGGGTTTCTTGTTGGCACCTGACATGCATGCCTATCCGCAGACACGCCGCGTTCAGTCGCCAGATGGCGCCGAACTGCGCCGTGCAATTGCAAGTGCCCTCCGGCATCACTGTTCGGCTGATACGCATACGTTGGTTGGCCGCTGCGCACGCTTTGGTGCTCCAGCGTGGAAAGCCACTCCCATCCTTGCTGAGCACAGCCCATTCTCAAGACCGAGGACAGCTTAAATGACCCAAATCAACCACGGCACTGTCGACTTCGTCAACGATTGGGGTGAAGGCCTGTCGTTAGTTACTGTTCGTCACCGCCGCGGAAACAACCCACACACCCAAGAACAAAAGACAATATTTAACATATCCCCTGGGGAAAGTCTCAAGTCTATACTTCCAATAATATACGAAACTGGTATAGGAGCGCCATTTGACTATTGGTGGATCAAGTTCTGCCTGAAACGTGGCGGCTCATACACTATAAATGATAACTTCTATTCCTCAATTAGTCATAATGACGACGGGCAAGTTACGCTGACGGTAGACGGAAACGATGAAAAACTTCATGTGACCTTTTCAGCGTCGAGTTCCTGCAAGGTGTCCATTGTACCAGTATCTTAGAGGCCATATTGAAACTGGCGCCAAAGGTTCAATGGCAGGTTTGAGGTTATTGGGTGTCGCAGAGTCAAATGGTATGTTCAACCCAAGACGCTAATTGTCAGGAAAGGCGATCTCGGAGACTGGATCGGACATGTCATCGCAGCGTCGCACCGCCTCCAGCGGCGGCGCGGACGCGGTGTGAAGGTCACGGTCTGCGAGAATTCGCGCTTGTCTTCCGGACGCGCGTTGATCAGCGTCGACATGACGATCGCCGCGCCGCAGAGATGCGTGACGCCGTGGTCGGCAATCGCGTCGTAGATCGGCTTCGGCCTCACCCAGCGCAGGTAGAGATAGTGCCGGCATGCACCGCCAGCGTCCACAGAAAGCACCAGCCGTTGCAGTGGAAGATAGGCAGCGTCCAGAGATAGACGGCGTGCTTGGCCATGCCTGGATGATGTTGGCGTAGGCCATCGCGCGGCGCCGCGATGATGGTAGACTAGGCCCTTGGGATTGCCTGTCGTACCGGACGTGTAGTCGAGCGTGCCTATGCGTTCGCTCTTCGGATGGGCGCAACCCGCCGGATAGTCCGGATCGTCGTAGTCGAAGACCAAGGGCTTTACCTTCGCCAACGCTCCTTCATCACCCCGGAGAATTCGCGGTCGACGATGACTATCTTCGCTTCGCTTCGTGAGAAATGCGCCTCCAGCATCGGCGGCGTGTTCGAAAGCATGATGGTGCCTGTGTCGCCCTTGCCGATCCCCTTTTTCGACAACGCCGAAGCGAGGCTCAGGCTGTGGTGCCAGAACTCATGATAGCGGATGCGCTGGCTGCCGTGGATGATCGCGACATCATTGGGAAACACCGTGGCAGCGCAGCGGCGTCAGCGGCTGGTTGTTGGCCGAATTGTTGTCGAGATCCTGCTCACAGCTGGCTGACGACATGGATTCGCTCATTCAATCGTAAACAACCGCCGGTCTACGTTACTCAGACGTTCGCCCCCACTTTCCGTGACCACGAATGGTTCGGATATGGCCGCGCCGAAGTCTTGCAACCATACGCCCGACTGGAAATGGAAGCACATGCCCGGCTGGAGGACGGTCTTCTCTCCCGGGCGGAGGCTTGCAGTACGCTCGCCCCAGTCCGGCGGATAGTTGAGACCGATCGAGTATCCGACACGGCTGTCCTTTCGGTACCCATGCCGCCGCAGGACACCCTGCCAGACCGCCTCAACTTCCTCACACGTCGCTCCCGGACGAGCTGCCGCAAGAGCGGCATCTCCCCCTTCGATGATCGCGTCGGCGAGCCGGAGCACGTCATCCGATGGCTTGCCGATGGAGACAGTGCGGGTAAGCGGGGCATGGTAGTGTCGCCGGACACCCGCCAGTTCCATGACCACCAGGCCGGAGTCCGGCAAAGGTGCGCTGCTCCAGGTGAGGTGAGGCGTGCTTGTTCCCTCCCCCACCTGAATGAGCGGACAACAGCTTGCATAGTCACCAAATTTCGAATCGAGACCCGTGATCTGAGTGTGGTAGACTTCAGCAACGACCTTGTTTTCCGGGACACCTGGCTTGAGGAGGGCAATAGCATACTCCATGACCTTGGTCACGAGACGCCCGGCTTCTTGCATATAGACGAGCTCAGCGTCTGACTTGACCAGCCTAGCCCAATTTACCAGCTCACGGCCGTCCGAAATCTGAGCTTGCGGCAGCCCGCTCACTAGATGCCTGTGTGCCCGAGCCGTATAGTAATGGGCGTCAAGTTCGACACCGACGCGCGACGTCTCCCATCCATGGGATTTGATCAGGTCGGAGAGTTCATCGAAAGGATGCTCTTCCGGATGATGAACCAATCTTTCTGAAAACGATACGACATTGTCGGCTGAGAGGTTCGTTGTGATGAGTGCGGACTTGGCGTCTTGTGCCCGGCCGAACCAAATGGGTTGTTCCTGGTCCAGGTGGAGCAACACGGCTTGGGGCGTATAGAAGGACCAGCTGTCAAACCCAGTTAGCCAGCCCATGTTTGCTGGATCTTGCAAGACCAGAAGGTCGAAACCCGCCTTTTCCATGCGGGTTTTTACGTCCTTGATGCGCCTCTGGAATTCGGCTGGCGAGAATGGCTTTTCATAAGGCATGAGACTATTCCAATGCTGCGTTCTTGGAGGAAAAAGGCGGGGAAGTCGCTTAGCCGTCAGCGCCCACGACCGACCAGATAGTTTTCGTCTGCTGGTACTGCTGCATCGCTTCAAGTCCTTTATCCCTTGCGGCCGAACCGGACAGCTTGTAGCCGCCGAATGGCGTCGTAATGTCCCCTTCAGAAAAGGAGTTGATCGAGACGGTTCCACACGGAATTCGACGCGCTAGCGCGAAAGCTTTTGAGAAGTCCCTGCTGAAAATAGATGCGTGAAGCCCGTATTTGGTATCGCGGGCAACACGTAGGGTGTCTTCTAGTCCACTGGTCGCGATCACGCCCAAAACAGGCCCGAATATCTCTTCACGTGCGATCGTCATGTCCGGCGTCATATCGCTGAAAAGGGTGGGAGGGATATAGAAACCGGTGCTGGGTGGTTCCGCACCCTGCGTCGCAGTCGCGCCCTCTTGCTGGCCAAGCTGGATAAAGCTGAGTACGCGTTCACGGTGTGAGCCGGTGATCATCGGCCCCACTTCCGTTGCCGGATCGAGAGGATTTCCGACCTTGATGGTCTGTATCTTTGTCTGGAGCCGCTCAATGAATTCATCGCGACGTGAAACGTCAACGAGTTGGCGCATGTTGGCCGAGCAATTCTGGCCCGCATTCCAGTATGCCGCCAGTGCAGCCTGGTTGATCAAATCGTCGGTGATGTCCGCATCGTCCAGGACGATCAGCGGGCTCTTGCCACCCATTTCCAGCGCAATTCGCTTCAAGTTGCTGTCCGAGGAATATCTCAGAAAATGCGCCCCGACCTCCGATGATCCGGTGAAGGACACCGCGTCAACGTCGGGATGCACTCCAAGCGCTCTTCCAGCGACCTCACCGATTCCCGGAACCACGTTAAACACGCCTGCAGGCAAACCGGCCTGCAGCGCGAGCTCTGCAAGCCGGATGGCTGTCAAGGGAGACTGCTCGGCCGGCTTTAAAACAATCGAGCATCCGGCTGCCAAAGCCGGTGCGACCTTCCAAGCGGTTATCAGGAGCGGAAAATTCCAAGGCAGGACCAGTCCGACTACGCCAATCGGCTCTTCGATGACAAGAGCGAGGATATCCCGCTCCGTGGGAGCGACTTTCCCGTAGCTCTTGTCGAGAAGTTCACCATACCATTGAAAGAATTTTGGAACTTCGTTCCCGATCTCATTTTGGCAATCAGTAATCGGCTTCCCCGTATCCAGCGACTCGAGAACGGCCAGTTGCTCGGAATGCCGGCGTACTAGTTCGGCCAGTTTGAGCAGGATTTCCTTTCGATTCGATACGCCGGCTCTCGACCAAACGCCGCTATCGAACGATTTTCGAGCGGCCCTGACAGCCATGTCAACATCAAGACTTCCGCAACTCGCGACAGCGACCAGCGTTTTCTCGGTGGCTGGGTTGATTGTCTCAAATGTCTCGCCCGTGCCGGCATGCACAAGCCTGCCGTCAATGACTGCCTTTGCGGGCATGGCCAGATTAGATGCGATGGTTTCGTAATGAGCGACTGTCGACATTTTATCCCCCCAACGAGCCGTTTTGGTCCTCCCCTGCCCGTCGCATGTTGGGGAGCGTTCCCCAAGCTTCTGCGAAAGCCACCGAAACTCTGCTCGTTCCGGGAGCCAATCTCCGAAAATCTGCATTGAATTCGACCAGTATCCAGAATGTTTCGAGGCTGATCGCTTGTACCTTTCCCAGCACGTGAACCCGGGCGGGTTCCAGCCATGAGTTACTAGACGGGGGACATTGGAATGGATTTTCGCAGTGATAATGTCTCAAGTGTCTCACCTGAGATCCTGAACGATCTTCTAAAGACCAACCATGGGACAAGTACCTCTTACGCCGAGGACGATCTCACACGCGGCGTTACTCGGACGCTCGAAGATATTTTCGAGCACAAGATTCTATTTTTCCCAGTCCTCACTGGCACCGCGTCGAATGCTCTTGGGCTTTCCATCCTCACACCGCCCTACGGCGGGATTTTCTGCTCAGATGAGGCCCATATCTACTATGACGAGTGCGCCGCGCCCGAATTCTTCACGGGCGGTGCGAAGCTTGTGGGGTTGCCGAGCCACCACGGGCGACTATCAGCCAAATCCGCTGAAACGGCAGTCGTTAAAGCGGCTTCAAGCGGCGTCCATCACGTTAAGCCATCGGTCATCAGCCTGACACAGGCCACCGAGCTAGGTACGGTCTACCGTCCAGGGGAGATCGCCGAGATCTCCGCGGTGTGCAAGAGATTCGGTTTGCACCTGCATATGGACGGAGCTCGGTTTGCAAACGCATTGGCGACCTTGGACGTTACTCCCGCAGAACTAACCTGGAAGGTAGGGGTGGATGTCCTTTGCCTCGGCGCGACGAAAAACGGCGCCCTCTCGGCCGAGGGGGTGCTGGTATTCAACAGCGACCTGGGTGATGGCCTAGCCTATCGCGTCAAGCGCGCCGGCCATCTCGCGTCGAAGTCACGGTTCATTTCCGCCCAATGGTGGGCCTACCTGTCCAATGACCTTTGGCTCAGGAATTCTCGCTGGGCAAACGCGATGGCCCGGCGGCTCTCGCGGGGTCTGGACGGATTGTCAGGTATCAAGATCGTTTTTCCGACCGAGGCGAATGAGGTCTTCGTGTCGGTCGAGGATCCGGTCGTGGTTGCGCTCGAGAAAAGCGGGGTCAGATTCTCCCGATGGCCTAACCACGAGGGCAATGTGTTGCGGTTTGTAACATCGTTCAACACCGCGGAATCTGACATCGATGCCTGCCTATCGGTGCTATCAGACGCAAGCCGTCCCGAACGACTGAGGAGCATTGAAGGTTGAGCTTGTTTGACGAAGATTTCGACAGACCTCACGCCACAGCTGCCCAGAAATATTTCTGCATGGGGGCGATAAACGCCTCAAAACCGCTGCCTTTCAACCGGATTCCGAATAAGAATGCGGAACCTCAAGCCATAATCACCACCAGCAGGCATCGAACCTGCGTACACCAATGGGGAACACCATGAAGACAAATCTGATCAAAGCCATTGGGGCATCAGCGGCGGCTCTCATGCTCGCAGCCATCGCCGCCGCCTCGGCCGAGGATCTGACCGAGAAGGCCAAAAATGCCGGTTTGAGCTATGCCATAATCGTGGCGAAGCCGTGGTATTTCTACGATGATCAGGGGAAGATAACTGGCGCCGACGTCGAAACTCTCAGGACCGCGCTTGCCGCTATTGGCATCGATAAATTCAACCCAACGGTCGCCGAATGGTCGTCCATCGTCCCTGGGGTGAAGTCGAAACGGTTCGATATCGGCGCTGGAATGTATATCACCCCCGAGAGGTGTAAGGAGGTGGCATTCACTATGCCTTACATGGTGATCGTGCCCGCCATGATCGTTAAGAAAGGGAATCCGGACCAGATCAAGGCTTGGGAGGATTTCAAGGAGAAGCCAAATATGAAAGCAGGCGCCTACGCTGGCGGCGCGGAGGTGAACTATATGATCAAGACCGGCGTGTCAGCAGATAATATCGTCCAGCTGCCCGACCAGAACTCCATGATACAAGCCTTGCTCAACGGCCAGATCCAGGCTTTCAACGTGGGTATCGGGGAGGCGACGCAGATTGCGGCGGCGGTGCCTGATCTCGAAGTCGCCAAAGACTTTCATCCCCCAGAATGGTCGTATTCCTACAACGGCTGGCCGTTCGCGAAGGAGAATGCCGACTTTGTGGCCAAGCTCAACGTCGAGATCCGGAAGCTGGTTGAATCGGGAGAAGCAGAGAAGATCAGCGAAAAGTTTGACATTAAGGGTGCTGATCTGCGGCCGTACCTCACGAACCCGCACATCGAGGACATCTGCTCACGTTAACAGGGGCGGAGGACAGGCTGTTGAGAATCTCGACCGATCTCTTTTGGGCGACCCTGTCCACGATCGAGCTTTCAGTGCTCTGCATTGTGCTCTCTTCATTCCTGTCCCTGATCGGCGGCTTGGCCCTGCTTTCGCCAAACCGCTACCTTCGGGCTTTTGTTCGCGTCTATATCGAAATAATTCGCGGCACTTCCTTGGTTGTCCAATTGTTCTGGCTCTATTTCGTGTTACCGGAGTTTGGCATCATTCTCGACGGTTTCACCGTGGGTGTTATCGGCCTTTCGATAAACGGAGGAGCCTACGGCGCCGACGTCTTTAGAGCCGCCTTTCAAGCGGTTCCGAAGGGACAAAGCGAAGCCGCTTACGCGCTTTCCATGCCGAGGCGGATGACGATTTTCACAATTCTTGCGCCCCAGGCCTTGGTGCGACTGATTCCGCCTTGGGCGAACGCAATGATCGACATGTTGAAGGGCAGTTCGATTTTTTCGATGATCGGAATCTACGAACTGACATTTGCGGGTACCCAGCTGAACGCATCACTCCTGCAGCCTTTCAAGATCTTCTTGATTGTAGCAGCGATTTATCTTGTTCTTTCACAAGTCATCGCGCGATCGATGTTTGCCCTTGAAAGGGCAACTCGCAACAGTTTGGGCCTACCCAGATGAACACCTTCTTTTCATTAGATTTCGCCGCCTCAATCATGCCGCGGCTGTTGTTCGCGGCGTCAGTAACGGTAAAACTCACCTTCCTAAGCTACAGCATCGCGCTCATATTCGCCCTGCCCTTGGCTCTAGCCCGCACCAGCTCAAACCGTTACCTTGCAATGGCGGTCGGAAGCTTTATTGAATGTGTGCGCGGCACGCCAATGCTGGTTCAGCTATTCTTGGTTTTCTACGGATTGCCGAAGATCGGATTCACGATGCAGCCGGTAACCGCAGGAGTGCTGGCTTTAAGCGTGCATTACGGATGCTACCTCGCCGAGGTTTACCGTGCTGGTCTGCAAGCGGTGCATACAACACAACGGGAAGCCGCGTGGGCGCTCAGCATGTCTCCCATCGACACGTTGAAAAGCGTCATCCTCCCGCAGGCTATTCCGCCAATGATTCCAGCCTTGGGGACATACCTGATCGGGATGTTCAAAGATGCAGCGTTGCTCGCCAGCATCTCGGTCTTTGAGCTGCTTACAACTGCCAAACTGATTGGAACCGAGAGTTTTCGGTATACGGAGCCTATGACGATAGCTGGGTTGTTGTTTCTTTGTATGTCCCTGGGAGCTGCGGGTCTAACGCGGCTGCTCGAACGCCTGTGGGTGATCCGATGAACGCGACCGCAATAATTGACTCATCGCTCAGTGCTTCCACGCCGCCCCTGGCACCAGCGTGCGAGTTCATCCATGTCTGCAAGCGGTATGGCTCACTGACCGTACTGAAGGACATGAACCTCAAGGTGAAGCGGGCCGAGAAACTGGCCCTGATCGGACCTTCGGGCTCCGGCAAGTCGACGCTTCTGAGAACGCTGATGACTTTGGAGACCATCGACGCGGGCGAGATCAAGGTCAACGGCGAAACCCTAACACACGGGTCTTGGCCGGCCGACCGCCAACGGTCCGACCGTCCTGCTGCTCGAAACCGCCGCCGGCGAATCGGGATGGTATTCCAGCAATTCAATCTTTTTCCCCATAAGACGGCCGTCGAAAACGTCGCCGTAGCGCCACGCAAGGTCCTTGGCCTTTCGCGCCAAGAAGCGGTCGAAAGGGCGCACAATTACCTGGAAATGGTGGGCCTCAGTTCCAAAGCCGAGGAGCTCCCTTCCCGCCTTTCAGGAGGTCAGCAACAACGTGTTGCAATTGCAAGGTCCCTCGCCATGCAACCTGAGATTATGCTTTTCGACGAGGTTACTTCGGCCTTGGACCCTGAGCTCGTTGGCGAAGTTCTGGGCGTTCTTCGCAAGCTTGCGGAGGAAGGCGACCTAACGATGTTACTGGTCACCCATCAGATGGAGTTTGCCAGGAGTTTCGCCGATCGGGTGGCATTCCTGTGGCAAGGCCAAGTTCATGAAATAGGCGACGCCAAGGCGATCTTCGACAACCCGCGAGAGGAGCGGACCCGGCAATTCTTACGGGCAGTTTTAGAGGGTCGCTGAATACATTCATAACCCGGCGGAGATGTTAAAATGGCACTCGAAAGAAGTCCACAGGCGTCCGCGGGACGAGCTTGTTCCAAGCGGCGCAGCAATGGGCGACGATTATCGTCGTAGCCTTGAAGATGCGGTTCGAGAGCCAGTTGTGCGCATGAACTGCCCGACATTCTCCACGGGGTTCAGTTCGGGTGAGCGCGGTGGCAGGAACAGCAGGTTCATGTTGTCCGCACCTTGAGTTTCGGCGTGACATGCCATCGGGCCTGATCGAGGAGAAGCACGGCATGGGCGCCGTCGTCGACGGCCTGGCTGACTTCGGCAAGGTGCTGCTGCATGGCTTCGGTGTCGCACCAAGGAGCACGAGGCCCGCGCCGTTGCCCTTCTTGGGACAGATGGCGCCGAAGATGTAGGCCCACATGGTTCGCCGGTCCGCAGGTGCGGATGGCCTGGTTCCACGACGCGCCCAGCGCCGCGTGATCTTATTCTTCTGGCCTGTGCGCGCTTCGTCGGCCCACCAGAGTTCGATATTCGTACCCTGCGAGAGCTTGGTTCTGATTTCTGCGAGCGTGCCGGGGAACTCTTTTTAAAGGCGGCTGCTTCGAGGTCGTTCTGATCGTAGTGGCGCGGACGGGCCGACAGCTTGGCGAAGCCGAGCCCTTCAACTCACGCCCGACCGTCGTCTCATCGATCGAGATGCCCAGTTCGCGGAATATCCATTGCACCAAATCCTTGCGCCGCCAGCGAACGGCCCCATGGATCGCAGGGATCGGCCAGTCTCGACAATCTGCGGATTCCGACGTGAAGCCGGCCGGCATTCCGATCAATATCCGGCCACCGTTCCGATTTGAAGCCGGCCACGATTCCAATCAATTACC
>NZ_MDDV01000033.1 GCF_001854885.1 Ensifer sp. LCM 4579 | reverse complement strand
GCGGCAATCCGTTCATCAAGGCTGCGCCATTCGGCGCGCAGGTCCTCGACCAGAAGGCGCATGCGAGACGACAGCCGGGAATCGTCCTCATCGGCGAAAACCCCAAGCGCATCTTCCAGCTTGCGTCGGCCCTGAGCAACGACGATGCCGCGCTCCAGCAACAATGCGCGCAGGTGATTGATCAGCGCCGTGCGCTCCGTCACTAGGCGCGAGCGCGATGCAGCGCCTGGATTTCCGATTGCGCTTCACTCTTCACCGGTACAAACCGCATCGTCGGCCGCGTTGCTGCTTCCGCGATCGCCTCGGCATCGTGGTCGTCGTTCTTGTTCGCCTTCACATAGGGCCGCACATATTCCGGCGACATCAGCCGGACCGTGTGACCCCTGGCACCAAGTACCCCCCAAGGTGATGCGCGCCGCAGCGGGCTTCCATCGCCACAATGCACGGCCCCATTTTGCCGACAAAGCCCACAAAGCCATCGCGACGAAGGCGACGGCGCAGAACCACCGCGCCGGTCTCGTCGAGCCCGATCATTGAAGCCGGATTGAACTGGCCCGCTGACGCTGGCACGGTGCTATGGATTTAGTGCTGCGGCGTTTGATCTTGGCGCGCCGGTATTGATGGCGCGCCTGTCTGGGCTGTAATTCTCGAACCATTCTGCATTCGGGTTGCGCATTCGTTCTCGCAAAGGGCAAGGGCTGCGGCGATGTGTCTGGATGTTCTGCAAGCTCCAAAATGGAAGCTGGGCCATCGCGGTAAGCGGTCATACTAAAGTCCTCCATTTTTCAACTTCGGCGGCACCCGGAAGCCATCATCAAAGCATTAGCTTCGTTTAGCGCTGTGCCTTCCGGCCGCCTGTACGTAGAGGTCTGGATCCTGGAAGCTCCTGCATCAGCCCCAGTTCCGCTGATATCAATTCACTGATCATCATCTCAGATGGACAGCCGCGAACAGAGAACGGCATGCAGAAGGCTTTATCGGTGCCGCGTACTACTACGAGCTCATCTGATCGGCAGTCCGCCGGGCACGAATCCGGTTTCTTTTCGGTAAGGCTGATTGCGCAACGAGCCATACTCGGGCGTCGGAGCTTGGGCAACGGCTCCCGGTAGAACTGGAAGTAAGATCTTCGAAGGGCATGCCTTCGATGAATAAATTCGATTGATCGAGGGAACGCCAACCGGGAGACTACCGATCACCCGGTCCGGAAGCAAACCCGGCGCACCGACAGTGAGTTCGAGACTATGTCCCTTCCGGACGACGTGTGCAAACGCCCCCAGCAAAGACATTCGTATCTCGTAGATTTTGCCCGGCTTGAGCTTTTCGCTTTCGCGAAACGCCGGCACAACGTCCTCAGCGTTGGTTAGCGCTTCATCAAGTTCGCGAAACGACGCGCGCTGTAGGCCTGATTGAATGAAAAGTATGTTTCCGTCCGGGTCAACGTCTTTTAATGTCAGCTCGAGGTCAGCGTCATCGCCCTGGTCGATACTGAGAAATAGCGTTACTTCTGGGTTCCCAAGCAACGCCATGTCTGATGCAAGTGGGGCAGTGCGGTAATTTAGAAGGCCCATGCGCAAGAGTGAACTCTTCGCCGATTGGAACGTTCCTGTCAACCCACTTGGTGCAACTGCGAACGGGCTACTGTCGCCGAATTGTTCGGTTCCTATCGGGTAAAGATATGCGCGAGAGCCTTCTTCCGGTCTGGACCCGGGCTGGTCAGGTGACAGTTTGGCGTCCGCGGTGAGATAGAAGGGCTGACGCACGACTGATGGTTCGGGCCAAGTCTCATGGGTCGTAGTCCAACCGGCAACTGCTTTCTTGGGATCCCCTCCCGGTTCCGTTACCTCCCAAAATACCTTTACCGCGGGCTCATCCTCGATCCCGTTCTTAACGCCCTTCACCCAACGATCAAGGAACCGGATATGCTCCGCGAGTACCGGGGCAGAGCCCTTGTGTGCTGATCCGCTTGAGTGGGCTCCGTTCAAAAGCACGAGCTTCTTGTTCTTCAAGTTAGCCAAGTATCGCATGAAGAGGCGGGGACCTTCCTTGGCAGCGCCGCCCCACTCATCCTGGGACGCGGCGACGATCATCGTGGGCACAGAGATCTTGGCGAGCGCAGTTGGGGGGGGGAATATCGTATCCGACCACTCGTCCTTGAACGGATGCTGTCGAATCAAATCTACAAACAGTGGATACCTGTCGACAAACCTATCACTACTGCGGTACTTGGCGCCTTCGGTATCGCCGTGGCGGACGCGCCATTCCGCACCGCTCACCGGAGTTTCAAACTCGGAGGTAAATGCCCATTGAAGTGCGCTGATCTGCAGCATGCCGCCCAAATAGGTCCAAGTATCATAGCCATTGCC
Source organism: Ensifer sp. LCM 4579 (assembly GCF_001854885.1). Lineage (GTDB taxonomy): Bacteria > Pseudomonadota > Alphaproteobacteria > Rhizobiales > Rhizobiaceae > Sinorhizobium. The sequence goes on along the minus strand of NZ_MDDV01000033.1, from coordinate 13,780 downwards.
GAGGCCTGACGGCACGATGGCTCTTAGATGGGGCGGTTGCTCTGCCGCGACCCACAATTGAGATGTTCCTCCGGATGAATACCCCACCATTCCTATATTGCCGTCGCTCCAAGGCTGTTTGGCGATCCATTCGACGACTTCGGCCCCGTGAACGCCTTCGATGCGCGTCAGCCACTGATCCATAACGCCTGTTGAGCAGCCGGTCCCGGTGACGTTGGCGCCGACGAAAGCATAGCCGGCATCGAGAAATGGCTTCGCAACTTCGAACGGTGCCGCGCTTGCTGTATAAGGGGTATATTCGAAGACGGTCGGATAACGGCCCGACTTTGGGCGGTATGAAACATATGCAATGCGCGTTCTGTCATTCGTTGTCACGTAAGATATATCGCGCACTACATCAGCTTCAGAAAAGCTCACCCACTGACTGGCGTTGTAACAAAATTGTTCGGTCATCATATCCTCCCATCGACCACCTTGTTGACCCTTTTGGAAGCGTTAGCTCCGTGGCTTCCGCCTAACGGACCGCACGCTGCCGATGACGTCGCACACAGACCCGCTGTCCGCTGCAATCAAGGCACCCAGTCAGTTTTCCGCGCACTTAGTGATCCATCAGCCTCTTTGCTGTTGGAACTGGAAGCGCGCGCATTCCGCCGGACGGGCTGGTGACGTGTTAATGGTCGTCTCTGGACTTGCCACGGAGGCAGTAGTGTGTCCATCACATTCTTATGATACGCAAACTTTTCTTCCGAAAAATGATAAAGCACTTGTTCTGCCGGTGGTTGACTGCGATCCGAGGCGCTGGACTTTTTGACAAGTTCCGCAGAAATTTCGTGACTCTTCAGTCTCGACCCTATCCACGGCTCAAGCCAGCGTGACGCCTGGGTCTCCGGGGGAGTCAATTCGACTGCTTTATCGCCCAATCAGTACGGAGGACATGCCTTTAAACCCTCTCTCCCAGGGCCACGTCAGAGCCGCGCCTGGCAAGGCCGCCGGTGTCTCAGAAGCAGTTGAATCCATGAAATTCTCGAAAATTGAAAAGGAAAATTTGAGTTTGTGATATATGGCTGGACAGCCGGGAAAAGCTATGTTTGTCTGAAATGCATCAAACGAGGGAGGACAGAATGAATAAGTTGCCAGTCCAACGACGTGACGTCATTAAAGCCATTTTGCTCGCAACAACGGCACCGTGGGTCATGCAGTCGAAGGGCGCGTTTGCCTCATCCTGTGACAACATTGTTCGTCTCGGCGCCACATACTCCCCCGACTCGATGAACCCTTTTGCCACATGGTCGTCGTTCTGGCCGACTGTATTTACCTACGATTATCTAGTCGCGGTCGATGCCCAGCGACACTCTGATCGGAAGGGGTTTGCGAAGGAGTGGTCAGTTGCGGACGACAATCTCACCTGGACGTTCAAGATCTGGCCGGGCATGAAGTGGTCGGACGGCAAGTCAGCCACAGCTCGAGACGCTGCTTTCACTTATAATTATCTCCGGGACTCTATCGGCAAACCCGACGAGCTGAACGCCGGCTGGAACAGCGTTGATGATGGCCTGAAGAACGTCAAATCCATCATAGCCCTGGACGACGAGACTTTGCAGATTGTGACAAAGGAGCCCACCCGTTGGCCGCTCGACAACACTATCCTGATTGTTCCCGAGCATATTTGGGAGGACATCAGCTACGCGGACGCGCGCAGCACCTTTCGTAACGATCCCCCCCTCGTAGGTACCGGTCCGATGATCGTTTCGGAATTTCAGCAGGGGCAATTTGTACGCTTAACGCCGAACCCATATTTCCGCAACGGACAGCCGGAGACGGCAGGCCTGATCTTGCATCACTTCGATACTGCGGATCCGATTGCCCAAGGTCTGAAGAGCGGTGCTCTGGCATTCGGCCTCGGCCTGACGGCTGCGCAATGGGCTGACCTCTCGAAAGACCCTAACATTCAGGTTGGTGAATCGCGTATCGAACAGCGGAATTGGTTGGCTTTTAACTGTGCATCAGGCCAAGGCGAAGGCAGCACGAAAGCCCTTCAAGACCCTGCGTTCCGAGATGCCATCGGCTACGCCATTGACCAGAAGACGATTGTCGAGCGAGCCTTTCGCAGGCACGCCGATCCTGGCGTGGGGTTGGTGTACCCAGCGGCGAGTGATTACTATTCAGACCTAAGCGATATCCGGCGCCACTTCGATCTCGCGGAGGCGGGCCGCCGACTGGATGCCGCAGGCTATCGGGACACGAATGGCGATGGTGTCCGTGAGGATAAGGAAGGAAAAAGATTCCAGCTTGAGCTTATTGCCGGAACCCGTGGAGGCAACTTACAGATACCAATCGCGGCCGTGCAACTTATCGCCGGCTGGCTGGGACAAATCGGTATTCCCGTATCAGTGACCCAACTCGAGCCCGGCGCGCTCTCGGCCCGGGCCGCAGCGCCGGCGAAGGGCGGAGGAGGGTGGGATCTGCTCGTCAGCAACGACTGGGGCTCTCCCGCGCCTGCCAGCCTACTCCGTTTGGGCAACAGAGCGCTCATCGGGGGACAAAACCAGTCGTATTGGATAAATGATAACTTTAACCAGATCCTGTCCGAAGTTCAGGTCACTATCGACCTTAAGAAAAGCCAGGAGTTGGTGGATCAGGCGGCGCGCCTCATTTATACCGAGGCGCCCTACATCATGCTGTGTTACCCTTTCCTTCTCCAAGCCCATCGCAAGGATTGTTTCGAGGGCTGGGGGACCGAGGATTTCATATGGAGCTACTTCCCGGTCGACCGGCTGAGGTCGAAGTGAAATGGCTACCTGCGGACAGGGCGGTCGGACGAGCCGGCGTATCGGAGGTATCGTCCTCAGGGCGATCGTCACGCTTTTGATGGTAGCGATCCTGAACTTTATCTTATTCAGGGTCATTCCCGGGGATCCCGCCGGGCTACTGTTGGACGGGTCGCGCTCAGCGGTAACTAGCGAGCAGATCGAGGCACAACGCGAGCGGTGGGGCCTGGACCGGCCGCTGATCCCCGACCAAGTGCTGGACTATCTATCGGCAACTGCAAAGGGTGACCTGGGCTACAGTTTTAAGTTCAGGGGCCAGCGTGTCAGCGACCTTCTTTTAGATCGACTGCCTGCTACAATTGCGCTCGTCGGCGTGGCTCAGATTATCGCAATTTCTGCGGGGGTCATGCTGGGCATCTACGCTGGCTGGCGCCGAGGAGGGGCCGTTGACACTATCGCAACGGGCGGTTCCCTGGCGCTTTACGCGACGCCATCGTTCTGGCTCGGTATGGTCCTGGTGGTGGTCTTCAGCACGAAATTGGGCTGGCTCCCCGGTTACGGTGCATATTCTCCAGGTGCCGATACCGGATCCCTTGCTTGGTTAGCAGATTACCTGCGGCATCTCGTGCTTCCTGCCTCCACTGTAGCGCTGGGAATCATGGGTCAATACGTACTGGTCGCGCGAGCTGCTATGAGCGATGTTGTGGCCGAAGACTATATGGTAACCGCAAGGGCGAAGGGCCTGACAAGTGGTCAGATGCTACTGCGTCATGCCTTTCGCAATGCAATGTTGCCGGTCGTGACCTTGGTGACGCTCAATCTCGGTTATGTGGTGGCAGGCGCCATTACCGTCGAAACTGTATTCGCCTGGCCGGGTATTGGCAGCCTAACGGTTGGAGCGCTCAACGCTCGAGACTATCCTGTGCTCCAGGGTGTCTTTTTGCTGCTCGGCACCTCTATCGTTTTTGCAAACCTTATCGCCGACTTGGCCTACGGGCTTCTTGATCCTCGGGTGACACAATGACTGAAGTAGTTGCGGGACCTCGCCGGCACGTCAGGCTGCGGGCAACAAAAGAATTCTTCAGCCGGCTCTTTGAGCGGGTTGGCGCTTGGGTCGGCGTCGCGGCTTTGGCCTTCTTCCTTATATTGGCAGCGATACCTGGGCCCATCGTCGGTCCCCTCGAAACAGCAGCTACCGCGAGCGGCGATTTCCTGACGCCGCCCGACAGTCAGCACATATTGGGCACCGATGAGGTGGGTCGGGATGTGCTTAACGTGGTTGTCCACGGGGCACGAATATCTCTGACGATCGCGTTGATAGCCACCGTGATCAGCCTCATCGTCGGTACCACTGTCGGCATAACGTCGGGGTACTATGGCGGCAGGGTAGACGTTTGGCTAATGCGCCTAACTGATTTCTTCTTCATTGTACCGTCATTCGTGTTGGCGTTGGTTATTGCGCCCGTGTTTGTGGAGGTCATCGGCCGCGGTCGTGAGGTTCTCGGCTTCCGAACCTCTCTCTTCGTCATCGTTGTTGTGATCGGCTTGACGAGTTGGGCCTTTGTGGCACGCCTCATTCGGAGCCAGACACTCTCACTGCGGGAGCGCCCATTCGTGGATCGCGCGCGGGTCGCGGGCAGTAGTGACCTCAGCATCATGATACGACATGTCTTACCAAACCTCGTGCCGCAGATCGCCGCCAACGGTGCATTGGTTGTAGCCGGCGCGATCTATACCGAAACTGCGCTCTCATTCATTGGGCTCGGCGATCCGGTGCAGCCTTCATGGGGCACGTTGCTGTCACTGGCCCAGCAGGCTGGTGCCGCAAGCGCTGGTGCTTGGTGGTATCTTGGTGCACCTGGTGCGTGTGTACTCACTGTTTCTCTTGCATTCGTTCTCCTCGGCAATGCGCTCGATGATACGTTTAACCCGCGCCGGAGGGCAATTCCATGAGCGAAGTATTTAGATCTGCAAGCGGCCAACTTTTGGCAGTGGACGGGCTTTCGGTCGACTATGGGCTCAAGGGCATTTCGTCGCGTGCACTTCATGAGGTGAGTTTTGATCTCCAGGCCGGAGAGGCAGTCGCTCTTGTCGGGGAGTCGGGGAGTGGCAAGACGACAACTGCTATGGCCATCGCAGGTTTGCTGTCGACAGATGCGCGGGTGACGAGCGGCGAAGTGCGCTACCGCGGTGCTAGGCTGCAGATCGACGATGATGCTGCGATGCGGCCACATCGCTGGACCGAAACCGCCGTGGTTTTTCAAGGCGCTATGAATGCGCTTAATCCGGTCCAACGTATTGCCAAGCAAATTGCGGAGCCATGCATGCTGAACGGTATGCCGCGCGAGGCCGCAATGACGAGAGCAAAAGAATTGCTCGAACTTGTCGGCATCCCCCCGGATCGTGGGACCGCCTATCCACACCAACTTTCAGGCGGCATGCGCCAGAGAGTCATGATTGCAATGGCGCTCGCCTGCCGGCCGTCGATCATTATTGGGGACGAGCCCACGACAGCCCTCGACGTCATTAACCAGGCGCAAATCCTAAAGCTACTGGTTGAACTGCGATCAAAGTTCAATCTAGCGCTTCTATTGATCACCCACGATCTCTCTGTGGTCGCGGAGACGTGTGACCGTGTAATGATCATGTATGCCGGCCGTATCGTCGAAGATGGCACCGTTGCCGAGATCTTCGCCGCGCCCAAGCATCCGTACACCCGGTTGCTGATTGAGTCGATCCCAAACCCGGCAAAAAGACAACGAGTACTTCGACCGATCCCGGGCGACCCCCCCTCTCTGATCACGCGGCCTCCAGGCTGTCCGTTTCACACTCGCTGCCCGTCGTCAATGTCGATTTGCGCCACGCAAGCTCCGGCCCTTGAAAGTACAGGCCAGCGACGCGTGGCGTGTCACCTCCATAGCTCCCAGATGAAGTCCGACGGGGTTCTAGTTCATGCCTGATAATGTCGACATCCTCCGTTTGGAGAATCTACAAGTCCGCTTTCCTATAGAGGGCGATTTCTTGGACAGTATCCTCGGACGATCCAAAGGCGCTGTGCACGCAATAGATGGGGTCGATCTGACTATTGGTCGGGGCGAGATCGTAGCGCTTGTGGGCGAGTCCGGCAGTGGCAAGACGACGGTGGGTAGAGTCATCACAAAACTCGTTCAGCCGACCGGTGGCAGGTTGGTTTTTGATGGCATTGATATGACCTCGGTGCAGGGCTTCTCGGCTCTGCGTCCTTATCGCCACCGTGTGCAGATGATCTTTCAGGATGCCTATCAAGCTCTAAACCCTCGGCATACGATATTCGACGCCGTTGCAGAGCCATTACGGTCATTGAAGCTCGTAAGCAGTGAGAGCCAACTCACTGAACGAGTGAGTGAGGCGCTGTCAGCCGCAGGCCTCAATCCTCCGCAGGAGTATTTCACGCGCTTTCCGCATGAGTTATCCGGTGGGCAGCGACAGCGAGTCGTAGTTGCCGGTGCTCTGGTGGTCAAACCCGATCTCATCGTTGCAGACGAACCGGTGTCCATGCTCGATGTCTCGATTCGGGCACAGATTCTGCAGGCGCTTATCGATATGCGTGCTAAGCAGAATTTGGCGCTGCTCTTCATCACACACGACCTCCCGCTCGCCTGGCTGATCGCCGATAGAATTGCAGTTATGTATCTCGGACGTGTGGTCGAGATCGGTAGCGCCGATGATATTATCTTTAACCCCAAGCACCCCTATACGATGGCTTTACGGGATGCTACACCGCAACTCCCCGCAGACGGGCGGCCTAGTGGAATCAAAGCACTCCAGGGAGACGTACCAAGTGCCGCCCGGGTGCCGAAGGGCTGCCGTTTCCATCCGCGATGCCCGCTCGCCTTAGACCGTTGCAAGGTGGAGGATCCTCCGGCCCTCGAAGTGGGTAAAGAGCACCTGGCCGCGTGCTGGCAGGCGAACTGATGCCCGGATATTGTCTTCTGTCGTCGGACCACCCGGTCATCGAATTTTGGCAGGTAATCGCGGGGAAGGTGCCAGGCCGCGCCGGCGAACGGCAGATCACGCTGTTCGATTCCGTCGGCTTTGCCATTGAGGATGTTTGCGCCCTTGGCTATGTCCGCGATCGGCTTAAGGTGACCGGGCAGTACGAGGAACTCGATCTGCTCGCGGCTCCGACTAGCCACGCGGACTTCTTCGGAATGATCCTGCCCGCCGCGAGATAACCAATGGGCTCGAAGAGAGATCCCTGCACGTGTTCTTCTATATGCTGTTGCAAAAACTTACTCGCATCTAGCTAACGGGAGCAGCAAATGGAAAATCGGACCGCAATAGCCTGGGAAGGAATGACCAGAGTTGACCAACAAATCGCTCAATGGGTTGAGGAGACGCCGTTTGTTGATACCCACGAGCATTTGATCGAAGAAAGTCAGCGCCTTGCTGGCGCATTTGATGCCCGTACCTTACCCTGCAATGACTGGGCTTATCTGTTCAGGTCTTACGCGGCCGAGGATTTGATCGTTTCGGGATTGCCAGCAGCAGACCTGCGAAAGTTCCTTAGCCCGGGCCTCAGCGGCCAAGAGAAATATCAACTCATCTCGCCATACTGGGACCGCATCCGTAACACCGGATACGCGCAAGCTCTACGGTACACGTTTTACGGCCTTTATGGAGAACGCGATCTGACCGCAGAAAGCTTTCCGCGCATCGCTGAAAAATATTATGAAACGGTACAACCAGGCTTTTACCAACGGATTCTCAAGCTCGCAAATATCGAGGGATGTCATGTCAACTCGCTGCAGCGCATTTTCATGGTGACCGAGCAGCCGGCGCTACTGGACCAGGATATAAGCATTCTTCAACTTTGCAGGTGCAGCGCTGCGGACTTCAACAGGGTAGAGGCCGAGACCGGCAAACGACCTGAAACGCTCGATGAATGGCTTCATGTAGTTGACTTCTACTTCTCTACATTCGGGCCTACAGCGGTAGCCGTGAAATCGCAGATTGCTTACTCGCGGGCACTTGACTTCTCGTTCGTCACCAAAGCTCAAGCATCGCGACTGTTTCTTCATCAGATCGATAGAGCCGGCCATTTGCACGCGCTGGGGCCTGACGACCTCAAGGCCCTCCAGGACTTCCTATTCCGATACTGCCTTGGCAAGGCCACGGAGTTTGGGCTGCCGGTCAAGCTGCATACCGGTGTACTAGCTGGACACGGTGTGATGCAGCTCTCTCGTACGCGCAACAATGCTGCAGATGTTTGTCGCCTACTGCGAGATTTCCCGGACACGCGCTTTGTTCTGATGCACATTGGCTATCCGTATGAGCACGAGTTTATCGCATTAGCGAAGCACTATCCTAACGCCGCCATCGATATGTGCTGGGCGTGGATCATTAATCCAGTGGCGTGCGTTCGCTTCTTAAAAGAGTTTCTGATGGCTGTTCCGTCCAACAAGATCTTCACGTTCGGCGGCGATTACGTAACGGTGGAGCCAATCTACGGGCACGCTGTGATTGCGCGACGCGGCATCGCCCAGGCGATTTCTCAACTAGTCGCAGAAGGCTGGATTTCTTTGGAAGATACGCGCTACTTGATTGACCGTATCATGCGTGGCAATGCGCATTCCTACTATCAGAATGCTGCGCACAAATCACGTGGGTCGTGCCAAACATTGAGCGCTGATCGCTGAGGTTGGCGCTCGATCACGCCATCCGGAAAAGGGCTTATGTGCAGCTCAGATGCACCTCGGCACTGAGCATAGCCACTCTCCTCCTCCGCAATCAACCGGAGAATTTTTGTTAAGCTTGACCGTCGAGAGCGAGCCCTCCTGTATCTGTTTGGCACGATTCTTAATAAATGGAATGATTCGTATCTATTGTTGATAAGCCTCGTGGACAGGATTTATGCGTTGTGATTTCCTGAGGGTGCTCATGCTTCTCACTTCTTGCGAGGATCAGGAAGTGGTCTGCAAAACAGGGGAACTAAAATAATGCGTAAACTATCTACAGTTGGCTATCTCTGCACAGGCTGACCTTGGCCAACGCTGCAACTCCGCAAGTCCATGCCTCGGTGCCTGATGACGTCAAGCAGTGCGGCGTGCTCAACTGCGGGAACTGACAATATGCGCGGTAGCTGAGATTCGATCCCGATCCGGAATGTGCCGCACAAGTCTCGAGTTCAAGAACTCCGCTCCGCCATTGGACGCAAGCAGGCGTCAGTAGTGGTGGAGTTATGCTGATACGGCGGTGTCCGCCCAGTCGATTTAGTTTTGAAGTGCTCGCTTGCAATTAGGAGGTAGAAGCAGATGGATACTCGCGGTGGGAATGTACTCGTTCTGGCCACAGGAGGTTCAATCGCGCAGACTTCGCCCAGCGACCCGACGCTGACGGCCGAGGTATTGCTAGAAGCCATCCCCGAACTCCGGACCAAATTTCGTATTACTGTGGAGCAGATAGCACAGGTGTCTAGTCCGGACGTAACGCCAGAGTTGTGGCTAAGGCTGGCAAGTCGCATCAATAAAGCCCTCGCTGATGATAACGTTCGGGGCATCGTGGTCACGCATGGCACGGACACGTTGGAAGAGACGGCGTATTTTCTTAATCTAGTTGTTGAAAGTGAGAAGCCGGTAGTAGTAGCTGGAGCGATGCGGCGACCGTACTCTCTGGGGGCGGACGGTGCTGCCAATTTTCACAATGCGGTGGTCGTTGCCAACAGTACAGCGGCGAAGGGTAGGGGCGTACTGGCTACTTTCAACTCTGAGATCCATTCTGCTCGCGATGTCACGAAAACCACCTCGAATCTGGATGCTTTCAAGTCTCCGAATTTCGGTCCACTCGGATGTATTGTCGATGAGCGGCCGCATTTTTATCGGACCCTGGAGCGCAAACATACCGCAGCCAGCGCGCTCCACATCGAGACGGGAGTCTTGCCGCCAGTCGCGATTTTATACAGCTATGCAGGCGTCGCATCCGACATACTCGAAGCTACAATGGCAGGCGGTTATAAAGGCATTGTGTGGGCAGGAACTGGAAGCGGCAACGTGCCCAAGTCCATTAGGCCAGCAGCCGCTGAGGCCGTTCGAAAGGGCGTGGTCTTTGTCCGTTCGTCGCGCTTAAACTCTTACCCGATCAAGCGGAACGATGAGGTTGACGATGACGCGCTTGGTTTCGTTACGGCCGACTCGCTTAACCCCCAGAAGGCTCGCGTACTGCTGATGTTGTCTCTTACTCAAACGAGAGATCCAGTCAAAATCCAGGAATTTTTCGCAACTCACTGATCGGAGAGGCCCGACAAGGCTGGGCCCAATTATCATCACAACACGCGTCCCAACCATTTCCTGGTTCGGCTAGGAAACTGACGCCGTTATTACGTCAAGTAAAGGACTTTTACATGTCACTGAAGGACCAGTCTGTCCCGACGGATCCAATTGAAGCGGCCCCGCTACCGGTTGAAGAAGTCTTACACAACGCGGACGAGAACCTGAACGCAAGTTTGGACAGGCTGCTCAGGTTTTTGAGCATACCATCCGTCTCATGTGATCCGCACTATGCTCCACAATGCCAAGAGGCAGCCTCGTGGTTGGTAAACGAGTTAGCAGGTGTTGGCTTTGACGCGTCTGTTCGACAGACATGCGGGCACCCGGTAGTTGTCGCACATAAGAGAGAAGCCACCGGTCCCCACGTCCTCTTCTACGGACATTACGACGTTCAGCCGGTCGAACCACTCGAAGAATGGATAGCGGACCCGTTTGACCCAAAGCTCCGGCTACAGCCTGATGGGGAAACTCATATTGTTGCTCGCGGCGCATCGGACGATAAGGGCCAGCTTCTCACCTTTGTCGAAGCATGCCGCGCCTGGAAAGCTGTCACAGGACGTCTGCCTATTAGTGTTTCCATGTTCTTCGAAGGGGAGGAAGAAAGCGGCAGCCAAAGTATCGATGGTTTCTTGGATGAGGCCGGACAAGAGCTGCGAGCAGATGTCATGCTACTTTGCGACACATATTTATGGAATGATGCGATTCCGGCTGTCACTGTCTCGTTTCGAGGTTTGCTCGAACAGGAAATTGAAATCACCTGTGCCAATCGGGATCTGCACTCAGGAGCTTACGGCAACGCAGCCCGCAATCCCATCCAAGTGCTCGCTGAACTGATCTCTAGCCTTCGGGGCAAGAACGGCGAAGTCGCAATTGAGGGATTCTATGACGATGTGAAAGACCCAGATGAAGACCTAGGTGGTGAACTGGGAAAGCTGAATTTCAATGCAGATATTTTTCTGAAGAAAGTAGGCCTCTCGCAATCCGCAGGCGATGAAGCATATTCGGTTCTCGAGCAAGTTTGGACTCGTCCATCGTGTGAAATCAACGGCATCGCCGGAGGTTACTGTGGGGACGGCTTAAAGACGATCATCCCCTCGAAGGCTGTGGCTAAGATATCTTTCCGACTGGTCGCGGGCCAGGATCCTGAAAAAATCGAAGCGAAGTTTTGCGAGCACATTCGCGCCAGGTTGCCGGCAGATTGCAGAGTGAAATTCACCGGATCTGGTGGAAGCAAAGCATCGATCATCTGTTCGAAAAGTGAATACCTTCGGCGCGCTCGTGCTGCTTTGAAAGACGAATGGAATTGTGAATCCGTACTGATCGGCAGCGGAGGTTCGATCCCGATTGTGAGCGTTATGCAAAGCCGATTTGGCCTGGATTCTCTGCCGATCGGCTTCGCGCGTTCAGACAATCGCCACCACAGTCCGAACGAAAAATACGATCTTTCGAGTTTTCACAAGGGAATCCGATCATGGATAAGGGTGCTGGCCCAACTGTCGAATTGCGACAGCAGTAGGTTCGGATCGTAGACTCACATTCACGCGTTGCAAGTTAAACTTCTTTAAATTCACCGTAACTATCCGGCGAGGGCCACAGGTTAGGCGTAAGCGGCAAGGGGACCCCGTCTGGCGGAGGGGCCTAGCGGTCGGTTGTCGGTAGCAGACGTTGTGAGCCGATGTGAGCTTCTATGTCTGCGCCTAGCTCTGGAACTAGAACCTTCCACATGATCGAAGCGGTTGCTGAGCGCCTCGAAGGTGCGCCGCGGCAACTTCGCCGACGCTGGTCGGATGAGTTCAAGGCGCAGGTCGTGGGAGAGGCGCCGGAGCCCGGCGCGGGTGTTTCGGCGATTGCCCATCGAGTTGGCATTCACCCGTCGCAGCTCTTCGCCCGGCGTCGTGACGCTCGGGACGCGCGACGTGCTTCAGCGCGGCATTCGAGCTCCGAAACAACGGTCCGGTGTGCGGCGGGCGCGGTGGTCGAGGTCGTCATTGGCGACGTTGTCGTGCGCTCCGGGCAGACGTCGACGAGGCGCACTTGCAGCGCTCCTTCAGCACCGGAACGGTCTGCTCTTCCGTAAATCTCTGCTTCTTCATGCATCCGTCCTTTAATGGGCCGGACTCTAATCCAATCTGGAGGAAATTGTTCGTGGCAGGTCACCTCTCACAAATCGGACCAACGAAATCTGCCACCTACAGGATTGTAAGCGATGTGCTGCTCACACATTGGCGGAATATTTCCATCGCTCGGTATCAACTACCGTCAGCGGCAGAGCGCTATGGCAACTGTGCCGACACGCGACTGTCGATGACGCGGAACTGCGCCGGGATCACATCCAACCGCTCGGACACATCCTCGCCGATACAATGCAGGCAACCACCGCAGGCGCAGATAAGGCTTTCCGGCTCGATGACCTCTTCGATACGGGCAAGATGGCTGGGAAGCGAGCCGCGATTGGTCGTGCGTGGCTTGGAGGATCGTTTGCCTGGAGGAGTATCGGCCTCGTCTTCAGTCTGGACAGCCGCAATGGCCGTTTCCAAATCCTCCAACGCCAGATCGAATTGATCGGGATCGCTCTTCTCGGATTTGCGCCCGAAGGCTGCTTGCCTGAAGGCGGCAACCAGTCTTTCCAGTCGTTCGATCCGCTCGTCCTTGCGAACTTCACGCGCTTCCGCTGCGATCAGCATCGCCTTCAGGGCGGCAATGTCATCTAGCAGGTCGACGGCGTTCAGCATGCGCCGGGTCTACCCAATTCGGCCTCGGCTTACCTCTGCAATTTAACAACCGAGTCATCGTGCCGCAGTTACTCGATGGCCTCCGGCGCTCTCGTCTCGACAGCGCGGACGCGACGCCAGTTCAGGCCCGCAAACAGGGCTTCGAACTGGGTCCGTCATCGGCAATGGCCCGAGGAGGTCAAAGGCGCGGATCGTATCAGAGAGTTTGCGGCCGGGCGTGACGGTGAACGAGGTAGCCTTGGCGGTTGTGAGTACCTCCCACGTAGTCTCCATGGAGAAACTCCCTTCGTTCTTCGATGGAAAACCGATCACAGATCACGACAGGACAGGGCAACGTGGGGGTTAAACACCGGTTGCATGCCGCAATGGGCGCAGCGTTGAGCGCCTTCCTGGCCGCCGCTGAAGTGAGAGTGGGCGGTTCATGCTCACCGATCACGATGTGCAAGTACCTTGTTCGACCCCTTACTGAAATAAGCGAACCCAAAGAACGGCTTGAACGATACTACCATCGCAATCCTCCAGTATCGCTCATGTCAGAGCCTTCTCGGCCATGCGGCGCGGCTCGAGAAAGCTTCGGAAATAGGTGCCGGTGCGAAGCTTCGGGATGCGCAGTTCCACGGTCCCGGCTCGTGTTTCCCAGTCGCGCTCGCGGTAGCCGTTACGTTGGGCAAGCCGAAAGGCGTTTTCTCGCAATAGGCCGCGCCCGTTTTCGCCCCGACCTCCAGTTCCATCAGCTTATCGGCGGCAAAGCCGATCATCTCCCGCAGCAAATCCGCATCCGCGCTCTTCTCAACAAGCGAGCGCAGGTTCACATCTCGTCAGTCATCGTGATCTTTCCATCAGGTTGAGCTTGAACAAGCCAGCCTTATCGGAAAACCGCTCATGGCCACCCCGCCAGCTACACATGGGGTAATCGCGATGCGACTGCCCCCGGCAACTTTTTGCAAGATGATGCTGGCTGGGTTGGTTGCCCCCG
>NZ_MDDV01000032.1 GCF_001854885.1 Ensifer sp. LCM 4579 | reverse complement strand
TACGACAAGACCGACAAAAGCTTCGCAGCCTTCGTCCATCTCTCAGCCGCCATGCGAGCCATCGCCTGAATGTCGACAGACCCTAGCGCATCGGCCCGAAAATCGTATCCGCTTTTCGGAAAGCTCGATGCGTAGATTCAAAGAGTTACAGCGACCTTTGCGCGTCTGAAAAGACGCGCGGCGCTGTAAGCGGGAAGGTCCGGCGACATCGATAGCGTCTACTGGAACGATGTCTCGTAGAAGCTTCTGAGCTTGCGTGAATGCAGCTTCTCCGGCGGCATCGCCGCGAGTTTCTGCAGCGCCAGAATGCCGATCTTCAGATGTTGGCTCACCTGGGTCCGGTAGAAAGCGGTTGCCATTCCCGGCAGCTTCAATTCGCCGTGCAGCGGTTTGTCGGACACGCAGAGCAAGGTGCCGTAGGGCACGCGGAAGCGGAAGCCATTGGCGGCGATCGTCGCCGATTCCATGTCGAGCGCGATGGCGCGGGCCTGCGACAAGCGCTTGACCGGACCGCGCTGGTCGCGCAACTCCCAGTTGCGATTGTCGATCGTGGCCACGGTGCCGGTGCGCATGATCTGCTTGAGGTCGTAACCCTTGTAGCCCGTCACCTCGGCCACCGCATCCTGAAGCGCGACCTGCACCTCCGCCAGTGCCGGCAGTGGAATCCAGACCGGCAGGTCATCGTCGAGCACGTGATCTTCGCGCATGTAGGCATGGGCGAGCACATAATCCCCGAGCCTCTGGCTGTTGCGCAAGCCGGCGCAATGGCCGAGCATCAGCCAGACATGCGGCCTCAGCACGGCGATGTGGTCGGTGATGGTCTTGGCGTTGGAGGGGCCGACGCCGATGTTGACCATGGTGATGCCGCCATGGCCCTTCTTCTTTACGTGATAGGCCGGCATTTGCGGCAGGCGGGCGAGCGAATAATCGGCCTCCGGCCTGTCGGCGCCCGCCGGCGTAATAATATTGCCGGGCTCGATGAACGCCGTATAGCCATTGCCGCCTTCGGCCATCTGCTGGCGCGCCCAGGCGCAGAACTCGTCGATATAGAACTGGTAGTTCGTGAAAAGCACGAAGTTCTGGAAATGCGTGGCGCTGGTCGCCGTGTAATGGCTGAGGCGCGCAAGCGAATAGTCGATGCGCTGGGCCGTGAAGGGGGCAAGCGGGGAGGGCTCGCCGGGCCCCGGCTCGTAGGAGCCGTTGGCGATCTCGTCGTCGGTGGTGGTGATATCCGGCGCATCGAAGAGGTCGCGCAGCGGAATATCGATGCTCTCGCCCGCCGATGCCTCGACATGCGCGTTCTCGCCGAAGGCGAAGTGCAGCGGAATGGGCGTTGCCGATTCGGACACGATGACGCTGACGCCGTGGTTGCGGATCAGATGTCCGAACTGTTCCTTCAGGTAGTGGCGGAAGAGCTGTGGACGGGTGATCGTCGTCGTGTAGACGCCGGGTGCGCTGACATAGCCGAAGGACAGCCTGGAATCGACATGGCCGAAGCTGCTTGTCTCGATGCTGACCTGCGGATAGCAGGCGCGGAAACGCGTTAGCGGCCTGCCGTTCTTTCCCAGCCCCTCGAAAGCCTCGCGCAGGAAGCGGGTGTTGCGCTCGTAGAGCGCTTCCAGGCAATCGACGGCATCGGCCGCATTGTCGAAGGTTTGCGACTCGAAGGCTTCAGGGGTGGCAATGGAGAGGGCGGAGTGTGAAGAGATTCGTTTGTCCATGTTGCATTATAGGCTGGGGCTTCTGACAAGCAAACGACAAGATGTGCGGTTTTTTACACTCCCGCTTCGCCTCCAATGCATGTCGACGCGCTTTACAGCGCGGCGCGTCCTTCAGGCCGATGCGCTAGCGGGGGCCTGCGAGAATGATTGCGCTGCCGGCAAGTGCCACCGCCATGCCGGTCACGTCCCACCGGTCGGGCCTGATGCCTTCGGCGATCCAAAGCCAGAAGAGCGAGGTGGCGATGTAGACGCCGCCATAGGCCGCATAGGCGCGCCCGGCAGCGGCCGTATCGATCATGGTCAGGAGCCAGGCAAAGAGGGCCAGAGAGCCCATACCGGGTATCAGCCACCAGGCGGACTTGTCGAGCCTGAGCCATGCCCAGAAGGCGAAGCAGCCGGCGATCTCGGCAAGGGCTGCAAGGAAATAGATGGCGAATGCGGGCATGGCTTGCTCCTTTCACAGGTGACAAGGAGCGGAGACTTAGGTGAAGCGCAAGAGGGAAATGGAGGCGGCGGCGACCGTGTGATCAACTCATCGCCTGGCGCTGGAGCGTCATGAAGAGAACGAAGCCGGCGCCGTTCTTGCCGATGCCGGAGGTGCTGGCCTTGTTGTAGGCGACCGCTCCGATCGGCGCCATCAGCAGGCCCGTGACGAACAGGAGCCGGAGTGCGAGGATGGCGGAGGAGACGAAAGCGGACATTTCCCTAATCCTGGTGTGTTGGGGCGGAGCGAGCGGGGGAAGACCGCTCGCCTCCTGTCCCGCCTTAAAGCTTGGCCTGGCAATATTGTGCCGTGTGCGCGGTGCAGTCGGTCAGCGAGCCGATATAGGTGTTCTGGCGGCGACGCTCGGTGTCGGCGCCGACGGCCGCAGCGAGTGACATTGCGAAGACGACCATCAGCAAGCTGATGATGGTGAGGCGGCGGGCGAGGATATCCATGTTTCTGTCCGTGGGCTGGAGGCGCTGTCAAATCGATTGGGCGTCTTTTCGCACAGCCAAACTGAATTCTTGCTGAGGCGCCCATTCATCTGCCGTTCATCTTGGTTGAAGGTGGGGGCCTTGCCTCGCGCGAGGCGGGTTCCTACCTGTGGTTTTCCACGAACCTTAAGGAGAGATCGCCGATGACGGCTCCGATCGAGCTTTATTACTGGCCGACACCGAACGGCTGGAAGATCACCATCATGCTGGAGGAACTCGGCGTTCCCTACGTGGTCAAATACGTCAATATCGGCCGGGGCGACCAGTTCGCGCCGGATTTCCTCAAAATCTCGCCCAATAACCGCATGCCGGCGATCGTCGATCCCGAGGGTCCGGACGGCGCGCCGATCTCGGTGTTCGAGTCGGGTGCGATCCTGCAATATCTCGGTCGCAAATACGGCAGGTTCTATCCGAACGACGAGCGTGCCCGCGTCGAAGTCGAGCAATGGCTCTTCTGGCAGGTCGGCGGTCTCGGTCCCATGGCGGGGCAGGCCCATCACTTCCGGCAATATGCGCCGGAACGGATCGCCTATGGCATCGAGCGCTACACCAATGAAGTGAACCGCCTCTATGGCGTGATGAACAAGCGCCTCGCCGACCGGCCCTTCCTGGCCGGCGATTACTCCATTGCCGACATGGCTGCGATCGGCTGGGTGATCCCGCACGAGAACCAGGGGCAGGATCTCGACGAGTTCCCGAACCTGAAGCGCTGGTTCGAGACGATGCTCGCGCGCCCGGCGGTCAAGAAGGCGATCGAGGTCGGCAAGGAGGAGCGAGCCCGCCAGAAGAGCCTTGCAGAGGACAAGGAAGCCCAGAAGATCCTGTTCGGCCAACGGGCGCGGTAGTTCTCTGCGGTTGTACTGTGAGCCTTGCACCCTCCCCAACCCCTCCCCACAAGGGGGAGGGACTCACGATGCCGCGCTCTCTCTGCCCGCATTCCACCTCGCAGCAGGCTCTAAGGCATTGAAATTGCAGGAGCTCGCCGCTAGCACCAAGCCCCTCCCCCTTGTGGGGAGGGTTGGGGAGGGGTTTTACATTCAACCCTAAAATCGAAAGTGCTTAAAGACGAGTCCAGGTCTGTGACTTGCAAAGCACCTTCAGCACGCATCCCTTCATTTGCAGCGAATTGCCGTCGACCGAGCCCGAGCCGCTATAGGTCTTGTCGTTTTCCGGATCGGTGATTTCGCCGCTGTAGCTACCGGCAGCGCCGGCAAGGTTGCCGATGCGTTTCCCGGCATGTTTGCCCGTCTTCAGCGTGACGCAGAAGGAACCGCCGCAGGGCGCGATTTCCGCCGTGGCGCCGCTGGCGGTCTTCCAGTTGCCGACGATCGGCTCGGCTGCCTGGACCGGGCCTGCCGCGGCAAGAGCGAGTGCCGCGCTGACGAGCAAAGTGCGAATCATTCAAGTTCCTCCACAAAACGGGCGGCCTCCACGCCGCCTGAGCGCACAATAACTTACGCGTACGTAAAGGTAAATAAACCGGAAGATGGGTATTTGGCGAAGCGGAGCGCCGCGCAAGCGGAACTGCTCGTGCTTTCATGGTTAGCGTTTGGTTGAAATCCAAGATTGAAGATTTCGTAAAATTTTAGGCGAATTGCCGCTGTTTGAGGGGCTTCGATGCTTAACGAAAACCCAAGTTTACCAAGTATTTGAACTTTGTTTTCGGCAAATTAAGCATGCATTTTAAGCGCCTGTTGAACTGCCTCGGCGATACTCGGAGCCATAAGAGGAGCGGGGCCGAACACCCGCCGAAAGACCGGAAGTGAAGCTGCGTAAGACGGGGCACTTCCGGAAGCCCACCAAGAGGCACGACGAAGACAGGGACCAACAAGACCACAAAAGACAGGTGCGCCCTACGATTGAGGCGCACCAATCGGAGACAGGGACACTACAATGGCACGCTTTGAAATGCAGACTGTTTCGGATGCCGCGATGGGTGGCGACAACCGGGCCGACGCCCTCTGTGAAATGGGCCTTGCCTATGCCACGGGCCGCGGCAGGCCCGTGGATATGGTCGCCGCCCACAAGTGGTTGAACATCGCCGCCATCAAGGGCTGCGATCGCGCCGCGGGTCTGCGCGCCGACCTTGCCGCCACCATGAGCAAGACCGAGCTTGCGGCCGCGCTCCGCGCGGCGCGCGAATGGATGACGCTGCACTGACCGCGCAAAGCGGGTGTGTCATCACCCGTTCAGCTCAGGCTCTCGAGTACGGCGGGAAGCGTGGCCGCAAGCAGGTCCATCTCCGCCTCCGGCCCGGCGCTGATCCGGATGCAGCGGTCGAGCGGCGCCACACCCGGCATGCGGATGAAGACGCCGTGGTCGCTCATCAGCCTTTCGACGATCGCTCTGGCATAGCCCGCGTCGCGGCCGCAATCGACGGCAACGAAATTCGTCGCGGAGGCAAGCGGCGCCAGTCCATTATCCCGGGCAATTGCCGCAATCCGGTCGCGGGACTTCGCGATCCGCCGAGTGACTTCAGTGAGATAGGCCTGATCCGCCAGTGCCGCGATTGCCGCCGCAACGCCCACGCGGCTCATGCCGAAATGATTGCGGATCTTGTCGAAGGCCTGGGCGGTGCCGGCTGTCGCCAGGGCGTAACCGACGCGCGCACCGGCAAGCCCATAGGCCTTGGAAAAGGTGCGGGTGCGAATGACATTGGGCCGGTCGATCAGGCTTTCGATCGATGGCACCGACTCCGGCGGGGCCGTTTCGCTATAGGCCTCATCAAGGATGAAGAGCGTCGTTTCCGGCAAGGCGGCGGCAAAATCGACGACGCGATCGGCCGACCACCAGCTGCCCATCGGATTGTCGGGATTGGCGAAATAGACGAGCGGCGCGTTCTCCCGTTTCACGGCAGCAAGCAGCCCCTCGAGGTCTTCCCTGTCGTCGACATAGGGTACCGTCATCAGGCGGCCGCCATGGCCGGCAACATGATAGTTGAAGGTCGGGTAACCCCCGAGCGAGGTGACGACAGGCGTGCCCGGCTCGACGACGAGGCGGACGATCTGCCCGAGCAGGCTGTCGATGCCTTCGCCGATGGCGACATTAGCCGCCGGCACCCCGAGATGGGCGCCAAGCGCCTGCTTCAGTTCCCAATTTTCGGGATCGGCATATTTCCACGTTTCGCCGGTCGCCGCCTGCATGGCCAGCAGCACCGACGGAGCCGGGCCGAATCCGCTCTCATTGGCGCCGATCCGAGCGGCGATCATGCGGCCGCGCTGTCGCTCGATGGCCTCCGGTCCGACGAAGGGAATGGTGGCCGGCAAGGATTGGATGAGCGGCGTGAAACGCGAGAAGGCGGACATATGGACGACCCTGTTCGAAGTGCGCCCGGAACTTAACGCATAAGAACCGAAATCGGAATCGCCTCGCGCAAGAAAGATCGCGGTCGTTTCAGCCGCGGCTGTCCGCGCCGAAGAAGAAGGGGCGCGCCGGCGCCGTGAGGCGACGTGGGTCCCTCGTCGTTCTCGCGTTTCGGCTTTCTCCGGTAAAGTAATCGAGGCGGACGATCTCGTGCAGGAACGATTCGTCGATCGTCTTGATGAATTTCACCGCGAGTTTGTCGCCCGCCCGGTGGATCTCGGCGCAGCCGATGCGCCGGTTCGTTCCGACGACGTGGAGATAGTAGTGCAGCGGCAAGCCGATCGTGGTGCCGACGGAAAAGCGCGCTCCGCCACGCGAGATTTCGATCATCCTGCAGGCGCGTATGGATACTCCGCCAAGCCCCGGCTGCACCGCCATCAGCGTTCCGGCATGGGCGATGGCGAAGCGCTCGTGACGTTCGTCATAGAGCGGCGAAGGCGCAAGCGAATACATCGTCGACTGCTGCATGCATCTGCTCCGGCAAATGGAGCGCCGACAGGGCAAGGGCGTGCGTCATCGGCTTTCGCCGGCGCCGCTCCCGTCGGGCTCATGGAGGTGGAATCCCGGCAATTCATTCGCCGGCGCTTTTCGCAAACCTGTTGCAAAGGCCGACAGTCAGTCTCCGCCGGCAAGCTTGCAATCTCTCGAAGATATTCGATAGAAATCTAACGAGCGTCGCTTTCCCGCAGACGCCGCTTTGCCTCCGCGTCGGCGCTGCATGAAGACCGTCGGCAAATTGGATAAGGATCAGCCGACCCAGGAATACCTATGCGGGCAGCACGTCGAAGCGTCTGCAGCGCGCCTCGCTGTTTCGACGGCTCGCCCCGCCGGAACCCGGACGAAAATGGGAGGATTTCCTGAAATCCGACAAAAAAATCTTGCATTGGCGACGCACTGACACTAGTCAGGCGCTAACGGAGAGGTGGCCGAGTGGTCGAAGGCGCTCCCCTGCTAAGGGAGTATACCGGAAACGGTATCGAGGGTTCGAATCCCTTCTTCTCCGCCACCCTGCACCCTTCGGGCTTCGGGTGGCTGGCCATCTGAAGCCCGAAGGGCGCAGGGTGTCTCCCGAAGCCTTGGCGAAGGGAGACGGGTGCCGTGTGGTATGTATATTTTCTGAAATTGAGTAACGAAGACATCTATGTGGGGTCCACGAATGACCTCAAGCGGCGTTTTGTCTCCCATCAAAATGGTTACGTGACATCCACCAAGCCGTTTCGACCGGTTTCCCTTTTGTCGTACGTTGGTGTCGAGACGGAGACAGTGGCCCGTTCCCTGGAACGGTATTTCAAGCCTATGGTAGGGTCATGGTCTTCGGCGCTGCGCTTGTATGCATCAAGATTTACTCTCCTTGGTCGCGAGCGGCGAACATCATTGCAGCCTTCAAGAAGGAAGCTGGCCTGAAACTTCGCCAGCAGGTGCCGGCGGCAGAAAGACATTTTCTGCGACCAAGGCGCTCCCCTCGGGTTTCGTGAAATGCGTCCATCATGATTCGCACCGTCTCCCGATTCGCTCATGCCGCGCACTGATTCCATTGGGAATCACCCAAATCCACCCGCATTCGCCGTGCGATTGCGCCCTGCGCGCATGCCGCGGCATAGGTAAAGTCCGCGCCCGAATGGTGCCGATGCCCGGTTTTGTCCCGGATTTCGGCTGTTTTCTGCCTCTTTTCGGAACAGCCGGTGCACTATGCACCGTTGCTAAACCCTAGTCGCCAAAGGATTTTCTTAAGGCTTTGTTAATCCTTTCAGGCCGTCTGGGGCGATTTTGTGTCGTTTGGGCAACAGGGATCGGGGAAGGGCGGCGCAAAGGAGTTGATCTCGCAAGTTGGTCGTTGCGCGCCCCACCCGGTTTTGTATTTTCAACTCCGGAAGCAAGGGCGGTTGATCGTCCGACTTCTTGAACGAATTGGGGATGGGGCAGGGAACGCTGTCCTTCAGCAAAGAAACCCAGACCCGTGTGAAACTTTTGACTGGAGGTCAGAAATGAACATCAAGAGCCTTCTTCTCGGCTCCGCTGCTGCGCTCGCGGCAGTATCCGGCGCCCAGGCTGCCGACGCGATCGTCGCCGCCGAGCCGGAGCCCATGGAATATGTTCGCGTTTGCGACGCTTTCGGCACGGGCTACTTCTACATCCCGGGCACGGAAACCTGCCTCAAGATCGGCGGCTTCATCCGCGTTCAGGGCGACTTCGGCCGTGACGCTGCGGACAACAAGTGGAACCAGGACGCTCTCGGCGGTAACAACCAGTCCACGTCGGATTGGGACGTCTTCTCCCGCGCTTACATCTCGTTCGACGCCAAGAGCGACACCGAGTTCGGTACGCTCACCGGCTTCTTCGCAATGGAAGCAAACGCCGACAACGATGCTGCTGATGACGCCGACAGCCTGTTCGACGTCGACGAAGCCTACATCCAGCTCGGCGGCCTGAAGGCCGGCTTCTTCTACAGCTGGTGGGATAAGGGCATCAACGGTGAAACCGATTCGCTCGGCAACAACACCGAATTCAACTCGATCGCCTACATCTATGACGGCGGTACGTTCCAGGCTGGTGTTGCTGTCGACGAGCTCGAAGGCACCTCCACGAAGGCTAACGGCGTTGGCATCGAAGGTATCGTCTCCGCTTCGCTCGGCGGCGTAAGCTTCGACCTGCTCGGCGGCTATGACACCGAGTTCGAAGAAGGCGCGATCCGCGGCCTGCTTTCGGCTGACCTCGGCCCGGGCACCTTCCAGCTCGCCGGCGTCTGGGCTTCCGACCCGAACGCTTACTGGAATGCTTCCGAGTGGTCCGTCGCTGCGTCGTATGCCTTCCAGGCTACCGACAAGTTCAAGATCACCCCCGGCGTTCAGTACTGGGATGGCCTGCAGGACTCGCTCACCAGCTTCGGCAGCGACGACAAGTGGCGCGCTGGCGTGACCCTCGACTACGCGGTCACCGAAGGTCTCGCCACCCGCCTGTCGGTTCAGTACGAAGATGCGGACAACGCCGACGATCAGGTCAAGGGCTTCCTCCGCCTGCAGCGTGACTTCTAATCTGACCTGACCTCAGTCAGTCACGAGAAGCCCGGCTCTTGAGCCGGGCTTTTTTCATATTGGGGCTGCGCTCGGCCGGCGAGCCCGCGCGCGGCATCAATCCCGTGATCGTACAGGAATTGGCCACGGCGCGTGGGGCTCGTGAATGGCTCGGAATCTTTGCCGGGGTTGTGGGTCGGAGGGGCGGACGCCAGCAATTTATTTGCGCAAGGACTTGGGTCGCGCTGGTTGTCCCTGACAAGCACAGGAACGAGGTACGTCATTGACGCAAATGGCTCTAGCTGGCCAGGTGTCGTTCCAAGACGGGCACGCACATGTCCAGATCGTGCGTCGCCAAGTGGGCATAGCGCATGGTCATCGTCAGCGTCTGATGCCCCAGCCACATCTGAACCCGCCGGAGATCAATGCCGCCACGCACGAGGCGAGAGGCGCAGGTGTGCCGGAGAATATGGGGAACGATATCTGCTTCATCGCCCAGCCCCGCGTCCTGCTTGGCTGCATTCCAGACCGCCCGAAATTTTTGCTGATCGACGTCGCTGAACGGTCCCGGGGATCTGGCTGCCAGATCTTTCAGCACCTCTTTTGCCCGCGCTGTCAGGGGCACGGTGCGGCTGCGTCCGGATTTGGTAATCCAAAAGGTTGCCCGACCCTCGTGAATGTCATTCCATTTGAGGCCGATGCCCTCCCCAAGACGAGCGCCCGTGTCTACAAGGAATATAGAGAACTTCAGAAAGAGCTCCGACCGGCTGCCGATCTCCCGGAACAGGATTTCCTCTTCATCGGCTTCGAGGAAGCGCAGACGTCCGGCCCTTTCTTTTTGGCGCCTGAACTCCGGCAGACTGTGGATATCGCCCATTTTGCACGCTTTCCGCAGCAACTTACTCAGCGCCGCCATCTTCCTATTGATGGTCGCATTGCTGTTGCCGCGTTTGCGTAGTGCCCCGATCAGTTCGTCGAGCAGATCCTGCGAGAAGGTGGAGAACCGAGCGCCGAGCAGAATCTCGTCGAGTTCGCCGATGAAGGCCTTCACATTATACTTGTGGTGTCCTTCGTCCCACAGGATGTCGGCGTATCGTTGATACAGATCGGCCAGCGAGGTCTCCTTGACCAGGCCCGTCGGACCCTTCTGACCAAAGCAGTATTTGACCTCGTATTCCGGACGCACGCCCGAAATTCCGAAGTCGCTCGCCAATTTTTCGGCGCCTGATGTCACGTTTGCTGCTTCCCTTCCACCCCACCACGAATGGACCAAGGAACCGCTGGCACTCAAGCCAGCGCTTATATTTAAGCAGTCTAAATAACCAAGGCGGCACGCATATGTTGCGGTACAGCAACAGCCCGCAACCCTTGCGGTTGCGGGCTGCTCGCTCGTTCAGATTAGAAGTCGCGCTGCAGGCGGAGGAAGCCGCCGACAGAGTCATCAGCATTGTCCGCATCGGTGTACTGAACCGACAGACGCGAAGAGAGACCTTCGGTGATTGCATAGTCGGCCGTTACGCCGACCTTCCACTTGTCAACACCATCGACGAAGTCGAGATCACTCCAGTACTGGGCGCCGGGGGTGATCTTGAACTTGTCGGTGACCTTGAAGGCGTAGGAGGCAGCAACCGTCCACTCGGACTGGTCAAAATAAGCGTTCGGGTCGGAAGCCCAGATACCTGCGAGCTGGAAGACGCCCGGGCCGAGGTCAGCCGAGACCAGGGCGCGGATTGCGCCTTCTTCGAGTTCCGTGTCGAAGCCGCCAAGCAGGTCGAAGCTTACGCCGCCGATCGAAGCGGAAACGATACCCTCAATGCCGACGCCGTTGTTGCGAGTGGTGATGTCTTCGAGTTCGTCGATGGCGACGCCAGCCTGGAACGTACCGCCGTCATAGAGGTAGGCGATGGAGTTGAATTCCGAGTTGCTGGAAAGCGAGTCGGTTTCGCCGTTCAGGCCCTTATCCCACCAGCTGTAGAAGAAGCCGGCCTTCAGGCCGCCGAGCTGGATGTAGGCTTCGTCGATCTTGTAATCGGCATCGGCGACGTCGTTATCGGCATCAGCCTCGAGCGCATAGAAGCCGGTGAGCGTGCCGAATTCGGTGTCGCTCTTGGCGTCGAACGAGATGTAAGCGCGGGAGAAGACATCCCAGTCGGAGGGAGCAGATTCATCACGGCCGAAGTCGCCCTGAACGCGGATGAAGCCGCCGATCTTCAGGCAGGTTTCCGTGCCGGGGATGTAGAAGTAGCCCGTGCCGAACGCGTCGCAAACGCGAACATATTCCATGGGCTCCGGCTCGGCGGCGACGATCGCGTCGGCAGCCTGGGCGCCGGATACTGCCGCGAGCGCAGCAGCGGAGCCGAGAAGAAGGCTCTTGATGTTCATTTCTGACCTCCAGTCAGAATTGAGCATCCGGCCCGCATTTTTCGATCAGCGATACCTCGCAGAGCGGGGTAGAGCCGGCCGTCTCGTTAGAGAAGGAACCTGGGCATACGGCGCCTCCCTCGGCTATCCCCTAAGGAAATCGCCGATCGCCTGCTTCAGCCCATCAAAATGCAGGAGCGGCGCGTGGCCCTGGCCGGTCGCGGTCACTGTGACCAGTCCGGAATGCCGCCGCGCCATTTCCTGGACCGTCGCTTCGCTGAGCAGTCGGGAATATTCACCGCGTACCACCATCATCGGAATGTTGCTGAAAGCGTCGAACTGCGGCCAAAGCGGCGTAAGCACGCTTTCGCCGGTGAGACCCAGCAACTGCGCAGCGATCGCCGGGTCGTAGTCGGCAATCGGTGTGCCATTCTGATCGCGGTAGATAGCTTCGGCCATGTCGCGCCAGTCGTCGGCGGTGAGGATCGGGAAGTCCCGGCCGTGCAGCCCCCGGAGATAGTCGGGTGCAGCCGCCCAACTTGCCGGCCCGTCCTTCGAGTTCAGGTAGTCGCGGATCGTGAGCAATCCTGCCAGTTCGATGACAGGGCCGATATCGTTAAGAATGGCGCGGGTAATAAGGGCAGGGGCGGTCGCGGCGAGGTGATGAAGGATCAGGCCCCCACGCGAGGTACCGATGAAAGTGGCCCCGTCGATGCCGAAATGGGCGCATGCCGTGACGATGTCCTCGGCCTCGACGGGAATTGCGTAGCGGCTCTTGTCGTCGTCGCGCGCCGATTGCCCGCGGCCGCGATAGTCAAGCGAGACGATCGCCTGTGCGCCGCCTTCGGGCGAGGCGAGGAAAACAGCGAGGTCGTGAAAATCGCGGCTGTTGCGCGTCAGCCCCGGCAGGCAGACGATAGGGCTGCGACCTTGCCCGGTCTTAAGGCCATAGGATCGGGCATAGAGCTTCAAGCCGTCCTTGGCGCGGAAATAATGTTCCTGAAACATCTGGCTCCTTTGGGGCGGGTCGTTAAGGGTTCGGGCAGCCGCCACCCCCCTCTGCCCGGCCCGTCCTCCGCAGCAGCTGCGCTGCAGCTGCGGAGGGTGGACAGGGCAGAGGGGGGTGTGCAGCGGCGCCTCAACGCTCCCGCCCCACCCGCAAGTCCGCAACGATATCGGCCTTTTGCCCGAGTCGGGCCTTGTAGACCTGATAATTCTCCATCACCCGCTGCACGTAATTGCGCGTCTCCTCGAACGGAATTCGCTCGATCCAGTCGACGATGTCGTCGATCGGCTTGCCGCGCGGATCGCCGTAGCGCGCCATCCACTGCGGCACCCGGCGCGGGCCGGCATTGTAGGCGATGAAGGTCAGGATGTAGGAGCCGCCGAAGCTGTCGATCTGCTCGCCGAGATAATGGGCTCCGAGCGTTGCATTATAGCCCGCGTCCGCCGTCAGCCGCTCCGCGGAATAGGCAAGGCCGTAGCGGCTGGCCACGCCCTTGGCGGTTGTCGGCAGAAGCTGCAGGAGCCCGCGGGCATTTGCCGCGGAGACAGCCGCCGGATTGAAGGCGCTTTCCTGGCGGGCGATTGCATAGGCGAGCGCCTTGCCGGCGCCGTCGATATTGGCGCCCGGCGGGATGACGCCAAGCGGAAAGGCGAGGGCGGCGACGTCGATGCCGCGGCCGAAGGCGATCTTGCCGATCTGCAGCGAAAGCTGATGGCCGCGCGTCTCTTCCGCCCGCGCCGCAAGGATCGCGAGTTCCCCGGGGCTGGTCAGTTCCTCGGCGAGCGCCCGGTAGAGGCTGTCCGCACGCCAGCCATGCCCTGCCTCTTCCAGGCGGTCGATAGCGCGGACGGCTTCGCGCTGTTGGAACCGCCTCCGGTCTTCCTCCGTCGGCGTCGGATAGCTGACATTGAGCGTGGGGCGGCCGAGTCGGGCCGCGGCCAGTTGCCCGTAGAAGGTTGCCGGATAGCGCGCCGCATTGGCGAAATATTCCTCCGATTTCCCGGGGCCGCCGGCTTCCGCGGCGCGTCCAAGCCAATACCAGGCGCGCGAGGCCGAGATCGGCCGGCTGGAAGCTTCGAGGATCCGGCGGAAATGGCGCGCCGCCGTCGCCGGCTCTTCGAGCGCGCGCAACGCATACCAGCCGGCATGGAATTCGGCATCGACAACGCCGGTCGCCTCGTTTGCCGCATGATGCGCCGCGATGCGATAGGCGCCGCGGAAGTCGCCCTGATCGAGCAGCCCACGGCTGACGATGCGCTGCTCGGTCCACCATTCGCCGGCATCGACAAGGGCGTTTTTGTCGCGCGGCATCCGGTCGAGGAGCTTTGCCGCCTCCTCATATTTTTCCTGCTTGCGCAGATATTCGATGCGCAGGAAGAGATAGGCGGGATCGTCACGCCAGGACGAATCGACGGCCGCGATCAGATCGGCGGCCTTGCCGCTGCCGCGGATGACGGCGGCCCAGGCGCGGTACAGAGACTGCGCCTTACCGAGCGCGGAGAAGCGTTCTGCCTGCTCGATGCGGCTTCTGTAGAGAAGCATCTCCATGCGCCGCTTGTGGTCGGCAGGCTGCAGCAGCGCGGAGAATTCCGAGAGCACCTTGTCTTCGATGTCCTTGTCCAGTGCGTCCCTGACCCAAAGGATCCGCAGGTGCTCCGCGGCTTCGGCGTTTCGGCCCTCGGCGGCAAGCGCACGCGCGAGGATGATCGCGCCCTCCGCGGTTTCCGGCCGGCTCGTGCCGAAGGCGGCGATGACGTCCGCAGCCGGCGGGTTCTCGCGGTAAAGCGCCCGCTCCGAATGGGCGCGCAGCGATTTCAGGCCCGGCCAGCCCTCGAGTTCCCGTTGCGCCGCGGCAATCTCACGGGAAGGGACGCCCCTCTGGCCAGAGAGCGCGATCGCCCAGGTGAGGATGTGCCGGTCGAGCGTGCCCATGCGCAGTCCGTCGCGAACGGTGATCGCCTGCTCCGGTTTCCGGTCGGAAAGGGCGTCGAGGCCGGCCTTCAGTTCCAGGCTGCGGGGTGCGGTCGCGGCCGGGATGGTGGCGGTCGTTTCTCCGGAGGCGACGCGTCCCGTCTTGGCCGGAATGTCAGGCTTGCTCGTCGGCACGGGTATCCGGCCTTCGCTTGCGGCAGACGAAGCCATCATCGCGACACCGACCGCGGCGGCGAGAGACAGAAAGTGTGATCCGCGCATCAAGAACCCCGAGCTTCCCCCATTGTCTCAGTCTTCATTTGGCGCCGGATTGCCTTAATGAAACGTTAATCCGCGCGAACCTGTCGAAGGGGCAAAAGCCGCTACTGTTGTTCGAACGCAGCGTGTCTCTGTCCGCAAAACGATATCGATCCAACACCACGGGCCGCAACAATCGACTTGCACGGAAACTGACGGCAAATGCATCTCACGCCGCTTGCCGCAGCCATATCACATGATTATGGTGCGGCAGTTTTTAACCATCGAATGCGGCCAAAGCGTGAGCGTTTCTTGCCCTTCCGGCCGTCAGGAGTTGTGCATGTTCAAGGGTTCCATTCCCGCACTCGTAACCCCGTTCACGTCCACCGGTGCCGTGGACGTGGATAGTTTCGTCGCGCATGTGGAATGGCAGATAAAAGAGGGCAGCCGCGGACTGGTGCCGGTGGGCACGACCGGCGAATCCCCGACGCTTTCGCATGACGAGCATAAGCAGGTCGTGGAGCTCTGCGTCGACGCGGCCGCGCGGCGCGTGCCGGTCATCGCCGGCGCCGGTTCCAACAACACGATCGAGGCGATCGAGCTTGCGCAGCACGCCGAGAGGGCCGGCGCCGATGCGATCCTGGTCGTGACGCCCTACTACAACAAGCCGACGCAGAAGGGGCTCTTTGCCCATTTCGCGGCGATCGCCGAAAGCGTGAAGCTGCCGATCGTGATCTACAATATTCCCGGCCGGTCCGTTGTCGATATGAGCGTCGAAACCATGGCCGCGCTCGCAAAGGCCTATCCGACGATCGTCGGCGTCAAGGATGCGACCGGCAAGATCGAGCGCGTTTCGGAGCAGCGCATGGCGTGCGGCAAGGATTTCGTCCAGCTTTCCGGCGAGGACGCGACCGCGCTCGGCTTCAACGCGCATGGCGGGGTCGGCTGCATCTCCGTCACTGCCAATGTCGCGCCGCGGCTCTGCGCCGAATTCCAGGAGGCGACGCTTGCAGGTGATTATGCCAAGGCGCTGGAATACCAGGACAAGTTGATGCCGCTACACAAGGCGATTTTCATGGAGCCGGGTCTCTGCGGCGCGAAATACGCGCTCAATCGCCTCGGCCGGATGAGCCGCACGGTGCGGTCGCCGCTGCTCTCGACGCTGGAGCCGGCAACCGAGGCGGCGATCGACGCGGCGCTCAGCCATGCGGGATTGATGAGCTGATGGCACAAAAGGGCAGCGAGCGCACGGTCGGACGAGTCGTGGCGGAGAACCGCAAGGCCCGCTTCAACTACGAGATCGTCGATACCTACGAGGCCGGTCTCGTCCTGACCGGAACGGAGGTCAAGTCGTTGCGCGAGGGCAAGGCCAATATTTCGGAATCCTACGCGACCGACGAGGGCGGTGAAATCTGGCTGATCAATTCCTATCTGCCGGAATATCTGCAGGCCAACCGCTTCAATCATGAGACGCGCCGCCGGCGGAAATTGCTTCTGTCGAAGCGCCAGGTCAATCGCCTGCAGGGCGCCGTCAATCGCGAGGGCATGTCCCTGGTGCCGCTCCGGATCTATTTCAACGAGCGCGGCCGGGCGAAGCTCGAACTGGCGCTCGCCAAGGGCAAGAAGCTGCACGACAAGCGAGAGACGGCCAAGGAGCGGGACTGGAACCGGCAGAAGAGTCGGCTGCTCAAGGAGCGCGGTTGAGTTCTTTGGTTGTTGGAGGGTGCTGGTGCCCCTCATCCCGCTGCCGCGACCTTCTCCCCGCAGGCGGGGAGAAGGGACTCGCGGCGCCGCCTTCATCCCCTCTCCCCGCGCGCGGGGAGAGGGCTAGTCCTCGGGTTAAACCCCATATGCGCTAACTTAACCGTCGATGTGCGGTGGCCCACCGCCTTCGCGGTGGCTCGCGCAGCCGATGGAGCAGTCGGGGGATGGGAATCGGCCGGATGGGCGCGTGCAAGACGGCCACGGTGATGTTGCTGATTGCCATGGCGACGAGACGCCAGATCGGCAGCGTGGCGTGGTTCAGGCGGCCAGGGGGAGAGAGTCCGGCGCCTCGGGATCGAGGGCCGGCAGGTCGTCCTCGGCCAGCAATGCGGCCAGCAGGGCGGTGTTGATCCACAGGCGGGCGAGATCGTCGTCCTTTGCGCGCAGGTCTTCCAAGCCCACCAGCGACTTCATGCGTTTGAAGGCCAGTTCGATCTGCCATCGCAGGCGATAGGTCGCGGCGAGCCGGTCCGGCGGCCAATCGGCCGGTGCAAGCGACGTCAGCAGCACCAGAT
>NZ_MDDV01000031.1 GCF_001854885.1 Ensifer sp. LCM 4579 | reverse complement strand
ACCCGATTTTCGGAAAGCTCGATGCGCAGATTCAAAGAGTTACAGCAACCTTTGGACCTTTGCGCGGAAACTTCGCTGTCGTGCCTTCGCGAACTTTTTGGTGTGATTTTTGACAGGACGGCAGGCGACGATCGGTATGGCCCCGGCGACGCACGCGCGCTGCAATTGCTGATCATCGGGTGGTCACGTGACTGCGCATCGCCGCATAACCCCTGCAGACGAATGGGAGGTCTCAAGACACCCCTTCGGCGGGGCTCAGCCGCTGAAAATGACGCGGCGAAAGCGGTGCAGGGCGTAGGCGAAATAAATACTTCCGATGGCGGCCGTCGCCAGGATATCCCTCCACACGATGGACAAGTCCGCTCCGCGATAGAGCACATCCTGGGTGAAAATCACGAAATGCGGCGTCGGGCTGATCACCATCATGATGTCCTTCAACCACACCGGCATGCTTTCCAGCGGCGTCGTGCTGCCGGACAGTAGCATCATCACCAGCAACACCGGGATCGACAGCAGACCGAACTGCGCCATCGTGGAAGCGATGGTGCCGAGCGCGATACCAAGGGCTGCGACGGCGAACACGTAGATGCATGCACCGCCGAGGAAAAGCAGCCGCGATCCGGCAACCGGCACTTGCAGCCACCACTCGACGACAAGCCACAGCGACAACGCGGTTGCAAGCACGATGACGATACCATTCGCCAGGATCTTCGACAGCATGATCTCGCTGGGCACCACGGGCATCACAAGGAGATGCTCGACCGTACCCTGCTCGCGCTCGCGAATGAGCGCAGCGCCGGTGAGAATCACGGTGATCATCGTGAGATTGCTGATGATCTGCATCACCGAGGTGAACCAACTCGATTTCAGGTTGGGATTGAACTTCACGCGCGTAATCATCTTCGCCGGTGGACCGGGCAGTCCTTCGCGTCTCGTTATGAAGTCGGTCACATAGTTCGTGATGACGGTCTGGACTTCGATCATACCGTTGAAGGCATGGGCAACCGCAGTGGCGTCGATATCGACTTGAACTGAAGCCTGCCGCCCGGTGAGAATATCCGACTGGAGCTTCGGTGGAATCTCGATGACGAAAAGGAAACGTTGCGAGTTCATCGCCGGGTCGATTTCCGTCGATGCAATCTGCACTGCCGGCTTGAAAATGGGTGGGGTGAGGGCATCGGCAATGCCGCGCGACAGTTCTGATTGATCTTCATCGACGATCCCGACAGCCAGGTTGGTCGCTTCGGTCGAGGCGCCGGTGGCAGCGGCGTAGATCGCAACGGTGAAGGCATAGGCGACAAGTGCCAACATGACCGGGTCGGAGCGCAGGCTGCGCAGTTCCTTGATCAACAACCGGTAAACGTTGGTCAGGTGCAGCCGCAGCTTGGCGAAGCAATAGCTACCGGGCCGCGGTATCAACCGTTCTCGTGACTCTGTCGGCTGGCTCGCGAGCGACATCTCACTTCTCCTGCTTCTGGAGCACCAGGTGAGCGGCAACCAGGTAGGCGACGGCGAACACCGCAAGCACGATCGCATTGAACCACAGATCGGAATAACCCAGTCCCTTGGTGAAGGTGCCGACGCTGATCGGCTGAAACCAGGCCGCTGGAAAGCCGAGGCCGATCGCTCGTCCCGCGCCGGTGAGGGAGGACACGGGTACGAGCAGGCCTGAAAAGTTCACTGTGGGGATCATGGCGATAACCGTGGTTGCAAAGACGGCCGCGACCTGGGTCCGGGTGAGAACGGAGACGAGTTGCCCGAAACCGCAAGTGGAGACAACATAAACGAACGCTCCGAGCACGAGGGCCGCGAAGGACCCCTTCACCGGCACGTGAAAAATGAAAAATGCCATCAGCAGCATGAGGATGAAGGTCAGCATCCCGACGACGACATATGGAAACTGCTTGCCCATGAGGAATTCGAGTTTGCTGATGGGAGTGGAACGAAAATTGGCCATTGAGCCGGTCTCGACCTCGCGGACGACAGCGATGGACGCCATGATGGCCGGGATCATGATCAACATGATCACGATGACTGTCGGGACCATAGAGAAAACGCTCTTGAAGCCAGGGTTGTAGAGAAACCTGTTCCCAACGTTCACGTTGGCGAAATAGACATTGGAAACCTGGTTGGGGCCAAGGCGCTCGACGACGAGATCCTGCAGATAACGCTGCAGCAGGCCGCTGACGTAGCCTCTGATCGTCTCTCCGCGGAACGGCATGGAGCCGTCCACCCAAAAGGCAGCCTCGGGCGAACCCAGGTTTGCCAGATCGCGACCGTAGCCGGCCGGGATTTCAACCGCGACAGCCAGCTCTCCGCTCCGCATACGTCGCTCCAGTTCCTCCGCGGAGCTGATCGGAGGCTGTTCATGGAAGTAATGCGAGCCCGAAAAGCTTTCGAGAAGCCGTCGACTTTGCGGCGTCTGGTCCTGGTCGAAGGCCGCGTATTTCAGGTTCTCGACGTCGAACGTGATGCCGTAACCGAAGGCCAGCATCAGAATGAGAGGACCGATGAACGCGAATGCCAGCCGGAAGGGATCGCGCAGGAGCTCCATGGTTTCGCGCCGGGCATAGGCCCAGAGCCGCCCGGGATCGAATCGCTTGGAAGTGCGCGATGCAGCGGATAGCTGCGGCGATGCGGCGGGTTTCTCCGGCACTGCCGGCTGGGGCGGCACGACCGTCTTTTCCTTCCCGGTTCCGGCCGCTTCCTCCAGATAGGAGATGAAAGCATCCTCAAGAGAAGCGCTGCCACGCTCGTCGACGAGTTCCCCGGGCGCGCCGACGGCGAGCACGCGGCCCTGATGCATGAGCGAGATGCGGTCGCAGCGCTCGGCCTCGTTCATGAAGTGGGTCGACAGGAAGATCGTGACGCCGTCGTCACGCGAGAGATCGATCAGCGTGCGCCAGAACGAATCGCGCGCCACTGGATCGACACCGGAGGTGGGCTCGTCGAGAATGAGCATGGGCGGACGATGGAGGACGGCCACGGCGAGTTGCAGCCGCTGCTTGACGCCGAGCGGCAGGCTCTCCGGCTTGGCGTCGACCACATCCTTCAGATCATATCGTTCCAGCAGTTCCTTGATTCGATCTTCGATCTCATCTGCCGGGAGATGGTAAAGATGCGCGTGCAAGTCGAGATTCTGCCGCACGGTCAGCTCGCCGTAGAGCGAGAACGCCTGCGACATGTAGCCGACGTTCTGGCGCGCCTCGGTGTCGCTGGCGGCCATCGGCTTGCCGAACAATTCGGCCGAGCCTTCGGTGACCGGCAGCAGCCCGGTCATCATTTTCATCGTTGTCGTCTTTCCGCAGCCGTTCGAGCCGAGGAAGCCGAAAATCTCGCCGCGTCCAATGCGGAAGCTCACATGGTCGACGGCGGTGAAATCGCCGAAGCGGCGCGTTAGCCCCTCCGCCTCGATTGCGGGCGTCTGATCGGCGCTTTCCGAGCGCGGCCGCACGACGACGTCCTGATGAGCGGCGCGCTTTTCCGGCGGAAGCAGGGCGATGAAAGCGTCGTCGAGGGTGGTCTTTTGTGCGCGGGCGAGAATCTCCTTCGGAGCCCCCTGCGCAATGACCTTGCCGTCGTCCATCCCCGCGAGCCAGTCGAACCGGCTCGCCTCATCCATATACGCGGTTGCCACGATCACGCTCATGTCCGGCCGCCGCGCGCGGATCGAATCGATCAGCTCCCAGAATTGCCGGCGGGACAGGGGATCGACGCCGGTGGTGGGCTCGTCAAGGACCAGCAGATCAGGATCGTGCATCAGCGAGCAGCAGAGGCTGACCTTCTGCTTCATGCCGCCCGAGAGCTTGCCGCAAGGCCGATCTGGAAACGGGTCGAGCCCGGTGGCCTTCAAAAGCTCGTCGATGCGCGCGCGCCGCTCGGCCGCGCCCTGGCCGAACAAGCGGCCGAAGAAGTCGATATTGTCGTAGACGCTCAGCGTCGGATAGAGATTGCGGCCCAATCCTTGCGGCATGTAGGCAATGCTGCCGTAACTCGCCCGGCGATGGTGCTCGTCCGCCATGTTTCCGCCGAGCACCGTGACCTTGCCGGCTTGAATCTTGCGCACTCCGGAGATCAGGGCGAGCAAGGTGGACTTGCCGACGCCATCCGGCCCGATGATCCCCGCCATGCACCGGGCGGGAATATCGAGGGTCAGGTCGTTGAGCGCGAACGTCTTTCCGTAGCGGTGGGTGACGCGCTCGATCCGTGCGATGGTGTCTTCGCTCATTGCGGCAGCTTCACGACAAGTTCTGCGGGCCAGGGGACCTGGGGGTCGGTGCGGACAAAGCCGATCCCACGCACACCCGTTTTCACAGAACGGTGGAATTTGTCCAGGATCGCGGGGTCGCCCTGGAGCTTGACCCGGAACATCAATTTCTCCCGCTCCTCGGCGGTCTCGACGCTCTTCGGCGTAAATTGCGCCTCGGTCGCCACGAAGCTGATAGTCGAGGGGAACACGTATTCCGGAACGGGATCCAGGATCACGCGTGCATCGTCCCCCAGCAAGAGCTTGCCGGCTTGCCCCGCCGGCAGATAGATCGTCATATAGACATCGTTCAGATCGAGGATCGTCAGAACGCGCTGTCCCGCAGCGACCACCTCGCCGGCGCGAGCGAGCCGGTATTGCACGCGTCCGGTTCTAGGCGAGACGAGCACGAGGTCGACGAGAATCGACTGGAGCCGCTCGACGTCGGCTTCGGCCGCCTTGATTGAGGACTCAGCCTGATCGCGCTGGGCGTTGGCGGCGACGTAAGCGGCCTCCGCCGCTTCGAGCTTGGTACGTCGGGCATCGGCGACCTGATGCGTGACGTTTCCGCTCTCGAGCAACTGCCTGGCGCGCTCATAATCGGTTCTGGTGAATTCCACATCGCTCCTGCGCTGGGCGATCAGCGCGTTCGCTTCGGCCAGCGCCTGTTTGGCCTTCAGGACTTGCGCCTGCGCGCCGCGCAACTCGGCTTCTGTTTCCGGCGAAGATATGGTCGCGACGACCTGACCGGCGGTGACCTCGTCGCCCTCATCCACGGTCAGCGTCGCCAAACGGCCGGGATATTTCGCCGCGACATCCACCTGTGTGGCTTCGAGCCGCCCGTTTGTCTTGACGATCCCCTCGGGCGTGTCGCGGCCGCGCAAGCGGTCTATCAGTGTCTTTACCGCCGCGCCGGCTTTTTCGAGGGGGTTCTGCCGCTCCGATTGGGCGTATGCACTGGTGATCAAGAGCCCACCGTCCGAAACGCCAGCCGCAGACGTAACCACCATCAGGACAGGACAAGTCAGAGCGGCCCCCAGCGCAATGGTGCTCACCAGGCGCATAGGGAGCCAGCCAGCTGAACTCGTCCGCTTGTGGCCTTGGGGCAAAGGACCAACCATAACCGTGGGACTTCCACCGTCTTGCTCGACCCGCATTGTCGCCTCCCGTTCCAGTGATGAATTGTTCACGATGCCTCGCTTTCGATCTCGCGTCGCGCGGATGATATGGGAACAATCTTTTCCACGCCCGCTGTCGTGTCGCCCGGATCGAACAATCGCGTGATCCGTGCCAGGCGCGCTTGGTCCTCGCCATCGAGTGGCCCGCACGCTGCCAGAACACGCCTTATGATATTGAGCATCTGCTGGCGCGCCGGGGCGTCCTCCGGCAGCATCTGCGGGATTGCTGCAAGCGCAGCCTCCTGGTCGATCAGCAGCAGGTAGAATTGTTCGCGTACCAGGGCTTTGAACTCGACCAGCGACAGGCTCGGCCCGACGTCCTCGCGGCGAAGCCGCCGGACGATTTCAAAGCCGCGCTCGTCGACCGCTCCTCGACACTTGCCGGCATACACCAGGGCGCGGACGGTCGCGGTGTTCAAGCCGCCAACCGCCATCAGAGCTTTCAGACTTGCGAGCCGCTCGCGAAGCAATTCCTGATGCCAAGGATCCTTGGCAGGCCGGCGCAGCGGTTGCGCGCTTGCCGGATCGATCCCGAATGCCGCCTGAAGTGCAGGCGAGCCGTATATGGTGAAGAAAGTCTGCTCCGCGAAGCGGTCGCGAACGTCGCGCCAACTGTCCAGCGCAGCGACGATCTGTTCCGATGTGTTCTCCTGCCAGGCAACAAATGGATTGTCCGGAGACGCGGCGCTGCGGTGCTCGCGCACCCAGGCCGTCATCGGTTTGAGCATCGCCGCCATAGGGCTTGCATCCGAAAACAGTTCATAGGTGATCCGCAGCGGGTGCAGCTTTTGCATCCACTCTGCCATCGGCGGATTGGCAAGTGCGCGCACCAGCGGCTGGGCGAACGCACGGTAGAGGGCGAGATTGATCTCCGATACCTTTGCGGCGGCAGCAAAGCATCGGTCGTCCGCTGCATCATTTCCGCCGAGAGCGCGGATGTCGTCGAGCGTCCTTTCCTCGCAGCGCATGACCCACTCGCCGCTCGTCAGATCGGGGTTGGCGGTGTCGGCGCCCTTGCGCTCGAAGATCGCTTCGTAGAGGCCGGGCGGCAGTACATCGATCAGATCGATGTTGTTTGAGAACTCGCTGTATTCCTTCTGCGCGACCCCACCGGAAACAAAGATGCCGAGGTGGCCGACCTGCTGATGTACCGAGTACACGATCGTCTGCTCGTGCGAGCGAATGTCGTCGACACTGTCATAAAGATCCAGGATCCAGCCGAGCGCCTGCGGCGGAGGCGTGATGTTGTCGCCCTCCGAACAGAACACCACGATCGGCGAGCGGATGTTGCGGAGGTCGAGCGGGTAGCCGTCGGACGTCTGGATTTTCGCAGCTGCAAGGTTGTTGCCGACGAACAACTGATCGACGATGAATTGCATCTCTTCTACGTTGAGATTGACGTGGCCGCCCCAATATCGCTCGAAGCCGAGATAACGCGGTGCCTCGGTGTCGATCTTGGAATAGAGATTGTACTGCTTCATCCACCATGTGTTCGCCGGGTTGAGGTTTTCGAAGTTTTGCACCAGCCAGGCGCCATCGAATTTTCCGGCGCCGAGATCACCGGTGAGCGCCGTCAACCAGCTACCCCCCAGCAATCCGCCCGAGTAGCGCATCGGATTTCGCCCGTGCACGCCATCCCAGTAAGACAGGGGTGAACCGGCGATGATCATCGGGCCGAACAGCTCCGGCCTTACGGATGCGAGCATCACAACCGCCCATCCGGCTTGACAGTTGCCAATCACGCAAGGTTTGCCGTCGGCCTTTGGGTGCAGCGCGATCACCTTTTCGAGGAACACCGCCTCGGCACGCCCTACGTCCTCGATGGTCTGGCCAGGGATCGGATCCGGCAGGAACCCAACGAAGTAGCATGGGTGGCCTGCCTTCATCACCACGCCGATTTCGCTGTCGGCCTTGAAGCCGCCGATTCCCGGACCGTGGCCGGCGCGGGGATCGACCACGACAAACGGCCGGCGCGTCGGATCGATCACGACGCCTTCGGGAGGTACAATCCTTACCAGGCCGTAATTCACCGGCCGTTCCAGTTGCCGCCCGTCGACAATGAATTCGACCTCATAATCCAGCACATTCGGCGCGATTTGTGCGAGATGCTCGCGGTACTGATTGCCGCGTTGGCGCATCACGTCCCAAAACAAAATGTTCCGTTGCGCAACGTCCACCGCGTATTCGATCGCCGGCGCGAACAGGTCGTAAGGCCGTGTTGCAGCGTCACCCGCCATTGACGATGGCGGAGATTTCGACACCGAAGGAGTCTGGCTCTCGGACATTACTCAGTCTCCCTTTTTGCTGCGAGCGGGCAGCAGGTCTTACGACGCAAGGCGCGCTACTATCAGTCAGAGAAAGCCTATCCTCAAAAGCGAACCGGGCCTTGACACAGGTCAAACTCCTCGGCTTATCCGAGGCGGCCTTCCGCCGGGCGTTCAAGGACGCGGGCCGGCGACCTGCCGACGACGCGGACACCCCCGAACCCGTCTGGGGCAGGTGACCACACAAATCTCGACGGCAAGCTACCCTGGCTGACGCCTGCGCAGCGCTGGCAAGGCTCGTCGGAGTCACTTGCCATGAGTCCTGCCGATATGAGCTTCGAACAGCTCTGTGAACTGTTCAGCTACACGCCGAAGAGGCCGAAGAAGCGCCCCCTCGATACGAAAGAGGTTTCGGAACTACTCGGCCTGTCCACCGACACCCTTGAAGGATATCGCCAGCGCGGCGTCGGACCCAGGTACTTCAGGCCGAGGGGCACGTGCCGCGAATGGTATGCTGAACGCGACATAATGGCTTGGATGCTGTCGGGACTCCGTCACAGCACGAGCGATCAGCCCGGCGAAATGGCGGCAGCGTGAAGGGCACCACCAAACACGAAATACGCTGCACGGCTGGACGATAACGGAACGCCTCCACGGCGTTCGCTCCAGGGTTGGAAGCAATGCTTAGCCCATTTGCAGCCGGTTCAGGGAAAAGCGGCAGGGCGTGGACACCCTACCGCTCTTGGGGACTTAAAGAATGCACAGCACTATACCGAAAGGGTGCGAGGCGATGTCCAGTTTCGAGCAACTCATTTTACCGCTGCGCACACTCTTGCTGCCACCTCCGCCAATGTGGCAGCAAGACGATTGATCTGTGACAGTGTGGACGCAAGTTCTGGACCGTACCGAGTTACGAGGTATTCGCGATTAACCGCCACTGCCCGCAGATGCGCGGTCGTTCGCTTTCGCAGTACCAACCCGCTCGCCGAGCATAGGTCCGTACGGGCTGCCATGTTGTGCTGAAGTCCACGGATGCGGCTGGGCTCGTGTCCCGCATTGAGCAGATATGCATTCAGATAAAGTTCGACCGCATGGATCGCCGCCATTCGGTAGGGTGCTCGCGAGATAGGATCGCCCCTACGACCGAGGCCAGCAAGCACTACAGCGGCTTGGTGATACTCATTGGCAAGTCGGAGGACATCAGATGGCGTTGCAAGCGTTCCAGGGTATGTGCTGTTCCCGGCTGTCGTCTCCATTCTTCATTGCCCCCCGCTGAATCCTATTCAGCGCTAGGCGTCCCCAAATGGCAAGCGCTGCTACAAATTCACTACAGGTTGTAGACCGTTGTAGCAAGGGTGGGACGGGAGACGGCACTATCGCTAAGTGGCTGTAAAACTTGGCGGAAGCGGTGAGATTCGAACTCACGGAACCTTTCGGTTCGCTGGTTTTCAAGACCAGTGCCTTAAACCACTCGGCCACGCTTCCTTTTAGCCGCGAGGCGGCTAGCAATGCGCTATATCACAACCACTCGAAATACCAAGACCCCGCCTAAGCAATTGTGTTTATTCCACGTTTCATCTGCCCCGGCCAATCCAGCGCCGGTTTTCAAGACCGGTGCCTTAAACCGCTCGGCCACCCATCCGGGCAGCGCGTTATTGCGCGAAGTGCGGTTCGTTGCAAGATTTAAGCGAGCCGTCCGCTCGAAATTCTTCGGCCTCTGCCGCTCGGCGCTGCGCATCTCGATCGGCTTGCTGTTTACGTTTTGTAAACCATAACGAGCAAAACTCGGCGCGACCTCGCCTGGAAATTCGTATTTTTGCCTTGTTGTTGTCATCATTACACGATTGTCCCTTTCCGGGACGTCGAAAGATCCGCGGGGGTGAAATGCGGATCGTTCGGGCATGAATTTTGCGATTGACCTTGGGGACAGATGAAATCTCGTAGAAAAGCGGCCTGCCTAGCGAGGGGATTGCGCCTCGCTGCCATTCCACTGCTTTGCGCTGCGTTGGCGGCCTGCGGTTCGACGTCCAGCGTCAAGAACAGCAAGTCGAGAAGCAAGGAATATTTCGCCGAATCGGTCTATGGCGTCAAAGCGAGCCCGAGAGTGGCCAACGGGCGCAACATTCCGAAGGGCGGCGGGCGCTTCCAGGTGGGCAATGCCTATCAGGTCAAGGGCAAGTGGTATCAGCCGAAGGAAGAGCCGGGTTACAACAAGACCGGCATGGCCTCCTGGTACGGCTCGGCTTTTCATGGCCGGCTGACGGCGAACGGCGAGGTCTACGACAAGTATCACCTGTCAGCGGCGCATCCTACTTTCCCTTTGCCGAGCTATGCTCGTGTCACCAATCTCGAGAACGGTACCTCCGTCATTGTGCGTGTGAACGATCGCGGGCCCTATGAATACGGCCGGATCATCGATGTTTCCTCGAAGACCGCCGACCTGCTCGATATCAAGCGCAAGGGGAGTGCCCAGGTACGTGTGCAATATGTCGGCCGAGCCCCGCTCGAGGGCAACGACATGCCCTATCTCATGGCGTCCTATGTCACCAAGGGCGATCGCAGTCCTCGCGTCGCGCCGGAAGGGCAGATCGCGACGGGGGTCATGGTGGCTTCGAACGAGCCCCTGCGCGATCAGGCACAGGACCTTGGGACCCTGACGATTCCGGCGAAATCGACGGCTGGCGCAAGGAATTCGATGAACGCGCTCACGGCGCTGCCTGCGGCGTCGCCGGCATCGGCCGCGCTCACCGAGTTCATGGTGCTGCCGGAGATCGGGCCGGTTCCCTCCGAGCGCCCGGAATGGATCCCGTTGCCGGACGGCAACATGGCCTATGCCGCCGCCTATGTCGAAGTCCGGGTCAGCGACAGGGCTTCGCCATTCGAACTGATCATGGCCGATCCGGACCCGCTGACGTCCGAGTCCGTCCGGGCCTACGCAAAGCGGCAGAACCGGGGCGTTCTGGCCGATTGACGCCGGTTGAATAGGGGTGGCGGCGCTGCTATGCCCGTGAAGAAACCGGAGTTTCTCATGCGCATTGTGTGGCTGGCGATCATGGGTGTCCTTGCGGCAATCGTTGCCGGGGGAGCGGCGGCGCAGACGCCCACTTTCGACACCAAGGCGAAACAGATCTATCTCGTGGACGCGGAGACCGGGACCGTGCTTTTCGCGCGCGGTGAGAACGAGCCCGTGCCACCGGCCTCGCTTGCCAAGCTCATGACGATGGAACTGGTCTTCGAGGCGCTGGACAAGGGTGAACTGACGCCGCACACGACCTTCGAAGTTTCGGAACATGCCTGGCGCACGGGTGGAGCGCCATCCGGAACCGCGACCATGTTTGCCGCGATCAAGTCGAAGGTCGCGGTCGCGGATCTCATGCAAGGGGCAATCGTGCAGTTGGCGAACGACGCCTGCATTGTCCTGGCCGAGGCGATGGCGGGCAGCGAGGCGGCCTTTGCCGAACGGATGACGGAGCGGGCTCGCGAACTCGGCATGCCGGTCGCGACATTCAAGAACGCGACCGGGCTGCCGGACCCCGGAAACAAGATCACCATGCGTGAACTCGTCACTCTCTCGCGGCATTTGCACGAGGCGCATCCGCATTATTACCGCCTCTATTCCCAGCCGGACTTCGAGTGGAACAAGATCTTCCAGCGCAACAAGAATCCGCTGATCGCCGCCAATGTCGGCGTCGACGGGCTGGCGACGGGATTTGCGGAAGGCTTCGGCTTCTCGGTCGCCGCTTCGATGCAGCGCGGCGAGCGCCGTGTCTATCTCGCAATGGGCGGGCTTGCGAGCGATAAGGAGAGGACCGAGGAGAGCCGCCGCGTCCTCGAATGGGCAATGACGAACTTCGAGAAGCGGCGGATTTTTGCCGGTGGCGAAACGATCGGTGAAGCGAGCGTCTATGGCGGGGCGGCATCCCATGTCGCGCTTGTCGCCGGCGGACCCGTGGACGTGTTGCTGCCGGTCAACAATCCGGAGCGGCTGACCGCCCGCATCGTCTACCGATGGCCTCTCAGCGCGCCGGTGGCAGCAGGCCAGGAGGTCGGCGTCGTGAAGCTCTGGAACGGAGAGGAGCTCATCAAGGAAGTTCCAGTCCGCACAGCCGATGCCGTCGAGCCGGGCACGCTGACGAGCCGTGCGCTTGACGCCCTGCAGGAACTTCTCTTCTTCTGGCTGTGACAATTGCACGCCGTGACGGTTTCTTCCGGCAGACCAATCGGCTAAACAGAGGGCAGGAATACGCCGATCTGGAAGAGCATGTGTCGCTGACAAAGGGTTTGTTCGTAACGTTCGAAGGCGGAGAAGGGGCGGGCAAGTCGACCCAGATGCGCCTGCTTGCCGATTCGCTCAGCGCGCGGGGTTATGACGTGCTGACGACGCGGGAACCCGGCGGGTCCGCCGGTGCAGAAGCGGTTCGCCATGTACTTCTTTCGGGGGCGGCGGAGTCCTTTGGCGTGCGCATGGAGGCGATCCTCTTCGCCGCCGCACGCAGCGACCATGTCGGGCAGGTGATTCGGCCGGCGCTCGGAAGGGGGACGATCGTCCTTTGCGACCGGTTCATGGATTCCTCGCGCGTCTATCAGGGGATTACCGGCAATCTTGAGCCGAGCTTCGTCGAGACGCTGGAGCGCGTCGCGGTCAACGGCGTCATTCCCGATCTCACGATCATCTTCGATCTCCCGGCCTTCGTAGGCCTCGAGCGCGCGCGTCGCCGCGCCGCCGATCAAGGACCGGACCGCTTCGAAAAGGAGCAATTGGAAACGCATGAGAAGCGGCGTGAAGCCTTTCTCGATATTGCCGAGGCCGATCCGGAGCGCTGCCGGGTCGTGGACGCGACGCGCCCGCCGGAGGTGATCGCTGCAGACGTGCTGGACCTTGTGGCGGCGCTGCTTTCTGGCGAGGACGCGGCGCGCGCATCCGCGGCAGAAGTGGCCACATGACAGCAGAACGCCCAGGGGTGCTGGACGGGGCGATCGCTCCGGCCGAAAACAGCAGGCTCTTCGGCCATGGTGAGGCCGAAGCCTTCCTCGCGCAGAGCTACAAGTCCGGCAAGGGGCATCACGCGGTCCTCATCGAAGGGCCGGAGG
Organism: Ensifer sp. LCM 4579; assembly: GCF_001854885.1. GTDB lineage: Bacteria > Pseudomonadota > Alphaproteobacteria > Rhizobiales > Rhizobiaceae > Sinorhizobium. The sequence continues at coordinate 4,810 of NZ_MDDV01000031.1, read as the reverse complement.
GTATCGGCAAGGCGACACTCGCCTTTCGCTTCGCCAAACACGTGCTTTGCCATCCGGAGCCGACCCAGGCGCCCGACCGGCTTGGCGACCCGGATCCCGGTTCGATCATCAGCCGTCAGCTTGCCTCCGGAGCGTCCCACAACCTCCTGCATCTGACGCGTCCGGTCGATGAGAAGAGCGGGAGGGTCAAGGGTGCGATCACGGTTGACGAAGTGCGCCGCGCCGGAAAGTTCTTCGGCCAGACGTCGGGGACGGGGAACTGGCGGATCGTCATTATCGACCCGGCCGACGACCTCAACCGCAATGCGGCCAACGCCATCCTGAAGATACTGGAGGAGCCGCCGCGCCGGTCGCTGTTTCTTGTCTTGACGCACGCGCCGGGGAAACTCCTGCCGACGATCCGCTCCCGTTGCCTGCCGCTGCGGCTGAAGCCGCTCGATGCGGGGGCCATGCGCCAGGCACTCGCGCACCTCGGGTTCGATATGAGCGGAGGCAATGCCGATCAGATCCTTGCAGCGGCGGGCGGCAGCGTTGCCGAGGCGCTGAAGCTGATCAACTATGGCGGACTTGAGATCGCCGCTGCCTTCGACGACGTGATCGCAGGGCAGGGACCTGCGGTGCGCAAGCAAATGCACAAGCTCGCCGACATTCTCTCGGCCAAAGACAGCGATACGATCTTCGATTTCTTCGCATCGCTCCTTCAGAGCCGTGTTATGCAACTGGCGCGTGAGGCGGCCTTGGCCGGCGACATCGGGCGAGCGGAACGCTTCGCGAATCTTTCCAGCAGCTTCGCCGAGCGCCTCGCGATCAGCGAAGGCTACAATCTCGACCGCAAGCAGACAATCCTGTCGCTTCTGGACGATCTGAAGGACGGCTTATAGCGCAGGGGCGAACTTCCACTTCCGCTCGATCGCCGCGGCGAGGTCGATCTCGTACCGGTGAGCGAAGAGCATGACGTGGCCATGTCAATTCCGCTCCCGATCGTCCGCCGGCCTTTCCTGCGTGTCCGCTTTTTCTCGCCGCGATGGTTCCCTACCTAGAGGCGATGCGCTAAGAGCAGCGCTAACTCCAGATCCGAGATATCGAAGCCGACAATGAGAGATACGTCCTCCTTCTACATCACCACCGCGATTTCCTATCCGAACGGCAAGCCGCATATCGGCCATGCTTACGAATTGATCGCGACGGACGCGCTTGCCCGCTTTCAGCGGCTCGACGGGCGCGAGGTGTTCTTCCTGACCGGCACGGACGAACACGGCCAGAAGATGCAGCAGACGGCGAAGAAGGAAGGGGTTTCGCCGCAGGAACTGGCCGATCGCAACTCGGCCGAATTCCAGAACATGGCGCGTCTGCTCAACGCATCGAACGATGACTTCATCCGCACGACCGAAAGGCGGCACCACGAGGCGTCGCAGGCGATCTGGGCCCGGATGAGCGAGGCGGGCGACATCTACAAGGATTCCTATGCCGGCTGGTACTCGGTCCGAGACGAGGCCTATTACCAGGAGAATGAAACGGAGTTGCGCGCCGACGGGGTGCGCTACGGTCCCCAGGGGACGCCGGTCGAGTGGGTGGAGGAGGAGAGCTACTTCTTCCGCCTCTCCGCCTATCAGGAAAAGCTCCTGAAGCACTACGACGACAATCCGGATTTCATCGGCCCGGCGGAGCGGCGCAACGAGGTCGTCTCCTTCGTCAAGTCGGGGCTCAAGGACCTTTCGGTCTCGCGCACAACCTTCGACTGGGGCATCAAGGTGCCGAGCGATCCGGCTCATGTCATGTATGTCTGGGTGGATGCGCTGACCAACTATCTGACCGCCACGGGCTACCTCACCGATCCGGAAGGCCCGCGGGCGAAATTCTGGCCGGCGAACATTCACGTCATCGGCAAGGACATCATCCGCTTCCACGCGGTCTACTGGCCGGCCTTCCTGATGTCCGCCGGTCTGCCGCTGCCGAAGCGGGTCTTTGCGCACGGATTCCTGCTCAACAAGGGCGAGAAGATGTCGAAGTCTCTCGGCAATGTCGTCGATCCGTTCAACCTGGTCGAGCATTTCGGCCTTGATCAGATTCGCTACTTCTTCCTGCGCGAGGTGTCGTTCGGCCAGGACGGCAGCTACAGCGAAGAGGGGATCGCGACGCGGATCAACTCCGACCTCGCCAACGGCATCGGCAATCTCGCCAGCCGTTCGCTCTCGATGATCGTCAAGAACTGCTTTGGCCGGATACCGGCCTGCGGGCCGCTGACGGACGAGGATAGGGCCATGCTTGCGGCGGCCGATGCGCTTCTCGAGACGACGCGCGAGGAGATGGGCAAGCAGTTGATCCACCGTGCGCTCGCCGCCATCATCGCCGTCGTCTCCGAAACCGACCGCTATTTTGCCGGCCAGGAGCCCTGGGCGCTCAAGAAAACCGATCCGGAGCGCATGGCGACGGTGCTCTACGTGACGGCGGAAGTCGTGCGCCAGATAGCCATTCTGTTGCAGCCCTTCATGCCGGGATCCGCGGGCAAGCTGCTCGATCTCGTCGCCGTTCCGGCGGAAAAGCGGGATTTCGCCAGCCTCGGCGAGGCCGGGCGGCTCGTTTCCGGGACGCCGCTCGAGGCGCCGAAGCCGATCTTCCCGCGCTATGTGGCGCCGGAAGCGTAAAAGAGAACATTTCAATGCTGATCGATACGCATTGCCATCTGGACTTTCCCGACTTCGAAGCGGAACTGGACGCGATCATCGAGCGCGCCGGTGAGGCCGGCGTGAAGCAGATGGTGACGATCTCGACGCGCGTGAAACGCTTCGAGTCGATCCTCGCGATTGCCGAAAAATATCCGAACGTCTTCTGTTCCGTCGGTACCCATCCGCACAATGCCGACGAAGAGCTCGATATCATTGCCGAGGACCTCGTTCGCCTCTCGCAGCATCCGAAGGTGGTGGCGATCGGCGAGGCAGGGCTCGATTACTTCTACGACAATGCACCGCGCGAGGCGCAGGCCGAGGGTTTGCGCCGACACATCGAGGCAGCGCGCGCAACCGGGTTGCCGCTCGTCATCCATAGCCGTTCGGCGGACCAGGACATGGCGGCGATCCTGATGGAAGAAACGGGCAAGGGCGCTTTCCCTTTCCTCCTCCACTGCTTTTCATCCGGTCCGGAACTGGCGCGCATCGGTGTCGAACTCGGCGGCTACGTGTCCTTCTCGGGCATTCTGACCTTCCCGAAATCGGAGGAACTGAGGAATATCGCCAAGACCGTTCCGCGCGACCGGATGATCGTGGAGACGGACGCGCCCTATCTGGCGCCGAAGCCCTTCCGCGGCAAGCGCAACGAGCCCGCCTTTGTGGCGCATACGGCGGACGTGCTGGCCGAGACGATCGGCGTCGGCCGCGCGGAGATCGAGGACATCACCACGGAAAACGCGTTCCGGATCTTTTCGAAGATGCCGAGGCTCTGACATGGCGTTCCGGCGCGTGTTCACCATTCTCGGTTGCGGCTCTTCGCCAGGCGTGCCGCGCATCACCGGTGACTGGGGCGCCTGCGATCCGTCGAACCCACGCAATCGGCGCTTGAGGGCCGCACTGCTCGTGGAGCAGTTCGCGCCCGACGGCGGCAAGACCACCGTCGTCATCGATACCGGCCCCGATTTCCGTATCCAGATGATTGCAGCCGACGTGCGCCACATCGATGCGGTGCTTTACACGCACGCCCACGCGGATCACTTGCACGGAATCGATGACCTGCGCGGGTTCGTGATCGAGAACCGGAAGCGCGTGCAGATCTGGGCGGATGCCCTGACGATGTCCCGGATCCGCGAGGGCTTTCGCTATTGCCTGGATTCACCGCCTGGCAGCGGCTATCCGCCGATCGTTGAACCGCATATTATCGAGGACGATTTGCCGGCCGTGACCGTCGACGGCGCCGGCGGTCCGATCGCATTCCAGCCGCTGATGCAGTTTCACGGCAATGTTCACTCGCTCGGCTTCCGCATCGGCGATTTTGCCTATTGCAGCGACGTCAGTGATTTTCCGGCGGAGACGGTCGAACGGCTCCTGGGACTCGATCTCCTGGTCATCGACACGCTGCAGTACAAGTTCCATCCGAGCCATTTGTCGCTGGTGCAGTCGCTCGGCTGGATAAACCGGCTTCAGCCGAAACGCGCCGTGCTTACGCACATGCACGTGCCACTGGACTATGAGACGGTTCGCAACGAGACGCCGGATCACGTCGAGCCGGCCTACGACATGATGCGGCTGGAGTTCGAGGTGGCGATGCCGAGTGCCGAAGAGGCGTGACGTCGCGATCGAGCATTCGATTTGAAGTCATTGATCTGAAAGCGCATCCTGCGGTTCCCGGGAGTTCCATAATCTATCTTATGCGATCAAATTATGTAGCCGCAAAGTTAAAGTGTCCTGTTCCTGCAAAGTAAGAATGTCACTCTCCCGGCGTTTTGATGACGTGGGAGATTGCGGATGGGATTGATTGCGATGAGCGAGCGCGACCTGCAGCGGATTGAGGTTCTGTCGAAGGTGGTCGACGGGCGCATGACGCTGGTGTCGGCGGCACATGTGCTTGATCTGAGTACCCGCCAGGTGCGTCGGTTGCTGGATCGGATCAGCGCTGGCGGTGCGGCGTCGATCCGGCACAAGGCGATCGGCCGCCCATCGAACAATCGGATTTGCGACGGCGTGCGCGACTATGCCGTGGCGATCGTGCGCGAGCGCTATGCCGATTTCGGCCCGACGCTGGCCTCCGAGAAGCTCGCCGAGCGCGACGGCCTGACGGTGTCGCGCGAGACCTTGCGCAAATGGATGTCGGAGGCCGGCCT
>NZ_MDDV01000030.1 GCF_001854885.1 Ensifer sp. LCM 4579 | reverse complement strand
GCCGTCAGCTGCCGACGGCAGCAAAAGAGGTGCAAATGGCGCGCAAGCGCGATTTGCACGCGGCGCCGGCATCGTCGCCTCGATCATCAAGTAATCCGGCTCACCGGATTTTCGGATCTGGAGACCCCGCGGGTGACCGCGGGGTTTTTCTTTAGGGTCGTCAGCGTCGCACGTGTGATGTTTGCGACAGTACGGACCCGGTTCGGTCTCCTGCCGCCGATTATCGTAAGGCCGTTGCCGCCGATCTGTGTTACCCTCCGATCCCGATGAATGCCCGTGTGGCACGGTTACGGCCGAGAATCGGAATCCCGAATGAGAAGACGTATCGCTGCGCGGTTCGCCGCTGCCGGCATCGCTCTGATTTGCGTGGGCCCTTTCGCACCGGCATGGGCGGGCGAGGACGGTCCGCTTGTCTGGGCGCCCTCAAGGACTGGCGCCAACGCCTATAAGCTGCGGCTCGGCATTCGCTCGTCGGGACGATGGGAGGCAGCGAGCGGTGCAGAGCTCTCGATGAAAGCGGTGCCGTCCGGCAAGATCATCCCGCCCGAGGCCCCGGTTCGGCTCTGGGGATCGGTCTCACGCCAGGGTGGACCGCGTGCGGCGGCACGCTCCTCGCGCGTCAGCATGGGCTTCAATCCCCTAACCGGTACCGGCAATGTCGGTGCCGGGACCGCAAGGACCTGGATCGTCACGCCGACAGTGGATGCGGAGGTCCAGCGAAACATAGCCGTTCAGTGCAATGTCTATGAAAAGCACTGCGATCAACCGAAGCTGACGCAATCCGCCAGGCTTTCCTCGACCGCAACGAAGACCTCAATTGCGGTGGAGAGCGGCCTGTCGGCTGTCGGCTTCAGCGGCCTTGATAGCATTGGCGTCGAACAGAGAGTGGGCAATCTTAAGCTCGGGGCCGCTGTCGCCGACCCGTTATTGGCGCCCCGCAGCCTGTTTACCCTGCGCTACAACGGGAAGTGGTGAGCCATGCAGGTCGCCCGAAGGTGTGCAGCGGCTTTGGGACAACGACGTGCATGAAAACAAAGAACCAAAGCGCGTTGGCCCAAACGTCGGAACCGCTCGTCGGAGAAGCTTGATGCGCAGACGCAAAGAGCTACAGTGATCTTTGTGCGCCCGAAAAGACGCGCGACGCTGTAAAGGGCATTGGGCTCGCATCTTGCGCAACGAGGTGGAGCAACTAATCTGTTCGCGTCTTTTCAAGGGGGAGGCGTCATGAAGAAGCGCATTCTGTTTACTGGCGGCGCCGGCAAGGCCGGGCGGCATGCCGTGCCCTATCTCGTCGATGCGGGCTATGAGGTGCACAATGTCGATCTCGTGCCGCTCGACAGCCCGGGCGTCACCAATCTCATCGCCGACATCACCGATAGCGGTCAGATGTTCAATGCGCTTTCCATGCATCGGGATTTTCCCGATCTCGATGCAGGGAGGGGGCCGCAAGCCTTCGACGCCGTCGTTCACTTCGCCGCCATTCCGCGCATTCTTATCAAGCCGGATAACGAGACCTTCCGCGTCAATGTGATGGGAACCTATAATGTGGTCGAAGCGGCGGTGAAACTCGGAATTCGCAAGATCATCGTCGCTTCCAGCGAAACGACCTACGGCGTCTGCTTCGCTGAGGGCCACCGGGACTTCCATCACTTCCCACTCGAGGAAGACTACGACGTCAATCCGATGGACTCCTATGGGCTCTCCAAGGTGGTGAACGAACAGACGGCGCGAGCATTCGCGGAGCGATCCGGATTCGATGTCTACGCCCTGCGCATCGGCAATGTGATCGAGCCGCACGAATACGAGCATTTCCCGAACTATTTCGCCCATCCGGAGATCCGCAAGCGAATTGCCTGGAGCTATATAGACGCGCGCGATCTCGGGCAGATCGTCAAGCTCTGCATCGAAAAGGACGGGCTCGGTTTTGCAATTTTCAACGCCGCGAATGACACCGTGTCCGCGAACACGCCGTCTCGCGAACTTGCCAGGCGTTTTTATCCCAATGTTCCCTTCAAGCGGGAGATCGGGGAGTTCGAGGGGCTTCTTTCGAATCGCAAGATTCGCGAGGTGCTCGGCTTCAAGGAGGAGCATGACTGGCGCAAATACGTGCACGTCGACCGCTGAGTTCGTTGATCCGGCTGAGCCGAACCTGACGCATCGGCCTGAAACTCGGAACCGATTTTCGAAAACGGTGATGCGCAGGACCAAGATTACAGCATTTGCGCGTCTGAAAGACCCGCGGCGCTGTGAGGCGACGGGTTGCCGACAAGGCGCAATAGAACCTCAGGAGGGAAGGCGGGAGCGGGCGCCGAAATTTTCCGGCAACTTTTTCTGCTTTTGTAGCAAATGCGCTTGAAAGCGCCCGTCAAACTGAATATGAAGCCGCTGACCTGAGGCGTTTCCTGCGGTTTTGGAGAGCGCTACGGTCATAGGGGTATAGCTCAGTTGGTAGAGCGGCGGTCTCCAAAACCGCAGGTCGGGGGTTCGAGCCCCTCTGCCCCTGCCAGCGATTTCATTCTTGCCTCGTCGTTCCGATCTGGTCAGAATGGTCGGCGGGCGGCTTGGCCGTCTTACATATTCACAAAAAAGACTGATTGGCTCTTGTGGTTTTCAGAATCGGTCTTTATGTAGGGTCCAAACAGACACGCGGTGCGTGGGGCTGAAAGCTCGGCTTCACGCGCCGTAATGGCGTGAGCATTCAATGGCATCGAAAACAAATCCGTTTACGTTTCTGCAGCAAGTGCGCTCCGAGACGTCGAAAGTGACTTGGCCATCGCGGCGCGAGACGACGATCTCGACGCTGATGGTCTTCGTCATGGTCTCTCTTGCCGCCGCCTTCTTCTTTGGTGCGGACCAGCTGTTGGGCTGGCTGATGAGCCTCGTCCTCAACGTTGGCGCTTGATTTGGGTGGAGAGTAGCATGGCTGCGCGCTGGTATATCGTTCACGCCTATTCGAATTTCGAGAAGAAGGTGGCCGAATCCATCGAGGAGAAGGCCAGGCAGAAGGGTCTGACGCATCTGTTCGAAAAGATTCTCGTGCCGACCGAGAAGGTCGTCGAGGTACGGCGCGGACGCAAGGTTGATGCGGAGCGCAAGTTCTTCCCGGGCTATGTGCTCGTTCGCGCCGATCTGACGGATGAGGCCTACCACCTCATCAAGAACACGCCGAAGGTGACCGGTTTCCTCGGGACGGACAGCAAGCCCGTGCCGATTCCGGACTACGAGGCGGAGCGTATACTCGGTCAGGTCCAGGATGGCGTCGAACGTCCGAAGCCGTCCGTGTCCTTCGAAATCGGCGAGCAGGTTCGCGTTTCGGATGGTCCGTTCGCCTCCTTCAACGGCATCGTTCAGGATGTCGACGAGGAGCGGTCGCGCCTGAAGGTCGAGGTATCGATCTTCGGTCGTGCGACCCCTGTCGAACTGGAATACGGGCAGGTCGAAAAGGTCTGAGGAAGCAGATTTCAGAATGGGCGGGCGTCAGCCCGCTCGGCGGAGCGATCCGCATGCGCGTGGGAGATATCCGGTCTTAGCCGGGCCGGATTGTCGCTACCACGCAACCGCAGCCGCCGATCGCTCGATCGGCAAAGGGCCGGGCATCCGGCTAACAGTTCCCGCCACGAATGCGTTCGGGGAGGGGCAATGAGAGGCAGAGAGAAATGGCTAAGAAAGTTGCAGGCCAGCTCAAGCTGCAGGTAAAGGCCGGCTCGGCGAATCCGTCGCCGCCGATCGGTCCTGCGCTTGGTCAGCGTGGCATTAACATTATGGAATTCTGTAAGGCGTTCAACGCCGCCACACAGGAAATGGAAAAGGGTATGCCGATCCCGGTCGTCATCACCTATTACCAGGACAAGTCCTTCACTTTCGTCATGAAGCAGCCGCCGGTCAGCTACTTCCTGAAGCGCGAAGCGAAGATCCAGTCTGGCTCGAAGGCGCCGGGCAAGGCCAAGGCCGGCTCGATCTCCAAGGCTCAGATCCGCACGATCGCAGAGGCCAAGATGAAGGACCTCAACGCGGCCGATATCGAAGGCGCAATGGCAATGGTCGAGGGCTCCGCCCGCTCCATGGGCCTGGAAGTGACGGGCTAAGACCATGGCGAAGATTGCAAAGCGTGTACAGAAGACCCGCGAGGGTGTCGATCCGGCGAAACTCTACGGCCTTGCCGAAGCCGTGACGCTGATCAAGGAGCGTGCGACGGCGAAGTTCGACGAGACGATCGAAGTCGCCATGAACCTCGGCGTCGATCCGCGCCACGCAGACCAGATGGTCCGCGGCGTCGTCAACCTGCCGAACGGCACCGGCCGCTCGGTTCGCGTTGCCGTTTTCGCCCGTGGCGCCAAGGCTGACGAAGCCAAGGCCGCCGGCGCTGACGTGATCGGCGCGGAAGACCTGGTCGAGATCGTTCAGGGCGGCAAGATCGACTTCGATCGCTGCATCGCCACCCCGGACATGATGCCGCTCGTCGGCCGTCTCGGTAAGGTTCTCGGGCCCCGCGGCATGATGCCGAACCCGAAGGTCGGCACCGTCACCATGGACGTCACCGGCGCGGTCAAGGCCTCCAAGGGCGGTGCCGTCGAGTTCCGCGTCGAAAAGGCCGGTATCGTTCACGCCGGCGTCGGCAAGGCTTCCTTCGATGCCAAGGCGCTGGAAGAGAATATCCGTGCTTTCGCCGACGCAGTCGTCAAGGCGAAGCCGACCGGTGCCAAGGGCAACTATGTCAAGCGCGTCGCCATCTCGTCGACGATGGGGCCTGGCCTCAAGATCGATCCGGCAACGCTCAGCGTCGCCTGATAAATTCCGGGCTTCGGCCCGGCACCGAATTCCCGGCCCTTCGGGGTCGGGAATGTCCGGACGTAAAGTCCGGTATTCCTGTCCGAGATTGCGGGTGGTTTTACCTTAATCACCATTGCCCGCATGAGACGGGTAAGATCTGAATTTCAAGACGCCGGACGCGTCGGAATTCGGTTCGAACCTTCGCTTGCCTTGTGTCTGATCCGGGACCTCCGGGGACGCCAGGGGACAGGATCCTTAAGCGTTGCTTGGGATCGTCGTTTGATCCCGGTGACAAGGCAAACCCGGCAGGGCTGCGAAGAGCAACCCTGTCAACTGGAGACAGACAGTGGAAAGAGCGGAAAAACGCGAATTCGTCACGGAGCTGAACGAAGTCTTCAAGGCTTCCGGTTCGGTTGTCGTGGCCCACTATGCTGGTGTCACAGTCGCGCAGATGAACGACTTCCGTTCGAAAATGCGCGCTGCTGGCGGCACCGTCAGAGTCGCGAAAAACCGCCTGGCCAAGATCGCTCTTCAGGGTACGGAGTCCGAAGGGATGATCGATCTCTTCAAGGGTCAGACGCTGATCGCATTCAGCGAGGACCCGATCACGGCTCCGAAGGTCGTCATGGACTTCGCCAAGACCAACGACAAGCTCGTTGTTCTCGGTGGCGCCATGGGGGCAACCACGCTCAACGCCGAAGGCGTCAAGTCGCTTGCGACTCTGCCTTCGCTCGACGAGCTGCGCGCGAAGCTGCTGGGCCTCCTCAACGCCCCGGCAACCCGCGTCGCGACGGTTGTCGCAGCACCGGCAAGCCAGCTTGCCCGCGTGTTCTCGGCCTACGCCAAGAAGGACGAAGCCGCCTGAGGCGGAATTTCGCTGTTGTAGAAAAGACCAGTTCGAACCGAACAAAAGGAAAAGTAAAAATGGCTGATCTCGCAAAGATCGTTGAAGACCTGTCCTCGCTGACCGTCCTGGAAGCTGCTGAGCTTTCCAAGCTTCTCGAAGAAAAGTGGGGCGTTTCTGCCGCTGCTCCGGTAGCCGTTGCTGCTGCTGGCGGCGCTGCTGGTGCTGCTGCTCCGGCTGAGGAAGAAAAGACCGAGTTCGACGTCATCCTGACGGATGCCGGCGCGAACAAGATCAACGTCATCAAGGAAGTCCGCGCCATCACCGGCCTCGGCCTCAAGGAAGCCAAGGACCTCGTCGAAGGCGCTCCGAAGGCTGTCAAGGAAGCTGTTTCCAAGGCGGAAGCTGCCGACCTCAAGAAGAAGCTCGAAGACGCTGGCGCCAAGGTCGACGTCAAGTAATTCGACGAAATGCGAAGGGAGGGGGCCCTTGCGGCCGCCTCTCTTTGAACGTTTTTAGAACATATTACCCAAAAGCCTGTCGAAACGGCTTTTGGGTAATGGGTTCTTCAAGAGGATGGTCTCGATCGGGAGAGAGCACAGCAATCCGCGCTGTCGTCTTCCGGAAGCTGGACGAGATTGAACTACTCATTGATTGACGGGGTCGACTGGCCATCGGTTCCCGTCCGTTGCAGGCCCGGATGCAAGATTGACAAGGAGCGACGATGGCTCAGACCCTTTCGTTTAACGGTCGCAGGCGCGTACGCAAGTTTTTTGGTAAAATTCCAGAAGTCGCAGAGATGCCGAACCTCATCGAGGTTCAGAAGGCGTCCTACGACCAGTTCCTCATGGTGGAAGAACCCGCAGGCGGGCGTCCGGATGAGGGACTCCAAGCCGTCTTCAAGTCGGTATTTCCGATCAAGGATTTCTCGGGTGCTTCGATGCTCGAATTCGTATCCTACGAATTCGAACCGCCGAAATTCGACGTCGAAGAGTGCCGCCAGCGCGACCTGACCTATGCGGCGCCGCTGAAGGTGACGCTGCGCCTGATCGTGTTCGATATCGACGAGGATACGGGCGCCAAGTCGATCAAGGACATCAAGGAACAGAACGTCTACATGGGCGACATGCCGCTCATGACGGACAACGGTACCTTCATCGTCAATGGCACCGAGCGCGTCATCGTCTCGCAGATGCACCGGTCCCCGGGCGTCTTCTTCGATCATGACAAGGGCAAGAGCCATTCGTCCGGCAAGCTGCTCTTCGCCGCGCGCGTCATTCCTTATCGCGGTTCCTGGCTCGACATCGAGTTCGACGCCAAGGACATCGTCCACGCCCGCATCGACCGCCGCCGCAAGATTCCGGTGACGTCGCTGCTGATGGCGCTCGGCATGGACGGCGAGGAAATTCTTGATACCTTCTACACCAGCTCGCTGTACCAGCGCGACGGCGATGGCTGGCGCGTGCCGTTCCAGCCGGATGCGCTGAAGGGCCAGAAGGCGGTTACCGACATGATCGACGCCGATACCGGCGAAGTCGTGGTCGAGGGCGGCAAGAAGCTGACGCCGCGCCTGCTGCGGCAGCTGCAGGAAAAGGGCCTGAAGGCCCTGAAGGCGACCGACGACGATCTCTACGGCAACTATCTTGCCGAGGACGTGGTGAACGTCGAAACCGGTGAGATCTATCTGGAAGCCGGCGACGAGATCGACGAAAAGACGCTTCCGGTCATCCTCGAGGCGGGCTTCGACGAGATCCCGGTTCTCGATATCGACCACATCAATGTCGGCGCCTATATCCGCAACACGCTTGCCGCCGACAAGAACGAGAACCGGCAGGACGCACTCTTCGACATCTACCGCGTCATGCGTCCGGGCGAGCCGCCGACCATGGATTCGGCCGAAGCCATGTTCAACGCGCTGTTCTTCGATGCGGAGCGTTACGATCTCTCCGCCGTCGGCCGCGTCAAGATGAACATGCGTCTGGACCTCGACGTCCCGGATACGGTTCGCACGCTGCGCAAGGAAGACATCCTGGCGGTCGTCAAGATGCTCGTCGAACTGCGCGACGGCAAGGGCGAGATCGACGACATCGACAACCTCGGCAACCGCCGCGTCCGCTCGGTCGGCGAACTGATGGAGAACCAGTATCGCCTGGGGCTCCTGCGCATGGAGCGGGCCATCAAGGAGCGCATGTCCTCGATCGAGATCGACACGGTCATGCCGCAGGACCTGATCAATGCGAAGCCGGCAGCCGCCGCCGTTCGCGAGTTCTTCGGTTCCTCGCAGCTTTCGCAGTTCATGGACCAGGTGAACCCGCTTTCGGAAATCACGCACAAGCGCCGCCTTTCGGCTCTCGGCCCGGGTGGTCTGACGCGCGAGCGCGCCGGCTTCGAAGTTCGCGACGTGCATCCGACCCATTACGGCCGCATCTGCCCGATCGAGACGCCGGAAGGTCCGAACATCGGTCTCATCAACTCGCTCGCAACCTTTGCACGCGTCAACAAGTACGGCTTCATCGAGAGCCCGTACCGCAAGATCGTCGACGGCAAGGTGACGAACGACGTCGTCTATCTCTCGGCGATGGAAGAGGCCAAGTACCATGTGGCACAGGCAAACTCGGTCCTCGAGGACGACGGTTCCTTTGCGGAGGAATTCGTCGTTTGCCGCCATGCCGGCGAAGTCATGCTGGCGCCGCGCGACAACATCAACCTGATGGACGTTTCGCCGAAGCAGCTCGTTTCGGTCGCTGCCGCGCTCATCCCGTTCCTTGAGAACGACGACGCCAACCGCGCGCTGATGGGCTCGAACATGCAGCGTCAGGCCGTGCCGCTGCTGAGAGCCGAGGCGCCGTTCGTCGGCACCGGCATGGAGTCGGTCGTGGCTCGCGATTCCGGTGCCGCGATCGCCGCCCGCCGTGGCGGCATCGTCGACCAGGTCGATGCGACGCGTATCGTTATTCGCGCCACCGAAGACCTCGATCCGTCGAAGTCGGGCGTCGATATCTACCGCCTGCAGAAGTTCCAGCGGTCGAACCAGAACACCTGCGTCAACCAGCGTCCGTTGGTCACGGTCGGCGACGCCGTCAACAAGGGCGATATCATCGCAGACGGTCCCTCGACCGATCTCGGCGATCTGGCGCTCGGCCGCAATGCGCTCGTCGCCTTCATGCCGTGGAACGGCTACAACTACGAGGACTCGATCCTGCTTTCCGAGCGGATCGTGCGCGACGACGTGTTCACCTCCATCCACATCGAGGAATTCGAGGTGATGGCGCGTGACACCAAGCTTGGTCCGGAAGAAATCACGCGCGACATTCCGAACGTTTCGGAAGAGGCGCTGAAGAACCTCGACGAAGCCGGCATCGTCTATATCGGTGCCGAAGTTCAGCCGGGTGACATCCTCGTCGGCAAGATCACGCCGAAGGGCGAAAGCCCGATGACGCCGGAAGAAAAGCTTCTGCGCGCCATTTTCGGCGAAAAGGCGTCCGACGTGCGCGACACGTCCATGCGCATGCCGCCCGGCACCTTCGGCACGATCGTCGAAGTGCGCGTCTTCAACCGCCACGGCGTGGAGAAGGACGAGCGCGCGATGGCGATCGAGCGCGAGGAGATCGAACGGCTTGCCAAGGACCGCGACGACGAACAGGCGATCCTCGATCGCAACGTCTATGCGCGTCTGATCGACATGTTGCGTGGTCACGTTGCCGTCGCCGGCCCGAAGGGCTTCAAGAAGGGCACCGAGCTTTCGAACGCCGTCGTCAGCGAATATCCGCGTTCGCAGTGGTGGATGTTTGCCGTCGAAGACGAGAAGGCTCAGGGCGAAATCGAAGCCCTTCGCGCCCAGTACGACGAGTCCAAGTCGCGCCTTGAACAGCGCTTCATGGACAAGGTCGAGAAGGTCCAGCGCGGCGACGAGATGCCTCCGGGCGTCATGAAGATGGTCAAGGTCTTCGTCGCGGTGAAGCGCAAGATCCAGCCGGGCGACAAGATGGCAGGCCGTCACGGCAACAAGGGTGTCGTGTCGCGGATCGTGCCGATCGAAGACATGCCGTTCCTCGAAGACGGGACGCATGTCGACGTAGTGCTGAACCCGCTCGGCGTGCCGTCGCGCATGAACGTCGGCCAGATCCTGGAGACGCATCTCGGCTGGGCTTGCGCCGGCATGGGCAAGAAGATCGGCGCGATGCTCGATGCGTATAAGGCCGGCGCTGACATCCAGCCGCTGCGCGACACCATCGACAGCGTCATCGGTTCCGGTCCGAAAGGCGAGCCGATCAAGCACTACGACGACGAATCGATCGTTCGGCTTGCCGAGCAGACCCGCCGGGGCGTTTCGATCGCAACGCCGGTCTTCGATGGTGCCGTCGAGGCGGACGTCAACGAGATGCTGGAGCAGGCGGGCCTGAAGGTGACCGGTCAGTCGACACTCTACGACGGACGCACCGGAGACCAGTTCGACCGTCAGGTGACCGTGGGCTACATCTACATGTTGAAGCTCAACCACCTGGTCGATGACAAGATCCACGCTCGCTCGATCGGTCCGTACTCGCTCGTTACCCAGCAGCCGCTCGGCGGCAAGGCGCAGTTCGGCGGCCAGCGTTTCGGCGAAATGGAGGTCTGGGCCCTGGAAGCCTACGGTGCTGCCTACACGCTCCAGGAAATGTTGACGGTCAAGTCCGACGACGTGGCCGGCCGCACCAAGGTCTACGAGGCGATCGTCCGTGGCGACGACACGTTCGAGGCGGGCATTCCGGAGAGCTTCAACGTTCTCGTCAAGGAAATGCGCTCGCTGGGCCTCTCGGTCGAATTGGAGAATTCCAAAGTCGAGGACCTCGGCGCCACGGCGCAACTGCCGGACGCGGCGGAGTAAGACGACATCAGGTGCGTGCCGCGAGCGCGGCGCGCACCGTATCCGCCGCCGGGCATTTCGATTGCCCGCGGCAGGAACAGGGCCGCACGCGATGCGGTTTTAGCCGTTTATGGGGCAGGGGCCGGCGCCCGGGATTTGCCGGCACCCTCGCCAAGCTCAGGGCGTAACGCCCGCAAAGGAGACAGGCATGAACCAAGAGGTCATGAATCTTTTCAATCCGCAGGTGCCTGCACAGACCTTCGATTCCATCCGGATTTCGATCGCGTCGCCGGAGAAGATTCTTTCCTGGTCTTACGGTGAGATCAAGAAACCGGAGACGATCAACTACCGGACCTTCAAGCCGGAGCGCGATGGTCTGTTCTGCGCCCGCATCTTCGGACCGATCAAGGACTATGAATGCTTGTGCGGCAAGTACAAGCGCATGAAGTACAAGGGCATCATCTGCGAAAAGTGCGGCGTCGAAGTTACGCTGTCGCGCGTTCGCCGCGAGCGTATGGGCCATATCGAGCTCGCCGCCCCGGTTGCCCACATCTGGTTCCTGAAGTCGCTGCCGAGCCGCATCGCGACCCTGCTCGACATGACGCTGAAGGATATCGAGCGCGTTCTCTACTTCGAAAACTACATCGTCACCGAGCCGGGCCTGACGTCGCTCAAGGAAAACCAGCTCCTCTCCGAAGAAGAGTACATGATCGCCGTCGACGAGTTCGGCGAGGACCAGTTCACGGCCATGATCGGCGCCGAGGCGATCTACGAGATGCTCGCGTCGATGAATCTCGAGAAGATTGCCGGCGATCTGCGCGCGGAAATGGCTGAAACGACATCCGATCTGAAGCAGAAAAAGCTGATGAAGCGGCTGAAGATCGTCGAGAACTTCATGGAATCCGGCAACCGTCCGGAATGGATGATCATGAAGGTCGTTCCCGTGATTCCGCCGGACCTGCGTCCGCTGGTGCCGCTCGACGGCGGCCGTTTCGCGACTTCCGACCTCAACGATCTCTACCGCCGCGTCATCAACCGAAACAACCGCCTGAAGCGGCTGATCGAGCTGCGTGCGCCGGGAATCATCATCCGCAACGAAAAGCGCATGCTGCAGGAATCCGTCGATGCGCTGTTCGACAACGGCCGCCGCGGCCGCGTCATCACCGGCGCCAACAAGCGTCCGCTGAAGTCGCTCTCCGATATGCTCAAGGGCAAGCAGGGCCGCTTCCGCCAGAACCTGCTCGGCAAGCGCGTCGACTATTCCGGCCGTTCGGTCATCGTGACCGGTCCCGAGCTGAAGCTGCACCAGTGCGGCCTGCCGAAGAAGATGGCGCTCGAGCTCTTCAAGCCGTTCATCTACGCCCGCCTTGACGCGAAGGGCTACTCCTCGACCGTCAAGCAGGCCAAGAAGCTGGTCGAAAAGGAAAAACCGGAAGTCTGGGATATTCTCGACGAGGTGATCCGCGAGCACCCGGTTCTTCTGAACCGTGCGCCGACGCTGCACCGCCTGGGCATCCAGGCCTTCGAGCCTATCCTGGTAGAAGGCAAGGCGATCCAGTTGCACCCGCTCGTCTGCACCGCCTTCAACGCCGACTTCGACGGCGACCAGATGGCCGTTCACGTGCCGCTGTCGCTCGAAGCGCAGCTCGAAGCCCGCGTGCTGATGATGTCGACCAACAACATTCTGCATCCGGCAAACGGTGCGCCGATCATTGTTCCGTCGCAGGACATGGTTCTCGGTCTCTACTATCTCTCGATCCTGAACCAGAACGAGCCGGGCGAAGGCATGGCCTTCTCCGACATGGGCGAACTGCACCATGCGCTGGAGACCAAGGCCGTCACCCTTCACGCCAAGATCCGCGGCCGTTACAAGAGCGTCGACGCCGAGGGCAACCCGGTTTCGAAGATCTTTGAAACGACGCCCGGCCGCATGATCATCGGTGAGCTGCTGCCGAAGAACCCGAACATTCCGTTCGACATCTGCAATCAGGAGATGACCAAGAAAAACATCTCCAAGATGATCGACACGGTCTACCGCCATTGCGGGCAGAAGGACACGGTCATCTTCTGCGATCGGATCATGCAGCTCGGCTTCTCGCATGCCTGCCGCGCCGGTATTTCCTTCGGCAAGGACGACATGGTGATCCCGGACACCAAGGTGAAGATCGTCGGCGATACCGAAGCGCTCGTGAAGGAATACGAGCAGCAGTACAATGACGGCCTCATCACCCAGGGCGAGAAGTACAACAAGGTCGTCGACGCCTGGGGCAAGGCGACCGAGAAGGTCGCCGAAGAGATGATGGCGCGCATCAAGGCGGTCGAGTTCGACGATAGCGGCCGTCAAAAGCCGATGAACTCGATCTACATGATGTCGCACTCGGGTGCTCGTGGTTCTCCGAACCAGATGCGCCAGCTCGGCGGTATGCGCGGCCTGATGGCGAAGCCGTCGGGTGAGATCATCGAAACGCCGATCATCTCGAACTTCAAGGAAGGCCTGACCGTGAACGAGTACTTCAACTCGACCCACGGCGCCCGCAAGGGGCTGGCGGACACCGCCTTGAAGACCGCGAACTCCGGTTACCTCACGCGTCGTCTCGTCGATGTGGCCCAGGACTGCATCGTCACGCACACGGATTGCGGTACCGAAAAGGGCCTCACCATGACGGCGATCGTCGATGCGGGTCAGGTCGTGGCGTCGCTCGGCCAGCGTATCCTTGGCCGTACCGCGCTTGACAACATCGACAACCCGGTCACCGGCGAGCGCATCGTCGACGCCGGCAAGATGATCCTGGAAGCCGATGTCGTCGAGATCGAGAAGGCCGGCATCCAGTCCGTCCGCATTCGCTCGGCTCTGACTTGCGAAATCCAGACCGGTGTCTGCGGCGTCTGCTACGGCCGCGACCTGGCTCGGGGTACGCCGGTCAATATGGGCGAGGCGGTCGGCGTCATCGCGGCGCAGTCGATCGGCGAGCCGGGCACGCAGCTCACCATGCGAACCTTCCACCTGGGTGGTACGGCGACCGTGGTCGACCAGTCGTTCCTGGAAGCCTCCTATGAAGGCACGGTTCAGATCAAGAACCGGAACATGCTGCGCAATTCCGAAGGCGTACTCGTCGCCATGGGCCGCAACATGGCGATCCAGATCCTGGATGAGCGCGGTGTCGAGCGTTCCTCGCAGCGCGTCGCCTACGGCTCGAAGATCTTCGTCGACGATGGCGACAAGGTGAAGCGCGGCCAGCGCCTTGCCGAGTGGGACCCCTACACCCGTCCGATGATGACGGAAGTGGAAGGTACCGTTCACTTCGAAGACGTGGTCGACGGGATCTCGGTTCTGGAGTCGACCGACGAGTCGACCGGCATCACCAAGCGCCAGGTCATCGACTGGCGCTCGACGCCGCGCGGTACGGACCTGAAGCCCGCGATCGTCATCAAGGACAAGAACGGCAACATTGCCAAGCTTGCCCGCGGCGGCGAGGCCCGGTTCATGCTCTCGGTCGACGCGATCCTGTCCGTCGAGCCGGGGCAAAAGGTCAGCCAGGGTGACGTTCTTGCGCGTTCGCCGCTTGAAAGCGCCAAGACCAAGGACATCACCGGTGGTCTGCCGCGCGTTGCCGAACTGTTCGAGGCGCGTCGTCCGAAGGATCACGCCATCATCGCCGAGATCGACGGCACGGTTCGCTTCGGCCGCGACTACAAGAACAAGCGTCGCGTGCTGATCGAGCCGGCGGAAGACGGTGTCGAGCCGGTCGAATACCTGATCCCGAAGGGCAAGCCCTTCCATCTTCAGGATGGCGACTATATCGAGAAGGGCGACTACATCCTCGACGGCAACCCGGCGCCGCATGACATCCTGGCGATCAAGGGCGTGGAAGCGCTTGCTTCCTACCTCGTCAACGAGATCCAGGAAGTCTATCGACTGCAGGGCGTTGTCATTAACGACAAGCACATCGAGGTCATCGTCCGGCAGATGCTGCAGAAGGTCGAAATCACCGATGCTGGCGACTCGACCTATATCGTCGGCGACAATGTCGACCGCATCGAACTCGAGGACGTCAATGATGCGCTGATCGAGGAAGGCAAGAAGCCCGCCTCCGGCGAGCCGGTCCTGCTCGGCATCACCAAGGCATCGCTGCAGACGCCGTCCTTCATCTCGGCCGCTTCGTTCCAGGAAACCACCAAGGTCCTGACCGAAGCTGCGGTTGCCGGCAAGACGGACGGCCTGCAGGGTCTCAAGGAGAACGTCATCGTCGGCCGTCTCATCCCGGCCGGCACGGGCGGTACGATGACGCAGATCCGCCGTATCGCGACGGCACGCGACGAGCTCATTCTCGAAGAGCGTCGCAAGGGTACGGGCGCGGATGCCGCGACACCGATGCTCGCCGACATGGCGAACGAGAACGCCGCGGCGGAGTGACCTGATGGAGTTGGGGGCGGTCATCGCCCTGCGTCAAGAATTGAAGAGGCCGCCCGGTTTGCGCCGGGCGGCCTCTTTGTCTTCCATCCGCCGGTTGGCGGCTGCGATCAGTTGAAGCGAATGATCGAGACCTCGCCTTCGAGGGCGCCCTGATAGGCGGAGGCGTGCGGTTCCTCATCTGGAACGTCGGTCAGGGTGCCGATCTGGTCGAGATCTGCCTGGAAAAAGCCTTCCTCCGCAAGTGCATTGAGGGCCTCCCGAACGGCCGTGTCGTCATCCGGCGCCTGCAGCATCACGTGAATCTCGACGCCATCAGTGTCGCCGGTCTCGTAAGCCCGGCCGATGATGATGAAGATCAGCGGCTCTTCGGGCAAGTTGTCGTTGTCGGGAGTGAAAGTCATGGGGGGTCCTTCCTGAAGTGACGACCAGCTTAGCCCGGTTTACATGGGCTTGCGAAGGAAATAGCGAAGCGGCGCGGCTTTTCCCCCATAGCGCCGTGCGTCTTGTCGGGCGCGCAAGAGTCGCTGGAGCACTTCCGATTGCTGCATGTTTTCGCCCTGGATTCGAATTCGATTAAAGGAGACATGCAGGAGACAGGCGACGCCGAAGGCAAGTTCCGAATCGAGGCGGCGGAATATCTCGGGGGAATGGCCCGATTCCCTGATGATGGCAGTGTTTGGCACCGTCCTTGGGCGTCCGCGTGCCGCCGCGGGGCATTCGGCGCCGCAAAGCCTTGTTTTTCAGGCATATCAGCGCTGCAGCGGCGAGATTAGTTGTTAATTGCCCTTGACGGATCGCCCTGAAAACATTACACCCCGCCGCATCAGAGCCCATGTGAGGCTGGCTGGTTCGGAACGTCGCGTTCTGGAGTTCGCCTCAAACAAGGTTCAAAACGCACGCTGAAGACAAAAATGCTGCACGCAAGACGCTCGAAATAGTGCGTCCTCTGCATTTGATGGGGCCATCTGCGAAACGGCGGATCGGCCCTCGTTTTGCGCATTTCATAGGCGTTCGATACCGCCGGCGACGGCAACGATCCGCCCGAAAGGGTAACGTGACAAAGTTTTTGCAAGGGATGGTTACATGCCTACCGTAAACCAGCTGATCCGCAAGCCGCGTCAGGCACAGGTAAAGCGCAACAAGGTTCCTGCTCTGCAGGAGAACCCGCAGAAGCGCGGCGTTTGCACTCGCGTCTACACGACGACCCCGAAGAAGCCGAACTCGGCTCTGCGTAAGGTTGCAAAGATCCGCCTGACGAACGGCTTCGAAGTGATCGGCTATATTCCCGGTGAAGGCCACAACCTTCAGGAACACTCCGTCGTCATGATCCGCGGCGGCCGCGTGAAGGACCTTCCGGGTGTTCGTTACCACATCATCCGCGGCGTTCTCGATACGCAGGGTGTGAAGAACCGCAAGCAGCGTCGTTCGAAGTACGGCGCGAAGCGTCCGAAATAACATCGCAACCGGCGCCATTTCGCTGGTCACAAGATATAAAGTTGAGAGACGAGAAGTATGTCCCGACGTCACAGAGCAGAAAAGCGTGAGATCAACCCGGACCCGAAGTTCGGTGATCTGATCGTCACGAAGTTCATGAACGCAATCATGCTGGACGGCAAGAAGTCCGTTGCGGAGAGCATCGTCTACGGCGCCTTCGATGCAGTGCAGGCGAAGCTGAAGCAGGAGCCGGTCGCCGTCTTCCACTCTGCGCTCGACAACATTGCTCCGCACGTTGAAGTGCGTTCGCGTCGCGTCGGTGGTGCCACCTACCAGGTTCCGGTCGATGTCCGTCCGGAGCGTCGTCAGGCGCTCGCTATCCGCTGGCTGATTGCCGCTGCGCGCAAGCGCAATGAAACGACCATGGTCGATCGCCTCTGCGGCGAACTCATGGATGCGGCGAACAACCGCGGCAGCGCCGTCAAGAAGCGCGAAGACACGCACAAGATGGCGGATGCCAACCGCGCGTTCTCGCACTACCGCTGGTAATACGAATTACGTCTCGAAAGGCAGTCACCCATGGCTCGCGAATATAAAATCGAAGATTACCGAAATTTCGGTATCATGGCGCATATCGACGCCGGCAAGACGACGACGACCGAGCGCATCCTCTATTACACCGGCAAGTCCCATAAGATCGGCGAAGTCCATGACGGCGCTGCGACCATGGACTGGATGGAGCAGGAGCAGGAGCGCGGCATCACGATCACGTCCGCAGCCACCACGACCTTCTGGAAGGGCCGTGACGGCAAGATGCGTCGCTTCAACATCATCGACACCCCCGGCCACGTGGACTTCACCATCGAAGTCGAGCGTTCGCTGCGCGTTCTCGACGGCGCGATCGCCCTTCTCGATGCCAATGCCGGCGTCGAGCCGCAGACGGAAACCGTCTGGCGTCAGGCCGAGAAGTATCATGTTCCGCGCATGATCTTCTGCAACAAGATGGACAAGACCGGTGCGGATTTCTATCGCTCGGTCGAGATGATCAAGTCCCGTCTCGGCGCGACCGCCGTCGTCATGCAACTGCCGATCGGTGCTGAAAGTGAATTCAAGGGCGTTGTCGACCTGATCGAGATGAACGCGCTCGTCTGGCGTGACGAATCGCTCGGCGCTCAGTGGGATGTGGTCGAAATCCCGGCCGACATGAAGGATAAGGCTGAAGAGTACCGTGAAAAGCTGATCGAGACGGTTGTCGAGATCGACGAAGCGGCGATGGAAGCCTACCTCGAAGGCACCTATCCGGACAACGACAAGATCCGTGAGCTCGTCCGTCGCGGTACGATCGACGTCAAGTTCCATCCGATGTTCTGCGGCACGGCCTTCAAGAACAAGGGCGTTCAGCCGCTGCTCGACGCTGTCGTCGATTACCTGCCGTCGCCGATCGACATTCCGGCGATCAAGGGCATCGACGTCAAGACCGACGCGGAAATCAGCCGTAAGGCCGATGACAACGAGCCGCTGTCGATGCTGGCGTTCAAGATCATGAACGACCCCTTCGTCGGTTCGCTGACTTTCGCCCGCATCTATTCCGGCAAGCTCGAAAAGGGCACGTCGGTCATGAACACCGTCAAGGAGAAGCGCGAGCGCGTCGGCCGCATGTTGCAGATGCACTCCAATTCGCGTGAAGACATCGAAGAAGCCTTCGCTGGCGATATCGTCGCCTTGGCGGGTCTCAAGGAAACCACCACCGGCGATACTCTCTGCGATCCGCTGAAGCCGGTTATCCTCGAGCGCATGGAATTCCCGGAGCCGGTTATCCAGATCGCGATCGAGCCCAAGACCAAGGGCGACCAGGAAAAGATGGGCCTCGCGCTCAACCGTCTGGCTGCAGAAGATCCGTCGTTCCGCGTCAAGACCGACGAAGAATCAGGCCAGACGATCATTGCCGGCATGGGCGAGCTTCACCTCGACATCATCGTCGACCGCATGCGTCGCGAGTTCAAGGTCGAGGCATCTGTCGGTGCTCCGCAGGTTGCCTACCGTGAAACGATCACGCGTCAGCACGAGGAAGACTACACGCACAAGAAGCAGTCCGGTGGTACCGGTCAGTTCGCACGCGTGAAGATCGTCTTCGAACCGAACCCGGAAGGCGAGGACTTCGTGTTCGAATCCAAGATCGTCGGCGGTGCGGTTCCGAAGGAATACATTCCGGGTGTTCAGAAGGGCATCGAAAGCGTCCTGTCGTCGGGTCCGCTCGCAGGCTTCCCGATGCTGGGCGTGAAGGCGACGCTCATCGACGGTGCCTTCCACGATGTCGATTCGTCGGTTCTGGCCTTCGAAATCGCCTCGCGCGCCTGCTTCCGCGAAGCAGCGAAGAAGGCCGGCGCTCAGCTCCTCGAGCCGATCATGAAGGTCGAGGTCGTGACACCGGAAGACTACGTGGGCGACGTGATCGGCGACCTGAACTCTCGCCGTGGCCAGATCCAGGGCCAGGAGTCGCGCGGTGTGGCCGTGGTGATCAACGCCCACGTGCCGCTCGCGAACATGTTCAAGTACGTGGACAACCTGCGCTCCATGTCGCAGGGCCGCGCTCAGTACACGATGCTGTTCGATCACTACGCGCCGGTTCCGTCGAACGTCGCGCAGGAAATCCAGGCGAAGTATTCCGGTCAGAAGTGACCGGAATAGCCCAGCGCTGAAACAGAATGAAAAGATTTCGCCTCTAGGGATCAGGAAACGGAGAGCCGAAAATGGCAAAGAGCAAATTCGAGCGCAACAAGCCGCACGTCAACATTGGCACGATTGGCCACGTTGACCATGGCAAGACGTCGCTGACCGCAGCGAT
>NZ_MDDV01000029.1 GCF_001854885.1 Ensifer sp. LCM 4579 | reverse complement strand
CCACCTTGACTACTGGAATGCGATTAGACAACCTCTCCCTGAGACACGATCTGCCGCTGAGGTTTTTTGACTGTCTAGGCTGTAGTGACAAATTAGTCGGCGACCTTCAGGCTCACCGCCTCCGAGGCGTAGGCCCGCGGCATAGGTGGTCGTCAGCGCCGTGCGCGCCTTCAGCGACGGCACCACTTCCAGAAACCGCACGACCTCGTCGCCGCTCAAGATCGCCGGCAACTTGCGCGGCGCGCGCGCATAGGCAATCCGCTCGGGGATCTCCGCCCGGTCCAGCGTCACGCCGGAAAAGAACCGCGGCGCGCAGACCGTCTGGTTGAGCGCCGGCCAGGAGATGCCCTGCGACACCAGGTACACCTGAAAGGCGCGCACACGCAACCAAGACGCCTGCGCGTATTCCAAGCATGGCCAAAACTTGGAACTGGCAAACGCCCCATCCGACGGATCAGCACGTCGACAGGCAAATCGCGATGATTCGCGTCCATTCGAACGTATCGCAGGCCGAGCTTTCCCGATCGATAGGCATCAGCTTTCAACAGCTTCAGAAATATGAGAACGCGAGGAACCGCATGAGTGCATCCATGCTCTACGAGATCGGCAGGTCGCTCAGTGTTCCTGTTAGCCGCTTCTTCGAAGGCCTGCCGGGCAACCAACGAAGCCGGCGGCGCAGCGCGGCCGCGCATGCTGGTGATCGTCGCGCTTGCCACAAGATAGCGCAGATCGTCCGGGCGCTGCTCATGAAACAGGAGAGTCGCCGAGCTCGACCGCGGCAACGGCATAAGCCGGACGAGACGGAAGAACTAGTGCTTTCCACCGTGCCAACGAGCTCCCCTTGCGCACCTGCTTAAGACACGGCGGCTTCGCAACCGATGCTCATATTGTTGCAAGCCTGACAAAATTCTGCCGGCCGCGGACAGGCAGAAGCGGGGCGCGAACACAAGGTACTGAGCCAAATGACTCTTTTTGTTTGGCATGACGTTTGCTTATGAAAGATACCGATCAACCCGCAACGGGGCCGCTCGATGTTTATGCCAAAGATTTCGCGTGAGAGCACTGGAACCACGTGCTTCGACTGCGCATCATTATCCTGCGGCTCGTCCGCAACGCCGGAGGTAATGCCTCCTACGGTTTTATGTGCGCTGTCCTCATTCCGCGCGGCGTTTGGTTACAGCTCTGGCAGTCGCAGCGAACGCCGGGCCGCCGTTTGGTCTGGGTGCGGTCTACAAGCGTGGACCTGCTCGCTCCCAAGGTTACTCCAATGACGAGCTTAGGTGTTCATTCCGAGGTCGCCCCGCTGCGAGAAGTGCTAGTGCAGCGGCCGAGCCCTGGCCTCCACCGCCTCACTCCGCAGAACTGCAAGAGCTTCCTTTTTGACGATGTGCCTTGGGTGAAGCGCGCCGGGGATGAGCATGACCTCTTCGTAGAGGCATTACGCGACCTTGGCGTGTTGGTTCACTCATTCGACGAATTGCTTAAAGAAACGGTGGCTTCACCGGAAGCGCGCCTCTGGCTCCTCGACCGCCGTCTTGATTCTTGCTCGCTAGGGCAAGATATGGTCGATGAATTACGCGGCTGGCTTGAAGAGATGGGGCCCGACCAGCTAGCCACCCGTCTGGTTAGCGGGATTCTGGCTGCGGAAATCCCGTTCCGGTCGCGCGGCCTGACAGGGCAAACACTGATGCCGGAGGATTTCGTCCTGCCGCCATTACCGAACCAGTTTTTCACACGTGACAGTTCCTGTTGGATCTATAGCGGCGTCTCGGTCAACAATATGTATTGGTCAGCGCGACAGCCTGAAGCTGCGAATGTCGAGGCCGTCTACCGCTTTCATCCGCGGTTTCGCGACGTCAGCTTTGCGTTCCTGTCGCCAGATGGAACAGGCCCTACCGCCAGTCTGGAAGGCGGCGATGTGATGCCAATCGGCGGCGGTGTCGTACTGATCGGAATGGGCGAACGAACCATGCCGCAGGCAGTCGAGGCCCTTGCGCGCCGCTTGTTCAGGACGGAAGAAGTGACGCATGTTATCGCGGCACTGATGCCGCGGAATCGGAGCTTCATTCATCTCGACACTGTCTTTACGTTCTGCGACCGGGACCTGGTGACGACATATCCGCAGGTCGTTGAGCAGTTGCAGACGTTTTCGCTGAGACCAAGCAATCCTGAGGGGGCGCTCCACGTGACCAAGGAGACAAGACCTTTCTTATCGGTGGTGGCCGATGCGCTGGGCCTGAAAGCTCTCCGTAACATCCTTACTGGCGGCGACAGCTTCGCGGCGGAGCGGGAGCAATGGAATAGCGCCAATAATGTGCTCGCTGTCGAGCCTGGCGTTGTGATCGCTTACGACCGTAACGCATACACGAACACGTTGCTGAGGGACGCCGGTGTAAAGGTAATCACTATCGGCGGCTCAGAACTCAGCCGTGGCCGCGGCGGAGTACGTTGCATGACTTGTCCACTGGTGCGTAATCCGATCTAATAAACAAGAAATTGATTGCACTATGTTGATACTGGTGACCGAGCCCGAGTTGGTTCCCCGGCTGGCCACGAAGGTCCTTGCCATCATCCGCATGACGATCTTCAACATCGACCGGCGAGCAACAGCAAGGACCATCCACGCTCGGCTTCAATATTGGTCTGCCGAAAGCCGGTGCACATCAATAAAGAAATCTTTTCGGCATGCTTACAACGCGCACGCCAAACAGCACAGGAGGCTCCCCGGTGGCACGACGTTCAGAATTCTCGGTACAGGCTCCTTCGGCCGTGGTTATGGTCCGTCCGCATCATTTCACGGTCAATGTTGAGACTGCGCCCGACAACCGATTTCAGGTAGCGGAGCATGATGCGAGTGATCTGTCGCCGCCTGCATACGCCGAAATCACCCGCGCCGCTGCGCTGCTTCAAGAGGAGGGTGTCGCGGTGCATTTGTTCGAGGACAAGGGCAGCGACACTCCAGACTCAGTATTTCCGAACAACTGGTTTTCAACCCACCCCGGCGGATATGTGGCGATTTACCCCATGAAGGCTCCAAGCCGCCGGCGTGAGCGCCGGCGTGACGTTATCCAGATGCTGAAGAGGTACTATAGAGTGCAAGTAGTAATCGACTATTCTGGCCTTGAGCAGGACGGGCTCTTCTTGGAAGGTACCGGCGCGATGGTGCTCGATCATATCCACCGCGTTGCATATGCGGTAAGGTCCGAGCGGACGAACCCGATCGTGCTTGAGAGATTTTGCAACCAATTCGGCTTTGAGCCCATGCTCTTTTCGGCGAAAGACCCCAAAGGGGCGGACATTTATCATACAAACGTGCTGATGTGCATCGCGACGGATTTCGCCATGATCGGGCTCGACATGATCACTGACTCAGTAAGACGGCGTGAGATCGTCGATCGTTTGGAACGGACCGGCCGTCGGGTAATCGGGCTTACCAACGCCCAGATTGAGAATTTCGCAGGCAATGCGATTGAGCTTCAAGGCGGGAACAGGCGCATCCTGGCCCTGTCGACCACCGCATTCTTGGCTTTGACCGCGGAGCAGGTCGCCATCATCGGCGAGAGCGCGAAACTGTTGCCGCTGGCAATTCCTACTGTCGAGCGGGCGGGCGGCTCTGTACGATGCACGATCGCGGGCGTGCATCTCACGGCACGGAGCTAGAATAGGACGTTCCGTCCCCGACGATATTAGGTACGCAATCAAAAATCTCCGGCGCTCGTCGGTTGTGCTAGGACCACGGCACGGCGTCCTGGCTTCAGCGCAAGGATGCTTCGTCGGCAAAGGGGAGCAATTGGGCTGCCTACCGTTTTGGTCACTTCGAAGGCGTCGTGCCGCTTAACGCTTCCAAGCCCAGATCGTCGTCTGATGCTGGTCTATATGGGTCCAACACCCGCTGGTGGCTTGCCGCGCGTCGATGACCGGCGCGTCCTGAACGGCGTCTTCGCGAGCAAATGAAGGCGTTGGCGCATGAACGCCGCCGCTTCGGCTATCGACGCATTCATGTGCTGCTCAGGCGTGAGGGACACCTTGTGAACCACAAGAAGCTCTTGCGGCTCTATCGGGAGGAGAAGCTGACTGTGCGCAAGCGCGGCGGCACCGGAAGCGAGCGATCGGCACCCGAGCACCGATGCTGATCCTGATGGCAGCCAATGAGCGTTGGTCGCTGGACTTTGTGTCGGATCAACTCACCGATGGGCGCAGGTTTCAGGTCCCGACGGTCGTCGTGACTGCACCAGGGAATGCCTGGCACTCGTCGCCGATACATCGCCTTCCAGTCTGCGCGTTGCCCGTGAGCTTGACCGGATCATCGAGAAGCGGGGCAGGCTGCGCGACGAGCTCTTGAATGAGACGCTCTTCTCGTCACTGACCCATGCCCGCTCAGCGCTTTCAAACTGGCGCAGGGATCATCGACCGTACTCTGGCCTCGGCTGGCTGACACCTGCCGAGTTGGTAATCAACCCGCCACGTGATGCGGTGCTGCGCAGCCGAAATGGCTCCGCACCGCAACCCGTCGCTACCGCCCCAAACACAGCAACCAAAAGCCGCTGTAGCGAACTCAAAACTGCGGGTTCCGACGTGAAGTCGGACGCCATTCCGATAAAAAAACCGGACACCGTTCCGATCGGAAGCCGGTCAGGATCCGATTAATTACCGGACAGTAATTTCGATCTGACGATGCCTTTGGGTCGCAACCTTGTTATCGACACCCTTCCGCTCGGCGATCGTTTTGACGTATTGGCCTTCAGTTGCACAAGCGCTACATCGCTCTTGGTATCCCGAAATTGCTGGACGAGTTGTAAACGGCCCGGCCAGGCGTGAAATACACCTCGCCGAGCATTGCCATGATCGAGGCGCTCAAGCGTGTCAGGGCAGAGCGCGTGGCCCTCCTCACGCCCTATGGTTATGAGTTTCATCAGAAGTTTCTGCCTTTCCTCAAGCAAGCTGATATCCACGTCGCAACTGATGGGGTGTTTGATTGCAAGACCGATATTGAATCTGTGAGCTGCAGGTTGAGGCGGTTCTCGACGCTGCCAAGGTGCTCGTCGACCGGTCGAAGGCGGACGCGCTCTTTATATCCTGCACTTCCGTGCAGGTCGTGCTCGAACTCGCACGTTTTTGAGGCGGAACTCGGCATTCGAGTAATGTGCAGTACGCAAGCTATGGCTAGGCACGCTCTTAAACTTGTCGGCTATAAGAAGGCGATTAACGGCTTCGGTAAGTTGTTGGATGCCCCGCGTGTTTGAAGATCTCTATGCCGTTTGCCCTGCGTCAGAAGGGCGAACGAAAGGTGTCGCATTTCGTTCGCAAAATACGGGAGGGGCTACCCGGAAGATTATTCGTGCTCAGTGTGAGCGTATGGTAGGCCCGAAGGCGCCAAGTTTAAAGCGAGATACAGGCGGCCGGTAGAGGCCCACCCGCCTTGCCGGGCGAACTGAACGCTCCCTAACCTCACCTATGGCGGTCCGCGCAAAGCTCGAGAGCACACCATCGACGCTCTCACGTCGAAGGAGTTCGAAGCAGCCGGTGCGACACAATCGGCTCCGTTCTAACGGAGGCGCCTAGCATCGGCTTTTCGGTCATGCAATAAGAGAGGATGTTTTTCCCATGCCGGGAATATTCGCCAGTTTATCGTAGTTGAAATTTGGTAATCTTTATGTCTGCCACCGCGACTTTCATGATGAAGTCGTACTCGCCGGCGACGTGATAGATCTCTTTGATCATCGGCAATCTCGAAACTGCCGCTTCGAACGCGCGGACGCCGTCCTTGCTGTGCCGTTCCAAGGAAACGAGAACGAACACGACCAGCCCCTCTCCGAGATAGTTCGGATCTATCACAGCCTTATACCCGGAGACGACCCCGGACTGCTCCAAGGTCTTGATCCGTCGCTGGCATGCAGAAAGGGAAATGCCCACACGCTCGATATCTGCTGTTGCTTCAATCGCGCATCTTGAGCCAACAACTGAATAACTTCTTCGTCCGATCTGTCCATGACGGGGAAAATGCACCGACAGATACTTAAAAGCCAGGCATTATGCGAATTAAAGTCGCTCTCGTGGCAATATGATACCCAGTAGTTTGGTCCACGCATATTGGTCATCGGACAACAAGCAGCTATCAGCATCGAGGCAAAAACGGATTATCATGCGCCAGTTCGCCAAAGAGAAACCCCAAGCCGAACTCACGAAATCGTAATTATTGGTGGGGGCATCGCCGGGGCGAGTCTTGCCTATCACCTGACAAACCTAGGCAAGAAAGATGTTGTGGTCCTCGAAAGGCACGCCCTAACTTCCGGCACGACCTGGCACGCCGCCGGTTTGATCATGCAGACACGCGGAACACATGCGCTCACCGAGATAGCAAAGTATAACGCGGAACTGTACGCCTCTCTCGAAGCTGAAACGGGACAGGCCACCGGTTTCAAGCAGAATGGCACCCTTGGTGTCGCCCGCACGAAGGATCGGCTTTTTGAGACGGCGCGTAATGCTTCCGTAGCAAAGAGCTTCGGTCTCGAGACTCATATGATCTCGCCGCGCGAGGCCAAGGACCTCTACCCAGCGATCGACGATTCATTGATCCAGGGTGCAGTCTTCATTCCAAATGACGGTCAAACCAATCCTATCGATACCTGCATGTCGCTTGCGGCCGGTGCGAAGCAGGGGGGCGCAAAGATCCATGAAAAGACCGAGGTGACTGATCTTTGGCAGACGCCGGACGGCGCCTATCAGCTTCGTACCAACGATGGCGTGATCGAAACAGAAATTCTGGTTCTCGCTTGCGGTCTGTGGACGAGAGATCTTGCAGCAAAGTTGGGAGCACGTGTTCCGCTCTATGCGGCGGAGCACTTCTATGTTGTGACCGAGCCCATGGATTTCGTGAAACCCACGCTTCCGGTCCTACGCGATACGGATGGGCACATTTATGTAAAGGAAGACGCGGGAAAGCTGTTGATCGGGGCCTTCGAGCCTTGGGGAAAGGCGCTGCCGATGGAGAGCCTTC
This sequence comes from Ensifer sp. LCM 4579, assembly GCF_001854885.1. Classification (GTDB taxonomy): domain Bacteria; phylum Pseudomonadota; class Alphaproteobacteria; order Rhizobiales; family Rhizobiaceae; genus Sinorhizobium. The sequence continues at coordinate 16,501 of NZ_MDDV01000029.1, read as the reverse complement.
CCAGGGAATCGGCATTCATCGAACTGTGGGAGGATTGGGATCACTTCGAATTCCCGATGACCAAGGCAATTGAAATGATTCCGGCTCTGGGAAATGCCGGTATTGCGAAATTCTTCAATGGCCCGGAAAGCTTCACGCCGGATCTTCTCTTCATGATCGGAGAGGTGCCCGGAATGAAAAACCTCTTCGTCTCGTCAGGCTACAACTCTGAGGGCATTGAGTTCGGCGCGGGCGCCGGGCGCGCGTTGGCCGAATGGATCGTTTCCGGTGCACCGCAGATGGACGTCAGCTTTATCGATGTGGCGCGGTATCATCCTTTCCAGATCAACAAGAAATACCTGGAAGATCGCATTCCCGAAGTTCTGGGACTGCATTACAAAATGCATTGGCCCGGTCATCAGCCGGAAACTTCCCGCGGTGTCCGCAAGAGCGCCCTCCATGACAGGTGGGCAAAATTGGGTGCGAGCTTTGGCGAAGGGATGGGTTGGGAACGCCCGATGTGGTTCGCCGACGAAGGCGAATCCACCGAGAATGTCTACTCGTACAGCGAGCCGAATTGGTTCAAGTACACGGCCCAGGAATGCCAGGCCGCCCGGTCGGACGCGATCCTCTTGGATCAAAGCTCCTTCGGCAAACACCTGGTACAGGGCCGTGATGCATGCCGGTTCCTGCAACGGCTTTGCGCCGGCAACGTAGACGTGCCGATCGGCAAGCTCGTTTATACCCACATGCTCAACGAGAAGGGCGGGATCGAAACCGACATTACGCTGAACCGCCTATCGGACACCCAGTACCTGATCATCTCGTCGGCGACCATTCATCCGCGCGACAAGGCCTGGATCACAAAGCACATTACCAACGAATGGAACGTCACACTGACGGACGTTACTTCAGCCTATGCGGTACTGTCTCTGCAGGGGCCAAAGTCCCGCGATATCCTTTCGAAGGTGACTGACGCCGACCTTTCCAACGATGGCTTTCCCTTTGCAACCAGTCAGGAGATCGATGTCGGCTACGCCCGCGTCATCGCAAACCGTTTGACCTATATCGGCGAACTAGGCTGGGAGCTGCACATCCCGACCGAAATGGCGCAACACGTGTTCGACACGATCTGGGAGGCCGGCAAGGCATTCGGTCTCAGGCCAGCTGGCTATCATGCGCTGGAGCATCTGCGCTCCGAACGTGCCTATCGCGAATATGAGCTTGACCTGACTCCCGTCGATACGTTGCTTGAAGCAGGCCTCGGGTTCACGATCGACTGGAATAAGCCGGATGGATTCGTCGGCAAGGAAGCGACAGCGGCGCAGAAGGCATCGTCGCCACTCAAGAAACGCCTGATCGCGTTCAAGCTGCGCGATCCCAAGCCGGTTCTGTTCCGCGAGGAGCTGTTGCGACGCAATGGTGAAATTGTGGGCTACGTCTCGTCTGGAGTGAAGAGTTTCACATTGGGTACTTCGATTGGACTCGGTTACGTCAAGCATGCAGGGGGCGTAACGAAAGAGTTTATTGAGAGTGGCCAATGGCAGATCGAAATTGCTGGGGAACTCTACGATGCGGATGCTTCGTTACAAGCCTTCTTTGACCCTTCTGGCGAGCGCCTACGGCGTTAGCTCCGCTGTGTGCGGCAAACGATTCAAAGTGTTTGAACAAGCGCCGTTCGCCGCAGCGGCAATTGGGTGCGGTCAATCCGCCGCCCGTTGCAGCCACGGCAAAGCTAGATCCAGCGCATAGAGCAGGTCATAGCCAATGAAGATCCTGGTGCCCGTTAAGCGTTGGTTGATTACAACGTGAAGGTCCACGTGAAGCCGGATGGCACGGGTGTTGAGCTCGCCAATGTTAAGATGTCTATGAACCCCGTCGACGAGATTTCAGTCGAAGAGGCGCTGCGCCTAAAGGAAGCCGGCAAGGCCGAGGAAGTGGTGGTGGTCTCGATCGGTCCTGCAAAGGCTGAAGAGACGCTGCGCACGGCACTCGCCATGGATGCCGACCGCGCCATTCTGGTCGAGACCGAGGACCAGGTCGAGCCGCTCGCCGTCGCCAAGATCGTCAAGGGTGTTGCCGAGGCCGAGCAGTCGGGCCCGATTATCGTCGGCGAGCAGGCGATCGACGATGACAGCAACCAGACCGGCCAGATGCTGTCGGCCCTGCTCGGCTGGTCCCAGGGCACCTTCGCCTCCAAGGTCGAGATCGGCGACGACAAGGCGCCAGAAGGCACAGCAAGGGTGCCCCGCGAAGTTGACGGCGGCCTGCAGACGATCGACATCAAGCTGCCGGCCGTCGTCACCACCGACCTGCGCCTGAATGAGCCGCGTTACCCCTCGCTGCCAAACATCATGAAGGCGAAGAAGAAGCCGCTCGACAAGAAGTCCCCGGACGACTTCGGCGTCGACACCGCCGCCCGTCTCAACGTGCTGATGGCCGAAGAGTCGTCGGGCCGCAAGGCCGGCATCAAGGTCAAGTCGGTCGCCGAGCTCGTCGAGAAGCTTAAAGTCGAAGCCAGCGCGCTCTGAGTTCAGAAAGGGAGCACAAAACGATGGCCATTCTTCTTCTGGCTGACCACGACAGCAACCACCTTTCCGACCAGACCGCCAAGGTGTTGACCGCCGCTTCCGGGATCGCCAGTGGGACTGGGGCCGACGTGCATGCGCTGGTCGCAGGTAGGGCGCCAAGCAGGCAGCCGAACAGGCCGCCAAGCTTTCGGGCGTTTCGAGGGTTGTCGTTGCCGACGAAGCTCACTTGCCAATAATCTCGCCGAGCCGCTAGCGGCTCTCATCGTCTCGCTCGCCGGCAGATACGACACGATCATTGCGGCCGCGACCTCGGTCGGCAAGAACGTTATGCCGCGCGTTGCCGCCCTGCTCGACGTCTCTCAGTCTCGGAAGTCATCGAGGTGGTTTCTTCCGACACCTTCAAGCGCCCGATCTATGCCGGCAGCGCCATCCAGACGGTGCAGACGACGGAAGCCAAGCGCGTCATCACCGTGCGCACCGCCTCCTTCGCCTCGGTCGCGGAAGGTGGTTCGGCGGCGATCGAAAGTGTTTCGGCTGCCGCCAACCCGGGTGTTTCGAGCTTCGTCGCCGACGCGTTGTCGTCGTCTGACCGTCCGGAACTGACCTCGGCCAAGATCATCATCTCCGGCGGTCGCGCGCTAGGTTCTTCGGAGAAGTTCCCGGAAGTGATCCTGCCGGTTGCCGACAAGCTCGGTGCCGCCGTCGGCGCATCGCGCGCTGCTGTCGATGCCGGTTACGCGCCGAACGACTGGCAGGTCGGTCAGACCGGCAAGATGGTCGCGCCCGATCTCTACATCGCCTGCGGCATCTCCCGTGCCATCCAGCATCTTGCCGGCATGAAGGACTCGAAGGTCATCGTCGCGATCAACAAGGACGAAGAGGCGCCGATCTTCGGCGTCGCCGACTACGGCCTCGTCGCCGATCTGTTCGACTCCCTGCCGGAACTCGAAAAGACGCTTTGAACAGTGCCTGAGATGAGTGACTTGCCGGAGTGCGAGAGCATGGAATTCGACGTGGTGATCGTCGGGGCGGGGCCGGCCGGACTGGCGGCGGCGATCCGGTTGAAACAGGTCAACCCGGAGCTTTCGGTCGGCGCCCTTATCCTTTCCGGCGCCGTCGTCGACCCGGTCGGCATCGACCGGCTGCTGCCGGATTGGCGCGAGGATCCGATCATCCGTTCAAGACGGAGGTGACCGACGACCATTTCCTCTTCCTGGGACCTGCCGGCTCGCTTCGCCTGCCGAATTTCCTGATGCCGCCCCTGATGAACAATCGCGGCAACTACATCGTGTCGCTTGGGTTCGTCTGTCTCTGGCTCGCCGCATAGGCGGAGGAACTCGGCGTCGGCTTTGCGACCGAAGTGCTCTACAATGACGAGGGTACCGTGATCGGCGTCGCCACTGGCGACATGGGCATCGATCGGAACGGCGAGCCGGGCCCGAACTACGCCCGCGGCATGGCACTCCTCGGCAAGTACACGCTGATCGGCGAAGGCGTGCGCGGCTCGCTTGCTAAGCAGCTGATTGCCCAATTCAAGCTCGACGAGGGTCGCGACGTGCCGAAGTTCGGCATCGGGCTCAAGGAACTCTGGGAGGTGAAGCCGGAGAACCATAAACCCGGACTCGTGCAACACTTCTTCGGCTGGCCGCTCGACATGAAGACCGGCGGTGGCTCATTCCTCTATCACCTCGAGGACAATCTCGTCGCCGTCGGCTTCGTCGTCCATTTGAACTACAAGAATCCCTATCTCCGTCCCTTCGAGGAATTCCAGCGCTTCAAGACGCATCCGGCGATCCGCGGCACCTTCGAGGGGGCAAAGCGCCTCTCCGACTCCTATGCCGCTCACACGACGGATGAACTCGCAATTCTATCGGATCGCCTGGTGAAGTTGGCGCCGTGCAAGATGAGCAAGGTGGTCATGCCATGTCCGGATCGGACGCCAACGCGACTCAGGCCAAGCTCGTCTAGTACTACAACAACCTGCGCGGCAAGCCGACGAAGAACAGGATCATCTCGCGTGAGCGCGGCTATCATGGCTGCAGTGTCGTCTCCGGCTCGATGGCAGGCATGAGCTTCTATCACGACCACATGGACCTGCCACTGCCGCAGCTAATCACACCAGCGTTCCGCATCATTACTACTGGGCACCGGCGGTATCACACCGCCGCCGGAAGGCTATTGGCAAGCGATCTAGTCGGTGCTGGAGAAGCACGACGTGCTCTTGATCGCCGACGAAGTGATCACCGGCTTCGGTCGGCTCCATGTTTGGCTCGCAGCACTATGGCATCGAGCCGGACCTGATCACCGTGGCTAGGGGCCTGACCTCGGCCTACTTCCCGCTCTTCGCCGCGATCGTCGGCGAGAAGGTCTACAAGGTGCTGGAAGACGGTGCGGATCGCGTCGGCGCCTTCTCGCATGGCTACACCTATTCCGGCCATCCGATCGGTGCGGCTGCGGCCAACGCCGTGCTTGACATCGTCGAGAAGGAGAACCTGCAGGGCAATGCCCGCGAGGTCGGCGCCTATTTTCAGGCGCAGCTAAAGGAGAAGTTCGCTCAGTTGCCGATCGTCGGCGAGGTGCGCGGAGTCGGCCTGATGGGCGCGATCGAGTTCGTCGGTGACCGCGAGAACAGCTCTAGGGCTCGAAAGAGTCCGAAATGCGATTGAATACTTTCCACAAGGCGTGCTCCCGCCGCCGTTGGGGCGACGGCGCGCGTCGTCCGCGAAAGAAGACGGACGCCGAGCCGTTCTTCAAGCACGCTACTCGTGTTGCTCAGAGCCGAGCGCGTGACGCCCAGCTTCGAGGCGGCGCGTGTGAAACTCCGCTCCTGAGCCACCTCCAGAAGCGCCCGCATTCGGGGTAGCAAGAAGAACTGCGCGAAACGTAGGCCAAGGCCGAACAGCGTGTGAACCTCATGCAGTGCGCAGGGTTGATGCGGGAAGTCGCAAAGGAACTGAGAGGAGATAGCGTTGCTTTCCCACTGAACAACGCTAATGCAGAACGAGCTGCCAACGCCGTTAGGCAGCATACTATCACACTGAGCGGCTTCGCCTTCGCAGCATGATCCCAGAGGAAGTCGACGGAGAGAAGGTGATGTGTAGAGCCGCTTTCTGGCCCGCTGCCGGACTGGTGTACACAAACCGGGAGCGCGAGGCCACGGAACTCTTTGCCATGCAAATCGTCCCCGCAGCAGGGTAAGCAATTTTGATTGCGCCCGCTTTTTGTGGGGCGCGCTTTTTGTGGACTGCGACGATGTCGAAGGTAAACCTGAGGTTGCCTCTCGTCCGGACACCTGCGGCCGCCAAGGCGATGCGTCCGTGCTCGTCGCGACCGAGGAATTTGACGCAGTCGTTGCCGACCGGGCGTTGCCGTGGATCGGCTTACCGGGCGCGCTGTAGGTCCGTCCATTACCTCAACCACCGTTATCCGAACTGCTATTTCGAACTGTCGACCATGACGCCGTTCGTGCACCAGAATTTCAGCGCGCGCTAGATGCATGTGATGGAAGTCGTGCCGCTGTCCAAGATGCTGTACGCGAGCGATGCCTTTCACGTTCCTGAGCTCTGTTGGCTTGCGGGCCGCTGGTGTCAGCGATACTTTGCGAAGGCGCTGACGGAGTACGTCGTCGGGGAAAGCCTGGACTTTGATGAAGCAATCGAGGGCGCGCGATGATCCTTATAAAAAATCGAAACTCTCGACAAGCTCGACTAAGTTTTGAGTGGCGGCCAGGGTCACTCGTGGTAGCGTGCCCGTGGCTCTTTCGCTGGCCTTCCTCAATATCCCCTAATTTGAAATTACGCTGCAGAAGCGAAATCCCGGCGGTCTTTCCGCCTGAGCCCCTTTTTGCGTGCATTCAGAGAGGTTTCACGCTCGCTGGACTAGCTGGTCTCCTCGTCGGAAAAATCAGCACTAGCTTCAATTATTGTATCAGACAATAGCTCTGCTGCTCTGGTCAAAGGCTCTCGAAAGTGCTGGAGTTCTTCGAAGCTGACGCGCGCAACTGGAACGGATACGCCGAGACAGGCAATCAGCGCCCCACCAGGAGCAAGTATAGGCACAGCACAACCGACAACGCCCTTAACGAACTCTTCGTTCGTGCGAGCCCAACCTTCGTTGCGAGTTGTCTCGAGAACGGCCAATAGCATATCCGGGTCCGTTATAGTCCTGTCCGTATGCTGTTCCAGCTTGAGCGACCTTACGAGCTGCCCGCGAGATTTAGCTGGAAGCATGCTCAAGTAAATCTTCCCAGTAGAGGTACAATAGAGTGGCGCGCTGTGGCCGGGATCAAACTGCAATGCTTGCGGCGCTTTTGTTCGCACGCTGTCTACGTAAACCACAGCATTGTTACGCACGATACCAATTTCACATTGCTCTCCGATTGCAGCAGCCACGTTCTGAAGAACTGCGTGGCGCCGCGCTGTACGAAAAGCCGAACCAATCGTCTTTGCAGCGAGCACGACCAAGTTATTGCCAACTAAAAAACGCTTTGTGCCCGCTGCGCGCTGAAGAAGCCCCCGGGACTCCAAATTGCTTATTAGTCTGTGCGCTGTAGGCAATGGAAGATCAAGGCTCTTGGCTATATCTGCCGCTGTAACTGCTTTGAGCTGGCCGGCCACGAAACCTAGAATAGCAAACGTGCGGTCGAGGGGGGCGTCGGTGTTAGTGCCTTGATTCATATATAACCCGTTGGCCTGATGTTATCAAATATTGAGAACGCGGTTCCCAATAACCGATCGTATCACTCCCAGCAATATGTGAAAAGGCTGGAAGCTTGTTTGCTCGCATCGACGGTCCGGCGAGCGACGCGGGTCGGAATTCATACGGTCGGAGCGCAACTCTTCCGAGTTGACGAAGACGGGCGCGAAGCGCAACTGCTCGCCGGTCAGGCGGGCGGTGCGCATGCGTGGCGTGCCGGGCGTGGTGCCGAGCGTCGCTTCCCGGATGGGCGGTGCTCGGCGACATAGCGACGCATCACGTCCTCGGTGACGGCGAAGGCGTCCATCGATTCGTTGACTGATGCCGTATGGGCTTACGTGTGCACGCGGCCGCACCGGAGGGCGTCACTGCTGACGTTTGCTAGTTTCGCCTCAATTGTGAGGGAACCATTGGCTGCGCAAACATGAATAAGAATCTGTGTTCCAATTTCCTCCGTTGCCACGCAATACGGGCAGAATGTGGGTGGCGCCCCACCTATATGATTCTAAAATGCGAGTTTCGTCAGCGGATGTGGCGGCGTACCGGCAACCTAAGAATAGAATCGCTCACTGTTTATCAATTTCCGGAACAAAAATACCCACTTAACGATATATGTGTGGACCTCGGACACTTTTTGAATATCCTTCAACCACTGCTGCTTGCTAGAAAAATTGCTCGCGCAAGGCAATACCTGCGCGCGACCAATTGGCATGTTTGCGTGATGATCAAGAACCGGGCTGATGCAATGAGAGACATGGCTCGCCAAATCGGAGAGATAAATGACTGAGTATTATGATGTTGAGGCCGTGAGGAAGCTGTTTCCGGTCGTAAAGAAAATGACCTATCTCGACTCCGGCTTCCAAGCCCCAATGTCAACGCCCGTAAAGCATTCCATCGAAGTGTTCATCAAAGAGAGTTACGAGACCGCTGGTCCGAAGTCTGTTTGGCTTGAACGTGTTGATGCTGCTCGGTGCAAGCTCGCAGCTCTTTTGAACGCGGCTCCAGAAGAGATTGCATTTACAAAGAACACTTCTGAAGCGATGAACATTGCCGCGAACGCCCTCCCGTTGAAGTCAGGCGACAATGTCTTGATGATCCATGGCGACCATCCCAACAATGCTTACGCATTCCTGAACCTGAAGAAGAAGGGTATTGACATCCGCTGTATCCCTATGACGGACGCCATCAACGGCGATGCCTTCCGCGCGCAGATCGACGAGAACACCAGGGCGATCTCGATGTCATATGTGACCTTTCACGCAGGTCACCGCTTCGATATCGAAAGTGTCGGCGCACTGTGCAAGGAGAAAAGCCTTTACTTCGTCATAGATATTATGCAGGCAGTCGGCGTTGTGCCGATCGATGTAAAAAAGGTCGGAGCCACGTTTATCGGGTCCGGCACACATAAGGGGCTTCTGGTTCCACAAGGCTTGGGCCTCTTGTACTGGGATCGCGCGCGCACGGAACTCGAGCCCGTGTACCTAGCCGCAATCAGCCTTGAAAATCCCCCCGCTGACTTCATCGCTCGTCCCGATGATATGGCACCCGCCTCTACCGCGGGCCGCTTCGAGCTTGGCAATTTCAATCTACCAGCGATCCAAGGGCTGACTGCCGCGCTCGATCTTATAGCAGATGTTGGCATCGAGAACATTCAGGCTCATTGCTTCGCGTTAGGTGACAAGCTTATCGCGGGACTTGACGAACTCGACATCAAGCTTGTTGGTCCGCGCGACAGGTCTTTACGTGCGCCCCATATATACGTCGCTGCGCTTCACGCAGAGGAATGGGTTGACTACTTTGCCTCGAAAGACGTACGGCTCTCACCTGAGCGCGACGGCGTCCGAATCTCGCTCGGAATGTTCAATACCGCTGCAGATATCGAGCGCTTGTTAGAGGTCATCAAGGAACGCCGCAATAGCCATTCGTCAAGGGCCGCCTGACATTCGCGTGGCCAGGGCGTCATCAACGTTGAATCGCCAGGAACGAGGCGTAAACAAATTCGGGAGATCGATAGCATTGCAAGCTCTCATCGACGACTTCTCCCCTTCCCTCCAATCCAGCCGGCAACATTTCGTTAAAGACATGGCAGGACATCGGCGGAGGTCCACACGATGTAATCCAATTCTACTCGGTGGCTTCAGGTCCACTAGCCACCCACTTCCGATTGAACAAAGGAAGTCCCCTTGTGTTTTGCTGAACAAACAACCTCAAGTCCGCAACTCTATTAGGATTGCTGGCAGACGTTACGATTTTTCCAATCATTACCCCAAGCTCGAAAAATTGTCCTTCGTCGAACCCTCGCGTCGTCAGTGCGGCACTGCCTATTCTCAGGCCACCAGCCTTCGATGGTGGAAGCGTGTCGAATGGGATCGGATTTTTATTCGCGACAACCTGAGCTTCTCGCAGCGAGGTTTCAACCTCATTACCGGTCGTACCGCACCTCAACAAGTTGAGAAGCAGAAGATGCGAAGAAGTGCCGCCCGAAACAAGCGTAGCCCCCGCATACGTTAGGCCACGCTCCAAAGCCTTGGCATTCGACAAAACTGCTTTCGCATACTCTTTAAACCGGGAAGTCTGCACTTCCGCAAGTAACACTGCCCGCGCTGCAATCAGGTCCATTTTGGGAGCGCCCTGCAAGCCAGGAAAAATTGCTCGGTCAATTTGTTGAGCTAAACCATTTTTGCACAAGATCAATCCACCACCACGTGGCCCTCGCAGGGTTTTGTGTGTGGAAGTCGTAACTATGTCGGCGTGAGGGAAAGGAGAGGGGATAGCACGTCCCGCTACGAGACCTGCGGTGTGTGCCAAATCCACCCAAAGAAGCGCGTCAACCTCTCGTGCGATTTGATCCATTTTCTCATAATCAATTAACCGCGGATATGATGAACCGCCGCAGATGATTGCTGCAGGCCGATATTTCAGTGCAATTGAACGCACCTCATCGTAATCCAGTTGCTCATCGGTCTCCGACACCCCATAGAAACACCATCGAAAATTTTGGCCGCTCGCATGAAAAGGGGCGCCGTGGCTTAAGTGACCGCCGTCCCGAATCTGCATTGCCATTAGTCTGTCGGATCGCTGAAAAAGCGAGTTCATTATCGCGAAATTGGCAATGGTAGCACTCATGGCCTGAACGTTCGCGTGTTCGCAGCTGAAAGCAGATTTCGCTCTCTCGATCGCCAAAGTTTCTAGCTGGTCAGCATGTTCGCAACCTGAGACACATCGCTTACCAGGGTAACCCTCTGCATTTTTGTCCGCAAATATACTTCCCTCAAAGCGCCTGATCGCCGGAGAGGAATAGTTTTCCGAGGCGACTAGGCTTATCTGGGATAACTGACGATGTTCCTCCAACCGCACAAGCTTGTCGACTTCTATATCTACCGCAGTTGCAACTTCACGCACTATGGCCTCCTCCTTCTATTTCGTGATGAAAAGTGGTACTCAATATCCCCTCGGACAGTTCAACAAGGGCACATTCTATGCCTTGAACATCACTCAGGTCGCCTCCGACGATCACAAAATCAAACGGACCGCTATCTTCACAGCCCTCCACCATCACAACTGCTCCACGTTTGACGGAAGGATTGTAGTGCAGTTGTCGTTTTTCAAGCAGCTCAACAAGACCGGGAAATCGAACACCAATAGGAATGGCCGTTCGCGACAAGACAACGCGCTCACCGTTTTTGATATCGGGTTCTAACCCTAAGGAAAGTGATACGGCCCTGATCGAAGAGAAACCTCCGTGTCGCCCATTTACTTCACATGCGAAGTAGCCGACCTCTTTGGCCTTGACGATATCAACGCTGAAGGGCCCACAATATCCAGCGTCCCGGGCATAGTTACCAAGACTTTCACACCAAGCCAGAACGTCTTTTGGCAGCCCATCAACAAGCGATCTATCCCAATATGAACCTCCGTACCCGGGGTTGAACAGGATAGATGCGACGCCTATGAATTCTACTCTGTCTTCACCAATGTCGAAATGTACGCCTACCGAAGACTCATTTTCACTATATGCCTCAACGATTACGGGCGCTTTCTTCGTCGCAATTAATCCTATTGCATGGAGCCCTGCACGTATTGAGTCAACATCAATTTCGTGAATACAAACCGCGCGCACTGCACCCTGAAACGATCTCTCGATACACTTCGAGATGACGAAGTTGCCATCGCCGCCCGCATGATTAGCTAGCTTCAGAATCACTTGATCGGAAACCGACAAAGCTCTACGCACAGCATTCACCATTTCCTGGGTGTTTACACAGACGTTGCCATAGGCAATGGGTACGCCTAGCCTCGGGGCAAATTCGCGGAATTCTGCCTTGTCGTTGAGAAGACGAGTTGCTTCGGGACTTGCCAGAACGCTCTGATTTGAGAACGTTACCGGGACATCCCCAACACATTGGGCAATGGAAAGGGACACTTTGTCGACGATATACGGCTCCAGAGACGACACGTTGAGATTCTCGCTCAACAAACGCAGCGATCTAGACAAATGACTACTGGGCTCTATGTCCTTTTCGGAGATCGGCAGCGGGCGCTTAGTGACTGTTGACGAGGTAGCGAGCGAAACGATTTTACTTCTACCCGTGAGGGAGGTAACATAGTCCAAAAACGGTTTTGTGATGGGCGTCGGAGTAATTACTACGTCTCCGTCTTTAGCAAGCCAAACCATTCTTTTGGCTGACGCAGCATTGAGTCGTAGAAAATTGTCCGATAGCAAAGCAGCTGGCGGCACCATTGAGTCTGATCCGGTATTCGCGAGTATAATACTTGACATGGTGTCTCCAGTCAGGGTTGATGAAATTTATATGCCGACCGTATTACATCTGCCCGCCATTCCACCATTTAATACACTCTTTGGCGAGAATAGTAATTGGGTCAATGATGTTGCCGTCTGCGGCAAGGCCGCCAGAAATCGCTGACAATTCGCTGCAGCCCAAAATGATTGCGTCTGGATTTAGTGACCTTGCGTCCTGGACAAGCTGTTGTAAGTTTTCCTTTGCTCTGGTAATGTTTCCGGCCTTGACGTCAGTGATAACTGTGGCTGTTGAATCTCGCAGTTCGCTGATTGATTGCCACACTTCATCGCCGAAGCATTGTTTATTCGTCCCTGGATAAAGGGGCTGCATCATAGTTGCACTTGTTCCCAGAACAATGGTGCGGATGTCGCGGATTTTGCCGCTCGTTACATGTAGAGGCGTTCGTATGAGCTCTATCATATTGATAAGTTCTATTGATAACGCGTACCTAATCTCCGAAGCCCAAAAATGTGCGGTATTGCAGGGAATGGCAATCGCGCCGCAGCCAGCTTTCTCTAACCAAAGCGCGCGCTCCAAAATTTGCCGCAAAGGCGCGTCGCTGCCGATTGTGATTGCGCGCGAACGATCGGAGATGTCAGGAAGTGACAGAGTAATAAACGGGATGTGGTCCTGATCGTTTTCCACTTCACTTTCTTGAGCCAGAACCTCCAAGAATTTTGCGGTTGCCAAGCTGCCCATGCCGCCTACCACTCCAAGTGGTTTCCGTTTCCCAGGGAGTTGGAATAACGACGGGTTGCGTTGCGGAATGACATCAACCATCGACATCTCCAAGTTCTTAAGGTTTGCGCCAGAAACAAGTCGCCTGTTGTGCCAGAACACTTCTCAGCCGGCCGAACGACTGCCTTGTTCGTGGCACCGTTCGTCCTGCTCCAAAGATGGGCTGAGTTTGAGCACGTTCTCGATGCATCCGGAAAAGGTAACGGCACCGGAGAAGACGTCAGTTCCCGAGGCTGTAAGGGCGCAGCCTTTTGCGGTCATTTCCATTGTGTCCTCAGTCGCTACATGTTCTCTGTGTTGCAATAGCTGATCGTTGTAAAAGCTTCTACTTTGCGTGCTGCCGTCCGCAGGCACCGCTGAAGCCATAACGATGCCGGTCACTTCGATTTGCATCACCTGGCGACGCGCAATGAAGCTTCAAAAGTTGTGCCAACTTCGCAAAAAGAGCCTGGGAAAGGCTTTCTTGAATTGTAACTGAATTTTTACGCTGGAAGCGCGGCACGACCTATGTCACAGAGCATGTAACAGACGCGACAGACCCGACACTGGTTGTCGCAAGTTTCATCTGAGATCGGCTTCGGCGGCGCGGACTTGTCGCCAGTTGGTTTCTGCCTGTCTGGGTTCATAATGTCCATTATCAGGTTGCCGAGGACAGAAGATCGTCCTTTACGCTTTTTCATCCGATTGCGAACTGATTACCGAGCGCAAAGCCGTACTCATCAGCCAAACAATACAGCCCGCCGGTGGTAGGAAATTATTGTGCTTATGCGCGCGGGTTCTTCGACCATCTTGCGGGGCGAATAGCCTCGCTACGGATGTGACCGAAGGCCAAGTGGAGCGATGTCTGCGCGACCCGGTCGCCCTGTTCCGGCAGCGTCGTGGTAGGCCTCACTTAAAATGTTACCCGTGAGGGTGCATGCCGGCGGGGCCAATGCCGTCCAGGGGTCACTATGCGGCCGCAGCGAATAAGGACAAGCGCCGGATCTCGGAGGAGTTCATTGCGGCGACGGGGTATCACGAAAAATCCGCAATCCGTGTCCCGAACAGCCGCGCTCAGCCGAGGAGCCGGCAGACCCGTCAAGCCCGTCGCTCTACGACGAGGCCGCTCGGGGCGCCTTGATTGTGCTGTGGGAAGCTTCCAATCGAGTCTGCGGCAAGCGCCTTAATTACCGTTTAGCCGCCAGCGGGAAAATATGTGGCGTCATGAAAGCCTCTCGATCGGTGACGGTGTTGGCAATGGGTATCATCAATTGGCAGGTCGTTAACTGCCTCGAAGACCGACATGAAATTCGAGATGTCGTTTCGACAGGAACAGCGGAAGGTGGACAAATTGTTTTGTTGTGTTCCGTTCCACACTTTTGTATCCATAAGGAGTTGTTGATGTCGAACCTTATGCTATGCCCGACTTCGGGCGCTCGGCGTGTACCTGGATGCTTCGGTCCGAGGAACTTGGCGGTCAACACACTCTCAATGGTTTGCTGGCCAATCAGCTTTGATCTGCCCCGTCTTATTGTCGGCCAACAAATGGTGCCTGGTGAGTTGTGCACCGAGATAACTCCGCAAGGATCCGGGCCCATGAGCGAATTCCCTTATGGAAGCTGGACAGATCATACTTTTCGTTCGGGCTGCGGTGCCGGTTGTCTGATCTCGAAAACCCAATGGACAGAGAATCTCAGTCGGCGTTTAACCACACCAACAACTGGAATTGATCCGCCGCTTCCGATCAGTACAGGTTCACGTTTCCACTCCTGCTGAAGAGCAGCGAGTGCGCTGTCAAGAAGGGGATCTTCGGACGTGTCAAGCGAAGCGAAGAATTGCCCCCTGGGCGAATTGAAGAACTGACCCCCTCATTGGTTTGCAGTTTCGTTTGATCCAAGCGCCGCTCCGGCCTTCTGCCGAAGGCCGGAGCGGCGCTTTTCGCGAAGCCGGTAGCTGTGGCCGCGGATGGTAATCACCGTCGAGTGGTGAAGCAGGCGGTCCAATATTGCCGTGGCGACGACGGGGTCCCCAAAAACACTTCCCCATTCGCCCACGGAACGATTTGAGGTGATCAGGATCGAGCCCTTCTCGTAGCGCCGGGACACCAATTGGAAGAACAGGTGGGCGGCATTGGCCTCGAAGGGCAAGTAACCCAACTCGTCGATGATCAACAATTTCGGCCGCGACAAAATCGTCAACTGTTTGTCGAGCGAGCCGTCGCTGTGAGCCTTCGCCAGCATCGCCACCAAGGTGGCCGCCGTGACGAACTGAACATTGTAGTTCTGGCGGATGGCCTCGCGGCCGAGGCTCACAGCCAGATGCGTTTTGCCTGTACCTGGCGGGTCCAAGGAATAGCACCGTGTCACCGTGCGCGATCCAGCGGCAGGTCGCGAGCTCCCTGATTTGTCCCTGATCCAGCGAGGGTTGCGCCTCGAAGTCGAAGCCGTCCAGTTCGCGCACGAACGGGAACTGCGCCAGCTTGCTCGACATCGATATCCGCCGCTCGTCGCGCCGGGCGATCTCGCGCGACACCAGGAAGGCGAGAGCCTCACGCAAAGTCATCTTCGAACGAGCTGCTTCGTCCAGCAACGTGTCGAGTTGGTCGCGGATCGCCGTCAGCTTCAGCCGATCCCATCTTTGTGTTCACCGAAGTCTCGTCGACGAAGACAAGGCGATGCGGTTCGAGCCGCATCCTCGGCTGGCGCAGGTCGATGCAGATGCGTCGCTCAACGTGGATCGCTGCGCGTGCGCGTTCCGACGCCATCAGGGCTTTTTTTATATGTGAAACCGTGCCGGCACAGGAAACGGGAAAGCTCGGCCGGGGCGGGCTGCATGCCGCATTCCACCGCAAGCCGGGCCGCCAGTTCCTCTTGCCCATGATCCACCTCCAATCACGGTGAACATAGGGCCCGCCCCGTCTGAAGGGTGATTTGCGGATCGCTCTGGTCAGTCTGCGTCAACGTATCCGGTCTCGGGATCACATCCCGGCCAAGATGGAGATTCGCGCAGTCTGGGTCCTCATAATCACACCGGCCTCGATCGGCCGTTCAATGGTTCAGGTTTCCAGGCTACCGGTCGACTGTCAGGCCGTCTTCTTTCACCACCCGCAGATTCGCGCGACCATCAGATCAGCATCCGATGATCTCCTATTTCTACGCCGCCGCGATCGCCGGATCGAAGCTATCCTCCTTGCGCAGCACTGCCCAGACGATACGCGCGAGTTTGGCAGCCAGCGCGACGACGACGATGTTCTTGTGCGCCCGTCCCAACAGACTACGGGCCCATCGGCCCAGCGGCGTATCCTGAGCCATGATGCGCGGCAGGACTGCGCGAGCGCCATAGATCAGTGCCATGCGCACGAACTCAGCATCGAAGGCGGCAATCCGTTCATCAAGGCTGCGCCATTCGGCGCGCAGGTCCTCGACCAGAAGGCGCATGCGAGACGACAGCCGGGAATCGTCCTCATCGGCGAAAACCCCAAGCGCATCTTCCAGCTTGCGTCGGCCCTGAGCAACGACGATGCCGCGCTCCAGCAACAATGCGCGCAGGTGATTGATCAGCGCCGTGCGCTCCGTCACTAGGCGCGAGCGCGATGCAGCGCCTGGATTTCCGATTGCGCTTCACTCTTCACCGGTACAAACCGCATCGTCGGCCGCGTTGCTGCTTCCGCGATCGCCTCGGCATCGTGGTCGTCGTTCTTGTTCGCCTTCACATAGGGCCGCACATATTCCGGCGACATCAGCCGGACCGTGTGACCCCTGGCACCAAGTACCCCCC
>NZ_MDDV01000028.1 GCF_001854885.1 Ensifer sp. LCM 4579 | reverse complement strand
ATGGCAAAGAGCAAATTCGAGCGCAACAAGCCGCACGTCAACATTGGCACGATTGGCCACGTTGACCATGGCAAGACGTCGCTGACCGCAGCGATCACGAAGTATTTCGGCGAGTTCAAGGCGTATGACCAGATCGACGCCGCGCCGGAAGAGAAGGCCCGCGGCATCACGATTTCGACGGCGCACGTCGAATACGAGACGCCGAACCGTCACTATGCGCACGTCGACTGCCCCGGCCACGCCGACTACGTCAAGAACATGATCACCGGTGCGGCGCAGATGGACGGCGCGATCCTCGTGGTCTCGGCCGCCGACGGCCCGATGCCGCAGACGCGCGAACACATCCTGCTCGCCCGCCAGGTCGGCGTTCCGGCGATTGTCGTGTTCCTGAACAAGGTCGACCAGGTCGACGACGCCGAGCTGCTCGAGCTCGTCGAGCTGGAAGTGCGCGAACTGCTGTCGTCCTACGAATTCCCGGGCGACGACATTCCGATCATCAAGGGTTCGGCGCTGGCCGCTCTCGAAGATTCCGACAAGAAGATCGGCGAAGACGCGATCCGTGAGCTGATGGAAGCGGTCGACGCCTACATCCCGACGCCGGAGCGTCCGATCGACCTGCCGTTCCTGATGCCGATCGAAGACGTGTTCTCGATCTCGGGCCGTGGCACGGTCGTGACCGGCCGCGTCGAGCGCGGCATCATCAAGGTCGGTGAGGAAGTCGAGATCGTCGGCATCCGGCCGACGACGAAGACGACCTGCACGGGCGTTGAAATGTTCCGCAAGCTGCTCGACCAGGGCCAGGCCGGCGACAATATCGGCGCGCTGCTGCGCGGTGTCGACCGCAACGGCGTCGAGCGCGGCCAGATCCTGTGCAAGCCGGGTTCGGTCACGCCGCACACGAAGTTCAAGGCCGAGGCCTACATCCTGACGAAGGAAGAGGGTGGCCGTCATACGCCGTTCTTCACCAACTACCGTCCGCAGTTCTACTTCCGCACGACGGACGTGACCGGCGTGGTGACGCTGCCGGAAGGCACGGAGATGGTGATGCCGGGCGACAACGTGACGGTCGACGTCGAGCTGATCGTGCCGATCGCGATGGAAGAAAAGCTGCGCTTCGCGATCCGCGAAGGCGGCCGCACCGTCGGCGCCGGCATCGTCGCCTCGATCATCAAGTAAGAAGAAAACGGCTTGGCCGTTTCGGCAGGGACATGGTCGCCCATGTCCCTGCGATTTTTGAAAAGAAGCGGCGCAAGCGAAACGAATTTCAGAAGTTTTGAACGTGTGCCTTGAGGCACACCGGAAACACGAGCAAGGACAAGTCGAATGAACGGCCAGAATATCCGCATCCGCCTCAAGGCGTTTGATCACCGGATCCTCGATGCCTCCACGCGCGAAATCGTGTCGACGGCCAAGCGCACCGGTGCGAGTGTGCGCGGGCCCGTGCCGCTTCCGACCCGGATTGAAAAATTTACGGTCAACCGGTCGCCGCATATCGACAAGAAGAGCCGCGAACAGTTTGAGATGCGCACCCATAAGCGTCTTCTCGATATCGTTGATCCGACCCCCCAGACGGTCGATGCGCTGATGAAGTTGGATCTAGCCGCCGGCGTCGACGTCGAGATCAAGCTCTAAGGTCGGCGCGAGCCGAAATAACAAGGAAGGTACGTGGA
Source organism: Ensifer sp. LCM 4579 (assembly GCF_001854885.1). Lineage (GTDB taxonomy): Bacteria > Pseudomonadota > Alphaproteobacteria > Rhizobiales > Rhizobiaceae > Sinorhizobium. The sequence goes on along the minus strand of NZ_MDDV01000028.1, from coordinate 24,977 downwards.
GCTTCTCCAACGGCTTCCAGGAACAGGAAACCGGAAGGTGCGGGAAAGCGCCGGACGGGAACCCTAAACAAGAGGCGTGAACCGATGCGTTCAGGTGTGATTGCACAGAAAGTGGGAATGACCCGCGTCTATAACGACGCCGGCGAGCATATCCCGGTAACAGTATTGCGGCTGGAGAGCTGCCAGGTCGTGGCCCACCGCACGGAAGACAAGAACGGCTATACCGCAGTTCAGCTGGGTGCCGGCCGTTCGAAGGTCAAGAATACGACGAAGGCTCTGCGCGGCCATTTTGCCGCTGCGAGCGTCGAGCCGAAGGCGAAGCTCGTCGAGTTCCGCGTCAGCGCCGACAACATGATCGAAATCGGCGCCGAACTGACGGCCAGCCATTTCGTCGCCGGCCAGCTGGTGGACGTAACCGGCACGACGATCGGTAAGGGCTTTGCCGGCGCCATCAAGCGCCACAATTTCGGCGGCCTTCGCGCCACGCACGGCGTCTCCGTTTCGCACCGCTCGCATGGTTCGACCGGCTCCAACCAGGATCCGGGCCGCGTCTGGAAGGGCAAGCGCATGGCTGGTCACATGGGCCAGACGCGCGTGACGACGCAGAACCTGGAAGTCGTATCGACCGACGAAGATCGTGGCCTGATCCTGGTCAAGGGCGCAGTCCCGGGCTCCAAGGGTGCCTGGATCGTCGTCCGCGACGCAATCAAGTCGGGCACTCCGGATGGCGCTCCGCGCCCGGCCGGTCTGCGCGCTGCAGCATCGAAGTAAGGGAGCCGAATAATGGATCTCACCGTCAAAACCCTCGAGGGCAAGGACGCGGGAAAGGTTTCCCTTTCTGACGCCATTTTCGGCCTCGAACCCCGTGAAGACATCATCGCCCGCGTCATTCGCTGGCAGCTTGCCAAGCGCCAGCAGGGCACGCACAAGGCCAAGGGCCGCGCGGAAGTCGCACGCACCGGCGCCAAGATGTACAAGCAGAAGGGTACGGGCCGCGCTCGTCACCATTCCGCTCGCGCTCCGCAGTTCCGCGGCGGCGGCAAGGCCCATGGCCCGGTCGTCCGCAGCCATGCGCACGACCTGCCGAAAAAGGTTCGCGCGCTCGGCCTGCGCCACGCGCTGTCGGCCAAGTTGAAGGCTGAAGAGATCATCGTCCTCGACGATCTCGTCGCCAACGAAGCAAAGACGAAGGCGCTCGCCGGCGCATTCGCTTCGCTCGGCCTCACCAATGCCCTGATCATCGGCGGCGCCGAGATCGAGAGCAACTTCAAGCTCGCAGCCCAGAACATCCCGAACGTGGACGTTCTGCCGGTTCAGGGCATCAATGTTTACGACATTCTGCGCCGCGGCAAGCTCGTGCTTTCCAAGGCCGCCGTGGAAGCTCTGGAGGAGCGGTTCAAATGACGGATCTTCGCCACTATGACGTGATCGTGTCTCCCTCGATCACCGAAAAGTCGACGCTGGTTTCCGAACAGAACCAGGTCGTCTTCAATGTCGCCAAGGGCGCGTCGAAGCCTGAGATCAAGGCTGCCGTCGAAGCTCTGTTCGGCGTGAAGGTCACGGCTGTGAACACGCTCGTCCGCAAGGGCAAGCTGAAGCGCTTCCGCGGCTTCGCCGGAAAACAGAAGGACGTGAAGAAGGCGATCGTAACGCTCGCCGAGGGTCAGTCCATCGACGTTTCCACCGGTCTCTAAACGGATAGGCCCATTAGGGTAAAAACCCAAAAGGGAACAAGAAAATGGCATTGAAAAGCTTCAATCCGACGACGCCGAGCCAGCGTCAACTGGTCATCGTCAACCGGGCCGGCCTCTATAAGGGCAAGCCGGTCAAGGCGCTGACCGAGGGCCTGTCCTCCAAGGGCGGCCGCAACAACCTGGGTCGCATCACCGTCCGCTTCCAGGGCGGCGGGCACAAGCGCTCCTACCGCCTGGTCGACTTCAAGCGTCGCAAGTTCGACGTCGAAGGCACGGTCGAGCGTCTGGAATACGACCCGAACCGCACCGCCTTCATCGCGCTCGTCAACTATGCCGACGGTGAACGGGCCTATATCCTGGCGCCGCAGCGTCTGGCTGCCGGCGACAAGGTCATCGCCTCGGACAAGGCCGTCGACGTCAAGCCCGGCAACGCGATGCCGCTGCAGTACATCCCGGTCGGCTCCATCATCCACAATGTGGAAATGAAGCCGGGCAAGGGCGGGCAGATCGCTCGCTCGGCCGGTACCTACGCACAGCTCGTCGGCCGCGACCAGGGCATGGCGATCCTTCGCCTGAACTCGGGCGAACAGCGCCTCGTGCACGGCTCTTGCCTCGCATCGATCGGTGCTGTATCGAACCCGGATCACGGCAACATCAATGACGGTAAGGCCGGCCGTTCGCGTTGGCGCGGCAAGCGCCCGCACGTACGCGGCGTCGTCATGAACCCGGTTGACCACCCGCACGGCGGTGGTGAAGGCCGCACGTCCGGTGGCCGTCACCCGGTTACCCCGTGGGGCAAGCCGACGAAGGGCAAGCGCACGCGCTCCAATAAGTCGACCGACAAGTTCATCATGCGCTCGCGTCATCAGCGCAAGAAGTAAGAGAGGAAGTCTCAAGTGGCTCGTTCAGTTTGGAAAGGTCCGTTTGTTGACGGCTATCTTCTCAAGAAGGCTGAGAAGGTTCGTGAAGGCGGCCGCAACGAAGTGATCAAGATGTGGAGCCGCCGCTCCACGATCCTTCCGCAGTTCGTCGGTCTGACCTTCGGTGTCTACAACGGCAACAAGCATGTTCCCGTCTCGGTGTCCGAAGAAATGGTCGGTCACAAGTTCGGTGAATTCGCTCCGACCCGGACCTATTACGGTCATGGCGCGGACAAGAAAGCGAAGAGGAAGTAACGATGGGCAAGGCAAAAGCCGAACGCCGGCTGAAGGATAATGAGGCGCAGGCCGTTGCGCGCACGATCCGCGTCAGCCCCCAGAAGCTCAACCTGGTTGCCGCGCTGATCCGCGGCAAGAAGGTCGACCGCGCTCTGGCCGAACTCGAGTTCTCTCGCAAGCGCATCGCAGATACGGTCAAGAAGACGCTTGAGTCCGCGATAGCGAACGCCGAGAACAATCACGATCTCGACGTTGATTCACTCATCGTTGCAGAAGCTTATGTTGGCAAGTCGATCGTGATGAAGCGCTTCCACGCCCGTGGTCGCGGCCGTGCATCGCGCATCGAAAAGCCGTTCTCGCACTTGACGATCGTTGTTCGTGAAGTGGAAGCCACAGGGGAGGCCGCATAATGGGCCAGAAGATTAATCCGATCGGTTTCCGTCTCGGCATCAACCGGACCTGGGACAGCCGTTGGTTCGCGGACAATGCCGAGTACGGCCAACTGCTCCACGAAGACCTGAAGATCCGCGCCTACCTCATGGAAGAGCTGAAGGCCGCGGGCATCGCCAAGGTCGTGATCGAGCGTCCGCACAAGAAGTGCCGCGTGACCATCCACTCGGCGCGTCCGGGCCTGATCATCGGCAAGAAGGGCGCCGACATCGAGAAGCTTCGCCGGAAGCTTTCCGAGATGACCAATTCGGAAACGCACCTCAACATCGTCGAAGTGCGCAAGCCCGAAGTCGATGCAACACTCGTTGCCCAGTCGATCGCCCAGCAGCTCGAGCGCCGCGTGGCCTTCCGCCGGGCGATGAAGCGCGCTGTTCAGTCGGCGATGCGTCTTGGCGCCGAAGGCATCAAGATCACCTGTGCCGGCCGTCTCGGCGGTGCGGAAATCGCCCGTACCGAGTGGTATCGTGAAGGCCGCGTTCCGCTGCACACGCTGCGCGCCGACATCGACTACGGCACGGCCGAAGCGGAAACCGCATTCGGTATCTGCGGCGTCAAGGTCTGGATCTTCAAGGGCGAAATCCTGGAGCACGATCCGATGGCTTCCGAGCGTCGCGCGACCGAGAGTGACTCCCAGGGCTCTGGCAGCAGAGACCGCCGTCGTGAAAACGCGTAACATCCGCGCGTGGCAGCCAATATCGGAGAAGTAAAAAAATGTTGCAGCCAAAGCGTACGAAGTATCGCAAGCAGTTCAAGGGGCGCATCAAGGGCATCGCCAAGGGCGGCTCTGCGCTCGCCTTCGGCGAGTTCGGTCTGAAGGCTCAGGAGCCGAACCGCGTTAACGCACGTGAGATCGAAGCGGCCCGCCGCGCGATCACCCGCTACATGAAGCGTGCCGGCCGCGTGTGGATCCGCGTGTTCCCGGATGTTCCGGTCACCGCCAAGCCGACGGAAGTCCGCATGGGTAAGGGTAAGGGCTCGGTCGAATACTGGGCATGCAAGGTCAAGCCCGGCCGTATGATGTTCGAGATCGATGGTGTCAGCGAAGAGATCGCCCGTGAGGCACTTCGTCTTGGCGCTGCCAAGCTCTCTGTAAAGACGCGCTTCGTGCAGCGCATCGCAGAGTAAGGAGTGAAGCTCATGAAAGCCGCAGATGTTCGCGCTCTGAGCGCCGATCAACTCAAGGAAGAGCTTGCCAAGCTGAAGAAGGAGCAGTTCAACCTGCGCTTCCAGAAGGCGACCGGCCAGCTCGAGAAATCTTCGCGTGTCAACGAAGTCCGCAAGGACATCGCACGCATCAAAACCATCGCCCGCCAGAAGGCGGCAGAAGCCAAGGCCTAAGGACCAGAAGAATATGCCGAAACGCATTCTGCAGGGCACCGTCGTCAGCGACAAGAACGACAAGACCATCGTCGTCAAGGTCGAGCGCCGCTTTGCGCACCCGATCCTTCAGAAGACCGTGCGTCGTTCCAAGAAGTACAAGGCTCACGACGAGAACAATCAATACAAGGTCGGCGATATCGTTTCCATTCAGGAATGCGCGCCGATTTCGAAGGACAAGCGCTGGACGGTGGTTTCCGCCCAGGCTTGAATTCTGCAGGATTTGCCTTTCGGACCCTTGCGTCTCGGGCAAATATCTGTATGAAGCACGCAATTAAAGCCGAGGAACGCTCGAGTCCGAGCGTTCTTTTGCTTTGAGATGAGCAAAATAAGCCGGGCAAGGGGGTTTCGGCCCAACCGGCCTGGTCACAACAAGAAGGCGACCTGACATGATTCAGATGCAAACAAACCTCGACGTGGCGGATAATTCCGGCGCACGTCGTGTCATGTGCATCAAGGTGCTGGGCGGCTCCAAGCGCAAATACGCGTCGATCGGCGACATCATCGTCGTCTCGATCAAGGAAGCCATTCCGCGCGGCCGCGTGAAGAAGGGTGACGTCATGAAGGCTGTTGTCGTTCGCACCGCGAAGGACATCCGCCGTTCGGATGGCAGCGTGATCCGCTTCGACACCAACGCAGCCGTTCTCATCGACAACAAGAGAGAGCCGATCGGCACCCGTATCTTCGGACCGGTTCCGCGCGAACTTCGCGCCAAGAACCACATGAAGATCATCTCGCTGGCTCCGGAAGTACTCTAAGGGAGCGTTCAGAGATGCAAAAGATTCGCAAAGGCGACAAGGTCGTCATTCTCACCGGCAAGGACAAGGGTCGTACCGGCGAGGTCATCCAGGTCATGCCTAAGGAAGACCGGGCAGTGGTTCGCGGCGTCAACCTGGTGAAGCGTCACCAGCGCCAGACTCAGAGCCAGGAAGCCGGCATCATTACCAAGGAAGCCCCGATCCACCTGTCCAACATCGCGATCGCCGACCCGAAGGACGGCAAGCCGACCCGCGTCGGGTTCAAGGTCGATGGTGACAAGAAGGTCCGCGTGGCCAAGCGTTCGGGAGAAGTGATCGATGGCTAAGACCGCTTATGAGCCGCGGCTCAAGAAGGAATACGTAGAGCGCATCCGCAAGGCGATGCAGGAGCAGTTCTCCTACGCCAACGAAATGCAGATCCCGCGCCTCGAAAAGATCGTCATCAACATGGGTGTTGGCGAAGCGACCGGCGATTCCAAGAAGCCATCCGTCGCTGCCGCCGACCTCGCTGCGATTGCCGGCCAGAAGCCGGTGATCACCCGCGCACGCAACTCCATCGCTGGCTTCAAGCTTCGCGAAGGCATGCCGATTGGTGCCAAGGTTACCCTGCGCGGCGTTCGGATGTATGAGTTCCTGGATCGTCTCGTGAACATCGCCCTGCCGCGCGTTCGCGACTTCCGTGGCCTCAACCCGAAGTCCTTCGATGGTCGTGGCAACTTCGCCATGGGCGTCAAGGAGCACATTGTGTTCCCTGAGATCAACTACGACAAGGTTGATCAGATGTGGGGCATGGACATCATCGTTTGCACGACGGCCAAGACCGACGACGAAGCTCGCGCTCTGCTCAAAGAGTTCAACTTCCCGTTCCGTCAGTAATCCGTAACGACAAGCGTAAAGAAGGATAACTCTTATGGCGAAAACGAGCGCAGTTGAAAAGAACAAGCGCCGCCGCAAACTGGTTGCCAGCCACGCCTCCAAGCGCGCGGCCCTCAAGGCAATCATCATGAACCAGTCGTTGCCGATCGAAGAGCGGTTCAAGGCGACCCTCAAGTTGGCCGAGCTGCCGCGCGACGGGTCGAAGACCCGCATCCGCAATCGCTGCGAAGTCACCGGCCGTCCGCGCGCCTATTATCGCAAGCTTCGCATGTCGCGTATCGCGCTTCGCGAACTGGGCAATCTCGGCAAGGTGCCGGGCGTGGTCAAGTCGAGCTGGTAAGGAGACGGGCACATGGCAATGACTGATCCTTTGGGCGATATGCTCACCCGTATCCGCAACGGCGCTGCGCGCCGCAAGTCGAGCGTTTCGACGCCGGCTTCCAAGCTCCGCGCGCGCGTCCTGGATGTCCTTCAGTCTGAAGGTTACATCCGCGGATACTCCGAGGTCGAATTCGGCAACGGCAAGTCCGAGCTGAACATCGAGTTGAAGTACTATGAAGGCGCATCCGTGATCCGCGAGATCGCGCGTGTTTCCAAGCCGGGCCGCCGGGTCTATGTCTCGGTCAAGTCCATTCCGCAGGTCGCGAACGGCCTCGGCATCACCATCCTTTCGACCCCGAAGGGCGTGATGGCCGATCATCAGGCACGCGAACAGAATGTTGGTGGCGAGATTCTTTGCTCGGTCTTCTAAGACCGGACAGATCTCCATAGCGAACAGACAGGTATATAAATGTCTCGTATCGGTAAAAAGCCCGTTCCGGTTCCGGCAGGCGTCACGGCTAGCGTCGATGGCCAGAAGGTAACGGCGAAAGGTCCGAAGGGCGAACTGTTCTTCGTCGCAAACGACGAAGTTTCGGTGAAGCTCGAAGATAACACGGTTGTCGTTCAGCCGGTCAATCAGACCAAGGATGCTCGCTCGAAGTGGGGCATGTCCCGCACGATGATCGAGAACATCTTCAAGGGCGTGAAGGACGGTTACGAGCGCAAGCTCGAAATCAACGGCGTCGGTTACCGTGCGTCCATGCAGGGCAAGAACCTGCAGCTGGCGCTCGGCTTCAGCCACGACGTCGTCTACCAGACGCCGGAAGGCATCACGATCGCTGTGCCGAAGCCGACGGAAATCGTCGTTTCCGGCATCAGCAAGCAGCAGGTCGGCCAGGTGGCCGCGGAGATCCGCGAATACCGTGGCCCCGAGCCCTACAAGGGCAAGGGTGTCAAGTATGCCGAGGAGCGGATCGTCCGCAAAGAAGGCAAGAAGAAGTAAGGATCACGCGAAATGGCTAGCAGGAAAGATACTCTTGTGCGTCGCGCCAGCCGCGTGCGCCGTCAAATCAAGGCGGTCGCCAATGGCCGTCCGCGCCTGTCGGTTCATCGCTCGTCGAAGAACATCTACGCGCAGATCATCGACGATGTCGCCGGCAAGACGATTGCTGCCGCATCGACCCTCGAAGCGGACGTCAAGTCTTCATTGAAGACGGGCGCCGATACGGCTGCAGCCGCGGCTGTTGGCAAGCTCATTGCAGAGCGCGCTTCCAAGGCGGGCGTCAAGGACGTTGTCTTTGACCGTGGCGCCTTCATCTACCACGGTCGCGTCAAGGCGCTGGCCGAGGCAGCTCGCGAAGGCGGCCTGAACTTCTAAGGTTCTTCGCCCGGGCAGCAATGTCCGGGCGAAATCCCGCGTCGCATCCCACGGCCGCTTCGATTTCCAAGGAAGCGAAGCGGCTTTCGTCAATCTGCCGATTGCACCCGGAAAAGAAAAAGGAAGAGGACAATGGCACAAGAAAGAAGAGGCTCTCGCGAAGATCGCCAGAGCCGCGAAGAGCGCGACAGCGAATTTGTCGATAAGCTCGTCGCAATCAACCGCGTCGCCAAGGTGGTGAAGGGCGGTCGTCGTTTCGGTTTCGCCGCTCTCGTCGTCGTCGGCGACCAGAAGGGCCGCGTTGGCTTTGGCCATGGCAAGGCACGCGAAGTGCCGGAAGCTATCCGCAAGGCAACGGAAGCTGCAAAGCGCGACCTGATCTTCGTACCGCTTCGCGGCGGTCGCACGTTGCATCACGATGTCAACGGCCGTCACGGCGCCGGCAAGGTGCTGTTGCGCTCGGCCAAACCCGGTACCGGTATCATCGCCGGCGGCCCGATGCGCGCCGTCTTCGAAACGCTCGGCGTTCATGACGTCGTGGCCAAGTCGACCGGCTCGTCGAACCCCTACAACATGGTTCGCGCGACCTTCGATGCGCTCAAGAACCAGATGCACCCGAAGGACATCGCGGCACAGCGCGGCATGAAATACGCCACGCTCCAGGCTCGTCGCGTTGCCGCCGGCGCTGCTTCCGAAGAATAAGGGAGCTGACAGATGGCTAAGAAAGAAGTTGCCAAGAAGACGGTTACCGTCGAGCAGATTGGTAGCCCGATCCGCCGTCCGGCCGTACAGCGTCAGACGCTCATCGGCCTGGGCCTCAACAAGATGCACCGGGTGCGCACGCTGGAGGATACTCCGGCTGTTCGCGGCATGATCCGGGCCGTCCAGCACCTCGTTCGCGTCGTCGACGAGAAGTGAGGGGGATCCAGAAATGAAACTGAACGAAATCAAGGACAATGAAGGCGCGACCAAGAGCCGCAAGCGCGTCGGTCGCGGTATTGGTTCCGGCTCCGGCAAGACCGGCGGCCGCGGCGTGAAGGGCCAGAAGGCTCGTTCGGGCGTCTCGATCAACGGCTTCGAAGGCGGTCAGATGCCCATCTACCGTCGCCTGCCGAAGCGCGGCTTCAACAATATCTTTGCCGCGGAATATGTTGTCGTATCGCTGGGCCGGATCCAGGCTGCCGTCGACGCGAACAAGCTCGATGCGTCGAACACCATCGATGCGGCCGCCCTCAAGGCTGCGGGCGTCATCCGCCGCGCCAAGGACGGCGTCCGGGTTCTGGCTGACGGCGAACTGAAGGCGAAGGTCTCGCTCGAGGTTGCCGGCGCTTCGAAACCGGCGGTCGAGAAGATCGAAAAGGCCGGCGGCTCAATCAAGCTGCTCGCAGCAGCCGCGGCTGAATAATATTACGACAAACCGCCCGGGGTGCTTCACGCCGGGCGGTTTTGCTCCCATATGTGAGCCTCACGTCCGAGCGCGGCGAATCGCCTGCCGCGACGCGACACAACGGAAACCGCGGTGAGGCATCCGATTGCAGCGGCAATCGCCTCGCGTCAGGTTTTCGGCAAAGAAGACTTTTTCATTCCGGAGCCGGACTGTGCCGCCGCTCCCGGGATTCGGCACGCGGAGAATTGCATGGCTTCTGCAGCGGAACAGCTCGCCTCGAACCTGAATTTCTCGACTTTCGCCAAAGCGGAAGATTTGAAGAAACGGCTCTGGTTCACCCTCGGTGCGCTCCTGGTTTACCGTCTTGGCACCTATATCCCACTGCCCGGTCTCAATCCGGAAGCCTTCGCCCAGGCCTTTCAGGGGCAGTCAGGCGGCATTCTCGGCCTGTTCAACATGTTTTCAGGCGGCGCGGTCCAGCGCATGGCGATCTTCGCCCTCGGCATCATGCCTTATATCTCGGCTTCGATCATCGTGCAGCTGATGACGTCGGTCGTTCCGGCGCTCGAGCAACTGAAGAAGGAAGGCGAGCAGGGGCGCAAGGTCATCAACCAGTACACCCGCTACGGCACGGTGCTTCTGGGCACGATGCAGGCCTACGGCATTGCCATTGGCCTTGAAAGCGGCAGCGGCCTCGTTAACGATCCGGGCTGGTTCTTCCGCATTTCGACCGTCATCTCGCTGCTCGGCGGCACGATGTTCCTGATGTGGCTCGGCGAGCAGATCACGTCGCGCGGTATCGGCAACGGCATTTCGCTCATCATCTTCTCGGGTATCGTCGCGCATCTGCCGACCGCACTTGCCGGCACGCTCGAGCTTGGGCGGACCGGCGCGCTGTCGACGCCGCTCATCCTGGTGATCATCGCGATGGTGGTTGCGGTGATCGCGCTGATTGTCTTCGTCGAGCGCGCGCAGCGCCGGCTGCTGATCCAATATCCGAAGCGACAGGTCGGCAACCGCATGTTCCAGGGCGACACGTCGCATCTGCCGCTCAAGCTCAACACCTCGGGCGTCATCCCGGCGATCTTTGCATCGTCGCTCCTGCTGCTGCCGGCGACAGCCGCCGGCTTCACCAATGCCACGACGCTGCCCGACTGGGCAACGATGATCGTCAGCGCGCTCGGTCACGGGCGGCCGCTGTATATGGTCCTGTATGGCGCGATGATTGCGTTCTTCGCCTTCTTCTATACGGCGATCGTCTTCAATCCCAAGGACACCGCCGACAATCTGAAGAAGCATGGTGGCTTCATTCCGGGAATCCGCCCGGGCGAGCGCACCGCCGAATATATCGATTACGTGCTGACGCGCGTCACCGTTATCGGTGCAATCTATCTGGTATTCGTCTGTATCCTGCCTGAAATCCTCATCTCGCAGACCGGCGTGCCGTTCTACCTTGGTGGTACGTCGCTTTTGATTGTTGTCAGCGTGACCCTTGATACGGTAGCACAGATTCAGGGTCACCTCATTGCCCAGCAATATGAGGGGCTGATCAAGAAGTCGAAGCTGCGCGGAGGAAAGAGGGGACGATGAGACTTATTTTTTTGGGACCGCCGGGCGCTGGCAAGGGAACGCAGGCAAAGCTTCTGACGGAGAGATACGCCATTCCCCAGCTTTCTACCGGAGACATGCTCCGCTCCGCCGTCGCCCAGGGGTCTGAAGTCGGCAAGCGTGCGAAAGCGGTTATGGATGCGGGGCAACTCGTCTCCGACGAGATCGTCAATGAAATCGTCTCCGATCGCATCGATGCTCCGGATTGCGCCAAGGGCTTCATCCTCGATGGCTATCCGCGCACGGTTCCGCAGGCTATCGCACTCGATCGGATGCTCGATCAGAAGGGCATGAGACTAGACGCCGTCATCGAACTCAAGGTCGATGAAGGCGCTCTTGTGCGGCGCATGGAGAATCGCGTAGCGGAGACCGTGGCGGCGGGCGGAAACGTCCGTTCCGACGACAATCCGGAAGCCTTCCGGCGCCGGTTGGAGGAATACCGGGCGAAGACGGCGCCGCTTTCGGCGCATTATGCAGGCACCGGTCGGTTGAAGACTGTGGACGGCATGGCGGACGTCGAGACGGTCAGCGCCGAGATCGAGAAGATTCTGGCCTAGGCTGTTGCCTTTGCCAAAATGGAAACGCCGGGGAGTTGACTTTTCCGGGCGATTCCTCCAAAGACAGCGTCAACTCGCGATATGAGAAGCGATCGGCGCGGTCTTCAAAACAATGAAGTCCGGGTACGGTCGTTTTTGACATGTCTCGAACCTCTATCAACGAGCGGCTCTTCAAGGTCGTGTAACGAAGCACCTATTGCCGGATGGCAACTGGAACGCAAGGAGAATAGACGTGGCACGTATCGCTGGCGTCAATATCCCGACGGCAAAGCGCGTCGTCATCGCGCTGACGTATATTCACGGGATCGGCACGAAATTCGCACAGGAAATCATCGAGAAGGTCGGTATTCCGGCTGATCGCCGCGTGCATCAGCTGACGGACGCTGAGGTCCTTCAGATCCGTGAAACGATCGACCGTGACTACCAGGTCGAGGGTGACCTGCGTCGCGAAACCTCGATGAACATCAAGCGTCTGATGGATCTTGGCTGCTATCGCGGTCTTCGCCATCGTCGCGGCCTGCCGGTGCGCGGTCAGCGCACGCACACCAATGCCCGCACGCGCAAGGGTCCGGCAAAGGCGATCGCCGGTAAGAAGAAGTAATTTCCCGAAAAGGGGAAGCGGGAGGCTGGCGCACGCGCCGGCCTCCTTTTGCAGTTTGGGAAGGGCGAGTGTCCGACCGTCGCGAGGCCGTTAGCGGTCTTGCGAAATATCCGCGACGCTGGTGCGCCGGCCGTCGCGAAATTTGAAGTGCAGGGCAGGGGACGAACAATCCTTTTCCCGGTGGAGCCGCTGGAATTACGGCGGTGCAGAGATCTTAAGAAAGGGATCCTATGGCCAAGGAAGCCACCCGCGTTCGCCGCCGCGAGCGCAAGAACATCACGTCTGGCGTCGCACACGTCAATTCGTCGTTCAACAACACGATGATCACCATCACCGACGCGCAGGGCAATGCCATTGCCTGGTCGTCCGCCGGTGCGAAGGGTTTCAAGGGTTCGCGCAAGTCGACCCCGTTCGCCGCGCAGATCGCCGCTGAAGACTGCGCCAAGAAGGCCCAGGAACACGGCATGAAGTCGCTGGAAGTGGAAGTCTGCGGCCCGGGTTCCGGTCGCGAATCCGCTCTGCGGGCGCTGCAGGCTGCGGGCTTCATGATCACGTCGATCCGCGACGTGACCCCGATCCCGCACAACGGCTGCCGTCCGCGCAAGAAGCGCCGCGTCTGATCATTTGGATTTGAACATTTCCGGCGAGGGCGCGAATGCGCTCTCCCGGACTTCGGGGCTCGGTTGTCACGATTGGATGGTGGCAACGAACGGAAGGCAGAAAACATGATCCAGAAAAATTGGCAGGAACTGATCAAGCCGAACAAGGTGGAGTTCTCCTCCTCGGGCCGCACCAGGGCAACATTGGTCGCGGAACCGCTTGAACGCGGCTTCGGTCTGACCCTCGGCAACGCGCTTCGCCGCGTGCTTCTGTCGTCGCTGCGCGGTGCTGCCGTCACGGCAGTGCAGATCGACGGCGTGTTGCACGAGTTCTCCTCGATCCCGGGTGTTCGGGAAGATGTGACGGACATCGTGCTCAACATCAAGGAAATCGCCATCAAGATGGATGGCGACGACGCAAAGCGCATGGTCGTGCGCAAGCAGGGCCCGGGCGTCGTGACGGCCGGTGATATCCAGACGGTTGGCGATATCGAGATCCTCAACCCGAACCATGTGATTTGCACCCTCGACGAGGGGGCTGAAATCCGCATGGAATTCACCGTCAACAACGGCAAAGGCTATGTGCCGGCCGACCGCAACCGTTCCGAAGACGCGCCGATCGGCCTTATCCCGGTCGACAGCCTGTATTCGCCGGTCAAGAAGGTCTCCTACAAGGTTGAAAACACCCGTGAAGGTCAGGTTCTCGACTACGACAAACTGACGATGTCGATCGAGACCGACGGTTCCGTCACGGGCGAGGACGCGATCGCCTTCGCGGCCCGCATTCTTCAGGACCAGCTGTCGGTCTTCGTCAATTTCGAAGAGCCGCAGAAGGAAACCGAAGAAGAAGCCGTCACCGAACTCGCCTTCAACCCGGCGCTCCTCAAGAAGGTCGACGAACTGGAACTGTCCGTCCGTTCGGCCAACTGCCTGAAGAACGACAACATCGTCTATATCGGCGACCTTATTCAGAAGACGGAAGCGGAAATGCTCCGTACGCCGAATTTTGGTCGCAAGTCGCTCAACGAAATCAAGGAAGTTCTCGCTTCCATGGGCCTGCATCTCGGCATGGAAGTGCCGTCCTGGCCGCCGGAGAACATCGAAGATCTCGCCAAGCGCTACGAAGACCAGTACTAAGGCCGCGCGCGTTCGAAAGAACGCGTAAAGCTGGCCTTAGAATTTGAACTGCGTATATCTCCAATCGCCTCAAGCCTTCGGCTCTAAGCGGAATATACGCCCCTATTAGACTGCGGGCGGATGCCTGCAAGTAAAGGAGAATAGCCATGCGCCACGCTAAAGCCGGTCGCAAGCTGAACAGGACCGCCAGCCACCGCAAGGCGATGTTTGCCAACATGGCAGCTTCGCTGATCGAACACGAACAGATCGTGACGACCCTGCCCAAGGCAAAGGAAATCCGTCCGATCGTCGAGAAGCTCGTCACGCTCGGGAAGCGCGGCGATCTGCATGCCCGCCGTCAGGCGATTTCGCAGATCCGCGACGTTGCGGTCGTCTCGAAGCTGTTCGATGCGATTGCATCGCGCTATGCCACCCGCAACGGCGGCTATTTGCGTATCATGAAGGCTGGTTTCCGCCACGGCGACAATGCGCCGCTCGCTGTCATCGAGTTCGTTGACCGCGACGTCGACGCCAAGGGTGCAAAGGACCGCGCTCGCGTCGCCGCCGAAGCGGAAGAAGCAGAAGCAGCCTGATCCAGCTTCGAGGGTTGGAAGAGTCGAAACGGCCGGGTGATGCTTCACCCGGCCGCTTTTTGCGTTGTGGGGCGGTGCGGCCTTGCAATGCCGCTACGCTGTCGCCTCCAGCGGAGGTAAGGCATCCTGATCGGCCGCCAGGCCAGAAGCAGCGCGACAAGGGCGATGTAGAGCATCTGCTCCGGCCCTACGATCTTGACCGACATGGCGAAATGCAGGGCACCCGCCGCGGCGATGAGATAGACGAGCCGGTGGAGCTTGTTCCAGCGTTGGCCGAGTCTGCGGATCGACCAGTTGTTCGACGTCAGCGCGAGGGGGATGATGAGGACGAAGGCCGTCATGCCGATGGTGATGAAGGGGCGGCGGGCAATGTCGGCGACGATCGCTGGAAAGCGCAACATCTGGTCGAGCAGCATATAGGCGAGGAAGTGCATCAGCACGTAATAGAAGGCGAGCAGGCCGAGCGCGCGGCGGTATCTTAGCCAGTTCAGGCCGAACAGATCGCGGAGGGGCGTGATGGCGAGGGTGGCCACCAGGAAACGCAACGCCCAAAGGCCGAGCAGGTGTTCGAACTCCTTGACCGCGTTTCCGGGCAGTCGACCGGTGGCACCGAGATAGAAGGCCAATGCTGCCGGCACGAAGCCGATGGCATAAAGGGCCCAGACCGACGGACCATGCAGGCGCTTGGGCAGGGTGGGAAGGACGGCCATCATCAGAAATTCGCCGCCAGATCCATGCCGGCATAAAGGCTCGCAACCTCGTCGGCATAACCGTTGAAGGGAAGCGTATCGCGCCGGTTGGAGCCGAAGAAGCCGCCTTCGCCGATGCGGTTCTCCGTGGCCTGACTCCAGCGGGGGTGGTCGACGGCCGGGTTCACATTGGCGTAGAAGCCGTATTCGCTCGGTGCGGCGAGGTTCCAGGTGCAGGGAGGAACTGTCTCGGTGAGCGAGATGCGCACGATCGATTTGATGCCCTTGAAGCCGTATTTCCACGGTACGACCAGACGAACCGGCGCGCCATTCTGGTTCGGCAAGGTCTTGCCGTAGAGACCGACGGCAAGTATCGTCAGCGGATGCCGGGCTTCGTCGAGCCGCAGGCCCTCGCGATAGGGCCAGGGCAGGGGCTGGAACAGGCCGGACTGGCCGGGCATTTCCTCCGGCCGAACGACGGTCTCGAAGGCGACATATTTGGCGCTGCCAAGCGGCTCGACCTTGTCGAGGAGCGTGGCCAGCGGAAAGCCGAGCCAAGGGATCACCATCGACCAGGCCTCGACGCAGCGCATGCGGTACACGCGCTCCTCGAGCGGAAAGCCGAGAAGTTCCTCGATACCGAATTCGCCCGGCTTGCCGACGAGGCCATCGATCTTGACGGTCCACGGCGCAGGCTTGAATGCGCCCGACCGGGCGGCCGGATCTGCCTTGCCCGTGCCGAACTCGTAGAAGTTGTTGTAGCTCGTGACGTCCTCTTCCGGTGTCAGGGCCTCGTCAACCCTGTAGGGACTTGAAGCCGCCTTCAGCGCAGCGGCATTCGCCGTCCTGGCTGCGAACGTCAGGCCAGCGGCGGCCGCGAGGAAGGCGCGCCGATCGAGGAAAAAGCGTTCCGGCGTGATCTCGGAGGCGGCTATCCGCGGCGGGCGGTAGTGAGGCATTTCAGTTCCCTTGCCTAGAATGATGGTGCAATCAGATGACCAAAGTTTAGCGCATTCGGAAAGAGGGGCCAGACCACGTTTTCGTGCATGCCGCGTGAGCGGTGCGGCTGTCGTGGCCGCAGGTTCCGGGCGCGTCGGCCCCAAGCGAGATTTTGCGCTTGTGCATTGGGCCAGTTGACCTAGCGGCCGTGCGTTTGCCTTTTTTCTCGCGAAATCCTATCTGAACCTCGCGCATGCCGCCCGAACTCTTCGGGCAGTGTTCATGATAAGACCAGCATCCAGGACACGCCCTCGATAGTGGCGCGCTTCCACGGCAATGAAAGGGAGAATGCTTCATGATATTTGGCGGTCGGGTTCTGTCGGCTTTTGTTCTTGCTATCGCCATGTCGAGCTCCGCCGGGGCGCAGGATGCCAAGGTCGCTCCCCAATCCCGTGTCGAAATGCAACTTTCCTTCGCGCCTCTGGTCAAGCAGACGGCGAATGCCGTGGTCAATGTCTATGCCGAGCGGGTGGTGGAGCGGCGCTCGATATTTTCCGGAGATCCTTTCTTCGAGGAATTCTTCGGCCAACGCATGCCCAATCGCAGCGAGAAGCAGTCGTCGCTCGGATCGGGTGTGATCGTCGGTCGCAACGGCGTCATCGTGACCAACAATCATGTCATCGAAGGCGCCGACGACATCAAGGTTGCACTGGCGGATGGGCGTGAATTTCCCTGCAAGATCGTGCTCAAGGACGACCGCCTCGATCTTGCGGTGTTGAAGATCCAGGCGGGCGGCCCGTTCGATGTCGTTCCGATCGGCGATTCGGACGCGGTCGAGGTGGGCGACCTTGTCCTGGCCATGGGTAATCCATTCGGCGTCGGGCAGACGGTGACAAGCGGCATCGTTTCCGCGCTCGCCCGCAATCAGATTTCCAACGGCGATTTCGGCTTCTTCATCCAGACCGATGCAGCCATCAACCCCGGGAACTCCGGCGGCGCCCTGATCAACATGAACGGCGAGCTGATCGGCATCAACACGGCCATCTTCTCGCGCGGCGGCGGCTCCAATGGCGTCGGCTTTGCGATTCCCGCCAATCTGGTCAAGGTCTTCGTCGCTTCGGCGGAGGGTGGAGGTGGCTCTTTCATTCGCCCCTTCGTCGGGGCGACCTTCGAGCCGGTTACTTCGGATATCGCGGAAGCACTCGGGCTGGATCGAGCCCGCGGCGCATTGGTCACGGCGGTGTTCCCCAATGGTCCGGCCGCACATGCCGGCCTGAAGCCCGGACAGGTGGTGACGGCGGTCAATGGGATCGCGGTCGAACATCCCGATGCCCTCGGCTACCGCCTGACGACCGTCGGCATCGGTCATGAGGCGCGCATGACGATCTCGGACCATGGGAAGGCGCACGACATCACCATGAAGCTGGAGCGGGCGCCGGAAACAGAGCCGCGTGACGAGAGGCTGATCGAGGGCAGGAATCCTTTCGCGGGCGCGATCGTGGCCAATCTGTCGCCTCGGCTGGCGGAGGAACTGCGCATGCCGACCTCCTCACAGGGTGTCGTCGTCGCTGCGGTCAATCGCGCTTCGCCGGCGGCGCGGATCGGGCTGGCGCCGAAGGATATCGTCCGATCGGTGAATGGTGTGACCATCGATAATTCGAAGACGCTGGAGAGCGTCGTTTCCGAAGAGGCCTCCTTCTGGCGCGTCGAGATCGAGCGCGACGGCCAGATCATCCGTCAGTTTTTCCGATGAGCGACCTTTTTTCCCCGCACGAACCGCCGGAAATGGCCTCCGCAAGACCGCTTGCCGATCGGCTGAGGCCGAAGACACTCGCCGAGGTCACCGGTCAGGAGCACCTGACGGGTGCCGACGGTACGCTCACACGGATGATTGCCTCCGGTTCGCTCGGCTCCATGATCTTCTGGGGCCCACCCGGCACAGGCAAGACTACGGTGGCGCGGCTGCTCTCGGGCGAGGCGGGGCTGGCATTCGAGCAGATCTCGGCGATCTTCTCCGGCGTAGCCGATTTGAAGAAGGTCTTCGAAGCCGCCCGGGCGCGGCGCATGTCCGGGCGCCAGACGCTGCTGTTCGTGGACGAGATCCATCGCTTCAATCGTGCCCAGCAGGACAGCTTCCTGCCGGTCATGGAAGACGGCACGGTGATTCTCGTCGGCGCCACCACGGAGAATCCGTCCTTCGAACTCAACGCCGCGCTTCTGTCGCGGGCGCGGGTGCTGACCTTCAAGCCGCATGACGAGGCGAGCCTGGAGGAGCTGTTGACGCGGGCGGAGGCGGCCGAGAGCCGGCCGTTGCCGCTCGACGCTGATGCGCGCGCAAGTCTGATCCGCATGGCGGACGGGGACGGCCGGGCCGTGCTGACGCTGGCGGAGGAGGTCTGGCGCGCTGCCCGCAAGGACGAAATCTTCGATGCCAAGGCACTGCAGGAGATCGTCCAGCGCCGCGCTCCCGTCTACGACAAGGGCCAGGATGGCCACTACAATCTGATCTCGGCGCTTCACAAATCCGTGCGCGGCTCCGACCCGGATGCCGCACTCTATTATCTCTGCCGCATGCTCGATGCCGGTGAGGATCCGCTCTATATCGGCCGACGGCTGGTGCGCATGGCGGTCGAAGATATCGGCCTTGCCGACCCGCAGGCACTGGTGATCTGCAATGCGGCCAAGGACGCCTATGATTATCTCGGCTCGCCGGAGGGGGAGCTGGCGCTGGCTGAGGCTTGCGTCTACCTCGCGACCGCGCCGAAGTCGAATGCCGTCTATACCGCCTACAAGGCGGCGATGCGGTCGGCAAAGGAAAACGGCTCGCTATTGCCGCCGAAACATATCCTCAACGCCCCGACAAAGCTTATGAAGGGGGAGGGCTACGGTGACGGCTATCGCTATGACCACGATGAACCGGACGCCTTTTCCGGGCAGGATTACTTCCCGGAAAAAATGGGACGCCGGACGTTTTACGATCCGCCGGAGCGCGGTTTCGAGCGCGAGATCCGCAAGCGTGTCGAGTGGTGGGCGAAGCTCCGGCGCGAGCGGAACTCCTGACGTCATATAATTCTGCCGACGGTGCAGGGCAGGCTTGCGATCGATTGTCTTGCGGCCGACAAAAAACTTGTGCAATAGCTAAGCCTCGATTGCAGACGGCTGCACGGATCGAGATGGTTGATCCGAACCTCCGCGGGGACGGCCTCGCTCCAGACGAAGGAGTTGAAAATGGCCTGGTTCACCCTGCTGCTCGCCGGAATTCTCGAAATCGGCTGGGCAATCGGCCTCAAATACACGGATGGATTCACGCGCTTGCTTCCGACAGTGTTCACGGCCGGCTCGATGGTCCTGAGCATTGCTCTGCTCGGCATCGCCGTCCGCTCGCTGCCGCTCGGCACGGCCTATGCGGTGTGGACCGGTATTGGAACCGTCGGAACAGTGATTCTCGGCATCGTTCTTTTCGCCGAGCCTGCCAACGCCTTTCGCCTCGGCTGCATCGGCCTTATCGTCGTGGGCATTGCAGGCCTGAAGCTCGTTGCCTGACGATGCGTGATGTATGAGGCACCTGCCGTTGCCGCGGGGCCTGCTCTATCTCAGCGCCTCCAGCACGGCGGCGGCGGCCTGCATCTCCTGCCAGCGGTTCTCACGCCGCTGGAAAGCCTCCTCGTCGGTGCCCCAATGTTCGATCTGCCAATCCTCGTCGACATGGGCGGCCGCCCAGGCGTCCTGCGCCGACAGGCGGCCGCTTGCAAAGGCAAGCGCCAGCATTGCCGATCCCGTCAAAGCGGTGATCGTGTGCAGACAGGCAAGACCAAGCGGGGTCGCGAAGGCGCGCAGGCCATCGGCAAATGCCGCGATCGCCTCGGGCGGCTGTTCCTGATGGACGACACCTTCTGCCAGGATAAAGCGGGCGCCGAGAGATTGGGCGGCCCAGTCGAGCACGGGGTTCCAACTATCGTTCTGCCGCTTCACCAGCCCTTCAGGACTGTCGGCGCGGTAGCAGAGGAGATCGCTGCCGGCGAAGCGCAGAATATCGTCGAAGACCGCGCGCTGGTCGAGCGCCACGCCGTCGATTGCCGTGTTGACCAGTCGGGTCAGCGGCATGGCGGGCGGATTGATAAGCTCGCCCTGCGCGTCCCATTCGGCCGCCAGAAGCTCTGCAAGCTTTAGCGTCGGTACGGCCATTGGCCGCCTGGCCGGCGTCCGTACGCTCCTTCCGTCCAGAAGCACCGCATGACCGTCACCCGCTGCGGCGACGCTGACTTCCTTGTAGAAGCGCTTCGCCAAGGGTTTGTGCATCTGGATCTGGGCGCGGCGCACGGGGTCCTCGTGGGTGAGGGCGCTCATCAATTCGTCGCGAATATCAGGCATGGCTTGCCTCCATCCATTCGATAATGTCGGCCGGCACATGGGCGATGTGGTCGGCGCCGGCCTCGATCAGCGCCGGTACACTGGCGTAACCCCAGGAAACCCCGAGGGCACCGGCGCCGGCCGCCTTGGCCATTTGCATATCATAGATCGCGTCCCCGATGACGATGGTGTTCTTCGGGTCTACGCCCGCTTCCGCGCAGCACTCCACCACCATGGCCGGGTGGGGTTTCGAAGGGCAGTCGTCGGCAGTGCGCGAGACGAAGAAGAGCTTATCGAAACCGTGCGCCTCGGCGATATGGCTAAGCCCGCGTCTCGATTTTCCGGTGACGGCGCCGATCAACAGCCCGTCGCGGCCCGCCAGGCTCTGCACCATGTCCGCAATGCCCGGGAAAAGTGCTTCCTGCAGATGTCCTTCGCTGCGCACCGAAGTGAAGATTGTCTTGTAATGCGCCGTCATCGCCGTGATGCGGCCGTCAACGCGACTCTGCTCCATAAGACGGGCAATCGCGATGTCGAGCGTAAGCCCGATGACCGCGCGCGTCGCCTCCGCCTGCGGCCGCGGAAGTTCGAAGGCGTCGAAGGTGCGGCCCATCACTTCGTGAATCAGCCCGGCGCTGTCGACCAGCGTTCCGTCGCAATCGAAAAGCACCAGTTTCATCAATCCTCCTCGCCGGCGGCGTTCTCGTCGAAGCCAAGCAGGTTCCAGCTCTGCACCATGTGCGGCGGCAGCGGAGCGGTGATCCTGAGCCGGCCGCCGTTCGGATGCGGAATGTCGATATGCCGGGCGTGCAGGTGCAGCCGGTTCTGAATGCCGCCGGGGAAGGCCCAGTTGATGTCGGCTTCGAAATATTTCGGATCGCCGATGATCGGATGGCCGATATGCGCCGCGTGGACGCGCAGTTGATGCGTGCGGCCGGTATAGGGTTCCATCTCGAGCCAGGCCAGATTCTGGCCCGCCTGTTCGATGATGCGATAATAGGAGATCGCATGGTCGGCGCCCTCGTCGCCGTGCTTGGCGATCCGCATGCGATCGCCATCGGGCGTCTGCTCCTTGACGAGCCAAGTGGAAATCCGATCTTCGCGCTTGCGTGGAACGCCCTTGACGAGCGCCCAATAGCTCTTCTTGGTGTCGCGTTCGCGGAAGGCGGCGGTCAGCTGCTGTGCGGCGCCGCGCGTGCGGGCGATGACGAGCACGCCGGAGGTGTCGCGGTCGAGCCGATGGACGAGCCGCGGCTTTTCGCCCTTCTGGCTTGTCCAGGCTTCGAGCATTTTGTCGATGTGCCGGCTGACCCCCGAGCCGCCCTGAACCGCGAGCCCCGCCGGCTTGTTGAGAACGATCACCTTGGCATCCTCGTGCAGCACCATGCGTGACAGCAGCTCGGCGTCGGAGGAGTTGCGCAGCTCGCGTCCGGCGATCGGTCCGGATTTGCTGTCCTTGGGATCGACGCCAAGCGGAGGAATGCGGATCGTCTGTCCCGGCTGGACGCGCGTGTCGGATTTCGCACGCGCGCCGTCGACGCGGATCTGGCCGGAGCGCAAGAGCTTCTGCAGCGGCCCGAATCCCAGTCCCGGAAAGTGTACCTTGAACCAGCGGTCAAGGCGCATCCCCGCCTCATCGCCGTCCACCTGCCTGTGTTCAATGCCTGCCATCTGCGCGATCCGCTTCGAGTTCCTCAAGGGCTGGCTTTAGACCATTGCGACCGTCAGAGCCAGCCCGCAGCGTTCACCGGCATGCGAATGGCCAAAACCATTCGTTAAGCGACGGCCGCTACGATCGTGAGACTTCCCTTATATATGCAAGAAGGCGGGTATTTGCCGATGGCGAAGCAAGCTTTGAACTATACCCATTATGACCTGAAGGCCCAAAGGGCCGGTACCCGCATCGAGATCACGCTGTCTGCAGTCGCCAATGTTCGCCTGATGACCGATGTCAATTTCACGCGTTTTACAGAAACGCTGAAGCACCAGTTCTTCGGCGGCGTCGCGCGGAAATCGCCGCTCCGGATAACCATCCCCGAGACGGCGCATTGGCATGTGGTGATCGATACCGAAGGCCTTCAAGGCCTTGCCGAATCGAGCGTGCGCGTCATCGAAACGGCCGGCCGGCCACGCATCCAGCCGGCCCGTTGATAGTACAATGACCGGGGTGTTCAGCCGAGCCTCTCCGCGTGCCACGTGAGGTGATCGTCCATGAAGGTCGAGATGAAATAATACGAATGGTCGTAGCGCTCGTGCATGCGGAACGTGAGCCCGATACCGGTAGCCTTGACCGCTTCTTCGAAGAGCCATGGACGCAGCCCGTTTTCGAGGAAGCTGTCGCTCTTGCCCTGGTCGATCAGGAATTCCGGGAAGCGCGCGCCATCCTCGACGAGTGCGCAGGCGTCGTATTCGCGCCAGGCGGCCTTGTCGGAGCCGAGATATTTTTCGAAAGCGCCGACCGACCAGTCGGCCGAAGAGGGCGCGACGATCGGCGCGAAGGCGGAGCAGCTCTTGAACCGATCAGGATTCTTGAGCGCGATCGTCATGGCGCCATGGCCGCCCATCGAGTGCCCGAATATGCCTTGGCGGCTCGGATCGATGCGGAATTGCTCGCCGACGAGAGCGGGCAGTTCCTCGGTGATGTAGGTGTACATCTGGTAGTGCTCGGTCCAGGGCTTTTCCGTTGCATCGAGGTAAAATCCTGCGCCTTTGCCCATCTGCCAGTTCGTAGGCTCGTCCGGCACATCGGCGCCGCGCGGGCTGGTATCCGGGCAGACGATGATGAGGCCGAGTTCGGAAGCCATCCGGCGAT
Source organism: Ensifer sp. LCM 4579 (assembly GCF_001854885.1). Lineage (GTDB taxonomy): Bacteria > Pseudomonadota > Alphaproteobacteria > Rhizobiales > Rhizobiaceae > Sinorhizobium. Next base: position 1,715 of record NZ_MDDV01000028.1, on the reverse strand, counting down.
ACTCGCCCTTCTCCATGACGTTGGCATGCGTGCAGGTGAGGCCGGAGAGATACCACAGCACCGGGCGAGCTTCGCTGACCGCCTGCGGCGGCACATAGACGGCGAAGGTCATTTCTGCGTTGCAGGCTTTGGAATCATGGGCGAACACACCCTGCATGCCGCCGAAAGCAGTGTTCTGCGAGACGATTTTCATGGGACTCTCCTGGAGATCAGGTGCTGCCGGCAAGTTGGACCGCGGCATTGACCGCGGCTGCGACGAGCACCGTGTTGAAAAAGAAGGAAACAATCGCGTGCAGCAAGCTGACGCGCCGCATTTCTGTGGTCGTAATTGCAACGTCGGACGTCTGCGCGGTCATTCCGATCACGAAGGCGAAATAGAGAAAGTCGTAACCGCCGGGCTCGTTCGTTTCCGGAAAAAGAAGCCCGCGCGCCGCGGGAGCGCAGACATCGCCCCGGCGATCCGCAAGCCAATGGAGATGCGCATAATGCAGTGCCGCCATCGTGTGGATCGTCGCCCAGCCGAGCGCGACGGAGGCGAAGGCGAGGATCAGTTCGATGCCGCTGCCGTCATCCTTTCGATTGAGTGCCAGGAAGAGAGCCACGAGCGAAACGGCCGCGGCCGTAAGCGTCACCAGGAAGATGATGGGCTCCGGCTCGCCCGTGTCGCGCGCATTGGCCCGCAGGTAGCTTCCCGTGAGCTTCGGGAGGCGGGATGCCGTGATGGCAAGATAGATGCAGAAAAAGGTGATCGCTGCGGTCTCGATCGCCTGATCGCGGAACAGCGGGACGCTTAGGGCGAGACTGAGCAATGCGCCGGCAAGCGCCAGATAGAACGGCCAGTGTCTCAGACGTGTGTTGGGGGTCATCCGCCGCTCCGCTCGCCGCTGCTGCATGTCCCGCTAAGTCGTGCCCGAATTGACGAAAACGATATGCAGCGACTGAAAGTGCTACAGCGAACTTTCCGGACTTTACCTTTTGACCTGTCGGCAAAGCCGGTCAAGCGTTTCGAGAAACGCGGAACGGTCCCTGGCGGTGAAGGCGGCATTGTAGCCCTTGCTCTCGCCCGTCTCCCTGAGATGCGCACCGAGGTCGCGCATGGCGGTTGCCAGACCGATATTGGCGCGATCGAAGATGCGGCCGGCGGGCCCGGTGACGAGGGCTCCCGCGACCACGCAGCGCGCGGCAAGCGGTACATCGGCTGTTACCACGATGTCGCCTTGGCCCGCCCGTTCGGCGATCCAGTCGTCCGCCGCATCGAAGCCGGCCGAAACGATGACGTTGCGAACCATCGGGTCACGTGAGGGGCGCAGCCCCGAATTGGCAACGAAGGTCACTTCCATCCCGCGGCGCTCGGCCACTCTCAGGACTTCCGCTTTTACCGGACATGCATCGGCGTCGACGTAGATCATGACAAATGCTTCTGCGGAACGGCAAAGGGCCGGAGTCCCCGTGATGCAATCACACGAGTCCGGCGCTTTGTGCGTTCCGTCGACTTTAATAGACCACGACTGAGCGGATGCTCTCGCCGGAATGCATCAGTTCGAAGCCCTTGTTGATCTCTTCGAGCGCCAAGGTGTGGGTGATCATCGGATCGATCTCGATCTTTCCCTCCATGTACCAGTCGACGATCTTCGGCACGTCGGTGCGGCCGCGCGCGCCGCCAAAGGCGGTGCCCATCCAGGTGCGGCCGGTGACGAGCTGGAACGGCCGCGTCG
>NZ_MDDV01000027.1 GCF_001854885.1 Ensifer sp. LCM 4579 | reverse complement strand
CGCCGTTCGGAAGATTGCCAAAACGGTTTGTTTGAATGGCAACGATCCACGCTGTGGATGGGATGTGTTTCAAGTCAGGTATCGTTGAACAACCTTTTGGAGAGGCTGCGCAAGCGCATCGCCGACCGACGGCTGGTGAAACTGGTTGGGCTGTTCCTGAAAGCCGGTGTACTGTCGGAGGAGCAGTTCCTCCGTACAGATGCGGGCACCCCTCAGGGTGGGATACTTACGCCCTGAACGCAAAAGGTAACTTCACCTTCGATCGGACAATTGCTCTCGATCGATCTCGTTCTATGCTTGATTTGCGTCTCAAAGGGTAATATGCATAAGACACATGTCGCGATCAACCGATTCGCAGAAAGCGGAACGTCTCAATGCGGCCCACGGGTTGCTCGCACGTGGGCTGAGCGTGGCGGAGGCTGCCTTGTTGTTGTCGCGCCAATTCACCATGTCCCGACGTCAGGCCTATCGGTACATCGAGGCGGCCCAGACGCTCGAGCGGCCGGTGCCGGTGGCCGAGCCGACGGCGGCGGTGACGTTCAAGCTTGCGCCCAGTTTGGTCGACGCGGTGCGGGCGCGGGCTGCGGCCGAGACGACGACCATCAGCGACTTGGTCAGCCGGGCGCTGCGCGCCTACCTCGGCGAAGCCGGCAGCAATGGCTGACCGGTGCGGCGCCAATGATCGCAGCGTCCGCCTTGAGCACAGGTTTGACCGTCTCTTCTCTGTCAAGCTGGAGCAGGTCTACGGCATTCTGGTCCCGGAGCGGGTCCGTGTTGTCGGCATTGGACCGCGGGTAAGGGAGGGGAGCGATGAAGATCGCTGCGATTTATGCCCGGGTGTCCTCCGACCAGCAGAAGGAGGAGAACACGATTGCCAGCCAAACGGCGGCGCTGGTCGAGTTCGCCCGCGCGCAAGGGTTCAGCGTCCCCGATGAATGGGTGATCGAGGACGAAGGCTTCAGCGGCGCCAGCCTGGAGCGGCCAGGCCTGGAGCGGCTGCGGAATCTTGTGGCCGAAGGCCAGATCGATGCCGTCCTCGTCCATTCGCCGGATCGGCTGAGCCGGAAGTATGCCTATTAGGTTCTCTTGACCGAAGAGTTCGCCCGCCATGGTGTCGAGACTGTTTTCGTCAAAGCGCCGCATTCCGGCACGCCGGAAGATCAGCTGCTGCTCCAATTCCAAGGCATGATCGCCGAGTACGAACGGGCCCAGATTCTGGAACGCTCCCGCCGCGGCAAGCGTCACCGCGCTAAAGCTGGCGAGGTCTCCGTGCTCGGTGGGGCGCCCTACGGCTATCGCTACATCCGCAAGACGCCCGAAACGCCGGCACGCTACGAGATCGACACCGCCGAGGCGGCAGTGGTGCGGCTGATATTCGAAAAATACACGGTCGAGGGCCTCAGCATCGGCGCGATCGCCCGGCTGCTACGGGGGATGGGGCCACCGACCCGCCGGCGCGTGACCCGTTGGGAACGTTCGGTCGTGTGGGGCATGTTGCGCAATCCCGCCTATAAGGGCACCGCCTGTTTCAACAAGACACAGGTCGGGCCGCGGCAAAAGGTGACGAAGCCATTCCGCCTGTCGGGTCGGGCGGTTCATGGCGAAAAGACCTGTGCGCACGAGCGGCCACGGGAGGAATGGATCGAAATACCGGTCCCCGCCCTTGTCAGCGAAGAGACCTTCGCCTTAGCGGCGGAACGCCTGGCCGACAACAAGCGTTTCGCGCCGCGGCGCACCATTGAGCCCAGCATCGTGCAGGGCCTGGTGTCATGCAAGAAATGCGGCTACGCGTTGTCGCGCACGTCGACCCGAACCTCAGTCCGCAAAATCCATTACTACCGCTGCCTGGGTTCGGATGGCTGGCGCCATCTTAGTGGCTCGGTCTGCGACAGCCGCCCGATCCGGCAGGACCTGCTCGACCACATCGTGTGGCAGGAGGTCATGCGGCTAATCGAGGATCCGGAACTCATCAAAGCCGAGCTCGACCGTCGCCTTGATGCGGCACGTGCGGCTGAACCGACGAAGAAACGGCAGGACGCTGTCGAACGCGACCTCACACGCCTCAGCAAAAGCATGGAACGCCTAGTGACCGCCTACCAGGAAGACCTCCTGTCCCTGGACGAGCTGCGCTCTCGCATGCCTGACCTGCGGGCCCGCGAACAGGGATTGAAGGCCGAGTTGCAGACGATCCTCGATCAGGCCGCGGACCGGATGGCGGTCCTGCGTTTGGCCGAGACATTGACCGCTTTCCTTCAACGACTACGCGAATCGGCAGAAACTTTGGACATCAGCGACCGCCAGAAAATCGTCCGCTTGCTGGTCAAGGAGGTCTTGGTGGATGACGACACCATCACCATCCGCCACTCGATCCCCGCACGCCCAACCACGCCTTCGAACGGAAGCGAACCCCTGCCTTCTAGCGGCAAATTGCCTACCCCCGACCAATGTTACCTTTTGCGTTCGGGCGTAATGATACCGCCCTGCGGCGTACCGCTGTCAGTGTCATGGAACACCCCTCGCTCCATGTACCCGGCTTTCAACCATTGTCGAATGAGTTCCCTTGCAGGGAACCCACCGATGGCATCCAGCAGGAATTGATGGTCGATACTATCGAACGCCCCTTTGATATCAGCATCGAGAACCCACTTCCTCCGCCGCACAGGTGCGGCGACGTTGTAAATTCTCGTGACGGCACATGGCACCCACTCCCAGGCCTGAACCCATAGCTGCAAGGCTCGAATCGAGCCTCCCAGAACGGTTCGAGCGCGTCCTTCACCCGTGCCTGCAAAGCGCGGTCACGGATCGTGGGAATTCCGAGGGGGCGCAGCTTTCCGCTCGCCTTCGGAATATACACCCCACGCGCTGGCGCTGCCCGCCATGGCTGAGCCGACATCAGGCTGTCGGTCAGCTCGTTGCGTTCGGCGACGGTCGTTGTGACGATACCGTCAACGCCAGCAGTGTACTTTCCCTTGTTCTCCTGAGTGACCTGTCGCACGCTTCTCAGCGTGTTCGAGTAACTCCTGAGCATCAGTTTCTGTAGAGAACGGACCTTGGCGAGGTCGTTCTCACGGGACGCCCGGAAGATACGTTGTCTCAGATTGCGAACGCGTCGATTGACCTGCCGCCAGTTGATGGCATTCCAATCGGTCTGTCCCTTGGTTCCGTTTGCAGAAGATTTCTGCACCTAACTTTTCCCTCGGTTGGCAATCATCACGACGTCTTCGGGCGGTTCACCAGACCCACGTCAGCAGCCTTTCGGCTCGGACATCGCCCTGTCCGGCGGGTTATGAATTCCCCTGATCTTTCGATCTGCCAGCATTCGCTTCTTGGGTCTTCCTGTTCCCGCTGGGCATTCGGCTTTCCTTGCGGTCCGCCTACTGACGATGGCGCCAGTTCCCATCGGGGTTTCCGTGTTCCACATGAAGGAGATGCGGTCGGGTCGGGCGCTCTCTCTACGCCGGGGCGCGGTGTTCGCGGTGGGGCCAAGCTCACCCCAGTTCGCATTCGCCCAGCTCGGCCGTGCCAGCCAACGATTACGGCCTTACTACATCACGACGCGTTTAACGAGAATTCACTTGCGTTCGCCCTTCCGACCTTCGCCTCGCCCGACGAAATGCGTTGGCTGCATTTCCATCGTGGGCTTTCATTCCCGCTTCACACCGCGCCGTTGCCAGCACCGCATGGGGAAAGCGGCGACAGAGCTGAACACTGCTCATGGACCCATGGGTCACTCCTTTCATGCGACTTTCACGTCGCACCGCCTGCTTGAACGTCACCCACATCGGCGAGGAGTAGCCACGCGCCATACCCTCCGACCAAAGCAACAGCACATTCATTCCGGAATAGGGCTGACCCTTGTGGCGCAGCGGCCGAGTGATACGGCCGTTCGTATTTGCCGCGTTCCATGGCTTCATCCAAGGCCGAACGCCATTCGTCAGGTCCTCGATGATCTTGTCTGTGATCCTTGTGTAGATATCGGCGCGCTGGCCTTCGTCCTTTCTGCTCATGTTCAAACCTCCGGTTCCAGGAGGTCGCGCCGATCGCGACCCCGTCACGGCGGTCCAAATGGCGGAGCGGAAAGGGGTGAGGGCACCGGCATGGCCGGAACGGAGTGGAGGACGGCGAAGCCGTTGCCCGAACACCACGCTCCGCCAGGACCGAAGGCCGGACGGGGTTGCGGCAGGCCAATTTCGGCGTCACTGCTTCAGTAGGTTCAAGGAACGGTTTCGAGGTCGGTCGACCTGAACTCGTCGGCCGTGGAGAGGATCGGCACGCCATGGAATTTTGCGCAGGCGTAATGAAGGCAATCGCCGAGGTTCAGACCATGGCGGCCGCTGCGATATCGGTGCGCAGCGACGAGGGCGAGCCGCGTCGTCTCAGAGGCCGGCGGAAGATCGCGAACTTCGATTTCCCGCACCTCGAGGAACTCCATTACGATCGTTTCGACTGCGGGAACCGGAAGATTGAACTTGTCGGGCCGGGCAAGGCCGAGGACAGTCTCGAGAATGGTAACAGGTGATGTGAACGGATGTCTGGCCGAAGCAAAGGCGTGGGAAACGCGCTCCGCTTCTGGCTCATCAGAGAGAAGCGCGATGATCGCACGGGCATCGACGAACATCACCGATCATCCCACATGTCGTCGAAGGCCTCACGGGGAAGAGGCTTGCGGATGTCGTCACTCATGGCGACCCCATGTTTTTCCCGCAAACGTGCCGCAGTCTGCAATGGCGTCTCCGCGCGATTGCGACGCTCGATCGCCTCCCGCATCGCGATGACGATGGCGTCGGTGATGCCGACCCCAGCCATTTCGGCGAACTTGCGCGTCAGCGCGTCCGCTTCCGGATTGTTGACGTTGATCGGCATGGGTTATCTCCATGTAGATAATTCTCCAAAATAATGTAGACCACTGCGCGGTCTTTTCAAAGGCCGCCCGGGAGGCTCGATTCCCGTCACAACACGGCGGGGCCGGAGCCCCGCCGTGCGAGCGCTCAGTCGAAGGCCGACATCTGTGCTTGGGCCGCCTTGCGATCGAGGGAATGACCTGGGTTGTCGACGGGACGATCGAAGGGCTTCCAGGTCTCGCCGACGACTTGCTTGTATGCTGCAACGGCGCCCTCGGCAGCCATCCTGAGCGCGTGTCCCTGCACGCCCATGTCGGCGGCAAACTCGCGCTTGCGTTGGGCAGCACTATCGTAGCCGACGGGTCCGTCAAGGTCCTCGTCGCGACTGTCGTTAGCGGCCTTGGCCGTGGCGTCGCGCGCCTCGGTAACCGCGCGGCTGTAGAACTGTCCCGCGCCGTGCGCGGAACCGACGAAGGCGCCGACGATCCGCTGCAGGTGGATCTGCATGGCCTTCTCACCGAGCCCTTCGCTCAGAGCATCAGCCGTCTCGGAGATGAGGCGCTCGTGGAGATCACGAATTCCGTCGCTGTCGACGATCGCGGTTCCGAAGCTCTCGGCGATCTTCAGCGCCTGGGCGCTATCAGGGCATGTGAGCCGGACCATTTCGAGGGTGGCGGCCTTGCGCAGCTGTACGACGCGGGCGGATTGAAGAGAGGCGGTAGCGGGCTTTGCCATGGCTTCTTCCTTTCCAATCTCGAAGCGGTTCCGGCCCCGTACCGGCGTGCCCTTCGGTGCGGTCGCCCCGAACCGGCGGAAGACGGTCGCTTCAAGGTTCGAAGACGACAGGCAGAGCGGAGCCGGTTTGCGGGCAAGCGGGGCATCCTGCCTTGCGAAGCCAAGCGAGCCTGCTCCGTGAGGGACGGCGTCTTCGGCCGCGCCGCGGCGCGAAGCGGCCTTGAAGCGAACGGCCGCTGGGTCAGACCGCAGCAAAACCGAAAGGGCAAACCGGCACGGGTCCCGCCCAACCACATGTGGAAAGGGAATTGGCTGCCAAACCGCTACACTTCGTCGCCTGCCGGCTGGGCTCACGCTCGACAGACGCGATGACCGTCTTGGCCGGGGCCGTTCACTTGGGCAGCCGATAGAGTTGCAGCCAGGTCGGACCGGGGCGGCCCGCCCATTCGGCGGCCGTTGTGACCGTAGAAGTCCTCACGCTCCAGGTCCGAGAGGGGCCGGGAAAGCCGCCAGGCGCTCGCAAGGAAGCCGGATCCATCGCAAGCGGTGACCATCGCGAGCAGCAATTCGCCGATGCGGACGACAGGAAATCCATCTGCGCTGATGCCGAACTCCACCCCGCATACGAGTTGGCGTAATCATTGGAAGATCGGGCAGGGTCATGCCGCCCTCCCTTTGACATCGGCGGCGGCCACTTCGTCGGTCGTCACTTCGTCCATAACAGGGCCAGGATAGCGGTGGGCCTTCAACCAGGTTTCGGCGGAGGTCTGGTTTTCGGCCAGGAGGAGCAGCTCGCGCGCTTCGCCGGCGCGGCCGAAGATGCGGACCGCGCCCACTGGTGGACGCTCGAGCACCTCGAAAGTGAGATCGGAATCCAGCGCGAAGGTCCGGTGGATGTTCACGATGATGGTGGTGTTGCTGCCGATGTCACCCTGGTAAAGGGTGAAGTATCCCGGCGACGTATAGCTACGGAGCTTTCGCGGCCCCTCCTTGCGGATCAGCCGGCCATCGACAGCGGCGGCGGGAGGACCGTTCTGGGAAAGCTTTCCTCTTCTCCCCCTTCATTCCTTTCGGCTCGTCACACAACTATCACTTGAGTTTCTCCTTTCTCCGCAACATACTTCGGCGGGATCGGGAGGAACGTCATGAAGACTCTTGCAGCGCTCGTTGTGGGCGGTTTTCTCGCGGCAACGTCCGCGTCGGCTGAGACCATTCGGATCGCAACCTGGAACATCAACAATCTGAACGACAAGTCAGGTGTCGCTCTTCGTGATCGCGCACCCATCCGGGAGGACAACGATTACGTTCTGCTGCAGAAATACGCGGCCGAGCTCGATGCTGACGTAATTGCCCTTCAGGAGATGGGAAACCCCGCGGCACTGCGCCGAGTGTTCCCGGAGAGTGAATGGGATATGGTGTTCGAAAGCCGCTACAAGCCCGGAACCGATCCCGACATCTTTACTGCGGTTGTCGTGAAGAAAGGTCGGGCTACGATTGTGGAAGGCAAGGACTACGAGCCGCTCGGCGTGATCAATCCCGGTGATGGCCGCCCGGTCCGCCGCGGCATACAGGTCCTCGTCGAGGCGGACGAGAAACGCTTCTGGCTTCTCGGTGTGCATCTGAAGTCGGCGTGTTTTGCAAAATCCCTCACGCAACCGGTTTCGGACGATTGCAAGACCTTGGCCATGCAGATGAAGCCGCTCGAAGACTGGATCGACGAGAAGGAAGCGACGGGCTTGCCCGTGGTGATCGCTGGAGACTTTAACCGCAAGTTTGATGTACACGGTCAGAACGATCATCTTTGGGCCGAGATAGATGATGCCGATCCCGCGTCGCTGGATCTGATCAGAACTCCATTCAGGGAGGCCTCCCGATGCCCGACGACAAGGGAATCGGATCGCCCCGAGCCGATCGATTTCATCGTCACAAACAAGCTTGCGACGGAGGCCATTATCGATCAGAGCTTTGTTGAGCTTCTCTACGATGAAACCGAAGCAGCCGAACTCGGAAATCGCCTCAGCGATCATTGCCCGAAGTCGATCGACTTCAAGTTCTAAAGCCAGTTCGCTGAGCGTCAAGCCGCCCTACCTTTCAGATGCTGTGTGAACGGCGCCTTGCGGTGTGCTGCTGCTATGGCAGAATTTCCGCCGAGCGGCGCTGCCGGGATGGTTTTCATGCTGGTTGCCATGGATGGCTCGGTGCGGCTCCTTCGGTTTGCATCCGACGGAAACGAGAGCTCGATCCTCACGACTCTCCATCCTCTTCAGTCCTTCTTGACACCTCCAGGGCCGCCGCGATCGCGCATCGGTGGGTCAAGGGCCGGCTTTGCGGGGCAAAGCTTCACCCTTGACGCGCCGATCGGGCATGTGGCACGTCTCGTCTTGCTCCTTTTCGCTCTCCCGTTGTTTCAGCACGTCATTCCAGTCGCCCCTTGGCGGCCGCAAGCGCAGCCAATCGCAGCCCAGTTCCTCCGCCAATGAACGAAGTCGGTGAGCATACGCGTCGCCCTGCGAATTGGCGTCCGTGGCAGCAACGAGCTGAACTGCGGGATCGGCTGCAAGCGCGCGGAGGGCGGCGTCCGTCGCCGGCGACCAGCCACCGCCCGTACTGAGATAGAGCGTGCCCTCTCGCATTCCTTCGATGGCAGCAAGGCTCATCGCATCGATCGCAGCCTCCGTCACACACAGCCGTAATGCCGGGGACGAACCGAAGCGAAAGAGAACCTTGGTACCGCCTGTTGCAAAACCGCGCCAGTCCGGGCCTCTCTCTTCCCACCCGGTCACTGTGCCGGTCTCGTCGACATGTGCAGCCCACATGCTGCCATAGGGTCCCTCGCGCAGGACACCCTGGCTGATCGCCTTCCGAATGGTCGCGGCAGGCAATGAGCGTTCCCATCTTAAGTACCGCCACACCCCCGAACCTGGGACAGGGCTTTCGCGCGGTGCCCACCGATCGGCGATCGACGTAACAGTCGCCCGGTGCCGCGGCAGCTTGCGCCAGGTGGGTAGCGACGGCTGAAAGCCGACAAGCGCGGCGATCCGCTCCACACCCTCGACGAACTCGACGCCATCGAGGTGCGCAACGAGCGAAAAGATGTCGCCCTTGCTGTCCGTGAGCGGATCGAACCAGCCACGACCTTCGTGCGTCACGATGACAATTTCGGAACCGCGGCGAAACTTCACGGCGCGGCGCGTGCTTTCCTTGACGTCGACAGCAAAGCCCGACGTCTCCAGCACTGCAGAGCAACAGACACGCTCTCGCAACTGCTCGATGTCTTCCCTTTTCATATTTTCTCCCGATCGCTCGCGATCGGCCTCTCACCTTTTCCCTGGAGTATCGCGGGACCACTCCTGACCGCCGCGAAGAGCAAAGGCTGCAAGGGCGTGGCTGGCAATTGTCGGATCCAACAGTGCATGCCTCCCCAGCCACGGCGCAGCCTCCCTTGCGGCCGCCGGCTCGCAAGCGGCAGCCGGTACGGGCCAGAGAACGAAGGAGGAGCGGTTCAATCAGCCGCCCAGGGAAAGAACTCATGCAGGAGTTCATGGTCGTCGGAGGCGTCGATCTCGCCTGACGGCAGACGCCGTCCACTTCGACGACGGTGACCGGGACCATCAGGTCGCGGGCTAGGGTCGGAGCTGGGCGCGATCATCGCGAAGGCGAAAGCCCCGAGCGGCCGCAACTTTTTAGCGGCCCCCTTGCGGGTTGATCGTGGCAGATCCGGAACCGAGCCAGGACACTCACAAGAGAGCGGGAGTGGCTTGCTTCATCTGGGCCTCAGACATGCGCCACTATTGCCACCGATTCAATTGTTGGCTTCCGGCGGAGAAAATCGACTTCGTGTTCGGCCGAGGCGCGAATGACCGCTTCGACGTCGGACATGTTATGCAAGACCTTGAACAGATCGCGGAGGTTGCGAGCAGGGGACGCCCAGAAAAGTGCCCTGGCTGGCTTGTCCGACTTGTTGAAGTAACCATGGGGAACGCCGCGTGGCATGCGCACCAAGTCACCGGATCTCGCCGTTTGCCATTCTCCGTCGAGCTTCAGGCCCAGCTCACGCTCCGGTACCAGTATGAACTCATCCTGTGTGAGATGGATATGTACTGGGACGAATTGGCCAGGTTCGGAGTTGGTCTCGAACGCGAATGTCGAATCGCAGTCTGCCTTTGAAGATATCTCTGGCCAAGAATATTCCTTTCCACGTGTTCGAACGCCTTGGAGCCGCGTGTGATGCCTCCTAGTGATTCCACTGTTATGTATTGCTCCTGACGTAGGGGGATGTAGCTTCCAAGCTTGGCCATGCGCCGCCATGACATGCACCACCGACCGGGTACCATGCCGCGCCGCAGAATATTGGCTTTGGACAGGATCAAGCCTCCTCTGGCTTGCCGCTGAAGCTCTGCTCCGCCGACGGGCCGTCGTACTGGAAACCGAACCGGAAGCGCATAGGCTTCTCCCGTGCGAGCTCCTCAAGCACATGGGCCGAGATACCCGCGGTCCTCCCCAGAATGAACACCATGCGCGCAACGGGGGGCGCCAATCCCATGTCGGTCAGGGTCGCCGCGATCGCCCCGTCCACATTGACGGGCATTGGCCGTCCGACCGTTTCACTGAGTTCTGTCGCGATTTCTCTCATCAGGGCGATGCCGTCGCCGGACAGCCCGAACGACTGCGACAGGGACCAGAGCCGGTCCGTCCGCGGATCGACGACATGGAAACGATGCCCGAGGCCCGCCATACGGCGCCCCGCGCTTTTGTGGTTCCGGACGATCTCCTTGGCCGCAAGCCGCAAGCTTCCGCCCGACCGTCGCGCCAGGGACAAGCCCTCCTGGAGAAAAACCATAGCCTCCTCACCGGCGCCGCCGTGCGCATCACCGATTGCAAGAATGCCGCCTCCGACCGCCGCTTCCGGCGCGCGGCGGTTTCCGCTGGCTATGACCCTCGCGGCAAACGTTGAAGGCGATGTCGGACCGTGATCGGACGATGCGATCATGATCGCGTTCCACACGGCGGATTCTCCCAGTGTGGGCTGCCGACCGGTCAGCAGGAGAAAGGCGACGGCGCCGAAATCTCGAGTCTCCATCAAATCCACGACATTCCTACCGCGGATAAGGATCTGATCTTCGTCGAAGGCAGTAATCGCAGTCGGCCAGAGGTGGGAATTGGTGAACGGCCCGCTGGTCATTGGCCGACGACTCCTTCTCTGGCGAGCGACAAGATTTCCTGCGGCGTTAAACCAAGACTCTCCTCCAGAATTGCAGCACTGTGCTCTCCAAGCCGTGGGCCCTGCGCGCGAATCCGGCCCGGCGTCGCGCTCATGCGCGGAAGCGGCGCGTGCATCCTGTAGGCCCCGAGTTCTGGATCGTCGAACTCGGCCAGAATGCCTCGGGCCTTCACATGCGGATCCGTCACGAAATCCGGGACTTCATAGACCGGCGCGCCCGCGACGCCCGCCTCGTCAAACCGGCGCATCAGTTCGTCCAACGTGAACTTGCCGAGTGCATCGGCGACGATCCGATCGGTTTCGTCGCCATTGCGGACGCGGGCTTCATTGGTTGCAAAACGCTCGTCATCAAGAAGATCACCAAGCCCTGTCAGTTGAAAAAGCTTCTCCGCCATTTTCGGTGTCGACGCGGAAAGCGCGATCCATTTCCCGTCCGATGTCGGATAGGTGTTGCGAGGTGACGAGTTGGTGGAGCGGTTTCCGTTCCTCTTCGGATAGCGGCCCGTTCTTTCGTACTCTGCGGCCACCGGCCCAAGGACCGAATAGATGGCCTCAAGAAGGGAAAGATCAATGATCTGGCCTTCGCCGGTCGCGTCGCGGTGCCGTAGAGCGGTAAGAGCTGAAAATGCACCGTAAATCCCGGTGATCATGTCAGCCATGGGAATAGGGGGCAGCGTGGGTGGACCATCAGCGAAACCGAGCATGGATGCAAGACCGCTCGTCGCTTCGACGAGCGTGCCGAACCCCGGACGATTACGATAGGGACCGTCCTGCCCCCACGCACTGATGCTCAGGATAACAAGCCGGGAGTTTTCGATGAGAAAGCGGCAATGCGGCAAGCCGAGCTCCTCCAGTTTGCCGGGAACAAAGTTCTCCACGAGAATGTCGGCCCGCCTGACCAGTGACAGAAGCAGTTCCTGCCCGCGCTGCGTTTTGATATTTAGTGCGAGGCTTCTCTTGTTTCGCCCGTATTCGCGCCACCAGAGATCGAGATTGCCTTTTCGCCATTGACGCAGCGGGTCTCCGACCTTCGGCTGTTCCACCTTGATGACATCGGCACCGAAATCAGCCAGCTGCAACGTCGCCATATTGCCGGCGACGAGCCGCGACAAGTCGAGTACCTTCACACCTGTAAGTGCCGCACGCTTCACTTAGCTCTTCCTTCTTGCACCCCTTTCGGGAGGTCGTGGACTTGCCGGCCTGCCTGTGCGTAGGGAGTCTGAAGCGGATATGACATGTCATTTCCTCGCTTTGTCCAATCCTCGGCGCTGGCTGCGACCTAACTGCAGCTCGGCAGCTCCCGCCGCCTCTACAAAAGACACTCAAGATTCGTGCCAATTCCGCTCGCGGACTGATGAACAGCCTTAACGGTTACTTGTCAGCAAGTTAGCCTGAAGAAAAATAGGTGAGTGGCTAAAGGAGTCTGTGTAGCGGGCCCGACAAAGCCGGACAGAAGGTGTGAGGTGCCGTACCTCGAACTGCACACACCTCGGCTGCTTTTGGAGGCTTCGGCCATTTCCGTCGTAAAGGTGCGCGGATCGATCTCGATCGCGACCGTAGCTGCGTTCTTGAACGTGAGGCGGCAGCGCAGGAGTTCCATTAGGGGGGCGAAACTCCGCTGTTGGTATGGCCGGCGTTCAGCCACCGAAATGCACGTCGTCCATTGCGGCGCTTGCTCCAAAACAAAACGGATTTCCTTGCGTGGCACCGCCAGATTGTCTACGCGACCCATCGCATGTCGAAACACGTTGCTAGTGAATCCATGCCTTGGATGGATTTGATCCAAAGAATCAATTTTTCCAACCGGTTGAGCGCTATTAGAAAGCGCTGAAGTGTCTCACGGTACGTCGATTCTCGGCATGAAAGTTCGACCAACAGGTGGCGCCCGTCGAAGAAATTATTGGCGTCTGAAGCCATGCGGGAGCTGCTGATGTAGTCCTGGTCAGGTGCGGGTTTGACTACGGCGCGATCGGCATGGAAGGAGCGCGAAAGGCGATATGTGCGGTATTGTTGGCATCGTCGGCAACCAGCCGGTGTCGGAGCGGCTCGTCAATGCGCTGAGGCGCTTGGAGTACCGTGGCTACGATTCGGCCGGCGTCGCAACGATTGAGGGCGGAGCACTACGTCGCAGGCGCGCCGAGGGCAAGCTTGTCAATCTTGAGACCAAGCTGAAGGAGGAGCCTCTCCCTGGCGCCATCGGCATCGCCCATACACGCTGGGCAACCCATGGAGCGCCGACCGAACGCAATGCGCATCCGCATTTCACCGACGGCGTTGCAGTGGTCCACAACGGCATCATCGAGAATTTCGCGGAGATCAAGGATGAGTTGATCGCCACGGGTGCCGAGTTTCAGACCGAGACCGACACGGAGGTTGTGGCACAGCTCGTCGCCAAGTATCGGCGGGACGGCATGGGCCGATGGCAGGCCATGCATGCGATGCTGAAGCGCGTGCGGGGCGCCTATGCTCTTGCTGTCCTCTTCGAGGACGACCCTTCGACCATCATGGCAGCGCGCAACGGACCGCCGCTCGCGATCGGTCACGGCAATGGAGAGATGTTCCTGGGATCGGACGCGATCGCGCTGGCACCGTTCACCAATGAAATCACCTATCTGATCGATGGTGATTGGGCGGTGATCGGCACGACCGGCGTGCACATCTTCGACATCGACGGCAATATCGCCACGCGTCCGCGGCAGGTTTCGATGGCGGCGGCCTATCTGGTCGATAAGGGCAACCATCGCCATTTCATGGAGAAGGAGATCTACGAACAGCCGGAGGTCGTGGCCCACGCTCTCGGCCAATACGTCAACTTCATCGACAACCGGGCCGCGCCGAGTTCCAACATCGATTTCGCCAAGATGCCGAGCCTCGCGATCTCCGCCTGCGGTACGGCCTATCTGGCCGGGCTGATCGGCAAATACTGGTTCGAGCGTTATGCCCGCCTGCCGGTCGAGATCGATGTCGCCTCCGAGTTCCGCTACCGCGAGATCCCGCTGTCGCCGCAATCGGCTGCCCTCTTCATCTCGCAATCCGGCGAGACGGCCGACACGCTGGCTTCGCTTCGATACTGCAAGGAACATGGGCTGAAGATCGGGGCCGTCGTCAACACCCGCGAATCGACCATTGCGCGGGAATCCGATGCGGTCTTCCCGATCCTGGCCGGGCCGGAGATCGGCGTCGCCTCGACCAAGGCCTTCACCTGCCAGCTCGCCGTGCTCGCTGCGCTCGCGATTGGTGCCGGCAGGGCGCGCGGAACCGTCAATGAGGAGGAGGAGCAGGTGCTCGTCCGCAGCCTCGCCGAGATGCCGCGCATCATGGGTCAGGTGTTGAACAGCATCCAGCCGAAGATCGAACTCCTTTCGCGCGAGCTGTCGAAATGCCGCGACGTGCTATACCTCGGCCGTGGCACCAGTTTCCCGCTGGCGATGGAAGGCGCGCTGAAGCTCAAGGAGATCTCCTACATCCATGCGGAAGGCTATGCCGCCGGCGAGTTGAAGCACGGGCCGATCGCGCTGATCGACGAAAACATGCCGGTCATCGTCATTGCACCGCACGACCGTTTCTTCGACAAGACCGTCTCGAACATGCAGGAGGTGGCGGCACGAGGCGGCCGGATCATCCTCATCACCGACGGAAGGGGTGCGGCCGTGTCGAAGCTCGACACGATGCACACGATCGTGCTGCCCGACGTCGACGAAATCATCGCGCCGATGATCTTCTCGCTGCCGGTGCAGCTCCTTGCCTATCACACGGCAGTTCTCTTGGGCGCCGATGTCGACCAGCCGCGTAATCTGGCAAAATCGGTCACTGTCGAATGATCGTCATGCCGGAAACGGGACGAAGTCGGGAGTCCATGGCAGCTGTGACGGCCGCCTTGTGCCAAGGCTGGGCCGAAATCCCGAAATGCGAGCAAAAGCGTGGGTCTGCGGCTGAGCCCCTGCAACTCGGCGGCCCCTGGACGACTGTCAAGCTGCGCTGGCCGAATCTTCTGGATCAGTTCAAGACGATATAATTCCTCCCGCGACATGACGATCAAACAGCTATGACGACGCCGAGCACTTGGCATCCGAGAACCATGTCTGTGTTCCGGTGTCAGCCTGCAGATAAGGCCATTCGCTGAACTCAGTGCCCGGTCGAAGGGTGATGGAGCGGCAAGCAGCATGGGGCAGGGGTTGGAGCACCTCGATCAGTCCGTCCATGATCGGCTTCGATTGCCGGTGATTGTTGCGCAGGAAGCCCGCAAGGCGGCTGACCCGCTCCACCAGTGAGTCACGTTCGCCATGCCGAACTTCTTGCGAAACTGGATGACATCGCACTCGCAATGGCCGGATTGCTTGCGTTCGGCGACAGCATCAAGATGGTGAAGAATCGTCGAGTTCCGGGCTGAAGCGGCGACCGCGACGCCGCCGGGCATTGGCAACGTCATCGTCACGTTTTTGGGTATCTCCCGATCCTCTCGCTTGAAAACATTGACTTTCGGAATCCGCAACTGGGCTGCCGCCGCAGAGCCGCGCGGGCCGATTGTCGGTTCGGGACCCAAAAGGTCGCAAGTTGACAATGCGTACGGTCAGACCACGCCCAAATCAGAAATTTTCAGGTTGGTACGGTGCTTGCTTGTTCACGGCTTCATCCGATCGCTTGCGAGAGCGAGACCGATAGTTGGCAACATAGAGCAAAGGGGGAAATTTGCCATGCCGCGAACTGACGTAGAGCGATTCGTCAACGATTTAGGAAAAAAAGGCAGTCTGCTTGAAGACCTCAAACCAAGGGCTACAGGCCTTGCATCGATTGTAGCGATAGGAAAGAGCCTGAACTACAACATCACGCTCGACGAGGTTCAAAGCTACATCCGTTTGAACAGCCGACAGAAGTCACCTAGCAAGAAGCTCGACGCGATCGCGGGTCGCAAGCGTGGTTCGAGCCGTGCGGCATTGACCAGCCTTGTACAGACTACTGCCTTGGCCAATAACGCTACCGATGTACCCACGAGCCTTGTCCAAGTCGCGGACAAGGGCACTAGCTTCGCCGCGGTCGTCCTACTTGTTGTAGTTGTTGTTGCGGTCGCGACCTGACGGAATTTTCTAGCTCTGACCGCATTGGCCGGGACGGTCCGGTGCGAAGAGAACATGAAAGCAAACCTCGTCGGATGAGATCATGCCATCAGGCCTACAAGATGCGGCTTCAAGGACTCACCTGTACTCTCAGGGCGAACATTGGCGACAGATCTTTGACCGGCGCACGCCGGAGCAACGGCGCACGTTGTCGCACGTAAAGCGCTTCATGGAGCGGCTGGCTGGTGACATGAAGTTCCGCACGGCGCTTTCGGAGAACGTCGACGCCCCTCGGACGGTAACAGAGCGCTACGGCATCGAAGTTGACCCAGCGGAGATGCTGCCGCTCTGGCGTGGTGACTACCTGAAATACCGCTTCACGCCGGAGTCTGCCCCGTGGCCGCTGGCTATGATGTGGGACGATTATATGCGCGCAGTGTTGCGCCATCGCGACCTCCTGCGAGACCAAGGCGAAATGTCAATCATCAGCCCTCGCTTTCATGCCTGGCGCGAGCGCCAAATCCGGCGCTGTAACGACGAATTGGGCGGATCGGCGCCGTCGATCACGCACCCCATCCTCGCTTTCGAGCTGAGCGAAGGCTGCAGCGTCGGTTGCTGGTTCTGTGGCCTCTCGGCCGATCGCTTCAAAGGCTATTATGACTACAGCAAAGAGCATGCAGAGCTTTGGCGGGGCGTGGTTGGTGTCGCGAGCGAGATGTTTGGTTCGGCAGCCCGTACTGGCTTCTGCTACTGGGCCACAGAGCCTATGGACAACCCACACTACGACCACTTTCTGTTCGACTATTATCAGATCACGGGCGCATTGCCGCAAACAACGACGGCCGCACCGCTCCAGGATGAGGCACTCACCAGGCGCGTGCTCGGGCTCTTCGACCTTTATGGCACTACGACGAATCGTTTCTCAGTGCTGAGCACGGAACATCTCAATCAGATTCACATGGCGTTTTCGCCTGAGGAGCTGATGGGGGTCGAACTCATCCTGCAGGGCAAAGAGGGGCCGACGGCAAAGGCTTTCACCGGGCGCGCGCGCGGGCGGAAGAAGAAGCTAGGGGTCGCTTTGCCGGAAGGCTTTCCGTCGACGATCGCCTGTGTTTCCGGCTTCCTCGTAAATATACCGAAGGGACGTATTCAACTGGTGACGCCGGTACCGGGTAGCGAACGCTGGCCTCTCGGGTACCGCATCGTGGGTCAATGTCTCTTCAGGACGCGTGACGAGTTCCGTGAAGGACTACAGAGCATGATCGATCAGCATATGCTCGTGAGCCCAGCCCCCGACCTGCCGCTCCGCTTCCGCAGGGACCTGCAATACAAAGCAGGGAACCGGTACTTCGATCTCCGCTCACGCAGCAGGGAACACCGAGTGCTCGACGACGTCGCTCCGATTTCCATAGGCGATCTGATCGCATGTGGTAACTGCACAGCCTCCGAGCTGGTTATGCGGGTCACGACGGACGGAACCAGCGTGCTCGCAGTCGCCGACCTCCTCGATCAGTTATACGCGGCCGGGGTGATCGAAGAGGACCTCGACGACCGCTTTGCTTGGCAGACAAGCAACGAGATGACGGGCAGCATAGAGGCACAGAACTCCTGATAATCAATGTCCATTTCTCGTCCAAGAGCGGCAGTGACTCCCTATATGGCACCAATCAACCTCCGCGTGACGGCACGCTTGCCGTCCGCATCGGGCAAGCGCGCGCGGTCCGCGAATACATTCGCGGGCTCTCGCACGATGCGAGGAGGACAATTCTGGTCGTCGGGGACTTCAACACCTTCTGGTACGAAGAGCCAATACTCCTGTTAACGGGCGGCGTGCCCGCAATGAGGAATTTGGCGCTCGATCATTCGCCTGTGGATCGAGTGAGCTACACCTTTGAAGGAAATTCGCAATCGTTGGACCATGCGCTCGTGCTGCTGGGGGAGGGGCAATCCGCCAGCATAAAGACACTGCATGTGAACTCGGTTTTGCCCGGATCGAAGCAGGTCAGTGATCACGATCCAAAGTATCTGCAAATCAAGTTTGATTGAGGCCTTCTCCAACGTCCAGGCGAGAAGCCAACACAGATCGGGCATGTGTCCAAGACCGCCACCAGTGCAAATTCCCGCGTACGCATTGACTTTGCGAAATTTGTTCACTATATGTTCCCGGTATGAAGAACGCGCTCCGAATATCCGGGATACGATGAGCTTCGACGCCGCCCTGCGGCAACGGCCAATCGTGTCATGGAATTCGTGTGATGTGGTACCTGTCTACTACCATTCATTCCGCCCTTGATGTCGCCCGTCGCGACGCTGCCACCAAAGTCTTTTTCCCCTGTTCGACCGTCCGCTGCGCGGAAACAGCCGTCTTTCGAACGCAGCTGGCGCGTGATCTGGGATGCCTCCTCGACGTCGACGAGGAAGTCGCCCAATGGTGTTGTCTGCCGCTCGCCCTCGATGTGGGCGGCGGCGTGCACGTCCCCGACTTTGTGGTCGACTACCATGACGGCACTCGCTTGTTGGTGGACGCGGCAGAGAAGGACGGTAGCTCCGAGATTGGCGAGGCGGCGGCGTCCGAGGGCATTCGGCATCGCTTCGTGTTGCGATCCGAGATGGAGAGCGGATTCCGCCTTCAGAATGCCAAGGACCTCCTCCGCTACGCCGGCCACCGCACGCCCCTGAACGATAGGATCCGCCTGTTGGCCGCCCTCGAGGAGGCGGGATCTCTAAGCATTGCCGAAACTTTCAACCTTTTCCGCGAGGTGCAGCCGCTGACGGGCATCTCGTGGATGATTCTGCATCGCTTCATTCAGACGAACCTGGATGAGAGCTTGCTAGGTCCGGAAACCGTCATCCGCCGCTATCAGAGCCGAGGTTTGTCATGCGTACTCTGTCAAAATCCCCGCTGGCCACCGTCGAGCGGGTCGCCTACGCATTTGCAATTAGGAAGGCGATGCGCCTCGGGGGCGCGTTTTCGAGTGGAACCTTCCAGACACGTCGTGCTTGTCCTCAGGCTCCCGCAGGAAGCGAACCTTCACGAGTACGAACTCGCCTCGCTGCTGCTCGTAGGGGTTCTGCCGAAGAGCAGGCGCTTCGCGGTTTTGAAGCCGAACATCGACAGGAGGGGCCAAGCCAGCGTGGACGATATTCTGGAGGACTTTCGCCAGGCCAGGTCGTCTTTGGTGCTCTGGCCGTTCGATGTCACGATTCCGGAAGTCGTGACCTTGGCAGCGGACCACGTGCTCGATGTCGAGCCGCTCCGCCCACATCATCTCGTCGCAGCGATCAGGCGGGTCCACGGGGAGCTTGTCGGCTTTTCCTGCTCACCATGGCGGCCGCCAAGGGAAAACCGGGCCTGATCTCTGCGGAAGAGGGCGCCCTCGTATGTCTCGTTTCATTGTCCGATCTTGTGGAGATCGTGGCCGGTCCGCCGCCGACATTGGGAGAGGTGATGGAACGCTCGCGAAGCGCTTAGGGCGCAAGGCCAGGCAACCGTCTCCTGCGGAATGCGCGCATCCGGTACCGTCTAAAGGCGCCGAGCCGGGGGAACACGTTGCGCTCGGCTAGCCGACCCACTGTTCGAGTTCGCTGAGCAGCCACTGGTCCAGCGGATCGACGGGAGCCCTCTGGGCTCCTTCCAATTCGCGGAAGAACGCCCGGGCGAGATCCTTTTTGAGGGGCGCGGGTATGTCGGCAGCGTGATAGCGGCAAAAGGTTGAGTAGACACGCTCGTTGGCGGTGATGCGATGGTCGCCGGTCTGCCCCGTTATCTCGCGGGACAGCGCCTCTCGCATGTCGTGATCGCCGCGGAATGCTCTCGAGCTAAAGAACCTGATGTCCAATGCCTGCGCCATTCCGAGGGCCACGTAAATGCGACGAAGAAGCTCTTGTAGTATGCCGGCATTTAGTTGGTGGGACGCTTCCCTCATGACTTGGGCCAGGGGGACGAGGTCGTCGCAAGCCTTGCTGAAAATCCGGTCCGGGCTTTCGTTGAAGAGCTTTCCTTCGCGCGCTCCGCGAATAAGCCACGTCACATAGGAAAGATCCAATGAAACCAGTTCGCACCGCGATCTGAGTTCCCCTATCCTGTCGTTCCGCGCCAGATAGAACGACAGGCTCTCTTTCAAGTTTTCCGCTGCGCGGCGGTACTCACTCACATTCAAGCGATATTTCGCGCTGGAAGCATCCAGATAGAGAAACTCGTGCCGCAAGTGCTCCAAGTGCGCCCGCTCGGCGACGCTTGCGTCGCCCATAGAAGCCGTTCCTTGCAGCGCCTTTGAAACGCGTCTGCAGAACTGTGCAACCGTCACCCAATGCCCGAGTCGATACGCGACACATGCGGAAAAAAGCATGGACCCAAATTGGTTGACGTTCCTGGAACGTCCTTCATGGCGAGTGTTTCTCCCGACGACCGAGCCAATCTGTTCCACGCTTTCCGCTTGCAAGACCTCTTTTGTGGGGCTGTGACGCGTCCGCACCAGAGGTGAGGGCCAAGCCGATGCAAGGCTTGGCGCCCGCTCTTCGTTAAGTTTGGCAAACCCATCAATAACGAACTTGGCATGAGTGGCTTCGACTTTGCGCAAGAGGTCGGAGAGATAGGCAAAAACCCCGTGCTCGACGCCGCCGGCGTCGGTCAGTGCATCCAGTATTACTCCCCAATCCTTGTTAAAGTAACCTTCCAATGCGGATGTATTGAGCAGCAATGCACTTCTGCTCGCCTCGTGCCACCGCCGCTCAAGTTGTTTGAGCGAGCGCAGATGGGGAGATAGCGCGAGCGCGGTGAGCAACCGGTTGTCGTACTCGCTGAGTAGGTCGGCTTCTTCTTCGAGCAGGCGAGAGTCGGCGACGGCTGCGAGCGTCCTCATATAGTCACCGCCATCTTCCTGTAGTGGCCCGAAAAGACTGTCAAAGACGTCGCGGACCTGCTCAACAAGCAGAGAGAGGTTCCCGGCATCCTTATGTCTGGTGTTCAGGATCGGCAGATACTGGGCGGGATGGCGTAGTGCATAGTGGTCGAACCGCCCTCCACCTTTGTGAAACCAGTTCCGGTATGCACGGATGACTGCCTGGTCAGTGGTGACCAGTACGTACCGCACATCTTCCATGAGCGGCGCCGATTCGGCATTCAACGTGATCAGTTGTGCAACGGTAGTCGCGTCCCGGTGGACGCGTTGACTGCTCGCCCAGTCAGATGTCGTATTTTTCTTCTCTGGGCGCTCCGCGGCAATGAGGTCCATCCAAAGCTGAATCTTGCTTGCTTCGGGCCGCATTACGACCGGGGTCGCCTCAGGCAACAGCCGAAGTGGCCGGATCATGTCCTCGTCGAGCAAACGCCTCAGTTGGCTCGCCTCATGCAAGGGGCCGTTGAACAGCGATGAGACAAATTCGGGAATGGCGGTGCTGAGACACCTAATGAACTCGCGAGGTTCCATGAGGCCATGGCGCACCTTGTGGGTCCACTCTCTGAGCCTATCGGCATCCACGGAGGAAGGCGCCGAAACGAGGGAGAGGTTCTGGATGTTCTCGCTTATCTCCCTCACAATCCCTGAGACGTCTTGAGCATGCGCCTCCGTCAGATAGGGCGGGGCGCCGCATTGCGCTGGGAGGCTTCTTGAAAACAGGAGCTCGCTGGTGACCATGGACGTGGCGACATCATGGTCTCCGCCCGCCAGCCTTCCAAATCGCGCCAGGTGCTCGTCCGACCTCGTCGGATTCAAGAACATCCGAACAACGTTCGGATCGAACAGGTAGACCATCCGCCCGCCGCGCCGCTCCAATTCCAAGTCGGCAATGCTGCGCTCGATGATCAACCGGAGTTCGGCAGCCACCGCAAGGTAGCTGCCGAACTCCCGTACGCCCGGATCAAGCGACATGATCATTGTTCCGGCGGAGAAAATTGGAACTGAATGCTTCGTAGTAGTCGCCGCCGCCGAACTCGCCCGCGGTGGCCAGCCGGGCGCCGTACTCCCTTGCTTCCTCACCGATCTGTTTTACCGCAGTGACGATCTCGGTCGAAATTCCGCGGGCGGCAAGACGCTCCATGTGCGCCTCCGATTCAACAACCTCGAAGCTGCGAACTGCCTTCACGACAGTTCCCATCTTGGAATGCGGCATGCAAAGGCGCGTCATCGCATAGGCAGATGCTGCCACACCGGACAACTTCTCTGCCGCTCCGTCCAAAAGTTCTGCTACGACGCCATTGTTGCGAAGTCGTGCATGGTTTCGGATGCCGTGGAGGATCGGAACGAACGCAGGGTGCCTTCCAGATGGTTCTTCATGAAGGAAATAGGCATCCAGAGATCGCACGTAGCGTTCGGTCTGAATCGAATTTGCTACCTTCTTTATCGATACGTAGGTATGGCTGGGCAGGTGAAGTTTCTCGCTCAGGCCGACGGCCGCGAGAACCCCTAGTGCCCCGACGTCCAAGCCTGGATCCGCATCGGTCGGCGAGCGAGCCACGTGGGGGAGGGCAAACCCTTTTTCGAGGTTCGCCAAGAACGCGTTCACCTCCACAAGGATGTCCTCGTCCAAATCCGCGGGCTGAGACCGTTGCGCGACAAGCCGGCCCTCCACCTCCCGAAGCCGTTGAAGATCGGCCGTCGCAAGGTGGATACCCGCATTTTCAAGTTCAGTGACTTGCAGCCGGGTGCGTTCGAGCATTTCTTCGAGCCGTTCGACTACGGCGGCAAACTCTTCCTCGCTTCCGTCGCTATCAAGCAGGTCGGCATAGCGCTCCAGCCCGCGCAGTGCATGATCCAGATCGAACAGTTCGAAACTGTCCTCCAGTTCGCTCTCGAAAGTGGATGCTGGAGTTCTTTCGAACAGTCGCTCCAACTTTGCGCATGCACGCGGCTTTACGCGATGCCTGTGTGGGGGGCGGCCCTTGCCCCTTGGCTGTTCGGCATGACGCTCGAACAGCTTCTGGTTACGGGCAAGCCAGGAACGTACGGTCGTCACCGCAACTCCGGAGAACTTCGACAGGTCTTCCGCCGTGAACTCGCGAAGCGCCAAGACGCCCGCCATGAGCTTGAATGATTGAGTGCCCAACTCTGTCTTCCCCGTTCGGGATAACCTAACGCCGGTTTAAGTCATTTACAACGCAAATGCGTTATAAATGGGTTCATGGCTACAAAATGATGCGAGGATTTTCCCCGCTGACGATCCTATCCAACTTGCCCAGCACGGCTACTGTGTTCTTCCTTGTTCCGAACGATCTGTAGACGGCGTCCATCAGACCGCGCCGCTCCTTCTTGTCAAGGTCGCTAAGGTTCAGGCGCACGGCCAACGCAAGGGCCCAATCGAGACCGCGAATCTCAGCAAGCTTGTCGAATATCTCCTTGCCATACGCTCGTTGGAACCGCGCGTGAGCCTCCCCCAGCGAGGAAGGCGCCCGGCTCTCGTCCGTTCGTTCAGCATGAACTGCCTCGACCCCGTGACAAAGCTTCACACCCATTTCCTGCCATTGCTCAGGAAGGTGTTGACGCGTTAGGGACGCAACGAGGACCCTGAAGCTTCCTCTGTCCACAAAGCCTTCGGACAGGGGGCAATCATCTCCGAAGACGCTCCTTGCTCCGGCACATTCGATGCTTTGCACGGCATGCACGAAGATCTCATGAAACAGCATCAACAAAAGCCGTCCGACATCCGCGCCACAAAAAGATTGGCGCGAAAAATCCAGCGACACATCCGCCTCTCGTGCGTCGCGCCGGTCCTTTGGCCCAAACTGCGTCGCCGCCGCCAGACTGACTGCAGACGGCAGCCCGCGAAGGGCTAGGTTAACCACGACGCCGGTGCCAAGACCTCCCGGAACGTAGTCCTCATACGCCTTCTCGGTCGTTCTCAGCACAAATTCGAACAAGTCCACGACGTAAACGATTTCGGAATTTGCCTGCCTCGCGGCGCATCGGGATGCAAGTTGTTCGACCTCTTCCCGTAGCGCCTCGGCTGCCTTTCGGGACAGATCGTCCGTCGGAAGTGCATCGAACCCATGCAAGCCGCACAGCCTCGAAACAACTTCCTTCAAGTGCGACCAAAGGTCGAATCTCTCGAACAGAGTTTGGCCTGATCGGGCCAGGCCCGGAGCGTTGCTGTGCAATTCCTGCAGGCGGACCCTCTGCTCGCCAGGCGCCGCCGCCCCGACCGGAAACGACGTTAGCGCTCTCCCG
This sequence comes from Ensifer sp. LCM 4579, assembly GCF_001854885.1. Taxonomy (GTDB): domain Bacteria; phylum Pseudomonadota; class Alphaproteobacteria; order Rhizobiales; family Rhizobiaceae; genus Sinorhizobium. The sequence continues at coordinate 4,072 of NZ_MDDV01000027.1, read as the reverse complement.
GTCAGGATTTGCGCAGTTACGATCTTGCGCGTTTCGTCATCGTGGCACTGGCACGAACCAGGACCGCCGCGAAGAAGATGGCTATTGCTGGTCCTTGGCACGCGAAATTGCGCTTCCAAAACGAGATTGCAGTCTGGGCCATACATATTCGTCGAAAATGCGTACGACAAGCCGTTCCGGCACGCTCGCCAGGAGGCGGCCTGCCGCAGCGATCAGAACCAGCTCCACCGCCCCGAAGCCTTCCTTCCCGCGGGAGGCTTCGAACGCCTCTGGTCGTGAGAGGGCAGCGACGGCATCCGGACCTAATTCCTTCCGAATGTCGTTCGAGTCGTCACTCGCCAACTTTATGAGCGCTGCATCGATAGTCGATTGTAGATCTTCGAGCGCGACATCGGAAGCTTCTAGTGTAAATTGCATACTCGCCTTCCTTGTGTTCGGAAAGAACCGATGGCACTTTGACCGGCGCAAAGCAACCCAAAAGACGATTCCCTCGTGCATCGGCAACAAGCGCTCGCAACATGTCCGTGCTAAAGGCAGAGCATGGCTGTCCTTAGCCGACCTTCGGGAGGGCACACTGAAACGCCGGACCATCATCGTCGAAGGACCGTTGGCGTTCCATATGCGGCGCGCCGAGGCCGCTCGACGTGGCGAAGCCGGAGTCCAGATCCTGACCCTGCCGCTGCTTGCCGCGCGTCTCGCCGGCGGCTTTACCCGACCGGCACGATCTCCGGACCTATTCCCTCCTATTCGTTCGGCACTGGAGCAGGGAGGCTTCATCGAGCTTGGGGGCGTTAGGCAACTTCCCGGCACGACGCGGGCGGTGGCCCGGTCTCTGGGGAGGATTTGGGAAAGCGACCTGTCTCTACGCGAACTTGCCGCCGGAAGTCACCGCCTCCACGATTTGGCCGCGATCGAGGGACGTGTCCGTGCCGCCCTGCCTGTCGGAGTGCTCACCCCACGTGACCTAAGGAACGCTGCGCTGGAGCGAGCCGCCCACGTTCCGGCAGTGCTCGGATCGGTCGAACTGTACCGCGTTTTCTGGGTCGCTCCCGTCTGGCGTCCTCGGATATCGACAACCTGCGCCGTCGTTTTTGCGTCCGCTACGGGAACAGGGGCTGGATTTCGCCATTCGCGGTTTGTCTTGGGGGTGAGCAGCAGTTGCTTCTTCATTGTTTCGTGCGGCTTGGTCGAAGGCTCGTGCTATCCGTCGCGCTCAGGATGTATTCGGTCTTCGTCGCCGCCGCCCCAAAGCGCCGGTTCGACATGAGATAGACTGTTTTGAGGAGCCCCTAGAGAAAGAAGCAGGCTATTTCTCTAGCGTGTTGGAGGTAAGGCGGCATCTCTTAAGCAATGCATCACGACATAGAGATATGCATATATGTGTTACTTAGGATGTATTTCATACTTGATGCGCCAGCAAAATTTACGGGTCAAATCTAGTATTCAACTTGCGAATCCATCTGGAAGTGCGCAATAAAAAGGCACGCGCCGAGTGATTCGGGCGTGCCTTTGATCGTTTGGGCTGCGGTTGTACTGGTCGCCGTCGGCAAACAGTGACGCTGCAGCGGTAGTGTAAGCAACTCCGTCATAGGTCCCAAAGGGTAGTTTGGCAAGACCAGGGAGACTAGACGCATGGCTAAAACGCCGACCTATAAGCCTGGACAGATTGCTCCCAGATCTGGCCAGTACGAAATTACGGGCCCTCGCGGCGGAAAAGGTCCAGAAAGAACCGTTACCCGGGGCGAACCTCTTCCGCCGACTCCCAAGGCTGGTTCTACCTACCGGCTGACGGATCCCACCAAAACCAAGTGACGAGGCAACGGCGGCGGGCTTCGGCTCGCCGCTTACTCAGGTGAGCGTGTGAGGGAAGCCGATGACTGACAAGAAAACGAACGTTCCTGCGTCCACTCCCAAGTCCGGGTCCCAGCACACATACGACGGTGGCAAGAAGGGGGCTTCGGTTCAGAAGTCGTTCACGACAAGCAACGTCCCCAACAAGATTGGAAAGCCCAAGCCCGGCGGCGGAAATTGAGCACCGTGTACGAGACACTGGCCGATGTTGTAACGATTGTCGGCTTCCCGGTCGCTCTGGTAGGTCTTGCGTTTGTGGGCCGACAAATGAAGAACGATCGACTTGCTGTGTCTGCCGGCGCCATAGGAGCAATGCGCGCCAGCATTATGGAACGGGTTGAACGACTTCATCAGGCGAAGCAAGCGGGCGACGTCCCTGCCTGGGAGGACGAATTCAAAGAGCTCGCAAACGATCTCGAAATGGCCTGCGCGATTTATTTCGATGGTCAAATGTCAGGTCGGACAGGGTTGCTCGCCAAAAATCTGATCTGCGATTTCTTAAACATGATCAATGCAGACGAGGATCTAAGGGGCGAAATGGAAAAGGCTATCCATGCATCCGACACCTTCACGAACATCCGAGACTTTCGAGCAAGGGTGAAGCGCGATGCATAGGATAAGCCAGTTGACCGTAAAGAGAACGGCAGACTTGGAACCTGGCGAATTGTTGAGGATGTCATTTGGCAACAGTGCCGCCATCGTGCTCTTCCTCAAGAAGTTAAATTACGAAGAGGGCCTTTTCGGCATTTTGGAGTCTGAAGATTTCACCGAGGCCATGACGTGGTATGCGACATCCTTGGACGACGTATGCCTGTCGTACGGGAACGATTGGGTGCTCGAGGAGACGCACGGAAGCGAAACAGCGTGTGGCCTCCAGCATAAGTACGAAAGTGCCCGTTTGTTCCTGGATAAGTCAGGACTCATCATGGCTTTTCGCCCTCCACAGCGCAGCGGAAGATATCAAACCTTTTATTATAGCCTCGCCAAACTTGAGGAGGAGAAGCTTGGTCGTGATCCGGCTCCGATTAGCCATTGGCGCGTTTGGGGAAGCCGAGACGATTTCGAGCGCGGCGGAACTTCACTTTTTGAAATGCCTCAGAAGAAGAGTTAACTTGCCGACTATCGCCTCTAGCGATAGTGACCCCGGTCGATGAAGGTAGCCGTGACCAGTAGACACCGTCGGGGCGGCGGTCGCAACGGCCTGCGATCGATCGTCTCAGCGGGCCGGCGAGCGGACCTCCGTTTGCCACGCGAGATTCATTCCACTAAGTAAATGGGCGCGACCATTCTAAAGCATTTCAGGCACGCAGGATGATTCAAGCTCGCGATAACGACTGACGCCGCCAGGAACAGGCGACGTCGTTAGTACCCATGAGGCAGACGTAGATCAAACTGGTCTGACGTTTTCCGCTTTTGACTTACCGGTCTTGCGGTCCTGCCCAAGCTCGTAGCTGACCTTCTGTCCGTCACGAAGCAGCCCGGAGCTCTGGACGATGCACGCCCTCGTGGAAGCGCTGAAGAATTCGATCGGTCGATCGGCCCGTCCTTCGCGACAAGCTATTCCAAGAACGACGCGCCCGGCCAGCTATGCCGCGCTTTGTGTCATGCTGGGTCCGTCTTGACTAGGGTTTACCAAGCGGCGATGTTTCCTCACAGACGAGGAGCAGCTATGATGACTTACGACTGGCAGGACACTCTGTTGGGCGAAGGGGACCTGGCAAGACGCGCGGCGGCAATGGTGCCCAGGATGCTAGCGCATCCGGCGGTCACTCTCGACCAGGTCTCGCGACTTCGAGGTCACATCGACGACTGCATCGGCAGGCTCGGAATCCTGCTTGTCGAAATGCAGAATGCCGAAGCCGATCAGGTCTTCGTCGGGGCCGCGCGCACGATACGTGATGCATGGCAGAGCCTTGCCCATAAAGCCGCTGAGAGGTCGCGATTGTTCGAAATTGGCTTCGTTGACGTCCGCCCCACGCTGTCGGACGGCAAGGATCAGGGCATGGCCACGCACTAGTTGATCAGCCGATTGCTGGTGATCCGCTGTTACCGCGAGAGCATGCGGCATGGCCATGTCGCACTTCAAATTAGAATGTACCCGGCTACACTACACTACACTACACTACTGTGGCGGCCAGGTTGAAATGTCCGCTGTAGCGCAAAGTAGAAATGTCACTTCAGGCTGCCGCACCGCACGACGACCAGCCCCGATCTGACCGGC
>NZ_MDDV01000026.1 GCF_001854885.1 Ensifer sp. LCM 4579 | reverse complement strand
CTCGCCCAGACTCGTTTCCCTATGCCAAACCCCACAGGACTCGCATGGCGCGAGAATTCGGAGAGCTATCAAACGAATGTCTACAGACCCTAGAAGCACCAAAAAAACTAGCAGGACTGACTGGCTCGTTCGGGGAGGCTGGTAGATAGATGTCGAAGCGCGTACCGCGCCCAATAGTTGAGCTAACGTCAATGTACCCCGCAAGTGCGCTCACATGACCGTGCACCGCAGCGAGACCGAGTCCCGTTCCGCCGATGCGAGAGCGTGTGGTGAAAAAGGGCTCAAAAATATGTGGCAGTACGGCTTCAGCAATGCCTTCGCCTGTGTCTGCGACGGACAGGAGGACATAGTCCCCAGGTGGCAGATCGCCATAAGCAAGTATCTTCGATTGACAGACAACAGCGCGAGAAACGCTGACCTCAATGCAGCCTTCATCGGTGAACGCCTCCGAGCCGTTTTTGCAGAGGTTCATCAGGATCTGCTGTATCTCGAGTGGGCTCCCTTCGATGACTGTTCGCTTCTCGTCAATTTTGAAATTCAGCTTTACATCCGCTCGAAGCGCTACGCGCAGCAATGGAGCTAGATCCATCACTACCTCGGAGACGTTGAAGGGCTTGATCACACGTTCCCGGTTTCGGCTCAGCGCCAAAATCTGATCGATAATCAGCCTCGCTCTGTCGCCTGCCGAGATGATTTGGTCGATGTAACCTCGAGTTCTTGAGGGGCGACGCAGAAGACTGTGGGCCATCTCGGCGTAGCCGAGGATAGCCCCTAGTATGTTGTTGAACTCATGCGCGATACCACCTGCGAGTGTGCCGACGGCTTTCAGCCGTTCCGCATGCTCCAACCGCTTCTCCAGCAGGCTGCATTCGATTTGCCTACGTTGAAGATCCAGGTAGTTGCAGACACGGGCAGTCGCGCACTCAAGAAGTTGGATCTCACTAGAAGAGGGCTGGAAACCGCCTCCCTCGTAGAGAAGGCAACAAACCGCGATGAGTGGATCTGAGACCTTGAAGACAAGCAACTGACAAAGCCCCGGTGTACATTCAGCAAAGCAGCCACCGTTTTGCGCTGGAAACACGCGAAACACGGGCTTGCGCTCCTCCGCCTGGGCAAGAGGAGCGACTTCAAGAAGCCAAGCATCATTCCAGGTAGGCGCAGGAGTATTGGCGGCAAAACACTCGGCAACACACCCCGCACTCACGTCCACCAGTGCGAGCGCGCACTGATCAGCATTGAAAAAGCGCTGGACAACTCGCAGTGCCCCTTGGGTGGAGGCGGTTAGCGAAGCCTCTGTTGCCGCACGACCTTCGAAGCAAGCCCCAATCTCCCTGGTTGCTGCTTGAAATTCCAAGCGCCTTGCCAATCGATCCGTCTGCAGACGCAGCCTGGAGAATAGCGCGATTATACAGAAGCAAAGGCATATAGAAATCGCGCCTAGGAAAACAGGTGCCCGCTGCTCACTCACATTGAGCAAGCTGTAGCCTTTCAGATATTCGCGCTCCAGTTCTGCAGCCTTGTCGATAGTGTCGGATGACGCGATCGCGTTTACAGCGTCGTTCACCTGCGGCAGCAAGGAAAGGATAACTCGGCCATGGCGAGCAAGCGAATGTTTAATGGCTTCGTCCTCGCCCGTCGTCGCCTGAAGCCGGTCGAGATACTGATCGATCCGCGACGCAAGGCTCGAGCTCGGCCTCAGCGAAAACCCCAGGATCAGGTTGCCCAGTTCCAAAGGCAGTGTAGTACCAGAAACGTCGGTTTCCGACGGCACTTTCGCAAGCAAGCTCAGCGACTGGACGAAGCTACGGAGAGAAGCTTGCAAGATCACGTTTTGCGCGCCCATAGCTGCCACGGCCGCGTCAGTCCTTGCGACCGAAGACTTTACCTGCCTGAGCAGGTGAGAGAGGTCACCGGCGTTCTCAAGAGCCGCCCTTTCAAATAACGGCTCTAGCTTTGTCACGCTCTTCCGCAAAGCCCCTATCGTGGCGGGAAGAGGTTGGGAACCCCCCGGGGGGCTGGGACGGGCGCGGAGGACGTCACGTTGCAGTAATGCACAATTGACCTGAATTTTCTCGAGCTCACTTAGGATAGTCTGGCTGGTCTGTTCGTCCTGCCAGCGTGTTATCCCCAGCACCGCAAACAACAACGTCACAAGCACCAACATTAGGATAAGGTTGGCACTGAGCCTTTTCTCCCTTGGGGACGGCGAACAACCATCCGCGTTTTTCTCCCTCTCTGAACACCGGGCCTCGAAGATCAGCTCAGTTTCAATCTGGTGGGTGAACGGCCGATGCTGCGTTAGGAAAGCCACTATCGCCTCCATTCAGCAGACATCGCGTGCCCGCGACGATACGGCATAGTCTTGCGGCATCGAACGCCGCACGTTCGGGTGGGGCCACGGAAAGTTGCCCGCCTTACTGGGCCTCGAAGAAATTGCATCTGGCGACGAATGACACTCTATTTCCCTTGGACATTCGAGCGGATGTTCGGCGCCACGGGAATCTGCACCTCTGTGGTGCTGAATATCTGGGCACCTCTCGCTCTGTTTCAGCCAGAGGTGCTTGACATGCAAGAACGAGCTTTACGCGTAAATAGCGCTTACACGGTGAACGTGACCCGCTATGAAGCTCATCGCCCCCAGTTTGAGCGTTCTCTGCTTCTCGACGAAGATGCTAGATCCGCACGTGCGTCATTGTCGGCCCTGTTGAGGCGCTCTGCGGTCGGACGCATCTCGCTCAGTTCCGCTCGAGAAATGGGTCCCTGACCTCCTGCGTGCCCAAGAGCTTGAGCGCGAGCCTCCTCGATCCTACGGTCCAAATTTGAAAGCGACGGCTCTGCCGCATGTCGAGCTGCAGACGGTGCAAGCGGCTCTACACCGGGAAGCGCACTGACGCTCTGCAAGTGTTCGACTGGCAGTTGCGCCTGTTGCTCTGCGTTCAGGTGGTGGTATCCTTTTAAAAGGGCACGGGCAGCATTGTGCTGGGTGGGTAGGTCTGGCGGATCTGTGACCAACTGAACTGCCCGATTAACAAGACGATCTCTATTTCCACTGTCCAGGTCACCTAGGTAGTCTCCTACCTTGGAGAGCGCCATTGCTTGAACTCTCGGGGGATCAATGTCCAGAATGCGATCGACGGCGGCTGTTTTTCTCTCAGGAGTCTGAAATTTGAATGTTGGCGCGATAACGGGGGCGACAGCCTGTGCGAACACACGGTCTGCCGGGCCTTCGTCCAGCGCGACATCGGCCAAGGCCCTGTCGTGCAACGCCCTTGCTGCGCTGCCGAGCTGGTTGATCCGCCCGTGAAACTGTCCCACTGGGCTTGCCTGAACCGCCTCTCGTGTTGAGCGGCTCGTTAGCTCGAAGTTCGTTAGGTTATTTGCCGTTTCAGCTGTGTCGTGGGTAGGTAGACGGCTTGCTACCTCGGCCACCAGGTCGTTTGGAAAGTGAGTGTTCCGTTCGGCACCGCCGCCATCTCGGACTGAATTGCCCTCGACACGTCTCCGCTGTCTTTCGCGTTCCATTGGTCACACTCCGACGTTGTTTCTACAGCTCCAAGGCTAACATCGAAGAGGGACCCGCTAAACGGATATTGCGTTACAGTTGTAGTTCTCCGTGAGGCGTCAAATCCAAACCTACGAGCCTGCCGAAGCATCGACTTCCTTAATTAAAATTGCGTTGGCTCCCGAGCCGGAACTTCCAGGTTATTGGATTCTGCCGTCGATGCGCGGGCTAGAGAATTCGGGTCCTTTCGAAATTTTCTATCACTGAGTACGTGCTGCGATAAGAGGTCATGAGTAGGGAACGCGCAGTCAGATTTCGGCCTCCGGGATCGACTGCAAACCATACTGAAGGTCGATGGTCCATTCGCGCCGGAGAAATGTCGGATCGGCGTTCTCTTTCGCGCTGAGAGGCTCGCATTTCATGGCGGGCCGTCGCCGTGGCTTGTCGTCTTGCCTGTTCCTCACTGGACAGAACAACAGGTCAAAGAATTCATTTTCCTCCATTCCGCAGAAGTTAAGACGAAACAATCTCGCCTTTCTATTTGCGTTTATTTCGAGTACAACAGATGAGCAAACACGAGTTTTAAATTACGAGCTTGCTCTACCAAATTACATTTGTAACAAAATGATTTACATATGTTCTTGATTATATTTCCTTACATGCGGTAGCCTGTATTAGGCGGAATATTCTGCTCTTCACAAAGGCGTCGTGATTGGGATTGGGGCCCGTCATGCAATCGCTCGACCCATGCGGTGGATCAATGACTTCAGGCAAGAATGCGGCTTCAAGCATAATTCTAAGCATCATGTGTTCACTGGCTGCAGGTTTTTGTACGGCGAGTCTGTACGCAACATTTCGCCACGGATTCAGCAGTGAAGCGATGATGACATTCGACATCCTCGCCTTTTGGTACGAGACGCCTTTCTATTTGGGTTACACAACCCCCGCCTTCTATCGAGGCTTGGCTGTTGTCGTCGTTACGTCTGGCCTCGTTCTGCTAATCCAGCGAACCGTATGCCCGGCCGATCGCGAACATTACGGCACGGCGCGCTGGGCTGGATTGGACGAAATGCGGCGCGCGGGCTATCTCCAACGATACAGTCGCATCAGCGGCCCGGTATTTGGGAAGACGAGCCGCCCTTCTTGGCCTGGATATTACCTGACCAACGGGGAGCAGCCTCACAGCCTCGTTGTTGCACCGACCCGCGCTGGCAAAGGCGTGGGCGTCGTCATTCCAACGCTACTTACGTTCAGAGGATCGGTGATCGCACTGGATGTTAAGGGGGAGCTATTTGAGCTCACCTCCAGAGCACGTAAAGCCGGTGGCGATCATGTGTTCAAATTCACACCGCTGGACCCGGAGCGCCGGACGAACTGCTACAATCCTCTCCTGGATATCATGACCCTGTCTCCAGAGCGGCAGTTCATAGAGGCGCGTCGCTTGGCGGCGAACCTCATTACGGCCAAGGGGGAGGGCGCGGAAGGTTTCATCAACGGCGCACGAGATCTTTTTGTCGCCGGTGTACTGGCCTGCATTGAACGTGGCACGCCAACAATCGGAGCCGTTTACGACCTTTATGCTCAGCCGGGGGAGAAATATAAGCTTTTCGCGCGGCTCGCGGCGGAAACCCAGAACAAGGAGGCTCAGCAAATCTTCGATAACATGGCGGGCAACGACACGAAAATCCTGACCTCTTACACTTCAGTGCTAGGCGACGGAGGGCTCAACCTGTGGGCAGATCCGCTGGTTAAAGCGGCGACAAGCCGATCAGACTTCTCAATCTATGATCTGCGCCGTCGAAGAACTTGCATTTATCTTTGCGTCAGTCCAAACGATCTCGAGGTGCTCGCGCCACTGATGCGCCTACTGTTTCAGCAGATCGTATCTGTTTTACAGCGCTCGCTGCCTGGTAAGGATGAGAAGCACGAGGTGCTATTCCTGCTCGATGAATTCAAGCACTTGGGCAAGCTGGAGACGATTGAGACAGCCATTACGACCATCGCGGGCTACAAGGGCCGCTTTATGTTCATCATCCAGAGCCTTTCGGCACTGACGGGCACATACGACGAGGCCGGCAAGCAAAACTTCCTCAGCAATACTGGTGTGCAGGTCTTCATGGCCACGGCCGATGACGAGACGCCGGCTTATATTTCGGAAGCTATCGGTGACTATACGTTTCAAGCACGCTCAATTTCCCACGGTCGAGGCCTCGATCGCAATATTCAGATTTCAGGTCAAGGGGCACCGCTATTGCGACCCGAACAGGTGCGCCTGCTGGATGACGAATGCCAGATAGTCCTTATCAAGGGAAAGCCACCACTAAAACTACAAAAGGTGCGATACTATTCCGATCGAATCCTGAAGCGCATCTTTGAAAGCCAGACTGGAGGCCTTCCGGAGCCAGCATGCTTGACGATGTCGGAAGAGGATCACAGACCATGCGAGATGACCGCAGTTGCAACAGCAGTCAACCAGGTTCTCTCGTAAACCATCCGGCCAGGGCCGCAGGTTAGGCAGCCTGATGTTGTAGGGACTTCGTTGGCTGCCAATTCCACGGGAGCAATTGCTCGAGCCTGGTGATCGGGGTGTCGGCGATGCGAGCGAGCACGTCGGCAAGCCATGCCTGCGGATCGACGTCGTTAAGCTTGGCGCTCATGATCAAAGCGTCGCCATGAAGGCGGCACGATCGGCACCACGATCAAAGCCGGCAAAGAGCCACGATTTTCTGCTCATGCTGCGCTTCCTTTCCTGATGCTTGTGGCTGTTCTCGCAGACCCCGTTCTATCATCAGCTCGAAGCGGTAGCGCCTCTTCACCCTCTACAGATCCAGCGCAAGCCGAATACATCTGCGGATAGTCCATGACAAAGCGGCTTGTTGAGGTGATTACCTCGGTCGAGCGTCGCCGGCTCTGGTCTCGTGAGGAGAAGGAGCGAAGGAGCGGCTGGTCACCATATTCTCTTAGTGAGCTGCCATCGCCGCAGCGCCAAGTCCGCAAGTGCGACTACGAGTTCGGGAAAAGCGATGGCGCACAATACTGACGTTGCCGATCAACATGCGGCAAAGCCTTCAATGACACTTTTAAGGAGAACGAGACAAATACCGTGCCAGGTGAAATTAGCCTGTTTGGCTTTGTCGCATGTCTGACATTGTCTGACATCAAGGGGGCTTGTCCTACACGACTTCCCACTGGCTCGAACAAGCCGTTGAAATTCAATGTTCCCTTTAAACGTATGTGACTGGCACACCGCTTGCTGAGAAGGGGGGCGAAGCCGGTTTTAACGGCTTCGACACGTCAGGCTTTTCGAAAGGCGAAACATGCGAGCTACATTTGTGAACCAGCTTGATGATGACAATGACGCTGCTACGGTGACCACCATGGGCGCTTCTGCCCAGATGACCACGGTCGCCAAGGCGATCGATTCCAACCCCAATCAAGCTCCCGAGCATGCCGCCGATCCTCGCGCCTATCTGAACGAGATCGACGGCGACGAGGCGATGACCTGGGTCAAAACGCGTAACCTGTCGACCGTCGACAAGCTGTCGAAAGATCCTCGCTACAGCGAATACCTGGCCGACATTCTGAACATCCTACAGGCCACCGATCGGATTGCTTCGCCCCGGTTCGCGCACGGCGGAATGATCGATAACTTCTGGCAGGACGGCACGCACGTGCAGGGCCTGTGGCGACGTACGACCTGGGAATCCTACAGGTCCGGCGACCCGCAATGGCGCACCATTCTCGATATCGATGCGCTGTCCAAGGCCGAGGGAAAGACCTGGGTGTTCAAAGGCGGGGACTGCCTGCCCCCCGCCAACAATCTCTGCCTGATCCGCCTGTCCGATGGCGGCAAGGATGCGGATGTGGTGCGCGAATTCGACGTTGCCAAGGGTGAATTCATTAAGGACGGCTTCGTCCTGCCCGAATGCAAGCAGTCGGTGACCTGGGTGGACGAGAACACCATCTATGTGACCCGGGAATGGACGCCGGGGGAAGTGACCGCTTCCGGCTACGCCTACGTCACCAAGGTGCTGAAGCGCGGCCAGAGCCTGGATCAGGCGGTCGAGATCTTCCGCGGCGACAAGAAGGACGTCTCGGCGCGGCGCGGCGTGCTGCGCGACCTCGACGGCAATTATGTGATGGACACCTCCTATCGCGGCCTCGACTTCTTCAATACCGAGCGAGCCTTCTACCCGAACGGCCACACCGACACCCAAAAGGTGATCCTGCCCCTCCCGACCACGGCCACTTTTGACGGCTACTACAAGGGCCAGGCAATCTATCGGTTGAAGTCGGACTGGACCTCGGCCAAGGGCACCGTTTTCCACAATGGCGCGATTATCGCTTTCGATCTCAAGGCGGCGCTCGCCGATCCAGCGCACGTCGAACCGCTTGTGCTGTTCATGCCAAACGAGCATCAGTCTGTCAAAAATATTACTCAAACCAAGAACCGTCTCGTGTTGTCGATCCTGTCGAATGTCAGCGGCGAGGTGCGCAGCTTCGATTTCGGCAAGGGCGGCTGGTCGTCCTTCAAGGTGGCCCTGCCGGAAAATTCGACCCTGTCGGTGACGTCCAGCGACAATGAGAGTGATCAGCTGTTCGTCTTCTCAAAAGGGTTCCTCGAACCTTCGACCCTGTTTCGCGCCGATGCTGCAAGCGGCACAGTCGAGAAGATCAGGTCGGCCCCGGAACGCTTCGATGCCGAAGGCTTGCAAGTCCAGCAGTTCTTTGCGACCTCGAAGGATGCCACGAAGGTTCCATATTTCCTCGTGGCGCGCAGGGACGTCAAGCTGGACGGCACGAGCCCGACCATCCTCTACGCCTATGGCGGTTTCGGAATTCCAATGTTGCCCAACTATTCGCCGGCGCTTGGCAAGCTATGGCTGGAAAAGGGCGGTGCCTACGCGCTGGCCAATATTCGCGGCGGCGGCGAATTCGGACCGAAATGGCACGAAGCTGCTTTGAAGACCCATCGTCGGCGCGCTTTTGACGACTTCCAGGCCGTGGCGCAGGATCTGATCGCAAGGAAGGTCACCTCGACACCGCGTCTTGGGATCATGGGCGGCTCGAACGGCGGCCTGCTCATGGGCGTGCAATTGACCGAGCGCCCCGATCTGTGGAACGCGGTCGTGATCCAGGTGCCGCTTCTCGACATGGTCAATTTCACCCACATGTCGGCAGGAGCCTCCTGGCAGGGCGAATATGGCAATCCAGACGACCCAGTCGAAGGCGCCTTCCTACGCTCGATCTCGCCTTATCATAATGTCAGGGCGGGCGTGGCCTATCCCGAACCGTTCTTTGAGACATCGACAAAGGATGACCGCGTCGGTCCGGCGCACGCGCGCAAGATGGCCGCCTTGTTCGAAGATATGGGGCTGCCCTTCTACTATTATGAAAATATTGAGGGCGGTCACGCCGGCGCCGCCAACCTGCAGGAACAAGCCCGCCGCTACGCGCTCGAATACACCTACCTGTCCCAAAAGCTCATGGACAACACATGAATCCGTAAGCCTTAGGTCGCGCGGGCCGATTTGCGCAAGATGAAGCCGGCGGCGAGGGCGGAGACTTGGGGCGCGCACGACGGGTGGAACCGAAAAATCTGCACCAGATGCGCCGACAAATCCCGCCGTTCGCCAACAGCGCGCCAATAACGCGCCCCCGCGCACGCCTCCATGGATACTATGCACGCAAGCTGCGTCGCCAGGGCCGCAGGTTAGGCAGCCTGATGTTGGAGGGACTTGGTTGCCTGTCAATTCCACGGGAGCAATTGCTCGAGCCTGGTGATCGGGGTGTCGGCGGTGTGAGCGAGCACGTCGGCAAGCCATGCCTGCGGATCGACGTCGTTAAGCTTGGCGCTCATGATCAGCGTCGCGAGAGTCCCGTCGCCCACGGGTAGCCTCTTTGCGTTTGTAGCACGGTCGGCAAAGACATTCAGGTCTCCAGAGCTCACCGGGCGTCAGCTTCACCCCACCGCTGTGTTCAGAGATCAGCCGGCGTTGCTTTGAAGCGTCGAGTCATGGGACCGGACCGGAGCGCGTTTTAACGATCGAGGCAGAACAGGAGCCGTTAACTGGACACTGCATGACGCGCCGCTGCTACACCTGTCTGAATGCCAGAACCGCGTTTGTGCCTCCCATGGCGAACGCGTTGCTTAACGCTACTCGGATCCCTCGTTCGCGTGGCACATTTGGCGTGACGTCGAGATCGCATTTTGGATCATGCTCATTGTAGTTGGCCGTGGGCGGGACAATCCCATCGCGGATAGCCATCACACAGGCAATCATTTCGAGCGCGCTTGCTGCACCGAGACAATGTCCATGCATAGATTTGGTGGACGAGACCGACATCGAGCGAGTATGATCCCCAAAAACCCGCTTGATCGCCGCCGTCTCAACCTCGTCATTCGCTTTGGTGCCGGTGCCGTGTGCGTTGAGATAGTCGACATCATCGGCATTTAGCCCGGCGTCTTGAAGGCACTGACGCATCGCAGCCTCTGGCCCTTCGGCAATCGGTGCAACAATATGGAAGGCGTCCGCCGAAAGGCCAATGCCGGCGATCTCAGCCAGGATCGTTGCACCGCGCGCTTTTGCATGTTGATAGCTTTCCAGCACAGCCATACCAGCACCCTCTCCGAGTACCACGCCCTTTCTGTCGGCAGAGAAGGGGCGGCAAGTGTCCGGGGCAAGAACGCGCAACGCTTCCCATGATTTTAGTACACCCCATACGAGCGGTGCATCGCTACCGCCGGCAATCATGACGTCGGCTCGGCCGAGCCTGATCAGGTCCACCGCCGAGGCGATTGCATTGTTGGCGGAGGCGCACGCGGCAGTGACGCCGAAAACTGGCCCGCGCAGGCCCAGATGGATGCTAACTTGGCCCGCAGCGGCACCAGGCATCACTCTTGGAACAGTGAGGATCCCGGTCCGCTTGGCGCCGTCCACAAGCAGGGCGCGGTAATTTTCCTCAACTGCCTCGGACCCACAAATGCCGACGCCAACAGTTGCACCACAGCGATTGGCATTCCATTCGTCACAGGAAAGCCCCGCCTGCTCTACCGCCTCACGGGCAGCAAGCACAGCAAGTAGGCTGAAACGATCCATGGAGGCGAGTTGCTTTCGACAGATGTCATGCTCCGGCAGTACTTTGATCTCGGCACCGATAATGCCGTCTAGCTCATATAGCTCGGCATTGGAGATCGGCCCGATGGCGGAAATGCCAGCACACATGCCTCGCCAAATGGAGGCCGCATTGCTGCCGAGGGCGCATAGCCCGCCAACCCCGGTTATGACGACGCGTTTATCCATTCAAGACACCTTTGCCATTAAGGTACGGAGGGCTTCCACCAAATCGCCGACGGTACGAAGATTTGACCAGGCATCCGCTATGTTCATGTGGATCTCAACGTTATTGGCTTCCTCGAGGTCCCAGAGAAGATCCGCCAGGTCGAGAGAATCAAGGCCGAGCGAGGTTAGTTCCGTAGCGACTGTTATTTCTTCGCAATCCGCCGATGTAGCTGCCCCGGCACGCTTCCTGATTGTAGCTATAACTTCTTCAACAAGTTTATCGGACACACCGGTTCCTTCCATTATACGTTTCGATCTCGAGGCCGTGTTAATACTGGTCGGCATACGTCGAATGCTGCGCCTCTCGAATCTCGCATGGCGAGCTAAGTGGATTGCGATTGAACTGGAATGGACATGCTTGGATTCTGGTATAGAGAGCAAATTCATAGAAAAGCACTTGTATGTTAAGTACATTTTATATGCACCATCGACTAAGATTTGGAAAATAGATTGTTTGGATAGAACGCATTTATGTTATCTATATACTGAACACTTTTGCTCGGAGATTACCCTTGCAAAGGTAACGCGGCGCGCTATAGAAGCTACCGATCCAGTGCATGGCGGCGAGCAACAACAAGCCGACTCCGCACGTGTGAGTCTTGCTTGTAAGCTCGCCTCTCGGACCTGCCATCCCGCCATTGCTTCCGTCCCTTCCTTCCTTCCTTCCTTCCTTCCTTCCTTCCCTTGCTTCCTGCGGCAGAGTGCTGGTAGTGCATCGATACCGATGGTGCAAAGGGCCGGTAACCTCGTTTGCCCGCGCTGGGTCTTGGGGCGCGTCAGGATCCAAGACAGCGCGAAAATTGCTCCAAATGTTGCCGGGTTCACACTCTCCTGACCGCTATTCCTCAGAAACGTGCGTAACCGGCACCGCTGTCTGTTTGTAGAGTCCGCGACAACTGTAGTTAGACCTGGTTTCCTGCTCCTCATTTAAACGATTGATATTGCGCTTCATTCTTGCCTGAGCGCCTCTTTGCCTAACTGGCACGAGTTTTGAAACGTCTCGTCGCGCCGCGTCACGGCCTCCCGACCGTGACCTAGTGATCGCCGCGCCCTGAGAGGAGACTTATGCTTAACGAAGTTCGACCTGCGAAGCCCGAATTTGTCGGAAGCCAGTTCATCGATGTAGTCGCGGCTATCGACAAGATTGCGGCATCATCCCCCGACAGGATTGCAATCCAACATGGCTCGAAGGAGCTCACATATGGTGAGCTGCGGGTGCTGTCAGATACCATTGCAAACACGCTACGGGAGCGCTGCGCGGATGGCGCGGTCGTTGCCTATTGCGGCGAACGGAACTCTAACTGGGCAGCCACAGTAATCGCCATTCTGAAAAGCGGCTCAACATATTTGCCGCTCGATCCATCCTTACCGGCCTCCCGACTTTCCTTCATGATTAAGCAAAGTGGATGCACACTGATTATCGGGCCGGAAAAACCCGAAGCGCTTGGTCTCTTTGAGAAGGACTTCGACGGCGCCAGACAATTCATGACGGTGGAGACGGCGCTACTCGGTAGCCGTTTCTCTCCTGCAATGCCATCTTCGGCTGAACCCCGTCTCGCTTACATTCTGTTTACGTCCGGTTCGACGGGAACGCCCAAGGGCGTGATGGTTCGACGCGCAGGCCTAAACAACCATTTGATGGCCAAGATAAAAGCGCTCGAAATAAGTGAGCAGGACTGTGTCGCACAGACTGCCTCTCATGGCTTTGACATCTCCCTGTGGCAGCTTTTCGCAGGATTGTGTGTCGGCAGTTGCGTCGCGATCATAGATGATGCGGCACTGAGATCTCCGATGGCCCTTCTTAAAGCACTGCAGGCACATCGTGCCGCAATCGTCCAATTCGTTCCATCAGTGCTCGCCATATTCGTTGAACACCTGCAGACGCTCTCAGCCAAGGAGCGGCTCCTCGATGCCTTACGCATGGTATCAACGGTCGGCGAACCGCTGACACCTGCCTTGGCGCGCAGTTGGCTGACGCTCTATCCTCGAGTCCCCATTCTCAATCATTACGGCCCGACAGAATGTGCGGACGGGGTGACGCACCATTTGATATCGGTCCCACCCGGCGCAGCTGACACCTATGTGCCCATCGGCAAGCCGATTTCCAATCTTAAGGTTTATGTCGCCAATGGATTGCGTCTGTGCAGGACGGAAGAAGTCGGCGAGATCTATGTCAGCGGAGTCGGTGTCGCTGATGGATACATCAACGATAGCGACCGTACCAAAGATGCCTTTTTGCCAAACCCGTTTTCCGACCACCCATCCTATTGCCACCTCTACAAGACCGGCGATCTCGGACGCATCAGGGCAGACGGCCTTCTGGAATGTCTAGGTAGACGAGATCGTCAGATCAAGCTCCGGGGGCACCGGATCGAACTTGGAGAGATCGAGTCTCACCTATGCGCTCATCCTCTGGTAACTGCCGCAGTGGCTACCGCACCCGTCCACGAGAGCGTGAAACTAACCGCACGCGACATAACTTGTACCAACCGCGAATCCGGACGAAGACGAATAGTGGCCTATGTGTCGGCTCCTGCCGAACTAACAGAGAGCAAACTCCGCAGCTTTGTCGCCGAAGTGCTTCCCGGATACATGATTCCAGAACGAATCATTCGTGTCGACCGATTCCCGATCACCTCAAACGGCAAGGTGGATCTCGCGTCATTGCCGGACCCGACGACCGTTCGCCCCGAACTGCTGAGCCCGTTCGAGGAGCCAAAGACGGAGCTCGAAAGCACACTGCGAGAGATTTGGTCCAACGTTCTTGGGATCGAAGTTATCGGCGCCAACGACCAATTCTTGGATCTTGGCGGCGACTCGCTCCGGGCGATGCTTATATTGGCTCAGATACAGAGGCAGCTCGCGGCAAAGGTGGATTTCAGGCTTGTTCTGAATGGGACCATCAGATCTCTGGGGGCGGCGATATCAAGCCAATCCAAGACAACCCAGAACTTGCTTCCTGCGAGCGGGAAGCTAAAACGGTCACCCCTGACGCGAGTGCAAGAACACCTCTGGTTTCTCTGGCAGCTCGATCCGGCTGCGAAGAACTATATTATTCAGGGCGGGCTGCGTATACGAGGGGCCATCGATCTCGCCGCATTCAATGAAGCCTGGTTCGATGTTGTTCAGGCGCATGACGCGCTCTCAGCACGTTTCAGCGACGAAGACGGGCCGGTTCAGATTTTTGATGATCCGCACCGCTCCGACCTAGAGTTGGTGGACGCCACTCACCTGACTCAAACGGAGGCCGATGAACTAGTGGCGGAGCTGCGGCGCACGGAGCTCAATAACACCTTTGACCTCAGTCAAGGACGTTTGTTTCGTCCGCGGATGATCCGCCTCGGCGCGGATGACCATCTCATATTGATAAGCGCGCACGAAATCATCATCGATGCATGGTCGATCTCTGTCTTCCTCAGAGACTTGCAGACGAGGTACTCCAACGCCGTTGCTTTCTCACCAGCGGAACGCACCTCCCTCTCGACCTATGCTCATTGGGAAAGTGTACACATTACACCGAAGTCGCTCGATGATCAGCGGCGGTATTGGCGTCGGCAGATAGGCGACAATCCTCCGGTACTCTTGCTGGGGAGCAGGCGAGCGCGGCCGGAAGAGAACTCGTGGCGTGGCAGCTCGCATGCGTTTTTCCTTGAGCGCGAACTGTCCGATCACGTGCGAGACTTTGCACGCCGGCACAGATGCACGACTTCTACGATCCTCTTGGCTTGTTTCAAGCTGTTGTTGCGAATGTATAGCGGACAAGACGATGTCGTCGTTGGCATACCGCATGTGGTGCGTGGTCAACCAGGCACCGAGAAGATCGTGGGATTCTTCCTCAACATGCTGCCAATCCGAACCAGGATCGATGTTAATCAATCCTTTGTGACGCACGCGACCAACGTGCAGAGCCTCATAAGCGATGCTATCGCGAACTCGGCCTATCCATTTAGCTGGATGGTTCAGGATACTCGATTCCACCGCGAGCCTGGTCAATCGCCTATCTTCCAAGTCATGTTTAACATGTACTCCGAGCCTCCGGAGCCCCCGGCAAAACGTGATTTGGAACTGACATTTCGCGAATATGACACAGGCTATGTGAAATTCGATCTCACCCTTTACGCGCAAGACGAAGGCGACGCAATTGCGTTGCAACTGGCTTATGCCAAAGACAGTTTTTCGAGCGATGTGATCGCTCGCATGGCCGACAATCTTCGCCATCTCATTGCTGCCTGTGTCGAGAGGCCACACGAGCCGATTGTCGCGCTGAGCGGCCTCAGCCCGTCGGAAGTCGCTTTTCTAGACGCGCTACAGGGCGATGAGCCGTTAGGTGAGGGTGAGCCTTCGCTTGTGGAAGCGTTTAATCAAGTGAGCGCTTCAACTGTCGATCAGGTGGCTTATTTCGGCGAGTTCGGCACAATCACGTTTGGTCAGTTGCGCAAACGCATGACTACGATCCAGTCCGTTCTGCAAGCTTGCGAGGTGGGCGCGGGCGACAGAGTCGCCATGCTGATCGACCGGTCGCCAGATGTAGCGGCCACTACTTTGGCGATCCGAAACTTGCAGGCGATCGTCGTGCCTATATCGCCAAGTTTCCCGAAGGAACGGATCGGCCACATTATAAAGGACAGCGGGGCAAACCTACTTGTTCACGCAATCGCGGATGAAGAGGCCACTTTCGGTGTGCCGTGCGTTAATCTGTCTACGCTGCAGGCTCGATACGATCCTGGCCAAGTCTCGCGGCGGACTGTCGAGCCACTCGAGGAGGGTGCAGCCAGCCTAATATATACTTCATCCTCGACCGGTAAGGCGAAGGGCGTTCTTATTCCGGAATCTGCAATTCTCAATCGATTGAACTGGATGTGGCGATGCTTTCCTTTCGATGGCACCGACGTGATGGTTGTTCAGAAGTCAGCGGTACTTGTGGCCGCGGTGTGGGAGTATTTTGGAGGGCTCCTGAAGGGGGTACCAACGCTGATCCTTACGCATGAGCAGTTGCTCGACCCCGCTCTCATGTTAGCGGCATTGACAAGGCATCACGTGACGCGGTTGTTTGCCTCTCCGCCCGTTTTGACCGGGTTAATCGCCTCTCAAAAGCGACAGCCGAAAACGACCAGCTTGCGCCTGGTTACAAGCAGTGCTGAACCGATGCCGCCATCGCTTCCTATTCGTTGGCGAGAGTGCTTTCCAGATGTGCCGCTATGGAATTTTTATGGCACCACGGAGTGCGCATCTAATGCGGCGGTGTACCGAACATCGGATGCCGACGATGGCTCGTCAGCTGTTCCGGTTGGGCGCCCGATCGATAATGTGAAAGTTTATATCCTTGATGCACAGTTGAAGCGGGTTCCCGTCGGAGCCTCAGGTGAACTTTGCATCGCAGGACGCTGTGTGAGCGCAGGATACTGGAAGCACCCAGAGCGAACTGAGCACGCTTTCGTGCCAAACCCATACGATGTAGGCCAATACAGCGTCCTTTATCGCAGTGGCGATATCGCCCGCATCTCACCCAAAGGCCTTCTGGAGATTTGCGGTCGAGCGGACAACCAAATTCAGCTTCGGGGTTTCAGAATTGAGCTGGAGGAAATTGAAGCGGCGCTTGAATCTCATCCTCGCGTTGCGCGAGCCGCGGTCCTGATAGAAGGCGTGGATGACGATCGGCGGCTCGTTTGCATTGTCGCCCCAGTTTACGAAAATCTGACCTCAGAAGACATTTTGAGTCACCTGCGGCAGGCACTCCCATCTTACATGCTGCCATCGGATTTTCGGATGGTCGAACGTTTGCCGCTCACACCCAGCGGGAAAATAGATCGGGCTCGTCTGTCTTCCATTTCATCCCGCCCGATCCGAAAAGCGAGATCGGCTGAACCGCGCACGGAGAGGGAGCAACTCCTCGCCGCGATTTGGCAAGAGCTGTTGGGCACCAAAGCTATTGGCATTGATGACAGCTTCTTTGACATCGGCGGAAATTCGCTTCTGAGTGTGCGGTGCGTCACACTGGCGCGTAACGCGGGAGTAAACTTGACGGTCGGTCAGTTGCACCGGACACCGACGATCCGGCAACTGGCAACGCACCAAGCGCCGGCGGCGACATGTGCGACCCTCAAGGGACCGCTGCCGGTAACCCCTGCAGTCACACATTGGAATAGTATTGTCGGACTCGGCGAGCACTACAACATTGGCGATCTTTTCTTCATGCCTGCCGGCCTCTTGAATATTTCCATTCTTGAACGTGCCCTTGTGCATGTCATCGGGCGGGAAGAAGGACTGAGGCTCCGTATCAACCAAACGGACACGGGCCTATCTCAGGTAATCGGATCAATAGCAGATTGCCCTGTAGAGGAAGTAGACCTTGTCGGAGTAGCCACATCAGAACAACTAACGGTCATTGAGCGCGCCTGTGCTGAGCGCCAGCACAGTTTTCGATTTGACGGCCGGACGCCTCTTGTCAAGGTCTCAGCCTTCCGGACATCAGAAAGCGGCGATTACTATTTGCTTGTTCTGCTGCATCACTTTGTAGCAGACGGGGTTGGATACAGACTGTTCCTGAATGCGCTCGATAAAGCTTATAGCTCGCTTGCTGCAGGCCGAATCGCTGCAGATCCAGGGACCACGCCCCTGTCTCAATGGCTCGCCCGATTGAATGATTACGCGAATGGCGAAGCGCCAGCCGAGCTCCAACATTGGGAGAGTCTGCGGTATGAGTTGTTTGATATCCGTGTAAGTGACGCCGGGTCACGTGCGGCGGGATTTTCGGCTGAAACTGCGAGGTGGCTCCACTATGAAGGCTTCGATGGGCCAATCGATGAGAAATTCTGCAGGCCGCTATGGAAGGATCAGGCCACATACCGTCTAAGGATCGATGAGGAGACGACGGCGCGCCTTCTCAAGATTGTGCAGACGTCTGCGCATTGCGAAGATTTTGATATATTACTCGCGGCTATCTCGGGGGCATTTGGCCGCGCTTTCGGAAATTACTCGCTCTGGATTGACAGTCTCACTTCGACCCGGGGAGGTCTATTCGACGACATCGATCCGTCGCAAACGATTGGCTACATCGGTGAACTGGTACCCCTGCCGTTATACGTTGCCGGAACGGAGTCTCGTCAAGACCGGGCTCGCTCTATATATCAGCAACGCAGCGCCCTGCCGCGCAAGGGCATAGGTTTCCGGGCTTTGAAGTTCTTGAATCGGCATCCCGATGTGCGGGAGCGGATCGATCGTCTGCCGTTACCCCGGATCGGAGTGAACTATCGAGCGAGGCTCCAACGTCATTATCCGCGCCGCCTGCTATCCACAGATCCACACCCGCTGTGGATCGGCGAAGATATGAATCAGTCAGTTATGAACTATCTCTTTTGGTTTCGTGTCGGATACCAGTCGGGCAAACTACAAATTGAAGTGAGATACGATCCAAGACAAGTGGGCTACGAATCCACCCGCAGCCTCTGCACAAGTTTGCGCGAAGAGCTGCAACGGACTGTCGATGCGTTTGCAGAGGCCAACAGATGAGGCCGTTGGAGCTACATATCAAAGGCAAAGACGAACGCATGGCATCGCCGGCAGACCACATTAGTTTGTTGGACGGCAAGGTTTCCCACCTCATCATGCGCCTTTCCATTCCGTCGATTATCGGTTTGTCGATCAATGGAATTCAGCAAGCGGTGAATGCAATCTTTGTCGGTACGCTTGGCCCCCAGGCCATCGCGGCCGTGAGTATTGCTTTGCCGTTGGTGGTGCTGCTGTCTGCGGTAGGGCAGGGGATCGGGGCCGGTACAGCATCATTCGTGTCCCGCAATCTTGGAGCTGGCAATTCATTGGAAGCGAGTCGTGGTGCGAGCTTGGCACTCGGTCTCGTGGTTCCGATCGGAACGACGCTTACTGTCACCATCCTTTTCGGCTTGCGCGACGCTCTCACTTTGCTCGGCGCCAGTCCAACGATAATGCCAGCCGCGCTCGAATATGCCTCGACGCTCCTGGTTGGTTATACTCTTATCCTGTTGAACATGGTCAGTGGGTTCATCGTACGGGCTGAGGGTAACACCCGGTTCAGCATGTGGACGATGATTACGGCTTTCACGTTGAACGCCCTGCTCGATCCGCTTCTGATTTTCACTCTGGATCTCGGAGTTCGCGGCGCGGCGCTGGCAACACTGTTGTCCCAGATCGTCGCCACCAGCATGTACATCGTATATTTCGCCAAGCAACGCGGGATTGTCCGTTTCCGAGCTTCCTACATCACTTTGAGGGGCGACCGATTAAAGCAGATAGCCGCCGTTGGAGCCCCAGCGACGATCACCGGTATTTTGACAGCGGCTTCATTTATGTTCTTGTACAGGGCTGCTGCCACATTCGGCGACAATTCAATTGCCGCTGTGGGTATAGCCGCACGATTGCTAACGATCGGGACATTCCCGATCGTTGGCTTTTGCATCGGCTCACAAGCGGTCCTTGGTTTCAGTTGGGGAGCACAGGATTTTGCACGGGTGCAGAAGGCCGCGACGTTCATGCTTTCCACAGTCTGCGCCTTTTCAGTCAGCTTTTCTGCTGTGGTTGTGATTTTCGCCCGGCCAATCGTCAGCCTTTTCAGCGACAGCGAGGATGTGACTGAAATCGCTGTCTCCACCTGTATTATGTTCCATCTCTTTTTCGGGCTGTTTGGCGTCCAATACGTGGTAATAACTATGCTTCAGTCGTTCGGGAGAGCACGCCTGAGTGCCGTCGTTTCCTTCGCAAGGCAAGGATATCTCTTCGTACCAGCCATACTACTATTTCCTCGTATTTGGGGATTCACGGGATTATTGATCAGCCAGGCAGCTGCTGAGCTACTGGCAGGACTGCTTGCCATCTTTGTAGCGGTCAAGCAGTTCAACAACCTCAAAGGAATGCTCCTGCACCGCTAAATCCGAGGTCACGCACCCTTGGCTGCTACTTCATGTTTCCTTTAATCGTATCCACTTTAAGGACAAAAACATGCAGCAATTCAAAGTGCTACAGCGACCTTTTCGCGTCTGATAAGACGCGCGGCGCTGTAGTGCTTAAGCCGCTCGAAAAAACCGTCCGGCGACCGTAGTCAGCCGTAAGCGCAACTTTCCATGCGGTACTCAATTGTGCTCGAGCGAAAGGAAATCTCAAGTGATAGAGACGCTGCTTCCATCCAATATAGCCGTGCAAACCTCTCGGGCAAGTAGAGGCCCAGAAGTGATGCCCGAAGAAGAGAGTGCCGTGGCTGGGGCGATCGAAAGCAGGAGGCGTGAATTCTCCGTCGGACGAGCCTGTGCCAGATCGGCATTAGCCAAGCTTGGCTTTCCTCCGTGCGCCATCCCAAGTGGACCTGACCGGGCTCCAGTTTGGCCAGCCGGCATAGTCGGCAGCATAACACATTGTGCTGGATTCTGTGCCGCCGCTGTGGCCCTGCAGGAGGACTACGTTGCGCTCGGAATCGATGCAGAAGTCGATGAGGAGCTGCCGTCGGGCGTGTTGGAGCTCATTTCGGTTAACGAGGAGCGAGAGTGGCTGGCCAACGCACCAAGGCGCCTCAATTGGAGCCGATTGCTCTTCAGTGCCAAGGAGAGCATCTTCAAGGCGTGGTTTCCGCTCACACGTGAATGGCTGGAATTCGAGGACGCGGTGATCACTTTCATTCCGGACGGGACGTTTGTTGCTCGGCTTCCGAACACGCTCATGCCGACCCGCAATTGTGCTTGGGAACTCCGCGGCCGCTTCAGCATTGCAAATGGACTAGTACTAACTGCAGTATTCATCGCGGGGTAGCGTTAGCCCCGGCGTCAAAGCCTCGCGTTCTCCAGTTACGCGCGATCGGCGCCTGATGGAGCGCTCAATGGTGAGCCGTGACAAGGTGATGGATCGACTGAGTGAGTGGTGCTCACCAATATCCGTGGGCCAGCGCCCCGGCGCTCCAACTGCGAAAGCACTTTGCAAAGAAGAGCCCATAGTATCTTGAATATTCTGCTAATTCTGCGAGAGGGGCGGCGCCATGGCAGGCTGGTGGTGTTGAACGTCACCCGATCCCCTCACGAGCAACCCCGGGATGCTCCACCCCGCTATTGTGTATTGTCGCTCGCTTGATTTCTCAATGTAGTCCACGGCTGGTCTCCCTTCGGTTGGCGAGGCAGGAGAGGGGGGTGAAAGATCGATAGTCGCAAGAGCATGAGTGCCAGCTTTAGGGTGCGGAACGGGCACTCACAACAGGTTGTTCACCTGACTCCGCTGAGGAGCAGCAAGGGGGATAGCGGTGCGGCCCCTGCGCACATAATCCGAATGTAACTGCAAGGCGCGTGTCCAGGCCCCCGCGGGCTTTTCCTCATTCACCTTGGAGCAGCAGAAGGAGACCGCGGCCAGCTGGTTGGAGGTGACGGTCCACCAACCTGCGGGCAAGCCTTAGTGCTGTTTCTGATGAGCGGATCGAGCGCATTGTCATCATTACAAACGTTTTCCAGCCGACGCCGGCGGCACTCCCATTTCCTTGAGCAACCGGCCGGCGCCGTCGATCTTGTCCATGGTCCAGAGCATGAAACGACTGTCGACGTGGATGCTGCGATTGCGATCTCCGGGAAAGGCCCAGTCCCCAATCACGCCCTCTAGCGTGCCGTCGAAGGCGAGACCAACGAGCTCGCCGCGCCCATTCAACGTCGCCGAGCCGCTATTGCCACTGGTAATGTCGACCGTGGACAGGAAGTCGACCGGTAACGTGCCCAGCGCTGGCGCGACATAGGGGCCATAGTCCTTAGCGCGAATCGCGGCAATGGCGGCTTCGGGTGCGTCGAACTCGCCCTTTCCCGTATGCTTGGCCAGAAGTCCCTCGGCCGTGGTGAAGGGCGTCCAGATCTGCCCGTCTTGCGTTCGCCTCGTCACCTTGCCCCAGGTGAGGCGCAGCGATCCATTTGCGTCGGGATATACCGGCCGGCCGATCGCCTTCCGATAGGCAAGCAGCCCCTGCATATAAGTCGCGCGCGCCGCCTGCGTGCGGCCGGCGAGATCCTTATTCGTGCGCTCCGCGGCTATCTCGCCGGGATAAAGTGCAACCGCCAGCTTGATGAAAGGATCGTCCGATGCCTCGAAAGCAGCAGCCGGTTTATCGAGCCAGCCGAGCCGCGTAGCCGTGTCGGCGAGTTTGGTTTCGGCATAGAGTCGATCAAGGCCGATTTGGCCCAGAGCGGTCTCGAACGCAGTGTCGCGGTCCTTCGCGTCCAGCCGGTGATATTCCTCGAGTGCGGCCTCGAACAGCTTGCGATCGATGTTGGGCAGATACTCGCGTTCGACCTGCGTCAGTCGATCGATGGTCTCGCTGCGGTCACGATCCTGAAAGCCGCTTTCGCGGGTGGAATCTGGTTTCTCGTGCTCCTTCGCCCAGCGATAGAGCGTGCGCGCGGATGAGAGGATCCGCGCTTGCCGGAGCAGCGCCGTCCCCAGCCCCTGGAGCGAGGCCCGGCTGCTCTCCTCCACTATGGCATCCAGCTCGAGGATCGCCGCGCCATAGCGCGCCTGCAGCGCGGGATCGGCAGCGACCCAGTTGCGATAAGCTGTCTCCTCGGTGACCTTGCGAGCGTTGAGCCCAACCGCATCAGCGCCGGCGAGATCGCCCGCCAGCTTCTTCGCGTAGTTTTCCACGCCTTGCAGGGTGGAGGCGTAGCGGATCTGCGCAGTGCGGTTGCCTACCGTGGCCTGCTTTATCTGGGCGGCATAATTCGAGAGCCAACGCTGCCATAGCGGTTCGTACTTCGCAAAGTTGAACCGGACTTCCCCGGCGGTGCGAAACCGATCGGTAGTACCGGGAAAGCCAGCGACCATAACAAAATCGCCCTCTTTGAGGCCTTCGCGGGCGATGCGCAGCCAGTTCTTCGGCCGGTACGGCACATTGTCGGGCGCATAAGGCCGGGAGGAACCATCAGGAGCGACATAGGCGCGATAAAAGCCGAAGTCGCCTGTGTGGCGTGGCCACATCCAATTGTCCTTTTCGCCGCCGAATTCGCCGATGCCACGTGCGGGCGCATAGACGAGGCGCACGTCCTGAATTTCGAGCTTCTGCTGAAGGTAGTAGGAGGCGCCGCCATAATAGGCCCGCACGTCGCAGCGGCGGTTGGGCTGTTCTTCACACGCGGCGATCAGGGCCTTGCGGTTCGCGTCGAGCTGCTCATGGCGGGCAAAACCGGTCAGGTCGGCCGAGATTCCCTTGAGCATGTCGGCGGTCACTTCCCGTTGATCTTCGATAACATAGATGCGGCTGCCGCGAGCCGCAGGCAATTCTTCACTCAGGCTTCTCGCCAGAAAGCCGTTTGTGAGATGGTCCTCGCCCTCCTTGCTGATGTTCTGGAGGGATCCCACTACGCAGTGGTGATTGGTCGCGACCAGCCCTTCGGGACTGACGAAGGAGGCCGAGCATCCGCAGAGTGAGACGATCGCGTTGAGCGGGGCAGCGTCGAGACGGCTCAGCCGGGCGGGATCGATCTGGAGCCCGTCGGCGCGCATGGCCGCGCCGATTTCCGCAGTCTGGCCGGGCATCCACATACCTTCGTTTGCCGACGCAGCGCTGGCGGTCCAGAGCAAGGCAATGGTACTTGCTTGGGCGAAACATTTCATATTTGAGTTCATGTTGATGTAGCTTCCGTCCTGGTGGCTGATTTATCTCGTGGGCTGTATCGATGACCAGCGCGAGACGCTGTTCACCCGTCGAGCTGATCGCGAGAGAGCGATGCAATATGCTCGGGTTCTCCTGCCAAATCCGTGTTCCTTGAACATCGCCGCCGGACCTGGGGTGGCCCTGCTCGATCGTCTTCGCGGCTGCCACTCCGTGACGGCACAGTGGACCGTTAACGCGCGCATCTGCATTGCGCTCACCTCTCCTTATATGGGATTGCATATCGCGACGGTTGCCAGCCGTCCGATGCAGTAATCGTGCCAAAGGAAAACAGTTTCAAATACAACGTGGGGAGACCGCTCCATGTATGTCCCGTCTCCGACATCCGTAGCGGAACCGACATATTGACGCGGCCCTCGCATCGCCAACTGGACCGCCGGTCAGCCGCCGCCTTAACCGCCTGCGTGAGAGAGAGAGAGAGAGAGAGAGAGAGAGAGAGAGTGTGTGTGCGGAAGTTGTGGAAATGCACCAGTCACGTGGCAACAAGGCAAACAATCGCGTGACAGGGCTGGCTCTGCGGTGAATGCTCTCCTTCTTTGAGGAAGGGGAATGCATGACTACCACCAATGAAATTGCCGACAAGATCGCCGCTGACCATCAACTCACCAAGGCTCAAGGGAAGGCGATCGTCGAAGCAGTCTTCGGCGCGATCACTGCCGCGGCAACAGCTGGCTCCGAAACGTCGATCCCCGGCTTTGGCAAGTTCAAGGTAAAGGACACGCCGGAGCGGGAAGCGCGTAATCCGGCAACCGGTGCCACCATCAAGGTTGCTGCTGCGAAGAAGCTGACCTTCACGCCGGCAAAAGCTCTCAAGGACGCCTTGAACAAATAGCGTCTGCCGCCGTTGACAGGCACGCCGAGATCAAAATGACTCGAAATTCGGTAGCGTACTCCTGCATGTTTCCTTACGTACCCGATTTAAGGATAAATACATGCAGCAATTCAAAGTGCTGCAGCGTCCTTTGCGCGTGTGATTAGGCGCGCGGCGCTGTAGCTCACGGTGCGGCGCACCTATCTGGATGCGTCCGGACCAGGCAGATTTCGCTACGCGCCCGTCACGTCGTCAGGCGCGTAGATTCAGTCGACGCCACGAAGCCGCATCTGCCAGTAAAGCAAGGCCGCAGCCGCGGAGCACCCCTGCTGCGGAAATCCACCCGCGTCCCGGCCAGGTTTTAAGTCCAGCATACGCAGGGAAGGTCAGCGCCGAGGGGCGCGCACGTAAATCGTTACTTTTCCCGAGTTCGACCCTCCAAATCTACGTTTCGAAGTGCGCTCTTGAAAGGCGCACGTCGAACCGATGCGTGCGCATCATCACGTATCGCGGATATGCTGGCGCAGATTGCGTAGATGACGGCGGGCTCTACGGGTTACGTGCATTGTTAGAGCTTCGCCAATGTCGGACACCGTAAATGGTCCCGTGAGCGCCATCCCATTGTTCTGCAAAATTTGCCCCTCCCGTAGACACGCTCAACGCGGCTCGCCTGGGATGCGGTGGTCGCCAGAAGACCGCGGGCGCCGATGAAACTAGCCGTTCCACAGCGAGAGACTGGGCGAGAACCCGGACCGTCTTTGGTGGACGGCAGAGCTCGCGCACCAACGCCAATCGGATGGACAGTCAGAACGGGGTGCGTCGGTCCATACATTGGAAGCTGTGAAGTAAAGCGCGCCGATGAAGCCGATATTTGAATAGCTCCCATCAAATCAATCGATTAGGCCAACGGGCCGATGTGGGGTAACGGTAAAGGGAGATGATGTTGAGGCGTTAAACCATGATTAGCTGTCGTGCTAATCCATGGTGGCCCAAGTTACAACAGCCTCCTCGGCAGCGATGGTGACGATGTTCTCATCGCGCCCACTGGCAACGGCTGGATGGACTATTGATAACGCGTGAGCACGAGATCGCTGAAGAGGACCAAAAATGATCGATTTGTCGCGTCCGGAAAGCTCGAATAGCCATGAGGTCTGCGGCCAAGATCTGGGAGACCCCAGCACTACATCAACCCTATCAGTTATCTTTGTCGGTGGTGGCACGCTTAGTATTAGATGTGCACAGATGGCAAAGGAAATGGGCTGTTCCGTACCCGCCGTTCTACCTACAGATGATGTGTTCCGTACCTGGGCTACTCATTTAGGCATCCATTGCTTCGATAACGTCGACCAGACCTATGAATTTCTATGCGATGTGAATGTCGATTTGATATTTTCCGTCGTTAATCCTGTTATCTTGCCAGCTCATTTATTGGAGCAAGCACGTGTAGGTGCGTTCAATTATCACGACAGCCCACTGCCGCGTTACGCAGGGACCCACGCGACAAGCTGGGCAATTCTGGCGCAAGAGAGCCAATACGCCATTTCGTGGCATCACATGGATCCTCGTATTGACACGGGCAACGTAGTTGTGCAGTGCCCGGTGCCCATTGCATCAACCGATACGGCATTGACCCTCAACCTTAAATGCTATGATGCCGCGATAGAAGGGTTTCGCGCTCTTTTAGCGAAAATAGCGCGGGCCGATCTCCAGGGCCGCCCGCAGCAGCTGGCAAACAGGACCTATTTTCCGAGGAAGCAACGGCCTATTGCCGCTGGTTGTCTGAGATGGAACCAGTCCGCGCAGGAATTATCAGCGATTGCTCGTGGTTTGGACTTCGGCCCTTATCATCCGAATCCGTTGTGCTTGCCTAAGGTTGTCGTCGGAGAAGATGCTATCCCGGTTCGGCGCTTGGAGGTATCCACTCGGTCTTCTGATTATCAGCCAGGCTCCCTGCTCGAAATACATCCAGACCACTGGCGTGTCGCGACGGAAACAGAAGACGTTGATCTTTGGTTTGGTGCTCCCAATGGCCCGTTCGTCGATGCGATAGCACTCGCAGAACGCTCTTGTCTGAATGTAGGTGACCGTCTCGCGATTTTGAGCGATGACCACGCATTGTCCATAACTACTATCTGTGAAGCGTTGGCTCCACGGGAGAGATTTTGGCTGCGGCGACTTGAGACATTCAAACCATCGCAGCTACCTTATGTTTCGTCTCTTCTGGGCGAACAACCGCCCAAATGGCACACGAGCTCCTGGCGCAATATAGATGCCTTGGCAGAACTCTCACCGACGGAACGCGTGGAATGCTTGTTGAGTGCTTGGTTGATTTATTTGGCCCGCACGGCAGGTGAAGCAGAGCTTCAGCTAGGTTGGCGTCCAGCACTCGATGAAACGCAGATTGATGGGCGTCTGGCGCAGAAGCTTATAGCGTCTATCGTGCCGATGGAAATTACCATCGACGTCAATCACGGTTTTTCTGAGCTACGCGCGACGGTCGCGGCTGAATGTGTTCTATTGCGTAGACACACTAGCTTTGCCCGCGATCTCCTAGCACGTAGCCCGGCACTGTCGGGCGACAAAGGGCTGCAATTGCGTCAACCGTGGCCAATTGGCGTTATGATGACGACGATGAGCCACGGCCGTTCAGTTGACGAACTTGGGTCCAATCCCGAGTCGGAAATGATCCTGCCAGGCAGCTTACTGACGCTTGAAATCAACGCGGTCGACGGGAGCTTTAGGTGGCACATTGATGAAAATCGCTGGGCGCCCGAGAAAATCGGCAATGTTACGCAGCATCTAGAGAATTTTCTAAGCGTCGCTACACTCAATCCACAGCAACCGGTCGGCCGGATCGAGCTGCTGTCAGCTGAGGAGCGGGGCTATCTTCTTGAAGATCTGAACCGGACGGAAGTGGACTATCCGTCGGAGCTTTGCGTCCATGAACTGTTCGAGGCGCAGGTGCGCCGGGCGCCCGACACCGTGGCAGTGGTCTTCGAAGCGCAGTCGATCTCCTATGGCGAACTGAATGTTAAGGCCAACAGGCTGGCCCATCATCTGATCGACCTTGGGGTCAAGCCGGACCAGCCGGTGGCCATCTGCCTGGAGCGCAGCCCGGCGATGGTGGTGGGGTTGCTGGCGATCCTCAAGGCGGGCGGTGCCTATGTGCCGCTCGACCCGGCCTATCCCTCCGCGCGGCTGCGGCAGGTGCTCGACGATGCCGCCCCGCGGCTCATGCTTTGCGATGCCGCCGGCCGCGAAGCGCTGGGCGCCGAGGCACTCGCCGATCGCAGCGTGATCGACTTCTCGGACGGCGAGCTTTCCTGGGCCGACCAGCCCGCTGACGATCCCGACCCGCACGCCCTCGGCCTAACAGCGCGCCATCTCGCCTATGTCATCTACACATCAGGCTCTAGCGGAACGCCAAAAGGCGTCATGGTCGAGCATCAACAGTTGTCGAACTATTTGCAGTGGTCAAATCGAAGCTTTTACCAGAGAACTTCGAATGGCTCGCCTGTAACGCATTCGATGAGTTTTGATGGCATCGTTACGACCCTATTCGGGCCGCTGCTGGCGGGAACGAAACTTCATCTTCTAGATCCGGCTGTCCAAATTAACTCTCTTGCTGAATCGACGGATGGACAAACCTTCGATTTGGTCAAGGTTACTCCCTCGCATCTGAGCATGCTTAACAAAACGATGCATGATGGGAAGGAAGAAGCTCCAACAAAAGCACTTATGGTTGGCGGCGAAGCCCTAGTTCCAGCCGACATGCGATTTTGGCAGCGGCGTTTTCCAAATGTGCGCCTGATTAACCATTTTGGTCCGACAGAGGCCACCGTTGGATGTGCCTCATTCGAAATAACGGGCGATCTCGAAGGCCTCACGTCAATCCCGATCGGGCGTCCGATATCGAACACGCGGCTTTATGTGCTTGACGACCATGGCCAGCCCGTTCCGTTCGGGGCTGTGGGCGAGCTTTATATCGGCGGGGCAGGGGTTGCGCGCGGCTACCTCAATCGCCCGGAGCTGACGGCGGAGCGGTTCCTGACCGATCCGTTCAGCGGCGAGGCGGATGCCCGCATGTACCGGACCGGCGACCTGGCGCGCTATCTGCCGGACGGCAATCTCGAGTTTCTGGGCCGCAACGACGACCAGGTGAAGATCCGCGGCTTCCGCATCGAGCCGGGCGAGATCGCCGCCCGGCTCTGCGAGCATGAGCTTGTCGGCGAGGCGGTGGTGGTGGCGCGGGAGGATCACGCCGGCGACAAGCGGCTCGTCGCCTATATGGTTGCAAAGAGGACGGACGGGTCGGACGAGGCCGATGGCGCGGAACTTGCCGCGGCGTTGCGGGCCCATCTCGGTGGCCTGCTGCCGGACTACATGGTGCCGTCAGCCTTCGTGCGGCTGGACGCACTGCCGCTGACGCCGAACGGCAAGCTCGACCGCAA
>NZ_MDDV01000025.1 GCF_001854885.1 Ensifer sp. LCM 4579 | reverse complement strand
ATCGCCGAGACCGCATCCTTGACGACGGCGCTCGACTGCTCGGTGCTTCTGCGCGCCTCGTCAACCATGTGGCTGGCTTCCGTCGCCCGCTCGGTCGAGCTTTTCACCGCCGCGGTGATCTCCTCCAGCGCCGAGGASGTCTCCTCCAGCGAGGCGGCCTGCTGCTCGGTGCGCTTCGATAGGTCGCCGGAGGCGACGCGCATCTCGCCGGCGCCGCCATTGATCGTGTCGATCGCCGCCCGCACCTCGCCGAGCACGTCGCGGAGGTTGGCCATCGTCTGGTTGACGTTCTGCTGCAGTTCGCCGAAGGCGCCCTGGAACTCGCCGCGCATGGTTTCCGTCAGGTCGCCCTCGGCCAGCGCCGAGATCACCCGGCGGGTCTCGGCAATCCCCTTATCGACCGACGTCACCAGTTCGTTGACCTGGGCGGCGAAGCGGTTGAGGTCGGCATTGTCGTAATCCTTGCTGATGCGCCGGGTGAAGTCGCCGGCGACAGCCGCCTGGACGACCTGACCGATGTTCGACTGCAGGTCGGCGCTCTTCGCCTGCAGCGCCGCCTCCTGGGCGTTCAGTTCACGCACCTTGATGCCGTTCTGCTTGAAGACTTCCACCGCGCGGGCCATCTCGCCGATCTCGTTCGTCCTGTCGGTGAAGGGAACGTCGGTCGCAAGATCGCCTGTTGCGAGCGCGGTCATGCAGTTGGTGATGCGCGCCATCGGCCGCAGCACGCCCCCGAGGACGATCCTGAATGCCATGCCCGCCAGCAGCAGTCCGGCAAGGAGCACGGCGCCATTTGCGATCATGGACATGTGCGCATCGCTGGCGGAGGCGGCGGTCAGCTTGTCCGCGGCGCCGCCAGTCTTGTGCGCCAGGGCGAGCAAGGTGTCGATCGCGGCGGTTGCCTCGGCCATCCACTTGTCGGTGTCGAGAGGATAGGGGGTAGCCGAGATGCCCGCCGCATAGACCGCCTTGCGCGTGGTCTCGAAGCTACCAAAAAATATCTGATTGACGGCCGCCGCCGCCGTCGTCACTTCGGGGGCGGCATCCTTTCGCGACAGATAGGGGGCGACCGCCAGCCAGGACTGCTCGACGCGTCCCCGATAGGTGGCGAGCGTCTGCAGCGTCGTGGTGTCCAGTGGTTTTCCACCCGACACTGCCCGGCCGATGAGCGCGCGCTCCCGTCCGGCATATTCGCTCATGGCCCAGATCGCGCCTCTGGCGTCCTGAATCTGGCTGATATTGGTTTCGATCGTGTCGGGTAGATATTGCGCGGCGATTCTGAGATTTTGCGACGCCATAATCAGTGCCGTCATAGTCGGCACCCATTGCTCCGAGACTGTGCTCTCCCGGGCTGCGAGTGGACTGTCGAGCGCGTTATCCACCTGGCGGCGAAGATCGACGACCTGCGTCCACGCGGCTTTCACACTAGCGACCGGCGTATCGCCGGCCTCGAGGGCACCGGTTTGTCCAACCCGCTGCAATGCCTGTGTCATTGCGGCGTCGGCTTCCTGCCGCCGCTCCTGAAGTGCCTTTCTGGTCTCTGTCGACGCTGGGTCCTTGCCCGCAAGGGCCGCATTGGCGATGCCCCGCTCGACAGCCCAGTTCCCGGCCGCGGAAAGCAGCAGGTCGGACGTCCCGTTGCTCGCTTCCACCTGCCCGGCATCGGCGAGTTTTTCCCAGGCATGGATGACTTCACGCCCGGCCAACGCGATGGCCGAGAGGCACAGCAGCGACACAATGGCAAGGAGGCTGACGCGTATTGAATCGGATGTTCGTTTCATCGTCGTTCTCTTGGGAGGCCGGACAGGAATGCGTCATGGTTCCTGTCCGGAAGAGCTGTGAGACCGATCGAGTCATTCGGCCGGCGATGGTCATGTTCAGGCGCCATAAAGGGCGGCACGGCCAACAAACCCTGCTGCCATAGGAGGTATATGCGTATATAATCAACTAAAAAGGTTACAATTTTATGTTGCAGGTAGTTTTTCTTTCGCTATGGCACGGCCGCGCCGGTTCGCACCACGAGCAGAGAGACCGACGCTGCGGCAGCACAAAGGGTGTCGGATTTGCCGCGGCGGGAACGGTTCCGGATTTTGGGTGGCGCCCAGAAGCTTGTCGTTCGGCAAGCCACGCGCTGAAGGGCAATCGCGCATTCGACCGCGTCCACAAAATTGGCCTATTCGGCAAACCCATCAGTTTGAAGATGCGCCCGTGGTGGGGGCGAATTCGGGTTCGAACAACTCCTTGCGTCCGGCCCGCAGGCGCCGAAAGAGCCCTGTTCGTCCTGCTCCATGAGTGTGGAGTAGCCAACAGGAGCGAAAGAAGATCGGCAGGCTCTCAGCCGCCTTGGAGCTCGCCGAGGGTGTTCGCGGTTTCGCAAGAGGCCTGGGCCCAGGTACGGTAAGTATCGGTGCGATCGTGTAGTCCCACTCACCATGGAAATCGAGGCGGCCGATGTTGATGGCATCTATTTCCGCATCACAAACCGTGATGGCTTTGGGATATTCAGTCTCCTACCGGACCATCCAGCCGCCGTCGACCGGCAGCACGGTGCCGGTCACGTAAGACGAGGCGGGCGCCGCGAAGAACAGCACTGCAGTGGCGAGATCGTCCGGCGTCCCCCAGCGTCCCATCGGAATGCGCGCGGAGATCTGCGCGTTGCGATCTGGATCGTGGCGCAGCGCCTCGGTATTGTCCGTTTCCATATAGCCCGGCGCAATGGCGTTGACGGTGATGCCGTGCGGTGCAAGCTCGTTTGCCATCGCCTTGGTCAGGCCTGCGATACCGTGCTTGGAGGCGGTATAGGCCGGCACGCGGATGCCGCCCTGGAAGGTCAACATGGAGGCCACATTGACGATGCGGCCTGACCGTTTCGTCGCGACCATGTGACGGGCGGCGGCCTGCGAGAGCAGGAACACGGCCTTCAGGTTGACGTCGAGGACGTCGTCCCAATCGCTCTCCTGGTAGTCGAGCAGATCAGCGCGGCGGATGATGCCGGCATTGTTGACGAGGATGTCGATGCCGCCAAAGACGGCAACCATATTGCCGATGACGGCGGCCGCATCAAACGGTTTCGAGAGATCGACCTTCTGGACGTGGAAACGCCTGCCCGCGTCTCGGACAAGCTGTTCCGTCTCAGGCATTTCCGTGGAGCCGATCGCGGCGATGTCGGCGCCCGCTCGCGCCAGCGCGAGTGCCATTCCCCGGCCAAGGCCGGTTCTGGCGCCCGTCACGAGCGCGATCTTGCCGGCAAGGTCAAAGAGCGTGGTCAAGGCGAAGCCCCTTATCATCGAAGACATGGATGGGTGCCGCCGACAATGACAGGCCGATGTCGGCGCCCGGTTCCAGATCATGCTGGCCGGGAGCAACGACAAGGACCTTCTGCCCGGCGACGTCTGCATGCAGCACGGTTTCCGCGCCGAGCGATTCCACCAGCCTGATCTTCGCGGGGATGCTGGCCTCGCCGCCGCCGAGGGCGATGTGGTGCGGCCGCACGCCGAGAGCGATGCGCGCGCCCTTCGTCACCGTAGCGCTGCCGACCGGAACTTCCAGCCGATGGCCGCCGGCAAGCGTGGCGATTGCCCGTGTCGCGTGCATCGATTCCACGGTGCCTTCGAGGAAGTTCATGTGCGGCGAGCCGATGAAGCCGGCGACGAAGCGGTTGGCGGGGCGATTGTAGAGTTCAAGCGGCGTGCCGACCTGCTCGATGCGTCCGGCGCGCAGCACGACGATACGGTCTGCCAACGTCATCGCCTCGACCTGGTCGTGCGTCACGTAGATCATCGTCGCGGCGAGGCGCGCGTGAAGCGCGGCAAGCTCGGCGCGGGTGGAGCCGCGCAGTTCCGCGTCGAGATTCGACAGCGGCTCATCGAGCAGGAAGGCGACGGGACGGCGCACGATGGCGCGACCGATGGCGACACGCTGACGTTGACCGCCCGAAAGCTGGCCCGGCCGGCGGTCGAGATAGGGCTCGATCTCCAGCATGCGTGCTGCTTCGGCGATGCGCGCGGCGATCTCGTCCTTCGGCATCCGGGTATTTTCCAGGCCGAAGGCGAGGTTCTGGCGTACGCTCATATGCGGATAGAGCGCGTAGGACTGGAAGACCATGGCAAGGCCGCGGTCGGCGGCCGGAACGGTGTTGACCACCTTGCCGTCGATGGCAAGCTCGCCGCTGGTCGGCCGGTCGAGGCCGGCAATCATACGCAGCAGCGTGGACTTGCCGCAGCCCGACGGGCCGACGAAGACGACGAACTCGCCGTCCATGATCTCCAAATTTATGTCGTGGATGACGTCGACGGCGCCGAACGACTTCTTCACATTGGTGAGCTTGATATGGCCCATGGTGCCCCCCTATTTCAGTCCGGTGCCGGCGATGCCGGTGGTGATGAAGCGCTGCAGGAAGATGAAGACCAGCACGACCGGGATCATGGTCACGACGGTCATGGCGAGGATGAAGTGCCATTGCACGTTCAGCTCGCCGGAATAGATGCTGAGGCCGACCTGCAGCGTGTAGAGCTCCTTGCGCGAGAGAACGATCAGCGGCCACAGGAAGTCGTTCCAGCGCCAGACGACGGAGAAAATCGCAAGCACGGCGAGCGCGGGCGCCGTCAGCGGCAGGATGATGCGCCAGTAGATCTGCCATTCCGACGCCTTGTCCATGCGCGCGGCATCGACCAGCTCGTCCGGAATGGTGAGCATGTACTGGCGCAGGATGAAGACGCCGGTCGGTGTCGCCACCGTCGGCAGGATCACGCCCCAGAGGCTGTTGAAGAGACCGAGCGCCGAGACGATGGAATAGAGCGGCACCATGATGACGGAGAGCGGCACCATCAGCGTGGCGAGGATCAGCAGCATCGCGACGGTGCGGCCGCGGAACTCGTATTTGCTGAGCGCGAAGGCGGCCATGGAATTGACGACGAGCGTGATCAGCGTCGCCGTCACCGTCACGAAGACGGAGTTCCAGAGGTAGCGCACGAAGTCGAAATGGGTGAACGGCTCGGTGTAGTTTTCCGTCGCGAAGGACATTTCACGCACCGGCGTCCGCTTGGCGATGTTGACCTTGATGATCTCGCCAGGCTTTGCCGGATCGACCATCTGGCTCATCACGCCAATGCGGCGGACTTCGGCCAATACTACCGTGCTGCCGTCCTCGAGCGTCGCCTCGTAGAGGTCGAGCGGCTTGTCATAACCCTCCACCGTCACCTTCTGCGTGACATAGGGCAGGATGGTCGGTGGGAATTCGGCAAGCGCTGCCGGCGACTTGAAGGACGAGCCAACCAGCCAGACGGCCGGGCCGAACATGATGAGGAGACCGCCGACCAGCCAGGTCCAGGTGACGATATCGGTCCAGTGCCAGCCCTTGCCGCCCCGGCGGCGAGTGAGGAAGCGTACGATTCTGCTCATTTGCGGCCTCCCTTCTTTTCCGAGCGGCCGAGGCCGAGCTGAAGCAATGTGAGCACGACGAGCACGGCGCCCATGAGGATAGAGGCGGCGGCGGCAAGGCCGGGATTGCGCAGCTGCGCCGCGAAGCCGGTCTCGTAGATATATTGCGTCAGGTAGAGGGTGCTGGTGCCCGGCCCACCGCCGGTCAGCACATAAACCTCATCGAAGATCTGCACGGCGCGGATGAGCACGAGCACGACGACGACGAGCAGGTTGGGCATGAGCAGCGGCAGGGTGATGCGCCAAAAGGCGCGCGCCGGGCGCGTGCCGTCCATTTCCGCGGCCTCGTAGAGGTCCTTCGGGATTGCCTGAAGACCCGCAAGCAGGATCAGCGTGTAGAAGCCCATATGCGCCCAGATCGACACGCCGATGGTCGCGGCAAACGACCAGTTGCGGTCGTTGAGCCAGACATGGGGATCGAAGCCGAGGCTATAAAGGCCGAAATTCAGGAGGCCCTGGCGCTGGAGGATCCACTTCCAGATGAGGCCGACAACGACCGGCGACAGGAGGACCGGGAAGAAGAAGACCGCACGCCAGAAGCTGCGCGCCATCAGCTCGCGGTTGAGGATCAGCGCGGTGACGAGCGAGACGAGGATCATCAGCGTGACCTGGAGGACGACGAACCAGCCGGTGTTGCGCACCGCGGTCCAGAACGTGTCCTCCGCGCAGCTTCCCGGATCGATATAGCTTCCGCAGTCGAAGAGCCGCGCATACTGGTCCGCGCCGACGAAGCTGCGGTCCGGCAGGAAAAGGGCGGTGCCGCCCGTCATCGAATAGGCGAAGTTGATGAAGAAGGGCAGCAGCACGAAGACGCCGAAGATCATCATGTTCGGCAGCAGGAAGAACGCCGCCATGCCATTGATGCCGGTCGCCCGCTGCAACCAGCGCAGCGGCGCATCCAGGACGCCCATCAGGAAGTGTATCGGCATCATGGCGATCTGGCTCAAACCGGATCTGCCGGATTCGTCCATTCTCATGTCGGTTTCCCTCCTGCTGCATGTCTCCGTTAATCGACCTCGATTAACGGACAAAGACATGCAGCAATTCAAAGTGCTACAGCGACCCTTGCGCGTCTCATGGGACGCGCGGCGCTGTAGGCCCGCCGACAGGGGCGGCGGGCCACCGTGGCCCATCCCGTTGCCTCCGGCAGCGTCATGCCGCCGGCTTCAGACGTCTAAGGTTCGTTCGCCTCGCGGATCGGCCTTGCTCAGAGGCCGGAGTCCTTCACCTTGGCCGCAATGTCCGCGTCGATGCGCGTGAAGGCTTCGTCGGCCGTCATTTCCCCGGCAGCGGCCTGGCTGACACGGGTGACCATGGCGCCGTAGAAGGTATCGGACCAGAACCAGCCCGGCAGCTTCTGCGCGAGCTCGGACAGGGAGCCGGTTGCGGAGACGAAGACGTTTAGAGCTTCCTTCGCCTGGGCGTCATCGGTCTTGAAGTCGAGGCCCTTCGCCAGAAGACCCTTGTGCGCAGGGAGGAACAGCGTGCGCTCGGAAAACTCCTTCACGATGTCTTCGCGGGCGAGATAGTCCATCACCTTCGCGACTTCCGTCGGGTTCTTCGTGTACTTGATCGCGACGAGGCCTGCGCCGCCCGGCATGCCGGTGCAGTTGACCGGGCCGCAGGGGCTGCCCGTCGCGACCCAGTCGAAGTTCGAGCCGATCTTCGTCGAGAAGTTCGGCACCTGCCACGACCCGGAATAATAATAGACGAGCTGCCCGTTGATGAAGTCGTCGGCAGCCGCCCGGTAGGTCGAGCCCGCGGCCGAGACCCAGACGTCCTTGCTCATCGTGCCGTCTTCGATCCAGCCGATGAACTTGGTGAGGAAATCCTTGGAGCCCTGATCGAGCGGAGCGGGCTTGCCGTCCGCGCCGATATAGTTCGCGCCGTAAGAGAGGACCGGACCGGTCAGGCGATGGCCGGAGCGGTCGAGCGCCATCGCGAAGGGGACCTGCTGGTTCTGCGCCACTTCGCTCGCAGCCTTTGCCCAGTCGTCCCAGGTCGCGTCCTTGCCCGGAATGGCGACGCCGGCCTGATCGAACAGGGTCTTGTTGGCAAAGCCGCCGGAAAGTGTAATCTGCGTCATGAAGCCGGAGATCTGGTTGGAGCCGTCCGGCCGCATCCAATCGGCCTGCGCGCCGAAGTTTTCATCCCAGTAGGCCGCATCGCCGACCAGAGGGCGCAGGTCGAGCCAATGCTGGCTCTGCGCCTTGAGGTTCGTCACGCGGGCGATGTCCGGGCCGGCGCCGGCCTCGAGCTGCACCGGAAGCTGTTCGCGCACGACGCTGTAGGAGACGTTGTCGAGGATGACGTTGATCCCCGGATTCTCCTTCATGAAGCGATCGAGCAGCTCTTTCAGGACTTCGCCTTCGACCCCGTCCGAGTACCACATGATGCGAACGTCGCCCGCAAGGGCCGACGTGGATGCCAGAAGCCCGACGGCGAGCGCCGCCAGAATGCTCTTTGTCTTCGTCATGATCGTTCTCCTCCCTGAAGCGGGCCTCCCGCCCGCTGCGTTCAAAACCGCCTGCCACATGCAGGCGGGGCATGCCGGCTATGCTGCCGATAGCATCGTCGCCTCACCGGCGACGGTGAATGCCTTCGGTATGATGGTGCGTCCTTCCGCTTCCGCAGAGCCGTCCGCACGGAAGCGCACCGGCCCATAATCGGGATCGTTGACGACAAGCGTTCCGTCGGCCTCTTCTTCCACGGAAAGGGCCGCGAAGCGTGCCTCGACCTCCGCAAGGCTTGATGATTCGCAGACGCGGACGATCCAGCGCGTCCTGCGGCCCGGTTGGCGCAGTTCGACATTGGCGGACGGGCCGACGGTCACGCTCTCGAACGGCGCGCTGCCGCTGAGAAGGACGGCGCCGGACCCGCTGCGGGCAAGGGCGAGCGTGCCTTTCACGCTGCTCTCGTCGAACTCCGCGACCGGGAACCAGGCGTGGGTGAAATCGGCCTGTTCGTCGACCGTCGTGAAGTCGAGCACCGCCAGACCGCGATATTGATGGGCGCGCGGCAGCGAGCCACAACCACCCCAATAGGACGGGCGGCCGTA
Organism: Ensifer sp. LCM 4579; assembly: GCF_001854885.1. Taxonomy (GTDB): domain Bacteria; phylum Pseudomonadota; class Alphaproteobacteria; order Rhizobiales; family Rhizobiaceae; genus Sinorhizobium. The sequence continues at coordinate 26,125 of NZ_MDDV01000025.1, read as the reverse complement.
GCCGAACTGGATCGTCTCACCGGGGTGGTTGATCCAGACCGCGGCCTCCGGCCGCTCGCCGAGCCTCAAGTGCAGCACGGTCTCCTGGTATCCCCACTCGTTCCAGCGGTAGTGGGCGGCCGAGCCCATGGCGAAGGCGCGGCTCTTGTAGTGATAGAGCGCGGCAAAGCGGTTTTCGCCTTGGGAGAAGCACCATTCCTGATGCGCCTCGTCGCGATGGTTCGCGACGGCCTCGAAGGCTTCCGGAATCACTAGGCCGTGGTCGCGCAGGCAGACGGCAAGCTGCGGCAGCGCGTGCACGCGTCGGCCGTACCAGCCCTTGCCCCACAGCAGGCGGGCAACGCCTGAAAGCTCGAGCGACCGGCCGGCGCAGAGCGTGTGCTCATAGGAGCGCCCCTGCGCCGCCGTCACCATGCCGTGATGGGCGGAGCGCGCGACGATCTCGCAGAGCCGGACGATGCCCTTCCTGGCGCGCTCGGCAATGTCGGCATCAGGCGCCAGCGCGGCAAGCGCCGTCAGACCCTTGAGGTCGATCGGAAAATAGGGGGCGGAGTTGAACTCCGCCATTTCCCAGGCTTCGAAATGGTCGAGCCAGGCCCGCACGCGGGCGGCACCGACGGCGCGCTGCTCGGCGCCCTTGCGGCCGGAACGCACGAAGGTCTCTTCCGCCAGCAGGTTGCCGGCGAGATAGGCCGAGGTGTGGAATAGCAGCGCGTGGTTCTCGGAGAAATACCATTGGACGTCGTTGCCTGGCTCGTCCATCCAGTAGCGGAAGCCGAGGATGGCGCGGTCGATGCGTATGCGGGTCGCCGCGCCGATATCCGCGCCCCAGACCGTGCGCGACCAGATGAGCGGCACGAGGGAGAAATCCGCGCAGTCGTGGCAATCCTCGATCGAGGGCAGGATTTCCTCGATCATCGCGTCCGTGTCCGCACCGCCGCGCCCGCTTGCTAGGCGTGCGAAGGCGCGCACCGTGTCGCGCTCGGAAAAATCGGAAATCTCGTCGAGCGTCTCGTCGATCCGTGCGGCAAGTGACGCGGGTGCATTGCCTTGGCGGACGGAATGGCAGATTTCGACGCCGATCGAGCGGGAGGCGACAAAACCTTCCGCGTCGAGCGTCACCCGGAAATGGCGGAAGTCGGCCGGCATGTCGCGCGAGGGGCCGACGACGAGGCGGGTTTCGCCCGCCTTGAGCACGAAGTCGTAATCGAAACGTTCGGTCGACATGAAGTCGCCCTCGACCGCGACATCGACCTTGACGTCCATCGGCAAGGGGGCGGCGAAGATCAGCGTCATATCGCCGTCGAAATAGGCCGGCCGGTCGAAATGCATGCCGTCGAGCGCGGCTTCGACCGCATCCGCAGCCTCCCCGGTGCCGGGAACCGGCACCGCGACCGCGGCGTTCGGGCCCGCGAGATAGTCGAGCTGGATGAAATAGCGGGCGTCGCGCTCGGCGAGATCATCGAAGAACAGGGTGATCTCGTTGAGGCCCGCCTTCAAGGGAAGGTCGAATTCCGCCTTTGCCTCGAGATTGCGGCTGTAGGGGGCCATCCAGCCGATTTCGGAGCCGTTCAGCCACAGGACAGCGCCGCCGCAGGTGCCGAGGCGAACCTTCGCCGTTCCAGCCGCGTCCGCTTCGATGAAGGTCCGCGCCCAGCCGGCAAGGCGCGTCGGACGGAACCAGAAGCCCGAGAGGTCGAGCCGCGGCGAACCGAAGGGCAGCCACCACCGCGCGGCACCGAATGCGCCACGTATGTCGGGTCGGTTTCCGCGGTAGCGTTCGGCAAAGATCGTGCGGCAGGGATATTCGTGCGGAATGAAGTTCTTGTGCTTTGTTAGGAAGAAGAACGGGTCCATTTCCCCTTTCATCGGGGCGTCCGGCACATCGAAACGTTCTTCGGCGACAGCACCGAGCTGCCAGTAGCGGATCGCCTCGCCGGGCTTCAGCACCCTTTTCATATGTGATGTCGTTTTGGTCATTTCAGTTCCGCCAGAGCCACCGGGGCCACGTCGTTATATTCCTGGTTTTCGCCGGTCATGCCCCAGACGAAGGCGTACGGTCCGGTGCCCGCACCCATGTGGATCGACCAGGCCGGCGAGAGCACGGCATCGCCGTTTGCGACGAGGAGATGGCGCGTCTCCTCCGGTTTGCCCATCAGGTGAACCACGCGGTCCGTGTCGGCCATGTCGAAGTAGCAATAGGCTTCCATCCGCCGTTCATGGACATGCGGGGGCATGGTGTTCCAGACGCTGCCCTCGGCAAGATCGGTGATGCCCATGAGGAGCAGGCAAGAGGGTGCCACCTCGGGATGAATATACATCGCCAGCCGGCGCTTGTTCGACCGGCGCGCCTCGCCCAGGTCGAGCGGCTTTGCTTCGGCCTTGGCTATCAGGCGATGCGGGAAATCCGCGCCGGCAGGAACGGAGTTCATGTAGAACCGTGCAGGGGCCTCCACGGAAGCACTCGCGACAGTGATTTCCTTCGCGCCGCGGCCGACGTAGAGAATGTCGCGGTTTTGCAGCGTGAAAGCCTTGCCGTCGACGGTCACGGTGCCTGTGCCGCCGAGATTGGCAATCCCCATTTCGCGCGCAGAGAGCAGATAGGGCGTGCCGATCTCCGCGCCCGATCCGAAGGTCAGGCTCTTTTCGACCGGCATCGCGCCGCCGAGGATCAAGCGATCGACGTGGGTGTAGGTGAAGTTGACGGCATCCGCCGCAAACAGATCGGTGATGAGGAATGCGCAGCGAAGGCGCTCCGTGTCATAGCCTTTGACGTCCTCGGGGGACGCTCCATACAGAACCTTCATCGTCATGCCGATTGTCCCTCTGCTCCGACGTGCTGCAGCGCCTCGGAGAGGCAAAGGATCGCCAGAGCCTGTCCGTAGCCCGTCGGTTGGATTGGAATGTCCTTGTAGAACTGGAGGTCGTAGCCCATGCGCGTGCCATAGGAGACATTGAGCACTGTGCCGGTCTCGTCGATGTTGTTCATCACCGCCTGCAGCGCCTTCAATCCGGCGCTTCGCCATGCCGGCGTACCGAGGCCGAGACGATACCCCTTCAGGAGGCCGTAGCCGATGCCGGCCGTGGCGGAGATCTCCTCATAGGAGGTGGCGTCGTCGAGCAGGGTGCGCCAGGCGCCGGACGTCGTTTGAAGCGGCAGCAAGGCGTCGACCTGGGCTGTGAGCACGCCCAGCAGGTAGTCCTTCACCGGCTTTGCGATTTCCGCCAGATCGAAGAGGTCGAGCATGCCGGCCGTGATCCAGGCATTGCCGCGCGCCCAGCGGGCCTCCGCGAAATTGTGCCGGCCGTCGAAGGTCCAGCCATGGAACCACAGGCCCGTGCGGGTGTCGGCGAGATAGCGGGCATGAACGAGGAATTGCCGTGACGCCTCATCGACCAGTTCCTGGCGACCGCTTGCCTGGCCATAGGAGGCGAGGAACAGCGCCACCATGTAGAGCGTATCGTCCCAGAGTTCTTTGTCGTTAATCTTGTCGGAGACGTGATGCTCGAACCCGCCTTCCTGGGTGCGACCCATTTGCGAAATCACGCGGTTCGCCCAGTCGTCGAGCACAGGCTGCCAGCGGGGGTCGCGCGTCCGTTCCCAAAGAACCGACAGCCCGAGCATCGGCGCCGTCGTGTTGACATTGAGCTTGGGAAGTCCGGCAGCGAGCCGGTCGGAGTACCATTTTTCCACGAGCTGGCGCAGGTCGTCGCGCCCGGTGAAGAGCCACAGCCGGATAAGACCGTAAAGTCCCACGCCCTGCGGCCATTCCCAACTTTCGAAGCTGATGTAGTCGCCGGCGGTGCCGTCGAGGTTCGGCTCGTGGAAGCGGCCGTCATGCTTGAGGCCGGTCATTCCGGTCACAAGGCGGTCGAGGCCACCCCGAATATCGAGGCCGTCCGGGGCCATAGCATTCCTCCCATTCGCCCATGCCGGTGGGCGTCTCCATGAGAAAATAATGCATGATGTTTTCTCTTGCGCAATCTGAAAATTTTTCTCATGATTGCGGTATTGGAGATGGCGAGATGACTGTAAAACCGCTGCCGGGTAAACGAGGCAAGAAGAGTCGGCGCGTGCGGCTGGAGGATATCGCCGCCGCCTGCGGCGTCTCGTTGAGTACCGCCTCGCGGGCCCTGGCCGGAGAAAAGGGCGTGCGCCCCGAGATCCGCCAGCAGGTGCTCGAGGCGGCCAAGATCGCGAACTACGTCATTCCGACCGCTGTCGCGGGCCAGAAGGTCATTCTTGCCGCCTCGAGCGCCGCGATGCTCGACTACGTGCGCAACCAGTTCACGCTCTACGTGCTGGACGGGCTAAAGGAGCGGGCGCAGGCCCTTGCTCTTGAGATCATCACCCGGCCGATTGCCGACAAGACCGAGGAACTCACGCTGCTCAAGGAGGCAAAAGACGACCCGGAGATCGCCGGGCTCCTCTTCCTCACCGTCGACGACGAGGCGCTGCTTGCCGCGACGCGCGACTTCGAAAAGCCGGTCGTGCTGCTCAACGGCGACGATCCGTTCATGCGGCTGTCGAGCGTCACACCATGCAACCGCTCGAGCGCGCGGCTTGCCGCCGATCACTTGATGGGTCTCGGTCATCAGCGCATCCTCTTCCTCATGCGGCCTGGCCGCCGCACCATCGAGCGTCGCTACGAGGGCTGGCGCGATGCGCTGCTCCACCGCGGCCTTCCGCTCGACCCGGACCTTGTGGTGCCGGTCGATGACTGGCTGCCCGAACTCGCGACCCAGGCCATCGTTTCGCGCATCGAGAAACGCGGGCTGGATTTCACTGCCGTCCTTGCGGCCGGCGACAGCCTCGCCGTCGGTGCCATGCTTGGCATCCAGCAAATGGGCTACAACGTGCCGCGCGACGTATCGGTAATGGGCATGGACGACCTGCCGCAGGCCGCCTTCCTCAATCCGCCGCTGACGACGATGCACATTCCGATGCGCGAAATCGGCTCGGCTGCCCTCGATCTCCTGCGCGACAGCCTTTCCAACCTGCCGTTTCCGCCCCGCCGGCTGGAACTCGCCTGCCATCTGGTCGAACGCTCGTCCACGGGGCCGGCTCGTGTCTGAATGATCTCAGGCAGCTCAAAGGCTTCTCCCGCCGACCCGTCCGCTACCGCATCCTCTTTCCGCCCTCGTCGAACACCAGCGCGCAAGCCGGGTCGAATCGGGCCGCGATGCGATCGCCGGATTTGAGGCCGCGGCCGTTCTTCGTCTCGATCACGATCAAGTCGCCCCTGCCATGGCGGGCGTAAGCGAAGGTTTCGCCGCCAAGATGCTCGAGCATGTCGATCGCCAGGTCGAGACTCGCCGAACCGTCCTCCTTGAAATGCTCGGGCCGGATGCCGATCGTCACCGGCATCCCCTCCTTGAGACCCTTGGGGTCAACGGTGATCTTCTCATTGCCATGGTCCGGCAGTCGTGCATAGGCCCGCCCATCCCCGCCGATCTCGATCACGCCCTTCAGGAAATTCATCTTTGGCGAGCCGATGAAGCCCGCAACGAAGAGATTGGCGGGGTCGTCATAGAGTTCGAGCGGCGAGCCTACCTGCTCCACCACGCCGCTGCGCAAAACGACGATCTTGTCGGCCAGCGTCATCGCCTCGACCTGGTCGTGCGTGACGTAAATGATCGTGGCGGCAAGCTGCTTGTGCAGCCTTGCGATCTCGATGCGCATGTGGACGCGCAGTTCCGCATCGAGATTCGAAAGCGGCTCGTCGAAGAGGAAGATCTTTGGATGGCGAACGATCGCGCGGCCGATCGCAACGCGCTGGCGCTGGCCGCCGGAGAGCTGTTTCGGCTTACGGTCCAACAGCGGCTCGAGCTCCAGGATGTTGGCGGCTTCCTTCACCCGCTTCTCGATCTCCGGCTTGGGGACACCGGCAAAACGCAAGGCAAAGCCCATGTTCTCCCGCACCGTCATATGCGGATAGAGCGCATAGGACTGGAAAACCATGGCGATGCCGCGCTTCGACGGGTCGACATCGTTCACGCGGATATCGTCGATGATGAGATCGCCGGAGGTGATCTCCTCGAGCCCGGCAATCATGCGGAGCAGGGTCGACTTGCCGCAGCCGGACGGCCCGACGAAGACGACGAACTCGCCCGTCTTGATGTCGAGGTCGACACCCTTGATGACTTCGAGGCCGCCATAGGCCTTGCGGACACCGGTGAGTTGCAGCTCGCTCATGCCTCGTCCGCTCCTTCCGCCTCGGCGGACAGCTTGAGCTTCGTCGTGCCGAGCCGTGACGACGCGACGGTCACCAGAATCTCGCCCGCGGTTCCCGTCGATTCCAACCAGAAGCCGGTCGAGCCGCCCTGAAAGACGAGCCGGCTCGGACCGATCAGGCGTGCCGGCCCCTGCACGGAGACGTCAACGGCGTCATTCAGGAAGGGCAGGACATTGCCGACCTGGTCGAGAGCGCGGACGATCACGCGGACGCTGTCGCGAGCTTCGGCGCGGATCGTGCCATTGTCCGCTTGAAGCTTCAGCGACATCGGCACCGGATCAGCGGCCATCCGGAGGTGGGCGACCGCCTTGCCGGCCAGGAACCCGGTGAATTCCGCACTCTCCCACTTCATGCCCCAGACGCCGAGCTCGTCCTTGGTGAAGTGGCGATGATCGATGATGACGGGCGGATGCGGCAGGTGTGGAAAATTTTCGCGGTCCGGGCCGACGCGCTTCGTGAGCGCGCCATATTTCAGTTCGACCTCGTCGCAATTGGTGAGCACGATCAAGGGCAGCACCCCGCCTATATTGCGTTCGCCGCGCGCCCAGAAGGTCACGGGCTTCATCACCACTTCCTCCGACGGGTCGCACTGGCTCGCATAAACGTAAGCCGCGAATTTCGGCTCGCGGAACATGTCCATGACGCCGTGATAGCAGATCCGGTCGCCGGAGCCGAAATCCTTGTGGGTGTTGTAGTCGAACATGCACCAGCCGATTGCGCCGGAAATGCTCGCATCGCCGTGGGCAGCGTTCAGCACTTCGAGGTGGCGGCGCACATGCTCGGCCTGGCGCTGCTCCTGGTCGTAGATCTTCGTCGGATACATGTGGCCGCCGAATTCCGTGATGAGGTACGGCACCTTGCGCGGAAGTCCGGTGCATTCCTGCGGGGGGCGCAATGGCGTGCGCGGACGGTTCGAGCCCGGCAGTTCCTCATTGCCGAGGATGAAGTCGTTCATCGTATAGACGTCTTCGAGGAACTCGCTGTCGGTGATGTAGCGCACGCCGCCCGTCTGGCGGGTCGGGTCGAGCTCGCGGGCGAGCCGATTAGTCTCTAGGTAGAAGTCGTGGGAATCCTGGGATTCGTTGATGCGCACGCCCCAGATGACGATCGATGGATGGTTCCAGTCGCGCTCGATCATCCGGCGGACGTTCAGGATCGCCTCTTCTTTCCATTGCTCGCCGCCGATGTGCTGCCAGCCGGGGATTTCCTCGAAGACCAAGAGGCCGATGCGGTCGCAATGGTCGAGGAACCATTTTGACTGCGGGTAGTGCGATGTGCGCACGAGATTGCAGTGGAGCGTGTGCTTGAGGATCTCCGCGTCGCGCTCCTGCGCCGTGCGGCCCATGGCGTAGCCGACATAGGGGAAGGCCTGGTGCCGGTTGAGGCCGCGGATCTTGAGCGGCCGCCCGTTGAGGCGGAAGCCTCCCGCAGTGAATTGCGCCGTGCGGAAACCGAAATGCGCAGCATGGAGGTCGCGGCCGTGATCGGTCCGGAGCTGGACCTCCATCTGGTAAAGCACAGGATTGTCGATGTCCCAGAGCGAAATGCCCGTAAGGCCGGTCATGTCGAGCGTGACACCCTCGCCTTGGGTCTCGCCGACCGCTTCGGCCAGCAATTCACCCTTCGCGTCCCTCAGAAGCGCCGTCACCGTGCCCTCGACGCTCAGTCCCTGCGGGTTTGCCAGATCGCAGCGAACGCTGACGGATTTGGTGTCGTCCAGGACGTCGCGGGTTTCGACCTTTATATTGGCGATCGACACCGCGTCGGTGACCTTGAGCCATACGTCGCGGTAGATGCCGGCATAGGTGAGATAATCGATCCGTCCGCCGAAGGGCGGGATCTCCGGATTCTCGCTTCCGTCGATCTTGACGGTGATCAGATTGTCGCCGTTGCGCAGCCGTCCGGTCAGCCGCGCCTCGAAAGGCGTATAGCCGTCCTTGTGGGCGACGACCTCCTCGCCGTTCAGATAGACGACGGCATCCGCCATCGCCGCGTCGAAGACGAGCGAGACTTCCCGGGACTCGAATTCCGGGCGCCAGGCAAGCACCTTCTGATAGGTGAAGGCGCGCTGGTAGCACGTCTCGTCGAAATAGTTGAAGGGAAGTTCGACCGCATTGTGCGGCAGGCTTACCGGCTCTCCGCTCCTCAGCGTGCCGGCATCCGCGAAGCCTTCCGAGAAGACCCATTCATCGTTGAAGGAGGTAACAGAGCGCATCATCGTTCCTATTTGACTGAGCCCAGCATGCCCTGGACGAACTGGCGTTGCATGAAGAAGAAGACGGCAAGCGTCGGCAGCGTCGCGAGGATCGTGCCGACCATGACAACGCCGTAATCGGGATAGTAGGCGGAGGCGAGCGAGGAGATGACCAGGGTGATCGTCTTGGTCTCGTTGGACTGCAGGACGATCAGCGGCCAGAGATAATTGTTCCATGCGGTCATGAACACGATGATGAAGGCCGCCGCATAGGTGGAGCGCATCACCGGCACGTAGATATAGAGGAAGATCTGCCACTCCTTGAGCCCGTCGACCTTCGCGGCATCGCGCAGTTCCGAGGGGAACGCCTTGGTGCTCTGCCGGAAATAGAAGACGACGAAGGCCGAGCCAATCGTCGGCAGCACGACGGCGATATGGGTGTTGATGAGGCCGGCCTTGCCCATCATGATGAAGAGCGGGATCATCAGCGCCGCGAACGGGATCATCAGCGTCAGCAGCATGGCGCTGTAGAGTCGTTCGCGCTGGCGCGAGCGGAAGATCTCGAAGCCGTAACCGGCCAGCGACGAGACGGCGAGCGTCAGCACCGTCGCGAGAATGGTAACCTTCGCCGAATTCCAGAAGACGAGTGGCACGTTCACCAGCGTGAAGAAATTGGCGACATTGGTCGCCAGCGCTTCACCCGGCAGCATCTTGCCTTTGATGATGTCGATCGACGCATTGGTGGCACCGAGCACCATCCAGATGAATGGGAAAACAGAGAGGAAAGCCATCAGTCCGACGAAGCCGTAGGTGAAAAGCGCCGGGAGTATGTTCGTGGATTTCGTCCTCATCGGTCGCGCTCCCGTGCCAGGAAGAACTGCAGGAAGGCAAGAAGGGCCACGAGCACGACGATTACGTAGGAGACCGTCGCCGCATAGCCGAAACTCGGCATGAAGCGGAAGGTGAGGTTATAGATGTAGAGCGAGAGCGTCAGCGTCGCGTTCGAGGGGCCGCCCTTGCCCTCGGTCAGGTTGTAGACTTCGTCGAAGAGCTGCAGCGTGCCGATCGTCGAGATCACCGTCGTGAAGAGGATCACCGGTTTCAGCAGTGGAATGGTGATGTGGGTGAAGCGCGCCCAGGCCGGGACGCCATCGATGCGAGCCACCTCGTAGATCGATTTGTCGATATTCTGCAGGGCGGCGAGATAGAAGATCATGTTGTAGCCGGTCCAGCGCCAGGTGATCGCGATGATGACGAGCGTCTTCGCCCAGAAAGGATGCGTCAGCCACGGAATGGGCGAGGCAATGATGCCGATCGCCTGGAGCGTCGAGTTGACGATGCCATCGGGGGCGAACATGCCCTTGAAGAGCACGGAATAGGCCACGAGCGAGGTGACGCAGGGCAGGAAGATCGCGGTCCGGAACAGACCGCGGCCGACGAGGCGCGGATTGTTGAGAAGCGACGCCAGGATCAGCGCGAGCAGGATCATGATCGGCACCTGCACCACGAAATAGGTCATCGTGTTGGTAAGCGCCTTGATGAAGATGGGATCGTTCCAGAGGCGGACGATGTTGGCGAAGCCTGCGAACTTCATCGTCATCCCGCGGCCGGCCTGGAAGGACATCCAGAGCGACCACAGGATCGGGTAGACCATGAAAAGGGCGATCAGCCCGAGCGCCGGCGCGACGAAGAGCCAGCCATTGACGTCATAATACCGGCCGATGCCGCCGCGGCGCGCGTGAACCATCGTCAACCTCATGAAAATGGCAAGTCATTGGCCGTGGCTCGAAGCGCCACGGCCGGGAGCGGTCGCAATCCGACCGGCTCGATTACTGGATCTGCCCCGCGATCTCGGCGTCGATCGCCTGCAGCACCTCATCGACCGGGGTGCCTTGGGTCAGGGCCGGCAGTTGCGCGGTTACCGCGAGATCGGCTTCGTTGGTGAAGATGCCGTAATTCACCGAAGGCACCTTCGCCAGCAAGTCGGAGAAGTTCTGCCAGACCTTCTCGCCGCCGAAGAAGGCATCGGCCTCCTCGTAGGCTGCGCCGCCGCGAGCCGCAAGCAGCGAGCCGACGGCACCGCGGTCCTGCAGGATCGTCTGGTAGAAATCGATGTCCTGGCCATAGATTTCATTGAGAAAGTCGATGGCCTCGGCCTTTTCCTCGGAGCTTTCAAGCACGTACCAGCTCGATCCGCCGAGATTCGAAGCATGGGTGGCGCCCTCGATGGAAAGAGCCGGGATCGGCGCGACACCCCATTTGCCGGCCTGGTCCGGCTGTGCCTTGACGGTGCCGGTGATCCACACGCCGGTCACGACCGAAGCGACGTCGCCGGAGGTAAAGGTGCCGACCCAGTCGGACCAGCCATTGGCCGGCTTGTAGATGTTGGCGGACATGATCTTGCCGATCGTCTCCAGAGACGCCTTCAGCGCGGCGTTGCCGGTGATGTTCGGCTTGCCCTCCTTGTCGAAATACCATTGCCCGGCCGACTGCATCATGATGCGGACGAGACCGGCATCGTTCGGGTCGAGGCCCATCATCTTCTTGCCGGTCTTGGCCTCCACCTCCTGGCCGATCTCGATGAAGCGGTCCCAGGTGATGTTCTGCATGTCCTCCGGCTTGAAGCCGGCCTGATCGAGATAATCCTTGCGGTAGTAGAGCCCGGTGACACCGGAATCGAAGGGCATACCGTAGACCTGCCCGTCGAGGGTCATCACCTCGACCTTGTATGGCGCGAAGCCCGAATAGTCGACGGTGCCGGAGAGGGGCGCAAAGGCGCCCGGGAAGGATTGGAGATATTTCTGCGCGCCGTAATCCTCGATGAGCACGATGTCGGGCAGCGCGTCGGCCGTACCGGAGGCAAGGCCTGTCTGCAGCTTCTGCTCGACGTCGGCCTTGGCGAAATCAACGACATTGAAGGTGACGTCCGGGTGCGTCTTGGTGTAGCGCGCACCGGCCTCCTTCATGATGGCGACGTTGAAGTTCGGGTCCCAGCACCAGATGGTGATTTCCTTCGCTTGCGCCGCGCTCACGGCCAAGAGGCTCGCGCCCGCAAAGGCAAGGCCGGCGATGCGCGGCAGATGGGTACGCACCAGTTTGTCCATTAACTCCTCCCAAGATTTAGGTCCCCGAGACGGTCCTCACGTCTCCAAGGCGGAGTATTTCTCAAAACTTCGGCGGAAGCAATATTTTCAGTAAATTTTTACTAGGGATTTTTCGCGCTCGGCTGGGGGGGCGTATTTCCTGCGCCGACGGCGGCATGCGGCCGTTCGGCGGAGCGATTTCCTCTTGGCCCCCGATTACGGATTGTGCCAGATGGACGACGCGCGTCGCCGATGCGCAGACCGACGGATGTGGAGGACGAACGGGTGAAGGGGCGCCGCCCACCTGCGCTGAAGCGAGGAACAGCCGCACGAGAGGGTGAACGGGCCGGCAAGCGCGTGACGCTCGCGCGCGCACTCTCGAAACTCGGCTATTGCTCCCGCACCCAGGCCGAGAGGCTGATCGAAGAGGGCCGCGTCAGCGTCGGTGGCCACGGCACTGCGGACCTGGCTTGCTGGGTCGACATCGAGAAGGACAGGATCGCCGTCGACGGGGTGGTGATCGCGGCGGAGGCCAAGGTCTATCTGATGCTGAACAAGCCGCGCGGGCTGGTGACGACCCGCGACGATCCGGAGGGGCGGCCGACGGTGTTCGACTGCCTCGCCCATGTCGACGCTCGTTTCCTCTCGCCCGTCGGCCGGCTCGACAAGGCGAGCGAGGGACTCCTCCTCTTCACCAACGACACGGTGCTCGCCCAGCGCCTGCTCGACCCGGAAACCCATTTCGGCAAGCTCTATCACGTGCAGGTGCGCGGCCTCTTTGACGTGGCCATGGCCGCCCGCATGATGGAGGGGGTGAGCGAGGGCGGCGAGATGCTGAAAGCCACGCATGTTCGCGACTTGAGGAGCGGCGATCGCAACAGTTGGATCGAGATCGAACTCCAGGAGGGGCGTAACCGGCAGATCCGCCGCATGCTGGAGGCGCTCGGATTCGAATGCCTGAGGCTCGTGCGCGTCGCGATAGGCGAGATCGTCCTCGGCGACTTACCGAAGGGGGCGAGCCGGCCCCTGACGGAGGCGGAAATCCAGTATCTCAGGCGCCGAACCGGTTTCTAGCTCTATGTTGACACAGGTTCTTATCGGACGACCGTATGAGGTTCTCAAGGCAAGAAGCGGCAGGGGTCTCCTGCCGCTTACGATCAGCAGGCCGCACCTAAAATCAAAACTCTTCCCAGTCATCGGCGGCCGCGGCACCGAAAGCTGCGGCGAGCTTGCCGCTGAGCGCGCGGGCGGGCGAAGCGGCAGGCTTCGAAGTGTTTGAGACAGGCGCAACAGCGCGATGTTCCGGAGCCCGGGCCGGCGCGGCGAAGCCCACTCTGGCTGAGCCCCCCGCCTGGGCGGTTGCAACGGCCGAAGCGGCGTACTGCCGTGTGCCGAGGTTGAACGCTGCCAGCCGGGCGGCGAGAGCCGCGACCTCGGACACCAGGGCGTTGGCGGCAGAATTCGCTTCCTGCACCATGGCAGCGTTCTGCTGCGTCCCCTGATCCATCTGGTTCACAGCAGTATTGATTTCCTGCAATCCGACGGATTGTTCACGGGCCGCATGGACGATCGCCTGAACGTTGCTGTCAATCCGCTGGACCTCGGCGACGATGGTCTGAAGCGCGGTACCCGTCTCGCCGACCAATCCGACGCCGCGCTTGACGTGCTCGCCCGAGGAGGTGATCAGAGCCTTGATTTCCTTTGCCGCGTTGGCGGAACGCTGCGCGAGTTCGCGAACCTCCTGGGCGACGACCGCAAAGCCTTTGCCGGCCTCTCCTGCGCGCGCAGCCTCGACGCCGGCATTGAGGGCGAGCAGATTGGTCTGAAAGGCAATATCGTCAATGACGCCGATGATGTTCGATATCTCCTGCGAAGAGCGCTCGATCTCGCCCATGGCCGCCACGGCATTGCGAACGACCGTCCCCGACTTCTCAGCGCCGTCCTTGGTGCGGGCGACCAGGGCCCCGGCTTCTTCGGCTCTAAGCGTGGAATCCTTGACCGAGCTGGTGATCTCTTCGAGCGCCGCGGCGCTCTGCTCCACCGAAGCGGCCTGTTGCTCGGTACGGCGCGAGAGGTCGTCGGCCGCCGCGCGAATGCCGCTCGAGCCCGACTCGATCGCCGCGGCATTCGCGCAAAAGGCGATCATCGCCTCGCTAAGCTTCTCAATGGACGCGTTGAAGTCGGCCCGGATCTGTTCCAGCGCGCCGGCGAACGGTTTTTCCAGGCGCACGGTCATGTTACCCTCGGCAAGCGATTTGAGGCCGCCTGCGAGTTCGCGGACCGCGAAATGCATTTGCTCCTCCTGCACCGCGGCCAGCCGCGCGCGCTCCGCACGCTCGCTTTGCTCCCGCGCCTGGCTGGCCTGTGCCTCGGTCTCGAGTTCGAGCTTGCGGCGGCTGTTTTCGAGCAGCGTGTGTAGGGACCGGGAAAGATCGCCGATTTCGTCCTGCTTGTCCTTGTCCGCGAGTGCGACATCGAGATCACCTTTGGCGATGCGGTCGGTCTCGCCGATGACGTTGGAGATGCGGGCGATGAAGCGTCGGGCGATCAACCAGCCGATAAGCGCGAGCAATACTGCTGCGGCCGCTGTGGCGATCGCCGCCGTGCGCACCATGCCGTCCAACTGGGCAAAGACCGTGTTCCTGGGGACCGAGACGATTGCATACCAGTTATTGTCGCGCGTCACGCGAACGGGATAGGCGACGGAAATGCTGAGCGTGCCGTCCTCCGCAGCCGTTTCGATCTCGGTGCCGGGATTGGCGATCAGGCCATCCCAGCCCTCCGCCTTGCCGGCCGCCTCCCTGATGGACTTTCCGGCAAGCGTTGCGTCGGGATGGACGATGATGTTGCCCGCGCCGGTCACCAGGCTTAGCCTGCCGTCGCCCATGGGCCGGATTTGAGAAAGCCTCCGGTTTACGCCGTCGAGCGAAAGGTCGACGCCGGTGATGCCCAGCGCCTTGCCGTCGATGAGGATCGGCGTCACGAGCGACGTAAGGAGTTGTTCCTTGCCGTCGACCATGTAGAGATAGGGTTCGATCGCCACCGGCTTCTTCTGCTGAAAGGGAAGGACGTAATAGTCCCCGGGGCCAGGCTTGGTGTAATCGACCAGGGGCTCCTCTATGATCTTCTCTCCGCTTCTTACCCAATAGGGAACGTAGCGACCCGTCTGGTCATGCCCCGGGGCATTGACGAACTCCTTGTCCTTGCCGTCAAAGGCGTCGGGCTCCCAGGCGGTGTAAACGCCAAGCGCCATGCTGTTATCCCGCAGCAGCGTCTCGATCAGCTTGTCCGCGCTGGCGCGGTTGGTTGAGCCGCTTGCCTTCATGGCGACCAGCGCGCTCTTGAGGTTGGTAGCGATCTGCATGCCCTCGCTCATCGTCTTCTCGAGAGTGAGCGCATTGGACATCGCAATGTCCTTCATTTGGCGGAGGTTTGCCTCACGGAAGTCACCATACGCGGTGTAGAAGAGGGTGCCGGCCGTAGCGAGCGTTGCCACCATGCCGAGAGCGGCAATGGAAAATATATTGCGGCTTGTCGCCGACCTGAAAAGCATGATGGCCCTCCCCCCGGATAACCGTCGCCTAAGTTGCTGAAAGCATAAAAGGTGTGGCAGTACACACTGCTCGACAGAATTCATTCTGCTTCCGGAAAGATTAACCCAACAGATTAAATAAAGATTGAACAGCCCTGGTTATTTTGTTTACATCCAATAGTTGTTTACTTTAACTTCGCCACCTCCAGCAGGCGCTCGACCGGCAAGGTTCGAAGGTGCGGTCACGCTCAGAGCCGCCTCACCCGATGAGCCTTGGAAGCTCCTTGAACAGCCGCCCATCCCCGCACTGGGCGACATTGAAGCGCAGGAAACCGCCGGCCGTCTGCGCATGGCTGAAAGCGTTTCCGGGCGCGAGCACGATGTTTCTGGCAAGCGCCTTTCTCGCGAGTTCGGCCGCATCGACGCCGTCCGGCAGCCTGCACCACAGGAACATTCCGGCTTGCGGCTCGAGCCAGGGCGTGAGTCCGATCCGCGCGAGCTTCGCCACCGTCTCGGCCATCGCCTTGGCCAACCGGCCGCGTACGCCTTCCATATGCTTGCGGTAGCTGCCGTCCTTCAGGAGCGTCAGCATGAGCGGGGCAGAAAATCCTGTTCCGCCGAAGCTGGTGGCGATCTTGAGATCGGTGAGCGGTTCGATCCAGCCGCGCGGTGCAACGATGAAGCCGCAGCGCATGGCCGCCGACAGCGATTTCGAAAAGCTGCCGATATGCACAACCCGCTCGAGCCCGTCGAAGGCGGCCAACCGCGGCGCCGGCATCTCCTCGAAATCGGCGAAGATATCGTCCTCGATGATCGTCAGGCCCGACTGATCCGCGAGCTTCAGGAGCCGGTGGGCGACAAGCGGCGACAGCGTTGCCCCGGTCGGGTTGTGAAGGGCCGAATTGGTGATGTAGAGGCGCGGCCGGTGCTCGGAAAGCGCCTCGGCGAAGGCGCCGATGTCCGGCCCCGTCGGCTGATAGGGAACTGAAACGATTTCCGCCTGATGCGCCCGCAGCAGCGCGAGGAAATTGAAGTAGCACGGGTCGTCGACGAGCACGACGTCGCCCGGCTTCAGGAGGAAGCGGCAGAGAAGATCGATCGCCTGCGTGCCGGATTCCGTCAAGAGGATCTGCTCGGGCGAAACCTCGATGCCGCGCGGCGACAGGCGGCGGGCGAGAAGCTGGCGCAGCGGCAGCAATCCGAGCGGCGGCCCGTAATCGACGAGGGTCGCGGCATTGCCGCGGGCAAGCGCGCGCAAGGCCCGCCTCAAGCCCTCCTCCGGCATCCACGTCGGCGGCAGCCAGCCGCAACCCGGTTTGAGGACATCGCCTTCTGCTTCCAGCGCCTGCCGCGAAATCCAGAGGGGATCGACCTGGCGGTCCAGTTTCGGGCCGATCTCGGCAAGCGACAAGGGCGCCAGCGGTGCAGCGACGAAGAAACCGGAGCCCGGCCGCGAGCGGATCAGCCCCTCGGCCGCAAGCCTTTCATAGGCCTCCACCACCGTCGACTTCGACACCTTCATGCTCGTCGCGAAGGCGCGGATGGACGGCAGCCTGGCACCGGGGGTCAGCACGCGGCTGGAAATGCGATTCCTGACCGTCGCCATCACCCTGGCGATCAAGCTCTCGCCCTCTGCGTTCAGCGTCTCGACAACCATCCGTACCGCTTCCACGACCATAACAGTTTGGAGAAACTGTACCTGATTGTATCTGGAAGAGCCAGCGACTTCGCCCGATAACCGACAGGAAAGAGGAGAGTTGCATGGACAAGACGACGAGCGGTTTCGTCAACGGATTTCTGGGCGTGCTGGTCTTCAGCGGCTCGTTGCCGGCGACGCGTGTGGCGGTGATGGAGTTCGATCCGCTGTTTCTGACTGTCGCTCGCGCAGTGATCGCGGGGGTGCTTGCCGGCTTACTCCTCCTCGCGTTCCGGGAACGGCGACCGGAGCGTGGCGATCTCCTGTCGCTCTTTCTGGTATCGCTGGGCGTCGTCGTCGGCTTTCCGCTTCTGACGGCGCTCGCACTCAAACAGGTCACCTCCGCCCACTCGATGGTGTTCGTCGGGCTGCTGCCGGTAACGACAGCCGTGTTTGGCGTCGTCCGCGGCGGCGAGCGGTCGCGTCCGGCCTTCTGGCTGTTCTCCGGACTGGGCAGCGCCATCGTCGTCGGCTTCGCCTTGAGGCAAGGCTTTGCCGCGTCGCCGGCGGGCGACCTCCTGATGCTGGCGGCCATCCTCGCCTGCGGGTTCGGCTATGCCGAAGGTGCGAGCCTGTCGCGCAAGCTCGGCGGCTGGCAGGTGATCTCCTGGGCGCTGGTGCTCTCGCTCCCGGCCATGACCATGCTTATGCTCCTGAGCATGCCCGCGAGCCTCGCGCAATCAAGCGCGGCCTCCTGGCTCGGTCTCGGCTATGTCTCGATCTTCAGCATGCTGATCGGCTTCGTCTTTTGGTATCGTGGCCTTGCGCTCGGCGGCATCGTCGCCGTCGGGCAGTTGCAATTGCTGCAGCCCTTCTTCGGCCTTGCTCTGGCGGCGATCCTTCTCGGTGAAAGCGTGAGTTGGACCATGCTTGCCGCTACGCTGGCGATCGTCGCCTGTGTTGCCGGAGCGAAGAAATTCGCAAGATAGGCCGCTGCACGGACGCCAGATGCTTCTACGGTGCCGGGCATCTTTTCAGACGCGCGAAGGTCGCTGCAACTCTTTGTGCCGCGTGTCGAGCTTTCCGAAAATCAGGTACGATTTTCGGGCCGACGCGCAGGGGATTCGCCCCTGGAACTCGCTGCCTCCGTCCGGCGGGAACCTCAACGGTGGCCGCGCGTTTGCCCGATGCCGGCTGGACCACAGCGCGCGCATCCCATCTGGGGATCCCCGCGGCACAGTGCTGCAAATGGGAGGTAGGAGAATGATCCGGAGACTTCTGCTTGCAGCCATATTGACCGTCCCGGCGGGAACCGCGCAGGCTGACGAACAGGCCTTCCTGGCTTCTCTCGAGGGCGACTGGACAGGACGTGGTTCCGTGCGGCTTCGCGCCGACTCCGCCCCGATCAACGTTTCCTGCAGCTTCGACACGAAAAGTGCCGGTCCTGCCCTTTCCATGCGAGGCAGGTGCCGCGGCCTGATCCTGGTTTCGCGCTCCATCAGCGCGGATCTGAGAGCCGACGGCGCCAACTATCGCGGCACCTATGTCGGGCCGAAGGGTGGGCACTCGAAGCTGACGGGCACGCGGCGCGGGAATGCAGTCAATCTCGCTGTCCGCTGGGCGGTGGCCGTCAATGGCGACCACCACGCCACCATGATCCTGCGAAGAGTGGGAGAGAACGGCATGCAGCTTACGACCATCGATGTCGACCCCGCCTCCGGCAAGCGCGTAGCGACCAGCGAGATCAATCTGCGACGGCGATGACGCCCGCCTTTCGCCTTCGCAGGAACAACCACGAGACCCACAGGTTGGGAGATCCTACAGCGCTGTGCCTCCTCACGGTCGCAAAAGGACGCAGTAGCTCTTAGGAACTGCGCATCGTGCTTTTCGAATTTCGGGCCGATGCAACAGCAAGGGAGTTTCGATCATGGCACCCGACCCGATCGGCCCAGGACCCGGCCCAGGTCCCGGTCCTGGACCTGGGATCATCCCTCCGAATCCGGTTCCCCCGCTCGGCATTCCCGACCCGCCCGTCGAGGAACCGCGGCCCGACGAGCTTCCCGAAGGCGCGCCCGTCGAGCCGCCGGACCCGGAGGAAGAGCATCCCCAATCGCCGGACAGATCCGGGCGCGGCGATCCGCAAACATAAGCCGCCGGCGCGACAGCCTTTTCCGGCTACTTGACATGGCGCATCGCAAATGAGAACATACCAAGAACATATGGAGGCATCCATGACCCATGCAGAGCAAGTCATCGAGCGCGCAATGGCGGCCGTGGCCGCAGCTCGCCGTCAGCGGGAACGCGATCAGGAGCGGCGCAGGCGGACCTTCGGTCGCATTCAAATGAGCCCGCCCCTGCCGATGCCGAAACGCGGCCTGCAGCTTTCCCTGAAGCTCGACGGCCGACCAGCGCGCGACGAGGCGCCGGCCGGCCACTGACCAAAGTCGCTTCTTCATCGCCTTAATCGCGCCGACTGCCATCTCGTCATATTGGCGACGACGGCGTCGAATGCGCGTGACGGCAATCCGATTGTCCGGGCCGGGCATTGGTGTTATAAATAATCGTTCGATCGAGAGTGGCCGGTCCTCTCCTTAAGATCGACCGCCTAAGCGCGCTTGGCCCAAACAAGCGCGCTTTCGTGTTAGTGCGCCGCTGAACCTGTGACGGCAGCGGCCCTGGCCTGTCGGTAAGTCAGAAAGCCGAAGCGCCGAGTTTTCTCAACTTGGCGATCCAGCGCGCGCGTTTCCGTTCGCCGACCGCTTCCACCATGCCGAACAGCGTCTCCCGCACCGGCTTGATACCGACGAAATTCAAGATGTTTCGCCGCATCCCGGCAATGCCGTGTCCCCGATACCAAAGGCGATAGACGAAGGCCGGCATCCCCATCGTGACGATCAGCCGCGCCGAGCGCCCGTTCAGCAACATCTTCACGAATTTTTCTTTGCCGGTCGGGTATTTGAAGGCGGTCCCCGGCCGCATGACCTGCTCGAGGAACGCCTTGAGAAGCGCGGGCATGGTGCCGAGCCAGAGCGGGAAGACGAAGACGATGTGCGCTGCCCAGAGGACCGCCTCGCGCGCTTCGACGAGACTTGCGGGAAGGGGGCCCTCCTCGAACGCTTCACGGCTGCGCAGAAACGGGACATCGATCTCCGCAAGATCGATCCGCCGCACGTCGTGGCCGGCCGCCTGCGCGGCCTCGGCATAGGCTTCAGCGAGCACCCCGCAGAATCGGACCGGATCCGGGTCCGGATGCCCGACGATGACAAGGACGCGCGTCATAAAATCCCCTTCTCTTGCTCTTGCTCTCAGCGCAGTCCCGAAAGTCGAACCCGATTTTCGAGTACGATGTGTCGTTCCAGAGAGTGTTGTGCGCCCCGAAAGGACACACGGCACTGCAGCGCAATCGATGGAGCCCCTTACGCAAGGCGGCATTGACGCCGGTCAAAGCCCCCACGCGGCGATCTTCTGCCAATGTTCACGATCGCGTTAGATCGACAGGAATAGGCAATAATCCGGCAGGATTGAGTATACCGGCCACGGGGACGGTCTTCTAAGATTCCGCCGCAGTCGGCCATGGCCCTGGGGCACAAACCGGTACGCTCCGGAGCGCCCCCGTGCAGCCATGCGCCACAACGAGGAGAACACCATGGTGACTGTTACCATCAACGGCGTCGAACGCGCTGTCGACGCCGAACCGGACATGCCGCTGCTCTGGGTCATCCGCGATCTCGTCGGGCTGACCGGGACGAAATTCGGCTGCGGCATGGCCCAATGCGGTGCCTGCACCGTTTATGTCGACGGTTCGCCGGTCCGTTCCTGCCAGACCTTCATCGGTGACATCGAAGGCGCTCAGGTGACGACCATCGAGGGGCTGAACGGCAAGGTCGCCGAAACTGTCCAGGCGGTCTGGGCCGATCTCGACGTGCCGCAATGCGGCTATTGCCAATCCGGACAGATCATGTCGGCAACGGACCTTCTGAGCAGCAATCCAAAGCCGAGCGACGCGGATATCGACGCGGCGATGTCGGGCAATCTCTGTCGCTGCGCCACCTATCACCGGATCCGCGCCGGTATCCACGAAGCCGCAAAACGTTTGGAGGCGTAAGCCATGATCCCGAGACTGATGCAATCGGTTTCCTTCCCGCCCGTGCGGATCGAAGCCTCGCGGCGGCAGTTCCTCATCGGCGCGCTTGCCGCCGGCACCGGCATTGCCGTCGGCTTCCGCCTCCTTGCCGCCGCGCCGGCGGCCGCCAGCGAGAACGCGACCGGCTCGCATGCCTTTTCCCCCTACATGACGATCGACGGCGACGGAAAGGTGACCGTGCTTTCCTCGCAGTTCGAGATGGGCCAGGGCTCCTATAACGGCATCGCCACGCTGGTGGCCGAGGAACTCGATGCCGACTGGTCGACCATCGAGGTGAAGGGCGCGGCCGGCAATGTGCAGGCCTATGGCAATATCGCCTTCGGCGGCGCCATTCAGGGAACGGGCGGCTCGACCTCGATGTCAACTTCCTGGGAACGCTACCGCAAGGCAGGCGCCGCCGCGCGCGCGATGCTGGTTGCCGCTGCCTCCGAGGACTGGGGCGTCGATGCGGCGGAGATCACCGTCGAGAACGGCCGTCTCGCCCACCCCTCCGGCAAGAGCGGCGGCTTCGGCGACTTTGCCGCCAAGGCGGCGACGATGCAGGTGCCTGCCGATGTGACGCTGAAACGGCCAGACGAGTGGAAACTCATCGGCAACGACAAGCTGAAGCGTTTCGACAGCGCCCGCAAGACAAACGGAACGGAGCAGTACACGATCGACGTCAAGCTGCCCGGCATGCTGACGGCGGTGATGATCCATCCGCCGCTCTTCGGCGCGAAGGTGAAATCCTTCGATGCTTCGGCCGCAAAGGCTCTCAAGGGCGTGGTCGACGTCGTCGAGACGCCGCGCGGCATTGCCGTCATCGGCGAACACATGTGGGCGGCGATCAAGGGACGCGACGCGGTCACGGTCGAGTGGGACGAGACGGCGGCGGAGAAACGCGGCACGGACGAGCAGATGGCGATGTATCGCGATCTGGCGAAGAAGCCGCCGGTGGCGATGGCCCGCAAGGACGGTGACACGGAGGCCGCCTTCGCTGGGGCCGCCAAAGTCGTCGAAGCCAGCTTCGACTTCCCCTATCTCGCCCATGCGGCGATGGAGCCGCTGAACGCGGTTGCGCGCATGAACGAAGACGGCACTCTGGAGATCTGGGGCGGACACCAGTTCCCGGACATCTATCAGAGGCTCGCGGGCGAGATCGCGGGCATCACCCCCGACAAGGTGCGCCTCCACGTCATGAAGTCCGGCGGCAGCTTCGGCCGTCGGGCCGTTTCCGACGGCGACGTCGTCGTCGAGTCCGTCTATGCGGCCAAGGCAATCGGTTTCCGTGCACCGGTGAAGGTTCAATGGACACGCGAGGACGATATGCGCGCCGGACGCTACCGGCCCGCCTATGTTCATAGCCTCAAGGCCGGCCTCGACGAGAGCGGAAAACTCATTGCCTGGGACGATCACATCGTCGGCCAGTCGATCGTGGCAAGGACGGCGCTTCAAGGGATGATCCAGAACGGCGTCGACCCAACCTCGGTCGAGGGGGCGAGCAACCTGCCTTACGCCATCCCGAACCAGACGGTCGGGTTGACGACCACGGATTTCGGCGTGCCGGTTCTGTGGTGGCGTTCCGTCGGTTCGACCCATACCGCCTTTGCGGCCGAAACCTTCCTCGACGAGGTCGCCGAGGCGGCGGGGCGCGATCCGGTCGAATTCCGCCTCGCCATGCTCGAACCGGACTCGCGCCATGCCAAAGTCCTGAAGCTCGCGGCGGATAAGGCGGAATGGGAAAAGCCGCTTGCCGAAGGCCGCTTCCGCGGCGTCGCGCTTGCCGAGAGCTTCGGCTCCGTCGTCGCCGAGATCGCCGAGGTGTCGGCCGACGGCGATGGCGGCATCAAGGTCGAGCGTGTGGTCGCAGCCGTCGACTGCGGCCTGGCGATCAATCCCGATCAGGTCCGCGCCCAGGTGGAAGGCGGCATCGGCTTCGGCCTCGGCGCCATTCTCGGCGAGGAGATCACGCTCAACGATGGACAGGTCGACCAGGGTAATTTCGACCTGTACACGCCGCTCAGGATCGACGCCATGCCGCGGGTGGAGGTGCATATTATCCCCTCCGCCAATCCCCCCTCCGGCATTGGCGAACCGGGCGTCCCGCCGATCGGCCCGGCCGTCGCCAACGCCGCCTACAAGGCGCTCGGCAAGCGCATCCGCGTCCTGCCCTTCGCGCGGTCACTCAACGCCTGAACCATTTGCCCGGCCGGCCGCAACGCCGGCCGGGCCTTGTCATACAGCGTTCTTGAAACCTGCCTATGCAGGTCTGCAATCGCCCCGATCCTGGACGAAGCATCATGGACGCCATCTCGCCCGACCACCTGCATCAGAGAAGGACCCTCAGATCTTTGAACCGTGTCGGGAGCGCTCTGCGATGCTCGAAAGATCGACTTTCTTGCCGGCGACATCCGCGACGATCTTCAACGTGCCACCTAGAGATTCGACATAGTCGCGGAGCGTCGACAGCTTCATATCGTCGCGCTTCTCCAGCCTCGATATATTGGTCTGCTTGAATCCGGTCCGAGCAGACACGTCTTCTTGCGTGCGTCCAGCGAGTGCCCGCAATTCACGTAGGTTGTGCACCGTGACAAGCTCCTTCGCCCGCTTGGCTACGGAGCGCTGTTCGTCTTCGGGAAGCGTCTGTATCAGCTTGTCGAGATCATCCATGTTTCTTCTCCAACTCGCTCAAATGCTCGTCGTATCGTTTGTCCGCCAGATCGATCAGCCGCTTGTAGAAAAGCTTCTGGCTCATGCCACTCTTCGCACCGCCGCAGAGGACGACGGCCTTCCGTTCCGGGTCGAAGGCAAAGGCGAACCGCCATTGCACTTTCAACACTTTGATGCGCAGTTCCTTCATGTTCGAGTATTTGGAGCCTTCGAGAGTGTCGACTTCAGGTCGTCCCAGTCGAAAGCCTTTCTCGCGAAGCAGCACCAAATGCGCGAGCAACTCTACTCGAACATCAGCTGGAAGGTCTGTGATTTCGCCCTTGAAGCGGTCATGAAATTCGACCTTCCATTCCGTCATTTCATATCCTGAATGATATAGATAGTTTGAGATATATAGCTGCTCGGGGGCGCTTTGGCAACTGCCCACCGTGTGGGAGCCCGACAGCCCATTTCTCTGGGAAAGCGGTGGGCGCGACGACGCACACTATCGAGGGACCGGCCGGGCTTTCGGCCCGGTGTCTGGTCGGTTCACGTTCGCAGACCAGCCGTTCGCCCTGCGTGCAGTGATTGTTGCTATAATTACGCAGGTATTTGCCTGCATATATTGACATGCAGGCAAATACCTGCGTAAATGACTCTCGTCGCATACGGAGGTACTGATGGATGACGACAAGGTGTTCAAGGCCCTGGCCGATCCCGGCCGCAGGATGCTGCTGGACCGTCTTTGCGCGCGGAACGGTCAGACGCTTGGACAGCTCTGCGAGACCATGGACATGAAACGCCAATCCGTGACCCAGCATCTTGGCCTCCTGGAGGAGGCCAATCTCATCAGCACGGTGCGCCGCGGGCGCGAGAAGCTGCACTTCATCAACCCAGTCCCGCTCTACGAGGTCTACGAGCGCTGGATCCGGAAGTTCGAGGAAGGACGCCTGAGCCTTCTCCACGACCTCAAACGGGAACTTGAGAGGAAGAAGACATGACCGACAAATCAGCCAGTTTCGTTTACGTCACCTTTATCCGCACGACACCCGAAAAGGTGTTCGAAGCGATCACGCGGCCGGAAATCGCTCGCCGCTACTGGGGCCACGAGAATGTCTCGGAGGACTGGCGGCCCGGCTCCGCATGGCAGCATATCCGCACAGATGAGGCGCGAACCGTCGACCTGGTGGGCGAGGTCATCGAAAGCGACCCGCCGAAGCGGCTCGTCATCAGCTGGGTGAATGAGAGCCAAAAGGACGATCCCGACCAATACAGTCGTGTCACCTTCGACATCGAGCCGCAGGGTGAAATCGTCAAGCTGACCGTCATGCACGACGACCTGCAGCCCGGCAGCGGCATGCTGAACGGGATCAGCAAAGGCTGGCCATACGTACTGTCCAGCATGAAGTCCTTCCTTGAAACCGGTCGGGGCATGGACCTCTGACCGCAGGCCGACAGATTAGAAAAACGCCGGCACATCAGGAAAACAGGAGTGAACCGATGAACAGGAAGACCTACACGGGAGGCTGCGCGTGCGGCGCCATCCGTTATGAAACGAGCAGTGAACCCATCTTCGAGAACCACTGCCAATGCAGAGACTGCCAGAAACGAAGCGGCACCGGCCACGGATCTTATCTGACCTTCCCGCAGAAGGCCGAAGTAAGAATGACTGGTGAAGCGTCACGGTGGAGCGTGGCTGCGGACAGTGGGAACGACAAGACCCACGCCTTCTGCCCTGCATGCGGAACACCGGTCTTTCTGACCTTTGCGGCCGTGCCGGAATTAATCGCGGTCCACGCGACCAGCCTCGACGACCCGAGCAAATTCAACCCGCAAGCGCTTACATACAGCATTCGCGGCCAAGCATGGGACCTCGTTGATCCCTCGTTGCAGAAATTCGAGCGGATGGCGCCCGACTGATCGGGCGTGCCTTTCTTTCCTCTGGGACCGCCCCCGCAGGCTTTTCGTTCTTCGTCACTTCCATTGTGACCGAGCCCTGAGCGCATGTAATATCCCGTAGCGTCTATCGTGCGCCTTTCGCCGGAGCGGAAAGCTGCGGACTTCCGGGACTGGCGGACCCGCCGACGGGCCGGGTCTGGACCGTTCCCTCGCCCATTCATGGGCAGTCGCAGGTGTGTTTCCTGCCGCAAGTGCCTGTTCACTCACGTAAATTACATCCCTGCATTGACTTGGCCCAATATACTGTTCCTAGGGACGCGATGGTTGGCGGCGCGGGCGCCAAGGCTCGTGGTCTTCGGCTTCGCCCTGCTGGAGATCGGGAGGGACGGCGGACCGAGGCGATGGTGCCCGCATCGAGCGCTTCGGTCCGGACGAGAAGTGGAGTATTGTTAGTAACTGATGCGTCGAGACGCATCATCGGGGGGCGTCGATATGCCAGAATCCTTGCATCCGGCCGCAGTTGCCCACGTGCCGATGTTCATCACGGCCCCGGGTGAGACGGACGTTCTGATGAACGTGATGATCGTCTTCGTGCTGCTTCTCGTCTTGCTCGTCGGCGTTTTCTATCTGCGCCTGCACGCCCTGCCGGAGCATATGGCGCACGGCGCCAGCAAGGTTCAGCTGCAGCTGGTGGCGGTGCTGTCGCTGATCGCGCTCTTCACCCACAACCACCTCTTCTGGATCGCGGCCCTGCTCCTGGCGCTGATCGAGTT
>NZ_MDDV01000024.1 GCF_001854885.1 Ensifer sp. LCM 4579 | reverse complement strand
GCCCCGGTACCGGGGCCCTTGCTGCGGCGTCAACCGCACCGGAACTGTAACCCATGTATCCGGTTCAATCTGTCACCCATCTTTCGGTTGGACAGAACGTTGCCGCGAGTCCCTTCTCCCCGCAGGCGGGGAGAAGGTGGCCGGTCCACCCTCCGCAGCTGCAGCGCAGCTGCTGCGGAGGACGGGCAGGCCGGATGAGGGGCCGCACGCGACCCAACGAAACCTAAAGGATTTCGCCGAACCGGGCGGCCGCTCGTCCAGCCATCAGAATATTCAATCATTGCATCAGCCTAATTGAATTGTCGTTTCCTGCCGCAACTCCTATCTGTCCGAGGAATAGCGGCCGCCGGTGCGTTTCTGCGCCTTGGGTGTCCGCCGGAGGATTCTCATGAACAGAGCTGAATTTCGCGAGGGCCTGCGCGAGGGCTTCCCGGTCATTGTGGCGGCATCGCCGTTTGGCGCATTGTTTGGCGCGCTGGCGATCGATAACGGCTTTTCGATAGTCGACGCGATGCTGATGAGTGCGACCCTCTATGCGGGTGCCAGCCAGATGGTCGGCATCGAGCTCTTCGGCAACCACGTCCAACCGTGGCTGATCGTGCTTTCAATTTTCGCGGTCAACTTCCGCCACGTGCTTTATTCGGCCTCGCTTGCGAGGCACGTCAAACATTACACGCCAATTCAGAAGTTCTTCGCCTTCTTCCTGCTGATCGATCCTCAATATGCCGAGAGCGAGAGACGGGCGGAACGCGGTCTTCCGGTGACTTTCTCCTGGTATCTCGGCTTCGCCCTGATCATCTATTTCCTATGGCTCGTCACCACGGCGGTCGGTGCGGTCTTCGGGCAGATGATCGGCGATCCGACGGCGATCGGGCTCGACGTGCTGCTGCCGATCTATTTCCTCGGGCTCGTGCTCGGCTTCCGCAAGCGCGACCGTTTCCTGGCGATCGTGGCGACCAGCGCGGTCGCCTCCGTCGCGGCCATGCATTTCGTCGGTTCGCCGTGGCATGTCAGTATCGGCGCGCTTGCCGGCATCGTCCTCGCCGCCTGCCTGCCCAATGAGCGGACGGAGACGGACGGCGATCCGGTGGAGCAGGGGAACTGAGCCATGGACGCCACCCAGCATCTCGACCTGGTCTATGTCATCCTTGCCGCAGCGGTCGCCACCTTCGCGACGCGGGTCGGCGGCTATGTGCTGATCACCCAGCTGAAGCACATTCCGCCGCGCCTCGAAGCGGCGCTCAATGCCGTGCCGGCGGCGGTCCTGACGACGCTGGTGGCACCCGCCTTCGTCCATGGCGGGGTCGACGTCGCGGCATCGATGCTTGTCGCCCTTGCCGTCGGGCTCCGCTTTTCGACGCTCAGGATGCTGGTCGTCGGCTGGCTCGTGGTGATGGCGATCCGGCACGGTTTCCTTTAGCACATCGGCCCGAAAATCGTACCCGATTTTCGGAAAGCCCGATGCGCAGGTTCAAAGAGTCGACGGGCCAAATTGCCATTTCCGCCGAAAATTCGTGCAGAACCCGTAGAATTCCCGGGTTTCGCCGAGGCTTCGCGTCAAATATGACGGTGGCGTTGGTTGAGATATCGAACCTCCCAACGGAGGCCCGGTTGCCCCTGTAGCCCCACCCACGCCGCCGGGCCTCCCTTTCTCTTCTTCGGGTTTGCCTCACTCAGCGGCGGATCGCTTCCGTGGCGGCCGTCAGCCACCGGCGCGCCTCCTCGTCGGCAATCAGGGGCATCAGCTTCTCGCGTGTCTCCGCGTGATAGGCGTTGAGCCAGTTGAGTTCCTCATCCGTCAGCAGCGCCGGCAGCACGAGCCGGTGGTCGATCGGGCAATAGGTCAGGGTGTCGAAGCCGAGCATGGGTAGGTCGCCGCCTTCGATCTCGGCCGCTTGCCGGACGACGACGAGGTTCTCTATGCGGATGCCGAAGGCGCCGGGGCGGTAGTAGCCCGGCTCGTTCGAGAGGATCATGCCCGGCAGCAACTCCTGGGTCGCAAGGCGGGCGATACGCTGCGGCCCCTCATGCACGGACAGATAGGAGCCGACACCATGGCCCGTGCCGTGGGCATAATCGGCGCCGGCCTTCCACAACGCTACGCGGGCGAGGGGGTCGAGGTCGACGCCGCGCGTGCCCTTGGGGAAGCGCGCCGTGCTGATGGCGATCATGCCTTTCAGGACAAGGGTGAAGAATCGCTTCTGCTCTTCCGGCACGGAACCGATCGCCACCGTGCGGGTGATGTCGGTGGTGCCGTTGACATATTGCGCGCCGGAATCGATCAGGAACATGGTTCCGGCTTCGATTGCCTGGTCGGAATCCGTCGTCACCCGGTAATGCATGATCGCCGCATGCGCGCCGGCGCCGGCGATAGTATCGAAGGAGATGTCCTTCAACGGGTTCTGCATGCGTTCGCCGACTGCCGTGCGCAGGGCTTCAAGTCGCTTCGTCGCGCCGATTTCCGTGACGCTGCCGGGGTCGGTCTTGTCGAGCCAGGCGAGGAATTCGACCATCGCGGCCCCGTCCTGCAGGTGGGCGCGGACCGATCCGGCAATCTCCTGCGCATTCTTGCAGGCGCGCGGCAAGCGGGCGGGATCGGTTGCCTCGATCACCACGCCGCCATTGCCGCGGATCATTTCGCCGATCGCAAAGGAGGAGAGATCCGGATCGATCATGATCGCTGCACCGCTTGAAGCAAGCGTGGCGAGGCGATCCTCGAAACCGGCCGGCGGCAGGATGTCGGCGAGCTGCGTGAGATAGGCCTCCTGTTCGATCCCGGTCTTCCGCTTGTCGAGGAAGATTTCGGCGCGTCCATTCGCATGGATGATGGCGCGTGCCAGCGGATGCGGCGTATGCGGCACGTCGCTGCCGCGGATATTGAAGGTCCAGGCGATGGAGGAGGGGTCGGCCAGCACCACAGCCGCCGCCTTCGCCTTCTCGACGGCCGCGGCAATCTCGGCGAGCTTGTCCTTCGCCAGCCGACCGGCGTGCTCGAGCGGCTGGATCGTTACGCGGCCGAGCGGGGCGGCGGGTCGGTCGGTCCAGATGCGGTCGAGCGGATTGTCCCCCAGCAAGATCAGCCTGCCGCCGATCGCCGCAAGCGCCTTTTCCAGGCGGCGGACTTCGGCCGCGGTATGAAGCCAGGGATCTATGCCGAGGCGGAAGCCCTTCGGCCCGTGGCGCTCCAGCCAGACATGCGGCGGCTCGCCGACGAGGTCGCCGCCGGTGAAGACGCTCGCGTCGACCTGCTCCTTGAGCTGGGTTACATAGCGTCCGTCGACGAAGACGATCGCCTCGCGCTCCGAGACGAGCGCAACGCCGGCCGAGCCGGTAAAGCCGGTCAGCCAGGAAAGCCGCTCGGAGCAGGCTGGTACGTATTCGCCCTGAAATTCATCGGCCCGCGGCACGAGAAAGCCGTCGATGCCGAGCGGCGCGAAAGCGGCGCGCAAGGCGGCGACACGCTCCCTGCCGAACTGGGGCGTGGAAGTGACTTCGAAGGATTGAAACATGGATACGTCCGGTGAGATTTGGCGAAGTTCGCCATGTTAGCGGAAAGCCTCCTTCAGGGGAAAGAGGCGATATCCTGCCGTTCCGTCGCCTCGGATTTGTCGACCGAAGCCATTTGTCATATTTATGCGCCAGGCGCATGRCTCCCATGCGGGAAAAGCAGCTTCCCCTACAGATTTTATGGGTTATAAGCACGGCCAACGAACAGGGGCAACCGCTCCGGTTCAAGAAGCTGCAGTTCCGAGAATAGTTGGTCATCTGTTCTCCTCCTCCCTCAGGGTGGCCGACTTCGGAACGGTAGAGCCCGCTCGAGCGCTCCTCCTCCTCAGGCTCGCGGGCAAATGGTCGGTTTCGATCGGCCATCGGGCGATGCTTCGGCATCGCCTTTTTTTCGAAAAGGCCGCCCGTTCGTGATCGACCGGGTGGCCTTTTCGTTTTCGGCTTGCGGCCCGGATCGCCGCCAAACTTCTTCGGATTCCCATGTACGAGCACAGCAAGGGACGAGAACGGAAAGATTGGCCGCAAGCCTCGCCCGTCGCTACTTGGCGAGATGGATCGTCACCCAACCGTTGCGCCAGATCGTGCGCTCATGTTTGAGGTGCTGGCCGTTATAGGCGGCGAGGACCTTCCAACGCTGCTCGGCGAGGATCCCGGAGAGGATGACCGAGCCGCCGGGAGCGAGATTGGTGACGAGTTCAGGCGCCATCTTCATCAGCGGCCGCGCCAGGATATTGGCGATGACCAGATCGAAGGGGCCGCTGGCGCTGAAGGTCGTGGAGTGGAAGCCCGGCGCGGTCGCAAAGGCAAGGCCCCTCACGATGCCGTTGCGGCGGGCGTTCTCGGTCGCGACGCGGGTTGCGACCGGATCGATGTCGGTCGCGAGCACGGGCACGTGCAAGAGCTTCCAGGCGGCGATCGCCAGGACGCCGCTGCCGGTGCCGAGATCGAGCACGTTTCGGAAGCGCCGCGCCCGCGCGACGGAAGCAAGCATTTCCAGACAGCCGGCGGTCGTTCCGTGATGGCCGGTGCCGAAGGCCTGACCGGCGTCGATTTCAATGGCGATCTCGCCGGCCTTCACCTTGTCGCGATCATGGGAACCATGAACGACGAAGCTGCCGGCGCGCACTGGAGCGAGGCCCTCGAGCGATTTGGCGATCCAGTCGATGTCCGGCAACACCTCGCGTTTGATCGGGAGATGGGAGAAGCCGGTCTGCAGCGCCTCTTCGAGCCGCGCCTTCACCTCGGCTTCCTCATCCGCCATCATATAGACCGAGGCTTCCCAGACGTCGCGCTTCTCATCGATTTCCATCGTCGCGAGCGCAAAGTCCTCCTCGCCGAAGACTGCCGTCATGAGGTCGAGAACGGCTTCGGCCTGCTTCTCCGTGGTGCTGACGAAAAGGCGTATCTCGCTCAATGTTTTTTCCTTCGGCTGCGGCCAGCGCCTTGCGGCGACCGAACCGGTGCGCGCGACGCTGTTAAGTCGATCCGCCGCTATCATGAATGCGGCGCAGAGGTAAAGCATCGGCCCCGCGTGCGGAATGGAACGGGGCGAAATCAGCCCTTGATCAGATTTTCAAGCTTCCTGACGGCCGTGTCCGGGTTCTCGCCATAGGCGATCGTGCCCCGGAACTGTCCGTTGGCGTCGAGAAGGAATACCGAGGCGGTATGGTCCATGGTGTAGTCGCCGTCGGGATTTGCCTCGTCGGTCGGCACTTTCTTGTAATAGACGCGGTAACCCTTGACCATTTCCAGGACCTCGTCGGGAGGGCCGGAAATGCCCGTGATGCGCTTGGAGACGTTCGACACGTACTGGCCGAGAATGTCCGGCGTGTCGCGCTCCGGGTCGACGGTGATGAAATAGGCCTGCAGCCGGTCGCCCTTGGGATCGACTTTTTCCAGCCATCCATTCAACTCGAAGAGCGTCGTCGGGCAGACTTCGGGGCAGTGGGTGAAGCCGAAGAAGAGCGCGGTCGGCTTGCCGGTGAACGCCTTTTCGGTGATCGGTTGTCCGTCCTGGGCCACAAGCGTGAAGGGCACGCCGAAGGGGCCGGAGGATGCCTGCTGACTGGACTGCGCCATGTCGTAGGTCAGCCAGCCTAGCACGGCCACCATGGCGAGGATGGCTGCCCAGAGAACGATACGTATGGATTTCATCATTGCTACCGGTCCGTTGCGGCCCATCGTCCGCCGTCAAGAAATGCGCAAGGCCTTGATACAGCGTCGCTGAGGGCGGCGCAAAGACACAATTGCCGCAGGCATGGGCCGGAAAGAGGCCTACCGTATCGGCGCAACCTACTGCATGGCAAGCGTCGAGCCTCCCCGGCTCAGAAGCACCAGGAAAGGCCCGCCTGAGCAAGCGAGAGGAAGATATCCGCGCCATGCGCGATCCAGCCCTGGAATGCGAACAGGGAGACGAGCGCGAGCACCGCCGCGACGAAGGCGAGGACGAGGGGAGAGATTGCTTTCTTCGTTTCCATGCGCATGGGCGGATCATAACATCGTCGTGCGGCGAGGGAAGGGGCGCCGGCAAATTGCGGCTGTCGCCGACGATCGGTGATTGTATTTTAGCGAATGGTTAAGGTCTGTTTGCCAAAGTCCGTCAATGCGGAGAAGTGCACCGCTTCCCTCTGACATGACGTCATCCGGTTCGATCAGGTCCGGCTTCCGCATTCACCGCAACGAAGGACCATGCCGGCGGCGGCAGGTCCGTGTCACGGGCTTTCCATCATGAACGAACATTCCACCGCCAAGCGCCACCTTTCGGTCAGCCAGAGGCTGGCGACACTTGCAGGTGCCGCCTTGCTCGGTTTCGGCTCCGTGCTGGCGGTCGGCTGGTATCAGAACAGCCGGTCGGAGGAGGCTCTCGAGAAGGCAGCGGTGGCGGAGCAGGGTATGAGAACGGCGCAGGAAATGCGCTTCGCCGGCATCGAACTCGTGCTGATCGCGATGGATACGATCATCGATCGTGAGGAGCGCAAGATACAGCCGGAGCGCCTGCGCGGGATAGAGACCTCGCTCGACTTGCTGGACGCGAAGACGAAAGATCTCAAGGGACTGGCGCGCCTAGTCGGCAAGGAGCCGGTTCTTTCCACCTACGAGGACGATCTGGCCCAATTGCGCAAAGCCGTCGAGGTGGACCTGAAGCAGATGGTGGAAGCCGGTGCGCCCGCGGCGGATTTCGCGCGCATCGACGACGTGATCGACGGTGCCGGCGAGCGCATGGGCGCAGCGCTGACCGAAATGGCCGACGCTGCCGCCACTCTTTCCGCCGACCGCATCGCCGATGCGCGCGTGGAATCCGGCAGTGCGCTCATCTTTCAGGCGCTCGCCGGAATTCTGGCGATGGGCGGCATGCTTGCGCTGATCTGGTTCCACGGCGGCGTGCTGCGCCGCGGCGTGCTTGGCCTGCGCGACAGCATGCGGCGGATCCAGTCGGGCGATCTTTCCGCGGCCGTGCCGACGCTCGAGCGCGGCGACGAGATCGGCGAGATGGCGCGCTCGGTCGAGTTGTTCCGCACCGCGGCGATCGAAGCGCGAGCGCTCGAACAATCTTCCGCCGCCGACCGGCAAGAAATGGACCAGGCGCGGGAACGCCAGGCGGCCGAGCGCGAGCAGGCGGTTGCCCGTATCGGATCCGCCGTCGACGCCCTGGGCCAGGCACTCAACCAACTCGCGGAGGGTAACCTTGCCGTTGCCATTCGCGAGCCTTTCGACGGCGACCTCGATGCGCTTCGGCGCGACTTCAACAATGCGGTCGACCGGCTCAGCCACACCCTCGCCAATGTGAAGGAAAACACGGTTTCGATCGAGGGCAATGGCCGCCAGATGCGCAGCGCCGCCGACGATCTGGCGCGGCGGACAGAAAAGCAGGCCGCCTCGCTGGAGCAGACGTCCGCCGCACTCGAGGAGATCACCGCAACGGTGAAAACGGCGACCGAGCGCGCCGAAGAGGCGAGCCGCATGGTCGACGAGACGCGCGTCAACGCCGAGGAGTCCGGCCGCATCGTCGGCGATGCGATCGCCGCCATGGCGCGGATCGAAGACGCGTCCAACGAAATCGGCAAGATCATCAACGTCATCGACGAGATTGCCTTTCAGACCAATCTGCTGGCGCTCAACGCCGGCGTCGAGGCGGCGCGGGCGGGCGAGGCGGGCAAGGGTTTCGCCGTCGTCGCCCAGGAGGTTCGCGAGCTTGCCCAGCGGGCCGCCGGCGCGGCGAAGGATATCAAGGCGCTGGTCACGCGCTCCGGCGACGAAGTCGAGAACGGCGTCAAGCTGGTTCGGGCAACGGGCGACGCGCTCGGTCGCATCGGCGTCAATGTCGCACGCATCAACGAACATATGAGCTCGATCGTGGTAGCGGCGCGGGAGCAGTCGACCGGGCTGAACGAAATCAACACGGCTGTCGGCCAACTCGACCAGATGACGCAGCAGAACGCCGCG
The DNA here is from genome assembly GCF_001854885.1 of Ensifer sp. LCM 4579. Taxonomy (GTDB): domain Bacteria; phylum Pseudomonadota; class Alphaproteobacteria; order Rhizobiales; family Rhizobiaceae; genus Sinorhizobium. Next base: position 411,768 of record NZ_MDDV01000024.1, on the reverse strand, counting down.
ATGGTCGAGCAGACCAATGCGGCGAGCCACACGCTTGCCCAGGACGCCGAAAGGCTGAGCGCACTCGTCAATCAGTTCCGCAATGGCGAGATGCGCGAAACCGCCTTGCGCGCCGCGGCCCCGACAGCGGTTTCGACGGCAGCCCCGGTGCGACCGGCCATGAGGAACGCCGGGGCGGGGGCAGAGAAAGTGCTGGCCACGGCAGCACCCGCAAGACCGGCACCGCTGCGCAAGCCGGCGTCCGTACAAGACTCCACCCGCCCCGCTCCATCCCCCGCCAAGGCGCTCATGGGCAAGTTGGCGGGCGCATTCGGCAACACATCGGCGGCCGCGCCGTCCAGTGACAATTGGGAAGAATTCTGATCATGAGCAACGCAATCAAGCAGACCGGTGCCCAACTCGAAATCGTCTCCTTCCATCTCGGAGACCAGGAATTCTGCATCGATATCATGGCCATCCGTGAAATCCGCGGCTGGGCGCCGGTGACACCGATGCCGCACACGCCGCCTTACGTGCTCGGCCTCATCAACCTGCGCGGCGCGGTGATCCCGGTCATCGACATGGCGAGCCGGCTGGGCATGAAGATGACCGAACCGTCGGAGCGCGCGGCCATTATCGTCACCGACATCAACGGCAAGCTCGTCGGCCTGCTGGTCGAACAGGTCTCGGACATGATGACCATCCGCGGTGAGGACCTGCAGCCGGCGCCGGAAATCATCCCGGAGCCCCAGCGCGCCTTCTGCCGCGGCATCGTCGCGCTCGAGAAGTCGATGGTCTGTTTCCTCAATCTCGATACGGTCATCGCAGACGAGCTGGCGCAAGCCGCTTGACGAATTTTCCGAAGGTCGGACCCCATTTTCGGAGAGCAGACTGCGCGCATTCACAGCGCCGCCCAGGTCCCTGCAGGAACAGGCCGAGGAGCAGGGCGGCGGCACTCGCTCAAGCTGCGGCCGCGTGTGCGAAGTGACCTTGCCGATAGCAGGCAGGAACACCTAGGGCGGGAAACGAGTTATCATGGCGAACCTTCCAGTATCCGCGAAGCACGCGGATACTGTTCGGAACAGGAGCACCGTCATGAAAACATTGCTCAGAACATCATTAGCGGCTTTCGCATTTTCCTCCGCGCTTGCTGGCGCGGCAATTCCGTCCCTTGCGAATGGCTTTTATCCGGGCATAGATCCGCATCACCCGCCGGGAACCCAGAACAGGATCATTGTCGTGCCGCGGGCAGTGAGCCCGTATTATGTCGAGCCCGCGCCCGCCGGAAGCGTCTACGTGGACACCATGCCGACGGGCAGCATTTACGTCGATCCGGGACCGATGGGACCGATCTATGTCCGTCCAGCGCCGATCTACAACCTGTCGCCCTCGGAGATCCGTGAGCGGCATCTGAATGAATATCAGGCGGGCGGCGAAGGAGATTACTACCAGGGCATCATCCCCCCGGCGCCGGTTCCGTGAATTAGCAGCCGGATTGCTTGACTGGAGCGCTCGTGCCGGCGTGATCCCGGCCGATCGTGCATTGAAATGTGCGTCAAATCAAATTCCGTGCAACCGGCATCACGCTCGTATGAGCAATCGTGACCAAACGTCAACGCTTATGCCGAACATCCGCCGCGGTGTGGCGTTAACTCATTGCGTGTTCTTTAAATCGCCTCCGATTTAAGGACGGAATGCGCAGAAATCCCAAGAACGACAGCCCTCCCGTGCACGATGGATGCGCTTGGCTGTCTGTGAATCGCGGCGTTCGCCGGAGGCGGGATGCCGAACCAAAGGAGTGAACCCTATGAGATCTCTGAAGATGTCGATCCCCGCACTTGTCCTCTCTTCTGCGCTCCTTGGAGGCGCCGCACCGGCTTTGGCGGACAGCTATTACCAGGGCATCGACCCTCACAATCCTCCTGGAACCCAGAGCCGGCCGCTGATGTCGCTGCCGCCGGTTACGGTGACACCGAATGAGCGCGTCGATCGCATGCCGACCGGCAGCATTGACGTCATGCCGACGGGCAGCATCTACGATGGGCGGACCATCGACCGCGATCCCTATCCGGACTACACGCCCGGTGAGGGCCAGTACTATCGCGGTATCGTTCCCCCGAGCCGCTAATTCAGCGCATCGGCAGGACTGAAGGTCTTGAAACCGCTCAATTGTCCCGCATCGCCGCGCAGGAGCGGGACGGCCCCATCCGCCGTCCCGCGCCTTCGCGTCCAGAGGCTTTATCAGTCGGGCCGCCCATTTTCCCAGGTTACGGACTGGCCGAAAAGCGGAACCGTGGAGATCGACATTTTGGCGGACCCATCCGTCACCTGGCGCGAATGCGCCAGGTAGATGAGCGTGTCGTTGGCCTTGTCGTAGATGCGCGTCACGAGCAGGTGCTTCCAGATCAGCGAAAGCCCCGAGCGAAAGACCTCTTCGCCTTCATTCGACAGATCGATGTCCCCGATCGTGATCGGACCCGTTTGCCGGCAGGCGATCGAATTGTTCGAAGGATCCTCGAACCAATTGCCGTTCTTGAGGCGATCGATGATACTGCGGTCGAAATAGGTCACGTGGCAGGTCACGCCGCCGACCTTCGGATCGCGCACGGCATCGATCTTGATGTCGTTGCCGAGCCAGTCGACCCCGACTTTGCCGACGGTCTCGGCACCGGCGGGGGCGATCGCTGCGGCAGTGAGTGCGAGGGCCGCGACGGTCAAGGTGCGGATGCGGCGGAACATGACTATCCTCCTATGGGCGATACAGCGCCGCGCGTCTTTTCAGACGCGCAAAGGTCGCTGTAACTCTTTGAAGCTGCGCCCCGAGCTTTCCGAAGCGCTCGCGTTCACATAGGTGGGAACTGCATAGATTGCGATAGAGGAGCCTTCTATGCGCTCTCGCGCAATCGCTCCTGATCGGACAAATCGGCCTGACGCAACTGGGCGGCTGCCGCCGCGAGCACGCGGGCGCTGGGGTCGGCACGGCGCTGCCTTGCAAGCGAACAACGGTCGCGACCGTCGGCCTTGGAGTCGTAGAGCGCCGTGTCGGCGCGGATCATCACGTCCATGATCGAATCGCCGGGCTCGGCGGTGGCGATACCGATGCTCACCGTCAGTCGGATGCGCTGGTGTGCCCGGCCGGCCGGCGTTTCGCGCACGAGGCGGCAGATCGCCTCGGCGATCGCGGCTGCCTGTTCCTCCGTGTGGTCGGGGAGGATGATGCCGAATTCCTCGCCGCCGATCCGCCCAAAGGCGCCGCGGTCGCCGAGGAAGCCCGATACGGTCTCGGCAAAATGGGCAAGGGCGATGTCGCCGCAGGCGTGGCCGTAGTGGTCATTGATCTGCTTGAAATAGTCGAGATCGAGCAGCAGGAACGAAGCCGGACAACGGCGCGAAAGACAGAAGGCGAGAATCCGCTCGCCCTCTTCGGTCAACGCCCTGCGTGACAGGACGCCCGTGAGCTCGTCGCGGGCGATCGCCGTCCTGAGATCGGCGATGATGCGGTTCCGGATCGTGAGGGTTGCCGCCAGGAAAAGGGACGGCAGGCCGATCGTCTGCAGGACAGCCAGCGAGAACTCATAGCCGGGGGAGAGCGCAGCCTGAAGCGCCACCGCGGACATGGGGCCGAGAGCGTGGATGAGGGCCATACAGGCGATCGCCAGCGCTGCCACGGCGGCAAGGCGGATGGCCGGCCTCTCCGCGGCCCAGCGATCGAGGGTCGGAAGACCGATCACGAGGAGCAGACAGTTGCAAAGGCCGCTGCCGGCTAGAACGCGTGTGGTGGAACCGTCGTGACCGTCAAGCGCAATGACGAGGCCGGCGGTACCGGCGGCAAGGGCGACGGCCGTGAAGACGGCCGGAGGTGCCGGCAGGGCGAGGAGACGCCGAAAAGCGAGGAATATGAAGACGAAGGCGGCTATCAGCGCCACATAGCCGAACATTGCGGCAAGCGGCATCCCGAGCAGCGCCGCCACGGTTATCAGCCCGATTGCAGCCGCGGACAGGGCGCAACCGGCCGAAAGCTCGCGGCTCCCGGCGGCAGTGCGCCCAAGAGACAACAGGAGCGGTACTATAGCCGAGAGGGCAAGGGCGGATACGGCAGGGAGAAAGCTCATTTCGAAACGGCCTGTCGTGCTAAAAATGAAAAGTGGCTTGCGTTCCAGCCGATAAGCAGTCCGATTCGTACCTTTGCCGTGTTAACGAAGCTCGGCGAAATTCACTGCAATTTTAGTGGTCTTCGACTTGGGCGGAGGCATGACGCGATTTGAGCACCACGACAATTTCAATGGCTTTCCGCCACGGGCGAATGATGCGCGAGGTGACAATGTGTGATGGGTGGCGTGATGGACCGCGCCAATCCGAGAGGTTATGCTGTCGCCCCCGCAAAGGGTGGTCATTCCGGTGGGTTCGACGATGAGCGAAAACGTCTCCATCCGTCCGGTCGTTCGCAGCGACTACGATCAGTGGCTGGTCCTCTGGGAACGCTATAACGCCTTTTACGGACGTTCGGGTGAAAAGGCGCTCGACGCCGACATTACCCTCATGACCTGGTCGCGCTTCTTCGATGCCTATGAGCCGATGTATGCGCTTGTTGCGGAAAACAATGGCCGGCTACTCGGGCTCACCCATTACATTTTCCACCACAGCACCACGGCGATCCAGCCGAACTGCTATCTCCAGGACCTGTTCACCAAAGAGGGCATCCACGGGAAAGGGGTCGGCCAGGCCCTGATCAACGGCGTCTTCGACGCCGCACGACGCGCCGGCACGTCACGCGTCTACTGGCTGACGCACGAGTCGAACGTCACGGCGATGCAGCTTTACGACAAGCTCGCCGAGAAGTCCGGATTCGTGATGTACCGGATGGTGATTTGAGCGGGGCTCACACCCTTTCCACAAACCCGTCCAGCACCCGTTTCTGGCCCGCCCGGTCGAAGTCGATCGTCAGCTTGTTGCCTTCGACGGCGGCGATGTTGCCGTTGCCGAATTTCAGATGGAAGACGCGGTCGCCGACCTGGAAGCGGGAGGGTTCCGCAGTCGTCGACTTGGCGACGAGCTCGCCCTCGATGGTGCGGGTGCGCGGGCCGGATTCGCCGTAGCCGATGCGTTCCACCGCATGGCCGGAGCGGGTGCCCCAATTGTCGCGGGTGGCATCCGAGCGGTGCTGCTGGGCGCGCTTCCAGCCGGGTGTCTGGTAGCTGTTCTCGAAGGGATCGGCCTTGTCGAAGCGCGACTGGCCGTAGCCGCCGCGGCCATAGCCGCCATAGGAAGCCTCCTGCTCGGCCACTTCCACATGGTCGATCGGCAATTCGTCGAGGAAGCGCGAGGGCATGGTGGATTGCCAGAGCCCGTGGATGCGGCGGTTGGAGACGAACCAGATATGGCAGCGGCGCTTGGCGCGGGTAATGCCGACATAGGCGAGGCGGCGCTCCTCCTCGAGGCCGGCGCGGCCGCCCTCGTCGAGCGCACGCTGGTGCGGAAAGAGCCCTTCCTCCCAGCCAGGCAGGAATACCGTGTCGAATTCCAGGCCCTTGGCCGAATGCAGCGTCATGATCGAGACGGCGTCCATGTCCTCGTTCTGCTCGGCATCCATGACCAGCGCGACGTGCTCCAGGAAGCCACGCATCGACTCGAAGGCCTCCATGGAGCGGATGAGTTCCTTGAGGTTTTCGAGGCGCCCGGGGGCTTCGGCCGACTTGTCCGCCTGCCACATCGCCGTATAGCCGCTCTCGTCGAGGATTTTCTCGGCAAGCTCCGTATGCAGGGTCGTCTCGAGCAGCGTCTGCCAGCGGCGGAAATCGGTGACGACGTCGAAGAGCGCCTTGCGCGCCTTCGGCTTCAACTCGTCCGTCTCGATGATCTCGCTTGCGGCGGCGAGCATCGGAATGTCGCGGCTGCGCGCATAGTCGTGCAGCGTGCGCACGGTGGTTTCGCCGAGCCCGCGCTTCGGCGTGTTGATGATGCGCTCGAAGGCGAGGTCGTCGGCCGGCTGGCAGACCAGGCGGAAATAGGCCATGGCATCGCGGATCTCGAGCCGCTCATAGAAGCGCGGGCCGCCGATGACGCGATAGTTGAGGCCGAGGGTGACGAAGCGGTCTTCGAACTCGCGCATCTGGAACGAGGCGCGCACCAGGATCGCCATGTCGTTCAGGTTGTGCTTGCCCCGCTGGAGCTGCTCGATCTCCTCGCCGACCGCGCGGGCCTCTTCCTCGGAGTCCCAGGCGGCGTGCACCTGCACCTTCTCGTCGTCCGGATGGCTGCGCTCGGTGAACAGCGTCTTGCCGAGGCGACCTTCATTGTGGGCTATCAGATGCGACGCGGCGCCGAGAATATGCTCGGTCGAGCGATAGTTGCGCTCCAGCTTGATGACCTTGGCGCCAGGAAAGTCCTTTTCGAAGCGCAGGATGTTGTCGACCTCCGCCCCGCGCCAGCCATAGATCGACTGGTCGTCATCGCCCACACAACAAATATTGATTTGTTGTGTGGGTTTTTTCGCGCTCACGCTGTCGCCGCTGCGCGGCTCGCTCCGCAGGGGCGCGCCATCAGGCGCGACGGCCGCTTGGCCTTGCCGGGCTTCGCCCGGATTTCCGGTGCCAGATCGCTCGGAAGACCGGGGCCGCTGCGCGAGCAACCTCAACCACATATATTGCGCCGTATTGGTGTCCTGGTACTCGTCGACGAGGATGTAGCGGAATCTCTCGTGATAGTCCTTGAGCACATCGGGATTGGCGCGGAACATCCGGATCGGATGCAGCAGCAGGTCGCCGAAGTCGCAGGCGTTCAGCGTCAGAAGCCGGTTCTGATAGGCGGCGTAGAGTTCGCGGCCCTTGCCGTTGGCAAAGGCGCGGGCGTCACCCTCGGGAATCTGCGATGGGTCGAGACCCTTGTTCTTCCAGCCGTCGATCATGCCGGCGAACTGCTTGGCCGGCCAGCGCTTGTCGTCTAGGCCTTCGGCCTGGATCAGCTGCTTGATGAGACGCACCACATCGTCGGTGTCGAGAATGGTGAAATCGGACCTCAAGCCCACCAGTTCGGCATGGCGGCGCAGGAGCTTGACGCCGATCGAGTGAAAGGTGCCGAGCCAGGGCATGCCCTCGACCGCATGGCCGACGAGCACGCCGATCCTCTCCTTCATCTCGCGCGCCGCCTTGTTGGTGAAGGTGACGGCGAGGATCTGCGAAGGAAAGGCGCGGCCGGTGGAAAGGATATGGGCAATGCGGGTGGTCAGCACGCGCGTCTTGCCGGTGCCGGCACCCGCGAGCACCAATACGGGCCCCTCGAGGGTCTCGACGGCGTCCGCCTGCTCCGGATTGAGACCGGAAAGATAATCCGGACGCTTGGACCTGTCGCGGGCAGCCATGGCACGCGCCGCGATCCCGCCCGTGGCGGAGGCCGGCTTGCGCGGTGCCGGCTCCTCGTCGAAGAAGGGGATGTCGTCGAAACCTTTGCTCATGCGGCCCAATGTAGTGATTCGGGGCGGAAAGGCCAGAAAGGATGTTCCTCTTTTATTCCGGTTTCTCCGCCCTGCCCAGCAAGTCTGTGGAAAGACTTGCGTTTCGACGGGGTGCATCACCGCTCGCCGGTAGGCCGCATCGACCGGCACCTGCAGCGGGAGAGGCCGCAGTCCGAGCCGCAGGATTGCCGAGCGTGGCTAATGCATGTCTCCTTTAATCGACCTCGATTAAAGGACAAAGACATGCAGCAATTCAAACTGCTACAGCGACCTTTGCGCGTCTAATAAGACGCGCGGCGCTGTAGTGTGAACAATGCTTTTCCAGAGGCCCTCGTCTTTTGCGCTTGCGGCAGGCGCCATCATGCCGCCCACAAATTCTGCTTTCATTACAATTGCGTAATGATGGTGTTCCGAGATTGCCCGAGGGCGCGCGAACAATCATACTCGCGACGACTCGGAACGTTCCTCCCGGTGCGCGCCGCGCCGTCGCGTGCACCCCAAATCGGAGACATGGATGCGCTTGTGGAAGCAACTGGCGGTCAGCCTCGTCGTTCTCGTCGTCGGGGGCGCTGCCTGGATACGCTTTGCCCCCGGTGCCGGGGAAACGCTGGCGGCGATCGGCGTCTCACATCCTCTCATCGATGCGCTGTCGCGCTCGCAAGGCGGCGAGGGACGGGGCGGCGAGGGACGGGGCGGCGAGGGAGAGGCAGGCCAGGGCAATCGCGGTCGCGGGCAGGGCGGACGCGGTGGCGCGGGCGGGGCGGCGCTGGTGGTGGTCAAGCCCGCTGAGACCGCAGTCGTCAACAACAGGCTGAACGTCATCGGCAGCGGCGAGGCAATCCAATCCGTCACGGTGACGCCGACGGCAACGGGCAACCTCACCGAAATTCTCGTCCGGTCCGGCGACCGGATTGAGGCGGGCCAGGTGATTGCTCGGCTCGACAGGGACGATCAGACGATCGCCGCCGAACAGGCCCGGCTGGCCCGCGACAGCGCCCGGGAAAAGGTCGAGCGCTATCGCAATCTCGGCAGCGCCCGCGTCGTCACGGCGGTCGAGGTACGCGACGCGGAGATCGCACTGCAGGCGGCCGAACTGGCGCTGAACACGGCGGAACTCGATCTCAAGCGGCGCGACATCGTTGCCCCTTCGAAGGGGATAGTCGGTATCATCACGGTCAATGTCGGCGATTACGTCACCACTTCGACGCCGATTGCCGTCGTCGACGACCGCTCCCAGATCCTCGTCGACTTCTGGGTGCCGGAACGTTTCGCCAGCAGGATCTACGTCGGCCAGCCGGTGACCGCGAGCGCGATCGCTGAGCCCGGCCGTTCGCTCGACGGCGCAATCCATGCAATCGACAACCGCCTCGACCAGACGAGCCGGACGCTTCGCGTGCGGGCGCGCATCGAAAACCCGGACGACATGCTGCGCGCCGGAATGTCCTTCTCGGTCACCATGGCGTTCGATGGCGACCGCTATCCGACCGTCGACCCGCTGGCGATCCAATGGAGCTCGGAAGGGGCCTATGTCTGGCGGATCCAAGGCGACAAGAGCGAGCGCGTGCCGATCAAGATCATCCAGCGCAATCCGGACACGGTTCTTGTCGAAGCCGGGATTTCCGAGGGTGACAGTGTCGTGACGGAAGGCGTGCAGCGGCTGCGCGAAGGCGGTACGGTGCGCATCGCCGGGGACGCGCGTGCCGAGCCGGAGCAGAAGGTGGCGGGAGACGCGCAATGAATATCGGCTTCGGCGGTCATCGCGGAGGATTGCCGGCCGCTGGAGAGGGCGGCAAGACCGGCTTCACCGCGCTTTTCATTCGCCGACCGATTTTCGCGCTCGTCGTCAACATGCTGATCGTCGTGGCAGGTCTTGCCGCTTGGAACGGCATCGAAATTCGCGAATTGCCCCAGGTCGACCAGCCCGTCATTTCGGTAACAACCGATTTCGAAGGAGCGTCTCCCGAAACGATCGACCGCGAGGTCACCTCGGTGGTCGAAGGCGCCGTTTCGCGCGTTCAGGGCATCAAGGGCATCTCGTCGACGTCTTCCTTCGGCCGCAGCCGCGTCACGCTCGACTTCTCCGACACGACTGATATCGGCCAGGCCGCCAACGACGTGCGCGACGCACTGGGCCGCGTCACCAACCGGCTGCCGGACGACGCGGAGGAGCCGCGGATCGTCAAGGCGGATTCGGACAGCCAGCCGATCATGCGCCTGGCGCTGACCTCCGACACGATGTCGATGGAAGACATGACGCTCCTGGTCGAGAACGAGATCAGCGACCGGCTTGCGGCGGTGGAAGGGGTTGCCGACGTCACGGTCTATGGCGAGCAGGAGAAGATCTTCCGCATCGACCTGAATCAGGCCAAGCTCGCCGGGCGCGGCATCACCGTCGCCAACCTGCGCGAGGCGCTCGCCAACGCTTCCTATGACGTGCCGGCGGGGTCGCTGACGAGTTCGAGCCAGGACATCTCGGTCCGGGCAACGGCCGACCTGCAGACGCCTGCGCAATTCGAAAACCTGATGCTTGGCGACAATGTCAGGCTCGGCGACGTGGCGACGGTAACGCTGGGTCCGGACACGGGCACCTCGGCCCTGCGTTCCAACGGCCGCCAGGGCATCGGCCTCGGCATCATCCGCCAGGCGCAATCCAACACCGTCGACATCTCCGAGGGCGTGCGCAAGGTGGTCGACACGATCTCCTCGGATATTCTGCCGCAGGGAACCGAGCTGCAGGTGACGAGCGACGACGCGGTCTTCATCAACGGCGCGATCCACGAGGTGGAGATCGCGCTCATGGTTGCGGTCTCCATCGTCACCCTCGTCATCTATCTTTTCCTGCTCGACTGGCGGGCGACGCTGATCCCGACCATCACCATGCCGATTGCGCTGATCGGTACGCTTGCGGCGATCTATCTCGCCGGCTTTTCGATCAATATCCTGACGCTGCTCGCGATCGTGCTCGCCACCGGTCTCGTGGTCGACGATGCCATCGTCGTGCTCGAGAACATCGTGCGCCGCAGGGCCGGCGGGCTTGGGCCGCGGGCGGCGGCCGTGCACGGCACGCTCGAGGTCTTCTTCGCGGTGTTGGCGACCACCGCGACGCTTGCGGCTGTTTTCGTGCCGCTCTCCTTCCTGCCGGGGCAGACCGGCGGGCTTTTCCGCGAGTTCGGCTTCGTGCTTGCCTTTGCCGTGCTCCTATCGTCCTTCGTCTCGCTGACGCTCTGCCCGATGCTGGCTTCGCGCATGCTGACGACCGAGGCGCATGCCCATCACGGCTTCATGCGCCGCTTCGGCGCGCGCGCATCCGCCTTCTATCGGGCAACGCTGCGGTCCTGCCTCAACGCGCCGCTCGTCGTCTTTGTCGTGGCCGCCTTCTTCACCGCGGCGGGCGCCACCGGTTTCCTGACACTGAAATCGGAACTGACGCCGAACGAGGACCGCTCGCTGGTGATGCTCAGGGTCAATGCGCCCCAGGGGGTGTCGCTCGAATACACGCAGGCGCAGATGCGGCGGATCGAGGATGCGCTGCAGCCGCTGATGAAATCGGGCGAGGTCAGCAATGTATTCTCGATTTCCGGACAGGGCGGTTCGGCCAATAACGGCTTCATGGTCCTGAGACTGACGCCCTGGGAGGATCGCGAGCGCACGCAGCAGGAGATCGTCGCCGACATCAACAAGGCGACCGCTGCCATACCTTCCGTCCGCGCCTTCACGATCCAGTCGAACAGCCTCGGCATTCGCGGCGCCGGCAGCGGCCTTCAGGTGGCGCTCGTCGGCAATGACTATACGAAGCTCGGTGACGCGGCGGCGAAGCTGGTGCGCGCGATCGAGGATAGCGGCCGGTTCGAGAACGTGCGGCTGAACTATGAGGCCAACCAGGCGCAATTGTCGGTGACGATCGATCGCGAGCGCGCCTCCGACCTCGGCGTCGATATCGGCGGCCTGGCCTGGGCGCTGCAGGCCATGCTCGATGGCAGCAGTGTCGTCGACATCTTCGTGGAGGGCGAGTCCTATCCGGTCAAGCTGCTCTCCTCGACGGCGCCGCTCAACGATCCGACGGATCTGCAGAACATCTTCGTCAAGACCGGCGACGGCCGGATCGTCCCGATGTCGACGATCGCGACGGTCGAGGAGAAGGCCGTGGCGCCGCAGCTCTCGCGCGAGAGCCAGCTGCGTGCGGTCTCGCTCTCGGCCGGGCTGAAAGACGACCTGGCGCTCGGGGAGGCCCTGTCGATGGTGGAGCAAATGGCCGAGCCGCTCATGCCGCCCGGCTCGCGGCTGATGCCGCTTGCGGAGGCGGCGACGCTCGACGAGAACGCCAGCGGCCTCTTCATCACCTTCGGCTTTGCGATCGTGATCGTCTTCCTGGTGCTGGCGGCGCAATTCGAGAGTTTCGTCAGCGGCATCATCATCATGTCGACGGTGCCGCTCGGGCTTGCCTGCGCCGTCTTCGCGATGATCATGACCGGCAACACGCTGAACATCTACAGCCAGATCGGGCTCGTCATGCTCGTCGGCATCATGGCGAAGAACGGCATCCTGATCGTCGAATTCGCCAATCAGCTGCGCGACCGGGGACAGGACGTGCGCAGCGCCATCGAGGATGCGGCGAATATTCGTTTGAGGCCGGTGATGATGACCATGATCGCCACCGTCGTCGGCGCCGTGCCGCTGGTGCTGGCAAGCGGCGCCGGGGCGGAAGCCCGCACCGCGCTTGGCTGGGTCCTCGTCGGCGGCCTGGGTCTTGCGGCGGTCGTCACGCTTTACCTGACGCCCGTTGCCTATCTCGTGATCGCCCGCTTCACCAGGCCGCATGCGGATGAAGAGCGCAAACTGCACGAGGAGATGGATGCGGCGGCCCTGCTCGAAAAGGCACCCAAGGCCGGTTGAGCGGCGGCTTCAGCCCGTCATCGCATAGGCGGCGGCGAGGTAAATGACCGTAGCGACGGCGCCGAGAGTGCTGCGCCCGGCATGGAGCTTGCCCCAGCGGGTGATCAGTTCGCGGGTTTCGCCGCTCGCCTGGTCTGCCGGCGTCGTCTCCAGGCGCTTGTTGATCGGCATGATGAAATAGAGCGTGTAGGGCCAGTTCATGATGATGACGGCCGCACCGAGACCCCAGAGCGCGTTGCCGGTCTGCCACCAGGCCGCGGCGCCCAGAAGGCCGGACAGGATCGCAAGTGAAGCCTGCATCTCGAAGCCCCGGCGATAGGCCGGGCCCCATTCGGCGAGCGCGGACCGGTGATCGAGGCGAAGCCTTGCCGGCTGTTCGGCGATGTTGATGTAGATGGCGGCGCCGAAGAAGACGGAAGCGGTGAGCAAAGCGAGCAGGCCGAACATGTTACGTTCTCCCGTTTTCGGACATGATACCCCATGGAACCGCAAACAAAAGCTGCATCTTTGGCGTACCGCATGTCTTCTGGGATGGACCCCGAAGTCGCGTGGTGCTGGCGGCTCCTCCGCGGCAGCTTGTGACAAGCCGGTATCAGCGCGGACGATTCCGATGCCGGCATTGCGCGAATTGGCTTGAACTTCTGGACAAATCGATTCCGATTTGCACAGTAGCGCATTGAAATGAAAGCGCTTCCAGCGCGTGCGGCGAGGAGGCGGCAAGGCCGGAAATGGTCGAAGGAAGGCCACGACGGCGATGATCGGAAGCGGCGCGGAGGCTTATTGTCCGGCCTCCTTAATTCCGCGTCGAATTGAGGATAGTTTGCGAAGCCGTTCGCACAGACGTTTTTTGCGTATGTCGGAGGCCGGTGGGAAGGAAAATTGCGTGGCGTTGAAAGCGATCAAGCAGGGCGCAAGAAACGATAGCGGGATCGCGGCCGCCAAGACGCTCCTCGGCGCCCGCTTCGGTGAACGGTTCCAGACGGGCGAGGCCGTGCGCGCCCAGCACGCTCACACGACAACCTATATTCCGGCGCAATTGCCGGACGGAGTGGTCTTTCCCGAAAATGCCGCCGAGGTAAGCGAGATCGTGAAGATCGCCTCGTCGCATCGCGTGCCGCTCATCGCCTTCGGAACCGGCTCCTCGCTCGAGGGCCATGTCAATGCCCCGCATGGCGGCATATCGGTCGACATGTCGCGCATGAATCGCGTCGTCGAGGTCAATCCGGAGGATCTCGACTGCACGGTCGAGCCGGGCGTGACGCGCGAGGAACTGAACACCCATCTGCGCGACACCGGGCTTTTCTTCCCGATCGATCCCGGTGCGAATGCCTCGATCGGCGGCATGGCATCGACGCGTGCCTCGGGCACCAATGCGGTGCGTTATGGCACGATGCGGGAAAATGTGCTTGCGGTGACGGCGGTGGTTGCCGGCGGGCGCGAGATCCGAACCGGACACCGCGCGCGCAAGTCCTCGGCCGGCTACGATCTGACGCGGCTTTTCGTCGGGGCCGAAGGCACGCTCGGCATCATCACTTCGATCACGCTGCGCCTCAACGGCATACCGGAGGTGATTTCCGGCGGCGTGTGCCCGTTCCGGACGGTAGCGGATGCCTGCAATGCCGTCATCCTGACGATCCAGTCCGGCATTCCCGTGGCGCGGATCGAACTGCTCGACGCGCTGCAGATGAAGGCCTGCAATGCCTATTCCGGCCTGATCTACGAGGAGACACCGACGCTGTTCGTCGAGTTTCATGGCAGCGCCGAGAGCGTCGCGCTGCAATCGCGCCACTTCGCCGAAATAGCGTCGGAATTCGGGTCTAAGGGCTTCGTCTGGACGACAAAACCGGAAGAGCGGGCACGGCTCTGGAAGGCGCGGCACAATGCCTATTGGGCGCAGAAGAGCCTGAAGCCCGGCGCCGCCATCCTGGCGACCGATGTCTGCGTGCCGATCTCGCGCCTTGCCGACTGCGTGGCGGCGACGCACGAGGATATTGCCGCGAACGCCTTGATTGCACCGATCGTCGGCCATGTTGGCGACGGCAATTTCCACGTGGGCGTGGTTTTCGATGACAAGGACGCCGGCGATGTGGAGCGGGTCGAGGCGTTCATCGAACGGCTGAATAGCCGCGCCCTGGCAATGGATGGTACCTGTACGGGGGAACACGGGATTGGCCAGGGCAAGATGCCGTTCCTCAAGGCCGAGCTCGGCGGAGCGGTGGATCTGATGCGGCAGATCAAGCATTCGCTGGACCCCGACGATATCTTCAATCCGGGCAAGATTTTTGCCCGAGCCTGAGCAGATGGGAATATGACACGGTGCTGGCGCGTATTTTCGTAATCATTGGCGGCCTTTTGGTCGTCGCGTTGTTCGCGGCGCTGATCGCACCCTTGTTCATAGACTGGACCAATTTCCGCGCCGATTTCGAGCGTGAGGCAAGCCGGATCATGGGCAAGCCCGTCGTGGTGCATGGCAGCGTCGACGCTCGGCTCATTCCCTTCCCCACGGTTACGCTGAATGACGTGCGCGTCGGGCCGACGGACGGCGGCGAGCCGCTGATCCGGGTCGAACATTTCTCGATGAGTGCCGAGCTTGCGCCTTTCCTGAGCGGCGAGGCCCTGATTTACGACATGCGGCTCGACCGGCCCAAGGCGCGCATCCGCCTGCAGCCCGACGGCACGCTCGACTGGGCGCGTGGCCTGCGGTCGGAGATCCCGGCCAGGACGGTGATACTGGAGAAGATCGAGATCGCCGACGGCGAAATCGAATTCATGGACGAGCAAACCGGACGCACCCGCCGGGTGACCGACCTTTCAGCCGACCTTTCTGCGCGCACGCTCGCCGGGCCCTGGAAGATAGAAGGTGAAGCGGTGCTCGACGGCGAGGCGGGCAGCTTCTCCTTTTCGACGAATGAAGTGGACGAGAGGGGAGTGCTGAGCCTCAGGGCAAAGCTGACGCCGGATGAACGGCCCTTCGGTGTCGAGCTCGACGGCGAGCTCAAGATCGTCGATCTCAAGCCGGTCTATGCCGGCCGGTTCACGCTGACGGACAACCGCCAGGCTGGCGAGGCCGCCGAGATCAAGGCAGGTGGCGGACTGCGGATCAACGGCGATTTTCAGCTGACCAATGAAAGCATCCGGGTGCCGGAATACCGTTTCGAGATTGGCCCGCCGGATGATCCTTATATCGTCACCGGCGAGGCGACGCTCGATACCGGCAAGGAGCAGAAATTCCTCCTCGTGGCCGACGGGCAGCAGATCGATGTCAGCCGGATCGGCAGTTCCGGGCGCAATGGCAAGACCGACCGCGACCCGGCGGTATCGCTGCGCCAGCGAGTCGAAGCGATGATGGCGATCGCCGCCGATATCCCGATTCCGCAGGTGCCTGGCCGCGCCAGCCTCAGACTCCCGGCGATCGTCATTGGCGACACTACCGTTCGCGACGTGCGTCTCGACGTCAAGCCGGATGGCGCAGGATGGATCATCGACAATGCCGTGGCGCTTCTGCCGGGTCGCACGCAACTGGAGGCCAAGGGGCGGCTGAACCTTGAGGATGAGCGCGCCTTCCGCGGCGATATCGTCATGGCTTCGAACCAGCCGTCGGGGCTCGCCAATTGGCTGGCGGGATCGGTTGATCCGGCCATTCGCAAGCTGAAGACGGCAGGCTTCGCAGCGACCGTGAACCTCACGGATACCCTCCAGCAGTTCGAGAACCTCGAGGTGGCGGTGGGGCCCGCGACGCTTAAAGGCAGGATCGAACGTCTGTCCTTTCCCGAGCAGCAGCCGTCGCTGTCGCTGCAGCTCAAGGGCAACCATATGGACCTGGAGGCCTTGCGGGCGCTCGCTGGCCTCGTCGCCGGCGACGCGTCGACGGGAACATTGCTCAAGCACGCGATCGCCGCCGAATTCTCCGCCGAAAGGTTTTCCGCCTTCGGTGAGGAGGCCGAGGATGTCCAGGCGGTCCTGACGCTGAAGAACGGTCAGCTGCAGGCGGAGCGGGTGGCGATCGGAGCGCTTTCCGGTGCCAAACTCGCCTTTTCCGGCCGGATGAGCGGCGGCCTCGAAAAGCCGGTGATCTCGGCAAAGATGAAGCTCGCTGCCGAGGAAATGACGCCTTTCCTGCAGATGATCGGGCGGCATATGGCGGCCCATCCGGCCTTGCGCCGACTGATCGAGGCCGGCCCCTATTTCGCCGATGCGGCCCTCGACGTGACAATCACTGCCGGGAGCAAGGAAGGTGATGCGCCGGTTACCTTCGGTGTGATCGGCACCGCGAACGGCAGCAAGATCGCCGCGAGCTATCAGGCGCCGGACGTCGCCCAGGCGCTCGCCGGCAGGAACATGCTGCTCGAGGCGACGCTGGAAAATCCAAGGACGCCGGTCCTTCTCGGCCAAGCCGGTCTCGATCCGCTGCCCTTCGACGCGGATGCCAATGGCATCCTTTCGGTGAAGCTGCAGGGCGGGGACGACACCAAGGCAAACGGCACGCTGACCTTCACCACGGAAAGAACGTCGCTTGCCGCCAAGGGCACAGTCGATCTCTCCCGCGATCACTTCTTCGAAGGGCAGGGGAAGCTGACGCTGCAGACCCAGGATCTCGAACCTTACCTCCTGCTTCAGGGGATTGCCCTGCCGCAGATGGGAAGCGGCCTTCCCATGACCCTGTCGGCGGAAATCACGTCCGACCCCGAGCGGGTCACGCTTTTGGACATCGATGGCCATGCCGACCGCAACGGCTTTGCCGGGGCCTTGTCGATCGACCGCAAGGCGCCGGGCAAGGCGCAGGGCGAACTCGCGCTCGATACGCTTGATTTCGGCTGGATCGGCGAGGTGATACTCGGCCAGGTGCAGGATGCCGCCACGGGCGAATTATCGACGGCGCCGGTTGCGCAGCCGGACTGGACGAACCTCGACGTCGACGTCAATGTCAAGGCGAAGCATTTCTGGCCAGGCGTCTACGACGCCGTGACCGACTTCAGTGGAAAGCTCGAATGGAAGGGAGAGGAACTGGCGCTCAGCGAGGCAACCGGTGACTGGCTGGGAGGCAAGCTAACGGGGCGGCTGCAACTCGGCAATGCCAATGGTTCGGGCTTCCTGCGCTCGCGTTTCGACCTCAAGGGCGGCGATCTGGGCGCGGCCGGATGGACGCTGCGGGACGGGCCGGCGGCAACAGGCCGATTCGATCTCGCCGTGGCCATGGAAGCCTCGGGTGCGACGCCGCAGGCAATGGCGCAATCGGCGAGCGGCTCGGGAATGGCGGTTTTCAGCGGCGTGACGCTCAACGGGATCAATACGGCGGCGTTGCCACAACTGATCGCGGCGGCCGATGCGACGAAGACGGAGATCTCGGCCGACAGCATCCGCAAGGTCGCCGAGGAAGAGATCTTCAGCGGACAGTCGGTGGTCGAAAGCATCGAGGTGCCGTTCAGCATGGCCGGCGGCACCGTCAGGATGCAGAACGTCACCGCCGCAGACAGCCATGCGGAGCTTAGCGGCGATGCG
Organism: Ensifer sp. LCM 4579; assembly: GCF_001854885.1. GTDB lineage: Bacteria > Pseudomonadota > Alphaproteobacteria > Rhizobiales > Rhizobiaceae > Sinorhizobium. The sequence goes on along the minus strand of NZ_MDDV01000024.1, from coordinate 393,947 downwards.
TCGATCGATCTTTCGTCCGGGCGCATAAATGCCGCGATCGAGCTCGCCTTCCGGCCGGGCGACGAGGCGCTTGCCGGTGCCGAACCGCGGGTGCGTATCAACTATGCCGGCCTGCTGGCGTCGCCCGGTGTCTCCTTCGATGTCACCGATCTGGCGAACTTCCTGTCGCTTCGGGCTTACGAACGGGAGCGGCGGCGCGTGGAGATGCTGCAGGCGAACGTGCTCGAAAAGCAGCGTCTGCGCCGGGAGGTCCAGCTTTACAAGGCGCAGGCGGAGAAGCGGGAGATCGAGCGGCGGCGGGCCATTATCGAGGAGCGCCGGCGCGAGGCCGCCGCGGCCGAGGCGGCGCGGATGAAGGCCGAGGCGGAAACGCGGGCGGCGGAAGAACGGCGCGCTGCGGAGGAAGAGCGTCTGCGCACGCGGCAGCTGCCGCCGTCGCAGCCACGCGCGGCGCCGACCGAGGATGTGCAGCGAGGCGGCGTGCTGCTGCCGCCGAGCGCAGGAGAGAATGCGGGCCAGCCCGCGGGGAAAGGGCTCAATTTCGAGATGCTGCCCGACATCACGGTGCAATGACGCGCGCCGGGTGGTTGGCTTACGATAGCCCGACAGCGTCCGCGCGCGCCTTGACCCAGGCAAGCACGTAGAGCCGGAGCGCGGAGGAGAGGTTGCCCTCCGGCGCGCGATTGTCATCGATCTCGGCGATCAGCCGCGCCAGCGGAATGCTGCGGCTCTTCGCGATCGATTTCAACTCCTGCCAGAAGGGATCTTCAAGAGTGAAGCTGGTGCGATGTCCGTGCAGTGTCGCCGAATGCTTGGCGATCATTTCGTGGCCTCACAGGTTCATTCAAGTACTTCGAAATCCGATTCCGGAATCCGAGCCAAGTCGTTGCCGCAGAATCACATTCCAGGGTCCGGCTTGAACTCCAGCGCAGTGTGCTTCCCGAAACAGGGGTCCGATTTTCGGGCCGATGCCACAGCGCCGCGCGTCTTATCGGACGCGCGAAGGCCGCTGTAGCTGTTTGAAACTAAGGCCGCTCTTTTCCTTCGGGTGCGTCTTTCCCGGACGTCGCAGGCGAGGTGGGCTCCAGCCGACCCTGGTCGAGCGACTTCGACGCCCTTTCGTTCAGGGCTTTCGTCAGGGATTTCTCCGCCTTCGTGCGGCCAAAGGAAATGCGGTTCTGTTCAGCCTGCTTCTCGCTCGCGGCGCGGGCCTGGCGCTTGCGAAACTGACGTAGGTTGACGACGTCACCGGCCATTTTCCGCGCCCCGGCTCAATTCTTCTTGCGGAAGGAATCGAGCGAGACGACAGAGCCGCCGCTCTTTTGCTCCTCACCGGTCTTTTCGGTGCTTGCCTCAAGGGCATCGTCGGTTTCGCTGACCGGGTAAGCAGTGATTTCCGCCGGTTCCGACTCGTCCTCCTCGCCGGCGGCCACGTCAAACTCCAGTTCGAAATTCACCGACGGGTCATAGAAGCCGCGGATGGCGTTGAAGGGGATCACCAGCTTCTCGGGCGTGTCGGAGAAGGAGAGACCGATTTCGAAGCCGGTTTCCGAGACCTTGAGGTCCCAGAACTGGTGCTGGACGACGATGGTCATTTGTTCCGGATACTTGGCCTTGAGATGTTGCGAGACACGAACACCGGGAGCGCCGGTCAGGAAGGTAATGAAGAAATGGTGGTCGCCGGGCAGGTGACCCGTTGCGGCGACTTCGGCCAATACCTTACGAATGACGCCGCGAAGCGCGTCCTGCGCCAGTATATCGTAGCGGATGTGGTCCTGGCCCATGTGGTCCCCGTCTGTCTTCAATCTGCGGCATGGCTCGATCGTCCAGCCGTTGCGTGTTTCATTGCCCGTCCGTTTGCGGCGAGTCAATTATCGAGCATCTATAGACCATTTACGCACGGGGGAGAAGGTGAAGGCTTCTGTTGCCAGGTGCCTTCGGACCCCGCCTTACGGTGCTACCCGGAAGGACTTGAATTGAAGTGCCGCACCGCCGTTAGGCAGCGAGACGTGCTTCAGCATAGTTGTCGTTTGCAACTATAAGTTTAGCCCGATAACGGTGGTACAATGCCGAGCAAAAAGTCGATCTTTACACCCTTGTCGATCCTATTTCGCCCCCATCAAAAGCCGGTCGGAACGCTTCCGGAGACCGGTTTTTGGTGGAGGCGCCGGGTACCGCCCCCGGGTCCAATGGGTTTATTGCATCGCCCGTTTATTGCCATAGCCGCCCGAGGACGGCACTCGTGATATAGGTCTTTCCAGGCCCCAAGAAAAGGGGGGCAGATGGGAATATGACAGGTATCTGACGGTTGCCGGTCCGCGTCTTTCGCGACGCGCGCAGATCGCTGGAGCCGGCTGTCGTTCCTCTGCGGCGCCAACGCTGTCGGGCCGGATTGACCGGCCTGCTGCCCTCCATTCCCTCAGCGATGATCGCCACGAGCAGCGGAAGTTCTGCTCCGGGATGCGCGGACACTATGGCCCCGCCGCGGCCTGCCATCGGGGAACTTTAAGCGCCGACCCCGGTTAAACACCGAGATGACAAATCCGATAGTGAGAGGCGGCAGTTCCATTATGACCTCCAAACATCCCAAGGCCCGGCGCCCGAGCGACAAGGACCTGAAACAGGACCCCGGTATCGGCCAGTCGAAGGGCATCAAGAACCCTGCCGACTATGAGCGCCTGAAGCGCGACAGTACCGTCGAAGGCGATGTGGCGAACGACGCCACGGGTGAGGGCGGCGCAGATCCTGCCCAGCGCGGGCGAACCAACAAATAGGAGCGACGACCATGGTCGGCAGGAAGACGCATGAACAACAGCGGCGCATTATCGAGGGCCGCGAGGACACATCGAATGCGGGCAAGGACTTCGATGCCGAGGCGGATCTGAAGCGCTCCGAGGCCCTCAGACGGGCGCAACGCAAAGGGCGAAGTCTCGACACCGATCATGCCGATGCCCGTGAGGAGAATGAGCGCAGCATTCTGAGAGGCGAAAATCAGGAGAGCAGGCACCACAAGGATTCGGGGGGCTGAGCGGCCGGCATTCTCGCCGGACTCGTCGCACGAGCATAAAGGAGATGGCCATGGCTCACGCCAGCAAGAAGAACATCGGCAAGCCCGACAAGGGCAAGGGCTCGGGAAGTGGGGCGCAGACCGAGTTGCAGCAGGACACGCTCGGCGAAAACGAGGTCCTGGCCAACCGCGACAAGAAACAGCACTCGGACTCGCGCGGCCTTGACGGCAATGCGGTGAAGAGCGACCAATATCAGGATCACGCCGCCAACCGACGCCCAGATAAATGATAAGGCGGGCACCGCCGCCGGACCCAGAGCCTCCCGAAAATCTTTCCGAAGGCTCGATGGGCAAATTCGAAGAGGTTCAGCGACCTTTCAGCGTCTTATAAAGGCGCGCGGCGCTGCTGGGGGCGGCGCCTGCATTTTCAGCAGCCGGTGGAAAGCAGATTGCCCGTTGGCTCGGCATGGACTTCGCCCTATTTTGGAGGGCAACGAATCGGCGGCGGGCGACCATGCGGCAATATCTCGAGCTTCTCGATCATGTGATGAGCAACGGCAGCGACCGGGGCGACCGGACCGGCACCGGCACGCGTTCGGTCTTCGGTCACCAGATGCGCTTCGACCTGTCGGAAGGTTTCCCGGTACTGACGACGAAAAAGCTGCATCTGCGCTCGATCATCCACGAGCTTCTCTGGTTCCTGAAGGGCGACACCAACATCGCCTATCTCAAGGAAAACGGGGTCAGCATCTGGGACGAATGGGCAGATGAAAATGGCGAGTTGGGGCCGGTCTATGGCTATCAATGGCGCTCATGGCCGACGCCGGACGGCGGCCATATCGACCAGATTGACGGGCTGATCGAAGGGCTGAAGACCAACCCGAATTCCCGCCGGCACATCGTCTCGGCCTGGAACCCTGCGCTTGTCGAGGAGATGGCGCTACCGCCCTGCCACTGCCTGTTCCAGTTCTATGTGGCGGAGGGCAGGCTTTCGTGCCAGCTCTACCAGCGCTCCGGCGACATTTTCCTGGGGGTGCCGTTCAACATCGCCTCCTATGCGCTGCTGACGATGATGGTGGCGCAGGTGACAGGGCTTGAGCCCGGCGACTTCGTGCACACGCTCGGCGACGCGCATATCTACCACAATCATTTCGACCAGGCGCGGCTGCAGCTGACGCGCACGCCGAAGCCGCTGCCCAGGATGGAAATAAACCCGGCGGTGAAGGACCTGTTTTCATTCAGGTTCGAGGACTTTAGCCTGATCGGCTATGAGGCCGAGTCGCACATCAAGGCGCCGGTCGCGGTCTGACCGCAATCGGACGAGCGCTGTCGGCAGCTCGTTTCGACGTCGGGCGTTTCGCGATGGCAGCCGGCCCCGCGGATACGGAGGTTATGATGCTGACACTGATTCACGCGCCCCTGTCGCGTTCCTCGCGGATCATCTGGCTCCTGGAGGAAATCGGCGCCGAGTACGAAATCCGCTATGTGGATATCCGGCGGTGGGACGGCTCGGGCGGGCCGGATGAAAACAATCCTCACCCGCACAAACAGGTTCCGGCGCTCCTGCATAATGAAACCTTGATATGGGAGTCAGTCGCCGTCGTGCAATATCTGACGGATCTTCACCCGGATTGCAGTCTCGGCCGGCCCGCGGGCCATCCCGACCGCGGCGCCTATTTGTCCTGGCTTGCCTATTATGCCGGCGTGATCGAGCCGGCGGCGAGCGCCCAGGTCTCCGGCTTGACGGCAAATAATCCGGCGCTGGCGAGGCTCCATGCGGAAATGTGCGCGCATGTGATCGACGTGCTCACCCGCCAGCCCTATCTAATCGGCGACAGGATGAGCGCTGCCGACCTGCTGCTCGCGAGCGCATTGCAGTGGATGCGCAAGATCCTGCCGGAAAGCGACGTCATCGACCGTTATGTGCGCGTGGTGACCGACCGCCCCGCACTTCTGCGGGCCCGCGAAATCGACAGCAAGCCGAGTGGTTTCCATGACTGAAGGCAAGAGCGAACCGAAAATCGTCATCGTCGTCGCGGTCGCGGCGAAGGGCATCATCGGCCGCGAAGGGGAACTGCCATGGCGGCTTTCGACCGATCTCAAGCGCTTCAAGACGCTGACGATGGGCAAGCCCGTGGTGATGGGCCGCAAGACCTGGGCCTCTCTCGGGCGCGCCTTGCCCGGGCGTCCCAATATCGTCGTCAGCCGCGATCCCAATTTTGCGGCGCAAGGCGCAGAACTCGCGTCCTCGCTGGAGGCGGCGCTCGACAGGGCGCGGGACCATGCGGCGGCCCTGGGTGTCGACGAGATCTGCATCATCGGCGGCGGCGAAATCTACCGCCAATCGATCGGCATTGCCGATGTGCTGCATGTGACCGAGGTTGAGGCCGAAGTGGAGGGGGACACGGTCTTTCCGGCGATCGATGCCGCCATCTTCGAAAAAGTATTCGAGGAAGACCTGCCGCGCGGCGAGAAGGACAGCCATGCGATGCATTTCGTCACCTGGCGGCGACGGGAGAGGGAGGCCGGTGCCGCCGCGAAGTGACCGGCGCGCGCGCCCGATTCCGCTCCTGGCATGTCTTGCGCGCAGGTGCGACATTTATTTTAACGCATTTACGGTGAACTCGGTCGTATCGCGTTGAAAGCAATGCATCTGATACCTATAACGGGGTCACATCTTCGACCGGCCGCATGAGGCGGCGAGGTCGATCTGAGAAGTCTTCGTTCAAGAGAGGTTTTGATGCCCTGGAGCAATCAGAATGGCGGCGGCGGCCCTTGGGGCGGCGGCGGCAATCAAGGGCCTTGGGGCCAGGGGAACAGACCGCGGGGCGGAAGAGGCGGGCCGCCGGATCTCGAGGAGATCATCCGGCGCGGCCAGGATCAGTTGAAGAATGTCGTGCCCGGCGGCTTCAACGGCGGCATCTTCGTGATCGCCGGCCTGTTGATCGTCGGATTTGTCCTGCTCAATTCCATCTACACCGTTCAGCCGGACGAACGCGGCGTCGAGATGCGCTTTGGCAAGCCGAAGGACGAAATCTCGATGCCGGGCCTGCATTATCACTTCTGGCCGTTCGAGACCGTCGAATATGCCAAGGTGACGGAACAGCAGCTGAATATCGGCAGCCGCGCCGGCGGTCAGTCGAGTTCGGGGCTGATGTTGAGCGGCGACCAGAACATCGTCAATGTCCAGTTCTCCGTCCTCTTCTCGGTCACCGATCCGAAAGCCTATCTCTTCAACGTGGAAAACCCGGTCGACACGCTGCAGCAGGTGGCCGAAAGCGCCATGCGCGAGGTCGTCGGCAGGCGCCCGGCACAGGATATCTTCCGCGACAATCGTCAGGCGATCGCAACGGATGTCCGCAACACGATCCAGGCGACGATGGACAGCTACGGCGCCGGCGTCTCCGTGAACACGGTCGCCATCGAGGACGCAGCACCGCCGCGCGAAGTCGCGGATGCTTTCGACGAGGTGCAGCGCGCCGAACAGGACGAGGACCGCTTCGTCGAAGAAGCCAACCAATACGCCAACCAGGTGCTCGGTCGCGCGCGCGGCCAGGCGGCGCAAATCCGCGAAGAGGCGGCAGCCTACAAGGACCGCGTCGTCAAGGAGGCGGAAGGTGAGGCACAGCGCTTCGTTTCGGTGCACGACGAATATTCCAAGGCGCCGGAGGTCACCCGCAAGCGGCTCTATCTCGAGACGATGCAGGGCGTGCTCGGCAAGTCCAGGAAAATTATCCTCGACGAGGCGAACAGCCAGGGTGTCCTGCCCTATTTGCCGCTCAATGAAATCGGCAGGCCCGCGCAGTCGGGAGGTACGCAATGATCAACAATCGCAGTTCCATCATCCTCATCGTGCTCGCCGCGGTGCTGGTCATCGCTTACGCATCGGTTTTCGTCGTCAACGAACGCCAGCAGGCGATCGTCGTGCGCTTCGGTGAGATCCGCGCCGTGAAGACTGAGCCGGGCATCTATTTCAAGCTGCCCTTCGCCTTCATGGACGCCGACCGCGTCCAGTACGTTCCGGATCAGGCGCTTCGCTTCGATCTCGACGACATTCGCGTGCAGGTCTCGGGCGGCAAGTTCTACGAGGTCGACGCCTTCGTGGTCTACAAGATCGCCGATCCTCGCCGCTTCCGCGAAACGGTTTCCGGCGACCGGGAATCGGCCGAGGCGCGGCTGAGGACCCGTCTCGATGCATCGCTGCGACGTGTCTACGGTCTGAGGGGCTTCGAGGCAGCACTCTCCGACGAGCGTGCATCGATGATGCGCGAGGTGCGTGCCGACCTCAGGCTCGATGCGGAATCGCTCGGCCTCAGTTTGGAAGACGTACGCATCCGCCGCACGGATCTGACGCAGGAGGTCTCGCAGCAGACCTATGAGCGGATGAAGGCCGAGCGCCTGGCGGAGGCCGAGCTCATCCGTGCGCGCGGCAACGAAGAGGGCCAGCGCCGACGCGCGATCGCCGACCGGCAGGTCGTCGAGATCGTTGCCGAAGCGCAGCGCGATTCGGAGATCCTGCGCGGTGAAGGCGAGGGCGAGCGCACGAAAATCTTTGCCGATGCCTTCCAGCGCGATCCGGGCTTCTTTGAGTTCTACCGCTCGATGGCGGCCTATTCGCAGGCGATCGGCAGTCCAGACACGACCCTGCTGCTGTCGCCGCAGTCGGAATTCTTCCGCTACTTCAATAGCGCGAATGCGCAGGAGCAGACGGAGGCGGCGCCGCCCGCGGCACCGGCAGTACCGGTTGCGCCGGAGGCGACAGACTGAGCGGGCGATGTCCGATTTTCTGACCGGATTTGCATTTTTCCTGATCATCGAGGGGCTGGTGTACGCACTGGCCCCTTTGGTTCTTGTGGAAATGGCGAAGCGTTTGCCATATGTCCCGGAGTATCAGCTCCGATTGGCCGGAGTCGCTTCGGTGGCCATGGGCGTCGGACTCGTCTGGTTGGTTCGAGGATAATGCGAAATGCAACATAAACTGCTGATCCGGTTGGTCGACGCCGAATATGCCATCACCCGTTTCACGATCGGGTCTGCTATTCCGGAGTGGCTGCACGGGCCGGGGTTCTGGACCGTTTCAAGTTCCCGCGAAGAGATGACGCTCGTCTGTCGAGCCGCCCGCGTTCCCTCGAGCGTTCAGAGTTCGCTAGGCTGGCGCTGTTTCCGCGTCGAGCAGCATTTCAGCTTCGACGTGCCGGGCGTGCTGGCGGCCGTTCTCGATCCGCTTACGACCGCAGGGGTCGGCGTCTTTGCCAATTCGACCTTCAGCACCGATTACGTCTTCGTGGCGGGATCCGATCTCGAAAAGGCGGTGCAGGCGCTGAAAGACTACGGACACGAACTCACCACCTGACGGGCGTCTAGCCCTGCGCTAGCGCACTGGATCCGGAAATCGTGTCTGGACGGTCCGGAATTCCGCCGTATCTTCCAGCGAAGAATTTATCGTGCGGGCCGGCTGCAAGGTGTCGCCTACAGCGCCGTGTGTCCTATCCGACGCGCAAGGTCGCTGCAGCGGTTCGAACCGCTGCGTGGCTTTCCTCCTTATGTCGATTTCGATTTCAGGAGACATGCAGAAGGCGGTATAATTTATATGGCAGTCGCCATGCGAGGACCCGACAGGGTCCGGATCGACGCGACGCAAAAGCAATGATGGGAGCCTAGCGACTTGTCCAAACGACCCGAATATTTCCGCAGCGTGGTGCTGGCGGCCGCGACGGCACTGATCCTTTCCAACGGCGCCTATGCCGAGACGGCCACGCCGCGGCCGCCGATCGGGCCGCCTTCGGTCGCCGATCTCGCGGAGGGGATCCTCGACGCCGTCGTCAACATATCGATCTCGCAGAACGTGAAATCCAGCGAGGACAATGCCCCGATGCCGCAGGTGCCGGAGGGCTCGCCGCATCAGGAGTTCTTCGAGGAATTCTTCAAGGGCCAGCGCGGCGGCGCTCGTCCACGCACGGTCAACTCGCTCGGTTCCGGCTTCGTCGTCGATCCCGCAGGCTATATCGTCACCAACAATCACGTCGTCCAGGACGCGGACGACATCGAAATCAATCTCTCCGACGGCACGAGCTTGAAGGCGAAGCTGGTCGGCATGGATCCAAAGACCGATCTCGCCCTCCTCAAGGTGGAGCCCAAAAAGCCGCTCAAGGCCGTCGCCTTCGGCGATTCGCGCAAGATCAGGATCGGCGATTGGGTGATGGTCGTCGGCAATCCGTTCGGCCTCGGCGTTTCCGTCTCCGTCGGCGTGGTTTCCGCCCGCGGCCGCAACATCAATGCCGGTCCCTACGACAATTTCATCCAGACGGATGCGGCGATCAACCGCGGCAATTCCGGCGGGCCGCTGTTCAACATGCAGGGCGAGGTGATCGGCATCAATACGGCGATCCTGTCGCAGACCGGCATGTCGGTCGGCATCGGCTTTGCGGTGCCGACGGAACTGGCGGTCAATGTCGTCAACCAACTCAAGGAATTCGGTGAGACGCGGCGCGGTTGGCTCGGCGTGCGCATTCAGCCGGTGAGTGAGGACATCGCCGAAAGCCTGAAGATGGAAAGGCCGCACGGTGCGCTCGTGTCCGGGATCATCGAAGGCGGCCCGATCGCCCATGGCGAGATCAAGGCCGGCGACATCATCACACGCTTCGACGGGGCGGATATCGCCGAAACCCGAGATCTCATCCGCGCCGTCGGCGAAAGCGCCGTGGGCAAGGCGGTCGATGTGGTGATCATCCGCCAGGGCAAGGAGCAGACGGTTCGCATCACGCTCGGAAGGCTCGAGGATGGAGAGCAACTGGCAAAGGCGGTGACGGTGCCGGAGGGCGAAGGGACGGAGCCTCAAGACCCGCAGCAGGCTGCACCGTTGCCTGCAAGCGACGCGGTGCTCGGCATGAAGCTCGCGGTGCTCGACGAAGACCGCCGCAAGGCGTTCGGCATCGCCGAGACCATAGAGGGCGTGGTCGTGACCGAGGTCAGGCCGAACTCCCCCGCGGCCGAACGCCGTCTCGAGCCCGGGGACGTGATCGTCGAAGTCGGCCAGGAGGCAATGGCAACGCCGGAAGACGTGACGGCTCGCGTCGAGGCTCTGAAAGCGGACGGCCGGCGCAATGCGTTGCTGATGATCGCCAACAAGTCCGGCGAATTGCGCTTCGTCACGGTGCGGATGGAATAGGGCTCGGCCCTCCGTCATTCACGGCCGCGCGCGAGAGCCCTCATCCGCCCGCCCGGCTTGGCGCGCCCACTCGTCGGCCGTGATCGCGTAGAGCACGTGGCGCTTCAAATGACGATGGGTGTCGGACACGCGCGGGTGGTCGAAGTCGCGCGCCGGGTCAGGACGCATTCCGAGGCGCTGCATGACGGCGGTGGAGCGCGTGTTTGCCGGCACCGCGAAGGAGACGATCTCGCCGAGATTCTTGTCGGCGAAGCCGTAGGCGAGCAGCGTCCGGGCGGCCTCCGTCACATAGCCCTTGCCCCAATGGCGGACAGCGAGCCGCCAGCCGATCTCGATCGTGCCGGCGGGCAGGTGTGGTTCGAGATCGGTCGACGCCAGGCCGCAGAAGCCGATCGGCGCGTCGCTGTCGCGAAGCGCGAGGGCGAAGAAGCCGAAGCCGGTCTCTTCGATCGTGCGGGAGAGGCGGTCGAGCAGTGCGTCGGCTTCCAGGCGACTGCGGCGGAACGGGAAGAACTCCATCACCTTCGGATCGCTGTTGATCTCGGCAAAGAGGTCCCGATCGCTTTCGCGCCAGTTGCGGATCCGCAGCCGTTCGGTCTCGCGAATGATCATGTGACGAAATCCGTTTTGCGGTAGCCCTGGAGGTAAAGGAGGGCGGTGAGATCGCCGTGGTCGATGCGGATCTGCGCCTGTTCGGCGACGACGGGCTTGGCGTGCAGGGCCACGCCGCTGCCGGCAAGCTGCAGCATGCCGAGATCGTTGGCACCGTCGCCGACGGCGATCGCGTCCGCGGTCGAGATGCCGAGCCGTTCGGAGATGTCGATCAGCGCATCGACCTTCGCCTGCTTGCCGAGGATCGGCCGGGCCACTTCGCCGGTCAGCTTTCCGTTTTCTTCGAGAAGGGTATTGGCGCGGTTCTCGTGAAAGCCGAGCCTTTCGGCGATCGGGCCGGTGAAAACCGTGAAGCCGCCGGAAACAAGTGCCGTATAATGTCCCTTCGCTCGCATCGTGGCGATCAGCTCGCGCCCGCCGGGCGTCAGCGTGATGCGCTTGGCGATGACCTCGCCGATGACCGCTGCGGGCAGGCCCTTGAGCAGCGCCACGCGCTCGATCAGCGCCGGCTCGAAGGCGATCTCGCCGTTCATTGCGCGTGCGGTGATGGCGGCGACCTTTTCCTTCAGGCCCACTTCCGCCGCGAGTTCGTCGATACATTCCTGGCCGATCATGGTCGAATCCATGTCGGCGATGAGAAATCTCTTGCGGCGGCTTTCGGCATCCTGCACCGCGACGTCGACGCTCGCGCCGCCGAGCACGGCCCGCAACTGCCGCTCGGCCGCCTCCGCATCGCTGCCGTCCATGAGCGCGACGTCGCAGGCAATTCCGTCGGCGAGCCAGTAGAGGCCGGAGGCATTGACGGCCTCTGCCGCGGCCTCGGCCAATGCGGACGTCAGGACGGGATTTGACGGATTGGCGACAAGCGTGGCAACGAGAGCCATGATGGAGAACCTTGAGCAAGATATGGACGCGATCCTGATAACCGGGCCGACCGCCAGCGGCAAGTCCGCACTTGCCGTGAAGCTGGCCCGCAGCCACGGCGGCGTGGTCATCAACGCCGACAGTATGCAGGTCTACGACACGCTGAAGGTCCTGACCGCGCGCCCGGACGAGTCGGAGATGGGGGGAGTCGAGCATTTCCTCTACGGCCATGTGCCGGCGGGGCAGCCCTATTCGACCGGCGCCTGGCTGCGCGAGGCGGAAGCGCTGGTTGCCCGCTTGCGAGAAGAGCGGCGGCTGCCCGTCTTCGTCGGCGGAACGGGCCTCTATTTCAAGGCGCTGACGGGCGGCCTCTCGGATATGCCGGAGGTTCCGGCGGATATCCGCACACGGCTGCGAGATCGGCTGAAGGCGGAGGGCGCTGGGATGCTCCATGCCGAGCTTGCGGCGCGCGATCCGCAGACCGCCGCCCAATTGCGGCCGGAGGACGGACAGCGCATCGTCCGGGCGCTGGAGGTGATCGAGGCGACGGGCAATTCCATTCGCCATTATCAACAGGGCCGCGGCCCGGTGATCATCGATGCCGGCCGAGCGGTGAAGATCGTCGTCCAGCCCGAGCGCGCGCTGCTCCACGGCCGCATCGCGCGCCGCTTCGAGGCGATGCTCGCAAACGGTGCCGTCGAAGAGGTGCGGGCCCTGCTCGCGCTTGGGCTGTCGTCGGACATGCCGGTTATGAAAGCAATCGGCGTGCAGCAGATCGCGGCGCTGCTCAGAGGCGAGATTGACGAGCAGCAGGTGGTCGAGGCCGGGGCGGCCGCGACACGCCAATATGCCAAGCGCCAGATGACGTGGTTCCGCAATCAGCTCGACGAAAGCTGGCAATGGATCGAGAGCCCGGACGATCTTTCATGAACGAACGATGCGCGGAGCGCCCGTGATCTTTGCCGTGCAGACGCATTTTTCAGCGCGCTCCCAGGACGCACAACGACGACATGGGGCCGATTCCAGGAGACATGCCGCACCGGGCAGCGGTTCCGCTCTTAAAGCTCCGCCCCGGCGACGCGCCTATCAGACGCGAGTGGCTGCGGCACCGCGACTTACTTGCGGATAATGCTGCCGAGCGGACGCTTGAGCAGGCTTTCGCGCAGCGATCCTTGACGCTGCGCTTCGGCGGCGGGGGAGCCGAAGCTCCGTTCCGGCTGCACCGGCGGACGCTGCTGCTGCCGCGCGGCATCCCTTTCTGCCTGCCCGAAAAGGATCTGCTCGCGGATTTGGTTGAAGCGCTCGAGCTGCGGATTGACCGGTTCGGGCGCGTGCGGAAGCATGTCCGGCCGATAGGACTCCAGCGCCGGCTCCCGCATGCCGTCGGCGGGTGAGGGGGCGACCTCGCGATCCGGTTCGTCCCAGGCATCCTGCTCGCGATCGACCGTCTGCGCGCTTTCGGCCGCGAGGTAGCTCTGCTGGAAGCTTGAAATATCCGGTCCGTTCATGGCGCGCATGCGGCTGACGATCGAACGCAGATCGACGGGCGGCGCATCCTCTTCAACCCTGTCGGTGATGCCATGGGCGCGTGGCAATCTCGCCTCTTCCACGCGGCTGAAGCGCATGCGCATCGGAACCGCCACGGCTTCGCCGAAGGCGATCGCCTCGCCATTGCCGATCGATGAGATGAAGCTGGTGGTCGAGATCGACGAGTTTGAGATCGCGGAGCGGATGATCTCCTGGTCGCGGTCGTTGGCGAGCCGCATGGCAAAGACCGTCGAGCACTGCGATAGGATCGTCGGATCGAGTTCGCCGGGTCGCTGGGTGATGATGCCGAGCGATACCCCGTATTTGCGGCCTTCCTTGGCAATGCGGGAGATCGCCTGGCGCGTCGGCAGGAAGCCGAAGGAAGGATCGGCCGGCACATAGCGGTGGGCCTCCTCGCAGACGACCAGCATATGGATGCCGCCATTGCCCCAGAGGCCGATTTCGAAGGCCATGCGGCAGAGCACCGAGGCGACCGAATTGACGACTTCCGAAGGGATGCCGGCCAGTTCGAAGGTGGCGATCGGTTTGCCTTCGCCCGGTATGCGGAAGATCCTGGCGATCGTGTCCTGGATCGTGTCGGTGATCGTGTTGGACGAGAACATGAAATGATAGCGCGGATCGTTGATCGCCGAGGCGATCCTGACCTTCAGGGAGCGCAGATGCGGCTTGTCGGTGCGCCCTTCGAGCCGGCCGATGCGCTCGTCGATCATCGCCAAGAGGTCGGCCATGCGATAGGGCACCGGGGTGTCCGCGGTGATCGAACTCTTTTCCGTCTGCCGGCGCATCAGGCCCGATTCGCCGCCCTTGAAGGCCTTCTTCGCATCGGGGATGACGTCGCGCAGAATGTCGAGCTCTTCCGCCACCGGGGGGCGGCCGCGGAAGATCACCTCGGCCAATTCCTCCAGGCGAAAGAGCCAGAACGGCAGTTCGAGCGTGTCGGTCTCGATGACGACCGCATGTTCCGGAAAAGCGGCGGCGAACTCGTTGTGCGGGTCGAGGATCAGCACGCGCAGCTTCGGATCGGCGGCAATCGCCTTGTTGAGCAGCAGGGTCACGGCGGTCGACTTGCCGACACCCGTCGTGCCGACGATGGCGAAGTGTTTGGCGAGCATCGAGGGCACGTGGATCGTCGCGTCGAGGCTCTCGTCCTGCGTCAGCTTGCCGATGACGCAACTGTCCGCTTGCCTGGAATCGTAGATGCGGGCGAGGTCGGTGGCGCGAATGCGGTGTGCGATGGCGCCGAGATAGGGATAGCGGCTGATGCCGGCGGAGAATTCCTCATGCCCGTCCGGCCCGATATAGACTTCGCCCATCAGCTCGACTTCGATGCGAATGGTGTTGTTCGTCTCCTCGCTCCACTCCTCGGATGCGGTGTGCATCGAGCAGACGAGCGCCACGACGCGGTTCTCGCCGACTGAAATGGAAATCAGCCGGCCGACGGACCAGAGTTCGGTGAGCGAGGTCTCGCCTCGTTCGGCGACTGCAGCGATCGTTGCCCGCGAACCGTTGCACGCGACGACCCGGCCGAGGAAACGGTTCCCCGGCTTCGTGCCGTCGCGGCGATCCTGTTCCCCGGCTCGGTTCGGGGACTGACGTTCACTGTTGAGCAATTGACACCTCGGGCGAATTGCCTCGAAGGATAGGGGAACGACTTTAATAAGTGGTTGCGACTATTCCAAAACGGCGTTGACGACCCAAGGATTTCTGTTTATCAAGTCGGCCCATGAAAAAATTCGCGGTTATTCTTGTGGTGGGACGGCGCATGGGCAGGATGGTGTGACCATCCGGCGATAGCCACCCATGCGCTGAACGAGGCTCCTGATGGGGCCTTTTTTTATGTCTTCAAACACGCTAATCACCCCAAAACCTGAAAAAGGGACGGAAGCAGGCTCATGAGCGGAACTGAAAACCAGATGACCGGGGCGGAGATCGTTCTCCAGGCTCTGAAGGACAATGGCGTCAAGCACATTTTCGGCTATCCCGGCGGTGCCGTGCTTCCGATCTATGACGAGATTTTCCAACAGGAAGACATAGAACATATCCTCGTTCGTCATGAGCAGGGCGCCGGCCATATGGCCGAGGGCTATGCCCGCTCCACCGGCAAGGTCGGCGTCATGCTCGTCACCTCCGGTCCGGGAGCGACCAATGCCGTCACCGCGCTGCAGGACGCCTTGATGGACTCGATCCCGCTCGTCTGCATCTCCGGCCAGGTTCCGACCGCGCTGATCGGCTCCGACGCCTTCCAGGAATGCGATACGGTCGGCATCACCCGGCCCTGCACCAAGCACAATTGGCTGGTCAAGGACGTCAACGATCTCGCCCGCATCATCCATGAGGCGTTCCGCGTCGCGCAATCGGGGCGACCGGGCCCGGTCGTCGTCGACATCCCGAAGGACATCCAGTTTGCGGCCGGCACCTACACGCCGCCCTCGGCCGTGCCGACGCAGAAGAGCTATCAGCCGAAGAGGCAGGGCGAACTGACGAAGATCGAGGAGGCGATAGCGCTGATGAAGGCGGCGCGCCAGCCGATCATCTATTCCGGCGGCGGTGTCATCAATTCCGGTCCGCAGGCCGCCCATCTCCTGCGCGAACTGGTCGATCTCACCGGCTTCCCCATCACCTCGACGCTGATGGGCCTCGGCGCCTATCCGGCCTCCGGCAAGAACTGGCTCGGCATGCTCGGCATGCACGGCACCTACGAGGCCAACATGGCGATGCATGATTGCGACGTCATGGTCTGCATCGGCGCGCGCTTCGACGACCGCATCACCGGCCGGCTCAATGCGTTCTCGCCGAATTCGAAGAAGATTCACATCGACATCGACCCGTCCTCGATCAACAAGAACGTCCGGGTCGACGTTCCGATCGTCGGCGATGTCGGCACGGTTCTCGAAGACATGGTTCGCCTCTGGCGCGCGGCGGCGAAGACGGCCGACACGGCGCGGCTCGGCGACTGGTGGCGCTCCATCACCAAGTGGCGCGCGCGCAACTCGCTGGCCTATACGCCTAGCGACGACGTCATCATGCCGCAATATGCGATCCAGCGGCTTTATGAACTCTCGAAGGGCCGCGACACCTACATCACCACCGAGGTCGGCCAGCACCAGATGTGGGCGGCACAGTTCTTCGGCTTCGAGGAGCCGAACCGCTGGATGACTTCGGGCGGATTGGGCACGATGGGCTACGGCTTCCCGGCCGCGATCGGCGTCCAGGTCGCGCATCCGGAAAGCCTCGTCATCGACATCGCCGGCGACGCCTCGATCCAGATGTGCATCCAGGAAATGTCCTGCGCGGTGCAATACGGCCTGCCGGTCAAGATATTCATTCTGAACAACCAATATATGGGCATGGTCCGCCAGTGGCAGCAGCTCCTGCACGGCAACCGCCTGTCGCATTCCTATACGGAGGCGATGCCGGACTTCGTCAAGCTCGCCGAGGCCTATGGCGGCGTCGGCATCCGCTGCGAGAAGCCGGGTGAGCTCGATGACGCGATCCGGCGGATGATCGACACGCCGGCGCCCGTCATTTTCGACTGCCGCGTCGCCAATCTCGCCAACTGCTTCCCCATGATTCCCTCCGGCAAGGCCCACAACGAGATGCTGTTGCCCGACGAGGCGACGGACGAGGCGGTCGCCACGGCGATCGACGCCAAGGGCCGCCAGCTCGTTTGAGGATAGAGGAACGATAAATGAGTGCACATCTTCAGCCGACGGGCTCTGCCTATTTCATCGCCAAGGAGACGGAGCTTGCGGAGACGCACACGCTTTCCGTTCTCGTCGATAACGAGCCGGGCGTGCTTGCCCGCGTCATCGGCCTCTTTTCCGGCCGCGGCTACAACATCGAAAGCCTGACGGTTTCCGAGACCGAGCACGAGGCGCATCTGTCGCGCATCACCGTCGTCACGCGCGGCACGCCGCATGTGCTAGAGCAGATCAAGAACCAGCTCGAACGGCTGGTGCCGGTCCATCGCGTCGTCGACCTTACCGTGCGCGCGGCGAGCCTCGGCCACGACCGGCCGATCGAACGCGAGCTTGCGCTCGTCAAGGTGCATGGCTCCGGCGAGCACCGGGTGGAGGCACTCAGGCTTGCAGACGCCTTCCGCGCCTCGGTCATCGACGCCAATATCGAGCACTTCGTCTTCGAGATCACCGGCAAGCCGTCGAAGATCGAGCAGTTCATCGCGATCATGAAGCCGCTCGGCCTGATCGAGGTCTGCCGCACCGGCATCGCCGCGATGAACCGCGGCCATCAGGGGATGTGAGCGGGCGACAACCATTCGCTTGCCTCGGCGCCGGACGATTTTGCCCTCTCCTCGGGTTTAACCCGAGGACTAGCCCTCTCCCCGCGCGCGGGGAGAGGGGATACCGTTGCGGTCGGTTGCGCCGTTTGCGCCATCGACGCTCACTTCCACTGTTTGCAGCGGAAAGCGGAAGACGAGCGGTTCCCGCGGGTCCCTTCTCCCCGCCTGCGGGGAGAAGGTGGCCGGCAGGCCGGATGAGGGGCGGCCAGGACCGCGTAAAATCTCAGATCAAATAACCTCCAGCCGCGTCTTCCTCCGCGGCGGCGGGAAGAACCGGTCGAGCTCGGCGAGATTCTCCGCCGTCAGGTGAATGTCCATCGCGTCGCGGTTTTCGCGAGCGCGCTCGGTGGAGCCGGTCTTGGGGATGGAGATGACGCCGGAGCGGGTCTTCAGGAAGGCGAGCGCCACCTGTGCCGGCGTCGCCTGATGCGCCTTGGCGATGTGGATCAGATCGGCATTGTGGAGAAGCCGTCCCTCGTCGAGCGGCGAATAGGCCATGACGGGCAAATGCCGGTCGCGGCACCAGGGCAGGAGATCATATTCGATGCCGCGGCGGGCCAGATTGTAGAGCACCTGATTGGTCGCGACATGACCGCCCTCCGGGACCGCGATCAGTTCCTCCATGTCGTCGAGATCGAAATTGGAGACGCCCCAGGCGAGGATCTTGCCGGCCTTCTTCAACGCCTCGAAGGCGGCGACGGTATCGGCGAGCGGATGGCCGCCGCGCCAGTGCAGAAGATAGAGATCGATCCGATCGGTGCCGAGATTTTCGAGGCTGCGCTCGCAGGCGGCGATCGTGCCCGAACGGCTGGCATTTGCCGGCAGCACCTTGCTGACGATGAACGCTTCGTCGCGCCGCCCGCGAAGGGCTTCGCCGACGATGCGCTCCGCACCGCCATCGCCATACATCTCCGCCGTGTCGATCAGCGTCATGCCGAGGTCGAGGCCGATCTGCAGGCTGCGAATTTCCGCCGCTGCCTTCGCGCGGTCCTCGCCCATCCGCCAGGTCCCCTGACCGAGGACGGGAATCTTGCGGCCGCCGGGGAAAGTGAGGGTCGGGATGGGATCGTGCATCAAGACTGTCCTGTGCTGGGCCGGGCGCGTCGGCCCGAAACCTCGATTTTCGGAAGCTCGACGCGCAGAGGAAAAGCTACAGCGACCTTTGCGCGTCTGAAAGACGCGCGGGCGCCGTCCTGCAAGAAATTAAGAATCCGATCTGAAAAAGTCCATAAGCCGCGTTCAGCCTCCGCCATCACGCCGGTTTCTGGGAACCCGCCTTCCGGCAGTCTTCAAAGGCGTAAAAGAAAATAGAATAGCGCCTTGTAAGCAACATATTCGTAACCTACATACCCAACATCGATGTTGATCGACGATGTTTGTTTCTGCGCTGCGGCGCATCGTCACGGAGATCCTGACAAAATCGGTTTTCATTACACTGCTGAAAAGGCAGTGTTGTTCTTCCATGCGCGATTGAAAGGGTATCAACGTGGCCTCAGGAACGGTAAAATGGTTCAACAGTACCAAGGGCTTTGGATTTATCCAGCCTGAGGATGGCACTGCAGACGTGTTCGTGCACATCTCGGCGGTGGAACGCGCCGGACTGTCGACGCTCAAGGACGGTCAGAAAGTAAGCTTCGAGCTTGCCCAGGATCGTCGCACGGGCAAGACTTCTGCAGAAGACCTGCGTGCCCTTTGAGGGTATCCTTCACGGTGTATGACGAGTTTGTCATCTCCCGGCCTTTGACCACGGATGTACTGGCATTGGCAGGTCGAGATGGTGAGGAAGGTCGGGTTCGCCCGGCCTTTTTTATTGCGCTTGGAAAAGGAGGCGTTCGTGAAGAACACCAATACCAACGGCATCTTCAAAACTGAAAAGAAAAATCCGGCAGACCGAATGGATCAGGCAACACTGGCCTCCCGCGCAATCCTGGAGCAAGAGACGGCCGCGCGCCAGAAGAAGACGGCCCGCCTGAGACAGTTGCGGCTAGGACAGGAAGCTGCCGAAGCGGCAAGTGCCGCTGCCGCACCCGCAAAGAAGCGCAGATCGCAAAAGCGCAAGTGAGCTGGTTCACCTGCCTAGGCAGGCCGACAATCGGCGAGCCCTGTTTTGTCCCCGGGACAAGAATGCACTGGTCTTTGAGTATAGGTCAGCTACGTTGACCTACCGGCGCCTGTGGTCGCCGGACGGGCGCGACGTTAAGAATGCTGGTCGCGTCTGAAGCCTCCTGGGGAAAGCATGCAACCGGATACGCTTCTGGCCTTGTTCCTGTTTGCCTTCACGACCTCGATCACACCCGGACCGAACAATACGATGCTGTTCGCCTCGGGCGTGAATTTCGGCTTCGTGAGAACCATCCCCCATATGCTTGGAATCGGCAGCGGCTTCTTCGCTCTCCTGATCGCTGTCGGCCTCGGGCTCGGCGCCCTCCTGCATTCGGTGCCGTTGCTCTACACGGTGCTCAAAATCGCGGGCGGTGCCTATCTCGTCTGGATCGCCTGGAAGATCGGCTCGTCGCGCGCGATTGGCGAGGGAAGGACAGGCGCCGCGCCGATGACATTTCTGCAGGCGGCCGCGTTCCAATGGGTCAATCCCAAGGCCTGGGTCATGGCCGTCTCGGCCATGGCGACCTATACCACCAGCGACAGCTATCTCTTCAGCGTGCTCGTCGTCGGCCTCGTCTTCGCCCTCGTCAACGTGCCCAGCGTTTCGACCTGGGCGGGCTTCGGCAGGGTGCTCCGGCACTGGCTTTCCGAGCCGGTGCGGCTCAAATGGTTCAACATCACCATGGCAGTGCTGCTCGTCATCAGTCTCTGGCCGATGCTGAACTGATGGATTGCAACCTACCCACAGGTCGCGATCCGTTCAGAAATCGATTCCGGTTTCCGTTGTAGTGGACTAGAAATAATGCTGATTCCGACAGGGGAGTGATGAAATGTCCGAGCACCGCCACGGCGATGGGCCTGAGCATGACCAGCCTCACGACAATCACTTCACCGATATGGAAGCGCGGGTGAAGGCGCTGGAGAGCCTGCTGACGGAAAAAGGCCTGATCGACCCGGCAGCCATCGATGCGATCGTCGAGACCTATGAAACGAAGGTGGGGCCGCGGAACGGCGCCCGCGTCGTCGCCAGGGCCTGGGCCGATGCCAGCTTCGCCGAGTGGCTGCGGCGCGATGCAACGGCGGCGATTGCGAGCCTCGGTTTTACCGGCCGGCAGGGCGAACATATGCGCGCCGTGTTCAACACGCCCGAGACGCATAACCTCGTCGTCTGCACGCTCTGCTCCTGCTATCCCTGGGCCGTGCTCGGCCTGCCGCCGGTCTGGTACAAGGCGCCGCCCTATCGCTCCCGCGTCGTGATCGATCCGCGTGGGGTGCTTGCGGAATTCGGGCTCGATCTGCCGGCGGACAAGAAGGTCCGCGTCTGGGATTCGACGGCGGAACTGCGTTATCTCGTCGTGCCGGAGCGGCCCGACGGCACGGAGGGCTTCAGCGAAGAGGCGCTCGCCGACCTCGTCACGCGCGACTCGATGATCGGCACGGGGCTTGCCCTTTCTCCGGAGGCGGTGCGATGAACGGACCGCACGATCTCGGCGGACAGCAGGGTTTCGGTCCGATCGCGCCGGAAAGGAACGAACCGGTTTTCCATGCCGAATGGGAGAAGCGGGCGCTCGGCATCACGCTCTCCTGCGGCGCCTTTGGTGCCTGGACCATCGACGAAAGCCGGCACGCGCGCGAATGCCTGCCGCCGGCGACCTATCTTTCGGCGAGCTATTACGAGATCTGGACGCGTGCGCTCGAGACGCTCTTGAAGAGGCACGGCTTCGTCACGCAGGCCGAGCTCGATGCCGGACATAGTTTGAGCCGGGGGCGCGAGCCGAGAACGTTGCTGAAGGCGGAGATGGTCGCCGGCGTGCTCGCCAAGGGCGGCCCCTGCGACCGTCCGGTCGATGCGCCGCCGCGCTTTGCCGTCGGCGAGAGGGTTCGCACGAAGAACTTCAATCCGGAAACGCATACGCGGCTGCCGCGCTATGCCCGGGCCGGGGCGGGCGTGGTGGAGGCGGTACAGGGAAGCTTCGTCTTCCCGGACGACAACGCCCACGGCAAGGGCGAGCACCCGCAATGGGTCTATACGGTCGTGTTCGATGGGCACGAAATCTGGGGCGAGGGGGCCGATCCTTCGCTCACCGTGTCGATCGACGCCTGGGAGAGCTATCTTGAGTGCGTGTAAGGCTTCCTCTCCGCTCCTCGCCTCTGCCGGGCTTCCGCGAGCGGCCGATGGCGAGCCGGTCTTCGCCGAGCCCTGGCAGGCGACCGCCTTCGCGATGACCGTGCGGCTGCACGACCAGGGGCTGTTTTCCTGGGAAACCTGGGCCGAGGCCCTGTCCGCCGAGCTTCACAAGCCGGGACGCAAGGCGGATGGCAGCGACTATTACGATTGCTGGGTCGCGGCGCTCAGCGAATTGCTGACGCGGCTTTCCGTCGCCTCCGGCCCGGAACTCGAAGCGCTCACCCGAAGCTGGCAACGCGCCGCGGAGGCGACGCCGCATGGCAAGCCGATCGTCATCGAGAACGATCCTCTGCGGCGGGGTTGATAGAACGGAGCGATCGCGGCAGCCTACACCCCCCTCTGGCCTGCCGGCCATCTCCCCCACAGGGGGGAGAACGCAGGTGGCACGCCCGGTTCCCATCAAGCGGCTCTGCAATCCGAGCCTTTCTATTGAAGCGGTTGGCTTGCCGCGGGTCAATCTCCCCCCTTTGTGGGGGAGATGCCCGGCAGGGCAGAGGGGGGTGAGCGCTCGCCTCGATCAGTGCATATGTCGCGAGAATCCACGTGGCTTCGTCTCAAATCATGACGCCGACGAACCCTCAAACTGCCTGTAGCATTCGTGAGCGATCTTCTGCAGCAGGTCGCGCGGCACTTCGCCGGTGACGGCATAGCCGATCTCGCCGTCGATCCAGTAGAAGGTCTCGATGCCGCCCTGGCTCGACAGGCGGAAGCTCGTTTCGCGGTTCTCCGCATTGCGGCCGAGAAGCACGGTCAGCCGCTGGCCGGTTCGGTCCTCATACATCAGCATGGCACCGGCGGTCCCATTGACGGGCAGGAGCCTGCCGCCGACGAGCGAGAAACCGAGCGGGGAGAGATCGGGGACATTCAGGCTGTAATCGAGCCGCTTGCCGAGCCAGTTCGCGAGATGCGCCTCCTGGTCGGCGCCGACCTCGACCGGGTGGCGGACTTCGCTCGCATAGACGAGGAAGGCGGATTGCGCCTGCCGGGGCAGGGAATCGGCGGTGGCGGTCGCGGCGGGCGGTTGCTCCGGCGTGGCAAGCCGCGAGCCATAGGCTCCGGCAAGGACACCGCCGGCAAAGATCAGAAGCCCGGCGGCGATGCGGCGGAAGAGGGGCATGAGAGGCGTGCGTGCGGCGGTGGCGCGCCCGCGGGCGGTGATGCGCATGCGGTCTTTCGGATCGCCATGGGCGTAGCGTGCGAAGTGCTGTTTCAGCGCTGCCGCCTGCGCCTGCCATTGGCGCACCTCTTCGGCCTCGGCCGGGTGCTTTTCCAGCCAGGCTTCGAGACGCCCCCGTTCCGGCTGGCTCAGATGGCCGTCGACATAGGCGTGCAGGTCGTCTTCGGAGACGGTGTTGAATTCATCCGTCATTTCGGTCTCCGCAGGGCAATCACATTGTCGTCCTTCATCGCTTCGGCCATCTGCCGGCGGGCGCGCGACAGGCGCGACATCACCGTGCCGATCGGAATGGCCAACATCTCCGCCACGTCCTGATAGCGGTATCCCTCGATCACCACGAGCATCAGTACCGAGCGGTTCTCCGGCGAGAGCCGATCGAGCGATTGCTCGAGCCTGCGCCTCTCGAGTGGATCGCCGCTTTCTTCTTCGGTGACGAGGTCGAGCGTTTCGTCGAGCTCGACCTCCGGATGCTGCGTCTGGCGGCGGTGGCGGTTCCGGTAGAGGTTCGTCATGATGGTGAAGGCCCAGGCGCGCAGGTTCACGCCCCGCCACTGCGCCCGCCGCGCCAGCACCTTCTCGACGCAGTCCTGCAGCAGGTCCTCGCCATCGGCATCGGAATGGGCGAGGCTGCGCGAATAGCGCCGGAGGGCAGGCATCAGGGCCAGAATATTCTCTTCGAAATCGTCGGGTGCAGAGGCGTCCGCCTCCGCACCCGCCCTTGGACCGTCACGGCCGTGCGACATCCCATTCGCCCTTCACGCCGTCACCGGTGACGTCGCCCATCTTCTCGTCCTTGACGAAGAAATAGAGCGGCATGCCATCCTTCGCCCACTGCTTGCTGCCATCCTTGCGCTCGACAATCGTATAGGGGGCCTCGGCCGTAGCATCGCCTTCGACCATGAAGGGCGGCCAATTCTTCGCACATTGATCATAGCAGGCGGAGGCGCCGCCCATATCCTCCTTATAGGTATAAAGCGTCATGCCGTTATCGGCGGCCAGCACCGGCCCCTTTTCGGTGTCGACGGTCTTCACGGGCGGCGCGGCCAGGGCGGAAGCGCCCGCGGCGAGGCAAATGGCGATGGCGAGTGGGAACGTTTTCATCATGGGACATTTCCTTCCTCGGTTTGCGGTGCCGCGCGAAGGCGCGGGACCGGCGCAGGCTGGTATGCAGATGAGAAGACACCGGAGGGGCCGGATTTATTCCCTTTGCGCCAGTGACGGTTGCGGTGACGTCCTCAATCAAGGACGCGGCCGCGGCGCGGGGAGACTCCCACGCTTGCGTCGACAGTGCCGGTTCAGGCCCGGTCGGCGACGAAGCGGGCGAGCACGGGGCCGATCAGCGTGATGATCAGCAGGCGCGCCGTCTGCAGCGCCATGACGAAGGGGAGATCGACATCGCTCGAGGCGGCGATGACGGCGATCGAATCGAGCCCGCCGGGGCTGGTGGCGAGATAGGCGGTCAGCGGATCGATGCCGACGGCCTTGATGAGCAGCAAGGCAAGCAGTGCCGAAAAGCCCATCAGCACGAGGATGGAGACGACCGTCGGCAAAAGAGCGCGGCGGGCATGAGCCACGATCGTACGGGTGAAGCCGAGGCCGATATTCCAGCCGAGCAGGGCAAACGACAACGCCAGCAGCCATTGCGGCAGCGCAATTGTCAAAGCGCCGGTGACATTGAGCGCCGAACCGATGGCGAAGGGGACGAGAAAGGCGCCGGCGGGCACGCGCAGCGCCTTGCCGAGGAGCCCGCCGACAATGCCGACCGCGAGTGTCGCAAGGAAGGGAAGGGCGCCGATCGGCGCGAACAGGGCGGTCGCCCGGGCGGATTCGGCGCCGCTGACCCAGAGATGGGCGACCACGGCCGCGGCGCTGGCGACGAAGACGACGCGCAGATATTGCATGAAGGCGACCAGCCGCACATCCGCGCCATAGGCGTCGGCCATCAGCAACATGGTCGAGGCGGCACCGGCCGACGATCCCCAGATCGCCGTCGTGCCCGGCAGTATGCGCATCCGCGTAATCGTCCAGCCCGAGAGCGTGCTGACGCCGATCACCGACAGGATGACGGCAAGGAAAAGCGGCCAGTTGCCGGAAAAGGTTGCGAACAGATCCGGCCGCATCGAGCCGGCGATCATCATCGCCAGAATGAACTGGACGCAGAAGAAGAACTGGCGCGGCAGGCGGATCGTGCCGCCGTTCATGCCGACGATGGCGCCCGCCGCCATCGGCCCCATCAGCAGGCCTGCCGGAATGCCGATCGCCTCGAGGGCGACGGCGAAGACCACGGAGAGAGCGGCGAGCACGAACCATTGGACGGTCGCGGGCAGGCGCCCCATCCCGGCATTCTTCGGCGGTATCGGCGTGGCAGGCTGTTCCGGCTTCAAGCTCATCTCCGGCAGGGGATCCGCGTGGGCGCGAACGCGCGCATTCTGCGATCGTCGTCTGGTTATCAGCATTGATCGTGCCCGCTCAAGATGCACTGCAAGATTCCGCCACAGCGGTCGCCGTAGAGAATGGCGCGCGGACTGCAGCGCATGCGGCCGATTGGCTGCCCTTGGCGGCAGAATATTCCGTGTGAGCGCCTTTTTCCGAAATCACAGTGCCGCGCGCCTTTGCCGCATGTCTCCTTCAACCGGCCTCTCCGATGCTGGCGAGCCGCCCGATGTCCAAATCCGGACTTGCGCCGAGCCGCCGAATCCTGACACTGCAAGGCATGCAGTTCGCTCCGCAACAGGATGAGGCCCTGAAGGCCGTTTCGCGTTGGCTGAAGGAAGGCCGCTCGCCGCTTTTCCGGCTGTTCGGCTATGCCGGCACCGGCAAGACGACGCTTGCGCGGCACTTCGCCGAACATGTCGACGGCGAGGTGCTGTTCGCCGCCTTCACCGGCAAGGCCGCGCAGGTGCTGCGTTCGAAGGGTGCCAGCAACGCCAAGACAATCCATTCGCTGATCTACCGGCCGCGCGGCGAGGAGGAGGTGGCGGACGAGCAGACCGGCAAGACCTCGATCGCGCCGATGTTCGCCATCAACCGCCAGAGCCCGGTCGCAAAGGCGGCGTTGATCATCGTCGACGAGTGTTCGATGGTCGACGAGGCGCTCGGCAAGGACCTGATGAGCTTCGGCACGCCCATCCTCGTGCTCGGCGATCCGGGGCAATTGCCGCCGGTATCCGGCGGCGGCTTCTTCACCAATCAGGAGCCGGATTATCTGCTTACCGATATCCACCGGCAGGCACGCGATAACCCGATCATCCAGCTCGCCATGCATGTGCGCGAGGGCAGGGAGATCAAACCGGGAGATTATGGCACGGCGCAGGTGATCTCCAAGACGGAGGTGACGCAGCCGCTGGTGCTCGAGGCCGACCAGGTGCTCGTCGGCACCAACCGCACGCGGCGGCGCTACAATCAGCGCCTGCGCGAGCTGAAGGGCTTTACCAGCGACTATCCGCAATCGGGCGACAAGCTCGTCTGCCTCAGGAACGATCCGGCCAAGGGCCTGCTCAACGGTTCGCTCTGGCAGGTGATGAGTTCGTCGAAGGAAACGGTGAAGCCGGGGATCAACCTGATGATCCGCCCGGAAGACGACGATATGGATCGGGGTGCTGCCAAGATCAAGCTGCTGAAGGCGGCTTTCGAGGATGTCGAGGGCGAGATACCCTGGTCCACGCGCAAGCGCTACGACGAGTTCGACTATGGCTATGCCCTGACGGTGCACAAGGCGCAGGGCTCGCAATGGGACAATGTCGTGCTCTTCGACGAGAGCTTCGCCTTCCGCGACACCCGCGAGCGCTGGCTCTATACGGCGATCACGCGCGCGGCCGAGCGGTTGACGATCGTCCGGTGACGCGTCGGGCTGGTTAGCCTTTCTGCAAGGCGAGATGGGCTCCCAATCCCATGAGGGTTGCACCGCCGGCGCGCTGAACGATGCGTTGCGCGCGGGATGAGCGCTTCAGTCTCAAGATGACTGCGCTTGCGAGGGTTACGCAGACAATGTCAGCCGATGTGAACATCAAGTTGACGATGGTTCCGAGGACGATCAACTGTGCCCATACGGGAAACGTCGCGGCTGCGTCGATGAATTGCGGCAGGAACGCTACGAAGAAGATCGCGATCTTAGGGTTGAGAACCTCGACGACGATGCTCTCGAGAAATGCGCGTCGGCCGGATTTTCCCCGGACCTCCGGGGATATGACATGCCCCTGCGCCCTGGCACGGAAAAGGCGAAGGCCGAGCCAGATCAGATAGGCGGCGCCGGCCAATTTGACCGCGAGATAGAGCGTGGGCACCGCGTGGAAGAGGACTGAGAGCCCCGCCGCGGCGGCAGCGACGTGCACATAGCCGCCGACATGGATGCCGAGGGCAGCCATCAGGCCGGACCAGCGCCCGCGTGCCATCGTCTGCGCTGCAGCGTAGAGCATGGCCGGACCCGGAATATAGGCAAAGACGGCGGTGGTAATGAAAAAGCTGATCAGCAAACCGGTAGACGACACTGCTTCTGTCCCCTTGCAACGTCCAATGGCATGGCTTTCAACTATACGAATTGCGATTGGGCGTCGACAAGGTAAAGTTGATCGCCGATCTTCCTTCATCCTTGTTGGCGCTTTGATGGCCCGCTTGCGCCTGATTGCTGACGAGCGATTGCATGCAACCTGTCGCCGATTGACATCGGTCCGTTCGACCGTCAGCCTCGGACCGCGGCTGCTAGCCTATTCAGGTCAACAACGAAAAAAGTATTACGATAAAGCGATACTGTTCAGGTCTGGGATGCCGCGCGCCGAACTACGGTTGTGTCGCGGAAGGCGGGGGTGGTGCATGCTGCGCGAAAGCGGGACCAGGACACCACGACGAGCGGCCGGGCGCGGAAGGCGCGCGGGCAGTTCCTTTGCGCCCGGCGGAGAGCGGCGCATCGTCACGGCGCTCTGCTATGATCTCGTCGGGTCAACCGATCTCCTGCATCTCATGGACATTGAAGACTACCAGGACCTGATGTCCGCTTTTCAGCGGGCGGCGAGGCAGTCGATCGCTTCTCACTCCGGCGTCATTCAACACGAGGCTGGCGATGGTGGCGTGGCCCTTTTCCCGGTCGAACTCGACGCCAGGGATTCCGCCTCGCTCGCGATCCGGGCGGGGCTCGGGATCGTCGATGCCTGCGATCGGGTTGGCCGCGAGGGCGGACGGGACGATCTGGGCGTTCGCGTCGGCATCGCCACGTCCATCGCGCTCGTCCGCGACGCGTCGCAGGAAGGCGGGATGGAAGAGCCGGTGACCGGCGCCGCGCTCGCCATGGCCACCCGGCTCGAGGCCATCGCCGACCCCAACAGCGTTCTCGTTTCCGAGGACACGCGCAATCTTGCCGGACGTTCGCATGCCTTCGTGTTCCAGGGCAGCAAGACGCTCAAGGGCTTCGCCGAACCCGAAAAGGTCTGGCGTGCGCTCGGGCATAAGATCGAAGTCGATCGCTTCTATGCCTATGGCAGGGTCGCGGGCCCTCTCATCAATCGCGAAAGCGAACTGGCCGCCATCACCCGCCTGTGGGACGGCGTGTTGAGCGGGCGCGGGGCGGTTGCCCTGATCGAGGGCGAGGCGGGGATCGGCAAGTCGCGGCTGCTGCGGGAACTGCGCAGGCGGACTCGCGACCGGCGGACGAAGCTGCTTTTCTTCCAATGCCTCCCGGGCGGGCTGCGCTCGACGCTGCATCCGCTGCTGCACATTCTTCCTTCCGAAACCGGAAAGATGGGCCCCACGGCCGCGGCAGTGCAAGCCCTCTTCGAGCGCAACGGCATCGTGGACGCGGACGTGATCGACGTCTTTGCCTATCTGCTCGGCGCACAAGGGCGAAGCCAGGTCCTGCAGAACGACAGCCCCAGCACGATCCGCGAGAAGGCATATCGCGCCGTCGATCAGGCGCTCGAGGCGATCTGCCAAAACGGGCCGGTCGTCATCGCCGTCGAGGACATCCACTGGATCGATCCGACATCCCGCGACCTGCTCGGCGAGGCYGCCCGCATCATCCATCGGTATCCCGCTTTCCTCGTCGTGACCTCGCGTCCCGGTGAGCCCTCGGAATGGCTGGAGGCGGCAGACCCCACGCGCCTGTCGCTGCGGCCGCTCGACCGCGACGAGACGAGACTGGCGATCGAGGCCAAGTGGCCGCAGCACCGGCTGGCGGTGCTTCCCGAGCTCTTCGAGGTGACGGAACGGATTTCAGGCGGCATTCCTCTCTTCATCGAAGAGATCTGCCAATGGGTCGCAGAGAATGCCGACGCCGGCAGGAAGAGCCTTTCTGAGAGCGTCAAGCCGGCGCATCTGTCGGCATTCGAGGCGATCCTCGAGGCTCGGCTCGAACATCTGGGCTCGGCGCGCGACGTGGCGCGGGCGGCCGCCGCCGCCGGCACGCACGTGACCTTGCCGCTGCTTCGCGCGCTGCTGCCCGACTTCGGCAAGAAGGCGATCGCAGCCGCGGCCGACACGCTCTGCGAGACCGGGTTCCTGACGCGCGTCCGGGTGCCCGGACGCGTCGCCTACGGTTTTCGCCACGTGCTGGTTCAGGAGACGATCTATAACGCGCTGCTGCGCAAGCAGCGCCAGGTACTGCACCGGCGCCTCTATGGCGCCGTCAGCCAGAATCGCGCCGTGGCGACGTGGGTCGATACGGGAAGGCTGGCCGAGCATGCGGAGCGAGCCGGGCTCCTCGAGGAGGCGATCGACCTGTATATAGCGGCGGGAAAGGAAAGCTCGAGCCGCTCGGCGATGATAGAGGCGCGGCAATATCTGGAACATGCTCTCGGCCTTTGCGGCCGGTGTGGCGAGGGACGCCAGATCGAGTCACGGCAGCTTGCGGCGCTGACGGCACTGGGGCCGATCCTCACCGGACTTGTGGGCCTGAATTCACCGCCTGCGCGCAAGCTTTATGAAGGCGGCGTCGAAATCGCCCGTCGGCAGCCGATGGAGGAACAATCCAAATGGTTCCCGATCTACTGGGGCTGGTGGCTCACGGGCTCCGATTTCCGCGTCATGCACGACCGCGCCCTGGAAGTGCAGTCGATGCTGGCAAAAACCGAAGACCCGGAGATCCAGCTTCAGGTCAACCATTGCATCTGGGCGATCGATTTCAATCTCGGACGGCACCGGGAGACGCAGGAGGCGATCAAGGCGGGCCTGGCGCTCTATGATCTGCGACGGGCGCAGAAAAGCCGGACGGAATTCGGCGGCCACGACGCGAAGGTCTGCGGTCTCGGACAATTGGCGCTTTCCCTCTGGCTGACGGGGCAGACGAAGGCGTCGGATGCGGCGCTCAGGAGGATGATCTCGTTCGTCGACCGGATCGGCCACGTCCCGAGCAAGGCGCACTCGCTCGACACCGAGGCGGTCTCCGCCTTCTATCGGGAAGATTTTGAACATCTCGCCCAAATCTCGGAACGCATGGCGGAGTTTGCCGGGAAGCACGGGATGCAGTCGCTATCCGGTCTGTCGCTTCTGTGCGGGGGGTGGGCGGAGGCGCACAGGGGGGATCTTGCAAGCGGTCACAAGCGATTCCGTGACGGATTGGAGCTTTTGAGAAGCCTCGGCGCCGTCGCGGATCTGCCGATCTACCTTTACATGCATGCCAGCCTGCTGGGGCGTGCCGGAAGTTTCACGAGCGCCATCGAGGTGGCCGACGAAGCAATCGCCAAGGCGGAGGAGACCGGCCATGCCTATTGGTTGGCGGAGTTGCACCGTTGCCGGGCGTTGCTCAAGGCTCGGGTCGGCGCACATAAGGATGCGCTTGTTGCCGACCTGAGTGCAGCCGTGGAAATTGCGCAAAGCCAGGGGGCAAAAGCCCTCATCAAGCGCGCCAGACGTTCGATCCAGGAGCTTAGTGTTGTCGTCAGGAGCTGATCCATTGCGCCTGAATGGTGCGCTTGCCGATCTACATGCCGCGATCGTTTCAAACCTGCACATGTCTCTCTCTCAAGACCAGACTGCTGAAGACGTGGAGCACCGGTTCCATGCGCTTCTCACCCTCTGTCGTCGCGCGCGAATAACCCGGATCGGCGACCTGACCGGGCTCGACCGCGTCGGGTTTCCGGTCGTGCAGGCCGTCCGGCCCGCCGCTCTTTCCGAAGTCACGTCCCTGGGGCGGGGGCAATCCACAGCGGAGGCAGCTATCGGAGCGATCATGGAAGCGCTTGAACGCTACTATGCCGAGTCCATTCCGGCGGAGCAGATATTTTTCGCCACCGCTGATGAACTCGAAATCGCCGACGGGCTGTTCGAAAATCTTCTCTTGGCCGAGCGGCAGGGCAACTGGCGGTCAAGCACGATATCCTGGATTGTCGGCGTCGATGTTGTCAGCGGATCGAGGTGTCCGGTTCCCCTGGAACTGGTGCATACCTGCTACACCGATCCGTCTCCCGCCCATGATGGATTTTTCCTGCGCACGACCACGGGCCTTGCCTGCCATATGGATGGCTGTCGGGCATTCCTGCATGGGTTATTCGAGTGCATCGAGCGCGACGCCATCGGCCGCGCCTTTGCGACCCACGGCTTCTTCGACCGGATGCGAATTGCCCCCAGCGGGCTTGGTGATCGGGTCGATCAGATCCTTTCGGCTGCCGCGCTCCGCGGAATATCCCTCGGCCTGTGGCTCGCGCCTTCGCCGACGGGCGTCCCGGTCGTGTGGTGCCAGACGATCGAGACGGGTCCCGGCGGACCGATCCTGGCGCTTCCGACGGAAGGTTACTCGGCCGGGCCGAGCCTTGCGGCGGCGGCGTCAAGCGCAATGCTGGAGGCGCTGTCGGCACGGGCGGGTGCGATTTCCGGCGCACGCGACGATCAAACCAGAAAGCATTATAGAAAAAGCACCGACGCCGTCGTTGCCACGGCGCGCCAACTTATCCTCGAGGCACCATCTGGGGCGGTCGCGGCGACTGAGACGCCGCTCGTGATCAGCGATGTCGCCTCGTTGTTGGAGAGGGTGACATCCGCGGCCCTGGGGCCGATATTGGCCGTGCCCGTGGGATCGGATGACGAAACGGGTGTGCGGTGCGTGCGAGCCGTCCTTCCTGGCGCTGCTCCATTCTTCCGTCTGCGATGAGCGTTCAGATGGCCGAAACAAAAGTCGACGGTCCCATCCTCGTTTTTCTCGGCCCGACGCTGCGTCTCGCCGAGGCCGAGTCCGTGCTCGACGCCATCTATCTGCAGCCCGCCGCGCAAGGGGATATGCTGCTGGCCGCTCATGCCTTTCGTCCCCGCGCCATGGTGCTGATCGACGGGCAGTTCGAAGATCGGCCGGCCGTTCGCCACAAGGAAATCCTCTGGGCGATGGCACAGGGGATCGCGGTGATCGGCGCTGCCAGCATGGGCGCGCTCAGAGCCGCGGAACTCAACGCCTTCGGCATGGTCGGCGTCGGGCTGATCTACCGGTGGTATCGGCGCTGGCAGCTTGCTCCGGACGATGCGGTCGCCGTCCACTCCGGGCCCGCAGAGCTTGGCTTTCTGCCTCTGACGGACTCCCTAATCGATCTCCAGCGGACCTTTTCCGCGTGGATGCGCAAAAGGCGCATCACGCCCATTGAGCGCGACGAACTCACAAAGGCCGCGCGGAGCCTCAACTTCCGCGAACGCACCCTTGCGGCTGTGCTGGGCAGGGCAGGCTGGCCGCCGGAGACGGTGCATGCGCTTCGACTTGAAATGGTCGGCCAGAAGAGACGGGACGCCATTGCTGCGCTGCAAAGCGCGCCGGCGCTTGCGCATGAGGCATATGCGGCTCGGCGGATTCCTGAGTGGGTGGCGACAAACACCTTCCTCAGGGACCTTGAAGCCGGTGGCATTGACATAAAATTAGTGAACACTTATAAATTGTAGCCGCCGGATTTTCCAATCAGGGGGGCAAATGTGCGATGCGCTTGCTTCGGGACGAGGCCCCTCAATCCGTCAATCGGCGTTTAGGCACGCGCTTCTGGATTTTCCCTCAACCTCCCTTCATTCCCGGTTACGAGCAGCCGGACCGTGTTTGGCTGTCGATCCCTCCGGATGAGATCGGGCCGGGGCCAAGCGACGCGACGATGTATGTCGTCGATCCGCTCTTCGAAACGCGCCCATATGGTCTCGACCGATTGCCGCCATTCGATGGAGCCGGGCATCCGCCGGTTCGGCCCGGCCCGGATCGCCATTTCGACAGCATATCGCCCGACTCGCGGGAGTTCCTTCCCGTGCATGCCTATGCCTGCGTCCACTTCGTTCTTCAGATCTGGCAGAGCTATGTCGGCCGACCGATCCGGTGGTTCTTCGACCAGACTTTTCCGCGGCTTGAGATCGTTGCCCGTGTGAATTGGGACAACGCTCAGGCGGGTTACGGCTTTCTGGAACTTGGGGTTTCAGACACGGATGGAATCCGGCGGCCCTATGCGCTGAACTTCGATACGATCGCCCACGAGGTCGGTCACCTCATACTCCTCTCCGAAACCGGCGTACCGACCTCACTTTCGCGCGGGGCCGACTTCTTCGTGTTCTCGGAGGCATTTTCCGATATCGTGTCGCTGATCTCGTTCCTGCATTTCGACACCGCCATCGGCCGGCTGCTACGGCGAACAAGAGGCAATCTGCTGCTCTACAATGAACTCAATCGCTTTGCGGAGACGAGTCCGGAGACCCAGGTCCGTCTCGCCAGCAATTTTCGCCGCATGTCCGAGGTGACCCGCGAGGTCCATGACCGGGCACTTCCCTTCATTGGCGCCATCTTCGACACGATCGTCGAGCTCTATCACAGGGAACTGGTTCAGCGCGGCTGTGCGGACAGACGGCTCCTCGACGTCGATCTCCGGGAACTGGCTCAGCTTGATTTCGATCGGTTCCGTGCGGCGACGGCGGACGCATTTCAGACCAGGCCGTTGATCTTCGAACTGGCGCTGACCGCCGCCCGCGACGCTGTGGGGCAGGCGCTTGCAGCCTCGCTCGGGGCGCTTGATCCGAACACGCTGCGATTGGACCAAGCGGCAAGTGCCGTCGTTGCCGCAGCCAGCGGAGCGACCGCCGAGGTGCTGGAAATCAATTTCGAGTGGCGTGAAATTATTGGTCGAAGATGAGAGGAAGGAGAGAAACATGAGCGATTGCTGCAGCCCGCCCGGTGTGGGTGACGAGCTACAAGGCCTGCTTGATCCCAGCTACGATAGCTACAATCCGAGCGAAGTCCGTCTTTATGGTCGCCCGGCTCTGAGAAACATAGTGGTAGACCAAGAAGATACCCAAAGAATTGTTGAGGAACTAAAACGAGCCGGCCTAAAGGATGAGGGAACTGGTAATATATTGAAAACTGCAGAGAAGATAATTGAATCTATTCTCGTAAATGTACACAGTAAGCAGATAATATTGAGAGCTGTTGATTCAAAGGGGAACGTGGTCACTCTTCCTGTTAATGTAAATATACCGTCTGAGAACTATCGAAAGAACAAGAAGCATTATATCAAAAGTATTGGAGTCATATATGGATACGCCTATGAGGGGCATTGCTATAAGTTACCGAAACCGCAGATCATGTATCTGCCTTCGGAACCGCGAGCAATTCTCGGCAGCGATTGCGGCTGCGATTGCGGCTATGTCCCGGAGCTCGGTTATGCTGTGTGGCAGGTCGACAAATTGGAACGTGTCATCGCTCTCGACGTACGTTCGGATGACGTAAAGACCTTGATCCTGGAGGAGAACACGCCCGGCAACCGCTCACCGATGGCTTACGCGCAGACCATGGCGCTCGCACCGCAACGCCATCGCGATTGAAATAGGCCCTTTGCAAGCCGCGTGATGCGGCAATAATTGTCATAATTATCAGGTCTATTGCCGGCCATGTGGCAATAGCGCCGAAGGAATAGCATCGGCCATGATCCTGGTGACGGGAGCTTCGGGTTACGTTGGCGGCGCCGTGTTGCGGCGGCTTTCGCAAGAAGGCCATGCGGTTTCGGCGATGGTGCGCAATCTCGGGCGGGCGGCTCAGGTGCAGGCTGCCGGCGTACCGATACGGATCGCCAATTATGACGAGCCGGCGAGCCTCGAACGGGCCTTTCAAGGCGTCGATCGCCTCGTCTTCGTCGCGAGCGACGGGCATGCGCGGGCGGTGATGCGCCACCACGCGAATGTCATCAAGGCGGCGGCGACGGCCGGTGTCGGCCACGTCATCTTCACGAGCATCACCGACATCGAGGCGTCGTCGGGATTCTACTTCACGCCGGTCTACCGGGACGCCGAACGCCGGCTGCTTGCGTCCGGGATGAAATGGACGATCCTCAGGTGCGGTCTTTACGCGGACCTTATCCTCACGCATTGGATCCGGCCAGCGCTCGCGAGCGGCGAAATGTCGTTGCCGGTGGGAGACGCTCGCGTAGCGCCGATTGCCCGCGACGACGTGGCGGAGGCAATGGCTGCTGTTGCGGCCGTCGATGGCGGCGACGGCAGCATCCATGAATTGACCGGATCGATCGCCTGTTCGTTCGAGGAAATCGCCGCAGCGGCGGCCCGCGTCTTCGGTCGGCCGATCCGATACACCGCCTCGTTGCCGGCCGACTATCTCGCCTGGGCCTGGGGCGAGATGTCGGACCCTTGGCCCCACGCCTTTTCGAGCCTGTGCAAATCGATCGAAGAGGGCCGTTATGCGCGTGTCTGCGGCGATGTCGAGAGATTGCTGGGGCGGCCCGCCGCACGCTTCGAGGACTTTCTGATGAGAACGCGACCGGCGATCTGAACACACGCCGGCGATTCAATCGGCTCCAGCGGCTTTGCGCGCCGGACAGGACACGCGGCGCTGCAAGGGCACGGCGACGGTGCGGGGAATCCAGGCCGCCGTCACCCTCTCCTATTGCAAGCTGCCGTCGCCGCTGCGATCAGCGGCCTCGAAATCCGCCATCACTCGGTTCAGGAATTCCTGCTGGGTAATCTTGCCGTCGCCATTGGCGTCCGTGGCGGTGAATTGCTGCGCATTCAGCGTCTGTGCCACCTCTTCGCGGCTGAGGCTGCCGTCCTTGTTCCTGTCCAGATTGGCGAAGGCCGAGGTCATGAAGGCCTGGTATTCGGACCGGTCGACCGCACCGTTCCGGTCGCGGTCGAGCCGATCCATCTGGCCCTGGTTCATGGCCTGGGCCTGCGCCGCAGCCGCGTTGAACGCTACGAACGCCGCCAGCAGAACTGCGCCCTTCATCACCCGAGCCTTTCGCATCAATAACAGGTCAAGGCATTGCCGCCTGCGGCGCCCAGCGTAGCGCCGCTGCCGACGGCCCAGAGCTGACCGGTGCCGGATCCGATGGTCGCCCCGACCAGGCCGCCGACGACCGCGCCGCCGACCGTTCCGGCTATGCAAGCGAATTCGTTTCCCGTGCTACCCGTGGAGACAGCCGCGGACTGGCAGCCGGAAAGGGCAAGGCCGCCTGCAAGAATGAAAGCTATCGTGCGCTTGTTCATCATTTCCTCCAAGTATATCCGTCCGTATGCAACGCAGATCGCCGGAGGCGCCATTGAATGGCGTCGGATGGAAATAGGCTTCCTACTGCATGTCTCCTTTAATCGACCTCGATTAAAGGACAAAGACATGCAGCAATTCAAAGTGCTACAGCGACCTTTGCGCGTCTGATAAGACGCGCGGCGCTGTAGTATGACCGGCGAACTGTGGGAGGGTGTTCGGCCCGGTCGGAAGCATCT
Source organism: Ensifer sp. LCM 4579 (assembly GCF_001854885.1). Classification (GTDB taxonomy): domain Bacteria; phylum Pseudomonadota; class Alphaproteobacteria; order Rhizobiales; family Rhizobiaceae; genus Sinorhizobium. The sequence continues at coordinate 357,321 of NZ_MDDV01000024.1, read as the reverse complement.
CGTTGACAAGAGATGCGGGATCCTCGTCCAAGACGTGCAGATCCGCGCGAATGCTACTGCCGCCGGGGGGCAATGACAACTCTTCGGCGCTCTTCCGTCCGTCAATTATTGCGACAGATCGTTGCGGTTTGTGCGGGCGGGCAAGCTTCGGTTCGATCCTATTCCGCGGCGATGATGCCGGCGAGCACCGCCTTGGCCACCGCCTGGAAGCGATTATGGGCGTCGAACTTGCGGATGATGCCGGCTTCGAGCGTGACTGCGGCCTTGAGGTCCATGTCCATGAGCGCGGCGATGCGCGCGGCCGGGTAGCCCTCGGCCATGAAGCCGAGGCATTCGGCTTCGATGGGCGAGAGATGCACATCCGGGTTGGCGGAAACCTCGCCGCATCCGTTCGCGGCCGTTTCGAGGAGCTCGGCGATCCGTTGCATCTGCCGGCGCAGGATCGATTGCTGGGCGGCGAGTTCGCGCCGGCGGGCGCGCAGCGCGGTCTCGAAAACGCCGTCGGCCTCCGCCTGGCTTTTTGCTCCGTCGAGGCCCGTCATCAATTCCTGGATGGCGGCGATTGGCATGTCGATTTCCCGGCAGGCGTTGATGACGGCCATGCGGCGGACATGCGCCCCGTCATAGACGCGCATGGGACCGAGCCGCGCGGCGTTGAGCAAGCCTTTCTCCTCATAGAAATGCAAGGTCCGATGCGTCACGCCGAAGGCCTCTGCCATGTCGGCGATGGCGAGCCGCTCGTCCGTCCCTGGACAGGGTACGGGCAATTTCGGCAAAAAACCGGCAGGGCCGGGTGGCTCCGACCGACCGGCATGCCTCCATGCATCTTGCTTCCATGAATCTTGCGGCATCCCCATGTCCCCGTTCAAGCGCTCTGTAGCCCGAGGGTGAGGTGATGTTCCCTGCCTCCGGGCATCGTCCGGCGTTGCCGCCGACCTGCTTGCTTCGCGAGGCACATCGTGCACGGGGCACGGCTACTTCAGACCAATGTGCTTGCCCTCAGGCTGGCGTCAACGAGACGCCGAGCGCTGCCGGACTGAAGGCCCGTGCGCGTTCGGATGAACGTGCCAAGCTCCAGCGAGCAACCCAGGCACTCAACTAAGATATACGAATTCACCGTAAGCGCGAATCAACAAAAAGAACAGGCTCGCCATCGCGATTCTTGTGCCGGTTGCATTTTTGAAGTCAGATCCGTTGTTCAACCACGGCGGGGGACGCATCGCGGTCACGCGCAATCAGTGGCTGCCATGTCCTGGCGCTCCGCGGGCGGACAGGATGAAGAGGGGCTCGTCGCCCTTGAGAGGGCCGAGCGTCTGCTGACAGTCCCAAGCCCGTTGAAAGCTCTCGCGCGTCAACAATTTCTTGTAGCGCGCCGTGGCCGCCATGCATTCCATCAGGGTGCTGCCGAGACCTTCCACGGCGGCGTGGGCATAGATCTCGCCATCCAGCGCAAAAAGCTGTGCGGCCAGCGAGGTTATCTCGAAGTGAATATCGGCCTCGCTCGCAAGCCTTTGCGCGGCCACGAATTCTTCCCGGATCGGAATGCCTTCGCCGTCGTGACGGAGCGTGATGCGCAGGCCGGGCTTCGATCCGTCTTGCCAGGCGACGATCACCGAAAAGGACAGGGCCTGGTTCACGGCGGCGGGCTCCGACGTCGTGCCGTCGAGACTGGCTTTCGCAAGCGTCTCGTAGCGTTGCGCGGCCGTGCGCAGTGCTGCGGCATATTGCTTGGCGATCCCGTGCTGCCGGCCGGCCAGGCCGATCCTGACGGTGGGGAGCCCGCGGACGCTCGCCATCAAGCCATTTGCGAGCTTCGCCTCCGCCTCGATGCCGAGCGTCACCTCCGGTGAGGGCAGCGGCATGAAGAGAAGTAGCGGCAACACCGACAGCACCGCCCAGGGCGAGGAGAAGGGGCGCGGCTGCCAGCCGCGCCGGCGGGGGCGCCGCTTTACGCCTGCCGCTTGCGGTGGCGTGGCGGCCGGTTCGCGCCGGCGCCGGTATTCCGGCACATAGGTTCCCTTCGGGACGGCGATCTGCCATTCCTCCTCGGCACCTTCCGTCTCGTAGAAGACCTTGAGCAGCTTGCGCAATTTGCCGGCATGCACGCGCACGAGTGGGTCGCTGTCGGCGTCGAAGCTCTGGCAACGGCCGAAAACGTCGACCGCGATCGAATAGCCCTTCAACTGCGCACCTTCGCCGACGATCTCCTTTTCGACCACATAGGCGAGGAAGGCGCGCAGCCGCTCCGACCGCTGAAAGCCGTCGCTGCCGAGAATCCGGGCGAGTGCCGAACGGATCGTCTCGTCGCAGGGCCTTTCGGCTGGTATCATCGATGGGCTCCAAAGCGTAGGGCAGGATGCCGGTACAAAGGGTTGGGTTTCCGAAAGACGGGCAACTTTAACCTGATTCGAAACTTAGACCCAAAGATGGTGGTTGTCAGATTTCGGTGAAGAAATGTCAGCTTTTGCTGAAATGAAGCTGAAATGAAGCGAGGCAGATCGACCCGGCGCTGTCGGGGCTTCTTTGCGGGGGCAAGTGCGATCGACGGCAAGTGCCGAGAACGGAATCACGCGCGAGTGGCTGCTTCAGGTCGACCCCGGCGGTGACAGGATCGTGACAGATTTCCAATCTACCATGCATTGTGAATTCCGCAGGGAGGGGGATCAGGTAGCAGGGAGGAGATCAGAATCCGACGGCCGGCGTCGTCGTACCGCGGCGGGCCATCAGCATCCTCTGTCTGTTGTCGAAAATCGAACTCCCTGAGGGAGACCGGCCGCATGTTGCCGAGGAGGCACGGGCCCGGTCGGGGAAGCTTTGATCGCATTCCAGTCATGGCGTGTCCTCCGGGGCGACGCCGCGGCCGCGCTTATACAGCTCGCGCGGTCAGACGTTCCCGGAAAATCGTCACTGCCAAAGGGAGGAGGCATTGACAGCTTTTATCATGGCTCTTGGATTAAGATCTGCGATCACGCCCTGCGCGGCGGGGTCAGCACGCGCGGCCGACGACGAGTTCGTGCCGCGGCCAAGAAGGAAGGCCGCATTTCCATTTTCGCCGCGACCGCTCTGTCGCAGGCAGAGGCAGCGCTCGATGCGTTCGCCAAGAAACATCCCCGCATCATTGACTACGACGACATCGGCGCCAACGCGGCCGCCACCCGGATTATCTCCGAGGCGGCCGCCGGTCACGGCGGCGGCGAAGTCGTCCGGACGTCGGTCCGGGTAACTAAGGCAAACGCACCGCACCAGGGCCCGCAACCTGGGTCTGAACGCAAGGGATAGAACGACAATGCAGATCACCGGCATGTTGTACGGCTCCAAATTGCTCAAGCACGTCGAGTTTCCGACGTCGGACGTGCTTGGTCCAGGAGCGACGGAGGACGAGATCCAGGCGCTGATCGCCCGCCACAAGCTCATCTTCATCAAGCCCCTCTTCAAGGGCGGCATCGGCAAGAAGGGCAAATCTGGTCTGATCGGCAAGGCGACCGATCTGAAGACCGCACTTGCCGAGAAGGAGCGCCTCTATTTCGTCGAGCACCGTCATGAAAATGCGGTGGCGAAGGCGAATGGTGTCACCTTCGAGGGCGGCGTGCCGGCCGATCACGAGATCTACTTTTCTATCACCGACTCGACCGAGTTCCGGGCTCCGACGATAACGCTGACCCACAGGGGCGGCGTCGACATCGAAGACGTCGACGCCAGATACGTCGCGCAGGTCCCGTTCGAGGCGCTGACAGGTCTCAAGGCCTTCGTGGTCGCCAATGCGCTCTCCGATATCGGTGCGCCAAAGGAGGTCATCTCGCCGCTGGTTCAGTACCTGCCGAGACTTTGGGAACTCATGCACCACTACGGCATGACCACGCTCGAGCTCAACCCGATCCGCATGCGACCCGGGCGGGAGGGGCGGCTGACACCGGTCGCCTGCGATTTCAAATGCGGGTTCGATCGTGACGACCCGCGTTGGCAGCGCCTCGGCCTGCCGGATCATCTGTTCACCGCCGACACTTCGGAGTTCGAGCAGGAGGTCAACCAGTTGCGCACGCATCAGGGCCAATCCGACGTCTTCGTCATCAACGACAAGGGCACGATTCTGGCGCCGACATTTGGCGGCGGCGCCAACTCGCTGGTCACCGAGGTGCTCGGCGAGGCGGCAATCATCTCCTCGGATTTCGGGGGCAATCCGCCCTATGGGAAAATGAAGGAGGTGGCGCGCATCTGCTATAAGCACTGGCTGCGCCAGGCGAACGTGCTTTTCATCATCGGCGGCAAGTCGAACAACACCGACATCCACGAGACCTTTCGCGCCATGGGCGACGCGCTGCGCGAGCATTTCAGTGAGTACGGGCCGACGCCCCTGTTCGTGGTTGTCGGCCGCGGCGGCCCGAACCTCGTGCGGGGTATGGGCACGCTCGCCGAGACCTGCGATTCCCTGAACCTTCCCTACCGCTTCTTCGGCTTCGACAGTGCCATTTCGGAGGTCGTGAACTACGCCAAGAAGGTCGATACCTGGATGAAGGCGGGCGGCCGAGCCGAGATTGCTCAATTGCTCGGCATAAAATCCCCTGTTTAAGTTCCTGCGCTGAGGTCTCTCCATGCACAAGACGGGCATCAAAGGATTTCCCTACTATCTCGGCCTCGACTCGCTCGACGAGGTGGCCACACGAACCGATCGCGTTTGTGTGCTCAACATCCTCGGCGGCGAGTCGCGCCAGGTGACCCCTGTGAGCCACGCCTTCTCCGGGGGCAACGTGGTGTTCGGCACCTCGCCGGGGCGCCGAGGTCAAAGGCTGGCAACGCCGGTCGGCGACATCCCCGTCTACAACAACGTGCGCGAGGGGCTTTCCGACGGCCTCTCCTTCAATACGGGCGTGGTCTATCTGCCGCCGTCAGGCGTGCGCGACGGTGTCGCAGAACTGATCCGCGTCAATCCCGACCTCCGCAAAATCGTCATGATCACCGAGAAGATTTCGGTGCATGACGCGCGTGAGATCCGCGCTCTCGGACAGGCAAACGGGATCGACATCATCGGCGGCAACTGTCTCGGTGTCGCCGATTCCTGGAACCGTGTGCGGATTGGCGGCGCGCTCGGCGGCGATCATCCCGACGAGGTCCTGCTCAAGGGATCGATCGCGATCTTCTCGAACTCGGGCGGCTTCACCACGACGATCGCCCAGTATCTCGGCACCGAGGGATGGGGCACGACCACTCTCATCTCGTCGGGCAAGGACGTCTACATCCACTATGCCGCGCGCGATTTTGCCCATGCGCTCAAGAACGACGCCCGCAGCAAGGCCGCCGTGCTCTACGCGGAGCCCGGCGGCTACTACGAGCACGCCGTCGACTTCGGCAAACCGGTCGTCGCCTGCGTCGTCGGACGCTGGAAATCGAAGCTGACCCGTGCCGTGGGCCATGCCGGCGCGCTTGCCGGTTCCGGCGATCGAGCGGAGGAAAAGGAGCGCTGGTTCATGGAGGCCTTCGGCGTCGACGCGCTGTTTACGCCGGAACACCCTGTCGTCTCCGCCAAGGGCGCCGTCGTCACCAACATTGCCCATATCCCGGCAGCCCTCAGCGCAGTCATGCGCCTCAACGGCGAGACGCCCGACTTTGCGCCCCGCGGCAACCTCGCGCTCAAGCCTTGGATCGCCAACGACCAGGGGCTCGAGCTTCCGGCCGAACTGGCCCTTCCGACGGTCGAGGCGGTCTCTCCTTATGACGAACAGATCAAGGGGCTCCGCACTCAGGTCGGCGCCGTGATCCCGCGCCAGAACATGAAGGACAAGTCCGGGGCTACCGTGATGGACCCGAGGACGCAGGTCACGAGTGTCCACGGCTATTCGGTGCTCGATCTCGCGCTCCAGCCGCTCGAAGCGAATTTCGCGCTGCCGCTCGTGCATGAGATCGCGACCGAGAACGATCGGGCCATGCTCGATATTGCCGTCGCCGCCGAAATAAACCTCGTCGGCGATCCGGCGCTGGCAGCGGCCGATGCCGCGCGGGATGCCGGCAATTCACCGAACACGGTCATGGCCGCGGCAACTGCGATCATCGGTCCAAAGCGTGTCGAACGCGCACTCGCCTGCAGCGCACGGCTCATCGATCTGTTTGCGCATTCCGGCCTTTTGGACGGTCGCGACGAAAGTTTCGACGTCGGCGTCATCGCGGTCGACGATGAGACCCGCGCACTCTTTCTCGCAACCGAAGCCGAAGCGAACGATCCCCGGCCGGAGGCCATGCTCAAAGCGGTCCATGAGCGGGGCGGCCGGTCGGTCTTCCTGAAATTCCTTGAGTCCCTTGGCGGCCGCCTGTCGCGGGATGCGATCCTGGCGGCGATATCGACCACCATCGCCTGGGGGCCGTTGATGCGCAAACGGATTTCCCGGCTGACGGCGGAGACGCTGCCTTGGTATCTGAGACTCTACGGCGTGATGATCGGCGCCTCGATCCCGGGCCGGGATCACCGGCGCGGTAGCCTTTGCGGAATCCCGCGCGACGAACGCTTCGGCCGCTGGACGATGGCCGAGTTCCTGTTTCTGGCCCTCACCGGCAAGAAGCCGACCGAGGATGAAGTGCGGCCCCTGCAGATATTGACAGGTCTCCTGATCTCGAACGGTCCGGGTTCGATCACTGCGCAGGGTGCCAAGGGCGCGGTCGCCGCAGATGGTCCGCAGTCCCCGGATCGGGTGCAGATCAACAAGGCAATGATCGGTTTCCTGAGCCACAGCGGCTACAGCCATGGTGGCAACGGCTTCGAAGGCATGGCTTTCCTCATCGAACAGTTCAGGGGCGTGGACCTGAAGGATCCGTCGGATCCCGGCCATGGCCTCGACCTGAAGGCGATGGCGCTGGCCTTTGCGGAAAAATACAAGCATGACAAGCGCCACGCGAAGGAGGCGGGATCTGACGGACCTCGCGCCCTGCCGGGCGTCCATCATCCCATCTTCAGGGGCAAGCCGGTCAATTACGATCCCCGCGAGCAGTTCATCGCGGAATATATGTCCGCGCGCGGCGACTATAACGTCTTCCACGCCTTCTACCGAGCGCTGGTGCAGGCACTCTACGAGACGGGTGCCTCGCGCTATGTGTTCTGCGTCAACATCGACGCCGTGATCGCGGCGCTGCTGCTGGCGATCCTCTGGAAGGATTACCGATCGGGCGCTCTCAGCGAGCGGGACCTGGAGACCGCCGCGTTCAACGTCTTCCTCTACGGTCGGATGATCGGCGCCGCCGCCGAGATCGACGACCATCTCAATCGTGGACGCAACATGGACACGCGGACGCCCCAGGAACTGTGCGCATTCGTGGTTTGAAGGGTAAAGGCTATCGCTACAGCGCCGCGCGTCTTATCAGACGCAATCAGACGCGCAAAGGTCGCTGTAGCACTCTGATTTGCTGCATGTCTTTGTCCATTAATCGAGGTCGATTAAAGGAGACATGCAGTAGGCCAAGCCGACATGCGTGGGTTTTCCCATGACTGTCGGCTAACCGCCGTCGTAATTCAGCTTCGGATACCAGTCGGCGCCACGGCCCTCGGGCGTGGTGTCGAGCAGGGTCCATAGCGGGTCAAGATCCGGTGCGCCGCGCGGATCCTGTCCGGGGTCGGCCATCTCGCCGCCGATTTCGCCGCTCCAGAAATGCCGGATTTTCCCGTCTCTGCGGGTGAAGACGGTGTAGCCGGGAACGTCTGCATCCTCGGCGCTCACATAGTCACGGGTGAAGCTGCCGTCGCCGTCGCAATAGACCCTGAGCTGCGTCCAGCCGCGCGCCCTCTTGGCCTCGATCAGACGTTCGATCGGCGAGCGGGCGACCATGGCGAGGGCTGCGCGCTGCTCGATGTCCGGCACCTTGCCTTCCAACAAGCCATGAATGAGGTGCACATCGGGCAGGGCCTTTCGCGCTGCGGTCCGAACATGTAGCTGTAGATGATCAGCGTCGCCTTGTCGCCGAAGAGATCGGCAAGGGTTGCAGGCCCGTTCTCGCCTTGGAAGCGGTAGGTCTTCGTCACTTCTCCGCCAGCGGGCAATTGCCGGCGCAGCTCCGCCACGCGCTCGACGTGGCGTCTGAGCTCGATTTCCTCCGCCAGCAGCGCGTTGCGCGCCTGTCGGTATTCGGCGCTTTCATTCGGGAAATGGGCGCGGTTCCTTGCCGCAAGCTCCTTTGCGGGGATCAATGTCGTCTGCGTCGTCATGATCGCTTTCCTCCCGGATTGCCTAGGGTCCTGACGCTAGTCTACAGCACTCGGTTTCGGCGGCTATGTTGATATCAACCTATCTCTCGTTTGTCAAAAGGCGGATTCGGCGTGCAAAAGCGCCGCGGGCGATTCCGGTTCGGCAAAATCTGCGGTAGAAGGCTGATATAATCTAAAAATCTGCCCCGCTTCTGCGTGCTTCTGTGAAGGTTGCGACATGCCCGCCAAACTCTCCGTCAATCTCAATGCCGTCGCCATGCTGCGCAACCGGCGCGATCTTCCCTGGCCGTCGGTGACCGGGCTCGGCCGCATCGCCCTTGCGGCGGGGGCGAGCGGGCTCACCGTTCACCCGCGTCCCGACCAGCGCCACATCCGCTTCTCCGATCTCCAGCCGATCCGCGACCTGATCGACGACGAATTCCCGGACGCGGAATTCAACATGGAGGGCTACCCGAACGAGAGCTTCCTGGAGCTCGTCGAGCGGCATGAGCCGGAACAGGTGACGCTGGTGCCTGACGATCCGGCGCAGGCGACCTCCGACCACGGCTGGGATTTCCGCAAGAGCCACAATCTGCTCGGCAACGTCGTCGGTCGGCTCAAAAAGAAGGGTTTTCGCGTATCGCTCTTTGCCGATGGCGACCCGGATCCGGAAGCCTTGAGGATCGCCAAGGAAACCGGGGCAGACCGGATCGAGCTCTATACCGGCCCCTATGGCGGCTGCTACGACGATCCGGAGAAGGCGGAGCGGATCGCCGTTGAGCTCGGCCGCACGGCGGAGATTGCGCTCGACCTCGGCCTTGCCGTCAATGCCGGCCACGACCTGACGGTCGCGAACCTGCCGCTTCTGGCCGCGCATATCCCCGCGCTTGCCGAGGTGTCGATCGGCCACGGGCTGACGGCCGATGCACTGGAATACGGCATGGCCGAGACCGTGCGCCGCTTCCGCCGCGCCTGCGGGGAGGCCGTTTGATCCGCTGGCTATCGGCCTGCTTGCGGTGCTAGCTTATCCATGCAATATCCATACATTATCGAAACCGGGGCTTGGCAATGGAGACGGAGCTCACCGATCTTTCCTGGCTGCCGGCGCTGACGCAGTCGAGCGGGCCGCTTTATCTGGCAATTGCGGACGCGATCGCCAGCGACATTGCGGCTGGCAGGCTCAAGGACGGGGTTCGCTTGCCGCCGCATCGGGCGCTTGCGAAAGCGCTCGGCATCGACTTCACCACCGTCAGCCGTGCCTATAACGAAGCGCGCCGGCGCGGCCTGATCGAGGGCCGGGTCGGGCAGGGCACTTATGTCCGGGCCCGGGGCGGGCGCAGCAGCAGCGTGCCCGGCGGCCTCGTCGATATGAGCATGAACCTGCCGCCGCTCTTCGATGAACCGGCCATTGCGGAACGAATGTGGCGTGACATCGCCGCGCTGCAGGGCGACCAGGGCCTGAACCTGCTGATGCGCTATCAGGCGGTCGGCGGCGCCACGCGAGACAGGGTAGCTGGCGCCGGGTGGCTCAAGCCGCGGCTCGGTGAAGTGGCCGCCGAGCGTGTGCTGGTTTGCCCCGGAGCGCAAGGCGCGTTGCTGGCGATCGTCAGCGTGCTCGCCTCCAAGGGCGACAGGATCTGCGCCGAGGCGCTCACCTATCCCGGCCTGCGCTCGCTGGCAGCCCATCTCGGCATCCATGTCGCCGCCGTCGCGATGGACGAGCATGGCCTCTTGCCGGAGGCCTTCGAGGCGGCGTGCCTCGAGTGTCGGCCGAAGGCGCTTTACTGCAATCCGACGCTGCACAACCCGACGACGGCGACGTTGCCGTTGAAGCGGCGCGAGGCCGTCGTGGCGATCGCCCGTCGGCATGGCGTTCCTGTCATCGAGGACGACGCCTATGGTGCGCTGCCGACGGAGCCCCTGCCGCCGCTTGCCGCACTTGCCCCCGATCTCGTCTACCATGTGGCCGGACTCGCCAAATGCCTGTCGCCGGCGCTGCGGGTGGCCTATATCGTCGTGCCGGAGCCGATCTCCACCATTCGGCTGGAGAGTGCGGTGCGGGCCACGGCCGGCATGGCCTCGCCCCTGTCGGCGGCGATTGCCACGCGCTGGATCGAAGGCGGTGTGGCCGAGGACGTTTTGGCGGCCATTCGACGCGAGACGCGACTGCGTCATCAGATCGCGGCCGAGACCCTTGCCGGCGCGGATATTCTTTCCGACGGCGAGGGTTTCCATCTTTGGCTGAAGCTGCCGTCTGCCTGGACGCGCGGCGAATTCACGGCGCGGCTGCGGACGGGCGGAGTAGGGGTCGTCGCAAGCGATGCCTTTGCCGTTTCAAAACCGCCGGAAGCCGTCCGCGTCGGCCTCGGCGCTGCCGAGACGAGGATCGAGCTGCAGCGCAGCCTCCGCATCATCGCCGATCTTGCCGTTCAGTCCCCGGCGGCCCTCACTCTCGTCGTTTAGAGCAGATGCGCTCACCACGCGCTCGCGGGCGGAATTGTCGCAGCCCTTTATGCATACAATGCTTTGACAATGTATGTTTTGTCTGTCTTTCTTACAGGGAATTGGCGCGCCGAAGACGGATAGGTGGAACGTCGGGATCCGTCGCGGGTTTGTGAGTTCTGCGCCGCCAAATTCTTTGAAAGGAAAAGCGATGTCTTCAACCGAAGAGTGGCCGCCCCTGTCGCCGGTGCATACGGGCTTGCGCGGCCGTTGCCCCCGTTGCGGCGAGGGGCACCTGTTCGAGGGGTTTCTGAAGCTCAAGCGCGAGTGCGAAGTCTGTGGTCTGGATTATTCCTTTGCCGATCCGGCGGACGGCCCGGCCTTCTTCGTCATCTGCTTCGCTTGCGTCCCGAGCGTCTTCCTCGGCGTTTGGCTGGAGGTGCAATATAGCGCGCCGCTTTGGGTGCACCTGCTGGTGACCGGCCCCTTCATGTTGCTGACCTGCATTCCACCGCTCCGGCCGCTCAAGGGCTGGTTGGTTGCAAGCCAGTTCTTCTACAAGGCCGAGGAGGGGAAGGTCGTGCGCAAGGCAGCCACACCTTCGCCGGAGGGACCGAATATCGGCGCCGTGCGGTGATTTGAAGTAAGATCATGCGAAGGTGTCAGAGGGCATGCCGCATGACGGACTTGATCTCCATCCTGACCTGTCCAGCCTGCGGGCATCGATCGGCCGAAACCATGCCGACGGGTGCCTGCCTGCATTCTTACGCCTGCAAGCACTGTCGCCTGCTGCTCCGGCCGAAGCAGGGGGATTGTTGCGTATTCTGTTCCTACGGTTCCCTGCCGTGCCCGCCGATACAGGAAGAGCGCGCGCGCCGGCACTCGCCCGATCGCCGGCGGTAGCCATTTTCCCGATCTTCCTACAGCGCCGCGCGTCATATTGGATGCGCAAAGGTCGCTGTAGCACTTGGAACTACCGCATGTTTAAATCGAGGTCGGTCGAGGTCGATTAAAGGAGACATGCAGTAGCGGCTACCAGCGGGCGAAACGGTGCGCGCAAACTGCGCCGAGCAGCGTCAGCATGGCGATTGCGATCGTATACCAGGTCGCCACGAACAGGGGTGAATCGTCCGTGCAATGGGCGGCGTAGAAGGTCGCGGCGATGCCGCCGGCCGTCAATCCGGCCATGGCGCCGGCCAGCATCGGACGGGACGGGGCGCCATGGCGCAGGGCGATGAGCATGAGTGCCAGCGGCCCGAGGCCGATCAGCGGGATGAAGGTCAGGCATACGAAAGCGTTCGTTCCGACGAGCCTTGCGGACCAGGTGTCGGGCGGTGTGACAGCGAGCTCGGCAACAATGGCCGCGATCAGCAGCGCCGGCGCGATGGCGAGGCGGGGCAGCAAGCCGCGCCTGCCGGTTTCCGGTCGGGACTGGGCGCGCAGGAGAGAAAAAGCGCTTGCCGCAAGCGCGATCGTCACGACGAATTTGAAGAGGAAGCGAACCGTTGCCGCCGCGCTGGCGATATCCGTTCGCGGGCCGAGCAGGAGGAAGAAGACGATCGCGGCCGTGGCGACGGCAGTCCAGGCAGCCAAGGACCAGACGTGTGCCATCGCCATGCCGCTCCGCCGGGTATCTGCCGCAAGTGCCTTGATGAGGTCCTGTGTTTCCATGTCAGTCGCGTCCAAATCTCCTGGCGATGGCGGCAAGGCCGCGATGGAGCGCGACGCGAACTGCCGTTTCCTTCATGTCGAGGCTTCTTGCCGCCTCGGCTATCGTGCGCCCTTCGAGCGAAATTGCCGTCACCACCGAGCGCTGCCCGGGCGACAGAGTCTCGAGTGCCCGGTCGATCTCCCAGCTTCTTGCGGTCTCCGGTTCCTCGGCGGCAAGCTGACCTTCCAACTCGCCGATTTCGATCCATGAGTGCCGGCCCATCCGCCGGAGGGCGTCGACGAGCTTGTGCCTGGCAACCGCATAGAGCCACGGCATCACTGGGCCATCGCTCCGCCAGGTGTGGCGCTTGATATGGATCGCCAGCAAGGTTTCCTGGACGATGTCTTCCGGGTCCAGGCCGCCGAAGGTCGTTCGCCGTCGGGCCCAGGCGCGCACGAGCTCCGCCGCCTGCTCAAGGAAATCGCCATAGGCCCGCTCGTCGCCATCGAGGGCGAGGCGGAAAAGTCTGGCGAGATCCTTGTCGTCCACCTTCTTCCCTTCCTCCCAATTCGCCGGCTTTCGCCGATTGTTACATCGCTGCCCCGCAATTTTCCTCGTATTGCGCGGGAACGGCAATGTCTACCGCATGTCTTTGTCCTTAACCGTGATCGTCTCAAGGACATAAGCATGCAGTGATTCGGAGCAGCCGCCTTTATCTATCCAATCCGTGCGCCCTGCGGACCGACATGTGCAATCCTGCATCCCAGTGTTCGTGCTTTGCGCATGAAGCCGTTCGTACCGACGAGATCTGTTCGGATGATATCTTCTCCCTCGGGAGAAGCCGGCTGGGTCTTGGCTTTGAGCCGTTTCGCTGCGCGATCAGGGCCAATATCTCCCATACACGGTCGGCCGCGCTTTTGACGCGAAAATCAACCCGGAGGGGAATTCATGGAACGCTCTGCTCAGCGCACCAGCCGAATGGCGCCGGGATAGTTGAATTCGGTGCCGGCGAGTTCGGCGCTGCAATCCATCTTGAAGGTGGCATTGCCGGTGAGGGTGATCTCCTGGGCGATCAGCCGGATGCACTCGCCGCTCGTCGATCCGTTGCCGGAATATTGCAGTTCGGCCGCATCCGGCAGGTAGACGATCCCCGTCAGCGATGAGTTGCTGTTGCCGTTGATCACCGCCGCCTCGGTATTTCCATGTTCGGCGACGATCGAGAAGCCGGCCCAGTCACCCACGAGCGACGGCGAGATGTTGAAGGTGGCGCCGCCGCGGATCAAGAGCTCGGCACCGTTCAACAGGAAGAAGGTGACGCCCTTGCCGATCACCACCGACTGGGCGGCGAGTTCGAGGCGCCCGCCGTCGATGATGTAGTTTCCGGGCTCGAGATTGACGCTGCCCTTGACGTCGAGCGTGCCATAGGTGCCGGGCTTCAGCGTCACCACGTAACCGTCGGCGCTCTTTGGCGTCTTGCCGGTGCCGTTGCAGTCGCCGTTGCCGCCGCCGCCACTGACATAGGTTACGCCGCAACCTGAGAGATCGACCCAGGCGGAGGTCTTCGGCATCGCCTTGCTGGCAAAAGGATCGGAAACGCGCGGCGATCCCTCCACCGCCTGCTCGCAGGCGAGTGTGATGTCCTGCGGCGAGCCGTAGATGGCGCCCGCCGCATAGAGACATTCGGCCTTCAGCGTGCTGCTTCCTCCGACATAGATCGCCTCCATGTGGTCCGAATTTGAGACGATGGCACATCCGGCGAGGTCCGCGGTCGCGCTGCCGCTGACAGTGAACGCCCGCTGGGCCGTGGTGTGGAGGGCGAGGATGCAGGCCTCCGCGCCGGCGGTCCGCGCCGCCACCGCCTGGCGCCGGATCTGGAGCGGCGCACGCTCGAGGAACAGCGGCGTGTATTCCACGGCATATTCCGCCGTGGCCGTATCTTCGTTGATGTTGCGGGTGAATGTCACGCTCAGCGCCTCTTGAGTGCCATTCCCAATTGACGCTGCCGTTGTGCTGTTGGAGGCCGTGTAATTGCTCCAGAAGAACTTCGCGCCTTCCTTTGAGGCGACGTCCTCGGTCGCCCCCTCGCCATAGGCCCTGACGGATCCGAGTGCCGCGGCATCCAGCGCATTCTGGATCTTCTCCGCTTCGAGGTAGGCGCCGACAAAATCGAGCGCCAGCGCCGCCGCGCCTATGACCGGCACCAGGGCGATGGCGCCCAGTACCGCAAAATTCCCGTCCCTACTGTCTGCCAGTTTCCTGAATTGCATGCGGAAATTCACGGGCCTCATGGCCTTCCCCTCCGATACAGGAACTACCGTCCATGTAAGCACTACTTATTGTAGAAAGCATTAACATGCACATCCATAGGGTCGATGCTTCCAGCGTCACCACTTTCGTCACAGCCGCTTGGCGCTCGAGTGGAAGAGGCAGGCAAAGGCCGAGTCAGCATCCTTGACGACGCTGCTCGACCGCTCCGTAGAGCGGCGCGAAAATGGATATGCGGCGCAGGCGACCCGGGGCGGCGGCGATCAGCTTATCGGGTGAAGGGGTGTCAAGGCACGTAACGGTGAATTGCCGCGAATTCGTGCTCACGAATGTGTGTAGACAAGCGACTGTAACATGTTCCGCATTGGCGACGAATGAGGCTTTGCGTGGCCCCGAAAGCGAGGCGCCACAACCATCAACATGGAGAGTCTCATGTCTGTGAAATCCTCGATCAACTCGGCAATGCTGGCCGGTGCCGTTGCGGCTGCGGTGTCGTCCTTTGCTGTCGCCGCGCCGCTGTCGCAAGACGAAGTCAAGGCGGCCATGGATGCCGGCAAGGAGAAATGCTACGGCGTGGCGCTCAAGGGGCAGAATGACTGCGCGGCCGGCCCGGGCACGACCTGCCAGGCCACCTCGACCGTCGATTACCAGGGCAATGCCTGGAAATTCGTCGACGGCGGCACCTGCACGACGATGGAACTGCCGGGCGGCCGCACGGGCTCGATGGAGCCGCTCTCGCGCGACGTTCCGTCTTAAGCCGCAACCGCTGGAGCGGGATGCGTCCACATGCGTTCGCGTCCCCGCTCTAGCACTTCGAATTGCTGCATGTCTTTGTCCCAAATCGAGATCGAATCGCAGAGACATGCAGTAGCCACAAGTGGAGGCAACGATGCCCGAATTGGCAATTCACCCGGATCGCGGCGCGTCGGCCGGCCTTCGCTTTCCGGCGCACGCGATCGACGGCCTGGCCGGCACCAGTTTCAAGCACCAGCACCTGCCGTCCATACTGGCCGACGAAGAGCAGGATCGCGGGTTCTTCGAGGTGCATGCCGAAAACTATATGGGCGCGGGCGGCCCGCCGCATGCGGCACTCGCACGCATCCGCGAGGATCATCCCGTCTCGCTTCACGGCGTCGCGATGTCGATCGGCGGTCCGCGGCCGCTGGACAAGGCCCATCTTGGTCGCTTCGCGGCGCTGGTCGAACGATACGAGCCGCTACTCGTCTCCGAGCATCTCGCCTGGTCGACGCACGGCACGGCCTATTACAACGACCTCTTGCCGCTGCCCTATACCGAGGCCACCTTGCGGCGCGTCTCGGAGCATATCGACGAGGTCCAGGAGGCGATCGGACGGCGGATCCTCCTCGAAAATCCCTCGACCTACCTCCTGTTCAAGGAATCGACGATGAGCGAGACCGCCTTCATCCGCGAGATCGTCAGGCGCACCGGCTGCGGACTGCTGCTCGACGTCAACAATGTATTCGTCTCGGCGACCAATCACGGTTATTCCGCTCTCGACTATCTGTCGAATTATCCGCTCGGAGATGTCGGCGAGATCCATCTGGCGGGGCACGCGGAGCAGCAGGACGACGAGGGCGACCTTCTTTTGATCGACAGCCACGACGGCCCGGTCGCCGATGCGGTGTGGAGGCTCTTCGACATCGTCATCGGCCGCTGCGGCCCGATGCCGACGCTCATCGAATGGGATAGCGCCATTCCCGACTGGCCGGTTTTGAAGGCCGAGGCGAAGGCGGCGCAGTCGATCCTCGACCGGCACGCGGCGAGCTTCGGGCAGGAGAAGATGCATGCGCTCGGTTAGCCCATCGCCGCCCGAACCCGCCCGCGGGTGCCGCTATGCGGAGGGCTTCACGCCAGGGCTGCTCGATCCTTCTTGCACGACGCCCGCCTTCGTCGCCGGCCCGAACTGCAAGGCCGCCGACAGACGCTTCAATGTCTATCGCAACAATGTGACCGTCAGTCTCATGAATGCGCTGGCGGACATATTTCCGGCGACCCTGCGCATCACGGGAGAGGCCTTCTTTCGCGCCATGGCGCGTTTCCACGTGCGCGAGACGCCGCCGACATCGCCGCTTCTCTTCGAGTACGGCCGGGATTTCCCCGATTTCATCGAGCGTTACGAATATGCGCAATCCATGCCGTGGCTGGCGGATGTGGCGCGGATCGAGCGGGCCTGGCTCGATGCCTATCACGCGGCGGACGGTGGCGTGCTGTCGCCGGCCGAGCTTGCCGCGGTGCCGCCGGACCGGCTTGGGTATCTCGTCTTCGAGGCACATCCGGCGACACGCATCCTGCGCTCCGCCTTTCCGGCGGTGACGATCTTTTCGGTGAACCGGGCCAGTGGGCCGGTTGGACGGATCGAAACGACGGCCGCGGAGAGCGCTCTGGTGACGCGGCCGGCGCTCGACGTGGAGGTGCGCCGTCTTGCGCCGGGCGCCGACCGGTTTCTCGGCGGCCTGGTCGCGGGGGAGACGATGGAGCGTGCGGCCTCCGCGGCGGGCGAGGTCAACGCGGATTTCGATCCCGCGGCCGCCATCCGTACGATGCTCGAGGCGGGCGCCTTCGCGGCGATCCGCCATGGAGGATGAGATGCTGACATCCATACGAAAGCTCTTCGACACCCCCGAGACCGGAGGGAGGGCCGGCTGGCTCGGCCGCATCGATGGTCTCATTACCGCCCTGGCGCCGGCATCCCTTGCCCAGCTTGCCTTGCGCCTCGGCCTGGCCGTGCCCTTCTGGCGCTCCGGCATGAGCAAGTGGGATGGCTTCCTGCAACTGAACGATACCGCCGTTCTTCTCTTCACATCGGAGTTCAAGCTGCATCTGCCGGGCGGGCCCTATGATTATCCGGCGCCGGCCATGATGGCATTCATGGTCGCCTGCGCCGAGGTGCTGCTGCCGACCCTGCTGGTGCTGGGACTTGCAACCCGGCTTGCCGCCCTCGGCCTTCTCGCGATGACCGTCGTCATTCAGCTCACCGTGCCGGATGGATGGCCGATTCACCTGACCTGGGCGGCGATGGCGCTTGCCATCGCCACCTGGGGCGCCGGGAAGTTGTCGGCGGACTGGTGGTTCGGCGCGAGGGCGGAAAAAGTGTGAGCAAATTTTTGCTCACCGACTGCCCGTCCTCCGCTGCAGCTGCGGAGGGTGGACCGGCCACCTTTCCCCGCAAGCGGGGCGAGGGAGACTCGCGGCAGGCGCTAAGGCGAGGATGTCGGAGTAGTAGGTAAGGGGGTGACTAATGGGCGGATAAGCGCGAGAGTGGCTACGGTTGCAAGCCCCATCATCCCCTCTTCCGTCATCCTCGGGCTTGACCTGGTTTAACTCGGGCTTGACCCAGGGTTAAACCCGAGGAGAGGGGCGATCACTGCCGCATCACCGCGCACTACCCCGGGTTCCCCTGGTCGAGATTGTGCTGCCAAGCGACTGCGTCTTCCAAGCGATCGTGTCCCCAGAACAGTTCGCCATCGGCGACAAAGGCGGGTGAGCCGAAGATTCCGACTTCCTTCGCCTCGCCGGTTGCGGCAGCAAGCGCCTCGACTGTGGTTTTGGCGTTTGCCTGTTCCAGCACGCGGGCCGGGTCCTGGCCCGCTTCCTTGATGCTCGCCGATAGGTTCGGTTCGCTGCCGGCGGGCTCGCGGTCGACGAACCAGTGCCGGTAGCTGGCGATCGCATAGGCGGGGCACCAGCCTTCGCCGGCGGCGAGCGCGGCCACGCGGTTCGCGCGTTCGAATTCGGCGAGCGGATAGGGGATCGGCAAGCGGACGGTCAGTCCGAATCTCGCCGCCTGTCTTTCGATGTCGCGCCACATATAGGCGGCCTTCAGCGGCCTGTCGGCGAAAGGAGCATCGTTTGCCTCGACCTGGATTGCGCGGGCGTCGAAGGGGCGCCAGCGCACCTCGACCGCCGCCCTTTCGGCGATCTCGGGTAACCGCATCACGGCCAGAAAGGTGTAGGGGCTTCCTATCGAAAACCAGAAATCGAGCGGTGCCGGCATCGTCCTTCCTCCGTCTTGCAGAACGAGCAACACCGAGCATAACGGCGCGCTGAGGCGAGAGGGTGGCGGGGGTGCGGGCTCTTCGGCGCCGTGCGACAGGCCCGGCGGATACGGCCGGGCCCATCTTCGTTGCATGGTCAGGTCATTGCGCCAGTGCGGCTCTGTTCGCCTCGAAGAAGGCGGAGAGCCCGAGCGGGGCCGTGCCGGTGAGGGTCGCGACATCGTCGGTGACGACATCGAAATGGCCCTCGCGCGTGTTGGCGTCGAAGGAGACCAGAATGGGGACGAGGAAGTCCGGCAGGCCGGCGCCCTTCAGGCCGCCGGCGAGTGCTTCGTCGGAAATCTGGACCACATCCAGCTTCTTGCTCGTCGCCGCGGCGGCGAGTGCGGCGATCTCTTCGGTGGTGCGCGCCTCGGAGCCGGTCAGCGTATAGGTGCGGCTTTCGCTCGATCCCGCTTCCAGTGCGGCGGCTGCGGCCTTGGCGAGATCGGCGCGGGCGACGTGCGAAATGCGGCCGTTTCCGGCAGACGAGAACCATTGCCCGCTTGCGAGCGCATGCGGCAGCGCCAGGAACAGGTTTTCCATGTACCAGGCATTGCGCAGGATCGTGTGGGGAATGCCGGTCGCCTTGATGGCGTTTTCGGTGCCGAGATGATCGGCGGCAAAGGGGATCACCGATTTTTCCGGATCCGGCATGGAGGTATAGAGAATGTGCTTGACGCCCGCCTTCTTCGCGGCTGCGACGGCGGCGAGATGCTGCTTCAGCCGCTTGCCCGGCTGGTCCAGCACGTCGGTCGAGACGATCAGGATGCGGTCGGCGCCGGCAAAGGCCGTGTCGAGCGAGCCGGGATCGTCGAAGTCGGCGCTGCGCGTCTCCACGCCCCGCGCGGCGTAATCGGCGAGCTTGGCCGCGTCGCGGCTGGTGGCGATGATATTGGCGGGATTCGTCTTGCCGG
Organism: Ensifer sp. LCM 4579; assembly: GCF_001854885.1. Lineage (GTDB taxonomy): Bacteria > Pseudomonadota > Alphaproteobacteria > Rhizobiales > Rhizobiaceae > Sinorhizobium. The sequence goes on along the minus strand of NZ_MDDV01000024.1, from coordinate 337,830 downwards.
CGGCAAGGAGCGCATCGAGCACAAGCCTGCCGAACTGACCTGCTGCACCGGTCACGAGCAATGTTTCAGCCATGGTTTACCTTTCCGTTTCTCTCCAGCCTCGTCTATGGGCTCATGACGAATGCTGGTCTCTTTTTGAGAGTTGCTCTTATCCCGTAATCTGGTAAGAGCTGTAAAGGAGGCAGTTTTTTCTGCTGTGGTTACGGAAAGGGAACCGTCATGAACAAGGCGACGGGGAAGGTGAAGGGCAGGCGGGCGATCCTCGTCGGCGGGGTGCCGATGGACATGGACAATTGCCCGGTGCGCGACGTGATGGATCACATAGGCGGCAAATGGAATTCGCTGATGATCCTGACGCTCGCCGATGGTCCCTTGCGCTTTTCCGAACTTCGGCGGCTCATCCCGGACATATCGCAGCGCATGCTGACCCAGACGCTGCGCGACCTGCAGCGCGACGGCTATTTGAGCCGCACCGTCTATCCGACGCAGCCGCCGAGCGTGGAATATGGCCTGACCGATCTCGGACGCTCGTTCCTGGCGGTGCTGAGGCTATTCGTCGACTGGTCGGTGGAAAATCACCAGGCGATCCGCCGGGCGCGTGCGGAGTTCGACGCGGCGTGAATAGCGGTCCGGGCGTGATGGCGTAAAATAGCAGATGGCGTAAAATCGCTGTATCGAATGATGGTCGCTCCCTTGAACGGAGTCGTCCAATGGTACGCAGGTCCGCCTTGCTTGTCGCCGCCGCCATCGGCACCTTCCCTGCCGGTGGTCATGGGCATTATACGGAACGCGGCTGGGCGTACCCGCCGGCCTGTTGCAAGGGGAGTAATCAGGGCGGCGATTGCCAGCGCATTCCGGGCGGCACTGTCCGGAAGGGAAAGCATGGGTTTTCGGTCATTCTCGGCCCCGGAGACCACTATAGGGTGACGAGGGAGCATATGTTCCTGATCCCCTATGGGGATGAGATTCCGTCAGGAGACGGCGATTATCACATCTGCCTGCACCCGACGGAAGATCACATGAACTGCTTCTTCGCGCCCCCCGACGGCGTTTGAAGTAGGTCTCAGGCTGCGTCGTCCATCCTCTCCCCGCCCAGCGCAAATTCGACGGCGGCCTCGGCATGGATGGCGGTGGAATCGAAGCCCGGCAAGGGCAGGCGGGCGGGGTCGAGGATCAGGCAGATTTCGGTGCAGCCGAGGATCACGGCATCGGCGCCGGCCGACTTCGCCTGTTCGATCAATGCCATGAGCCCTTCGCGCGAGGCGTCCAGCACCTTGCCGGCGCAGAGTTCGTCGAAGATGATGTTATGGGTGAGCGTGCGTCCCTCGGCGTCCGGTACCATCACCTCGATGCCGTGCGCGGTCATGCGCTCGGCGTAGAATCCGTGTTCCATCGTATAGCGTGTGGCGAGCAGCAGCGGCTTGCGGCAACCGGCGGCTTTCAGCCGAAGCGCAGTCTCGTCGATGATGTTGATCAGCGGCACGTCGATTGCCGCCTGAACGGCGTCCGCGATCAGGTGCATGGTGTTGGTGCAGATCAGCACGCATTCGGCGCCGGCCGTCTCCAGCCCTCGCGCGACATCTGAGAGGCGCCGGGCGGCCTCATCCCAGCGGCCGGACTTCTGCAGGTCGACGATCCGCTGGAAATCCACGGAATGGAGAAGGACTTCGGCAGAATGCAGCGCGCCGAGCCGGGCGCGAACGGCCTCGTTGACCATTCGATAGTAGATTGCCGAGCTTTCAAAGCTCATGCCGCCGATCAGGCCGATTTTGCGCAATTCCCCGATTTCCCGCCTTGCCATCTCTCGTCCCCTTGTTTTCGATTGGAGCGTCGGAACCGAATGTCGGAGTGAGCGTTGCCACTGCAACCCGGTTTGATGAACGGATTGTCGCGCGGCGCGGCCGGAATTTGTTTGCGTTTGGGAGGCGGATCTTGATTGGCGCGCGCGACTTGGTTGCGCATCATAGACGTTTCGTGCAAATAATCAGCGCGTTCTGGCGGAGCCTGAGGAGTGGTAAGCGTGCTGGACGACAGGGACCGAAAGCTGCTGATGCTTCTGCAGGAGGATGCGAGCGTCGCCATGGGCGATCTTGCCGATCGCGTGAACCTTTCGCTTTCCGCCTGTTCACGCCGCATCCAGCGGCTGGAGGAAGCGGGTTATGTCGCGCGGCGGATCGTCGTGCTCGATCGGGAAAAGATGGGTGTACCGACGACGCTTTTCGCGCTTATCAAGACCGCGCACCATTCGGATGAGTGGATCGAAAAATTCCGGCGGGTGATCAGCGACATACCCGAGATCGTCGAAGTGCATCGGCTGACCGGCAATTATGACTATATCGTCAAGGTCGTGCTGCCGCGCGTCGAGCATTACGACGTCGTCTACAAACAGATCGTCCGGAAGGTGGAGCTCTTCGACGTCTCCGCCTCGATTTCTATGGAAGTGCTGAAAAGCGGCACGGCCGTGCCGGTCGACTACGCGGAATGAGCTGTGCTTTTTGAACATGGAACTCTTGCCGAACTGGAGGTTGCGCCCTTGCCTTCGAGCAGGCAGGCTGACCCGAAAACGAGGCAGGAGCTATGTCGGACGAACATCATGTCGTCGTTGTCGGTGGCGGTTTTGGCGGGTTGCAGCTGGTCAACGATCTGAAGGGCGCGGCGGTTCGGATCACCCTGATCGACCGGCGCAACCATCATCTGTTCCAGCCGCTGCTCTACCAGGTCGCGACGACGGTGCTGGCGACATCCGAAATCGCCTGGCCGATCCGCCATCTTTACCGGGATCGGCCAGAGGTGACGACGCTTCTCGGCGAAGTGATCGGCGCCGACCCGATTGCCCGGACCGTCGCGCTCGAAAGCGGCCAGACGATTGCCTATGACACGCTGGTCCTGGCGACAGGCGCGACCCATGCCTATTTCGGTCACGACGAGTGGGCGGCGGTGGCGCCGGGGCTGAAGACGCTCGAGGATGCGACTACCATTCGCCGCCGCGTTCTCCTGGCCTTCGAGCGGGCGGAACTCGAGCAGGATCCGGAGAGGCGCGATGCGCTGCTGACCTTCACCATCGTCGGTGCCGGGCCGACCGGGGTCGAGCTTGCGGGTATCATCGCCGAAATGGCGCACAGGATCCTGCCGCCAGAATTTCGCCGGATCGATACGCGTCGGGCGCGGATCGTGCTCGTCGAGGCGGGACCGCGCATTCTACCCGCATTCAGCGAAGAGCTTTCCGGCTATGCCGGGCGCGAATTGAAAGAGCTCGGCGTCGAGGTGCTGACCGGAACGCCGGTGACCGATTGCAGCGCTGCCGGCGTGGTGATCGGCGATCGCTTCGTGCCGAGCTGCACGCTCGTCTGGGCGGCCGGCGTTCAGGCCTCGCCCGCGGCGAGTTGGCTCGGCATTCCCGCCGACCGCGCCGGTCGCGCGCTGGTCGGGAAGGACCTGACGGCGCCGGGCTATCCGGAGGTCTTCATTATCGGCGATACCGCAGCGGTCAGTCGGGCCGACGGCAAGCCGGTGCCAGGCATCGCGCCCGCCGCCAAGCAGCAGGGCGCTTTCGTCGCCAAAACGATCCGGGCGAGGCTCGAAGGAAGGCCGGCGCCGGGTCCGTTCCGCTATCGCCATCAGGGAAGCCTCGCCACCATCGGCAGGCGCGCCGCGATCATCGATTTCGGCCGCATCAAGCTCAAGGGTGCGCTCGCCTGGTGGATCTGGGGCGTCGCTCACATCTATTTCCTGATCGGCACCCGCAGCCGTTTCGCGGTCGCCTGGAGCTGGCTGTGGACCTTTCTAAGCGGCCAGCACAGCGCTCGCCTGATCACGCAGAAGGAAACAGAGGACGTGGAGGCCGTAGAGTTGCGGGATTGACGCTTGCCTCCTCGCAGAGGTTCTCGCCGGTCACGGGCGCTGACGCGTCCCGTCAACCCGAGACGCGGGCCGTCGTCGACCCGCACCACTCAGCCGGCCGGCCGGCCCGTTTGCGTACCAGACCTTCGGCAAGCAGAATGTCGCCAATCGACCTTCCGTTTCTCGTCACCAGCCGCCGCTTGCCGGCTTCCCGGTCGACGAAGCCCGCCGGTGCGTCGACCACCGTGAACTGGCCGGCATTCAGCAATTCTCTAAGCCGTGCCTTGGCGTGCGCGCCGCGCGAGCGCTCCTCGTCGCATTTCGCAAGCTTGGTTTCCGGCGCGTCGATATCGGCGATCAGGATTCTTTCGCCATTGAAGAGGAAGGAATCGCCGTCGATCACGCAATTGTCGTGACGAATGCCGCAGAAATAGAAGGTGATGCTGTCGGCAGAGCGGGCGGCCGGCAGCGGCGCCGCCTGTTCCACGGGCCTTTCCATCGGCGACGGCACGGCCAATGCGGGCTTCGGCGCGATCGAGCCGGTATGCTCCTGCGGCCGGACGATGCGGGGTTTCGCGGGCCTCGGCTTCGTTTCGGGTTCGGAGAGCAGAGCCGCCACCTCCCGCCCGCCCGGCAGTCGAGTGAGTTTTTCCCAATGGTCGTGGGCGACGATGCCGCCGACGAGTGCGATCGCGGCAAGGTACCACGGCGCCATGCCGCCCCGGCTGCTCTTCCGCTTCGTGCTGCGCCTGCGCTTCCTGGTATTTGCCTTGGCCATCCGATTCGGTCCTCGATTGCGCGGGCATTATCGAGGCGAGGAGTTGCTGAAAGGTTGCACCGCCATGGCTGCATTCTCGATGCAGGAAGGCCCTTGAGCGACTGAAGCGCTGCCGGGGGTTTGATTGCCCCATCATTGCCCAATTCGGCACCAATTAACCTCAAGACAATTTTTCCAATTTATATCTCCACGCCAGGCTGGGGATATTCCTGCCCGTCGTGGAGACCTCATGAAACGCTTCATCGCGCCGACCGCATTCCTGTTGCTGATTTTGGCTCCGGGGGGAGCGGGTGCGGGGACGATCATGAAGACCGCCGGCAGGGCCTTCGCTCCTCCTGCTTTCAAGCCGTTTTGCGCGCGCGAGGCGAGATTATGCAAAACCGGCGGGGGAGCCAAGGCGGTCTCGCTGAGCGAGGCGAGGGCGGCGGAGCTGAAGCAGGTCAACAGGGCCGTCAATGCGCGCATCGAGGAGCGCAGTGATCTCTCGACCTCCGGGCGCGACGACGATTGGCGCCTTCCCGAGCGTTTTGGAGATTGCGAGGACTTTGCCATCCTCAAGAAGCACGAGCTGCTCGCGCGCGGCTGGCCGGCCTCGGCCCTCTTGTTGACGGTTGCCCGTTATCACGGACAGGGCCACACGGTCCTCACCGTTCGCACCAGCGAGGGTGACCTCGTGCTCGACAATCTGACCAACGCGATCAAGGACTGGTCGCGCACGCCCTATAGTTACTTCGCCCGCCAGTCGCAGGCGGACGGCCGCCGCTGGGAATTGATCTCAGGTCCGGAACGCGTGGCGCAGGTGCGGCAACGGCCGGATGCGCAACGTCACCCGCATCTCTCCACGGCGGCCTTCAATCGGCGCTGAGCGCCATTGCCGGCTGCAGGCGTGAGGCGTTGCGGGCGGGCAGGTAGCCGAAGATGAGCCCGGTCGCGAAGGAGCAGGCGAAGGCAAGCGCCACCGGGCCGGCGGTGAAGGCCACCGGCAGGCCGAAATATCGCGCGGCATAGCCCGTTCCAAGGCCGACGACGACGCCGATTGCGCCGCCGATTGCGGAAACCACCAGCGCCTCGATGATGAATTGCACGAGGATGTCGCGCCGGCGGGCGCCGGTCGCCATGCGCACGCCGATCTCCCTTGTGCGTTCGCTGACGCTGACGAGCATGATGTTCATCACGCCGATGCCGCCGACGATGAGCGAAATCGCCGCGACGGAGCCGAGGAAAAGCTTCATCGTGTTGGACGTCTCGGTGAAGGCCTCGCGCACCGACGACATGTTGGTGATCTGCGTATCCTCTCGCTTGTGCCGGTCGTTGAGCAGCGCCTGAATCCGCTCCTGCGTGAGGTCGATGGCGGACGCATCCTCGACCTTGACGGTGATGGTGCGGATGTTGCGCTGGCCGAAGATGCGCATGCTGCCGGTGGTGAGCGGCACGAGGACGACATCGTCCCGATCGGTGCCGCCGGCGCTTGCGCCCATCTCGCTCATGATGCCGATCACCTGGAAGGGGATCTTGTTGACGAGCACATACTGGCCGATCGGATCCGTGCCGTCGGCAAAGAGCGTGGTGACGACGGTCTGGCCGAGCACCGCGACCGGCGCGTAGGTTTCCATGTCCTTGCGGTTGATGAATTCGCCGCGGCCGACGGCCCAGGATTTCGCTTCGGTGAATTGCGGCACCGTGCCGTTTGCGGTCGTCTGGTAGTCGACATTGCCGCGCCGCAGCGTCACATTGCTCGTCATTTCCGGCACGGCGAAGGCGACGTTGGGGAGGTCCCGGATCGCGTCCGCATCGGCCGGCACGAGTGTGACGTTGCTGCCGCCGGCGCTGCCGCGGAAATTCGCCATGCTTGGGCGCACCAGAAGCAGATCGGAACCCATGGAGGAGATGCGGCTTAATACCGAATCCTGTGCGCCGGTGCCGATCGCCAGCATGGCGACGACGGAGCCAACGCCGATGACGATGCCGAGCAGCGTCAGGATGGTGCGGAAGAGGTTGGCACGCAGCGCCCGCATCGCCATTCGGATCGCCTCCGACATGTCGGCAATGGCGGCGAATCCCTCGCGGGTGCGCTGGGCCAGGCCGATGGCGGCGTCCGGAACGGCGCGCCGCTTCCTGGTCCTGTCGGCGATGATCCGGCCGTCGCGAATCTCGATCAGCCTGTCGGCCTGCTCGGCAACTTCGCGAGCGTGGGTGATGACGATGACGGTATGGCCGTTCGCGTTCATCTCGCGCAGGAGCGCCATCACCTCTTGGCCGCTCTGGCTGTCGAGCGCGCCGGTCGGCTCGTCGGCAAGGATGACGCGGCCGCCATTCATCAGCGCGCGGGCAATCGAGACGCGCTGCTGCTGCCCTCCGGAAAGCTGGCCCGGCCGATGGTCGAGCCGGTCGCCGAGCTTCAGCGAATTGAGCAGCGCCTCGGCGCGTTCGTGCCGGTCTCCCGCGGGGACGCCGGCATAGATCGCGGGCACTTCGACATTTTCCCGGGCGGTCGCAGTCGGGATGAGGTTATAGGCCTGGAACACGAAGCCGAAGGTGCGGCGGCGCAGTGCCGCGAGTTCGTCGCCATCGAATCCGGCGACGTTTTCGGCTTCGATCAGGTAGTCGCCGGAGGTCGGCTGGTCGAGGCAGCCGAGGATGTTCATCAAAGTCGATTTGCCGGAGCCCGACTGGCCCATGATGGCGACGAATTCGCCGGCTTCGATGTCGAGCGAGATGTCGTGCAGGACCTCGACGGCGAGATCGCCGTTGAAATAGGTCTTGCTGACCTTGTCGAGCGAGAGCAGAGGGGCCATCGGCGCGCTCAGAAAAATCGCGGCATGCGCATGCCGCGCCGGGATCCCGTGCCGGCATCGTTGCCGCGGTTGCCGGCGGAGCCGGTATCGACCACCACCTTTTCACCCTCATCGAGGCCGCTGACGATTTCGGCGCTGACGCGGTTGCGGATGCCGATCTCGACGTCGCGCGTCTCGCTCGCGCCGGAAGGCGAGACGACAGTCACCTGTGCCCGTGTCGGCTTGCCGGCCACGTCGTCGTGCATGTGGACCGCGGCGCTCGGCACGAGCAACACGTCGCTCGCCGCGGCCTCGACGAAAAAGACCTGGGCGCTCATCGACATCATCAGTTCGCCGGTGGGATTGGGCACGTCGAAAAGCGCGTAATAGAGAACCACGTTGTTTTCCGTGTCCGGCTTCGGCTCGATCTGGCGCAGCTTGCCGGCGAAGCGCTTTCCCGGCTGGCCGAGCAGGGTGAAATAGGCGTCCATGCCGATCTTCAGTTTGCCGACATCGGCCTCGGAGACCTGGGCCTTGACCGTCATCGTCGAAAGATCGGCGATGGTGACGATCGTCGGCGTCGTCTGGTTGGCATTGAGCGTCTGGCCTTCCTTGGCCGGGTTGTCGACGATCGTTCCGGCCATCGGCGCATAGATCTTGGTATAGCCGAGATCGACCTGATCGCCGGCCAGCGTCGCCTTCTGCTTGCGGATCTGCGCCTCGACCGCCTGCACGTCGGCTTCCGCGGCGGCGTGATCCGCGATCGCCTGGTCGAGCGTCGACTGCGACGCGCTCCTGGCGGAAACGAGGCTGCGCTGACGTTCGACATTGGCGTCTTTCAGCACGAGCTGGGCCTTCTTTGAGACGAGCTGCGCCTCGAGATAGGCGAGTTCCGCCTGGTCGATTTCGATCCTGTTCTCGATCGAGGCGGGGTCGATTTCCGCAACGAGCTGGTTCTCGGTGACCCGGTCGCCGATCGCGACATGCAGCGATTTCAACTGGCCCGACACCTGCGCGCCGGCGTCGACGGATTTGACCGCGTCAAGCGTGCCGACGGCGGTCACGCTGTTTTCGATATCGCCCCGCGTCACCGCCTGGGTAAGGATCGCCGTCGCCGGCTGCGCCCCGTACTGGCTCCAGGCGTAATAGCCCGCACCGAGGAGGGCGAGGAGAATGGGGGCGGCAAGCCAGAGCCGAGACCGGCGCTTGCGGCGAAGCGGCGACGGCGTTTTCGGGATCACGGTGACCTTCGCCGTCGGGGTGTTGGCGGCCGTATCCTGGTGCGCCGCCTTGGCCATCTTGCTCATGGGCGTAACTCTGTCGGGGCGATCTACCAAGCAGGATAGAGATGTAGGCGGCCGGCGAAAAGCATTGAGATCATTATATTTCCGTAATGTTTGAGAGTGCCCCAAGCGGGACGTGCGACCTGGCCAGCCGTCTTGACTCCGTTGCGATGTTCCAGATGTCGGACACGCATTCCCGGACTTGCCCCTCTCATCGTCATCCTCGGGCTTGACCCCCTCTCATCGTCATCCTCCGGCTTGCCCCCCTCTCATCGTCATCCTCGGGCTTGACCCGAGGATCCACGCGCGGGCTCCTGTATGGCTTTGAACCGCCTGCACTGCATTGCACTTCGCCTCCTTCCTCGAGAGCTTGTGCATGGATCCTCGGGTCAAGCCCGAGGATGACGGTGTCCGAGCCAGGGTGACGGTGGTCAAGCCCGAGAATAACGGGGGCCGGGGGCGAGGACGACGGTGGCCAGATCGCGAATGCCGGCAGCAGATCGTCCGGCAGCAGACGAGTCCTTGCGCCGAAATGCCGCCTTAAATTCAGGCTCCAGCCGCGAAGCGGTCTTGACGTCCCTTCCGCTTGCCCATAGAACGGTGCGAACCGTACCGTACGGTACTCATAGGAATTACAAAGTGCAGCGCGCAGAAGCGACAAGAGAGGCGAGTGCCGGGACCGGCCTGACCGAGCGTCAGGGCGCGGTGCTCGAACAGGCACTGCGCCTTCTCGTCGATGGCGGCGAAAGGGCGTTGACGACGGCGGGGGTTGCGCGCGCGGCCAATTGCTCCAAGGAAAGTCTCTACAAGTGGTTCGGCGATCGCGAGGGGCTGCTTTCGGCGATGATCGCTTTCCAGGCGAGCAAGGTCAGGACGCTCGACGTTTCGGCGGAAGCGCTGGACGCGGCAAGCCTCAAGGCGCATCTTGTCGCCTTCGCCAGGGACCTGCTCGACGTTCTCTCCGGCGAGGTGTCGCTGGCGCTCAACCGGCTGGCGATCGGCCAGGCGAGCCGCGAAGGCTCCAGGCTCGGGCGGCTCCTGCAGGAGCGCGGCCGGCGGCCGATCGGGCGGCGGGCCGGGGCGCTCTTGGAGGCCGGCCGCAAGGCGGGGCTCCTTGCCTTTGACGATGCCGAGGAGGCCTATGGCGCGCTTTACGGGCTCATCGTCTCCGACTGGCATCTGCGCCTGCTGCTCGGCGAAGAGACGGGCGCGATGAAGAAGGATTTCAGCCGCAGGGCGGAGCGGGCGGTCGATGCCTTCCTGAAGCTCTACGGCGCGAAAGCGTAACGGCGGTCCGACTGGCTGCCAAAGGGAAACGGACAAGCAAAGGGAAGGAAAATTCGATGCGCGTCTATTACGATCGTGATGCCGATCTCAACCTCATCAAGTCCAAGAAGGTCGCCATCGTCGGCTATGGCAGCCAGGGTCGCGCCCATGCGCTGAACCTCAAGGACTCCGGCGCCAAGGAAATCCGCATTGCGCTGAAGCCGGGTTCGGCGACGGCCGCCAAGGTCGAGGCCGACGGCCTTTCGGTTCTCTCGGTTGCGGAAGCCGCCGCCTGGGCCGATCTCATCATGATGGCGACCCCGGACGAGTTGCAGGCCGACATCTACAAGGCCGAGATCGCCGGCAATATCCGCGACGGCGCGGCGATCGCCTTCGCCCACGGTCTCAACGTCCATTTCGGCCTGATCGAGCCGAAGGCTTCGGTCGACGTCGTGATGATCGCGCCGAAGGGTCCGGGCCACACGGTTCGCGGCGAATACCAGAAGGGCGGCGGCGTTCCCTGCCTCGTCGCCGTGCATCAGGACGCGTCCGGCAACGCGCTCGACCTGGCGCTCTCCTACGCCTGCGGCGTCGGCGGCGGCCGCTCCGGCATCATCGAAACCAATTTCAAGGAAGAGTGCGAAACCGACCTCTTCGGTGAGCAGGTCGTTCTCTGCGGCGGTCTGGTCGAACTCATCCGCGCCGGTTTCGAAACGCTGGTCGAGGCCGGCTATGCGCCGGAAATGGCCTATTTCGAGTGCCTGCACGAGGTGAAGCTGATCGTCGACCTGATCTATGAAGGCGGCATCGCCAATATGAACTACTCGATCTCCAACACGGCCGAGTGGGGCGAATACGTCACCGGCCCGCGCATCATCACGGAAGAAACCAAGGCCGAGATGAAGCGCGTTCTGAAGGACATCCAGACCGGCAAGTTCACCTCGGAATGGATGCAGGAATACCGTTCGGGTGCTGCCCGCTTCAAGGGCATCCGCCGCGTCAACGACGCCCACCAGATCGAGGAAGTCGGCGCGAAACTGCGCGGCATGATGCCCTGGATCGGCAAGAACAAGCTGGTCGACAAGGCGAAGAACTAAGCCTTACCTCCCGAGGCAAAAAGAAAGCCGGGGCATCTGCCTCGGCTTTCTGTCATTGGGGCTGTCGGACAGCAGCCGCCAACACTCACAGCGCCGCGCGTCTTTTAGACGCGCAACGGTCGCTATAACGCTTGAACCTGCGCATCGCGATTTCCGAATTTCAGCTGACCGATGCGCTGGACGGCAGGCGGAGCCTCAATCCGACGATCCGCCCTTGAGCGCGTCGGCCATATGCGTCTTGCACGCATCGGTGTCGTTCGCCGCGAACGCTTGCCTGGCCTCCGCAAGTTTCTTTTCCGCATAGTCCTTTCGCGTTAAGTCGGTGAACGCTCCGATCTTGGTCTCCACTTCCGACAGACCGTCCTGATCGCAGATGATGTCGGCCTGGGCAAAAACCGGGGACGCGAAGCCGGCGGAAAGGGCGCAGGCGATGAGGATCCTTGTCAGCATGATTTGACCTCCAATGTCTGGTGTTTGCCTGTTACGCGGAGCCAAACCTCGAAATCGCGTTTCAGTTCCCTGGCGCGGGCAATTGGTGGTTGCCGTTGCGGGCATGAGATCGGGGGGAAGCGAGGCGAGAGCTCCGCGTGGAGCGCCGCTCCGGTCGTTCCCCAGGGCCCTGCGGCGCATCATATATCGGCCTTGAGAATGGGATGAGTTCGCCTATCTTGCCTTTTCAACCGCAGGCAGGGGATCATGCGATGCCAGATACGCACCGCAAGCTGACGACCATTTTTTGCGCCGACGTCCAGGACTATTCGCGCTTGATGGGGGCGGACGAGGAGGGGACGCTCGCGACGCTCCGGCGCTACCGGGATGCAATGGCGCGGTTGATCGATGCGCGTGGCGGGCGGGTGGTGAACACCTGGGGCGACGGGCTGATCGCCGAGTTCCCGAGCGTGGTCGAGGCGGTGAGGGCGGCGGTCGATGTCCAGAACGAGCTTGCTGAGCTCAACGCCGCGCGGGCCGACGGAGCCCGGATGTATTTCCGCATCGGCATCAATCTCGGCGACGTGATCGCGCAGGGCGACGACATCTATGGCGACGGCGTCAATATCGCCGCACGCCTGCAAGCCTCGGCGCCCGCCGGCGGCATCGTGATTTCCAACACCGTCTATGATCAGGTTCGTAGAAAGGTGGCCGTCGGTTTCGACTTTCTCGGGCAGCTCGAGGTGAAGAACATCGAAGGCGGCGTGGCGAGCTATGCGGTTCGCATCGGAGCGGCGGAGGATCGGTCATCGTCGCCGGCCGAGAGACCCGTCTTCGGGCCTGCGCCGGCCGCTCAGCGGCCCGCAGCCGCCAAGCCGCTGCGCCGGAACGGGCGCGTGTTTGCTGTGCTCGGCGTCATCGCAGCCGCAATCATGGTGATAAATCTACTCTCCTGGCAGGGTGAATTCTGGGCTCGCTGGCCGCTTTTCGGGCTCGCCCTCAGCGCTGCCTTCCTCTGGATAAGAGCAGCCCGGATCGACCGCGCCCTTGCGGTTCTGATTGTGGCAGGACTTGCGGTGATCACGATAAACCTCCTGTCCTGGCACGGAACCTTCTGGGCTGGCTGGCCGCTTCTCGGTCTGGCGATTGCCATAGGAACTCGGCTGGCCCTGCGCGGTCAGGGCGGCTACAGGCGCTGAGCCTCGATCCGTCGGACCGAGGCTGTCAGCACGCTTGCCGTCGCCACGATTTTTCTCGTTTGTTGCGAAAGCGTTGCTATGCAACTTTTGCGACATTGATTCGCAATGCCTCGTTCCAGACCTGAACAGCTTCCTGACAGATGCCAAATGAGACGCACTCGCGATGCAGTAGGACAATGCGCTGGAGCCTGACCGCCGCGCTCATCCTGCATCTCGTCGCCGGTATTGTTCTGTCCCGCCTGCCGAGCGACCGTCGGCTGTCCGCGCCGCAGGAAGACGCCATCCCCGTCGAAGTTCTTGTCGCCGAGCAGCTGGATGCGCCGGTTCCAGCCACCGATGTGAGAGAGCAGAGCCCGCCGCCGGCTGTCCGCCGATCCGCCGAGCCGGCAAGGGACGAGCCTCGGCCCAGGCTGAGTTCGCCCGACAAGGAAACTGCCGACGAAACAGGGGTCATGATCCGGGCCGCGCAGCTCTTGTCGACAAGCGTATTGGCCAATCCCCGTAGCCGGCGTGCGCTTGAAGGATTGCGGCAGCTTGCTGCGAGCGAGCGCATCGTGCAACTCTGCAATCTCGAGGCGATGGAACAGGTGCATCGCTGGAGGCCGGAGTTCCAGCCTGATTTCCTGATCGCCTATGCGATGGGCGATCCGGTTCTGTCCGGCACGCTGCTTCGCGCCGATGGCGGTGCGCTTCGCAGCCAAGGCGCTTGGTACAACATCAGCTACCGATGCGAGGTTTCGGCCGATCTCGCGGCCGTCGCCGCGTTCGAATTCGCGGTCGGGAGGGAAATTCCCACGAAGGCGTGGGAAGCTCACTCCTTGACGGCGGACGACGGCGCGGCGGATTAACCCCTGCGCCGGACACGCCGCGAGGCGCAGGGGAAAATAGGTCAGCAATATTGACATAAATACCGCGCTGTGATGATCTCGGCCTTCGCCAAAAGGGAGGGCCCGCATGCTGAACTGGGAAAGCATTTTCGCCACGCGCTCGAGCCGGATGAAAGCTTCGGAAATCCGCGAGCTTCTGAAGCTTCTCGATCGTCCGGACATCATCTCGTTTGCCGGTGGTATTCCCGATCCGGAGCTTTTCCCCGATGCGGCGTTCAGGCAAGCCTATGCGGAGATCTTCGGCGGACCGGCCGTTAGCGCGGCGCTGCAATATTCGGTGAGCGAGGGCTACCGGCCCTTGCGCGAGTGGCTTGCGGGCCGGATGCGCGACCTCGGCATTCCGGCAGCGGCCGACAACATCTTCATCACCTCGGGCTCGCAGCAGGCGCTCGACTATATCGGCAAGCTGTTTCTCTCGCCCAGGGATACGGCGCTCGTCACCTGGCCGACCTATCTCGGCGCGCTGCAGGCCTTCAACGCCTATGAGCCGGTCTACGACCAGCTCAATCCCGCCGGCAACCGGACGCCGGCAGCCTATGTCGAGGCCGCGACGCAGGCGGGCGGCCGCGTCAAGTTCGCCTATCTCTCGGCCGATTTCGCCAATCCAACGGGTGAGACGGTGGACCGCGCCGGCCGCGAGCGGGTGCTCGCCCTTGCCGAGGAGCTCGGCATCGCCGTGATCGAGGATGCGGCCTATCAGGCGCTACGCTACGACGGCGAGGCGGTCCCGCCGATCCTGGCGCTCGAAATCGCCCGCAAGGGCGACATCAACATGGCCCGTACCATCTATTGCGGCAGTTTCTCCAAGACGCTCGCGCCGGGCCTTCGCGTCGGCTGGGTCTGCGCGGCCGACCGGGTCATTCGCAAGCTGGTCCTGTTGAAGCAGGCAGCGGATCTCCATTCCTCGACCATCAACCAGATGGCGATCTGGACCGTCGCCGAGCGTGGCTTCGATGCACAGGTCGCAAAGATCCACCGCGTCTACAGCCACCGCCGCAACGCCATGCTGGCGGCGCTCGAGAAATACATGCCCGCCGATGTCAGCTGGACGAAGCCGGAAGGCGGCATGTTCGTCTGGGTGACGCTGCCGAAGGGCACGGACGGCGCCGCGCTGCTTGCGAAGTCGATCGAGACCGCCAAGGTCGCCTTCGTGCCGGGTCGTGCCTTCTTCGCCGACGGATCGGGTGAAAACACCCTGCGCTTGAGCTTCTCCTGCGCCAATGACGAGATGATCGACGAGGGCATCCGCCGCCTCGGCACGCTGGTGCGCGGCGAGGTGGCCGAGGCGGCTTAATTTTCGGGCGGGCGGCACCCCCCTCTGCCCTGGGCATCTCCCCCACAAGGGGGGAGATCGGCAAGCGGCGATCTTTCGCTCCAACAGTTAAGCCCTCGTTCAAGGTTAGGGCATTTTCGGCCTTATGTCGGGCAAGGCCGTGCTCCCAGCCAATCTCCCCCCTTGTGGGGGAGATGCCCGGCAGGGCAGAGGGGGGTGCTTCGCTCTGAAGCCGCAGACATTCGCCGTGGACAAGCGGCCGGCGCCCTTTTGACGCCATATTATCACGCAGGATCGCTTCACCGTGCGTTGCGCTGCAGCAAGCCTGCTGCAAGGCGCGATAGAACTTCGCGTCGCGGTCGGCCAAATCGGCCGGCGGGCGCCTACTGCATGTCTGCTCTAATCGACCTCGATCAAAGGACAAAGACATGCAGTAGTTCAAAGTGCTACGGCGACCTTTTCGCGTCTGATAAGACGCGCGGCGCCGTAAGAGACAGGGCACCGATCATATGGGTTCATCAGCATCCTCGGGCGAATTTCGTCCAGACATTGAAGGGCTGAGAGCCCTGGCGGTCTCCGGCGTCATTGCCTTTCATTTCGGCCTGAGCGGATTGCCGGGCGGCTTCGTCGGCGTCGACATTTTCTTCGTCATATCCGGCTATCTCATCACCCGGCACCTGCAGCAGGAGATCGCAAGGAGCGGCACGGTGAACCTCTGGCGCTTCTACGCCCGGCGTGCCCGGCGCCTGCTTCCAGCCTCGCTTTTCGTCATCCTGACGACGCTTATCATCGGCTATTTCATTCTCGCGCCTTCCGAACAGCAGTTCTACGCCAAGGGCTCGCTGTTTGCCTCCGCCTATATGATCAATCTCTGGCTCATCCGCTGGACTGTCGACTATTTCGCAGCGGATGCCTCGAACAACCCCTTCATCCATTACTGGTCGCTGTCGGTCGAGGAGCAGTTCTACCTCGCCTGGCCGGCACTTCTGCTGCTCCTGGCGAAGTTTCGGCCGGGGAAGGGCGGCCTTGTCGTTCTTCTTGCCCTCGTCGCCGCCGTCTCCTTCGCCTTTTCCTGGCGAATGACGGCGATATCGCAGCCCTGGGCCTTCTATTTCTCGCCCTTCCGGGCCTGGGAATTCGCCCTTGGCGGCCTTGCCTCGATGGCCCTGCCGCAGGAATGGGCGAAGCGCTTTCGCTTCTCTCCCGTCCTCGGCTGGATCGGGCTCCTGCTGATCGCCATCGCCTATCTGACCGTCACCGAAGCAGTCTCCTTTCCCGGATCGATCGCCCTGCTGCCGGTCATCGGTACGGCGATGGTGTTGTTGAGCGGTGCGCATCAGAGCGGCGCCGGGCCAAAATGGCTTCTCGCCCTGCGGCCGCTGCAGGAGATCGGCAGGCTCTCCTATTCGCTCTATCTCTGGCACTGGCCGGTCATCGTCTATGCGGGGATTCTCAAGCCCGAACTGACGATCGCCGACCGGTTGCTCTGCGGTGCGGCAACGCTTGCGCTGTCCGTCTTCAGCTATCGCTTCATCGAAAACCCGGTCCGCCAGAATGGTTGGCTGGCGGCGAAGACGAGCCGTTCGCTGGCGCTAGCGGTGCTCCTCACCGGGGCCGGGACTACGCTTGCCTATGGCAGTGCGGCGCTCGCGAGCCGCAGCCTCGATGCCGAGCAAAGAGAGGTCCTTCGAAGCGCCGAACGGCAATCGGCGGCGCGCAGCTTCGACACGGACTGCGTCCTCGACCGGGAGGAGGTGCGGCCGAAGGCCTGCTCGTTCGGCGCCGCCGATCCGAAAAGGACGATCGTGCTCTTCGGCGATTCCCATGCCGATCACTGGTCGACGCCGTTCAAGAGGATCGCCGAGGCGAAGGGCTGGCGCCTGGTCACCTACATGAAGTCGTCCTGCCCGACCGCAAGCGTTCCGGTCTGGAATGGCGCGCTGATGCGGAGCTATGACGAGTGCGACGAATTCAAGGAGCGGGCTTTCCGCGAAATCGCCTCGCTAAGGCCGGACATGGTGATCCTGTCGCAATATTCCTCCGGCTACGTCAAAAACGAGATCAACCACGCGTCCAACCCGATCGCGCTTAAGGACTGGGCGGCCGGCCTCAGACGGACGGTCGAGAGGCTTGAAGCGGACGGCAGCGGCGTCGTGCTGCTTCGCGACGGGCCGGTGCACAAGGCTTATCTCGACAAATGCGTCGCGCGCGCGCTCTGGCAGGGCCGGAGCCCGAGCGTCTGCGACACGCCGCGCGCCGAAGCGGTGGAGGAGACGATTCCCGCCGCCGAGCGCGCGGTCGCAGCGGCGCTGAAAGCGGACTATGTCGATCTGATCGACCTCTTCTGCAACGAAACGGTCTGCCCGGCGATGATCGACGGCAAACTGACCTTCCGCGACCGCCATCACATTGCGACGGCTTACGCGGAATCGCTGGCGCCGCAATTGCAGCGGGCGGTGTTTGGAGGCGATACGCTCGGTGGGGTGCGGCAACCGGCCGTGGGCGGTTAACTAACCCCCCTCTGCCCTGTCGGGCATCTCCCCCACACGGGGGGAGATTGGCTGGGAGCCCCCTCCATGCGTGGAGATGGACCAGCCTTGGCCGTTAGCGGTGGCGATGTGGGCGAGACGTCGACTGAGGTCGATCTCCCCCCTTGTGGGGGAGATGCCCGGCAGGGCAGAGGGGGGTACCCCACAACCCCTCACATATGGGCCCCGAGCAACGACAGATCGGCCTCGCCGAGCCGGTCCTTGGCGGTCCAGAGCTGGTGCCAATAGGGGTAGATGACCGGCGGCAGGCTGACGGCGTCGAGCAGTTGGCGCTCCTCGTCGTTGAGCTTGAGGCTGGCTGCGCCGAGATTGTCGCGGAATTGCGCTTCGGTGCGGCCGCCGATGACGACGGAGGTCACGCCATTGCGGCCGATCAGCCAGGCGAGCGCGACCTGCGCTGCGGACACGTCGCGCTCGGCCGCGATCGTCACCAGCATGTCGACGATCTTCCACAGCCGTTCCTCGTCGCGGATCGGCGGCTCATTCCAGCCGGCAAGCTGGCGCGTGCCGTCCGGCGTGGCACCGCGCCGGTGCTTGCCGGAAAGCAGGCCGCCGGCAAGCGGGCTCCAGACGAGAATGCCGAGGCCCTGGTCGATCGCGATCGGGATCAACTCGTATTCCGCCTCGCGGGCTTCGAGCGTGTAATGTATCTGCTGGCTGACGAAACGCTGGCGGTGCTCGAGCGCGCTGATGCCGAGCGCCTTCATGATGTGCCAACCGGAATAGTTGGAGCAGCCGATATAGCGGACCTTGCCCTGGCGCACGAGCGTATCGAGCGCTTCCATCGTTTCCTCGAGCGGCGTCAGGCCGTCCCATTCATGCACCTGGTAGAGGTCGATCACGTCGGTCTTCAGCCTCTTTAGGCTCGCCTCGCAGGCGCTGATCAGGTGCTGGCGCGAAAGGCCGCCGTCGTTCGGACCGGGGCCCATGGAGAAGCGCGCCTTGGTGGCGATCAGCACGCCGTTCTTTCGCTTTCCGCCGAGCACCTCGCCGATCACCTCCTCGCAGGCGCCGGTCGAGTAGATGTCGGCGGTGTCGATCAGGTTGACGCCGGCATCGAGGCAGAGGTCGACGTAGCGTCGAGCATCATCGAGCCCGACATTGCCGACCTGGGCGAACTTGCCGCCGCCGCCGATCGTCATCGTGCCCATGGTAATGGTGGAGACCTTGAGGCCGGAGCGGCCGAGCAGACGATACTCCATGGTCGTGCTCCTTTGCGGTGGGGCGAACAGGGTAGCCGGCGGGGATGCGAATGCAAGTGGCTACTGCATGCCCCCGCCACACGACGTTTCTCAAACGCTCTTCCGCTTCTTCTCCGCCCGCGTCGACATGTTCAGCGCCACGGCGGCGCGAATGAGCGCCTTCAGCGCCTCTTCGTCTATCTCCTCGCCCTCACGGATGTCGATGGCGCGCCTGGTGTTGCCGTCGAGGCTGGAGTTGAAAAGCCCTGCCGGATCTTTGAGCGCGGCGCCCCTGGCGAATGTCATCTTCACGACCTGCTTATAGGTCTCGCCGGTGCAGATGATACCGTCGTGTTCCCACACCGGAACGCCACGCCACTTCCACTCCTCGACGACATCCGGGTCTGCCTCCCGAATGACACGCCGGATCCACGCGAGCGTCTCGCCCCGCCAGTCCCCGAGTTCGCTGATCCTCGCATCGATCAATTGGGAAGGCGTGTCTCCGGTACCGCCGCCGTTCGTACCGTTCCTCGTCATGTCGTCTCCTCGTGTTGTCGCGTTTCTCCACTCGACAGTCCGAGAAGTAGGTGAGGAGTGGTGCGATTTCTACCGCAGGTCTCTCGAATTGGACAGGAACTTGGCGCAGATGTACAAGACCGCCGCGTCCGCAGCGCGGCGGTCAATTGCGGCTCTTAGGTAATGCGCCGCTCGATCAAGAATAGGGCGAGATGCATGCCCGCCGGGCACCGTAATAGGGCTGGAACGTGTTGTCGTAAGCCCTGTACGACCGGTAGCGTGCAAAACACCAACTCGTATGCGCATTGCCGCCGTAATAGGTTTGGCGGTAATAGCTCGGCGCATAGTAACGCGGTGCATAATAACGCGGCGCATAGTAGCTTGGCGCGTAATAGCGCGGGCGGTAATAGGAGCCATAATAGGCCGGGCCATAATAGCCGCCATAATAGCCGGGTTCATAATATCTCGGCTGCGCCAGCGCCCCTCCGATGATTGTGCCGAGGGCCAGTCCGCCGAGAGCCCAGGCCCAGTCGTCGCCGCCATGGTGGCGGTGCCCGCGATAGTAGCCGCCACGGTAGCCGCCGCGATAGCCTCCGCGGTAGCGCCTGTACTGAACCGGTTCCGCCTGCGGTGTCTCGACCTTCAGTGGGACAGGGGTGGGAAACGCCATCGCCGGTGCACCGCTCGTCAGCGCCGTCGCCAGCGACAAGGCAATGATTGCCAGCCTCTTCATTGGCTTTACCTTTCCGCTCCAGCGCCGCACCAGGACATGACGCAGGACGCCGTACTGCCTTGGACTTGCTCAATAATTTTGAGCCTAATCCGGTCCCGGTTCAACGTATTTCCGGTAGCAGGAAAGCGCCCAGTGCAGCGTAAACCGCGAGGTGCAGATGCGGCATTCGATTGCCGGTGGCTGCGCTCAGTTCCTTCCGCGAAAAACCTGAACGGCAAGACGCTCCAGATCGGTCGGCGCAAACGGCTTGCTCAGGCGAGGGCGGCCGCGCAGGTGAGGCGGCAGGATGGTGGCGTCGAAACCAGTCGCCAAAACGAACGGTACATCAAGCACGATAAGTTGCTCGGCGACATCGTACGACATCTCCTCACCGAGCTGCACGTCGAGAATTGCGCCATCCGGACGTTCATTCGCCAATGCATCAAGCGCCTCGGTGCGCCCCCCGACCGTCGTCACGGTCGCTCCCATTTGCGCAATCGCGTCTTCCAGCTCCATCGCGATGAGAAACTCGTCCTCGACGACAAGAATGTGAAGTCCAACGAGCCTTCTGTCAGCTGACACGAGCGCCTCAGGCGTCTAGCGCGAATTCCACCTTGCAGATAGCGCCGCGCGGGGAAAAGTCGAGGCGGCTCGTGCCGCCGAGCATATGGCCGACGCTTCGCCGGATGAGGCCGCTTCCGAAACCGCTCGAGGTCGGCTGCTTGTCGATGCGGACACCGTCCTCCCGCCATTCGAAAGAGAGATTGTCCCTGCCGTTTTGACGCGCGATGCGCCAGGTGATGTCGAGACGGCCCCCGGATCTCGCAAAAGCGCCGTGCTTGACCGCATTGGTGGCGAGCTCGTGCACGAGCATCGCAAAGGCCTGTGCCTCCCGCCGCGTCAGCGTGACCTCTGGTCCGGCGATCGTCAGCCGGCCGTCTTCTTCCCAACCATGCGCGGCCAGCTCCCAACTGACCAGTTCGTGCAGGTCGACGCGGCCGGAACTCTCGCGCAGCAATAGATCCTGGGTACGGGCGAGCGATTTGAGCCGATCGAGAAAGGCCGCTTCGAACTCCGCCAGCGAGTTGCTGCGGCGCAGGGTCGCCGTGGCGATCGAGTGCACGTTGGCAAGAATGTTCTTCACCCGGTGCTGGAGTTCGCCGACCATAACCTTCTGCTGCGATTCGTGACGCCGTTTCTCGGTCTCGTCCCGGATCGCCAGCAGAATGCGCGGCAGGTGATCGAGCGCGCGACCGTTGAGAAGCATTATGCGCCGTCCGATCGTCGGAAACTGGTGGGTGACCTCGAAGTCGTCGAACCGCTGGTCATGCGGCAGAACATCCTCCAGGGCCCTCCGCAAGGCGGGGATGTCCCACTGGCCGTTGCCGATATCGTAGATCAGCCTGCCTTCGGTTTCCTCCGGTGAAACCTGGAACAGGTCGTAGAAGGTCTGGTTGGCGCTCTCGACGACAAGGTCGGGCGTGAGCACGAGCAGCCCCTCGCGAATGCTGTCGATCAGCTTTTCGGAGAACTCGTTGCTGGCAATCAGCTCGTTCTCCAGGCGCTCGCGGTCGGTCACATCGGAGATTGCGATAAAGATGCGCTTTCGATCGGGGGACTGCTGCAGCCGCCGCGCGTTGAGGAGCATGACGCGCTTGCCGATCGTTTCGAATTCATGTTCGACGCGATAGTCCTCCACAGTGTCATTTTCATTGAGCATCTCTTCGAGCAGTTGCCGCAGGGCGGGAATATTCCATTGGCCGTTGCCGAGCTCGCGCAGCTGGCGCCCCACCGTTTCCGCCTCGGACGTGTGAAAGCACCTGTAAAAAGAACGATTGGCATGAAGTACCGTCAGATCGGGCTCCAGCACGAGAACCGGTTCTCTCATCGTATCGACGATGGAAGTGGCAATCTCAGTCACTGTCGGACCTCCATGCCTATAAAGGAAGTTCAGTCGACTTTTGTTCACTGCCGGCTGGCGCATCGACGCGCGACGCCGCAGCGATGTGAAAAGACACGCTACGCCGGCAAAAGCGTTTTCTGTACGGCCGCGCTGCATTTATCGAGGATCGGTTCCAATTTACGGCCGTGGCCGGCGCTGGTGCGAGACGCCGCGTATGCCAACCGGAAACGATCCTGGCAATGACAACTGGCTGGCACTGTATCTGTGCTATTGTTCTCGAACAAGCGGAGTTGGGCCATGCCAGATTTTCGGAAGGCGGATTTCTCCATTCCGGGCAGGGAGCGCATTGCCCGGACATCGTTCGGTGCCCGAGCCGTGATCCACGCCACGGCCGCCGAGACCGGGGGCGCATTTGGCATGCCGTAGCGGCTCTTCGCCGGTAGCGCTTCGCCACGCTGACCAATGTTCGCCCGGCCGGAGATCGTGGCCTGGCAGCTCGGTCATTCCTGTTTGCTTGTTCATAGACTATGGTTCTCGCCATGGTGGAGCCGCTATACGCTTTCGGTGACTTCGTGCTCGAACCCGGCCGCGGCCTGCTGCAGCGGAACGGAAAGATCGTCGCCGTTGGCAGCCGCGGGCTTGCGCTTCTTCAGGCGCTGCTGGAGGCCCAAGGCCGGGTCCTGTCCAAGGCTGAGCTGATGGAACGAGGTTGGCCGGATACAGCCGTCGAAGAAAGCAACCTTACCGTTCAGATTGCGGGCTTGCGCAAGGCGCTCGGCACGGCGCCGGATGGCCGGGAATGGATCGCGACCATACCGCGCATGGGCTATCGCTTGGAATCCGCGGGGGCGGGAGCAGTGCCGGGAGTTATGCCGGCCAAGCCGACGCTCGCGGTTCTGCCCTTCACCAATCTCGATGGTAGTCCTGACCAGGATTATTTTGCGGACGGCGTGGTCAACGATATCATTGCGGCGCTCAGCCGGTTCAAGAGCTTCGCAGTGGTCGCCCGCCAATCCTCGTCCGTATACAGGCAAACCACCCCGGACGTCCGCCTGGTCGCGAAGGAACTCGGCGTCAGCTATCTGCTCGAAGGCAGCGTCAGGCGGGCGGGAAATCGCCTGAGACTCGCGGCGCGACTCGTCGACGGCGGCAGCGGGATACACCTCTGGGCGCAGAGTTTCGACGGCGAGGCGGGCGACCTGTTCGATTTCCAGGATCGGATTACCGAGAGCGTCGCGACGCTGGTCGAACCGCATGTCCAGACCGCAGAGATCGCGCGGTCGCGCAAGGAGCGGTCGGGAAGTCTCGCGGCCTACGATATCTATCTGCGGGCGCTGGCAAAAATCTCGACGGAGTCCGAGAAGGACAACGCCGAGGCATACGCGCTCCTCGTGAAAGGACTGGAGGCGGAGCCCGACAACGCCCTGTTGCTTTCCCATGCGGCCTGGGCGCTCGAGCATCGGCACACGATGGGATGGCCGCCGCTCGGCCATGACGACGTGGGAGAGTGTGCAGCGCTCGCGCGCCGCGGCCTCGAACATGCGGCGGGGGATCCGATGGTGATGGCGCATTGCGGCGTCGCGCTGCTCCAGACCGCAAAGAACTACGATTGGGCCGTGGCGGTCCTGCAATCTGCGGCGGAAGCCAACCCGAACAACCTGATGGTCGTGGTCCGGGCCGGTCTTGCGCATCTTCATTGCGGGAACCTCGATGCGGCGCTCTCGCATTTCTACAGGGCCAACCGGCTGAGCCCCGGCGATCGAGGCGCGCACTTTTCGCTCTGCGGGATCGCGGACGTGCACATGATCCGTGGCGAGTACGCCGAAGCCATCTCCTGGGCCGCTCGCGCGCTTGCGAGCAATCCCAACTTTGATCCGACCCTCTGGGTGCTGATTGCTGCCAATGCCCATCTCGATCGGATGGAGGAGGCGCATCGCCATCTTCGCGCGCTCAAGCGGCTCACTCCGGCGGTGACGATCGCCCGCATCAAGGCCGGCCAGCCTGCCAAGGATCCGACGAGGATCGCTGCCTTGCTCGAAGGGCTGCGGAAGGTGGGCCTCGAGGAAGCCTGACAATTTAGAAGTTTTCGGAATTTTTCGGAAGCCGTTTCAAGACACGAAGTGGCTTGTTGATCGAACCTGCTCCCACCGCGCGACAAACCGCAATAGGGCGGAGCAGATGCTTACGACATTGACGATCCTTTCTCGAGACCAGGGCAATATTCATGTTCGGTGCGACGGACATTGTAGTGAGGAACGGTCTGAACCTTTAAACGCCGTCGTGATGAAAGCGAACCATCCCAGGAAGCTTCGGAACCTCACTCGGACCTTCCTCGATCTTGCGAGAAGACTTCTGGTCCTCGGTTCATTGCCGCGCAGCGACGGTAAGTGGACCCAAGCCGCTGACACTCTGTGTCTCGCCAACGAAACGCCCGCGGTCCCGGAGGGCCGCGGGCGGCGTCGGTATAGCCCGGCGGGTCAAGACTCGGAAATCTCGACCCGCATATTGTTGCGAAGCTCGGTCCCTGTTTCCGAACTGATGTTCGGCATGGCCTCGATGTCTTCTTCACTCATCCCCCGCATCAGAAGCTGGTCGTCGCCACGGACGGAGGAGATGCGGTCCAACGGCACGGCCACCTCGTCTTCGCCGAGACCGAGGAAGCCGCCATGCTGGAGAACCACATAGAGGCGATCATTCGAGCGGATCACCCGGTCCACCGTTCCGAGCTCTTCGCCGCGGCGGTTGACGACGTCGCGGCCGACGAGGTCGGAGACGAGAATGCGCCAGGTTCGACCTTCAGCCTCTTCCCGGTCGTCGCCCTGAAGCATGCGGCGTGCCTGCTCGGACACCGGCCGTCGCTCGATGCTCGCGGTCTGATCCCGTCCGACCTGCTGTTCGGCCTGTGCCTGCTGGCGCCTGGCTTGCGGCTGACGGGTAACTTCCTCCCCGGCGGCGGCTTGCTGTTGCTGCGTCTGCTCAAAGCGCACCTGCGGCTTGCCGGTCCGCTCGAAGCGCACTTGCGGTTCGCCCGTCATTTCGAACTCGACATTCGGTTCGGCCCGCTCGAAGCGCACCCGCGGTTCCTGCCTTTGCACATTCACCCGAGCCTGTTGCTCTCCTCCGGTCCGGCGTCTGATGACCGGCTCTTCTTCCGGTTGCTGGACCTGCACCTGCGGCTCGCTCCGCGAGACCTCGACATCGGGTTCGGGCATCGAGACCGATACATCCGGTTCCGGCATCCGAACGATAATCTCCGGCTCCGGCTGCTGGATGGTGATCCGCGGACGCGGCATCTCGACGTGAATGGTGGGCTTGGCCTGTCTGACGACGATCTCCGGCCGGCCCTGCTGCACGTTCACGCGCGGCTGCGGCTGTGCGTAGGTTATCTCCGGTGACCCTTGCTGGACGGTGATCCGCGGTTGCGCCTGCTCGATCATGATGCCGCGATCGTCCGCCTGGCCTTGCCGCTGACGATCTCTGCCGGACCGCTGGTCCTGGGCCTCTTCCTGGTCGAGTTTGCGCAAGGCATCCTCCGCCTGTGCCACATATTGCGCGCACCGCTGCTCTCTGTTCTGCCGAACCGCGGTGTTCGCCTGGTCGATCCATTCGTCCCGAAGCCTCTCCTCGTTCTCCCGGATCAGTTGTGTCAGGCTTTCGCAACCTTGCCGATCGCCTTCAGCCTGGTTGGCCTCCTGGGCAAGGGCCGTCGCCAGCCCCGTCCCGCAAAGCAAACCGGCAGCAAGTAGGATTCTGCCACTCTTTCGCATGATTTCCTCCTCGGCGGCGCGCGAACGTCCCGCACTGCCACGCAGTGCGATCGCCTTACGCGCCTTGCTAGGGTTATCGGCGGCCTCTTGCCGCGCCCGTAGCCAATCGCGCGCGGGCGAAAATGTTCCTTGACGCGCGCGACTCTCGAAGCGGAAACGATTCCCGTCCGGTGCGGTCATTGGCGAATTGTCCGATCGAGAGCGCTCGAGGAGCCCCGCGGGGGATCGTAGCGGCCCTCGGCTTCGCACTTCCCCCTCTGCATCTCTCCTTAAATCGGCCTCGATTTGAGAAGGGGTGGTTGCCGCTCTCCCCAGACGGCATCGCCGCGCCGCAAGCCTGGCGAGCGGCATGGGAACATCATGGGAGTCTTGAGGTTCCCGAGGAAACCTGGAGGAAGACCGATGAACTTTGAGACGCTGTTCTTTAGCGGATGGTCCGGGATATTGCGCACCCTCATCGTCGGCACGATGGCCTATGCTGCGCTCGTCCTGTTCCTGCGGATTTCGGGGAAGCGGACGCTCGCGAAGCTCAACGCCTTCGATCTCGTCGTCACCGTCGCGCTTGGGTCCACTCTGTCCGCCATCCTTCTGCAGGAATCGATCGCACTGGCGGAAGGAGCAACGGCCCTGGCCTTGCTGATCGGGTTGCAATACCTGGTCACATTCGTCTCCGTTCGATCCAGCATGGCGGCAAACATCGTCCGTTCGGAGCCGACGCTGCTGGCGCGCGAGGGCGCCTTCTGTCATCGGGCGATGAAAAGAGAGCGGATCACCGAAGATGAGCTATTGAGCGCGGTCCGCTCCGGCGGCCATCGCGATCTGCACGATGTCGAGGCCGTTGTGCTCGAGAGCGACGGCTCGCTGAGCATTCTCTGACGGCCGTCGGACCGGTGCCGGAAGCGGCCTGCTACTGATCCCGCCCGAGTTCCGAGATCAGCCTTCGTCGCTCGCGTCTCTCCCTGATCTGCTGCGTCTCGATCGTGTCCCCTCGCAGGCGTATCCGGCCTTGCGTCTTCGTCAGGATAAAGCGCCGGCGGGCGCCGACGGGCAGGTCCTCGGAGCCGTAGACGCCGAGGATTTCGATGACCATCGCCTGAACCATCTCCGGGTCGTCATCGGCGGCCTCGAGCGCATGGCAGATCAGGCTGCGGAAGGAGCCGATGTCGCGAATATCGCCGGGCTGAAGCGGTCCCTGGCGCGTCCGCTCGATCGGGCTGCCTTCGCCGTCCTGAATGTCGGTTGCCGGCCTGATCACTGTTCCATCGGTGGTTTCGAGCGTGATGATCACGCTCTGCACATAAACCGGTCCGGAACTCATATTGCTCAGGAAGCAGCGGGCCTCCAGGCCGTCGCCGACTCCGCGCGCGATCAGGAGCGTCGCGCGCAGCTGCCTTCGATAGCTGCTGATGAATACCTGCAGGTAGATGACCCAGACCATAAGCATGCCGACGCCGGTAAGCGCCGAGATCAGCTGGCCATGGCCGGATATCCATCGCAGGAGATCCATCGCACCCGAATCCTTTCCGGACAAATTGCTCGCGGATACCGCGACGCCCCAACGGGACAGGCGGCCAACGGTTCCGGAATTTTGAACTTTGGGAAGAGTTCGGCGCCACCCTTGCGATTGTCGCTGTCCATGTGTACCCAACGGCTCTGCCGAACATGCGAGGCGCTTCCGTCGCATTTGGTTGTCGCGGCGTCGTTCCCCGACGTAGATCTCTGCCGTTCCTGTGGCGTCCTGCGGGCGGCATTTCCCCTCTCGGTCAATCTGGCGGAACTGCCGCAAGGGAGGTCATCAGTGAGTTACATCATCAGCACCGCCTATCTGGCGGTCTTAATCAGCGCCGTCTTCGTCATACTGCGCTGGAGCAATGTCCGCTGTTGCGGGCAAACCCCGGTCGGCACCTTCACCTTCGTGGCGCTGCTGTTCACGGCCGGGCTGGACATGGGTCTCGTGATGCTGCCGCTGACCGAATTTCCGGTGTACGCGGCGGACGAGGCCTACCGGTTCACCAACCCGCTTGCCGTCGAGTTCGGCATGTGGGGACCGCTGGTCTGGATGATGTATTTTCTTTCGGCCTTCTACTTCGTCGTGCTCGAACCGCGGCTGCAGATTTTCGAGATTGCGATCGTCAAATGGGTCTACAATCTCACGGTGATCGCGACCTGCGCCTTCACCTGCTATCTCTTTCTCACCGCCTTGCCGAGCTATATCGGCGATGTTCCGGCATCGGCGCTCTGGGCGATCGTCCTTTGCGTCATTGCGGTGTCGGTCTATTCCAGCGGCAGCGTCAACTTCATGAAATGGCTGGCCGTCAGTTCGACATGGATGTTCGTGGCCCTGGCTGTCGTCGCCGTGCCGGCGGCGGCCTATTACTCCGGCGGCGTCGGAGCGGGCAGTGTCGCGTCGAATCTCGGCCTGCTGTCGGACTATTTTGCAAATCTGCACCGTTTCGTCAGCCCGATCACCGCCTATCACGAATTCTATCTTTTCTGGTGGTTCTCGTGGAGCATCATGATCGGCCAGTTCGTGTCCATGTTCGTCGGAGGGCTCAGGACATGGCGGCTGGCCGGCGCGATGATCCTTCTGCCTTCGATCCCCTTGGCCGTCTGGTTCGCGGTGCTCTACATCTACTTCGAGCGGCAGATCACCATTCCCGGCTGGTTGAACTGGTTCATGGTGACGGTCGGGATCGTTTTCGTCGTGAATTCACTCGACTCGTTGATCCGTCTCTACGGTCTCAATCTTGGCTGGACGAAAACGCGGCTCGGCCCGGCTTATTATCCTCTGCACTTCTTTCTTCAGCTGGGCCTGGTGATGGCCTATCAGTTCACGCCCTTCAGGATCGAATGGGTCGGCGTGGTCGTGATCGGCATCTATGCGGCAGTCTACGCTTTGATGCTGCGCCGCCGGGCGCTCGTCCGGGCCGCAGTCACGGAGGCGCGGGGCACTGCCGGAAACCTCGTACCGGTCGGGTCGCGCTAGCGCATCGGCCCCTTGTCACACCCCTGTAAAACACCGCCACTATCCCTCGGCTCCATCTTCCACGAGCCGAGGGCTACGCCATGAAAACGATCATCTCCGCCGTTGCCGCAGCAGCCATTGCCGGTCTTCTCTCCACCGCGGCGCAAGCCGAAAGCCTGATCCTCTACACCAGCCAGCCGAATGAGGATGCGCAGGCGACGGTGGATGCGTTCGAGGCGGCAAATCCCGGTGTCGAGGTCGAGTGGGTGCGTGAGGGCACGACGAAGATCGTGGCCAAGCTGATGGCCGAGATCGAGGCGGGCAATCCGGCGGCGGATGTGCTCTTGATCGCCGACACTGTGACGATGGAGCGGTTGAAGGAGGCGGGGCACCTGATGCCTTACAAGTCTCCGGAAGCGGCGGCTTACGATGCCGCGCTGTTCGACGCGGATGGCGCCTACTACTCGACGAAGATGATCACCACCGGCATCATCTACAACGCGGCCGCCGCGATGAAGCCCACGGGATGGCAGGACCTGGCGAAGCCGGAGGCAAAGGGCCTCGTCACCATGCCGAGCCCGCTCACCTCCGGCGCGGCGCTGATCCATGCGCAGACCTTGACCGAGATCGACGGCCTCGGCTGGGACTACTACAGGGCGCTCGCCGAAAACGGCGCGACGGCCGCCGGCGGCAATGGCGGCGTGTTGAAGGCGGTCGCGACCGGCGAGAAGGCCTATGGCATGGTGGTCGATTTCATGGCCATCCGCGAAAAGGCCAAGGGCGCCCCGGTGGAGTTCGTCTTCCCGGCGGAAGGCGTTTCCGCCGTCACCGAGCCGGTCGCGATCCTCAAGACCACGAAGAACGCAGAAGCCGCGAAGAAATTCGTCGATTTCCTCCTCTCCAAGGAGGGCCAGAAGCTGGCATCGAAGATGGGCTACATCCCGGCTCGCAACGGCGTGGCGCTGCCGCAAGGTTTTCCGGCCCGCGAGACGATCAAGGTTCTGCCGGTCGATGCGGCCGCGGCGGTGAAGAATGCCGAGGCGGACCTCAAGACCTTCTCCGGCGTCTTCGGCACCAACTGATCGGCTGATGCTGAGCAGGTTTGGCAAAGGCGTGCCACGGCTTTCGGATCAGAAATGGCGGCAGACAAGGGAATTCGAGCAGGCATTCGCGGGGAAATCCGCGAATGCCTGCTCGGGAACGGACGAGATCGTCCACAGCCGCCGTTTCGGCGGGCTGCGGCTTGCCTTTGGCGGCGAAGCGCTGGGAGGCGCCGGACGGCGAGGGGAGGCAGCGCCGGCGGTGCCGGGCGGGCTCGCGAAGGAACTGACCCACGCATTGCCGCCTGACGTTACGGAAGACGGATTACGTAGGCCGAAGCGGCTGGCGCCGCAGGGCCCCGGGCGCAACCCACGGGCGACCGCCGGCGGCGAGCCCGGCTGGCTGTTGCCCCTGGTCTTCTGCCTCATCTTCCTGCTTTCGGCGCTGCCGCTGATCCGTCTCGGCTGGGCCGGGCTTGGCGGCTTGACAGAGGGCGACGGCGCAAAGGTGCTTCTGGAGCCCGCCACCTTCGCCGCGCTCCGCAACACGGTGCTGACCGCCACAGGCGGCATGACCGTTTCGCTGGTGCTCGGCACGCTCTTCGCCTTCGCCCTGGCGCTCACCGACATTCGCGGCAAGCTCTTCTTGAGCTTCGCCTTCATGCTGCCGATGATGATCCCGCCGCAGGTGACGGCGCTTGCCTGGGTGGAGATGTCGGGCCCGTCGAGCCCGCTTCTGAAGACGCTGGGGCTGGCGCCGCCGCTCGGCAGTTCGCAGCCGCTCTATTCGCTTTCCGGCATCGCGCTTCTCCTCGGCGTGCAGCATGCGCCGCTCGTCTTCCTGGCGGTGAAGGCCGGGCTTGCCGCAATCCCGCGCGACGGCGTCGAGGCGGCGCGGCTTGCGGGCGCTTCGCCCTGGCGGGTCTTCCGCGACATCCTGCTGCCGCTCGCAAGTCCGGGACTGGTCGCAGGGGCGGCGATCGCCTTCGTTTCCGGCATCGGCAATTTCGGCATTCCGGCGATCCTCGGTATTCCCGCCTCGATCGAAACGCTGCCGACGCTGATCTACAGCCGGCTCGCGAGCTTCGGCAGTTCCACCTTCGCCGAGATCGCCGTGCTCTCGACCCTGATCGCCATCATTTCCGCCGCCGGGCTCCTCCTGCAGCAGCGGATGCTCCAGGGCCGGGACTATCGCCTGCTCGGCCTTTCCGGTGCGCGTGCCGCCTTTTCGCTCGGCCGCTTCAGGCTCGTCGTGGAAGGCCTGCTCTGGGGCGTGCTGGCGCTCGTGCTCGTCGCGCCGCTGCTGGCACTCGTCGCAAGCTCGCTGGTGCCGGCCTATGGCGTGCCGCTCACGCTCGAAACCGTCTCCTTCCGCGCCTATGGCGAAATTCTCTTCCGCCAATCCTTGACGCTGACGGCATTTCGCAATTCGCTCTTCCTCGCCTCCGCCGCCGCGGTCGGCCTGCTCGTCGTCACCGTGCCGGCCGCTTATTTGCTCACGCGCCGGAAGGGCGCGCTTGCCAATCTCCTGGCGTGTCTCATCGAGATTCCCTATGCGCTGCCGGGCATCGTCCTTGCCGTCGCCTTCGTCCTTCTCTTCGCGGCGCCGCTGCCGCTCGTCGGGTTTTCGCTCTACGGCACGATCTGGATCATCCTCGCCGCCTATTTCTCGTCCTTCCTTGCGATCAGCCTGAAGCCGGTGATGAGCGCCATGCTGCAGATGGATCCGTCGCTCGAAGAGGCGGCGCGGCTCGCGGGGGCCGGTTTCCTGCGCCGCATGCGCGACGTGCTGCTGCCGGTGATCGCGCCCGCGGCCGGCGCCTCCGTCATCCTCGTCTTCCTGATCGCGGCGAACGAACTGACGGTCTCGGCGCTGCTCTGGTCGGCCGGCACGCAGACCCTCGGGGTGGCGATCTTCAATCTCGACGACAGCGGTTCCTCCGATCTCGCCTCCGCGCTCTCGGTCCTCGTCGTCCTCATGGTGATCGCCCTGATGGCGGCGCTGGAAATCTCCGCGAAACACCTGCCGGAGGGCGTGCTGCCGTGGCGCAATTGATTCTCGATCATGTAACGAAGGATTTTGGAGACGGGCGCCCGGCGGTTTCGAGTGTCTCGCTTGCGGTCCGCCGGCGGGGATTCCTGGCGCTGCTCGGTCCCTCCGGCTGCGGCAAGACGACGGTTCTCAGGATGATCGCGGGCTTCGAGCAGCCGACGGAGGGTTCGATCGAATTCGGCGGGCGGCGGCTTTCGGACGCCGCCCGGTCGCTGCCGCCGGAAAGGCGCAACATGGCGATGGTGTTCCAGTCCTATGCGCTCTGGCCGCATATGACGGTGGCGGAGAACGTCGGCTATCCCCTGAAAGTGCGCGGCGTCTCCGGCGAGGCCTGTCGCCGGCGGGTCACCGAGGCGCTGGCGCTCGTCGAGCTCGGGGATTTTGCCGAGCGGCGGCCGGCGGCGCTCTCCGGCGGGCAGCGGCAGCGGGTGGCGCTCGCGCGCTGCCTCGTCACCGAACCGGATGTCGTCCTGCTCGACGAGCCGCTCGCCAATCTCGACCAGCATCTGCGCAAGGCGATGGAGGAAACCTTCCGCGCCTTTCACGAGCGCTCCGGCGCGACCATGATCTATGTGACGCACGACCAGGCGGAGGCGATGGCGCTCGCGACCGACGTCGCGGTGATGTCGGAAGGCCGGCTCCTGCAGGTGGCGCCACCGGCGGAGATCTATGCGCGCCCCGAGGGCCGGGTCGTCGGCGGCCTGATCGGCCGCGGCAGCATCTTGCGGCTGAGACTGCCCGAGAGGGCGGGGCGGCAGCTCGATTGGCCGCTCCTCAGCGCGGCGATCGAAGCGGGAGACCAAAGCGGTGGACCGCCGGCGGATGTGCTCATTCGCCCCGAGCATGTCCACGGAAATACCGAGGGGATCCCCATGCGGGTGATTTCCTGCCTCTTCGAGGGCGAGCGCTTCGCGCTGGACCTCGTGCTGCGGGACGGCCAGCGGCTCAAGACCTATAGCAGCGTGGCGATCGATGCGGGCGCCTCGGTGCCTTTCGTCATCGGCCATGGCTGGCGCCTTTAGCAGTGACTGGTTAGGCGGCTCGGCGAATGGGGCTCAAGTCGGGTCGATGCCCGCTGCCGACAGGGACCGCCACTCATGGACCGGCTCCTCCGCCTCGGGAAAGTGGAAGGGCATAGTCGGGTATCTTGAAACGCCTCCGATAGACCCCCGGCGGCAGGCCGGTGATGCGTTTGAAGAGGCGGCGGAAGAAGGCGGGTTCTTCGTAGCCGACGCTCCAGCTGATTTCGTCCACCGAGGCTTCGGTCCGCTCCAGGCGGCGCTTGGCATCTTCTATTCGCAGGCGCTGAACATAGGCGATTGGGCTAAGGCCCGTGGCGCTGGTGAACCGTCGTTTGAAGGTACGCTCGGTGAGCCCGGTGCGCCGGATCATTTCTTCCACGGGCCTGGCCACAGAGAAGTGCGTGGCAACCCAGTCCTGGGCCGATTGAATCGCGTGATCTCCGTGGTCCTTGCGCCCCTGGAAAACGATGTAGGGCGCGAGCCCGTCCTGGTGCCATTGCAGCGCGAAGGATCGCGCGACCGTCTGTGCGGATGTTGCTCCAGCGTGGCGCGCGATCAGATACAGCACCAGATCGTGCCATGTCATCGACGCTCCGGAAGTGATGAGCTCGTCGCTCTTACCGGAGACGACGAGCACGCGCTCGGGGCGGATCGGCACCTGCGGAAAGGTAGAGGCGAAGGCTGCCGCATAGCCGAAATGCACCGTCGCTTGCTCGCCATCGAAGAGCCCGGTTTCGGCAAGCAGGAAAATGCCTGAACACGCCGAGCACAGGAGCGCTCCGCGTCTATGCATCGCGCGACACCAGCCGACCAGTTCCGGATGCAGGCCCTTCTGCCAACCCTCCGGGCCAAGCAGGATCGATGGGACGATGATGATGTCGGTTGCCTCGAGCTCGTCGACGCTGCGCTGGACCATGACCGGGACGCGGCTGGCGAGCTCAAGTAACCCCGGTCTGAGCCCGACGATCTCGACGCGAAACGGCGGTGCCGGTAACGCTGCATTGTCGGGGGACGGCATCATGGCGAAGGCGTTCATCACGTCGAAGATACCGGAGAGCGTGGAGACGACGGCCTCCGGAATGGCGATGAGGCTCACGTGGAGCGGCTCGGATCTGGTCGCAACTGTATCACGCAGCATGTCGACTCCCTCTTTGCGGGTCCAACAATAGCGCCGGCGAGATTGTCGCGCCACGTTCCCTGGGCTGCTGATGCACATGTGGCCCGAACGGCCCGATTCTGGAGAGAACGGCTCTGCCTCTCGTGCCCTGTCTCTGCGATTGATGAGGCAGCCCGGGTCTTTCCCCGGGGGCGCTTCAAGAGGAGACAAGAGCATGAAACACACTTACCGCGGCACAATCGATTCTGCGAAGCTCGATGCGCTTGTCGCACGAGCGGTCGGCGATCTTTCGGCCGGCTATGGCGGCGTCATGATCAGCCTCGGCAATCGGCTTGGTCTGTACAAGGCTATGGCTGGGGCCGGCCCGCTCAGCGCGCGCGAACTGGCAAGGCGTAGCGGCTGCGCTGAACGCTATGTTTGCGAATGGCTCAATTCGCAAGTCGCAGGCGGCTACGTCGCCTACCACAGTGTCAGCAACACCTACGAGCTCACTCCGGAACAGGCCCTCGTGCTTGCCGATCCGGACAGCCCCACCTTCATTCCCAATGCCTGGGCAGTCCCCGCATCCATGTGGGCGGACGAGAACAAGGCCGTTGAGGCGTTCCGCACCGGTAGAGGTATCCCATGGGGCGACCACGACGGGCGGCTCTCCTGCGGGGTCGCATCCTTCTATCGCAACGCCTACAAGGCGAGTTTGGTCTCCGAATGGTTGCCAGCTCTCGACGGCGTCGTCGACAAGCTCAAGGCGGGCGGCCTTGTTGCCGACGTCGGATGCGGCCACGGCCATTCGACGGTGCTGATGGCGGAGGCCTTCCCGGCATCGAGGTTCTGCGGCTTCGATACGCATCAGGAGTCGCTGTTCGAGGCGCGGAAAGCCGCAGCCAAAGCGGGCATTGCCGACCAGACGACCTTCCGCGAGGCGCGCGCCGATGGCTATCCGGGCAAGGATTACGACCTGATCTGCTTCTTCGACGCGCTGCACGACATGGGCGATCCGGTAGCGGCAGCGAGTCATGCCGCCAAGGCACTGGCGCCGGACGGCGTCGTCATGCTGGTGGAGCCCTTCGCGAATGACCGCGTCGAGGACAACATCTCGCCGGTGGGAAGGTTGTACTACGCGGCCTCGACCACCATCTGCTGTGCCCATGCGATCTCCGACGGCGGTCGCCTGGTGCTCGGCGCGCAGGCCGGCGAGGGGCGGCTGGCCGATGTCTTCCGCAAGGCGGGCTTCACCCGCTTCCGCCGCGCTTTCGAGACGCCTTTCAACCTGGTGCTCGAAGCGAGGCTCTGACTGGCCCTGCCAGAGCGGGCGGAGCGGCAGTTTGACTGGCCGCTCCTGCTTGGGGCGCTTGGACCCGAAGATCCATGCCCAAGCCGACCGACCCGGCGGAGCTCCGAGCCAGCGCCGCGGGAACCAGCCCCGAGCTTTCACGTTCCATCTTGCAGAACGAGCCCCAAGGAAAGGCAGCCCGCATGTATTACATGGCCCTTGCGACGGACTATGACGGGACCCTGGCCGATCATGGCACGGTCAGGCCCGAAAGCCTCGAAGCGCTGAAAAGGCTGCGGGAGACCGGCCGCAAGCTGCTGCTCGTCACCGGCCGCGAACTGCCGGATCTGAAGAGCGTCTTTCCGCAAACCGATCTCTTCGACAAGATCGTCGCCGAGAATGGCGCGCTCCTCTATACGCCGGAGACCGAAGAGGAGCGGCCGCTGGCGCCGGCGCCGCCGGCGGAGTTCGTCGATCTTCTGAGAGACAAGGGCGTCGACAATATCTCAGTCGGGCGCACGATCGTCGCCACCTGGGAGCCGCATCAGACAGCCGTGCTCGAGGCGATCCACGAGCTCGGGCTCGAGCTGGAGATCATCTTCAACAAGGGCGCCGTCATGGTGCTGCCGAGCGGGGTCAACAAGGCGAGCGGGCTCAAGGCCGCGCTCAAGGAGATGCAACTCTCTTTCCTGAATGTCGTCGCTGTCGGCGATGCGGAAAACGACCACGCCCTGTTGCGGATGTGCGGCTGCGGCGCCGCCGTGGCGAACGCCCTGCCGGCGGTGAAGGACACCGCCGATTTCGCGCTTGAGGGCGCACGCGGCGAAGGCGTCGAGGAATTGATCGGCGAGATCATCGCGCAGGATTTCGCCTTCTGCACCAATGCACGCCATCAGGTGCAGATCGGCGAGGACGAGTCCGGGCCGGTCGTGATAACGCCTCCGGACGTGCTGCTCATTACCGGTAGTTCGGGCATCGGAAAATCGACGCTGGCGACCGCGCTTTCGGAGCGGCTGCGCGAACAACGCTTTCAGTTCTGCGTCTTCGATCCGGAGGGCGATTACGAGGATCTCGAGGGTGCCGTGACCGTCGGCAGCGGCTCGGTCACGCCGACGAATCGCCAGGTGCTGGAGCTTCTTGCCAATCCGGAGGACAACGTCGTCGTCAGCGCGCTCGGCTTCGAGCTTCAGGAGCGGCCGGCCTTTTTCGCCGAGCTGATGCCGGACATTTCGGCGATGCGCGCGCGAACGGGCAGGCCGCACTGGCTGATCATCGACGAGGCCCATCACCTCATGCCGGCGGCGCGCGACAGCGCTTCACTGGCGCTGTCCGACGATCGCTCCGGAACCATCATGATCACCGTTCACCCGGATTCGGTCTCGCCCAAGGCGCTTTCGGCGGTGACCGCGGTCGCGGCGCTCGGCCCCAAGGGGCGGGAGGCCATCGAGACCTTCTGCGAGGCAACCGGAGACGATCTGCCGGCCGGGCTCGACCGGCGCCGGTCGGACGAGAAAGTTCTCTTCTGGCGGCGCTCGACGGGCGCGCCGGTGCGGCGCATCCGCGTCGAAAAGCCGAAACAGGTGCGCAAGCGGCACACGCGGAAATATGCCGAGGGACATCTCGGAGAGGATGCGAGCTTCTATTTCCGCGGCCCGGAGAACAGGCTGAACCTGCGGGCCCACAACCTGATGATGTTCCTGCAGATCGCAGAGGGGGTCGACGACGAGACCTGGGACCATCACCTGCGGGCGGGCGACTATTCGAAGTGGTTCGGCGAGCGCATCGGCGATCCGGAACTCGCCGACGAAGCCGCGGCCATCGAGGAAGATCGTGCGCTTGCCCCGGCCGAAAGCCGCAAGCGGCTGGCGGAAGCGGTGCGCCGCCGCTACACCGCGCCCGCCTCGGAAAGAGACTGAGGGGCCGTCTCCGTCCCTGTTTCCTGTGCTTGTCACAGGGATCCAGCCAGCCCAAGTCCTTCCGCTGAAAAGACTCTTCCGCGCCGCAGACGCGGCGCTGCTGGATCCCTGTGACGAGCACAGGGATGAGGGAAAAAGAATACCCGTCAACTGTGGCGTCTGAAATGACGCGGCGCGCCGTAACGCCTCGGCCCGCGACCATCCCCTGGATCGGTTCACGCGCTACTTCTTGGGCCTCTGCTTCGCTGCCGCGCTTTTGCCGTCGGAGCTCCTGGAGCGCTCGTCGAACCGGTCGGCACCCTTGGCAAGGTCCGATCCCTTCTGTGCTTCGGTCTTTTTCTCCTCTTTCGCCGCGCTGTCATGCAGGCCGCGGGCAGCCTGTCTGCCCTTTTCCGTCGGTGCTTTGTCAACGCCCATTACAGCCACTCCCTTTGGTGAACGTGCAGCATGAACGTCGGGAACCGGACCTTGTTCCTCGCTTCGGGCGCTCTCGGCGTGACGGCTCATCGACTGCCCGTGCACGTAGCTGTGGACGCGCCTTGTTTTCGCCGCTCTTGCCTTCTCCGTGGCTTTTTTGAATTCCTACAATGACAATGCGTGATTCGCGCCCGCGCCGCTTTCGATCGCAAGTTCCGGGGGACGGACAGCCTTTGACAGCCGGGGATCTGCCCAAGGAGAAGAGCATGACAGAGTTCAAAAAGCCGATCATCACGGAGATGCGCCCGAAAATCACCGTCATCGGCGTGGGCGGCGGCGGCGGTAACGCCATCAATAACATGATCGCCGAAGACCTGCAGGGCGTGGATTTTATCGCCGCCAACACGGACGCGCAGGCGCTGGCCATGTCGAAGGCTGAACGGCGAATCCAGCTCGGCACGGCGATCACCGAGGGCCTCGGCGCTGGCTCGGTGCCGGATATCGGCAATGCGGCGGCACAGGAGTCCATCGACGAGATCATGGACCACCTCGGCGACACGCATATGTGCTTCGTCACCGCCGGAATGGGCGGCGGCACCGGTACGGGCGCGGCTCCCGTCATCGCCGAAGCGGCGCGGCGGGCCGGCATCCTGACCGTCGGCGTCGTCACCAAGCCCTTCAGCTTCGAGGGCCGGCGGCGGATGCAGACGGCGGAGCTCGGCATCGAGCGGCTGCGCGAAAGCGCCGACACGGTGATCGTCATCCCTAACCAGAACCTCTTCCGCATCGCTGACGCGAAGACCACCTTTGCCGACGCCTTCATGATCGCCGACCGGGTGCTCTACTCCGGCGTCAGCTGCATCACCGACCTGATCGTCAAGGAAGGCCTGATGAATCTCGACTTCGCCGACGTGAAGACGGTGATGAAGGGCATGGGCCGCGCGATGATGGGCACCGGCGAGGCGACGGGCGAGGGCCGGGCGATGAAGGCGGCGGAAGCGGCAATCGCCAACCCGCTGCTCGACGAGGTCTCGATGCGCGGCGCCAAGGGCGTGCTCGTCTCGATCTCCGGCGGCATGGACATGACCCTGTTCGAGGTCGACGAGGCCGCCACACGCATCCGCGAGGAAGTCTATGACGAGGCCGACATCGTCGTCGGCGCGATCTTCGACCGCACCCTCGACGGCACCTTCCGCGTCTCGGTCGTGGCGACCGGCCTCGACAGCATCCGCGCGGACGAGGCGGCGTCCGGGGCCGTAAACGGCCAGGCGGCAGCGCCGGGCCGGCCGCTGCAGTAGGTCGCTTGCTTTCTGTTGCGCTGGCGCATGGCTCTCTCCTCGAGTTCAACCCGGGGAGAGAGCGCGTACTCACAAACGACAGCTACAGCGCCGCGCGTCTTTCCAGGCGTGCAAAGTTCGCTGTAACTCTTTGAATCTGCGTATCGAACTTTCCGAAAATCGCGTATGATTTTCGGGCCGATGCGCTAGTAGCTAGCCGAGGTCGACCTTTGCGGCCATTCACCGATACCGACGGGAATGTGGAGTGCTGGTCCAAAGAGCGGACAATGAGTCAATGAGGCGGCGGGTGGATGCACGCTTCCCGGAGAGTGCCACCGTCGATGAAGCTCCGCTGTTGGCGTTGTTGATCAGGAAGTTAATTGGCCCGAAGGCCTGCTCTGGACCGTTGAAAACGGGCAAACCGCTGGCCTACCTTTGCGCATTTTCCTGAACACGGGCGCGCACATTCAGTGCGGAGGACATGTGCAGCACGCCGAGTTCAGGGCTAGTAAGTACTGGCACCGATATCTCGGCTATTTTGTTCAGGGCATTTGCCATTGATGCTTGAGCGAGAACAACCACGTCGACGCTGTCCACGAGCGAAGCAAGGCCTTCACGTACCATCGCATCATGCGCCGCCCTGTCCCCGTTTCGCAATTTATCGAAGGCTCCTTCACAAAGACGGCTGGTGACGGAAACGCTACGATCCATTCTTTGCGCATGGTCTTCAATTAACCGGGTTGTAGGCTCCATTGTTGTAGCGAGGGTCGCAAGGACGCCAATTCGGTTCCCGCGGTTGATCGCCTCGATCGCCATCCCGTCATCGATACGGAAGAGGGGGACGGGGCAGAGTGGCATTGCCGCATCCACTGCAGGGCCGAGCGAGGAACAGGTGACGAGGACCGCCGAAGCTCCCGCATCCACCGCCGACCAGATGTGAGTCGCAAGCCGGCGCATGGTCTGACGTGACAGCGTGCCTTCGCGGATCGTGTTCCCCAGCAGGCTCTCATCCAACATGTTGAACGGGCGCCAACCGGGCAGATGGCGGCCGACGAGATCGTTGAACGCGGGGATGATCCCGGGGACCGTATGGATCATGGCAAGCGCGGGGGACTCGTGAGGGCCTGTAGTCATGGCTTAAATCTCTGCTTTAGATTGTGCACGCTCTTTAATTCGAGCCTGTGGCAGCAGCGGTGACGTGAACCCGATCGCGGCATCTGTCGTGCTCGACCGGAATCCGATTCAACAACCACTACTGTCGTCAGACGATGCTCTGTAGCTTACCCGCGCGACGGCCGCAGATTTGGCCGTCGCGCCGCAGAAAACGGAACTTTCGGCCGTCCCTCTGTATCCAGTCGATGCATGCTGCTCGCTTTCCTCCGGTAGCCTCCTATGAGCTCAATTCGAGGACGCGCGACGACAAGCTTTGAGAGAGTCTCCCCCTGCCCGGCGGGAATTTCATCGGCGAGGGAATGCGCTGTCGGAGGGGCAGAAAATAGCGCCGTACAGATCAGCCGCCAATAATTCCAGGTCAGCCCCCATGTCTCCAATTGTCAAACGCATACACAGCGATCAAGAGCTTCCCGCCAAGGCGGATGTCGTCGTCGTCGGCGGCGGCATTATTGGTGCAACGGCAGCCTTCTTTCTCGCGGAGCGGGGACTGTCCGTCGCCCTGGTCGAAAAGGGCCATGTCGGCTGCGAGCAGTCGAGCCGCAACTGGGGTTGGTGCCGGCAACAGAACCGGGATGAGCGCGAGCTGCCGCTATCGGGTGTCGCGCTGCGGTTGTGGGGTGAGTTCGAGTCCAAAATCGGCGAGGACGTCGGCTTCCGTCGCTGCGGTCTGCTCTACGCTACCGATAATCCCCGGCAGCTTGCAGAGTGGGAAGCATGGCGTGATACGGCCCGCCTGTTCAACGTCAATACGAAGATGCTGAGCGCCAAGGAAGCGGCTGCCGCAATTCCGGCGAACGGCCGCCGATGGCTGGGCGGAGTGCATTCGATCGATGACGGCAAGGGCGAACCCGCCATTGCCGCGCCGACGATCGCGAACGGCGCTCGCAAATTTGGGGCGACGATCCACCAGGAGTGCGCTGCCCGAGGCCTCGATCTGGTCAATGGAGCGGTAGCCGGGGTGGTCACCGAAAAGGGGACCATCCGGACACAAGCCGTTCTCTGCGCCGGCGGTGCCTGGACGTCGATGTTTTGTCGCCAGCACGGAGTTCTGTTTCCGCAGGCGAGCGTGCGCCAGACGGCGTTGCGTACGCGGCCGACGGCGAATTTGGGCGAGGCGATCTATACGCCGGAATGTGCGTTGACCCGCCGGTTGGATGGCAGCTACACGCTTGCGATCAGCGGCAGGGCGATGCTCGACATCACCCCGCAAGGCCTTCGCTACGCCCGCTGGTTCATGCCGATGTTCATGAAGCGTCTGAAAGCGGTGCAGTTCGGCATCGGCAAATCCTTCCTCCAGGGTCCGGAGGCATTCGGAAGCTTGAACAGGAGCAAACCGACGGCCTTCGAGCGGATGCGTGTTCTCGACCCGCCGCCGAGCCGCCGCACCATCGCGGCTATCTTGAAACGGGTCACGGAGCAGTTTCCTACGTTGGCGGGTGTCGAAGTCGCCGACAGCTGGGGAGCCTACGTCGACTTCACCCCAGACGCGGTTCCGGTCATCTCGCCGGCTGATGGTGTGAGGGGCCTTTACCTGGCCGCGGGCGGTTCCGGCCATGGCTTCGGCCTTGGCCCGGGCATCGGCCGCCTCGCGGCCGACCTGGTTGCCAATGATACACCCTGTGTCGACCCCACCCCCTTCCGCCTGTCCCGCCTCATTGATGGTTCGAAAGTCAAAGTCGGCGCAATCTGATCGTGAGACCAGATCCGGAGACAGCCGTTGGGGTGGTGCGTCGAGGGGAGCTAGCGGAATGGATTACGACGTAATCGTCATCGGTGGCGGGCTGGTAGGTGTATCGATAGCCTGGGGTCTGTCGAGGTGCGGGCAAAGGGTTGCAATCCTCGACGAGGGCGATCTCGCAAACAGGGCTGCCCGGGCGAATTTCGGCCTCGTGTGGAG
Organism: Ensifer sp. LCM 4579; assembly: GCF_001854885.1. GTDB lineage: Bacteria > Pseudomonadota > Alphaproteobacteria > Rhizobiales > Rhizobiaceae > Sinorhizobium. The sequence goes on along the minus strand of NZ_MDDV01000024.1, from coordinate 296,229 downwards.
CTCCAGCAAGGGCCTCGGCAACGCCGCCTATTCGCGATGGTCGCGAACCTCGGCCGCGAAATGGCACCAGCTGGCAGCGGAACTCAAAAGCGAAACCGGCATCGACACTGGCTTTGTCCAGTCGGGCGGCTTCTCAATTCGGCTCACACCAATGGAGCTGGAACGCGGGATCGCATCGATGGCGAAGCTCGCCGGCCAACCCGGAATGGAGGCGGAAGGAACGCCGCCGCTCGAATATGAGATCCTCGACCAGGCAGAGACGCGCCGCCGCTTACCCCTGGTCGGCGAGACAGTGGCAGGCGCGATCTACAGTCCGCTCGATGGACACGCAAACCCGCTGCGGCTGTTCGCGGGCTTTCACAAGGCGCTTAAGCAGCGTGGCGTTCATTATTTTCCACATCGGAAGACGACTGCGATCCGCCATCGCGCCGGCGCCTTCGAAGTGGCTGGAGAAGGATGGAGGCTCGGTGGCGGCAAGGTCGTACTTGCGGCCGGCATCGGTAACACTGGGCTCGCCCCAATGGTTGGGCTGAGCGTCCCGCTCTCGCCCAGCCGTGGCCAGATCATCGTCACCGAGCGGCTGAGGCCCTTCCTCAGCCATGCCACCGGCTATCTGCGGCAGACGGACGAGGGCTGCGTGCTGATCGGCGAGAGCAAGGAGGCGACGATCGATCATCAACGACCGCGAGGACCAATCACCGCAGTTCTGGCCGAACGTGCGCTACGCACCTTCCCGCTGCTCAGGGATGCCAGGGCGGTGCGGACCTGGGCCGCGTTCCGTGTGGTGACGCCCGACGGCTACCCCATTTACGAGCAGTCGGAGAGGTTTCCAGGTGCGTTTGCATTCGCCTGCCATTCCGGCGTGACGCTGGCGGCGAACCATGCGCTGGTCCTGCCGCGGCAAATTTCGGCGCGGGCGCTTTCCGAGGATCTTTCCGTATTTCATTCCCGGAGGTTCCATGTTCCGGCGGCTGCCTGACAGAAAAGAGAGTTCGGTCTCATTCACATTCAACGGCGTGCCGACTATGGCCAGCCAGGGCGACAGCGTCGCCGCTGCACTATTGGCTGCGGGACATTGCCGCACGCGGCGCACCCCGGTGTCCGGCACCGCCCGCGGTCCTTACTGCATGATGGGTGTGTGCTTCGAATGCCTGGTCAAGATCGATGGCCAGCCGAACCGGCAGGCTTGCATGACCACTGTCGTGGAGGGAATGCGGGTCGAAACACAGGACGGCGCGGCCATGCCGGGGCAGGAAGAATGATCCAAGACCTTCAATCTGCCGCCGATCTCGCACCTGCCTATGACCTCGTCGTCGTTGGCGCCGGGCCCGCCGGCCTCTCGGCAGCCATCGAAGCCTCGACCCACGGCCTCGCCGTATTGCTGGCCGACGAAAATGAATCGCCCGGCGGCCAGATCTATCGGTCGGTCGAGCGCGCTTCGGATGCCGATCTCACGCGCATGGGGCCGGACTACGCTGCCGGTCGGCGGCTCATCGAGCGGTTCCGGGGCGCAGACTTGAGCTATGCCCGCCGTGCGACGGTGTGGAGCGTCGGGCCTGCGGACGAGGAAACCGGCGACGGCACGCATGCGCTCGCGGTCGGGATCTCGTTCGGCGGCATTGCTCGGCCGATCGCCGCCCATCGCGTCATTCTCGCAACCGGCGCGCTCGAGCGTCCGTTCCCATTCCCGGGCTGGACCATGCCCGGTGTCATGGCGGCGGGAGCGGCCCAGATCCTGATGAAGTCGTCAGGCCTCGTGCCCTCGGGACGGACCATCCTCGCCGGGACCGGGCCGCTTTTGTACTTGCTGGCAAGCCAACTCCTCAGGGCCGGCGTGTCCGTGACAGCGGTCATCGATACCACGCCGGTCGAGAACTGGCGCTTGGCCCTGCCTCACCTGCTTGGCTTTTCCGCGTCGTCCTACGCCCTCAAGGGCCTGAAGCTCCTTTTGGAGGTTCACCGTCGAACCCATGTCATCCGCGGGGTGACAGCGATCGAGGCTGTCGGTTCCGAACAATTCAGCGCCTTGCTGGTTCGTCGCGGCAACAAGTCCTTGCACATCGAAGGCGACCTGCTCCTTCTGCACCAGGGGATTGCGCCAAACCTCAATCTCACGCTGGCAGCCGGGTGCGACTACGTCTGGGACGAGCGGCTGGCAGCCTTCCGCCCGGCCGTCGACGGTCGCGGCGCGAGTTCGGTTCCGGCGGTTTCGATCGCCGGTGATGCGGCGGGAATTGTCGGGGCGGTTGCCTCGGCTCGGCAAGGAGAACTCGCGGGCCTGTCTGCGGCGCTCGACCTAAATCGCATTGGCCACGGTGTCTACGAACAGCGCCGGGCCCAACACGCGCAAAAGCTCGCGCGAGCCCTGAGGGGCAGGACTTTCATCGAGCATCGGTTCCGGCCCGGCAAAACGTTTCGCGTGCCCGAGGACGACGGCACCATCATCTGCCGCTGTGAAGAAATTACGGCCGGCAAGCTGCGTGAAGTTGCGGCGCTCGGCGTGCCGGGGCCTAACCAGATGAAGGCGTTCACACGATGCGGAATGGGGCCATGCCAGGGCCGGCTGTGCGGTCTGACCGCGGTTGAACTGCTGGCTCAATTTCGTGGCGTTCCGCCCGGCGAGGTCGGTTACTATCGGCTACGCCCGCCCATCAAACCCGTGACACTGGGCGAGCTCGCCGCTTTGCCGCACACGGAGGCAGCCATCCTCGCTGTCGCCGGATTCGTGGAACGCGCCCACGATGGGGCGCAGGATGCCACACATGGGAGAAACCAGTGAAACATGCGCACAAGTTCTATATCGGCGGTGAATGGGTCGGACCCACGGTGTCGAGGGCCCGCGAGGTCATCGATCCATCGACCGAGCAGCCGATAGGAACGATCGCACTCGGCAGTGCCACCGACGCGGAAAAGGCGGTCGCGGCCGCGCGGCGGGCCTTTGCCTCCTTCTCGCAGACGTCGAAGCAAGAGCGCATCGACCTGCTGAAGCGCATCGTGACGATCCTGAAGCGCCGCAATGACGAGCTCGGCGACATCATCTCGCGGGAAATGGGGGCGCCGCTCGCCATGGCCCGGGCCGAGCAGGCCGGCATCGGCGCTGCCCATTTCGAGCAGACGATCAAGGCTCTTGAGACCTTTGCCTTCGACTACATGCAGGGGACCACGCGCATCGTGCACGAACCGGTCGGGGTCGTCGGCATGATCACGCCGTGGAACTGGCCGATCAACCAGATCGCCTGCAAGGTCGCTCCGGCGCTCGCCACGGGATGCACCATGGTGTTGAAGCCTTCGGAGATCGCTCCCTTCAACGCCGTCGTCTTTGCCGAGATCATGGATGAGGCCGGCGTGCCGAAGGGCGTCTTCAACCTCGTTCAGGGCGACGGCCCGACGGTTGGCGCGATGCTGGCCAGCCATCCGGACGTCGACATGGTGTCCTTCACCGGGTCGACCCGCGCCGGCATCGCCATGGCGCTGGCCGCGGCACCGACGGTCAAGCGGGTGCATCAGGAGCTCGGCGGCAAGTCGCCGAACATCATCCTGCGCAGCGCCGACTTCGCAGCCGCGGTCGCCGCCGGCGTACGCCGGTGCTTCGGCAATTCCGGTCAAACCTGTACTTCGCCAACGCGGATGCTGGTGCCGGCGGAGCGGATGGGCGAAGCAAGCTCGATCGCCGCGAAGGAAGCGGCTGCGCTCGTTGTCGGTCCGCCTTCGGATCCGCGCACCGACCTCGGACCCGTCGCCAGCGCTGCCCAGTTCGAAAAGATCCAGGCGTTGATCGAACGCGGCATCGCGGAAGGAGCGGAGCTCGTCGCCGGTGGCCCTGGCCGCCCGTCGCATCTCAATGCCGGCTACTACGTGCGCCCGACCGTGTTTGCCCGCGTCACCAATCAGATGACGATTGCGCGGGAGGAAATCTTCGGCCCGGTACTGTCGATCATCGGTTATGACGGCGAGGATGAAGCGATCGCGATCGCCAACGATACACCCTATGGCCTCGCCGCCTACATCCAGGGCGACCTGCCGGAAGCGCGGGCCATAGCAAGCAGGTTGCGGACGGGCACCGTTCGCCTCAACAGCTCCGCCTGGGACGCAGCCGCCCCCTTCGGCGGCTACAAGCAATCAGGCAACGGCCGGGAATACGGGAAGTTCGGGCTGCACGAATTTACCGAGATCAAGGGCATCGTCGGCTTCTCGAACGGGTGAATGTGCAAAATAGGTGTGCCCGGCCGGAGGCCGGGCGCACGTCGCGCCTGTTCTTGGCCCCGGTTTCAGCGTCGCCTCATCCAAATTCCCAAGTGCGCCATAGCCGGCGCACCTGGGTTTTGCTGTCACTCGTAAACGCAAACGTAGATCTTGCGTACGGTCTCGATTGTGCGCCAAACACCGGCGAAACCCGGCTTCATGACGAAGCTGTCACCAGCGCGATAGGTCTTCGTCTCGCCGCCCTCCTCCTCAATTTCCACGAGACCCGAAATGATGTGGCAGAATTCGTAGGTGGTCCCCTTGATCGAATGATGCTCGCCAGGCGTCGCCTCCCAGACCCCGGTCAGCACCTTCTCCCCTTTCGAGGCATCCTGTGCCCAGGTCTTGAAGAAGGGACTCCCCGAAATGAGCCGGTCCGGTGCGGGAACCGCGTCCTTTGGCGTGAAGTCCGGATCGGTATCGATAGTAATCAACAGTGACATGCCATGTTCTTTCTTCGGTTCGCGCTGCAGGATCGATGAGGCTGATTGAGTTCCTTCCCGGCGCGGGGGCCGGATGTTTTGCTGCCCCGCGCGGTTGAGCCAGCGATGTGCCTCTGGGCTGGGTCAGGCGTCACCCAGAATAGGTCGATCAAGGAGTTGGCTTTGCCAAATAGAGCGTCGGTTCAGCAGATAATTTCAAAAACTCGCCGCGAACCAGCGAAGCTGCCCGCGCCGTACGACGGCGGTCGCCGCGTTTGTTTCTTGGGATTGGGTTCAGGGCTGTCATCCGCCTTCAAGTATCTTGAGGCGAGTAGGCGCACGGGGGCGGAGCGAGTCCCTTCTCCCCGTAAAATCGGAAGAAGGTGCCGGTCCACCCTCCGCAGCTGCTGCGCAGCTGCTGCGGAGGACGGGCAGGCGGATGAGGGGCTGTACGGCCGAGGATTCTCGGGGCTAATCGGGCAGGCCGGCGCGGCGCAGGTCGCCGACGAAGCGGTCGACGAATTGTTCCGACATGGCCGGGCGGTCGCCGAAATAGAATTCGGCTCGCGCCGTCGCCGTCGTCAGGTCCGGGCGCCGGCGGAGAAGATCCGAGATGGCTTCGCGGGCCTCGGCCGTTGGTCCCTCGGCGCCGAGGGCCGCCGCCAGCACCATGGCCGGCCAGAAGGTGACATTTTCCTGGCGGAGCGAGGCACGTGCCGCCGCGGCGGCTTCGTCGAAGCGGTCCGATTGATAATGCGCGATCGCCAGCATGTTGTGGAACGTCCACAGATGCGGATCGCGCGGGCTCAGCCGGAACGCCTCCTTGATTTCGGCAATGGCTTCCTCCGGCCGCTCCACATAGCAGAGCGCCTGCCCGAGGGCGAAATGGCCCTGCGCGAAGCTTGCATCCAGTCTCAATGCATTGCGAAGATGATCGATGCCGCGTTCCGGCTGGCCGCCGAGGGCAAGCGCCCGGCCGAGGGCCACATGCGCAGCCGGTTCACGGCTGTCGAGCGTGATCGCCCGCTCGGCGAGCGCGATGGCGTCGCCGATGCGCTCGGCGCGTTCGGAAAGCGGGCCGTACCAGCCGAGCTGGATGTGGACATAGGCGAGGCGCGCATGGGCCTGGGCGAAGCCGGGTTCGAGCTCGATCGCCCGTTGGAACAGCTCCTTGGCGATCCTGAGATCGTCGAGATTGAACTTGTAGAGATGCCAGAGGCCCTTCAGATAGATGTTCCAGGCGTTAAGGTCGGCGGCGGTGTGGCCGCGCAGCGCGGCGAATTCGATGATGCCGAGCTCCGGCTGGACGGTGCCGGTGATCTGGCCGGCAATCTCGTCCTGCAGCACGAACACGTCGTCGAGCATCCGGTCGTAGCGTTCCGCCCAGAGCAGCATGCCGGTTTCGCCGCTCAGCAATTGCGCGGTGATGCGGATGCGGTTTCCCGCGCGGCGGATGCTGCCTTCGATCACATATTTGACGCCGAGGTCCTCGGCCACCTTGCGGACATCGATGGCGGCGCCCTTATAGGCGAAGGAGGAGTTGCGGGCGACGACCCGGAGCCAGCGGCAGCGGGCAAGGGTGGCAATAAGCTCTTCGGTGAAGCCGTCCGAAAAATGTTCCTGGCCGTCGACGCTCGAGAGATTGGCGAAGGGCAGGACGGCGACCGACGGGCGCTTTTGATCCGGGGGCGGCCGATCGTCGGCGGGTGTCTCGGCCAAGGGGCCGCTCGTGCCTTCCGGCTGCCATCGCCACACCCGTATCGGCGCATGGCCGTCGCGGAGCGTCCGCCGGCCGAAATCGCTCGCCGGGAAGTCGAGCTTCGATGCGACCTGGTCATGGACCTGCTGGGAAACGCAGATGCCGCCCGGGGGAGCGAGGCTCTGCAGTCGGGCGGCAACCGTGACGCCGTCACCGTGAATATCGTCGTCCTCCACGATGACGTCGCCCAAATGGATGCCGATGCGCAGCTGCAGGCCCTCGGCGCCGGCCCCGTCGCGTTCGGCCATTCGTTTCTGGATTGCCATGGCGCAGGCGACGGAATCGACGACACTCGAGAATTCCGCAAGGGTACCATCACCCGTCTGCTTCACGACGCGCCCGCCATGCTCTGCAACGGCAGGCGCGATGAAAGCATTGCGGCACGCCTTCAATGCCTGGAAGGTTCCCGTTTCGTCCCGCCCCATCAATCGGCTGTAGCCAACGACGTCGGCATCCATGATCGCTGCCAGCCGCCTCATGCAGCAACCTCCTGATTGCAAAATCGCGATCCGCCGGAACGAGCCGACGCGAAGCGCGGCGGGAAGGGAGTCGAAGAAGTGAATTCCTGCACGTCTCCTTGAAGCGACTTCGATCAAGGACAGCGACATGCGGCAATTCAACTTGCGTTTGATAGACGCGCGGCGCCCCAAGCCATGCCGAAGGTTTCCATCCCGCGTGAGGAGAGTAGCAATCGCCGAGTCGGGTGTCCATTAGAATGACATGATGGATTGGCGCTGCCCCGGGCGATACGACGGCGCTGCAGAGGGGCAAAGAAAGGCCCGCCTCCGAAGGGGCGGGCCGAAGACTGCGGTCAATGCTACCAACCTGTGGGCGCAATTCTTTTGCCCAGAGCATTACGCTCCTTCGCTAACTTAGCCGTCGATCCGTATCCACTCCCGAGAGCCGCCGCAAACTCGACCGGGTCCCTCTACAATCAGAGCTCACCACTCGGGCGAGCTCTGATCTAAATTCCTACTGAAAACCCTTCGACGCTTTTTGCCTGCCTATTTTGCAGGATCGATGAGGTCGGTCCAGTAACATTTGAGGGCATTTTGTTACCAAGCCGGATCGATTATTGCGCGGCGATCCGCTGCCGCACGGCGGCCGGCCGCATGTGGAACCGCCCCCCGCGACCAGCATTATCCCCGATACACTCCACCCCTACACGCCACCCGTCTTATCAGACGCTTGCAGGACGAAAGGACGATGCAATGGCTCAGCCGGAGACCAATCCGATATACCACACACGGAAGATGACGCGGGAACTGAACGCACTGATCGCGCATCTGCGCGACGATGTCACGAAGGTCGACGAGCCGCAGTTCAAGGCGATGTTCGAGACGGCGGCCGAGGTTCTGGGCGGTCTCGCAAAGGCGTTCGGCGATTACGAGAAGAAGAATGAAGCCGCGTGGCAGCGGTAGCGCAACTGTTCCGTTGGCGGCTCATATATAAGAATTGCTTAAAACACTGGCAATTTTCCTAACGAAACGTGAATTCGATGATGCTTAAGTGGCCGGCATTTCCTGTTTCGGAGGGGGAAGGCTATGATGGCCAAGCGGTTCCGTGCGCAATTCGGGAAACTGGCAGACAGCAGGGACGGGAATTTTGCGGTACTGGGCGCCATCGCCTTCGTGCCGATCATAGGCGCAGCGGCGCTGGCGCTCGATTTCGTCGGCGCCTATCTCGAAGCGGAGAAGATCCAGAATGCACTGGATGCCGCGGCGCTCGGATCCGTGAGAGCCTATGGCGAGGGGGCGACCGAAGACGCCGCCTCAAAGGAAGGCGCGAAGTTCTTCTGGAGCAATTATTCGCTGCCGCAGGATGTCGTCGCCGAAGCTTTGGCCTCGCCGACGGACGCCTCGACAGAAGAAGCGTTGACGGTGAGCTTCACCCGCGACGTCAACGAAGACACGGCCACGGCGGAATATGCCGTGGAATATACGCCGCTGTTCCTCGAGCGGGCGCCGTTCCAGATCTGGCGCCGGGCCGTGGCGGCCAGAGCCGCGGGCGCGGAAGCCTGTATCCTGGCCCTTCACTATACGGCCCAGCGGGGCTTCAATGTCAGCGGCAGCGCGATCGTGGACCTGACCGGATGCGCCGTCGTCTCCAATTCGAACTACAGTGAGTCCATTTATGTCGGTGGTACGAGCACGCTGAAAGCGGAATGTCTCTATGCGGCGGGGGCCATCTACGGCTCGCCGCAGGACATCACGCTTGCCTGCGACCATGCGGTGGAAGGGTCGCCGCGCGTGCCCGATCCTTTCGCGAGCAAGGCGATGCCGAAGACGTCCGCCTGGGTCGATCTCTCGGGTTGCGGCCAGGATTATATCAGCGGCGGCGGCGGCAACGGCGATTGCAACGGCACCGGCAAGACGCCAAAGAAGACCGACGGCTATGTGGTGACGCTGAAGCCCGGCACCTACGGCACCCTGGACATCAAGGGAAGCGTCAATCTCGAGCCCGGAAACTACATCATCGACGGCGGGCGCCTCGAACTCGCCGCCCAGTCGGTGGTGACCGGCAAGGGCGTCACCTTCTTCCTGATGAACGGTGCCGAGCTCTTGATCCGCGGCGGCGCCACTTTCAACATCTCGCCGTCGCTCGAGGGTGCCTGGGCCGGCTTCTCGGTCGTCGCCGAACACGGGAACACCGGGTCGGCGGTGATCAACGGCAACAGCCGCTCATCGCTGACCGGCATCGTCTACCTGCCGGATGCGGCCGAGCTGCAATATTCCGGCAACGGGATTACCAGCGGCGAGTGCATCCGGTTGATCGCCCAGGAGATCACCATGATCGGCAACGCCACGTTCAAGATGGACTGCAGCGCCGAACTCGCCGACAAGCAACTGAACTATCCGGGCACGATCCGGCTCGTGCGCTGAGCCGCGGCGGGCAGTGGCAAATGACTCCTGCCTTGATCCCGGGCGGTTTGCCGTCGGATGTCCGCTTTTTTCCGCGTCGAATAGCTATTTCTGGGAAGAATGGCGGCTTTCGGCGCACGGGTTGCGGTCCTTGCCATAATTTCGCTCCACCCGACCGGCAAAGTCGCGCTGCCATCAACGGCTGGCAGGGGATTTCCAGGTCGCGCGTAGCGAACGCCATCAGGTTGGGGCACGGCCATTGCAGGTCGCGGCCAGCTGCAACAGGGACCGAAAACCGGCAAGCGGTTTCCGGGGAGCCAGGTGCAGCCACAAAGTGCTAGAGAGTTTTTCGATGTGTATTTTCATGAATGCGCGGTGCCCGCTGAGAGCAGTGCGCGGATAATTTCAAGGACGCTCTAGCCCTTTGATTCCAGAGAAATCTATCCGCCTTCAGGACTGAAGTCCCCTGACGGCGGGCGGCTTCGTGCGTGCCAATACATGCCGCGCTCTGGAGGGCGTTTCGTCGCAATGGACGGAGACGAAGCGGCGCATGCCGGCATGACGCCGGTTTGCGCATCCTAGGAGACCAGATCATGAAGGTCATGGTGTTTCTGACCGCGGCATTCGTCGCGCTTGCGTCCCCCGATATCAGCTATGCCGGCATGCTCAACCAGGCCCAGAAATATGCGGGTCTGCACGAAGTCAAGCACAACCGCAAACTGCGCGCCGTGCTCGGCATCAATCCCGCGCGCACGCCCTGGTGCGGCCATTTCATGGGGCTGATCGCCCGAATGACCGGCCGCAAGCCGCCGGAAGGATACGGCATCGCCCGCTCGTGGCTGCGCTTCGGCGCCCCCGTACGGCTCGCCTACGCCCGCCCGGGCGACGTTGTCGTCGTCAGGGCAGGGCGGGGCTATCATGTCGGCATCCTTGCGAAAATGTCGCAAACCCGGGCGCAACTCATCGGCGGCAACCAGTCGGGCCGGGTCCAGTTCTCCTATTTCAGCCGCGGCCGGGTGGTCGCGGTCAGACGGTAGGGTCGAGTTTGGAGGCTCGTTTAGAGCTTCCGTGTCTCATGCCGAACGCGCCTCGATACGTGCGTGATCTGGCAAATGCCGGACATTCCCCTCCCGCCGTCATCCTCGGCCTTGAGCCGAGGATCCACTCACGAGCCGCCGTCGCGAGGACGCCGTGCCTGCCGGCAGTTGCGACTAGGGTGCCCTGCAGGGCACTCCCGCGTGTTGCTGGCCCGGTGCATGGATCCTCGGCTCAAGGCCGAGGATGACGACTGAGTGAGTGACGTGACGGCGTCAGGTCACTATCCCAAAATCACTACACACATCCGGGCCGAATGCATTACTCTCCCGCGCAACTCACCGTGGGATTGCCTGATGTCGCTTCGCCTTGCCACCTTCAATGTCGAAAACCTCATGAGCCGCTTCGATTTTTCCGGCTTCCGCAACCAATTGAAGCAGGATCGGGTGCTGAGACTCTTCGACGTGCGCAGCGAGGGGGAGTATCAGAGGCTCGAGGAGGCGCGCACGATCGCGCATACGGACGACACGCGGCAGATGTCGGCCTTGGCGATTGCCGACTGCGACGCCGACATCCTCTGCCTGCAGGAGGCCGACAGTTTGGCGGCGCTGCAGGCCTTCGAGTATGGCTATCTCTTCCGCATGGTCGACAACGGCTATCGCCAGAAATACCTGATCGAGGGCAACGATTCGCGCGGCATCGACGTGGCGGTGCTGATGCGGGACGAGACGCGCGATGGGCAGAAGATCGAGTGCCTGGAGGTGAAAAGCCATGCGGCGCTGACCTATCAGGAACTCGATCTCTTCAATGATCGACTGGCGCAGACGAATCAGCCGGGCGACCGGATATTCCGGCGCGACTGCCTCGAAGTGGAACTGAGCATCGGCGGGAGGCCGCTCACGCTCTATGTCGTGCACTTCAAGTCAATGGGACCGGCGCGCGACGGGATGGACGGGCGGCAGGCGACAATGGCGCAGCGCATCGCGGAGGCCGCGGCCGTGCGCCACATCGTCGAGAGTCGCTTCGGCCGCGGCCGGACGGCGGACGAGATGTTCGCCATCTGCGGCGACATGAACGACTACCAGGAGAAGGTGGAGATCCGCGGCGATCGGCGCAACGGCTATGAATTCGTGCCGCGGCAGGAGGCGGTGAGCGCGCTCGATGTCTTCACCAAGGACGGATTCGTCGAAAATCCGATGCTCAAGCGGCCGGTGCTCGACCGCTGGACCCTGTTCCACAGCCGGGGACCTGCGGAGCGGCATCTCTGCCAGCTCGACTATATCTGGCTCTCGCCGGCGCTCGCCAGCCGCAACGCGGCCCGCGTCCCGGAAATCATCCGCGCCGGCCAGCCTTTCCGGACGATCTTTCCTGCGGGCCAGGAGGTGGAGCGTTATCCGCGCACCGGCTGGGACCGGCCCAAGGCCTCCGACCACTGCCCGGTGGTCATGACCCTGGATATCTGACATGGCTCTCATCGAAGGCAGCCAATCGCATTGGCCGGCCGAAGGCATGGTCTTCCCGGTCTCCGAGGTCGATGTGAGGGTCGTCGCCGGACCGCATCCGTTCCACCTTGCGGAGGCTGAGAGGGTGCGGGAAAACTGGCGGCAGGAGATCGCGGCGAACCCGCATCTCTTCGACGGCGAGATGGTGCTGCAACGGACGGTCCGGATTTCGGACGGGCGCATCGATGCCGAGGCGCATGTGGTTCCCTATTCGACCTTTCTCTGGTGGCGGAAGACGCGTGCTCCGGGCGCCTGTCATCTCTTCGGCATGCCGGTGCTCGTCTCCTCCGACGGGGCCTTCATCGCAATTCGCATGGGCGCGCACACGGCCAATGCCGGACGGGTCTACAGCCCGGGCGGCTCGCTCGAACCGGAGGATATTGTCGGCGGGCGCTGCGACGTTGCCGCCAACATCGCGCGGGAGGTGAGGGAGGAGACCGGAATCGCGCTTCGCGAGGAGGACGCCGAACCGGGCTGGCAGGTCATCCATATGGAGGGCACCGTCACCGTCTTCCGCATCTTCCGGCTGCGATCCGCGGCGGACGAGATCGTCGCGCGGGTGGCGGCCCATGTCGCGGCGGATCCGCATCCGGAGATCGACCAGGCGGTGGCGATCCGCTCGCCGGATCCCGAGGCGCACGACTATCCGGGATTCATGCCACCGATCCTTGAGTGGCTTTTTGCGCGAATCCAGGGTTAGCCCGCATTTCTCACACTCCTTGCGCCCTGCGTTGAATTGTGGCGAGTTGGATACGGGCGAAAGCCGCGAAAAGCGTAGCCCGTCCTACGGTTGAGCGGCTTTCGGCCGGAGGCAGCCGCCACAATCCAACCCTGCGGGCCGGTTGAAAATGGCGACAGTGTGCGTCGAATGACTTGCCAGATGAGCCACATCGGGCCGCGCCATTCTCCTACGCTGTCGCCATTTTGAACCGGCGCAGGGCACAAGGAGTGTGAGAATTGCGGGCTAGAGCTCGATTAGGGTTGGAAACGCAACGTTTTGTTGCTCGTGGGTAAATCAGGCGGGAGGCCGTGCGAATGTGCCCAGTCGCTCGATTTGATAACCCGAGGGATAGGTCGGCAGCCACCGCCTGCTTTGCAGCCGCAGGCTCTTGCGGTCGGGCAGGGCACCGGCGACCAGTTTGCGCAACGCCATGAGCCATTCCATGGCGGCAATCACTGCCTTGTTGGGCCGGGGGTAGCCGAAGGCTTCGGCGACCTGCGGTTCCATCAGCGCAATGGCGGCTTGCCTGGCCAGTCCCCTTGTGAAAGCCGGCACTTTGAGCATGTCGAAGAGAACCGTCATCGTCGCATCCGCGACGGCCCGGTTGGTCGGGGCAAAGCGCATTTCGCGCTGCTCGAACGCCTCGCGCCAAGCGCGAAACGTGGCCAGATCGTGCGGCAGGTCGGTGATCCCCATGCGCTCGCCGAGCCTGCGATAAGCGCAGAACCATCCGCGCTGCTCGACCGGTGTCATCGGCCGCGGCCCATAGCGTTCGAGCGCCCGAATCGGTTCGAAGACGAAGGTGGACAAAGTGTAGAGGAAGTCCTCGTTTCGAATGCGAAAGCGGCTATGCATGTCGTTCATGCGGGAGACCGCCGCATCAGCATCCTTGTGGCCCAGGCCCTTCTCGCCGATTTCCGCCAGGACGAGGACGGTGTCGTCATAGCGCTTTTGCGTGCGCTCCGTCAGTTCACCTGTGCTGCCAGGATGCGCGAGATCGACGGGACGGCATAGGTCTTGAAGAGTGCGTATTCCAGCGATTTCTCGATCGTGTGGGGGAAGAGCTGATAGGTCAGCAAAAATGCGATGCGCTCGCAGTCTTTCTGCGGATCGAGCGATGCGATTTCCGCAGTGGGGTCCAGTGAAGGCGCGGTATTCAGCGTCACGGCGAAAGTATGGCGCAATCGGCATTGGGTGACAACAAAACTCGACGGATCGGGCCTTTTCCGAAGACTTAAAGAAAATATGCGCGAAAAGGACCATGAGATCGCGAGGCAACAAGAAGCGTTCGGGTTCGTGGGGAACTCGTAGGTTCAGCGTGAGATTTTTGAATTCAATCAGGGTGCCGATTTTGGAACCTGACGCCGGTCAGCAATCCTGTAGACCTCGCCGCGATCCCTCTTGCCAATCGCGACGACCACCACAAGGATTTCGGCCTCTCTGACCTCGTATACCAGCCGATAGCCTACGCTTCGCAGTTTGATTTTGTAGCGGTCGTCGCTCCCGGAGAGCTTTGCCGATTGGACTCTCGGATTTTCGCAGCGTTCAGCGAGCTTTTTCTTGAACTGTTCGCGCGTATTGCTGTCGAGCTTGCGCCACTCTTTCAAAGCGGCGTCTACGAAGCCAAGCTCATAGGTCATCCAGCTTTACCTTGATGACCGGATCATTCGCTCGCGCATTAGCGATCGCGTTCAGTTCGATGTCCTCGAGCCGTTCCAGCATTGCCTCGTAAGCGCGGGCAGGCACGCAATAAAACGCGGGTTCGTTTCTGTTGAGGATCGCGACCGGGGCACCTTCGCCAGCCGCGACGGTGCCCATGGGATTCTTCTTGAGTTCCGATACGCTGGCTGTCACTTCGGCCAAAACAACATGCACCATGTGACCACTCCTCGATGCTTCTTGGAAGGCTTTCCATAGCACCTTTAACAGGTCTATTTCAAGGTAAATCCGAGCGGCTAGCGGACCTGCCGTGGCGACGATCCGCGCCGCTGAAACCCCGCTTTCACGCCTTCCCTTAAGGGCAGTGGCGTTTCGGGCTCTTGTTGCAATTCGCCCATCGGCACGGTGCTTCAAGCACGGCCTGGTCTCCGGGGACTGGCGAATTGCCGATAACCTCCACGGCGACCAGGCGCCACGGTGGATCGCGGCACTTCGCCACCACACACACGGGCGCTGGACGCAGTCAACGAATCCACTCGTTCCAGCGCTGCAACATCGCAGCATTGGCGTTGATCACGTCCTGCGGCATCGTCGTGCGCGCCGGTCCACATTATTCTACTTTACTTACCGGCTTGGCCTTTTGCGCAAGATCAAGAGCGCTTGCCGCATGCTCGCGCATGAGCACCGCTGCAATGGCACCAGAGACGAAGGTCAGGGCGGCGATTGATGCAATCGCGGCCGAAAGTCCGAAGCGATCGGCGATGAGACCTGCGGAGAGCGCACCGACCGCGTAGCCGAGATCCCGCCAGAAGCGATAGACGCTGAGCGAGCGGGCGCGCCAGGCCGGATGCGAGGCGTCCGACACGGCGGCGATCAGGCTCGGATAGACCATGGCCGTGCCAAGGCCGAGAAGCAGGCTGCCCACGAGCCACCATTGGAAGAGGCCCGTCGCAGCGGTCAGGAACAGGCCGGCTGCCTGCACCCACATGCCGGCGACGATCAGCCCCTTGCGCCCCCAGCGGTCGCTCAAGGGGCCGGTGGCAATCTGCAGAATGCCCCAGGTCGCGGGGTAGATCGCCTTGAGGATACCGATGCGCTCGAGGCCCAGGCCGAAGGAGGCGAAGAACAGGGGAAAGATGCCCCAGCTCATGCCGTCGTTGAGATTGTTGACGAGGCCGGCCTGCGAGGCGGCGAACAGGTTGCGATCCTTGAACGAGGTGAGCACGAAGACTTCACGGAAGCTGATCGGGAGAGCTTGTGGAGCATGTGACGAGGCTTCCAAATGAACATGGTCGCGTGTGTCACGTACGAGCAGGACGGATAGCGCGGCGCCCAGTATCGCGTAGCCGATGCCGAGATAGATTGGCACGGGACGCAGGTCGTATTGCGACGCCAGATAGCCGGTGAGGAACGCCGTCACGCCGACGGCGAGATAGCCCGCGAATTCGTTGAGGCCCACCGCGAGGCCGCGCGACTTCGGCCCGACGAGATCGACCTTCATGATCACGGTCATCGACCAGGCAAGGCCCTGATTGATGCCGAGAAGGGCGTTGGCGGCGATGACCCATTCCCAACTCGGCGCCCAGATGATCATGAAGGGAACCGGCAGGCCGACGAGCCAGCCGAGAACCAGGACGCGCTTGCGTCCCCATATATCGGCGAGCTGGCCGGAGACGAGATTGGCAATGGCCTTCACCACACCGAAGCTGACGATGAACGAGACGATGAGTGTCGTGGAGGCGAGATGGAATTCTTCCGAACCGATGAGCGGAACGACGGTGCGCTCGATGCCGACCATGCCGCCGACAAAGGCGTTGATCAGCACGAGAAGTGCGAATTGCCGCCAGTTCTCCCTGAGCCCCAATCTGACTGCTGGAGTCCTTGCCTGGACTGATGAGGAGCCGGTCTTACTCATACCGCGGCCGCCTCGAGAGCGGAATTGGCGGCTCTGAACGCTGCCGCAGGATTCGGCGGAGGATCATGAGCTTGCGCTCTCGTTGAGAACGGGTATGGTTACATTCAATCGATCTGCTGAATGATATATCGAGGAGATGTCGTGTCAAGTACCAAGCCGAAACAGGCGATCTATGAAAGACTCGCAGAGGTGGCGCAGGCGCTCGGCCACGCGCACCGACTCGAACTGCTGGAACACCTCGCCCAAGGGGCGCGAAGCGTCGAAGAGCTCTCCGTTAGAGCGAGCCTCACATTCGCCAATACGTCGCGCCACCTTCAGATCTTGCGGCGCGCGCGCCTTGTCGAGACCGAACGCCGCGGCAAGCACGTGCTCTATCGCCTTGACGGCGACACCGAGGTGGTTGCTTTGATGAATGCGCTCGGACGCCTCGGTGAACGAAATGTGGCTGAGGTCAACCGCGTCATGTCGGACTACTTCCGCGCCCGCGATACACTGGAGCCGGTATCACGAGAAGACCTGGTGTCGAGGCTGCACGATGGTCTAGCCACCGTCCTCGATGTCCGCCCCGAGGATGAGTTCGCGCTCGGCCATCTTCCTGGTGCGCTCAACATCCCGTTTGGCGAACTGGAACGCCGCCTGGACGAACTTCCCGCCGACCGCGAGGTCATCGCCTACTGCCGTGGTCCCTATTGCGTCCTCTCCTTCGAAGCGGTCGCGGCGCTGAGGGCCCGCGGCTATCTCGTCCGCCGGCTCGAGGACGGCTATCCGGAATGGAAGGCGGCCGGGCTGCCCGTCGAAGCAGCCGTCTGACATGCGACCTTCCGCGCTACCGGCTCGGTGAGCCGTTGCAACTGCGGCGCCCCAGGCGGGAGCGAATGGAAAAGAGGCCCACGATGGCGACCGCCGTGAAACCGGCACCGGCCAGGAAGGTCGCCTCGGGCCCGGCAACATCCCAGAGCGCGCCGGCAATGATACTTGCAAGGAGAAGTGCGAGGCCGGAAACCAGATTGAACATGCCGAAGGCGGTTCCGCGCAGTTCCGGGGGTGCGGTTTCGGCGACGAGTGTCGTGAGCAGGCCCTGCGTGAATCCCATGTGCAGGCCCCAGAGGACGACGCCGGCGCCGAGTGCTGCGATGCCGCCGGTCGAGGCGAGGACGAGATCGGCAGCCAGGAGGAGGGCGAGGCCGAGGACGAGCAGCGTGAAGCGATTGATACGGTCGGAAAGGACGCCGACCGGATAGGCCGAGAGTGCGTAGGCGAGACTCATGACGACGAGCACGATCGGGACGAGGGCCGGGGCAAGGCCGATCGATTGGGCGCGCAGGATGAGAAAGGCCTCGCTGAAGCGGGCAAGGGTGAAGACGGCGGCAATGGCGACCACCCACCAATAGGACGATCCGAGCCGGCGCAATTCGTCACGATGCAACGGCATCCGCACCCGGCGCAATTCGCTCGGCCGTTCCGGTTCGCGCACGGCGATGAGGATCACGCCGACGGAAAGGAATGCCGGGATCACCGCGAACCAGAAGACCGCCTGGAAATTATCCGCCGTCAGCCACATGAGCCCGATCGCGAGCAGCGGTCCGATGAAGGCGCCGACCGTATCGAGCGATTGGCGCAGGCCGAAGCTGGCGCCGCGCAGTTCCGGCGGCGCGATATCGGCGACGAGCGCGTCGCGCGGCGCTCCGCGAATGCCCTTGCCGATCCGGTCGACGAAACGGGCGAGCACGAGCCATTCGACGGAAGGGGCAAGCGGAAAGATCGGCTTCGTGAGGGCCGCAACACCGTAGCCAAGGGCGGCCAGGAGTTTGCGCCGTCCCAGCCAGTCGCTGATCGCGCCGGAAAAGATCTTGGTGATCGAGGCCGTCGCTTCGGCAATTCCCTCGATAACGCCGACGGTGAAGGCGGAGGTGCCGAGAACTGCGACCATGTAGACGGGCAGGAGCGCGTGGATCATCTCCGAGGAGATATCCATGAACATCGACACGAAGCCGAGAGCCCAAACACCGGCGGGCAGGCGCCGACGCGAGGTCGTCTCATCCGTCATACTGCGTCCGATCCCTCATGCTTGCACCCGTCGAGGCTCTTTCGGCAAAGCTCGCGTCCGCCTGAGTGACGCGGTGCGGTGATAGCGGTTATCTTTCCAAGGGGGAAGTTTCAAGGCGGAGAGGCCAGGCGCGGCGATTGCGACATGGCCGTTTCGTAGCGTCGGTTCTTTGCAGCCCGGCGTATCGGATCGAGTGCTTTTTGTCTTGCCGCCCCGGCCAAGGCGTTGCAAGGTTCGGGCGCAGTCTGGCTAGGCAAGGGGATATCGATGGCACGGCGCTACGCGATCTACGACGTCTTCACCAGCAGGCGCCTGGAGGGCAACCCGCTTGCCGTGGTGTTCGATGCCGACGACCTGAGCGATGCGGCCATGCAGGCGATTGCGCAGGAATTCAACCTTTCGGAAACGGTTTTCATTCACCGGCCGGCAAGCACCGCCCATTCGGCGCGGCTCAGGATCTTCACGCCGTCGCAGGAACTGCCCTTTGCCGGGCACCCCACAGTCGGCGCGGCGGTCGCGATCGCGGAGGACTTCTACGGAGAGCCCGAAAGAGGGCTCGATCTCATGCAGGTGCTCGAGGAGAAGGTCGGGCCGGTGCGGGCGGCGGTGCGGCTGAAACCGGGGCAGGCGACCTTTGCCGAATTCGACCTGCCGCGCAAGCCGGTCCGGCTCGATGCCCGTTTCGAGAAACAGGCGATCGCCGATGCGGTGAGCCTCAAGGCGACGCAGATCGGTTTTGAGAATCACGTCATCTCGTTCTGGAGCGCGGGCGTTCCCTTCGTCATGGTGCCGCTGCACGACGTCGCGGCGGTGGCGGCCGTGGAGTTCGATCCTCAGCGCTGGGAGCAGCTTGCGCCGCTCGCCGAAGGCCGGCTCGCCGGCGCCTATCTATATTGCCGCGGTGGAATCAACCACATGGCGCGCTTCCATGCCCGCATGTTCGCGCCCGAGATGGGCATCGCGGAGGACCCTGCGACCGGGGCGGCCGCGGCGGCCCTTGCCGGTGCGATCAATGTCTTCGACGAATTGATGGATGGGCACCATCCGATGCTGATCGAGCAGGGCGTGGAAATGGGCCGACCCTCCTTCATCCACCTGCATCTCGACGTCGCCGCCGGCCGGATTTCCACCGCCCGTATCGGCGGACATGCGGTGAAGATCGCCGAAGGCGGGATGTTGCTTTGACATGCCGCGGGGCATGCGCCGATCAGATGCAGTGGCCGGCCGGCCCGGCGTCCTGCCGGAGATTGCGGCCATCGACCGCGAACTGCATCACCTCCCGGAACAAGATCAGTTTTGAAGTCTGACAGCCGCCAGACAGGTTCATTGATGTTGTTTGTTGCGACGAAACGACCCTGAAGCGGAACTAAGTGTATTGGCTTTCCCGGCGCTCTTAAGGCCCTTGTGGCTCCCCCTCGTGGTTTTGATCCTGTTTCTGACAGCGGTCTGCTTCAGGCCGCTCTTGCCCATCGATGAAACGCGCTACACCAGCGTGGCCTGGGAAATGTTCTTGCGCCACGGCTGGCTGCAGCCGCCGACGATGAACTTTGAGCCTTATCTCCAGAAGCCACCCCTCCTGTTCTGGCTTATCAATGCCTCATGGGCGATCTTCGGGGTCAGCCGCTGGGCGGCAACGCTTCCGCTCGTGCTGTCGTCACTCGCCAGCGTCTACCTGACGGTCGCGCTCGGCCGTTTGCTGTCGCCGTTCTTTCAAGAGCAGGGTGATCGCACCGCCATGATCATGATGGCCGGCGTGCCCTTCTTGATCTACGGCACCCTCATCTATTTCGATTTCATCCTGACCGTCTTTGTCCTTCTGTCCCTGATAGGTACGGTTCTCTATGCCCGCGAAAGGCGGTTCAGCCATTTGCTGCTCATCGGCGTGTCTCTTGGACTGGGGACGCTCGCCAGAGGGCCGGTGGTATACCTCCATGTGATGTTTCCGATCCTGCTCGCGCCGTTCTGGGCCACCGAATTGAGGCAGCCCGGCCGGTGGTACCTTGGCATTCTCGCGGCGCTGGGCGTGGCGGCCGTCATTGTCCTTTGCTGGCTCGTCCCCGTCCTGATGCAGGCTGACGGCAGCTTTGCCTATGGCTTGCTATGGGAGCAAACGGTCGGTCGCGTCACCGGAAAGCTCGATGCCCATATCGAGCCCTTTTACTTCTATCTGCCGTTCTTGCCGGCAATGATCATCCCGTGGGTATTCCTTCCGCGTTTCTGGAAGGGCGTTGCAGCGCTGCGCGGATCTTGGTCGGAGGTGGAAGGCATTCGATTCCTGATCGCCTGGGGCGTGCCGACATTCCTGTGCTTCTGCCTGATCAGCGAAAAACAGCCGCACTATCTGATGCCGCTGGTCCCCTGCGCCGTGCTTCTGACGACCATTTGCCTCAAGGAGGTTCCCACAAGGCAACTGGTGAGGAATCTGGCTGTCATGGTCGGCGCGATCGTAATCGGCCAGGCCATCGCATCGGCCACGATCCTGAAGCGGTATGATCTGGAACCTGTCGCAGCCTATGTTCGTGCCCATCGGGACAGGGACTGGGCTTTCGTCAGCAATTATCACGCGGAACTGGGGTTCCTGGCGCGACTGGAAAAGCCTGTCGACGATGTGCCCCCGACCCGGCTCGCCCGGTGGTTCACCGAGCATCCCGACGGCCGCGCAATTATCGCATACCGGAACGCCAAGGACGTCGCCGGTTACGACCCGATCATGGACAATCCCTATCGCGGCAAGAGGATCGGCGTGTTTTCTGCTCGACAATAGGTCGAGCCGCCGGATCCGGGTCGACAGAGACTAAAAGAATGTTGAATGGTGGCTCCATGCTTCGAAACTTATACGACTGGACGATGTCGCTTGCGGGAAAGAAGTCATCGGAGAGATGGCTTGCCGCCATTGCATTTGTCGAAAGCTCCATCTTTCTCGTGCCGGCCGACGTGCTTTTCGTACCCATGGCTCTGGCAAGGCGGGACCGAATCTGGCGCTATGCGCTTGTCGCCTCGGTTGCATCCGTGCTTGGCGGTATCGCCGGCTGGCTTCTCGGATATTTCGCATTCGAGGCCGTCGCCCGGCCGGTGCTTGAATTCTACGGGAAGCTCGACACCTTCGATCACCTCAGACAGTCCGTGGATTTCTCCACGATCGTTCTGCTCCTGGTTACCTCGGGCTTCGCGCATCTGCCGCCGATCAAGGTGGTGACCATTCTGTCCGGCGTTGCGCATGTGAACATCTGGTTGTTCGCATTTTCCGCCGCGCTCGCGCGCGGGGCGCGATTCATGCTGTTGGGCTGGCTTCTGCACCGCTACGGCGAACCGGTGCGCGGCTTCATAGAACGGCGACTGACGCAACTCGCGATGGCGGCCTGCACGACAGTGTTCTTCTCTGTGATCGCCTATCGCTACGTCGCTCATTAGCGGGCTCGTAAAGGCATCTGTATGCGCGCTCCCTCTTGGAGCGCCAACTGAGAGGCAATGCATCAATGCATCCGACGACGCGCCGCTTTACCTAGAATGGATGATTTGCCCGGATCGGATCTGAGTGGTTCAATCGCGCGTAGACAGGCGAGATTGAGGGAACGCTTAGGCCGCCGCATAGGAGAGATTTGCGAATGGCATCAGGAGTATTCAAAGATCTTATCTTAAATCACCTTCTTCCAGAATTCTGCAACGACCCCCGTCGAAGCTATGATCTTGCTGGGTTCAGGCACAACTTTGGCCAAGTAGACGATGTCGATGCCGATAACTTCATGAAGGCACTAGATGCCGGCTTAGTAAAGCTTGATGGTCGCCTTTACCGAGCCCCACGAAGCTGCGCGGGTGAGCAATTTTTCTGGGAGCATAAAAAAGCCTTAAAGCTCAGACCGATCACTATCTGGATAGAACCAATCATCACGGTTGCAACACTTTGGAAACTCCACTTTGAGCTTGGATGGCCAAAAGAATTGCTGGGAACACAATCAATCGATTACGCATTTGATGCTGCCGCGTATGCTGATGCGGATTCTAAGAATGAATATATTGCCTGCGAAGTAAAAAAGACTACCCAAGAGTTGGACAGCCTCGTCAGAACAATGCGTAAATTTGCAGCGCTTCCTGTTGACGCTATTGTAAGTGAGAGAGAGAAGAACGCTTTCAAGAAAATAGTGGGTCTTCGGAATCGGCGAGCCCCTCTTTTCTGGGCCGTAGGTCCAGGCGGCAATAGCCTCGCGTTTAAGTTGTCATATTCGGGTGATGGTCTAATCGCTTTCGACGAGGCTTTGATCCGAGATCTAAGGCACCCGCATCGCCCATTGCCCAGTTGAAGATTTCAAAACTGGCCCACTACCCAGCAGACTGATGCCCCAGGGGAGGGATAATTCCATTAACGCTCAGCAAGGCGGTGCTCCGCCGCGGAAGAAGAGTCCACTGTTTTACTGGCAGATACCTCAAGCCGGGTGCACCGCGACTTGGATTTGAGTATTGCCCATCAATTCGACGATTGCCAGCGCATAACTGACAATACACATACGCTGTAAGTGCTTGAAAGGTTTGGTGGGTGATCACGGGCTCGAACCGTGGACCCGCTGATTAAGAGTCAGCTGCTCTACCAACTGAGCTAATCACCCGTCCAGGACCGCGTCGCCGCGGTATGGAGGGGCGTATAATGGCCTTCGTCCGGCTTGTCCAGCGCCCATTTCAAAATTGTCGGGAAATTTTTCGGGCTTGGCGCGGCGCTCTGCCTTGCGCTCCGGCAATGCGCGGAGCCTGGCTTGCGCAGAGTTGAATTCTCGACTTCATGCCGATAAACGCTCCTATCGCAGCCTCGACCGGAGCGACATAATTGAACGATCACCACTACCCATTTCGCCTTTCCGACAATCGGAATGGGCCGCCCCGGAGGGCGCTTCTCGATCGTTTGATCACGCGGTACGACACCTATCGGCTGACGGTACGGGTTCGCCGGCGCAGGCGCGAAATCGAGATGGCCTGCCTTGGCAAGGGCGGACCGCGGCCGCTGCGCCTGGACGACATTCCGGTGGTTTTCAACACGCATAACGACCTCAAGCTGATGCCGTCCTTCCTGGCGCATTATCGCAAGCTCGGCGTGACGCGCTTCATCTGTGTCGATGATGTATCGTCCGACGGCACGCGCGAGTTTCTGCTGTCGCAGGCGGACGTGGATGTCTGGGGATCGCCGCTGCGCTACCGGGATGCCCGCCGCGGGCGCGAGTGGCGCGAGACGCTGTTCGAGCGCTACGGCGTAGACCGGTGGTATCTCAACGTCGATTCCGACGAATTCCTGTTCTATGAGGACTGCGAGCGGCAGCCGCTCGACAGGCTCATTCGCGCCCTCGAAAGCCGGGGTGAGAAGCGCCTGGCGGCCCCGATGCTCGACATGTACCCGGTGGGTTCGCTCGGATCGGCGACGCTCGACGGCGACGATCGCATGCCCTGGGAAATCGCCGACCATTTCGATGGCGCCGGTTACGGCCTGTCCCATACGAAAAGGGCGATCAGCGTCACGGGGGGGCCGCGCAAACGCAAGTTCTCCTATGAGCTGGAGCTGATGAAGTATCCGCTCATCTTCTGGGACAGGGCATGCAGCCTAGGCGTAAGCATCCATCAGCCGCTGCCATTCCAAAGAAATTTCCTACCGATTTCCGGCGTGCTGCTGCATTTCAAGTTCTTCGCCGATTACAAGCAGAAGATCGAAGAGGCGGTTGCCGATGGGCAGTATTTCGATGGAGCTGCCGCCTATCGCACGATGCTGAACGATCTGCAGAAATCCGGCGAATTCGATTTCGCCAACGAGCATTCGATTCGCTTTTCGGGATCGGCGCAGCTGCTCGAACTTGGGTTCATCGCGCCCGTTTCCTTCGCTGCCGACGCATCCTGATGGGCTGTCGACGGCAGAATTCCTATGGGCGATCTTAAACTGTCCGGCTTCGATCTCTATATCGGCCGCAGTGGCCGGCTTCGCCGGGAGCGAGAAACGGGATCGGAAATGATGCAGCGTGTTAAACGAGTTCTGGCGATGGCCGCCATCGGTCTTGCGGTGATGGTGACGGTGGCCGACGTGGCCGAGGCGCGCAGGGCGGGCGGCGGATTCGGCTCACGCGGCAGCCGGACCTTTTCCATGCCGCCCGCCACCCGGACGGCGCCGACCAATGCGGCGCCGATCGAGCGGACGATGACGCCGCAGCCGGCGCCTTCGGCTGCGACGCGGCCGGCGGCGCAGGGCCAGACGACGGCGTCGCGGCCGGGCCTCTTCGGCGGGTTCGGCGGATCGATGCTCGGCGGCCTGATGATGGGCGGCTTGATCGGCATGCTGCTTGGCCATGGGCTCGGCGGCGGCATCGGCTTTCTCGGCCTGCTGCTGCAGATCGGCTTGATCGTCGCGGCCATTGCGCTTGCGAAGCGCTTCCTCGGCCGCGGCAGCCAGCCGGCCTATTCGGCACCTTCGGCAGCCGCGCCGAACCGCGCGGCCGCCAGCGGCGCGCCGTCCTTCCGCATTCCGCAGATCGGCGAGGGGATCGGCGGTTCCGCGGGCGCCGCCCGGGCGAGCCGCCCTGCCACTCCGGCCAAGAGCGCGTGGGACAATGACGAGATCGGCATCGGGCAGGGCGACCTCGACCAATTCGAGGCGATGCTCCGCCAGGTGCAGGCGGCCTATGCGGACGAGGACTATGCGGCGCTTCGCCGGCTGACGACGCCGGAGGCGATGTCGTACCTTGCCGAGGAACTCAGCGAAAACGCCACGAAAGGCCTCAAGAACGAGGTGCGGGACGTGCATCTCGTCGAGGGCGACGTGGCGGAGGCCTGGCACGAGAATGGCACCGACTATGCAACGGTTGCGATGCGCTACGAGAGCATCGACGTGATGCGCGAGCGTGCTACGGGCCACGTCGTCAGCGGCGATCCCGAACGGCCGACGGAAGCGGTGGAACTCTGGACCTTTCTGCGCAGGCGCGGCGCCGATTGGCAGGTTTCCGCGATCCAGGCTGTCGAGGCGTAACATCTGCCGCGCCGCGAGCGGCGGCGCTTCTCGACTTCAACCGGTTTCATGATGTTTGCTCACTTGCGGCAGAGCCCGGACTGTGCATCGCTTCGGAAACGATGGCTTTCATCGGAGGGCCGCGCGCAATAAAATGGATCCGCGCAGGAGGCGGGCGAACATGATTTCGTGGGCGGCAAGACGGGTCGAGTGCGGGGGAATTCGAGGCGGAGCGGGGCACCGGCGCATCTTCGCGCCGGGGGCGGGAGTTGCCGGCCTTATTGTTGTTTTGGCCGCCGCGGCCTTTGCCGCTGATGCGGCGGCGGCGGACTGCAAGAGTTCGCCCACGCCGCGAACGGATTGGAGCGACTGCAACAAGCGGCATATCATGCTGGGCCGGAGCAATCTGGCGGGCAGCACTCTCTTCAATACGGATTTCACCTCCACCGATCTCAGCGGCTCCGATCTCACCTCGGCCAATCTCGAAAAGGCGACGCTGATGCGCGCATCGCTCGCCGGTGCGAAGGCGGACAAGGCCAATTTTGCGAGAGTGGAGGCTTATCGCGGCAACTTCACCGGCATCTCCGCCGAATATGCTTCTTTCGTTAGCTCCGAGTTGCAACGTGCCAATTTCGCCGGCGCGAAGCTGACGGGGGCCGATTTCGCGAAGGCCGAACTCGGACGCGCCAATTTCGAACAGGCGGTGCTGACAGGAACGCGATTTCAGACGGCCAATCTGTCGCGCGCGGTGCTCAGCGGTTCGGTGTTCGAGGGGCCGATCGACTTCAGCCGGGCCTTTATGTTCCAGACGAGAATAGAGGGCGTCGATCTCTCGGCCGCTTCGGGCCTGAGGCAGGACCAGATCGATCTTACCTGCGGCGACGCGGCAACGAAGCTTCCTGCCGGCCTTTCGGCGCCACCGCAGTGGCCATGCCCGGCCGACGACGACTGAGGTGGCAGGGCGCGGATCAAGGGTCAGTTGATCCGCTCGCCAAAGGCGCTCGATGGATAGAGGCAGTAGATCGGCTTCTGGCGAAGGGCGACTGCCGACCTGGCGGGCGAGGCGAGCCAGCGCCGCACGGCGTCCTGCGGACACTCGCCCTTGGCAATCGCGATCGAACGCCCCATGAGATCGACGCGGCGGCCGGAATAGTTTCGATCGGCCGGATGCCGGCCGAAGCGCGACGGTCCGAAATCCGTGCACCATCGCTTGCGGTGGGGAAACGGCTTTGGCGGTCCGGCCGCGAAAAAGGCCCAGACGTCGAAATCCTTGATGCCATTCACTCCGTTCAAATAGTGGAGCGCACTTCCCTGGGCGAGCGCCATGAGGAGCAGCCTATCCCTGTAGAGACCGGCGACCGGCGCGCGCTCGAAAATGCCGGCGAAGGCCCGCATCGCCACCGCTGCGATCCTTTCGAGATCCGCGGGCTGCAGCAATTCATAGGACCGCTCTGTCACGTCGCCGTCCATTGTCCCGGCCTCAAGCGAGTCCTTTCGTGCCGCCCCGCAATGATAGCAGGCTTGTCATTCCGCGGCACGCTCGGAGACGAGCCTGATGCGGGCGCCAGCCGCTGGGGAAGGCGAGGGGCATTGCTGCGGCGCGCGATCGGCGATGTCGTATCCCATGACGGCGGCGATCTTCTTCAGCATCTCGCGGGCGCGGCCTTCATGACGGGCGGCAGTCTCCTCGTCGGTGACGTAATAGGCGGCGCTGACCGCCTCGATCAGATTGAGGGCGGCGAGATTGGCGATGGCGTAGGTCTCGGCGTTCATCGAAACGTGCCTCCGAACTGCTGGCGGTGATTGTGCGTGCCGAGGAGGCGTTGCGTCCGATCCGTACCGCCTGGTGAATATTCCCGCGCGCGGTTGCGTTCGAAAAAGACGTCGCCGACGAGTTCCGCGGCGGGCACGGCCTCGCGCTGCAGCACGCTGCCGTCGACGCCCATATGCCAGGCAAGCGATGCGAGGCTGGAATAGGTGGAGGCGAGAAAGGCCTCCAGCGCCGCCTGGTTTTCCAGGTCGCCCGACTGCCGGAGATCGGCGCTGAAAAGCTCGTCTATGTGAGCGTGGAGATCGTCCTTGATGCGTGGGATGGACATTTGTGCTCGACCACATGTTTCGTGTTGTTGTCTTCGATAACATGTCACGACGATGCAATAGATGTCAACACGTAGCGTGTTGCAACCGGGGCCGTGTGTGTTGCGTCTCGCGAATCGCGAGCGCGGATCCACCCTCAGGCGTTGCCGGCAAGGGCGATGTAGTGGACCGAGTGGACGGTGCGGGCATCGAAGCGCAGTTCCTTGGCGGGATTGAACTGCTCGAGCACGAGTTCGGAACTGTTGTGGCGCACGAACTTCTTCACATAGGCGAGCAGGGCGCCGTTTTCCTCAAGGCGAATTTGCGCGATGACGTAGTCGCCCTTTTTCACGCGGCGGCCCGGATCGACGAAGCAGATTTCCCCGTCCTCATAGCGCGGAGACATGGAATCGCCGGAGACGCAGACGGCATAAGCGTCTGATATATCCGAGAGAATCGGCGGAGCCATGACTTCGTACAATACACTGCCATTCATCAGGAATTCACCATCGACCCCGCCGACCGCCTGGCCGAAGACGGGGATTTTCTTGCCCTGGCCGATCACTTTGGCGCGGACCTTTGCATTCGGCGGTCCGACGTCCGCCGTATTGGGAGGGGGTGTCGCGCCGCCATTCGCCTGATTGCGCCCCGTCATGAGCCAGTAGGGATCGACGTTGAACTTGCGCCCATAAAAGTCGGCTTCGTCGAGGTCGAAATCGTTCTGGCCATTTTCGTGGGCGCGATAGGTGGAGGCGACGACGCCGAGGGCGTTCGCCGCATCGGAGGCAAAGCGGAAGCCCGCTCTAATGCGCGCCTGGCGCAACCTGTCAGCTTTTTCGCTCATAACATGGAACATAGCAACACATATAACATAAATCATGTTGACATTGCAACACCGAGGATGTCATTTAACGGCGAGGTCGCTGAAGACCTCCTGGCGGTCGCTCGCCGGTTTGCGGGACTACGTCTTGCGGCTGGTGGCGCGGGTGAATGCTTCAATATCCAAGGAGTGAGTGCATGGAGAATTCGCAAAGTGCAAGGCAGCAGCGGCACTATCGGGCGGTGCGAGAACGGCTGGTCCGCGCCGGGGACGGAGGCGGCCGATCGGCCGCGATGGCGGAACTTCGGTCCGAGCTTTCGGAACTCACCGCCGACAACGCCGCCAAGGCGCGGCGGATCGCGATGCTGGAGACCGATCTCGCCGATGCGGAGGCGCGCCTGCTGGCGCAGGCGAAAGCGCTGCTGGCGGGGCGGCAATCCGATGGGGTCGATGCGGACCGGACCGAAGAAAGGCCATCCATCGACACGATCATTGCAGGCGTGCTCGCGGATTTTCCGGGCGTGACCTGGGAGGACGTCATCAGCGTGCGCCGCGAACGCCGGCTGGTGAAGCCCCGGCATGCCTGCATGCGGGCGGTCTACGAAAGCCGCCCGGACCTGTCGTTGCCGCGCATCGGCCGCATCTTCCGGCGCGATCACACCTCGGTGCTTTCCGTGGTGAAATCCGCGACCGGTCACTCCGATTAATTCTCCTCCTTCAGCGGCTTGCGGACGGCAGCGGAGAAACGGAATCATGTCCGTGCCGCCGCGGATCCCCGAGCTTTCTCCCGAAATTGAAAGGATAGTCCGATGATGAGCAAGGCCCAGAAGCTGCGCGCGAAACGCAAGGCGCAACTCGGCCGCCCGCGCAAGGCCGATGCCGAACGCTTCGCCTGCGGCAAGATCAAGCCGGAATGGTCGAGGCGGGAAAACGAAAAGGAGGCGATGGCCGTGGCGCTTGCGGCGCGCAAGCGCATGCACGGGCTCGAGACGAGCAGCGCCTTTGCCGGCTATACGCTCGGCCGGCTCTTTCTCGACGGGCGGATCACCGAGGCGCAGCGGCAGGCAGGCGACGACTATGCCGCGGTGATGACGCGCTACTATCACCTGACCGGCATAGCCTTTCCGAGAGTGCGCGCCCAGGTCATCGGCCGCGTACAGGGGCATGCCGGCGAGACGAGCGAGGCGCGGCACCGCCAGGCCAGGAGGGCCGCCGACACGATGATGCGGCTCGAAGGCGTGCTCTTGAAATGCGACGAGGGGCGGCAGGTGAAGACGACGGTCTTCAATGTCTGCGTCATGGATTATGAAGGGCTGCGAATGATGCCGGAGCCACAATTGCTGTGGCTAAAGCGTGGTTTGAATGCCCTTCTGTTCGACAAGGGCTTGCGCGAACATGGGGAGAGGGATTATTCCTTTATTCAAGAATAGGAATTTTCTCCTGACTCCTGTCTCTTGAAGGCGACCTAGAATCGAGAATGGGGACAGCGCGGCCCCGAGTGCCACGGCGGCCTTTGCGCCTTCCCATCAGGCGCGGGGCCGAAATCGATTCTCGATCACGTGCCATCAACATGTCGTGATCGTCTCCCGGATGTGGCACAATTTCGTCGTTCGGCCATTTTCCTAGCTGAAGGGACTCTGTGCAAAGGAAAATGGTGAAGCCAATGAAGAGGTTAGCAATTCTTGCCCTGTCGCTGGCAACCGCCTTGAGCGGCGTTCCGCCAGCGGGGGCGTTTCCAATCATGCCGGCCGCCAAAACGGAGGCCACGGACGTTCAGCGCGTGCAGTTCCCCTATGAACGCGGGGAGGACAGAAAGGACGGCCGTTGCCGCAATCCCGGCTGCTATCGCTGGGACCATCGACACGGCCGGTACCGTGATTACCGCCACCATCACCGCTACAGCTATCGCGACCGCTACCGTCACCGCCATCACCACCACGGCAGCAATTTCGGCGCGGTCATCGGCGGGCTGGCGGCCGGCGCTCTGATAGGCGGATTGCTGGCGCAGCCGCGCTATTATGGTGGAGGCGGCAGTGCCCATACGCGCTGGTGCTACGCGCGCTATCGCTCGTATCGCGCTTACGACAATACCTTCCAGCCCTATCATGGGCCGCGCAGGGCGTGCATCTCGCCCTATCTGTGAGGGGGCCTGGCAGCGCCCGAAAATCGGAACCGATTTTCGGAAAGCTCGATGCAGAAGAAGGTCGCCGGTCCACCCGCAGCAGTTGCAGCGCAGCTGCTGCGGAGGATGGGCAGGCCGGATATGAGCGACTATCTTTGTTGTCAAATTGCATTTGCGAAATCCTTGGGCGCAGCGCATGCTTTCGCATTGAGAATGACGAGCAGCCCATGCTGCGGGCCAGCTTTCGCCGGTCCTCCCATGTCTTGGGTTTTGGCGTGTGATATGATTCCCGGGCGTGCTGCCCGAAAATCGGGTTCGATCTGGTGCCGATGCGCAGGAGGGAAGGCGGGTTTCGTGAGGATGCCGGCAATCATCTGGCTGGTATTGGCGATCGCAGGAACGGGGATCGGTCCTGTGCGGGCACAGGACTGCCCCTCCGGCAGCTGTATCGACAACCGTCATGAGCTGTTCATCGAACGGGAATACCGCGATTTCCTGCAGCAGCGTTATCCGAATTACGGCGCACGCTACCGCGCCATGGCGCCCGATATCAGCATAGGTCCGGGGGCGACGGTCGGCGGTCCCTTGCCAAGGCCACGGCGCAGCATCGAGGACTTCGCCAGGGCCCATCTGCGTTGGTGCCGCGAGCGCTATATTTCCTATAGGGCTTACGATAATACGTTCCAACCCTTCGAGGGGCCGCGCCGTCCCTGCAACTCGCCCTATAACTGACGCCGTGGAACAGCCGGCCGGGAAGGGGGATCAGCCGTTTCTCTGGAGAAGCTTGCCGGCGGCGTGCGCGGCGGCCTGCGCTTCGATCTGGCTGCCGAATTGTCCCTGGGCCGGATAGGTGACGCCGCGAAAAGTGAGGACGAAGGCCCAGCGCCCGTTCAATCGCTTCTCGATCTTGATGATGGCGTCGGGCTTGTCGGCACTCACAGCGGCCTCCTTCGAAAATCGCACCGGAGAAATCCGGCGCGAAGTACAGCGTTCCGTATTCTGTAGTTGCGCAACTGCCGGCGAAAGGCAAGAGCGATCGCTGGCGGGAGCCTATTCGACCGCACGGTCGGGTCCGAAGCGCTCCGGGAGGAACGACGCATGAATGGCGGGCCCCTGCAGGCGATCGGTCTTCTCGAGCTTCACGGTTACCTGTTCGGTGGGCGGCATCTGGCGCCAGGCGGCCGCCAGAAACAAGGTGGCGCCGGCAAGAAATCCGAAGGCAATGAAGATCCACGGGCTGGTCATAGCGAAACTCCTTTTCCCGCGAAGGCAATGCGTGAGGGCAGTTTCTGGTTCCCGGCACGCTGCCGGACGCGGGGTTTATGGTTCAGTTCTAAAATCTGCTGCAGCAAGCAGCGTTTTTGACAATCTGTTCAAACAGGCCGCTGGCTTTTGGCCGGCCACCGGGACTTCAAGTATAACACCACCGCACGCGGGCGAACGGCAGTCGAGTATCAGCAATTCGTCCGATGGTTCCGCCGCGCTTACTGTCGGAGGCACTCTTCCATCGGACGATGCCGCGCATTTTCGCATCGGCCATCTGATTGAACCAAGGCGGCGGCTCTCGTGCAAGCGTTTTATAATATACACTTGTACAGCAACGGCATTTACGGCGCGGCGCGCCTTGTAGGCAAAACCATGGGACCGATCCTGCTTAGCGGGTTGGGGCACGCGGAGCAGTATAAAGCTGTGGCTAAACGGAAAATCGCCGGCCCGCATTACACGCGACGCTTGCACAATTGGCGCGGCTCGGTTATTCCTTAAATCAACGATAGGAATTGTATCCTCATCCGGCTTCGACAATCAACGTAGCGTTGGGCAGCCAACGGCATCTCTCGCTTCGCCGCTATCTCGCCAGTCTTGGCCTAGGCATCGCCGAGGCGATGGGGTCTTGTAGTACTGCGTCGGGGCGCGGAAGATCAGCCCGGCGAGCGGCACGGTCGGATCGAGCGTCGCACGGAAACCGGCACTGTTCCCCTCCAAGGTCGACGGTATCAAGATCTCGCTCCTCGAAGATCCTCTGACGACGACGCGATGTTCTCATTCCGTGTTTCAAGGATCGCATATTGTATCAACGGGAACCGCTACAAGGTTGTTGGCCCGCGCGCGGGTCTTCTCAGCGCCGTGGAGATAGAAATTCGGTTTGAGGTGGATACCTTTGCGGTGAAAATGGCCATTTTTCTCCGCGATAAATGCGGAGAATCCAATTGCGGGCGCGGAGATTAAAAGCCATATTCACCGCAAAGGACGCGGAGAATGTTGAGCTTTATTCACAACCTGAATGGCTGGCCGGGATTTGGCTGGAGTAACGATGCTCTGGCAGGGCCGCTAGCGGCGGTCCGACATCAGCAAGGGCGCCTACTCGGGCGGATGGAAGCGCTGGGTTTTGATTTTCGCGCTGAAGCAGTTCTGTACACGCTGACTGAGGACGTTGTGAAATCCAGCGAGATAGAGGGCGAGTTTCTCGACAAGGAGCAGGTCCGCTCCTCCATTGCCCGCCGGCTCGGCCTCGATATTGGTGCGCTCGCTCCTGCCGACCGCCACGTCGAGGGCGTCGTTGCGATGATGCTGGACGCCACCCAGAACTATGAGGCTCCGCTTTCCGATGAGCGGCTGTTTGCTTGGCATGCCGCGCTGTTTCCGACCGGCCGCAGCGGTATGACCAGAGTCATTGTGGGTGCTTGGCGCGATGAAAGTTCTGGCCCAATGCAGGTGGTCTATGGGCCGATGGGACGAGAGAGGGTCCATTTCGAGGCGCCTGCAGGCGAACGACTTCCAGAAGAGATGGCTGCATTTGTTTCTTGGTTCAACGGACAAGCATCACATGACCCGGTCCTGAAAGCTGCGATCGCGCATTTGTGGTTTGTTACCATACACCCTTTCGAGGATGGCAATGGCCGCATTGCGCGCGCTATCGCCGATATGGCGCTCGCCAGGTCGGAAGGCACTTCGCAGCGCTTCTACAGTATGTCCGCGCAGATTCGCCAGGAGAGGAAGGACTACTACAGCATCCTCGAGACGACACAGAAGGGCGATCTCGACATCACCGGCTGGCTTCTGTGGTTTCTCGGCTGCCTCAATCGTGCCTTTGACGGGGCCGAAAAAATTCTCGCTAATGTGCTCCGCAAGGCGCGTTTCTGGGAAGCGCACGCCGGCCAGCCGCTTAGTGAGCGCCAGCGCAAGGTCGTCAATCGACTTCTCGAGGGCTTTGAGGGCAGATTGACGTCGTCCAAGTGGGCCAAACTAACGCTGACCTCACCGGATACCGCCCTGCGCGACATCAACGACCTCGTGGCACGCGGAATTCTCATTCGGGAAGCAAGCGGAGGGCGGAGTACCAGCTACTCTCTGGCCGATGTCAAAGAGATTCCGAGCTAAACATATGTGAGAGTTCCCCCGGCTTTGCCGGGGTGGCAGTAGCAGTTATTGGCGCGGCTCGGCTATTCCCTGAATCAACGATAGGAATTGTATCCTCATCCGGCTTCGGCAATCATCGTAGCGTTGGGCAGTGAACTGCATCTCTCGCTTGAGTGACGGGATGCAAGAACAAAGCAATCATTCAAAGAGTTGCAGCGACCATTGCGCCTCTGGCGACGCGCGGCGCTGTAGACTGCCGCCTCCCGACAGTTCACGAAATCGAGACTTGGCATTACGGCGAACCGGCGCGTCTCACGTCAGATGCCGCGGCGCCGTATGCGGCCGGCGGTGCGCCTTCGCCTTGCAGCGGCGCCAAGAGGCGCTGCGCGAGCAAGCGGCATCGCCGGCCGCCCGGCCCGGGTGAAGGGGAGTTACTGCATGTCTCCTTTAATCGACCTCGATTAAAGGACAAAGACATGCAGCAATTCAAAGTGCTACAGCGCCGCGCGTCTAACGCTTTCTTTCTGAGGCATGATCTTATCGATCCTCGTTTCACTCCGGTCGGATCATGCTCTAATAAGACGCGCGGCGCTGTAGGTGAAACAAAGGAGCGTTCCGATGCCGGACCAGGAAAGCCCGGATTGTGCGGCGGATCTGCCGGACGCGGCGCCGGCCAAGGCCGCAGCGAAGCGGGCAAGCGGGCGTGGCCGGCTCGGCGGCGCCTTCGCGGATGCGGTTCAGGCGGATTTCGAGGCATATGGCGCGGCCGTGGTGGCGCGCATTCGAGAGGAGAAGCCGGAGAGCTATCTGAAGCTCGTCGCCTCCATCCTGCCGAAGGACCTCGGAGCTGCCGCCAGCGGCATGGAGGAACTTTCGGATGAGCAACTGATCGAGCGGATCCGCGTGCTGGACATGGCGGTCCGGCCATTGCTGGACCCGAAGAAAGCCGGCGCCCGCCGCTCGGTGCGGCGGACGCGTTCTACTCGCTCGGGAGCGGCCAACTAGGGTCAGGACCTGTCAACGCGCCGGCGAGACCGCCGCCCTGGCAGGCTCTTCACGCGAGAAGATGATGACGGCGAACAGCAGGACGCCGGCAAAGGCGATGAGCGAGGCTATGGCGACGACCGGCTCCATGGCCGCGTTTCCCGACAGCATGAGATAGAGCGACGGAATGAGAATGGCGACGCCGAAGGTATAGACGGCATACTGGATCGCTGCCAGGCGGCGGGCCGCCTTTTGCGGGTTGAGCGCGTGATAGCCGCCGAAGATCGCCATGGTCACCCAGCCGAGCAGGTTGGCGTGCGCATGGGCCCCGGTGACGTCGTGGTTTCCCGAAATCGACATGTGCAGCCCGATCGAGATGCCGAGCACGAGAAAGATAATGGCTGTCCTGAAATAAAGATTTGCAATACGCGGCATGTTTTCTCCTCCCACCTCTAACCAGTTTCTACCATGCTCCCAACCACTTGAGAACGTGCCGATAGAAGGGCCTTTTGGATGAGCCGGCTGTTACCCCCGGTACATGTCGGGGGGGCGGAAGGCACGGGCGCAATCGCTCACCAACTGGCGCCATCGATCAGCCGGTGGGGGATGTCCTCCCAGACGGAGCGGTCGAACATGCGCATGTTGACGCCGATCCGCGAGGATGAGCGGCCGATCGGCGACCAATGGGTCGTGCAGCCGCAGGTGCTGCAGTGATGCGCGGTCAGCGTTCGCTCACCCTGCACGTAACCAACCAGCTTTTTCTGCGGATCGCTGATCGTGACCTCGTCGGCGGGGTAATAGCCCCAGAGCGCCCCGAGCCGGCTGCAGAGCGAGCAATTGCAATCGCCGAGCGTTTCCGGACGCGCGGGGACGGTGATACGGACCGCCCTGCAATGGCAATGGCCTTCGATCATGATGCGGCTCCTCCTGCATGCCTCTTCAAAACATCCCGATCTTAGAGTTAGGCAAAGGCATGCAGCGATTCAAAGCGCTACAGCGACCTTTGCGCGTCTAATCACAGTACACGACAACGCCATTTGGTTTGGCGGATCCTTTTTTGCCCTCATCCCTGTGCTTGTCACAGGGATCCAGCAGCGCCGCGTCTGCGGCGCGGAAGAGCCTTTCAGCCCAAGGACTTGGGCTGGCTGGATTCCTGTGACAAGCACAGGAAAGAGGGACGGAGGTGAGCGTTGCCATACCACCACCCGGCGATGCAGCAGGAGCGCGCACTGTCGCGTCTAATAAGACGCGCGGCGCAGTGCTCCTGAACCCGGCGTTGCAATGAAGTCCAGGATGTTTTGCCATGTGCTGGTCAGCGCATGTGTCAGGAATCCGCATCGAGCATCAATGCCGTCGCGAGGCTGCCGAGGGCGAAGGGGGCTCCGAGGGCGAAGATCTTGAGCCAGAGCGCAAGCGGTTGAAGACCCTCCGCGGGGGCGGGATACAGCAGGACGAGCGCGATCGCGGCGAGGCTTCCGATCAGGAAGCCGGCCGTCATGTGCGTGATCATGAATCCTATCAATTTCGGCATGGCGCATCCTCTCGAAGAACCTAACGGCCCCGGGACCGCGATGTTCCTGCCGGCGCCGGCGGGACGGGCTATCCGGGATCGGCCAATCAAGGCGAGGACGGCGGATGGCGAAGCGAAGGGAGGCGGAGGGCGGCCCGATGGCGCCGGAGCTTTCCGCCATGCTCAGGGAGCAGGCGGCGCTGATGGCGGAGCTCGACCGGCGGCGGCGGACCAACCTCATTGCCGGCTACAGGCCCTACAGCAAGCAGCACGACTTCCATGCGGCCGGCGCGGACTACCGCGAGCGGCTGTTCATGGCCGGCAACCAGCTTGGCAAGACGCTGGCCGGTGCGGCCGAAGCGGCCATGCACCTGACCGGGCGCTACCCGGACTGGTGGAAGGGCAGGCGCTTCGACAAGCCGATCGTGATGCTGGCAGGCTCGGAATCTCACGAGCTGACCCGCGACGGCGTGCAGCGGCTGCTCGTCGGGCCGCCGCTCAGCGAGGAGGAGTGGGGAACAGGCTTCATTCCAAAGGCGACGATCGTTCAGACGACGCGGCGCTCCGGCGCTTCCGGCGCGCTCGACAGCGTCACCGTGCGGCACGAAACGGGCGGCACCTCGACGCTGCTCTTCAAGGCCTACGAGCAGGGGCGCGGCAAGTGGCAGGCGAACACGGTGGATTACGTCTGGTTCGACGAGGAGCCGCCGGAGGACGTCTATTTCGAGGGCATCACCCGCACCAATGCGACGGGCGGCTCGATCGCCGTGACCTTCACGCCGCTCAAGGGCCTGAGCGCCGTTGTGGCGCGCTTCCTCATGGAAAAATCGCCGGACCGCGAGATCATCACCATGACGATCGAGGATGCGGAGCACTATACGCCCAAGGAGCGGGCCCGGATCATCGCCAGCTATCCCGCGCATGAGCGGGAGGCGCGCACGAAAGGCATTCCGTCGCTCGGCTCGGGCCGCATATTCCCGGTGACCGAGGAGAGCATCCGCGTCGAGCCGTTCGACATCCCGAAACATTGGGCGCAGATCGGCGGGCTCGACTTCGGCTGGGACCACCCCTTTGCCGCCGCGGCTTGCGCCTGGGACCGGGACGCGGACGTCTTCTACATAACCAGGATCTATCGCGAGCGGGAGGCGACGCCGATCATCCATGCGGCGGCCCTGCGGCCCTGGGGCGGATGGCTTCCCTTCGCCTGGCCGCATGACGGCCTGCAGCACGACAAGGGCAGCGGTAACCAGCTTGCGGCGCAATACCGCGCACAGGGACTGGCACTGCTGCCCGAGCGCGCGACCTTCGACGACGGCACCAACGGCGTGGAAGCGGGGCTCTCCGACATGCTCGCCCGGATGCAGACCGGACGCTGGAAGGTGTTTTCCACCGCAACCGAATGGTTCGATGAATTCCGCCTCTATCACCGCAAGGACGGCCGGATCGTCAAGGAACGGGACGATCTCATCTCCGCCTCGCGCTACGCGCTGATGATGAAGCGCTATGCGCGGGCGAACACCGGCAACGCGAACTGGAATTTCACTGCCCGAAAGGTTCTCTGACGAAGGCTTGGTGGATCCTCACAGTTAAGATTCACCGCCCAACGGACCGGCACCCTAAACTGGACTAGGCTGGAACGAGACACGGCTCGCAGGGCAGAATTCGGTAAGACATCAGGGTCGTGAGATGCGCCGGCGGATTCGCTTGAACGTTTCAGACGCAGGATGGACTTTGCCCGCTTCAACCTGTTTGTTGGTGAGCGCCAATACTTTCAGCAGGGCGAGCGTCTCCTGAGTTTCCTCATATTGTGTAACGTCCTGGAGCACTGCTTTGGCTTCGCCATGCACTGTCAGCACGACCGGCTCGCGATTTTCGGCGAGCGAGCGAACTATCTCAGGCGCATGCGCCTTAAGATAACTGATGGGTTTCACTTGCTGCGAGAGCTTCATAAGCCGGACTCCGGTTTGACCAGAAGATAGGCAGCAACGTCAGGCAACGCAAGGACGGCCGCATCGTCAAGGAACGGGACGGCCTGATCTCCGCCACGCGCTACGCGCTGATGATGAAACGCTATGCGCGGGCGAACAACGGCACCGCGAACTGGAATTTTACCGCCCGAAAGGTTCTTTGATGGCCGCAATGACCGATGAACGCCTGTGCGCCCTCGTCAGCCAGCTGGTGAAGGACTGCGAAAGCTATCGCGACGAGCTCGCGACCGACCGCATCAAGGCGATGGAATATTATGACGGCACGATGCGGGACGTGCCGGCGGACGCAAACCGCTCGAAGGTGGTTTCCCGCGACGTGCGCGCGGCGATCAAGAAGGTGCTGCCTTCGCTGATCCGCACCATTCTCGGCAACGACAAGGTGGTGGAATACCAGCCGGTCGGCGAGGGGGACGAGGCGGCGGCGGAGCAGGCGACCGACTACGTCAATTACGTCGTGTTTCCGGAGAGCAACGGCTATGACGCCGTGCAGGATGCGGCGCATGACGCGCTGAAGCTCCGGAACGGCGTGATCCGCTGGTGGTACGAGAAGAAGCAGACGGTTGCCGTTTCGACCCATACGGGCCTCGACGAGGCGGCGCTGGTGCATCTCGTCGGCGACGACGACGTCGAGGTGCTGGAACAATCGCAGACGCTCGAAAGGATCGAGGCGGCAGCGCCCCATACTTTCGAGCGGGATGCGCGCGGAAAACCGCTCGACAGTTTTCCTCATCCCGCGCCGGTGGCGCAGCCGAGCTACAGCGTCAAGATCCGGCGCCGCACAGAGCGGGGCACGGCGCGGCTGGCGGCCGTGCCGCTCGAGGAATTTCTCATCCATCCGGATGCGATCTCGATCGAGGACAGCCCGATCACCGGCATTGCCATGCGCATGCGCCGCTCGGACCTGATCGCCATGGGCTACGACCGCGACATGATCGAGCGGCTGCCGGCCTCGACGGGCGACAGCGGCCGCGACGACGAGGGCTTTGCCCGCCGGCGCGATGCCTTCGAGGCGCCGGACGAGATGCCGAAGGCGCTGGAGGAGGTGGACTATTACGAGCTCTATGTGACGATCGACGCCGACGACGACGGGATCGCGGAACTGCGCCGGCTGGTTTTTGCCGGCGGCACAAGCGAGGAGAACCTGCTTTCGAACGAGGAATGGGACGAGGTGCCCTTTGCCGACCTCATCATCGAGCGGCGGCCGCACCAGCGCGAGGGCGGCTCGGTGACCGACGATCTCGCGGAAATCCAGCGGGTGAAAACCGTGCTGATGCGCCAGACGCTGGACAATCTCTACTGGCAGAACAACCAGCAGCCGATCGTGCAGGAAGGCGCGATCGCCAATCCGGAAGCCGTGCTCAACCCGAAATTCGGCCAGCCGATCCGCGTGAGCCAGGGGATCGATGCGCGCGCGGCGGTGGGCTACACGATGGTGCCCTTCGTCGCCAAGGAATCCTTCGCGATGCTCTCCTATCTCGACCAGGAGGCGACGGACCGCACGGGCATTTCCGACGCCTCGAGCGGGCTTGCGCCGGACGCGCTGACGAACATGACGGCGCGGGCAACCGCGCTGATCGAACAGGCGGGGATCGGCCAGACGGAGCTGATGGTGCGCACCTTTGCGCAGGGCCTGAGGCGCGTGTTCAAGGGCCTCTTGCGGCTGACGATAAAGCACCAGGACCGGCCGCGCGCCGTGCGGCTGCGCGGCAAATGGGTGACCTTCGACCCGCGCCACTGGAACGCGGAGATGGACGCGACGGTGAATACGGGGCTCGGCGCCGGCACGCGCGAGCGTGACATGATGATGATCCAGCTGATCCAGGAACTGCAGGAGAAGCTCCTGATGACGCTCGGGCCGGACAATCCTTATGTCTCGCCGGACAACCTTTATAACGGCATTGCCAAATCAGTGGAGGCGGCGGGGCTGAAATCGCCCGAGCTCTACTTCACCAAGCCGACGCCGGAGGAGATCGAGCGGCGCATGCGGGCCGCCGCCGAGCAGCCGAACCCGGAGATGCTGAAGCTGGAGATGCGGGCGCAGGCGGAGGCTGAAAAGGCACGGCTTTCGGCGGAAAACGAGCGGCGGAAACTGGAGATCGACCGCGAACTGAAGCTTGCCGAAATCCAGCAGCAGGGCACGCTGAAGCGCTACCAGATCGACGCGGAGCTGGAGCTGAAGCGGGAGCAGAATGTTGCGGAGATGATGGGCGGTAAGCCGGTGACGGCGGCGCAGGTTGGAGGGATGCCGGGGTGAACTTCAATTTACAGTTGCCTCTTCTAAATAGGCAGGCCATGGCGCTCCCGCGCGGATAGGCACTTTGAGACGCAGACATGTGGCCGGACAACAGTCCGAGCAGCGGAGGCCGATCGTTGCTATGGTGCAACCCAGCAACACTGAAAACTCTTGAATGCTCGCGTGAAGCGGCATATGCCAAAGAACATGAGAAACTTTGTCCCTGTCTCACTTGTCGTTTTACTTCAGTTGCTTGCGTCGTCTTGCAGCGAAACGGTTGCACCCGCGGAGACCCCGCTCGTCTCCGCCAAGTCCGGTACGGCCACTTCGCAAATGAGTTCGACGGAAAGTCCCAGGCAGTGCACGACGCCCAAGGTAGTGTGTCCGTATGGCACCGGCCCTGCAGGGGTGCCCTGCTCGTGCTGGTCGAATGAGGGTGGTGCGCCCCACCTCGGCGTGACGACGAAGTAAAGCCAGCCGGCGAATGTCACTATGAAGATGCGCGTAGAATCCGGATCCCTGACCAGTGGGCGATGGACCGAGCGGGCATTTCCCACACCGCTGCGGACCGAAGCAGAACACGGATGTTAGACCATACGCGCATCTGGTAACCGATAATCCGTGAACGCGGCCCGGGATGGCGCTATGGCGGGCGCCCGTGCTAAGGGGCGCCTGCCAAACGGAATATAATCAAATGCACTACAGACCTGAAATTGATGGGCTGCGTGCCCTAGCGGTAGTACCTGTCCTCCTATTTCATGCCGGCTTCGGTTTTGTCCCAGGCGGATTCGTCGGAGTTGACGTATTCTTTGTCATTAGTGGTTTTCTAATCACATCAATCATTCACCAGGAAATTCGCTGCGGCACTTTCAGCGTGGTCTCCTTTTATGAGCGGCGGGCCAGAAGGCTTGTACCCGCGTTGTCGGTCGTGTGCGCGGTTTCGGTCGTCTTCGCCTTGTCCTGGATGCTTCCGCGGGAGCTAAATAGCTTTGGAAAGGGGCTTTACGCAACGAATCTGCTTGGTTCGAACTTCCAGCTCTGGGATCAAACCGGCTATTTCGCGCCAGCTACTGGCCATTTGCCCCTGCTACATACTTGGTCACTGGCCGTAGAAGAACAGTTTTACATCGTCCTACCGCTGCTACTGCTGGCGTCACGCCGCTTTCCTGCGCCCGTGATGCTGAATGTCCTAACCGCAATCTGTGTCGTAAGCTTCAGTGTCACGCTCGTATTGGCCGGCATCGATCCTGAGGCCAACTTCTATCTGCTGCCGAGCCGTTTCTGGGAACTTGGGATTGGGGCAATCGTTGCCCTCACCGGTCTTGCCGATAAGTCCTTAGCCGCGTCGATTCGCGAAAACCTGGCCGCGCTTGGATTGTTTGCGATAGTAGCGAGCTATCTGCTCATCACAGAGACCAAAGCCTATCCGGGCTGGCTGACGTTGCCCGCGGTAGTGGGAACTGCTTTGTTTTTGGCATTTGCCCGAACCGACACACTGATTGGCCGGTGGGTTTCGTTCAGACCCTTCGTTGTGGTCGGTCTTTGGAGTTACAGCCTTTATCTTTGGCATCAGCCGGTCTTTGCGTTTGCCCGCTTGCGCTTCAATGACAGTCTGCCGCCCGCGGCATACCTGGCATTGATTGCGCTTTGTTTCTTGCTCGCGTTTCTAACCTGGCGTTTCGTTGAGCGCCCCTTCCGCGACCACAGGCGCATCGCCCGTCGCCCGATATTCGTGATGACCTTAATGAGCGGCACCATGCTCATCGGTATGGGACTACTTCTGGACAAGACCGACGGATTTGCTGCGCACAATATTGAATTGGCCCGAATCAACGAGCCAAGTGTGGGTATCGGCAAACATTGTGACGGGGTTGTAGACCTAATTTGCGCTACAAGCGATCAGCCTGAAATTGCCATTTGGGGGGATTCATTCGCGAGACACCTCGTTGATGGGGTTATGGCGTCCAAGAGTGATGTCAGGCTCGTTCAACTAACCAAAAACAACTGCGGTCCATTTTTCGATATGGCGCCTATTCTTGAGAGATTAGGAGATAGTTGGTCCGACAAGTGTCTTGAGCACAATGAAAGTGTCCGGAGATTTCTACTGAAGAACAAGTCCATCAAATATGTTGTGCTGTCTTCACCTCTTCTACAATATGTATCCGAGAAAATGGTATTGCTTCGCGAGACCGGTGCGTCTGCATCAGGAGTGCGACCCGTAGTCGAGAATTTCCAGGCTACTTTGTCATGGTTGAGAGCGCATGGGTTTCATCCAGTAGTGATCGCCCCGCCGCCAAGGGATGGGCGCAACACAGGACTCTGTGTTGCGAGAGCCGAGCTCCTAAGCTTGCCGGCCTCTAGTTGTGACTTGCCAATAGAGGCGGTTAGGCACCACGATCGCGATGTGCGCGCCATTCTGGGTATTATAGCGGCACAGTTCCCCGTCTTGAATTTCGATGAATATCTTTGCGATAGAAATTCGTGCCGATCGGTGGATCACGAAATCCCTATTTACGAGAATGATGGGCACTTTTCGGCGCAGGGCTCTCGTCATATGGGGCAAACGCTCAGATTCTATTCAGCGTTCTCCTCAGCAGCGGAACATGGTTGCGGCGCTGATGACCTCTCGGTGCCGCGAGGCAATTGCGCACTTACTCCCAGCCACCGGCATATCCCACGGCCTCGCGGAAACTTGGCCGATCCCGTGCACGCTGCCCGGCAATAGGATTGCTACGGCCGCGGCTCCTTTGACCAAATGATGGAAGCCCGAAAGAAAGGTCCACGCAATGCGGTCAGAAGAAAAAGCTGCAGCGGCGCGGGCGCTTCTCGACAATCCGCTGTTTGATCGGCTGATGGACGAATTGGAAGCAGCGGCGATCAACGGCTGCGTCAATGCGAGGCTTCCCGACCACGAGACCCGCGCGGCCTTTGCAGCCGAGGCGCGGGCCATTCGGAATTTCCGTGCCAAGCTTAAGTTCCTGACGGAACAAGCCAAGACGGAGGGAACATGCGCCCCTGCGTAATGCGGTGCGTCGGAGGTCAGGAGCGGGCTTCTACCGTCTTCAAGTTGCATGCTTTAAAATTGAGTCATGAAGCCGAGGCAACTCGTCGAAATGGCGTAGTTCTTCGATGCGCAAATAAGCCGCGCAATCGCGCCGCTTAGCAACTCACAAAAAAGGTCCTTTCCATGATGAACGATAGTGCCAACCTGCCTTTCGGCGGGAGCAAAACCGTTGACGGCTCGGTCGATCCCGCGAGCTACGCCGACCTCGACTTCCGGGAGCCGCACGAGGCCAACCCGCGAGGCGAG
The DNA here is from genome assembly GCF_001854885.1 of Ensifer sp. LCM 4579. Lineage (GTDB taxonomy): Bacteria > Pseudomonadota > Alphaproteobacteria > Rhizobiales > Rhizobiaceae > Sinorhizobium. The sequence continues at coordinate 252,696 of NZ_MDDV01000024.1, read as the reverse complement.
GAAGAGGAAAAGCGGGACGGCGAGGGGACTGAAGACTACGCCGGTGAGCCAGACGAGATTGATCCCGAAGGTGACGAGCCGACGCCTCCTGACGAGGATGAGGCGGCCAACGAAGCCGAGGACATGATCGTGACGCTCAAGGGCGGCGAGCAGGTTCCGCTTGAGGAACTGAAGCTCGGCTACATGCGCGACCGCGACTACCGACACAAGACCCAGGATCTGGCCAATCGTGGCCGCGCGCTCGAAAGCATGAGCAGCCGTGTGGCTGCGACCGCTAAGGCCGTGGCCGAATTGGTTGCGGGGCAGGTTCCGGGCGAGCCGCCGGAAGCACTGAGGCTCCACGATCCGCAGGCCTATCAGCGTCAATGGGCGCTGCATCAGGCAGGGCTTGAGGAGCTTGCTCGGGTAATGGCGTTGGCCGAAGAACCGGCAGGCGTCGCAGCGGAACTGGAGGCTGCGGCGGCCGGGGAGAGGCTAGCATTGGAGAACGCCAAACTCCTCGAAGCTTTCCCGCAGACGGGACAGGAGGAGGGGCGGCAGGCTTTCTTCGCCGAAGCTTTCGAGACGGCGCGGGAACTCGGCTTCTCCGACCAGGAAATGCGCGAGGTGATCGACCACCGCCTCTTCAAGCTCGCGCACTATGCCCGCCTTGGGCTCAACGCCGAGCGGGCGCGTGCGAAGGCTTTGCAGAAGGTAACTGAGGCGCCGGCGCCGGTACCGCGCCTAAAGGCAAAGAGCCAGGCGCAGCGGCAGAACCGAGAAAGCCGCGAGGCGATGCGGCGTCTTACGCGAAGCGGATCGATCCGCGACGCGATGGCGGTCGATTTTGAGTAGTCGACAAAGCAGGACGGACGCGTTTACCCCCTCTGGCCTGCCCGTCCTCCGCAGCAGCTGCGCTGCAGCTGCGGAGGGTGGACCGGCCATCTCCCCCAAACAGGGGGGGACGGTATAGGGCACGCCCATTGCCCAAACGAACGACATTTGATTCCCGACATGAAATGGCCGTCCGCTCGCTTGCTGGCGGGCGGTTGGCCGCGCGCATCATTTTTAGAAGGACGAACACATGGCAGTTGTCACCAACACATTCCAGACGACCGAGGCCGTCGGCAATCGCGAGGAGCTTTCCGATGTGGTGTCGCGCATCACGCCGGAGGACACGCCAATCTATTCGCTGATCGAGAAGGGCAAGTGCGTCACGGTCCACCCGGAATGGGAGACGGACGAACTCGCCGCGCCCGGTGCCAATATCCGCGAGGAAGGCGAGGAATATGCCTTCGACGCGATCACCCCACCGAAGCGGCTGGGCAACTATACGCAAATCATGCGCAAGGACTGGATTATCTCCGCGACGCAGGAGGTGACGGCTGAAGCCGGCAATGTGCAGAAGCGAAAGTACCAGAAACTCAAGAAGGGCGTGGAAATCCGCAAGGACGTAGAATTCGCCATCGTTGATACTAACGCTTCGGCCGGTGGCGCCACGCGCGAATTCGGCTCACTGAACACCTGGGTCGAGACCAACGTCTCGCGTGGGGCCGCTGGCGCCAATGGCGGCTTCAACCCCGGGACGGGTTTGACTGTGGCGCCGGTCACCGGCACACAACGGGCATTCACAAAAGCCATCCTGGACGACGTAATGCAGCAGGGCTACCAGAACGGCGCCAACTTCCGCCATGTCTCGGTCTCGCCATACGTCAAATCCGTCTTCGTCACCTTCATGTCCGACAGCAATGTTGCGCCTTTCCGCTATGCGGTCTCGCAGGGCGGAGAGCGAAACACGATCGTTGCGACGGCGGATTATTACGAGGGGCCGTTCGGCACGGTGATGATCCATCCCAACCGTGTACAGGCAGTCAGCGCCGGTCTGGCGCGCAACGCCTTCTTCATCGACAGTGACATGCTCTCATTCCTGTGGCTCCGCAATATTCAGGAGGATCGCGATGTCGCCAGAACCGGAGACGCCGACAAGGGCGTGATCATCGGCGAGGGCACGCTCAAGGTGCACAACGAAAAGGGACTCGGCATCGCGGCAGACCTCTTCGGCCTGAGTGCCGCCAGCTAGCGGCGCGTGGTGAACCGCCGACATTCATACGGGCGCCGAGAGGCGCCTTTTTGTTTTTGGAACGAGGCGCACGATGAGTGAAGTGAAGACAAAATATTTACCGGTCAGGCTTCTCTACGACACATGGGTAACTGAAGGGGATCGTGTCCCGGCCGGCACGGTACTCGATGTGCCGCTCGATGCGGCTAAATTCCTGATCGCCAAGGGCAAGGCCGAGCGCGCCGATCCGCTGCCGGGAGAGTGACCATGGTGATCCGCGACGGCGACTGGAAGCTGTTTGATTATGATTTCCTGACCGGCCGCTCCGTCTGGGTGATGGAGGACGGCAACAGGACGCATTGGCGGACGGACTATCCGGTCGAAAACCTCGTCCGCCAGAACGCTTTTACCCGCAATGCGACCGCCGGCAACGGCTTCGGCGAATGGGCCAAGGTCGCCTCGATCCCGCTCAATCTCGCGCATTCGGAAAACCTGGTCCGGGCCCATTCCGAAGGGGACGACCGCTATGTGAAGCGGTGGCTCAATGACGGCGATAACCGCGCGTGGCGCACATTCGAGGGACGGCTATGACGATATCGGATTATGCATCCCTGCTGGTCGATGCCGGCGCCTATGCCGGTCGCGACGACATTGCCCATCTCTTCCCGCGCTTCGTTTCACTCGCGGAACAGAAGTTCAATCGCGTGCTGCGCCTTGCCGACATGGAGAAGGTGGCGTTGCTGGCGCTGGCGGAGGGCGAGGGCACCTTGCCCGCCGACTTTCTGGAGGCACGGCAGGTGCTTGCGCCGGGCAGCCGGGTGCTGCGGGCGCGACCGCTGGCGGAACTAACGGTGCTTGCAGCATCGGGCGGCGCGCCAGCGGGCTATGCGATCATCGGCGACCGGATCCGGGTGCGGCCGAAGGGGGCGGCGGAACTGGAAGTCACCTATTACGCCAGGATACCGGCGCTCACGGCGGCCGAGCCCAGCAACTGGCTGATCGACAAGGCGCCCGACGTCTATCTCTACGGGCTGGTCGAGGAAATCGCCATCTGGGAACGGGATGCGGCCAAGGCGGGCGCGGCCGAGACGCTGAAGCGGCAGGCGATGGCGGGGCTCGGGCTCGCCGACGAGCGCCTGCGCTGGGGCAATGCCGAAATCGCCATCGGAGGGCTGACGCCATGACGCTTCTGACGGTGGTCAATGCAGCGTGCGATATAGTCTCGCTCGACCGTTTCGACAGCGTCTACGGGACCAATGACCCCAATGCGCAGACGATGGTGGCGCTGGCGCAGGAGGCGGGCGGCGAGATCGCGCGGCGCGCCGACTGGCGGCGCCTAGTGAAGAGCCTTGCCGTTTCCGCTTCGCCGGAACTGCTGCCCTCCGACTATCAGCGGCTTGCGCCGGGGGGTGCGGTCCGCAGCGCAGACGGCGGATGCATCCGGCTGGTGACGAATGATGCGCAATGGGCGGTGGTCGCGGCTGTCGGCTCAGAGGCGCTCTATTGCCACCTTCGCGGCAAGGAGATGCTCTTTTCCCCGGCCGCTGCGGCAGCCGGGGCGACCATCGACTATCTCTCCAAGAACTGGGTGCTCGGCGACCCTTACGAGGAGCGCGATCTCTTTCGCGCCGACGACGACACGATGCTCTTTCCGGAGCGGCTGCTTGCCAAAGGGCTGATCTGGCGCTGGAAGCGGCAGAAGGGCCTGCCCTTCGAGGACCATCTTGCGGAATTCGAAGCGGAGCTCCTGCAGGAGATCAATGCGGACAGGGGGGCATCATGACGAGGGTTCTTCCCGGCCGGCTGCCGCTCACCAATCGCGGCCAGGCGAGCATCGGCCGCTCGCCAACCTCGCAGGCGGTGACCTTTCCGGCGCCGAAAGGCGGGCTGGTGACGACCGCCGACATGGCCTCGCAAGCGCCGGGATCGGCGAGCGTGCTCAGCAATTTCCTGCCGACGCTGACCGGCTGCACGATCCGCGGCGGTTCACGGAAGGCGGGGCTGGCGGCGGATGGCGGCGCCATCCGGAGCGCCTTCAAATATAAATATGGCAGCAATGAAAAGCTGTTCATGGCGACGGCGAGCGCGATCTACAACATGACGGCGCCGGCAGTCCCGCCGGCGACGACGGCGGCGGAGGTCAGCGGTCTCAATGGCGGCGACTGGTGCGCCTTTCAGCACACGACGGCCGGCGGCTCCTTTCTCGTCTGCCTCAACGGCGCGGACACGCGCCGCATCTATGACGGGACCAATTGGGCGACGACGCCGGCGATCAGCTTCTCCGATGCGACGACCATGGCTCAGCTCAATTATGGCTGGCTCTTCAAGAACCGCGAATTCTTCCTGAAGAATGCGACGCTCGATGCCTATTACCTGGCCGTCAATGCAATCGGCGGCGCGGCTTCGGTGTTTCCGCTGGGCGGCGTGATGAAGAGGGGCGGATCGTTGCTGACCGGCTTTTCCTGGTCGCTCGAAAGCGGCGACGGGCTTTCCGATCTCTGCGTCTTCGTTTCGACCGAGGGGGAAATCGCCGTCTATGCCGGCTCCGACCCTTCGAGCGCCAGCGACTTCGCACTGAAGGGCGTCTACCAGATCGGCAAGCCGCTCGGGAAGAATGCCTGGATCCGTGTCGGCGGCGACGTGCTGATCGCCACGACGGACGGCCTGACGCCGATGAGCCAAGTGTTTCAGCGCGACTTCCATCAGCGAGAAGGGCAGGCGCTGGCGCAGGTCTCCGTCTCGCGGCCGATCGAGGACGACTGGCGGCAGGCGGCGAATGCGACCGGCTCGGGCTGGACGCTCAAAGCCTGGGCCGAGCAGAATCTCGTCTTCGTCGCCTTTCCGGACAACAGCGTCGTCAGCGACAGGACCTTCGTCATGAATGTTTTAAACGGGCGCTGGTCGACGATCAGCAACTGGCGGGCAAACTGCTTCGAGACGCTGCAGGGCGGCCTCTTCTTCGGATCGCTCGGCGGCTATTGCTGGCAGGGCGACACCGGCGGCACCGACGACGGGCTGAGCTTTACCGCCACCTATCTCTCGCAGTTCACGCCGGCCGGACAGTTCGGCCAGCGGACGGCGGCGGCGCTGGCGCATATGTATTTCCGCGCGAAGACGAAGCCGAAAGTGCAGCTATTCGCGCGGGCGGACTTCGACAGGACCGCGCCGCCCTTCGACCGGGTGACGGAGGGCGATACGGCGTCGCCGGAATGGGATGTCGGACTCTGGGACGTGGCGCGCTGGGACGGCGTGTCGGAGCGGTTGCGTTATGATTTTCGCCAGAACGTGCGGGCGGCAGGCGACATGCTTGCCGTCGGCTGCGTCATCACCTCCGGCGGCGCGGTGAAGCTCGACATTGCGGTGGATCTCGCCACGCTGCAGGTGTCGGCGGGGGAGGGGAGCGCTTGATCCTCGGGCCGAGGATCATCTGGGGCGGGGCGGGCGATCCCGCGACCAACGAGGCGATCGGCGCCTTCGTCGCGAGGCAGATAGGCGGCTGCGAAAGGGGTTTTGCCGATTTCACGACGCTGGGAGTCCTGGATGGCGGCGAACTGATCGCCGGCGTGGTCTACCACAATTATTCCCCGGAAGCGGGCGTCATCGAGCTTTCGGCGGCGTCTTCCAGCAAGCGCTGGCTGACGCGGCCGGTGCTGAAAGCCATGTTCGGCTACCCCTTCGAGGAGATCGGCTGCCAGCTGGCGGTGCTGCGTGTCTCGGAGGAGAACCGCGGCATGGTCGATATCGCCCGGCGCTTCGGGTTCACGAGCCATCGCGTTCCCCGCCTGCGCGGACGCGGGGAGGCGGAAATCATCTTCACGCTGACGGACGATGACTGGCGGGCGCATGCCGTCAATCGGCTTTGACAGTTCGTGGCGCTTAGGAGAGACGACGGGCCTCGGTTGTGCGTGGATCTTCGGCTCAAGGCACACGGCTGTCCGGTTCGTTGTGCTTGAACCGGCATGGCATTGATTCCACCATGGAATCAGACGTTTTCCAATGTCTTGGTTCCAAATCGGAGATCAATGCCATGCGGTTCAAGCTACCCTGTTTTCGCGGCTTTTGCGGCACCTGCCAGTCGCGCCGGTCGACGAGGCGTTCGCCGGCGCAGGCGGCGAGCAGCTTTGCCAGCACATCACCAGTTACCGCCTTTTTGCTCTTACTTTGCCGCGGCCGGCTGCTCGCCTTGACCGCCAGCCGGAGGGCGCTCTTCAGTGACGGCGCGCCGAAGCGCCGGTCAGGCCGCGCCAGCGGGTGAGGATCGACCACGACATCAGCCGTCGCCGTACCGTGCCGGGCGCGTGCGAGTTGGCGGCTCTGAGCAGGCGCTCTGAGCGCGACCCGACCTCAACGTCCGCCGGCATGCCATGCGATGGGTCCTCGGCGCGCTTGACCGGGTCCCAGAGGTGGTGGGCGACGAACTTCAGCAGTAGTGATTGCGGCGCTGGCCAGGGGACGGGGATCCGGTTCGCCAGCCGGCACCAGCCTCGAGATAGCCGAGGTCCGAGGCGAGCGCCTGCAGCGTGTTCTCACMTATGCCTTCGCTGGCGAGATGTTTTAAGGTCGCGACGTCGTCTTCGGTCAGCAGCGCAGCCAGCTGGTCACGGCCGCGGATGGAGTCGAGCGCGTCAAGTTCCTCGGCGCGTACCAGCACTGCATCCACCTTAACATTCGAAGTACGGTCTTTCGCCGCCACAGGAACCCCTTTTCGATAAGGCGTCTCTCTCTCTCTCTCTCTCTCTCTCTCTCTCTCTCTCTCTATCGATCCTCGCGCGTATGCCAAAGCCGCAAGACATAGATCATCGACTGTTGGATTTCATAGCGGATCTCATAATGGCCAACGAGAATTCGCCGGACTTCCCGGGGCTCGAATTCCTCGAGCCTTTCGCCAAGGCGCGGCTGTTCGAGCAGGCATTTTGGAGCGGCAGTCAGTGACTGAATCGTCCGGGCTGCAGCTGAACGATTGACCGGTGCGAGAAAATCATAGAGACGGCCGAGGTCCGAAACCGCCTTGGTCGTCCACTTGAGCTCCATCACAGCGGCGGCTGCAGAGGCTTATCGCTGTCGAGGCTGTTGGCCCAGGCTTCAATGGCCTGGTGATCAATAACATGGCCGTCGTCGACATCCGCCAACGCCTCCAGCGTCAAGCGCCGGCGCTCTTCTTCTTGATCGATCCAGGCAGACAGCGCCTGCTTGACAATCCAGCCGCGCGATCGTTCCAGCCGCGCCGCGATCTCGTCCACCTTCTCCGCCAGCGGTCGCGGCACGTGAGCAGTTAAGACCCTTGTTTCCATCAAAAATCCTCTTCGATTCAAAGCTAATCATAATGATTAGGAGTGATTAAGTCTAGTCAGACTCGCTTGGCGCTGGCGAGGATCGTCACCTGCGCAGCCGCATCCGTCACATCCCAAGGTCTCGCGATAGGTCATTCTCGTCCTCTGAGACTCGAGGACTGATCCGAGACTCAGTCGTCCTCGTCCTCCGGTTAAACCAAAGGATTGAGCCGAGGATCCACGCGCAAGCCTCAGCCAGAGCTCGAAAGTCATCTGAGCCAGGCACCGTCTTTCCTCCTACCACTCATCCATTCTCCAACAAGGTGCTCTCATGGGAAAATCGAAAGCCCCCACTCCCCCCGATCCGAAGGCGACGGCGGCGGCGCAGACTTCGACGAATATCGGGACGGCCGTTGCCAATGGCTATATCGGCAATGTCAACCAGGTCACGCCGGACGGCAGCTTTACCTACAAGGTGTCGGGCACGAACAAGTGGACCGATCCGATGAGCGGCAAGGCCTATGACCTGCCGAGTTGGACGGCGGTCCAGGAGCTCTCTCCCGAGCAGGCGGCGATCAAGAGAGAGAACGATGGCGCGAACCTCAATCTCGCGACGCTTGCGAACCAGCAGTCCTCCCGGCTGACGGACCTGCTCGGCAAGCCGGTGGACCTTTCCGGCGCGCCGGCGGCGGGCGACCCATCGAAGCTCGCACTGCCGCAATACCAGCAGTTTTCCGGCGGGCCGAAGCTTGCGAGTTCTGTCGGCGATGCCGGCAGGTTGACGCGCAGCTACGATACGGATCTGGACACGCGCAGATATGAGGAGGCGCTGATGGCCCGCCTCAACCCGGAGCTCGAGCGCGACCGCAGCGCCCTGGAAACGCGACTTGCGAACCAGGGGCTGCAGCCGGGATCGCAGGCCTATGACCGCGCGATCGACGAGGCGAACCGGGCGGCGAACGACGCGCGCATTGCGGCCGTGCTGAATGCCGGGCAGGAGCAGTCGCGGCTCGCGGGCCTCTCGCGAGACAAGGCGGGTTTTGAAAATGCGGCACAGGCGCAGGCCTATGGCCAGGCGCTGCAGAATGCCGATTTCAGCAACAATGCGCTGCAGCAGATGCATCAGAACGGCCAATCGGCAACGGCCGCCAACAACGCGCTCAAGGACCAGGGCTTCAATGCGCAACAGGCGCTGCTCAACGCCCGCAATGCGGCGCGCTCGAACTATCTGAACGAGCAATATGCGATGCGAAACCAGCCGATCAACGAGATTTCGGCGCTGCTTTCCGGCGCGCAGGTGACGAACCCGAACTTCGTGCCGACGCAGGGGCAATCGATCCAGCCGGTGGATTATGCAGGCCTGGTGCAGCAGAACTACCAGAACCAGGTGGCGGCCTATAACGCGCGGCAGCAGGCGGGAAGCAGCTTGCTCGGAAACGTCCTTGGCATGTTCGGGAAAATCCCGCTTTCCGACCGCCGCGCCAAGAAGAACATCGAGAAGGTGGGCAGGCTCAAGGGGCACAATCTCTACGAATACCGTTACAAGGGCGAGCCCGCCGGCGGGCCGAAGCATGTCGGCGTGATGGCGCAGGAGGTGGAGAAGACCCGCCCCGATGCGGTCGTCCGCGGACCCGACGGCATGCGGCGAGTGGATTATGGGCGGCTCTTCGCGGCGGGGAAGATGCCAAAGTAAGCCGACCTTTCGTGACGTTCCCCGAGATGCTCCCGGCTTAGATTTGATGGAGGCACCATTGCCAAGAACAGGCGGAGTCTATTCACCCCCGGCCGGCACCAAGGGCGTGCCGAACACGACGATCCAGAGCGTGCCCTATAACGCGCTGATCGACGACCTGACGGCCGATGCCAATGCCGCGCGGCCGATCACCGCGGGCGGAACCGGTGCCACATCGGCAAGCGCCGCCCGAACGGCGCTCGGCGCCCAGACGGCCCATGCCGCGCTCACTTCGATTTCCGGGCTTACCACCTCGGCCGACAGGATGATCTACACGACCGCGGCAGATGCCTATGCGACGACGGCGCTGACGCCCTTCGCGCGGACGCTGCTCGGCGATGCGAACGCCGCGGCCGCGCTGACGACGCTCGGTGTTTCGGCATTCATGCAGACGCTTCTCAACGACGCGGATGCAGCCGCAGCGCGCGCGACGCTCGGCGCCAACGATGCGTCCAACCTCACGGCCGGCACGGTCCCCGACGCTCGGATTTCCGGTGCCTATTCCGGCATCACCACGCTTTCCGTTTCAGGGAAGATCGCGACCAGCGGAAACGAGATCGAGATATCCGGCGGGAATCCCAGGCTCAAATTCACCGACACGACATCCGGTGCCTATGACTTCTGGGCCTATGTCGATTCCCAGAATTTCCACGTCCTCGTCGACAGGACGGGGAACGGAGCCTGGGACACCCCGCACCCGCTTCAACTGGAGGGCGACACGAACATAGGCTATCTGTTCGGAAGCCAAATTCTGACGGCTGGAAACTACGACGCTCTTGGCGTGGCGCCGGAAGCGCGGACGATCACCGCCGGCAACGGCCTGACCGGCGGCGGCGACCTTGCCGCCAACCGGACGCTGACGCTGGGGACGCCCGGCAGCATCACCAACTCGACGACAAATTCCGTTACGCCCTCGAGCCATACGCATGCGTTGGGGTTTACGGCGGCGGAGGTTTATACTGGTACCGGTGCGAATGACACTAGCTTTCCTTTGGGACACATCATTTTATGTTATACTAATAACATCGCGCGGAACGCCTCAGTAACGCCAAGTCTGCGTTCAAACCTCAACTATCAGTATCTCTATTCCGGCCATACGGATGCGGGTTCTGTATTGTCGGGAACCTGGCGGGCTCGCGGGACAAATGGTGACGGCTGGACCCTTCTGCAGAGGGTTGCATAAATGTCGACAACATCTGTCCACCCGACACTGAACTCTGTTGCTTCGATCAAGGCCACGAGCGAAGTCGGCGTCTTTATTCTCCGCTGCAACATCACTGACATGGACGGGAACACGTACAACGCGGATTACTGCAGTCGTCCGGAAGACGGATTCGGCCTGAACCTGACGATTCGGCAATGGTTCGCGGATCATCCATTCTTCCCGGTGCAAGGACATGCACCGGCGCCTCTTGAGGGGACCTGCGCGATCCTGCCGCTCGGTGCGGGGCCTACTGACGGAATTGCGACCGCTTGCACTGGCAACGCAGATAAGCCATTAAGCATCTCCGCAACCGAGGGAGACTATGATGCTGGGCGCGATGAGGAACTTCGTAAAAGCAACAAAGCTCATCGACCGCATTCCAAAGATTGAACAGAAGCTCGACCTGCTTCTTTGGGAGACCCCTGATATCCCTCGCGACTTCTTTCCAAAACTCATTGAGAGCGCGAGACAGATGGGTTGGTTGGAGAGTGCAAAGCAGCACAAGCCATTGACCGCTGACGGTGAGCCATGCCCTTGGTACACCTACCCCATGCTTCACTTTCTTGGCACCAGACACTTGGGTGGCCTACGCGTTTTCGAATACGGCAGCGGTAATTCTACGCTTTGGTGGAGCCGCAAGGCCACGTCGGTTGTCAGCGTAGAACATGACCGCGCGTGGTTCGAAATGATTTCGAGAAAGACACCGGACAATGTAGCCTATGTTTATCGCGAGTTGGTGCCGGGAGGAGACTATTCCACCGAGGTGACACGCCATCAGGACGCCCCTTTCGACGTTGTAGTGATCGATGGCCGTGATCGTGTAAATTGCGCGAGGGCTACTATGAACCTGAAGGCACGGCCATCCGCAATCATTTGGGACAACAGTGAACGCGAGAGATACCAGGAGGGCTACGATCTCCTGACCGATAGCGGATATCGCCGCATCGACTTCGATGGCTTCGGGCCGGTCAATGGACGGCCATGGCGAACTTCCGTGTTCTACACGCCGGACAACTGCCCCAAAATTTGATCCAACTCTCGTTCGCTCGCCGGAAATGTGTCTGGCCGCTCGATGGATGCTGCAATTGCTGAGGGGATTATGATTAAGGAAAAGCTATCAAATCGAGCGCTTCGGTTAGCAGCCTCGATGCTTACGCGACACGGTTTCCATGTTTCCGAGGAGCGCTACTCAGCGGCCTACTTGAAGCGGTATGCGTTCGAGATCAACACCTTTGTTGATATCGGCGTCTATAAGGGCAGTCCGGTGTTCTATGAAGTCTTCAAGGACAAGAAGCTTGTACTGATCGATCCGCAGCCAGATACGATGGAAAAGGCCGCAGATAGCGTAAGAGGCTTAGACTTTGACTACATTCAGTCAGGGGCAGGAGCTACCAGGGGCGTAGCGACCCTTTCACTTGAAGGCCCCTCCTCCAGCTTGATGAAACGCGTAGACTGGAAGCGGCAACCGGGGAAAACGGTAGAGATTGAAGTAGCCACGCTTGATGAACTTCTGGCAAAAAAGGACTACGCAGGTCCGTTCGGGATAAAAGTCGACACTGAGGGCTTTGATCTTGATGTCCTCAAAGGAGCTGAGCAGACGCTCCGGGAGACGCATTTTGTTTTTACCGAGGCAAGTCTTCGTCGCCGGTTCGAAGGCGGGTATCGATTTTCAGAGCTTATCGCATACATGGCAGAGCAAGGCTTCGAAGTAGCTGACGTCATTCCCCACAGGGCGCACAATCGCCTGGTCGACGTTCTTTTCGTGCGTTCAGGCAGCCCCGCACTGGAACCCAACGCCGTACCTGTCCGAGCTATTGCTTAGGCGTGTCTATAGTGCGCCGAATAGGCAGAGTTCATCTTCAGTTGGATCCTTAACGCCACGACGGAAATACTGCCGTTGAGCTGGCGCGAGTCACGATAGGAGTCGGGAGACGATGCGTGTGACACTTGCTATATGCTGTTACAATGCGGAAGAAACGATTGAGCGGGCACTGTCTTCGGCTAGGCAATTGGACTGGGATAATCTAGAGATCCTAGTCTGCGATGATGCTTCCACGGACCACTCTAGAGAAATCGTCCAGTCAGTCGCGCGGCAAGATTCTCGGGTAAAACTGGTCACTCATAGTTTGAATAAAGGTAATGCTGGCGCGCGGAATACGCTTTGCCGCGAGGCGACGGGTGAAATCCTGGCTTTTCTGGATGCGGACGACGAGAATTCTCCGAGGCGACTCAAGGAGCAGGTCGCGAGACTGCTGATGGCAGAAGAACAGCATTCGGCGCCCGTCTCGGTGTACTGCACGAGGAGCGTCATTTCTGACGGCAGGACAACGAGCCTGCGTGCCATGGGAACCCCCAATCCAGTGGGGGGCAATGCAGTTGCTCTACATCTACTGTGTGGCGATCCACTCCCCGGGGGTGGAAGAGTCGGTACATGTACGATGCTCACTCGGGTTTCAACGTTGCGCAAGTTCCCTTTCGATGAGAGTTTCCGCAGGGCTGTAGATCGCGAATGGGCGATTCGCTTTGTCTTGTCCGGCGGGCTGATCGTTGGCTGCGAGGAAAGCTTGGTCACTCAGCACCTCAGCCTCTCAGCAAGCAAGCGGGCGCGGCAGAATGATGCACGACGTCGGGTGGTCAAGAAGTACAGGTCATATCTGCAAGAGCGACGTTCGTATCTCTATGCCCTATCGATTCATCGACCCGGCAGCATGTATTTTAGGGGCCACCGGCTCGTCTTTTGGTCCGTTACTTCTTTGCTTTCTCGCTTCCGGAAATTGCGGTAGCGCCTCATTGGGGGCGGTACGGCGACATCTTGAATCGCTGGTGCTGAGCTTGACGCCAGAGGTGAGCTTTCAGGAGGTCGTCCATTCGGGCCAGGCTAGTACAGTTAAAGTCTACTAAAGCTTCAGGTATCGGCGCTCGTCAAATTGAGCATGCGAAATCGCAATTGGTTCTGGTGCCGACATATCACTTCCTCACGACGGCCTGAATGTTAGAGGGCATCATTGAATCGATCTTATGATCGTCACTATACTTCCAAGTGATATCAAATTGCTGGGTTACGAAAATATCGAACACCCGTGCCGTCCGAGCCATGATCTCGATAAACGGTCGAGCCAGGGGGAATACATCGCATTGATATAGAATTCTTTGCATCAGAATTCCTATTGTTTCGAAGGGCTTGCTTGCTCCCCTGAGGACTTCTATTTCACTCCAGTCCTTGAATAGAAGTTTGAAGGCGAACGGTGTGAAGTGAAAGAAATTATCCGGACCCTCGTGAAATGAAAACACAGCGGATGCGGATATGATTAACTTTCCGTTCGGCTTAAGAATGCGTTTAATGTCGTCTATTAGTCGCTGCGGGTCCGGAATGTGCTCAAGCAAACCGGTGCAAAGTGCCACATCGTAGCTCTCACTTTCGATGCCATCGAGATGATAGTACTTGTCTACGAGTAGATCATATCCTTTGGTAGGAGCCTTCGAAACGAGAAAAGAGTTTGGAAAGAACTCTCTGTAATCCACGTCTTCTGTGTGGATGATGATTGTCCGTTTGTCGGATGCATTTTCCTTGCAGAGGCGCACCAAGTTCTTGGTCGAAAGCTTGCCACCAAAGTATGTCTTGCGAGATAACTTCTGCCACCGCGAGCGTTTTGCGCGTTGTTGTTTCGGACTCAATTCGGGGGAAATAGTCAATGTATCGCACCTGTCTTCGTGTGGAGCCGTTCGCATATCTTATCTGCAGTAAGCAATGCAAGCGCCATAATTGTCAGGACAGGATTGGCGTACCCATAAGTCGTGAACAATGAGGATCCACCTACATACAGGTTCTCGACGCCATGGACCCTTCCGTCTCCGTCGGTCACAGAGTCGTGAGGATTCAGGCCCATGCGCGTAGTGCCCATGAAGTGCGAGTGAATTTCGGTCAACGACCAAGGATGGCCGACTGGCGGCAAATCTGACTTGAGGACGCCAATCTCGTGCTTGGAAAGCAGTGACGAGAGCTCTGAAAGAAAGTCTTCTATGGTCTGCTGATCTTCACGCGTGATCGACCATTTTACTCTTCCTTTGCGCATTCCGTAAGGATCAAGTTCCTCTGTCAGCTCGATTCTGTTTTCGGCGTTCGGCTCCTGATCGAAAAAGCCGCGGACGACCAGTACTGACCCACCTTTGCCCAGCAGACCAACTTTACCGATGAGATTGAATAGCAACTGTCCAAGGGCAGAGGCAGCTGTGACCACATGGCGAACCACATTCTTGGCCGGGGAATTTTCCCTACTGTACCTAGTCGTACCACCAACTATGTGTTGGGCGTGCTCCAACAGCCTGAAACCGATGGACTCAAACTTCGGGGATAGCTGCACATAGTGATTGAGGGGTATCGCATTCTCCGTCTCGTTTGCGGTCAGCCCTATCCCGAACCGAAAAGCTCCATCGGACGTTTCAATGTCGCAAAAGAGCGGCGACCGGGCACGAACAGGGCGAAATAGATGGATGCGCCCGACATTTGCCTTCGGGTGACCTGAAAAATAGCGGCCGATGTTGTCATTGGCCAAAAAGCCGCCGGTGCTTCTGCTATTGAGCATAATTCTAGGATTTTCCAATCCTCCTGCGCAGAGCGCAAAAAATTCAGCAGAAAACTGAACCGTCTTGTCTGTACCAATCGCGGCGAGAACAAAATGCACTCGGCGGCCGAGTTCGTCTGAAAGCAGTTTCAATGCACGGCAATTGTAAATCAGCGTCAGGTTGGAATATCGGGAGGCAAGTGCTTTCAAGTGAACCAGGCCGTTGAATGTCGGGCGGTTCCACTGAAAGCGCTTGATAGAAACAGAGCGGTCCTGGAGGAATTCCTTCCACTTGGGTGAGGAACCTTCATATGGGGCAATTTCGGCAAGCGAGTGAGTCGGCCTTACCTTAAGGAGTTCAGCAGCTTGACCGTAGTAAGGCTCGATTTCGCTAAGCTCGAAGGGCCAACCTCTCGAAGTTGTTATGTCGCGGCTTTCGAGGGGCGCCACTCGCCCAGACCAGAGATTAGTAGCACCACCAATCTGCAATGAGAGTCCAAAAGGCTCTTGGCGATTCATCGCATAAAAACGCGAACTGTCGGAGTCGACTAGAAAGTCCCCCGCTTCGAGCATTGTCACCTGCAGTCCGCGATCGAGCAAGCGAGTAGCCATGGCACACGCGGCTGCTCCGGATCCGATAATGATAATGTCGGATTTGATTGCCGCCAGGACACTGTCGCTCGTGCTGCGAGCGTCGATGATTTTGCCGTTGCTCTTCATTTGAATGGCATCGTCTGCACGAGCACCTCGGCATGAACAATGCGCGCCAGCGTTAGGCCGCGTACGTCATTTCCAGACTCTGAACAATAAAGGTGATCCATGGACAAAACCGTTCCCTTTGGCGCGGCGATGCTGCTTGACTTCGTTCGTGAAGCGGAAGTCGGCAGGAGCGACCGTGCCTCGTATGACGTGATTTACGGCAACAATCAAGACAAGCTGCCGCGGCCGATAACTTCGATGACGCTCGACGAGGTCGAGGCGGCGCAGGCGGGGTGGACGAGGCGGTTCGGGTCGAGTGCGGCCGGCGGCTACCAGTTCATGAAGAACACGCTGGATGCGCCCCGCACGCTGCGGGACATAGAAGGCGAAATGGGGCTCAGCGGCAAGGAGCGGTTCACGCCGGAGCTGCAGGACCGCATGGCCTACCACCTCTTGAAGCGCCGCGGCTATCAGGCCTTCATCGCCGGGAGAATGAGCCGCACCGAGTTCGGCAGACGCCTTGCGCAGGAATGGGCGTCGCTGCCCGTGCTTGCGGCCACGAAGGGCGCGAAGGGCAGGGTCGGGCGGGGGCAATCCTATTATGCCGGCGACGGGCTCAACCGGGCGCTGGTGGCGCCGGAGGCGGTGGAGGCGGCCATGGAGCGGGCGCTCGCGGCGGCGCGGCTCCACGGGACGCCGGAGGAGGCGCCGATGCAGGCCGAGAAGCCGGTGCGGCCGAAGCCGATCCGCCGGTCCGGCCGGTTCTGGACCTGGCTCTTGACCGCCGGCGGCTCGATCGTCACGGCGCTGAAGGAGCTCAATCTGGTGGCGCTCGACTGGCGGGTGCAGCTCGCGATCCTCACCGTCATCGTCGGCTTCGCGGCCTATGCGATCACCTCGATGCCGGCGGTGCGCCAGGCGCTGGGGATGAAGTGATGCCGGCCGGGGTGAAGATCGCCGCCGGCGCGCTGCTCATCGCCGCTGTCGTCTGGGCGGTGCTCCAGATCCGCGAGGAGGGGGCCCGGTCGGTCACGCAAACAATCGAAAGGCAGAACAATGAAGCGGCTTTGCAATCGGCTGCTCGCCGCAGCGACTTTGACCGCTGCATCGATGGCGGCGGCCTGTGGAACTTCGGCGCCGGCGAGTGTCGCCGGCCTGCGCCCGGTGGTCGGGACTGACCTCATCGGCGCGCGCGGCGCCACGGCGGCGGACCAGCGGAAGATCGACCGGACCGTCGTCGGCCTCTGCGCCGCGGCGATCTGGTCGAAGGCGGAATGCTCGAGTCATGGGGAAGGGCGGCGCCACGGGGAGGGGTGGGAATGATCGACGGCCATGTTCACCAGCAGCTCGGCACGCTCATTGCCGAGGTGAAGAACCTGCGAGAGGATTTTCGCCGCGCGGAGGACCGAAGCGATGCCGCCCGCGCCTTGGTAAGCCGTCGGGTGGAAGACCTGGCGGGGCGGGTGGGCGCGCTCGAGGGCGCCGTCGCCACGGCGCGGGACGATATCCGCGAGATGAAGCCGGTGACGGAGGATGTGCGCAAATGGAAGCTGATGGGGCTCGGCGCGCTCGGCGTCATCGGCATCGGCGGCGCCTCGCTCGGCGTGACCTTTGCCGATGTGGTGAAGCGCGGACTGGCGCTGATGCGGATGGGCTGAGGGCCTCCCCCTCAATCATCGAAGGGGAAGAAGTCGCGGTAGCGACGATCCACCAGGCGCAGCGAGCGATCCGGCTCGATCACGTAGGTCTCGTAGACCCGCCGTCCGAAACCATCGATGAATTGATGGGGGACGATGCTGCCGACGGGCGCCTTTCTCAGCTTCGTGCGCGGCTGGCCGCCATAGGTGATGCTGCCGGGGATCGGTTCGAGGCCGTAGGGGTGGTAGCCGCTGTAGCCGCCCGCATAGCTCACCGTGCAGGCGCTCGAAAGGAGCGCCGCAACGATCAGCGGAACCGCGTTTCTTAAAGGTTTGCAGGGCATCTCGCCCTCCTTCGCAAAATCAATGGCCAAAGACGTCGTAATCTATGCGGCGGCTGGTCAGACGCAGCGAGCGATCCGGCTCGATGATGTAGGTCTCATAGACCCGATAGCCAAAACGGTCGAAGAACCGGTGCGGGACGATGCTGCCGACCGGCGCCTTGGTCAGTTTCGTGCGCGGCTGGCCGCCATAGGTGATGCTGCCGGGGATCGGCTCGAGGCCGGGCCCGTAACCGGTCGTACGGGTGGTGGACGTACAGGCGGCGAGCGCAAGCGTCACGGATAAAACGGCAAGGGCAGTCTTCATGCTGGCGTTCCTGGTCGCATGTGGGTCGAGGCGAAAATCCAAAACGAGCAAGCTTTGGCACCCTTCAACTGCTCGTCTCATCTTATCCCTTCTTCGAACGCGAGCAAAGAAAGGCGGGGGAAAAGGTGGGGGTTCAGCGCAGTTTCCTGGTGAAGGCCGGGCGCTTCGCGGAGAATTCCGCGATATTTCAGTTGCATCCGATGGATGCTTCAGAGGATGTAGAGGGAGACTCGCCAGGCGGTGGGGCGGATGCGCAAGCGTGCTCTCCGTCCGATGCCGGCCGGGTGGCGGGTTGCAAAAGGCCCGTGTCCGATCCGTCGTTGCTTCAGGTACTCGCTTATGACCGCCGACCAGCTCCTCTCGTTTATCGTCATCGGCGCCATGATGGTCTTTTTCGTGTGGGGTCGGTTCCGCTACGACATCATCGCCTGCTCGGCGCTGATGCTTTCGGTGGCGGTCGGCATCGTGCCCTTCGACCGCGCCTTTGACGGCTTCAGCGACGATATCGTCATCATCGTCGCGAGTGCCCTGATCGTCAGCGCCGGCGTTGCCCGTTCCGGTATCGTGGATGCGGCGATCCAGCGTTTCCTGCCGGACCTGCAGTCGGTCAGGGCGCAGCTTGCCCTGCTCGTGGTCACCGTCACCGTGATGTCGGCCTTCATCAAGAATATCGGCGCGCTCGCGATCATGATCCCCGTCGCATTTCAATTTGCCCGGCGCTCGAAAGTGCAGCCCTCGGTCTTCCTGATGCCGATGGCCTTCGGCTCGCTGATCGGCGGGCTGATGACGCAGGTCGGCACGTCGCCGAACGTCGTCGTCTCGCGGATGCGCGCGGAACTGACCGGCGAGAGTTTCTCGATGTTCGATTTCACGCCGGTCGGCGCTTCGCTTGCGCTTGCCGGCTGCGTCTTCCTGCTGTTTGCCTATCGGCTGGTGCCGGAGCGCAAGAGCCAGGAGGTCTCGGTAAACCAGGTGATCGAGATCACCGATTATACGGCGGAAGCGGTGGCGGCCCCCGGCTCGCCGGCGATCGGCAAGCCCGTGAGCAACCTCGTCAGGATCGGCGACGGCGGCGCCGTCGTCATCGCCATCTTCCGGCGCGGCACGCATCTGGCGCCGCTGCCGGATGTGGTGATCGAAACGGACGACATATTGCTGCTCGAAGGCGGGCCGGCCGCGCTCGACCGCATCGTGTCTCAGGCGAAGCTGAAGATCGCCGGCGACCGGCTGCCGATGCCGGGCGACAAGACGCGTGCGGAGATCGAGGCGATCGAAGTGGTGATCGGCAGCAATTCGCCGCTCATCGGCATGTCCGCCGAGCGGCTGGCGCTCTTCAACAATCACAATGTCAACCTGCTTGCGGTGAGCCGGCAGGGCGAGAGGCTGAAACAGCGCCTCGGCAGCATCCGGCTGCAGGCCGGCGATATCGTGGTGCTGCAGGGGGCGCGCAGCGAACTGCCGTCCTTCCTGCAGGACTTCGGCTGCCTGCCGCTGGCGCAGCGCGAGATCCTGCTCGGCACGATCCGGCGCGGCACCCTGCCGCTCATGCTGCTGGCGGCGGCGATGGCGACGACCGCGGTCGGCCTGGTGCCGGTGCCGATCGCCTTCTTCGCCGCGGCCCTTGCCATGGTGATTTTCCGCGTCATCCCCTTGCGAGACGTCTACCGGGCCGTCGACGGTCCGATCCTGGTGATGCTGGCAGCGCTCATCCCGGTGAGCGATTCGTTGCGCACGACGGGCGGCTCGGACCTGATCGCCGGCTGGCTCGGCGGCATCGCCACCCATCTGCCGCCGGCCGGGGCGCTGGCGCTCATCCTGATCGCGGCGATGGCGGTGACGCCGTTTCTCAACAATGCCGCGACCGTGCTCGTGATGGCACCGATCGCCGCGAGCTTCGCCGCCACGCTCGGCTACAGGCCGGACGCCTTTCTGATGGCGGTGGCGATCGGCGCCGGTTCGGATTTCCTCACGCCGATCGGCCACCAGTGCAACACGCTGGTCATGGGCCCCGGCGGATACCGGTTCAGCGACTATCCGCGGCTCGGACTGCCGCTCTCGATCGTCATCATCCTGGCCACGGTGCCTTTGCTGATGTGGTTCTGGCCGCTGCGATAGCGAGCCGGTCTTCGCCCTGATCGCGGAAGAGCAGCGAAGAAGGACGGACGGCACTGTCGATCTTTGTCCCGACCCCATTGCATCGAGCCGAGACTCGTGCAACCAAGGGCGTGATGGTGCTGCTGCCCCACTGCATGTCTCCTTTGATCGACCTCGATTAAAGGACAAAGACATGCAGCAATTCAAATTGCTACAGCGACCTTTGCGCGTCTGATAAGACGCGCGGCGCTGTAGATCCGGCAGCGGCTGAAAAGGGAACGCGGTGAGGATGCCCGAAAGGGGCCGATGCCGTGGCTGCCCCCGCAACTGTGAGCGGAAAGCGCATCCACAACATGTCACTGGCCGTGGAGGCCGGGAAGACGTAGATGCGCCGCGACCCGCGAGCCAGGAGACCTGCCATCGAACCGATCAACCACAACGGACGGGGTGTTCCGATGGAAAAGAAGTGGCTTCTGTCCGGCGTCAATCGTCGGTTTCGAGTTTCGCCATTCTCTGCGGCCCCCCTTGCAAAGCTGGCAGGGGCCGGCGGAGAACAGCCATGGCCAATTCGCATCAATCAGCGCACAAGATAACGCTTTCGACCGAGTGCCACTTCACAGGCGGGCCCTGCCTGCCGGGTGCCCGGTTGCTTGCCATGCTCAACGGCAGCATTTCGGCGCTCGGCAAGCCGCTCGCCGATGATTTCGCGATTGCCGGGACGGTCTGCATGGCCGCCTGCACCCGTCCCTGCACCATTGCCTTCCGGGCGTCGGGCAGGGCGACCTATCTCTTCGGCGATGTCGCGGCCGAAGAGAATATCGACGATCTCGTCGACTTCGCCGTCGCCCATGCGGATGGCGGTGTGGACGGCGGGCCGAGCCCCGCCGGCGGCGGCAATCTCGCCCGCGTTCCGGCGGCGCTGATCGTCTCCGAAGCGCTTGCCGGGCATTTCCAGTGATGGAGGCGGCCGATGGCCGGCTGGAAATCGTGCGGTCGATCGCCTATCTGACCCCTTGCGACCGTCTGAAGGAGAGGGGCCGGAATGACTGACCAACGCACCAATTGCACACCGGAAGACGTGTTGCGTTTCTGGTTCGGGGAGCTTTCCTACGAGCACTGGTTCACGCCGAGCGCCAAACTCGATCGCGAGTGCGTGCAGCGCTTCCGGGATGCGCATCTGGCGCTCTCAAGGCATGTCGACGACGTCTGGAGGGCGAGCCCGCGCAACTGGCTCGCCGCGATCATTCTTTTCGATCAGCTCCCGCGCAACATGTATCGCGGATCGCCGCTGGCGTTTGCGACCGACGGACTCGCCCTGCGCGAGGCGCAGCTTGCCATCGGCGCCAGCGCCGACATGGCGGTGTCGCCGGAATGGCGCGCCTTCTTCTACATGCCGTTCGAGCATTCCGAGAACCTCGCCGATCAGACGATGTCGGTGAAGCTCTTCACCGATCTCGGCGAGCCAAACTATCTCGATTATGCGATCCGGCATCGCGAGGTCATCGAGCGGTTCGGCCGCTTTCCCCATCGCAACGGCATCGTCGGGCGCCGGTCTACTCCGGCGGAGGAGGCCTATCTGGCCCAGCCCGGCGCGGGTTTCTGAAGAGACGCACGGCGCTGTCATTGACGGGCAGGTCGGAAAAGATGCCGTTTTGCATCTTTTCGCCGTGTTGCGTATGCAGATCGGACGATGATGGCGATCGCTTTGGCGACGCCATCGGCGACAGACGGATTGCGAAGGATATTGACTTGCGTTCGGCAGCACATTTGACCGCCTTCTTGTTTGCTTTGGTTGCGCTCGCCGGCGGCGCGCCGGCGACGGCCCAGGACGCCGCTCGGCCCGCGGAGCAGAGCGAGCCCGCTCAACAATCACCCGCCCCGGCAGCTGCCCGGTCGGGACAACCGGCGCCGCAGGGCGAAGCGGTCGCCGGAGCTGCCGTATCGCCGGTGCTGCAGCAGGCGGAAACGCAGCTGGCCAAAGCCGAGCGCGATCTCAAGCAACTGGGGGAGCGCGTTGCCAATGCAAAGGACGACGACACGCGCCTTGCCGAACTGAAGGTACAGGCCGATGCTCTTGCCAAGGAGATCGCTTCGGCCGCCGCAGCCACCCGGCCACGGCTGGACGAGATCAAGGCGCGCCTGGAAGAGCTTGGCGAACCGCCCGGCAAGGACCAGCCGCCGGAGGCGGCAATCGTGACGCAGGAGCGACAGCGCCTGCTTGCTGAACGGGCGGCGATCAATGCGATCGCGGCCCGGGCGGAGAGCCTTGCCGGCGAGGCGCGACGGCTCGCCGGCACGATCACCGCGACACGCCGCGCATTGTTCTCCACTACGCTGCTGAGGCATACCGACGTTTCGGCGGAGATGCTGAGCGAGGCGTTTACGGCGACGGCGGCCGAAGCCGCCGCCTTGTGGCGCAGCGTCAGCAGTTGGTTGACCTTTGCCTGGAACTACAAGCGCCTGCCCTTCCTCAGCGCGATATTCCTGTCGCTCTGTGCGGCGCTGATCTTCCTGGCCGGGGGATACCGGCTGTTTGCTCCTTTTCTCCAGCGTCACGACGAGGAGCCCACCTATTTCCGGCAATTGTCGCGGGCATTCTGGTCGACGATGATTCCCACCATGGCGCTGACGGCCTTCGCCGCCTCGAGCTATTTCTTCCTCGACAGCTTCAATGTGCTCAGGCCCGATATCGCGCCGATCATCGCCGTCACGCTCGGCATGGGCGTCGCGCTGTTCTTCGTGACGAGCCTTGCCAGGTCCGTCCTGTCGCCAACGCACTCGGACTGGCGGCTCGTGCGGGTGTCGGACCGTGGTGCCAAGGTGCTGATGGTGCCGATCTTCGCGATGGCGCTCGTCAACGGCCTCGACTATCTGCTCGGAAGCATCAGCGAAGCGCTTGGTTCGCCCGTGATATTGACGGTTGCTAAGAGCTTCGTCGCGTCGATCATCATCGGGCTCATCCTGATGTCGATGGCCGGGATTCGGCCGGTCCTCCGGCGCGACGACCCCTTCGACGCGCCGGGTCGCCCGTGGCCGCGCATCATATCCGCATCGCTTCTGGCAATGGGCGCGGCGCTGGTCGCGATCGCGCTTGCCGGCTATGTCGGCATGGCGCGCTTCGTCGCCACCCAGATCATCATCACCGGCGCCATCGTGGTCATGATGTATATCGGGTTTCTCACCGGAAAGTCGGTTGCCAAGCAAGGCGCCTTTGCGGAGACGATCGTCGGCCGCTACCTTGAGCGGCGGTTCAACCTCGAATCGGTGGCGCTCGATCAGATCGGACTTGCGGCGGGGCTCGGCATCTATGCGCTGGTCGTGCTGTTCTTCATCCCGCTCATCTTGCTCCAATGGGGCTTCCAGATCGCCGATATCGAATCCTGGGCGTATCGCCTCCTGACCGAGATCCGAATCGGCACCATCACCATCTCGCTGGTCGGCATTCTCGCCGGGCTCCTGTTCTTTGCGCTCGGCTACGCCGCGACGCGCTGGATGCAGGGCTGGATCGACAGGAACGTGATGGCGCGGAGCCGCGTCGATGCCGGTGTACGCAACTCGATCCGGACCGGCATCGGTTATGTCGGCGTCGGCGCTGCGGCCCTCATTGCCGTTTCGGCAGCGGGTTTCGACCTCTCCAGCCTCGCGCTGGTCGCCGGTGCGCTCTCGCTCGGCGTTGGCTTCGGTCTGCAGAACGTCGTCTCCAACTTCGTCTCGGGCCTGATCCTGCTGGTCGAAAGACCCTTCAAGGTGGGTGACTGGATCGTCAGCGGCACCACGGAAGGCTTCGTGCGGCGCATTTCCGTCCGCGCAACGGAGATCGAGACCTTCCAGCAGCAATCGATCATCGTGCCGAATTCGGAACTGATCAACGCGTCCGTCGGCAACTGGACGCATCGCAACCGCGTCGGGCGGGCGGAGGTGGCGGTCGGTGTGAGCTACGACAGCGATCCCCGCCGTGTCATGCAGATTTTGCTCGAGATCGCCGGGCAGCATCCGATGGTCCTGAAGAATCCGGAGCCGGCGGTCGCCTTCCTGAATTTCGGCGATTTCTCATTGGATTTCGAATTGCGGGTGCATCTGGCCGATCTCTTGAACGGCGTGGGCGTGCGCAACGACCTGCGCGTTGCGATCTTCGAGCGCTTCCGAGAGGAGGGAATCGAGATTCCCTTTCCCCAGCGCAATCTCAATATCCATGTCGAAGGTGACGACGACCAGAAGGCGGCTCTGGAAAAGGCCTTGGAAGACGAAGGCTTCTCCAAGACGCGTGCGAAACGCGTTGCGGCGAAGCTGCCATCCGACGAAGAGGACATGCCCGCGGCAGCGCGCCCGACAAAGCGCTGATAGGCAATGTCGACCGATCTGCTCGGACGCGGCGCTCGATCAACCGGCGACCAGCGCCTCAGCGGCCGGCATCAGATGGGGCCAGACCTCGAGCGAACCCCGGTAGATCATGTCGAGCGCCACATAGAGGATGATCACCAGGCCGACATAGGCAATCCAGTGATGACGGCTGAGCAATTTCGCTATGATGTTCGCAGCAACGCCCATCATGCCAATCGAAAGCATCAGGCCGAAAACGAGGATCGTCGTGTGCTCGCGCGCAGCACCCGCTACGGCGAGGACGTTGTCGAGCGACATGGAGACATCGGCAACCACGATCTGGGTCGCTGCCTGGACGAAGGTCTTCCGCGGCGCGGTTGCGCTATCCAGGCCTTGTACGTCGCCGTGGCCGCCGGAGCGGATCTCCCGCCACATCTTCCAGCAGACCCAAAGCAGAAGCAGACCGCCGGCGAGGAGGAGCCCGATGATTGCGAGAAGCTGAACGGTAAATGTCGCAAGGACGATCCGAAGGGCCGTGGCGGCCAGTATGCCGACCAGTATCGCTTTCTTGCGCTGATCCGACGGAAGGCCGGCGGCCGCAAGTCCGATCACCACCGCATTGTCGCCGGCAAGCACGAGGTCGATGACGATGACCTGCAGCAGCGCCAGCAAACCGGCGGACGTGAAGATTTCCATGGCGTGCCCCTCTCCGTTGCGTGAACTCTCTACTGCATGTCTCCGTTAATCGACCTCGATTCATGGACAAAGACATGCAGCGATTCAAAGTGCTACAGCGACCTTTGCGCGTCTGATCAGACGCGCGGCGCTGTAGCGACGCGGCCAAAGCCATAGACCGCGGATAATCGCCCGATCAAGGGGGCCCGACCGGTCGGGCGCAGTATTCCTGCCGCGGCTGAAGAAAGAGCATCAAGGATCTGCAGCGGAAAAGACATCGCGCGCAGCGCGGTTCTGCGGCAGCGTTCGATCGAGCGAATCGGCCCCGAAAATCGGATCCGATTTTCAGGGCCGATGACCGCGTTGCGACTGTCGGTGTTGACGGTTGCGAGTGGGGGAGCGAATACGCAACGGCCGGCGCGGGTGACCCGCGCCAACCATTCTTTCCGGCACGCCTATCTCCCTAAATCGACTTCGATTTAAGGGCAAAGACACGCAGCCAAATGCTGTAGCCGGCCGAATGCAAAGGCGTTCAAGCGTGATGGCTGCTGACGGCCTTGACCAGTTCGCCGGCCAGTTCCTGGCTGGTGCAATGGGAAACATCGCCCAGCGACAACATCCCGACCATGCGCTTGTCGTCATTGATGACCGGAAGGCGGCGAATCTTCTTCGACTCCATCAGGTGAATGGCGTCTTCGATGGATTCATTGGTGCGGCAATAGACGATCTCGTTCGTCATGACGTCGCGGGCGGTAAGCGAAGAGACGTCATGGCCATTGGCAAGGGCGCGCAGCGTTACGTCGCGATCCGTCACCATGCCGATCAGGCGATCGTTTTCGCCGACGGGCAATGCGCCGATATCCTCCTCCTTCATGATGCGCGCGATGGTACGCAAGTCCGTGTCCGGCCCGATCCAACGAACGCCGGGATGCATGGCTTCTTCGGTTCTCATCATACCCTCCATTTGTAAGCTGAACGCCCATTATACGCGATAAATCGTGGCTAATCGCGGGTATTCGCATGATCGGAAGGGAAATCTGTCGCCGCTCAGGTCAGCTTCCGTCGCCGCTCCAGTTCCGCCTCCGTCGGCTGCTCGAACTCGAAGGAGCCGGTTACGACCTCGCCGGCGCGGACGTATTTGTTGACCGTTACGCCCGACCTGGAAACCCTGGAGCCGACGAGGTTCAACGCCATGGGCTTCGCACCCGCCCCGAAAAGCCGCTTGCCTCTTCCGAGGACGACCGGAAAGAACGAGACATACATCTCGTCGACGAGGTCGTTCTCAAAGAGCGTCTGCAGGAAATCGGTCGAACCCTGCGTCAGCAGGTTCGGTCCATCCTCGCTTTTCAGCGCTTTGAGTGCGCCGACCACGTCCGCTCCCAGCGTCCGGCTGTTCTGCCAGTCGAACTGCCGGTTGGGGTCGCGCGTCGCGACATATTTGGTGATGCGATCGAACAGGGGACCGATCGGATCGTCGGCGCCCGCATAGGGCCAGTGCGCTGCGAATATGTCGTAGGTCTTCCTGCCCAGGAGAAGATCGAAGGGCTCGGCGAACATCTCTTCCACCGCCTGGCCCATCGCCTCGTCGAAATAGGGGGCGGCCCAGCCGCCATATTCAAAGCCGCCGACGGGATCCTCATGCGGACCCCCCGGCGCCTGCATGATTCCGTCGAGGCTGGTGAATGCGCCAACAATGATCTTTCGCATGGTCGTATCTCCTTGCTCGCCTTTCATCCAGGACGTTCGGCGGCGGCTAATGCCGACACGGGAGAAACGATTATGTTTCCCGGGTCGGATATTACAGCGCCGCGCGTCTTTTCAGACGCGCAAAGGTCGCTGTAACTCTTTGAATCTGCGCATCGAGCTTTCCGAAAATCGGGTACGATTTTCGGGCCGATGCGCGAGGGGGGTGATGATACGGTTGCAGGTTTGAACAATCAGCTACAGTGCCGCCCGTCTGCCGCCTTAGGGAATCGCAAAAATGCTGATTTCGTTGGTGATGCCGCGCAGCGTGACGTTATGCGTCATCGGGCTCAGGCCCCGGTCTGAAAGCAGGGTCGCGGCGCGCGGGTCCTCGAGTACCGAGCCGGTGGCGAAGATCTCGCGCGAGGTGGCAAGATGCTGGACGCGTGAGGCGATGTTGACGGTCTGGCCGAAATAGTCCTGCCGCTCGTTCAAGCTGACTGCAATGCACGGCCCTTCGTGGATACCGATCTTCAACAGCAGGTCCTCGCTGCCGCGCTCGACGTTGAGTTCGCGCATCGCGTCGCGCATGCGCATCGCCGCGGCGACGGCGCGGTCCGGCGTCGGGAAGGTCGCCATCACCGCGTCGCCGATCGTCTTGACGACGGCGCCGGCCTCGGCCGCGACGATCTCGTTCAGGACCCGGAAATGCGCCCGCACCAGGTCGAAGGCCGCAAGATCGCCGACGCGCTCGTAGAGTTCGGTCGAGCCGCGAAGGTCGGTAAAGAGGAAGGTGAGGCTGGTGATCTTCAGCCGCTGGTCCACGTCGAGCGTGTCGGTGCGGTAGATGTCGCGGAACGTCTGGTTGGACAGGAGCCGTTTTGCGGTCAGGAACGGTCTTCGGCTGCCGAGCAGCGCGTGCAGCGCTTCATCGGCTATGCAGACCGACGGCAGGGTGCGCACTTCCGCGTGGTTCTCGAGCTGAATGCGGATCGGACCCGGTTGCAGCTTCAGCGTTTCGGCATGTCGGTGGGAACGGTCGAAGACGAGCGACAGGTTTCGGCGCTCCCGCGTCGGCTCGCCGCTCACGTCGAGAAACTGAGCCGCATGCGTCACCGGCTCGAAGACGATGACGAACTTCGACGGAAGCTGCAGTGAGATCACCGCTTTCTCGCCCGGCGGGAGTTCGAGGGCCTCGATCAGGAATTCGTCGACCTTTTCCTCGTAGTCCTCCTCCGGCAGGTCGACGCCCGAGCCCCAATACATCTGCCGGAAGAATTCGGTCGCCGGCAATTCGTGCGGGTTATGGGCCTCGATATGGCGCACCCGCGGACTTACCGTAAATGTGACCTCGACCATTTCGTCGAGCGTCGGCTCGTAACCCGCAGCACAAAGGGCGCAGGTATATTCGGTGCTCTGCACCGTTCTCAGCGTCGTATTGGCGTCGAGAACTCCGCCGCAGCCGGGGCAGAGCACATTCCAGGAAAGCTCAAAGATGCCAAGCCGCGAGGCCTGCAGGAAACCCGCAATCGTCTCCTCCTCATCGAGGCCCTCGGCCGCTGCAAAGGCGAGCGCGTTGATGCGGCAGAGCTTGCGGTCCGGCGCATCCCGAACAAGCCGCTCGAAGGCCTCGACGACGTGCGGCTTTACCGACTGGCGCAGAACTTCGAATAGAGACTGAGCTTCTCCCATGGCGGCATATTATATCGAAAACGGCGCGCGGTCAG
This sequence comes from Ensifer sp. LCM 4579, assembly GCF_001854885.1. GTDB lineage: Bacteria > Pseudomonadota > Alphaproteobacteria > Rhizobiales > Rhizobiaceae > Sinorhizobium. Next base: position 224,407 of record NZ_MDDV01000024.1, on the reverse strand, counting down.
GGGATTTGATTGCTCAATCGCCTTCGTCCGGGATGTTGAGGATATCGTGCCCCAGGATTGGCGTTGGCCGCAATCCGCTACATGCCCGGTTGTCATCCTCTCATTAACACCCCCTAAAGCCTTTTTCCCCTAGCATGCCTTCGGGGAACACTCTTTCTTGAAGGCGATCAATGTCATTCTTCGGCGTTTCCGGAATGTATTATTCCGGCGAATCCCTGAGCGAGCACCGCATCGTGCTCGCCGAGGACTCCAATCTTTTCTCGTCCATGGTCTCGAAGCGGCTGAAGGAACTGTTCGATATCGACGTAATCGTCTGTCGCGACCTCGAGGAACTGCAGTTCGCCGTCGAGAACGCATCCTTTCCGCCGACGCTCGCAATTTCCAATATCAATCTGCCGGGCGCGGAAAACGGCGAGGCGCTCAACTATCTGATCGAGATGAGCGTGCCGACGGTCGTCTTCACCGGCTCGTTCCAGGAGAGTACCCGCGAGGCGATCCTAGCAAAGGACATTGTCGACTATGTCATCAAGGACAGTGTCTTCGCCGTCGACATGCTGGCGGAATCGGTCTGCCGGTTTCTGACCAATCAGAAGCACCACGTGCTGATCGTCGACGACAGCCCGACAGCGCGTGCGCTGCTCACGACGCAGTTGAAGCGCTACAATTTCCGCACGAGCTCCGCCGAAAACGGTGCGGCCGCGCTCGAGATCCTGAAGAACAATTCGGATATCGCCCTCGTCATCACCGACTACAACATGCCGGACATCGACGGATTCGAACTGACGCGCCGCATCCGCGCCGCCCGCGGGCCGCACCAGTTGCGCATCATCGGCGTTTCCTCGTCCACCAATCGGCTGCTTTCCGCACGCTTCCTCAAAGCCGGGGGCAACGATTTCGTCGTTCGCCCCTTCGTCAATGAGGAGTTCTATTGCCGCGTCAACCAGAACCTCGACACGTTGACGAAGATCAGGACGCTGAACGAGAAGGCGAAGATTTCCGCCTGAACCTCCGAAACGTCTGCTGCCAGTAGAAATTCATGGCTTTTGGTTGATCCATTAACGGAATTGCAACCGGAGGATTCTTCAATCGTCAGAAGAGAATAGGGAATACCCGGTCGGGCGCCTCCTGTGAAGCACAGCTTCAGCGAGCGGCCCGAACCGGCGCAATCGCATATCCGGCGCTTGCTGCGAGCTTTGGGGGTGCGTGCCCGTGAGCTTTCCCGCCCGTTGCGACGGGAAGCAGGTGGCCGGCAGGCCGGATGAACGGTAAAGATTTGCTGGAGGGCGATGCGCGCTCGCGTTCGTCACCAACAGGGGGGGTGCAGGAAACGTGAGATTGCGCCGCGCGTCGAGACGGGCGAATTATGTGCAGAAGCACCGCGACAAGCGGCTGCTGCTCATCGAGGATTCGCGCATGTTCGCCACCGCCCTCAAATACGGGCTGGAGCTGACGCACGGTATCAACATCACCCATTGCGCCTCGTTAGACGCTGCCCGGAGGGAAATGGCGGCCGCCGGGGAGTCGCCATTCTCGCTCTCCGTCCTCGATCTCAACCTGCCGGATGCGCCGAATTGCGAGGCGCTGGACTTCGTTCTCGAAAACCGGGTGCCCGCCATCGTCTTCACCGCGGCGTTCAATGACGGCACGCGTGACGAGATCCTGGCAAGGGGCGTCATCGATTGCATCATCAAGAACGAGCCGGGATCCATCGATCGCCTGGTCGCGGCTGTCGACAGGGCTTTGACGAACGGCCGGATCACCGTGCTGCTCGTCGATCCCAGCAAGGACTCGCGCACCGAACTGGCGGGCATCCTGCGCAGACAGCGGCTGTCGGTGATCGAGGTGTCCGAGGCGGGCGAGGCAATGCAAATTCTGGATCAGGGCGAAGCCATCGACGTCATTGTCGCCGAAACGGAAAGCGCCGACATGGCTCCGGCGGCCCTGCTCGAAGAGCTTCATAAGCGCCAGGGGGAGGACAGCCTGCCGGTGATCGGACTGTGCGAACATGGCGATGCACGCTCGGCGGCGCGCTTCATCGAGGCCGGTGGGGCAGACTTCATCCGCAAACCGTTTCTCGAAGCGGAGTTCTGTGGGCGTGTGCGTCACGCCGCGACGCTGCAGCAGCGCATTCAGGGGCTCAGGCGCGCCGCGGCGAGCGACTATCTGACCGAGATATTCAACCGGCGTCATTTTTTCGTCACCGGCCCGCGTCTCGTCGACCAATGCCTGCGGCGCGGCGAGGGGACGTCGCTCGCCGTGCTCGATATCGACCACTTCAAACGCCTGAACGACACCTATGGCCACGAGATCGGCGATGTCGTGTTGAAGCATGTAGCACGGCGGATGAAGACGCTGGTCGGCGAGGAACATCTGCTTGCCCGCCTCGGCGGCGAGGAATTCGGCATCCTCTTCGACGGGCTGGATGTCCGCCAGGCATTCGCCTTCTGTGAGCGGGTGAGGGTGGAACTGGCGAAGTCCAAGATCGCCGTCGACGACGAGGACTTGACGATCACGGTGTCGATCGGACTGGCAACGGTAGAGGCACCCGAATCCTTCGAGAACTATCTGCATGCTGCCGACCAGTTCCTTTACATGGCAAAGCATGCAGGGCGAAACCGCGTGATGTCGGAACTGTCGCTGCTCGACGCACTGGCCTCGTGAGCGGACCGGCGGGAAGTGTGGACCGCACTCTCGAAGGCTCCGGAGGCCTCGCCTCGCAGGCGGCGCGCCGGCCCAGCATTCAGAGGCCGAACATCATCAGCAATGCGCGAAAGCCCGTGATCTTGAAGATCCTGGTGTTGTGAAATGCCGTGAAATGCCACCCATCCTGATTTCTGACGGCGACCATGGTTTGGATCGACCGGCGCGCCTTCGGCGCCGACGTCTGTCCCTTCAGCACGCTGTTGCCGACACAGTGGACGAGAACCGTATCGTCGCGGAGCCCGCGCAGGTCGGTCTTTTCGAAGATCAATCGCGATCCTTTGAGGTGCGTGTCAAAGAGAGCCTGATGGCTCCGGATAACGGCCTCTCGGCCGCACAGGCGATCGCCGTTGAACGTCACGTAATCGCAATCCTCGCTGAAAGCTTGCCCATAGGCGGTGCCGTCGCCGGTATCCCAAGCGCGGACGAGTTCTCCCAGCAGACAGCGGATCGCCTCCGCGTCGGATTTAGAGACTGCCGTTTGAGAGCCGATCGGAACAATGCTAGTTTCATTCATGATGTAAGTCTCTTACATTCTAAGACATATATCAACTAAGGGAAATGGATGGAAAGGTCAAGCAAGGCAATGCAAGTGGACCAGGTCTGGCGACAGCTCAGCGCCCGTACGATCTTCCTGCATCAGGCAATCGCGGATCATCTCGGCCTCAACATAACCGATCACAAATGCCTCGACCTCTTGCTGCAGAACGGGCCAATGACGGCAGGCGAACTCGCTCAAGCGAGTGGCTTGACCACAGGCGCGATCACCGGCGTGGTGGATCGCCTCGAAAAGAAGGGCTATGTCCGACGGGTCGCCGACGACACGGATCGCCGCAAGAGGGTGATCGTCATCCAGCACGATCGGCTATCCGAAATCGAGAAGATATTCAACTATATGAGTGAGCGGACGAACACTCTCGTGGGGGGGTACACGCAGGATCAACTGCAGACGATCCACGACTTCCTGGAGAGGACCACGGGACTCGTCGACGAATTCATCCTGCATCTGAACGAAAGGCGGCGCAGCTAGCGCATCGGCGCCAAAATCGTACCCGGAATTCGGTCAGCGCTCGCGATCCCGGCCTCGCTTCCCGGCGAGCCGGCACGAGGCGAGCGGCTCGAGCGACCTAGCGGGCGGCCATCTGCAGCGTCAATTTGCGCTCGGCGCGCTCCTGCTGCGGCGAGCGATTGTAGAGCTCGCGATAACACTTGGAGAAGTGCGAGGCGGAGACGAAGCCGCAGGCGACGGCCACTTCGACGACCGGCATCGACGACTGGATCAAGAGATGACGGGCGCGGTCGAGGCGGATTTCAAGATAGTAGCGGGCGGGAGAGCGTCCCATCTCCTGGCGGAACAACCGCTCGATCTGGCGTCGGGAGAGGTCGGCGCTGTCGGCGATTTCCACCAGCGACAGCGGTTCGGCGAGGTTGGCCTCCATCAGTTCGATGATCGAGAGCACCTTGGTGTTCTGTACGCCGAGACGCGCGCGAAGCGGAAGCCGCTGGCGATCATGCGGCCCGCGCACGCGATCCGTCAGCGCCTGTTCGCAGACGCGGTTGACGAGGTTCTCGCCAAAATCCTGATCGATCAGGTTCAGCATCATGTCGAGCGAGGCGGTGCCACCGGCACAGGTATAGATATTGCTGTCGATCTCGTAGAGATCGGCAAAGACATCCGCCTGGGGAAAGCTTTCGGAAAAGCCGGGCAGGTTCTCCCAATGGATGGCGCAGCGCTTGCCCGTGAGCAGGCCGGCAGAAGCCAGCACGTGGGCGCCGGTACAGAGGCTGCCAACGGCAATGCCGCGATTGTAGACCTCGCGCAGCCAGGCATTGACGGACTTGTTCTGAAACTCTTCGACATAGACGCCGGAGCAAACGAGCACCATCGAGGGGCGGCTCTCGCCGCCGAGCGCCTTGCGCTCTTCGGCCAGCGACGTGTTGACTTCAAGGGCGATGCCGGCGGAGGAAACGACCTTCTGGCCATCGGTCGAGGCCAGGCGCCAGCTATAGGCGTCATAGCCCAGCATCCGATTGGCGATGCGCAGCGTTTCTATCGCTGCCGAAAAGGGCAGCATGGAGAAATTCGGCACCAGGAAGAATACGAGCGATCGCTTTTTGATCAGGGGCTTGTTCATGAGAATTCCCATCCTGGACGCGGTGTCTATTCGTCGCTTTTAATATAGCAGCCGGCTCGCCGATTTGCGACGTCGGCGAAAACAGGCGCGACTGGGAAAAATCGCGACGCGACATAGTGGCGACGAAGTTGCGCACGCCGAATGGGGCAAATGTATGGAAAGCGACGCAATGCCGGCCGCAATGGCGCAATCTGGCAATCGCCATCGAAGGGTGCCAATAGGCGGGCACGCGTGATTCGGTTGTAGGCTTTGCTGATTGCGCCCTTCGGACGCGATGATGGAGATGTCGATATCCGAACACGCGGCACGACACGCCATCGAGCGCCGCCCCGAAGCAGTGGCTGCATTCACGCGACGAGCGCGGAGATGGGCTACGGCGCCGCGCGTCAGCGAGGCATCGAGCAGGCCCAGCGGGGAAGCTTCTCGCCTCGTGCCGCGATGCGACTGCAGGCGATCTCGAGCGGGGAGACCGTTCCCGGGCCGCCCGCCGCCAGATGCAGAAGCGCCTTCAGGTGTTCCCTGCCGCCGTAGCGGAAATAGGGCGCAAAAGGCGTCATAAAGGCAGAGCGATCGTCAGGATAGAGGCGCGCGAATTCGGCGAAATTGGTGAAAAGCTCATAGCTGGTCGTTTCGAGCAGGAAGCTCTCGACTGGTGCGCCCTCGGCGAGAAGCACCTGATGCGAATCGAGCATGATGTGAAAGTATTCGAGCGTGTCCCAGTCGGTGGGCTGCATCCGCGTAATCGACGTACCGTTGACCAAGTCTTGCGCCCGGATGAGCATCCCGTCGATCAGAAGCGCGTGGCGAGCACTGAGGTAGAGATCGTTGCGAGGCGACTCATCGTTCAGTGCATGGCGCGCGATGCGGATCGGCGCAACGTCCTTGCTCCAGGTCGGCGCGGTCCGCCGGTACAGGTGGCGACCGATCCATTTGATCGGCAAGGTCGCGCCGGATACGGTGTCGACAAGATCGCCGATGCGGAGTTCCTCGATCGGGACTTCGCCCATCGGCGTCCTGATGGCGGTACCGCGGAGCAGGCACATAGGATCGTTCTTGCCGCGGCCGTGCGCTAGGCCCCGGCCCGGATGGTCGGGCTGCCACCATGCTTTCCCGCCCGCCTTGCTCTTCGAGGGAAGCACTGCGGAGGCGAGCGAACCCATTGCTACAAGCCTGGCGGCGGCGGCCGCCGCGAAGCCAAGGAAGTGACGCCGTGCCTGGTTTACTTTTGCACGCCTCTCTCCTTTGGACATCGCGCTTTCTTCCTTTCTCCGAACAGTCACGCGCCCATATTGCGACCGATTGTGCGGTGACAAATAGTAGGAAATTCGGTTCTCGACCTCCTCCCATGGAACGGAGGCGATACGTCGAGAGGCGTAGAAGCGCGGGCATGCTGCCGACTGCTGCCGTCGTGCACGGCAATCAGCAAAACAAAAACGGCATCCCATGCGGCGGACGCGGTGGAATGCCGTTCAGAGCCTCACTATGCGGTCCATGCCGGGAGGATGGCATTCGGAGTCGCGGTTCATTGTTCCGTTTTATGCGCCACGTCGTCGACGGCAGGGAAGCCGATGTCCTTCAGCGTGTCGTAGGAGAGGTTTTCCAGTGCGCGCTCGTTGCGGTGCCGCTTCCAGGCGGCCCAGGCGCGTGCACGCAGGTTGAAAAGACCGGGCAGTGCCGAAAGGCTCTGGCTCGATGACGATGAATGCTGGTTCGTAGACATTGCTGGTTTCCTTCTGAGCTTTTCAAAAGGTCGCGACCATGATGGCTGTATGGCGCAACCCGATTGATCAATCAAACGAATATGTTTGATGTTTTCCATCAAACGACGTGATTGGTTGCCGCTCCACGAGAATGGTTCTAGCCGATGGCATCGCTATTTTCTGTTCCGCATGGAACAGGTCATCTCGGACCCATGCCGGCAGTTTCGCCAATTGGCGGCGGGTTTCCACCCGATTCCTGTCGATCCTGGCGGCGCGCCTGTCGGCGGCGATCCGTTCGATGATGAGCTGCGCCCGAGCCAGCATGAACAGCAGGAAATCGTCATCCCCGCGGGGCCGCGGCGCGGCGTCTTCGCCGCGAGGGCACCCGCTCGCCAGCGCGCGTGCGGAGGCGACACCATTTGCGTGCCGGGCGGAGGTTGCGGCATTGTCGATTGCCAGTGTCAGAGCGGCCATGCCTTTCTCCTTTCGTTGCGTTGCCAGCGGGCACTTCCACCTGCCTTGCTGCTTGACTATCGCCCGGCGGTCATGTTCAATCAAACGAAATGGAGTAAAGTTATCTATCAGATTTTCTGAATGAGGATGCCGCAATGAACGTGATGCTGCGTCACGCGCTTCCACTGCTCGAGATGGATGTGCTCAAGACCTTTGTCGCCATCGCCGAGACGGGCAATTTCACCACGGCTGCGGAGGCCGTCTATCGCACGCCGTCGGCGGTTTCGATGCAGATCAAGAAGCTCGAAGAAACTCTGGGTTGTACGCTATTCCTGCGCGATGCGCGCTCGGTGTCGCTGACGCCGAAGGGTGAACTCCTGCTCGGCTTCGCCCGGCGCTTGCTCTCGCTCAACAACGAGACGGTGTCGCGCTTTCTCATGCCCGACATGAACGGCGTGGTTCGGGTCGGTGCGCCGGAGGACGTCGGCGAGCGAATCCTGCCAGACGTGCTGAAGCGCTTTGCCGAGAGTTACCCGAACGTGACGGTCGACGTTTCGATCGGCATGAGCAATGCCATGCGCAAACGGGTCGACGAGCACCGGCTGGATCTCGCCATATACAACAGTCTCTCCGACGACGCGGCCAAGGACGGCGAAACGCTGATGCAGGAAAAACTGGTTTGGGCCGGCGCCAAGTGCGGCAACGCGCATCTGCGCGATCCGCTGCCGGTATCGATGTGGGAGGATGGTTGCGTGTGGCGGGCCGATGCCGTCGAGAAGCTTTCGCGGGCCGGGCGCAAATTCCGCGTCGCATTCCTGAGCGCCTACACGACCGGACAGAGGGCGGCGGTGCTTGCCGGACTCGCGATTGCGCCACTGCCGCGCTATCTGGTGCAGGGCGAGATGGTTCCGCTCGGTGAGCATGACGGTCTGCCGGATCTCGGCCACTACAATATCGGCATGAAGGTGATCGAGGATGCGCCAGCACCGGTGCTGGCGGTCGCGGAACACGTGCGCGCCGCATTTGCGGAACTGCAGACGCAATAGGCAAGGGCAGGGCGTCTTACTCAGGCAATAGATGGCCGTCGGCGGCCTCAGCGCAATCCATGCCGCCGACACGGGAAGGTCCATTGACGCGCGTCAATGCCGATTCGACGCGGCCTCCGTAGCATGGCAGCCTGAATGTCACGCGGCCAAGGAGACGCCAGGTGGACAATGCGATCAGAAAGAAGATCCTGAGCTTGTTGGATCAACACCGGATCATGACGATCGCCACGCTCAGGCCGGACGGCTGGCCGCAGGCGACAACGGTCGGTTATGTCAACGAGGGCCTTACGCTTTATTTCCTCTGCGGCCTGGACAGTCAGAAAGCGGCCAATCTGGCGCGAGACGATCGGGTGTCGCTGACGATTGATCACGACACGCCGGATCTGATGGCGATCACGGGGCTGTCCATGGCAGCGCGCGCGCAAGCGGTGGTCGATCCGGCCGAAGCGGAAAAGGTCCTGCGCATGCTGCCGCTGAAGTATCCCGAGCAGGTCTCGCTGCCGGTGCCGATGCCGACCCCGCAGGACGTCCGCATATTCCGCATAACGCCGACGGTCATCTCCGTGCTCGACTACTCGAAGGGCTTCGGACATACGGACCTTTTCACGGACCTGTAAAGCCCGGTTCTTGCGCTGGCATAGCTCTCACCGATAGGTGGCCAGTCTTGTTGCCCAAACAGTGGCGAGCCGACCAACCATCTCGATATCCAGCACCAGATCGGTCTCCTTAGCGTCGTCGCCAGTCTTCCGATCACAAGCATCATAGCCCTGCACGACCTCAACCATGCCGCGATGTTCTGCGACAGGCTAATCGTGCTCCGGCAGGGAAAAGTTGTCGCGGCGGGCGCCCCAAAAGACGTTCTGACCGAGGATCTGCTCCGATCCGTATTCTGCATCAAAACGCGCGTAGAGCCTTCGGACTATCATGATGAACCACACATTCAATTTCTCCGCTAAATGCGGAGCATCAACAGGTGGCCTTCCGGTGGCTGAGAGTGCAGATAAGCGCATGTGTCTTTCAGCCTGCGATGTGATCTGTCCATATTGCCCGGTTTCCACCGTCGGCAATATTGTTGATCGCCTGCCAAGCGAGATCCCTGGCGGCGAGTTGCAGCGCTTCGACACACGTCGGGCGCTGTCGTACGACCCGGTGACCCCATCGATGGCTAAGGCCTTTGCTTTTTACGTCCCTTTAATTGGTCGAAGCGTCTCGCGTGGCCTCCGACGTCGCTCGTTGGAGTAGAGGCTCAAGGCGATCCAGTTCGGCCGCCAGTGCGCGCCGGGCTCCTGGAACGGGTGCAAGCTTGCCTTCCCGGCCCAAATCCGCAAGTCGCTGTGCCGCAATCACCACGCCGTCAGCGCCGATGACATCCGCCGAGCCCTTCAAGGTGTGGGCTGCACGCCGCAATTCCGCTGTATTGCCGCTGGCATGCGCCGCGTCGATCGCGGCCGTCAGTTTCGGGTATTCGACGAGGAACATTGCCGCCAACTCGCGCAAGAGCGCCTCGTCGCCGTCAAGTTTGCGCAGAGCGCCCTCCCAATCCAGTGCGGGCGCCTCCGCAGGCGCCCCTTCCGTTTGGATAGCGGTTGCCGACCTCTCCGGAGCCGATGCCGGCATTGGTTCATATTGTTCGACGACGCGGAACAGTTCGGTGGCGCGGAACGGCTTCGTCACGTAACCGTCCATTCCCGCCGCGAGACAGCGCTCGCGGTCGGCCGGCGTCGCGCTCGCGGTCAGCGCGATGATCGGCAGACGGGCGCGCCCGGGCCGAGCAAGCGTGCGGATCGCAGCCGTCGCGGCAAGCCCGTCCATCACCGGCATGTGCACATCCATCAGCACCAGGTCGTAGCCGCCACGTTCGACCGCCTCGACCGCCTCTTGACCGTTCCCCACAGCCTCGACCCGGTGGCCGCGCTTCGTCAGAAGATCGACCGCGACCTGCCGGTTGACCGCCCCATCCTCGGCAAGCAGCACATGGAGTGCCGGCGTCGTCATCGGGCGCGCCGGCCTGGTGGCGCTCTCGCCCGCGTCTTCCCGCATCGAGACGCCAAGCGCATTGGTGATGGCGTTCAGAAGATCGGACTGCTTGACCGGTTTCACCAGCAGCCTGGAGATATCCAGTTCGCGCAGCAGCGCCTCATCGCTCGGCCGGCCGGCGGACGACATCATCACGATCCGGGTCTCCTTGAGCTCCGGCCGCTGTCGGATACGCGTTGCAAGTTCGAACCCATTCATCTCGGGCATCATCACGTCGAGAAGCGCGAGGTCCGGTAGAGCCCCGGCTGGCTGTTCCAATGCACTGAGCGCCGCCACCCCGTCCGAGGCAACGATCGGGACCATGCCCCAATTCACGACGATCTCCTCGAGAATCTGGCGATTGGTGGCGTTGTCGTCGACAAGCAGTGCGTGCCGGCCACGCAACTCTGCCTCGCGCGCCGGGCGTGCCTTCGCCGCCTCCGGCGCGAGCCCGACATCGGCAGCGAAAGTGAAGACGCTGCCGACGCCCGGCTTGCTCTCGATTTGCATCCGCCCGCCCATCTTCTCGGCAAGTTGCGCAGCGATCGCCAGGCCGAGCCCGGTGCCGCCAAATTGCCGTGTCGTCGACGTATCGGCTTGGGCGAAAGCCTCGAAAATCCGCTCCTGCTGCGCCTTCGGGATGCCGATGCCCGTGTCGCGCACCCGGAACTCAAGGCGTGCCCCATTCTCGGTCTGCCCTTCCAATGTGACATCGACCACCACTTCGCCGGTCTCCGTGAACTTGATTGCATTGCCGACAAGATTTACGATGATCTGCCTGAGCCGCGTCGGGTCTCCGACCAATTGATCCGGCACCTCGGGGGGAATGTGGCAGGCAAGTTCGAGGCCTTTGTCGGCGGCGCGTTTGGCAAGCGTCTGCAATGTGTCACCCAATGTGTCGCGCAGCATGAACGGGATCGTCTCGAGCTCCAAGCGACCAGCCTCGACCTTCGAGAAGTCGAGAATGTCGTTGATCAGGTTCATCAACGTGTCGGCGGAATGGAGGATGATCGAGACGTATCTGTTCTGCTGCTCGGAAAGCTCGGTGCCTTCGAGCAGTTCCGCCATGCCGATCACGCCGTTCATTGGCGTGCGGATCTCGTGGCTCATGTTCGCAAGGAACTCGCTCTTGGCGATGCTGGCCTGCTCGGCCGCGTCACGGGCACGCTCAAGCTCCTCACGCGACTTGCGCAGTTGCTCCGTGCGCCGTTCCAGCTTGGCCGTGCGCTTCGCCACCAGTTCTTCCAGGCGATGGCGGTGCTCTTCAAGCTCGGTGATGTCGGAATAGACATATATCGTTCCGCCGTCGCTGGTCTTGCGCTCGCTGACGCGGATAGTGGTCCCATCCTTGTGCATCAAATTAAAGGGTCCGCGGGGATTGCGGTGGCGCTCGAGGCGCTGGGCAATCCACTCGTCGACCGTCTGGCCGTCGAGCGGCGACAAGCCGCTTTCTGCAAAGGTACGGATCACCACCTCGAACGGCGTACCGTCGACGGCAAATGGTCCGGCGGGAAGGACGGCACGCTCCGGCCCTGAAAAGAAATCTCGGTAGCGCGAATTGTACACCACCAGCCGATCCTCGGCGTCATAGAGGGCGAAACCCTCCAAGGACGATTCGATTGCGTCCAGCAGCTGCCTTTGCGCCGCCTCGGCACGCGCAGTTGCGGCTTCTGTCTTCGCGACCAGCTCCTCCAGATGCTGGCGCTGTTCCTCAAGCTCGGTAATATCGGTATAGGCACCCACCAGGCCGCCATCCCGGGTCCGGCCTTCACTGATTCGAATCCACATACCGTTGTTGAGCCTGAGCTTGAACGGCGGACCGGGGTTGCGGTGCCGCTTCAAGCGTTGCGCGACCCACTCCTCCATGGTGAGTTCGCCAAATGGGACCAACGCGTTCTCCGCAGCGGAGCGGATCAGGTCCTCGAACCGCATTCCGATTTCGATCGTAATACCCGCAGGGGCGAACAACTCCTTGAAGCGGGAGTTGAACGCGACCATGCGGTCATCGGCATCATAAAGAACGAAGCCCTCCAACGCGGATTCGATCCCGTCCAAAAGCCTGTCGCGCGCCGCCTCTGCCTGCGTCTGTGCCGTCCAGGCAGCTTCGAGTTGCGCAGCAAGTCGGTGCTCAGCGCGGCTCTGGGTCATCCGTGATCCCTCCTCTTCGGGATGGGATTTTCCGCGCGGCCCTTATGGGAACAGGCCGCGCAGCAGCTTGGCTTCGGTCACGCGGGCGATCCCTTCGATCAAGGCAGCGGTGCGCAGGTCCAGCTTGTCACCTTCCGCACGCCGGCGAGTACGCGCGAACGCATCCAGCAAGATCGACTTGAGCCGACGATTGATCTCGTCGAGCGTCCAGGTCAGGTTCTGCAGACCCTGCACCCACTCGAAATAGGACACGGTCACGCCGCCGGCATTGCCGAGAATGTCCGGGATGATATACACGCCACGTTCGTTGAGGATTTCGTCTGCTTCCAAGCTAGTGGGGCCGTTCGCGCCTTCGGCCAGTAACCGGCACTTGATCTGCTCGGCGTTCTCGGCAGTTACTTGATTTTGCAGCGCGGCCAGGACCAAAACATCACATTCCAGCGCCAGAAGCTCGGCGTTGGAGATCGGCTCGGCATCCGGAAAGCCCGCCAGCACCCGGTTTTTGGCCGCGTAATCCACGAGCGCGTCCACCGACAGGCCGCCGGGGTTGTAGAGCCCGGTGGAGACGTCGCTGACAGCGATGATCTTGACACCCGCCTCGGCGAGGAAGCGCGCCGCGAAGCTGCCGACATTGCCAAACCCCTGAACGACGGCGGTCGATTTGGCGAGATCCAGCCCGATCGTCTCGGCCGCGGCTTCGATGGAATAGACCAGTCCGCGGCCGGTCGCCTCCTTGCGTCCGAGAGAGCCGCCGAGCACTACCGGCTTGCCGGTCACCACTGCGGGAACAGAATGCCCAACCTGTTGGCTGTACGTGTCCATCACCCAGGCCATCACCTGCTCGTCGGTCCCCATATCGGGCGCCGGGATGTCCTTGCCGGGCCCAATGATATCGATGATCTCAGCCGTGTAGCGTCGGGTCAGCCGCTGCAGTTCGCTTTTCGAAAGAACGGTGGGATCGACCCGTACACCACCCTTGGCGCCGCCAAAAGGCAAACGCATCAGGGCGCACTTCCAGGTCATCCAGGTCGCCAGCGCCGCCACGTCGCCAAGGTCGACATCCTCGTGATAACGAATACCCCCCTTGGTCGGCCCCATGGTCAGGACATGCTGTACCCGGTAGCCGAACACGGTCTCGACCTGCGCGCGGTCGTCGCGAAAAAACGGAAACGACACCATCTGGGTACGTTGCGGAAACAGCAGCCTTTGGCGGATGTTGTCGTCCAGGTTCATGATCTGGGCGGCCTTCAGGAACTGCTGTTGGGCGAGGCGAAACATCGGCGAGTCCCACTCGCCGCCATGGGCGCGCTTGCGCGCCAGCGTGTAGCGGATTGCGCGGTCAAGCGCTATGCCGTTGAGCCGAGTCTTCAAGAGAAAGTCGCTGGCACCCGCCTCGACCGCTCGCGACGCGAGCTTCACGTCGTCGAGTCCCGTCAGGATCACCACTGGCACATCCGGGGCAGCCGATCGGATTCTGAACAGCGTTTCCAGCTCCTGGCTGTCGGGCAGGATCAGATCGAGCAGCACCAGATCACTCGTGCCCCGTTCAAGCTGTCCAAGCCCGTCGGCCAGACGGTCCACCGCCACCACCTCGCAGCGCAACTGCATTTCGGTGTCGAGCAGCCTCTGGATCAACTTTGCGTGGAGCGGGTTATCCTCGACAAGCAATATGCGCACGATTTGATCGCTCATGCCCTGCCTCCCTCCGGGTGGCCAGCTTGAGTATATCAGGTTTGTCGTGGCGGCTGAATTTTGACTGTCAGGGAATGTGTCGCACCTTCGCAATTAGCCGCGAGGCTCCTGAGGAACGGCTCGACCCAAAGCTCCCGCTCATAGCGACGACGATGTCCGGTGCTGTCGAGCAATGTTGCCTTTCGGCACCGTCGCTGGATCCCACCCATTGCGGCCATTTGTCACGGCTAGCAACCTTACGGTTTTCACCACCAGCCTTCATGCTGCGGGATTTTTAAGCGAGTTCCTCGTCTGTCGTCGTCAGCCTCGTTCGGTGGCTTCGTCCGATCCAGGGCCGATCGCTCTCGAACCTATTCGCGGCTCCTTCGCCGCCTGCGGCTGCCCGCTTCGCCCTGTTCCGCCGGCATCTTGCGCGCGGGCAGGGTAACGGCTTCGGCGAGTTTCGGGAAGGCGTCGACCTTGTTGGGCATTGCCATGGCGTTGACGAAGTGCTCCTGAAATTTCGATTCAAGAGCTGTCTCTATCTTCTCGATTTTGCTGACTGTTTCCTCGATCTCGCGGCGGTGGCCGCGGTTCAGGAGACACATGCGTGCTCCGGTGCCGGCGGCATTGCCGACGGCCTTCACCTTGGCGAGATCGCAGTCCGGGATGAGGCCGAGGACCATCGCATATTTCGGATCGATGAAGGTGCCGAAGGCGCCGGCGAGGCCGATGCGGTCGACATGGTCTATGCCCTGCTTGTCCATCAGCAGCTTGACGCCGGCATAGAGTGCCGCCTTGGCAAGCTGAATGGCGCGCACGTCGCCCTGCGTCACCACGATCTTCGGCTCGCCCTCATGAAGCAGATAGGAGAAGGTGCGGCCGTTCTGCAGGATGCGTGGCGAGCGGGCAGTGAGCGAACCGTCGACGACGCCGTCTTCGGAGATGATGCCGGCGAGGAACATCTCGGCGACCACTTCGATGATGCCGGAACCGCAGATGCCGGTGACGCCGACCGTCGCTGCCGCTTCCGCAAAGCCCGGCTCGTCGGACCAGGGCTCGATACCGATCACGCGGAAACGCGGTTCGAGCGTGACGGGGTCGATGCGCACACGCTCGATGGCGCCCGCTGCCGCCCGCTGCCCACAGGAGATTTCCGCGCCTTCGAAGGCGGGCCCCGTCGGCGAGGAGGCGGCGACCGTGCGGATCCAGTTGCCGAGCACGATCTCCGCATTGGTGCCGATATCGACGAGCAGCATCATCTCGTCCTGGCGGTGCGGTCCCTCGGTCAGGGTTGCTCCGGCCGCGTCGGCCCCCACGTGGCCGGCAATGCAGGGCAGCACATAGACGCGGGTGCCGCGGTTCATGGAAAGCTCGAGTTCATGCGCGGCGGCCCGTACCGCGCCGGAAACAGCCAGCGCGAAGGGCGCGCCGCCGAGTTCCGTCGGGTCAATGCCGAGAAAGAGGTGGTGCATGATCGGATTGCCGACGAAGACCGCTTCAAGAACGTCCTCGCGCGAAACGCCGCCCTGAGAGCAGACCCGTTCTATCAGACCGTTCAGCGCCTCGCGCACGGCCTTGGTCATCGCCGCGCGGCCATCCGGGTTCATCATCACGTAGGAAACGCGGCTCATCAGATCCTCGCCGAAGCGGATCTGCGGGTTGGATGTGCCGGCAGAGGCGACGGTACGGCCGGACAGCAGCGACGACAGATGCATGGCGATCGTCGTCGAGCCGATGTCGCAGGCGATCCCGTAGGCCTCGTTCTTCAGCCCCGGATAGAGCGCAATCATGCGCGGGCGCTCGTGCTCATCGTCCCGATGGATGGCCGCCGTCACCTTCCACTCGCCCTTGCGCAGGATCGCCTGCACCTGCGGCAGGATGTGAAAATCGACGTCAAGGTCGGTGAAGCCCCAATCGGTCGCAAGTGCCGCCTTCAGCCGGTCGAGATCGCCGAGGGGCTTGTGCATGTCCGGCTCCTCGACCTCGACATAGCACATGTGGATCGCCGCATTGCGTTCGATGACGCGCTCGTCGGAATCCTTGCGCACGACCTGGGCGTTGACGGCGACGTCCTGCGGCACGTCGATGACGAGGTCGCCCTGCACCGTGGCGGAGCAGGAGAGGCGCCGGCCTTCCTTCAGGCTGCGCTTGTCGGCATAGCGTGTTTCCTTCGGGCCGAATTCGGAAATGTGTCCGTTGGAGGAGGTGATGCCGTGCTTGGCGAACCGGCCCTCCTGGACTTCCACCTGGCAGCGCCCGCAAATGCCCCGTCCGCCGCAGACGCTCTCCACATAGACGCCGAGCGAGCGCGCCGCATCGAGGATCGGCGTGCCGACCGGGAACCGGCCGCGCTTTCCCGACGGCATGAAGAGCACCAGCGGATCGGTCTTGTTGTCCTTCGGTGGCACGTTCAGCATCTTTCTTCTCGTCTGCCGACTATTTCACAAGTCTGCGGGCATTCGCCCGCACACGCTTTGCATAGGGGCGAAGCGCAGCCGCCGCCACGCGATTGCGGCCGGCCGTCGCCGCCTTCCCGCCGGTGGCAATCGCAGCGGCTGCGTTCATGCCTTCCTTCATCAGGGCCATATTGGCGGCAACGGCGCATTCGGCCGCCGCTGCCATTTTCTCCGTCACCATCCGGCTTGCCTCGGCGTAGTCGGCCGCCGATCCGGTCATGGCGGCCATGGCCATCGCCTGCGTACGCGTGGCGATCACCAAAGGCGCCTGAAACCAGAGCGCGGTCAGATCACGAGCAAGGGAGTGGTGTTTGGCCATGTCACTCCGCCCTTGCGCTGCCGCCGGCGCGTGCCGCGCGTCCGCCGCGACGTCCGCCGCCACCGGCCGGTGCCGCGGCCGCTACCACATGGCCGCCCTCGGCCGGCTTGTGGTCGCGATAGGTCATGATCCAGTGGCCGCAGTTCGGATCGGTGCCGTTCAGAACGTTGGCCGCGCGTACCGCTTCCATTTCCTGCGGGCGGCAGGGGTTCATGATGGCGGAGGTCATGCCGGCGCCGATCACCATCGGAATGAAGCCGGCATTGATGCCGTGGCGATGCGGCAGGCCGAAGGAGATGTTGGAAAGGCCGCAAGTGGTGTTGACCTTGAGCTCTTCGCGCAGACGGCGCAGCAGCGCGAATACCTGCTGGCCGGCCGATCCGAGCGCGCCAATCGGCATGACGAGCGGATCGACGACGATGTCGTGCGGCTTGATGCCGTAGTCGGCGGCGCGCTCAACGATCTTCTTGGCGACGGCGAAGCGGACGTCCGGATCCATGGAGATACCGGTCTCGTCATTGGAGATCGCCACCACCGGCACGTCGTATTTCTTGACGAGCGGCAGGATCGCCTCGAGCTTTTCTTCCTCGCCGGTGACCGAGTTGACGAGCGGGCGCCCCTTGGCGACCCTGAGACCGGCCTCGATCGCCGCTGTCACGGAGCTGTCGATCGACAGCGGCACGTCGACGAGACCCTGGACGATCTCGAGCGTCTTGACGAGCAGCGGCGGCTCGGTCTCGTTCGGGTTGACGGCGGTCACGCCGGCATTGACGTCGAGCATCGTGGCCCCTGCGGCAACCTGCTCCAACGCGTCCTTGATGACGGTGTCGAAGTTGCCTTCGATCATTTCGGCGGCGAGTTTCTTGCGGCCGGTCGGATTGATGCGCTCGCCGATGACGCAGAACGGCTGGTCGAAGCCGATGACGATCTCGCGGGTGGCAGATGCAACGATGGTGCGGGTCATGAAGGGTCCTCTGGTCCTGTGGCGTGGCCTATCTAATAGGCCCGTTGTCCGTTTGTAAGACGCCGGATGGCCGATGCGCCTGTTTTCTGTCGTGTCACGGCAAAGGCGCGATCCTGCCGCGCATTTGCAGGGTCCTCATCAATGCGGATGGTGTGCCGCGGCTTCCGCCATCTGCTGCTGGTTTTCCTCGATGCCTTCGCGAATATGGTCGAGCCGCTCGGCAACCAGCCTATCGGTTGGGGCGGCCTCGCGCTGCCAGGGCCTGCGCCCCTTCAGCACGCCGGAATCATGGACGATTTCAGCGACATATTCCTCCTGGCGATAGGCCATGACGTGGACGCCCGACACGCCCTCGATCTCCTTCACCTCGTTGATGATGTCGATGCAGAGCTGCTTGCCTTCCTTTTTCTGGTCCTGAGCTCCCTCCAGCCGCTTGATGACGCTGTCGGGGATGTGGATGCCCGGCACGTTGGAGCGGATCCAGCGGGCCGTCTTGGCGGAGGCCATCGGGCCGACGCCGACCAGGATAAAGCACTTCTCGTGCAGGCCGAGGTCGCGCACCTTGTTCATGTATGCGCGGAACATCGGCACGTCGAAGCAATACTGGCTCTGCACGAACTGGGCGCCGGCCTCGATCTTTTTCGCAAGCCGGTAGGGCCGGAAGTCGTAAGGCGGGGCGAACGGGTTGATCGCCGCGCCTAGGAAGACATGCGGCGGCGTCGTCAGCTTGCGGCCCGACAGGAACTTCGAATTGTCGCGCATGGTCCGCACGGTTTTGAGCAGCGACATGCAGTCGAGGTCGAAGACCGGCTTCGCCCCCGGCTGATCGCCGGCCTGTACGCCGTCGCCGGTGAGACACATGATGTTCTGCACGCCCATGGCCGAAGCGCCGAGCACGTCGCCCTGGATGGCGATGCGATTCTTGTCGCGGCAGGCGATCTGCATGATCGGGGCATAGCCCATGCGCGTCAGCAATGCGCAAATGCCGACCGACGACATGTGGCAATTGGCGCCGGAGGCATCCACCGCATTGATGCCGTCGACCCAGCCGTCGAAGACCGCAGCGCGCTCGTAAACGTCCTCGGGGTTGGCGCTGTCCGGCGGGTTGAGCTCGGCCGTGACCGCGAACTCGCCGCGGCGAAGCACGCGCTCCAACCGGCCCCTCGAGGAATGGCCGGGCAGGGGCTCGAGGGGCGCGCCGGGATCGTGCGGGTTGATGTCCGGACTCATTACTGGCCTTCCTTCTTCAATTCTTCACGGCGAGCGGCGGCTTCTGCCGTCACCCGCAGCCAGGAGGAGGTTTCCCGCAGAGACTGGTTGACCGGATCTTGCACATTCAAGATGGCGTCACCCTTGACCATATTCTGCGAACCCTTCCAGGCCTGTACCCAGACGCACGGCATGTCCGGCTCGACCTCGCAATGGCCGTTGGCGCGCACGCCGCCGCAGGGACCGTTCCTGAGCTGCTTCGGACAGTTCATCGGGCAGGACATGCCCGTCGAGGACAGCGCGCACTGGCCGCACATCCGACAGTCGAACAGAAAACCCTTGACGTGGCGTTCGACGAAAGTCACCGGCCGCTCGACCCGCGCGTAGCCGATAGCGCTCCACAGCGGATGCAGCGTCAGGAACAGGTCGGCGAAACGGCTATAAAACCACTCGAGGAAGCGCGAATGGCGCACGGCCCAGAGCCGGACGGTGTATCTGTGGCGCGCGCGGCGGCTGGGCGAGACATTGTTTGGCGTGTAGGCGCCCGTTGCCGCCTTCCTGGCGGGCTGGGCATTGCCGGTGACGACTTTGGGATCAGGCATTTTCGCGCCCTCCAGCCTTGACGAGGGCGACGAGCCGCTCCTTGTCGTAAGCCGCCTCCAACTCGGCCGCCGCCTTGTCGGCTTCCGCCTCGAGCTCGTCTGAAACGGGAACCGGATCGGCCTTGCGCCACTCGGCGAGATAGTCGTCTGTCTCTGCGGCACCGGTGCGCATGGCGCACATGTCGATCGCCTCGGTGAAGCGCAGCGAAAGTTCGCGTTTGGCGCTCTTGCGGCCCTGCTTGATGATGACCTGGGCGGGGATGTCGCGCCAGTAGACAATGATGCGGTCTGCCATCGGATTCCTGTTCTCCTCTAAAGCGGACAATGCGCATGTCCGCTGTGTCGTGGCTCACCTTGGCACGACGTCGGATATGTCCAAAAACGACGCTCCACGGCCGTGTCTCCTGACCGATGTGCCGGGATGTATCGAGGGCGTGCTATCGCCATCCGCTGCCATGAAAAAGCGTATCCGCTGGAGCGGGCATGGCCGGCGGGGCGCCTCGCCACCGCCGCGCTATGCCGCACCCGTTATGCGGAGCCGTGCTTGCCGCCGCGGCATGCCAGCTGGTGCTACAATCGCTACCGCCCATATCGTGCCTGGGGATAACTCGTTCCAGCCCTATGGCGGCCCGCCAGCGGTGCTATTCGCCTTTCCATTGGGGCCGTCAGACGCCCGCTCGTCACGCGACGAGCGGGCGTCATTCAATAAGCGAGGCGGTTGCCGAGTGAATGTCGATTAATAACCGGAACTCCCGCTTCCTTGACTGCCACCACCCATGCCGCTTCCACTGGAGCCGTCGGCATTGCTCGGAGGCGGAGGGGCCGTGTTCTTTTGGCTGGCCTGATTGCTCATGCATGCCGCGAGTGTCAAGAGGGCAATCGCGACTGCGGCTATCGATGTGCGGGTCATCATAATTCTCCAACCATAGATTGGGTATGACATCTAATGTGGCGCTGGTATTCCCTCTGATGCTCGCCCGAGACTATGGCACCGCTTGATTTCGCGGAAGCGCGCATCATTTCAGTTGGACTGGCGACCTATTGCGGAGTTGATGATGTCAAAAATCGTGATCGCGTGCCTGAGCCTGGCGCTACTTACGCTCTCGTCCTGCGGTAACACGGTGCGAGGATTCCGAAAGGACAGCGTCGAGACGGGTCACGCGGTCGATGACGCGACGAAACGTGCTCTGAAAGCAACCGCGCGATAGCAGGAAGCGACCTCCCTCCGCCTCGTCTCCCGTCAGTCCTCCGAGGTTCTGGTCGGCAAACACCCGGTCGCCTTGTCCCATACGGTCCAATGGTCGGATACCGACGGGTAGCTCAATTTAGAGTTGAAGTCAGCGTGATGGCGAAGTAATGAACCGATGGCAACTGTTCGTTGTCGCGGAAAGTGAGGGGACACGTGAAGGTCTTCTTTGATGTGGACGGCGTGCTGATCGACGGCTGGCATGCCGATGTTACGCGTCGCAAACCCTGGGATGCTTCGATCGAAGCCGACCTCGGCGTCGACCGCCATGCGTTTCAGCTCCTGTTCTTCGGCACGCCCGGCAACCGGGCTGCCTCGCCTATGTTCGAATGCGTTACCGGACGCCGTGACCTGAAGGAGGCTTTGGCGTCCGTTCTTCCCCGTGCCGGGTACAAGGGTGGGGTAGATGACTTCGTGCACTATTGGTTCGCAAAGGATTCGAACATCAATCCCGAGGTGTTCGGGTTAGTCCGGGAACTGCGCGAGCGCGGGGCACAAACCTTCGTTGCGACTGGCCAGGAGCATTATCGAGCGGGCTATTTGTGGAACGCGCTGGGCTTTGCAAACCACTTCGATCGGCTCTTTTATAGCGCCGAGATCGGCGTAGCGAAGAAAGATCCACGCTTCTTCGAAGCCATCAATCGGGCGCTCGAGATCGACCCTGGAGAGCGACCGCTGTTCTTCGACGATCAGCCCGAAATTGTCGAACTGGCCAGCCGTGCCGGATGGGATGCGGCCATCTTCACCTCGGCACGCAACATTCAACAGCACCCGCGCCTCAGACATTTATGGTCGTAGCAGAAGTCAAGGCAGGTCCATTCGGCAGGCGAGGGATACAAAATCATGCGCCTTAACCAAGTGACCGTGACGATGGCCGACCTGGATGCGGGCTGGCAATTCTACGGCGCTCTCGGTCTCAAACCCATCGTGGATGCCCGTTCTCACTATGCACGTTTCGTCTGTCCGGACGGAGACAGCACCTTCTCGTTACATCCATGTGCGAATGGTGGCGGCGGAACCACGATATATTTCGAGTGCGAGAACCTGGACGAAACTGTCGGCAAGCTCGAGGAAGCTGGTCTTCGGTTCGTCAGCGGTGCCCAATACAGGCTTTTCGCGCACGTAAGAGGTGTTGAGCGGATATTCCCGGAGCCTGCGTCTCTTCTCGCCCCATTGCCAGATCGTGACCGTTGAGCGAAATTCCGGCGATGTGGCTCCTGAAACTGACGCTTGCGCTGGCAGGATCGTATGTGATCGTCGCGGCCGGCGTGTATTTCTTTCAGGCTCGGCTTATCTTTCCGGCCGGACTTGCTGCGTTCGGGCCCGACCTGCCGGCTGGGGCACGCTATGTTGAACTAATGACGGAGGAAGGCGACCGCATCGTTCTGGTGCGCCTGCCACCGGGGCGGCCGCCAGCTAAACCACGGCCGCTCTTGCTGGGCTTCGGCGGAAACGCCTGGAACGCCGATGCGCTTGCCCTGATGCTGCACCAAATACTCCCTGAGCATGAGGTGGCAGCGATGCACTACCGTGGCTATGAGCCGAGCGATGGACGCCCCTCAGCCGCCGCCCTGTTCGTCGATGCCCGGCAGGCATACGATCACGTTGCCGCTGAGGCCGAAGCGGGCGTCGTTTCGGTTGGCCTTAGCATCGGGGCTGCAGTTGCGGTGGATTTGGCCGCTACAAGACATCTACGGGGCGTCATCCTTGTGACCCCGTTCGACTCGTTGAAGGAACTTGCCGCACACCACTATTCCTGGCTTCCGGTGCGCCTTTTGCTGCAGCATCGCATGGAAACGGCGGAAACTTTGCGCAATCTCGACGTGCCGACGGCCATCATCACCGCCGACAACGATCTGGTTGTTCCCGCGGCGCGCTTGGCACCCGTGCGCGCGGCCGCTCGCGACCTGCGCAGCGATATCGCTATCGGAGCCGGCCACGACGACCTGTATGGCCATCCCGACTTCGCCGGGGCGCTGCGCGAATCCATCGCTGCGGTTAGTGGCGATTGAGGTAAGGGCCCTCCTAATGCGCGTCGCCGTTCTCCGTGCTCGTTCTACGCGATTTGCACCCGTGTTTTTACACACGTCATTATCCCGAAAGCCGCTGCGCAGTTGGGCGGAATTCATCGACCATCACCTTTCGCGGTAGGACCCAACTCTTTTTGAGCAGAAATATACGGCGGGATGATTATCGGGATTGAGGGATAACGGCAATCTACCCCCGATGGTTGTAGGATTTACCCGCTGGTTAGTCGAAGTACTGCGGAAGTGCAGCGTTGCGTATTTTTGCCGGGTACGTTTATATCACCTAATAATTCCTATTTTGACGAATTCCTGTTTCTATAGTCAGATATTTCTGGGGCTTTTCGGTGAACTATTTTCGAAACGACGCAAGAAGTATTTTGTCTGCGACGAAAGAGAATGACGAAGCAGGGTGCTCTCGGAAAAGACACAAGCGAATACTTGTTACCGGGGGCGCCGGCTTCCTGGGATCGCATCTTTGCGAACTGCTTCTCGGCGCTGGACACCAGGTCGTCTGCCTCGACAATTTCTCGACAGGGTTGAGGCGCAATATCGCCCGGCTGAAGCGCTTCGATACCTTTCGCGTCATCGCTCACGACATCGTGGAGCCGCTCGATATCGAGGCGGACGAAATCTACAATCTCGCCTGCCCGGCATCGCCGCCGCATTACCAGATCGATCCGATTCAAACGACGAAGACCTGCGTGATCGGGTCGCTCAACCTTCTGGAGCTCGCCGCTCGCCGGGGCGCGCGCATCCTCCAGGCATCGACGTCCGAGGTCTACGGCGATCCGCAGGTTCATCCGCAGGTGGAAGCCTATTGGGGTAACGTCAACTCCTTTGGTCCACGCTCTTGCTACGACGAGGGCAAGCGTTGCGCCGAAACCCTCTTCTTCGACTTCCACAAGGTCCGTGGCGTCGAGATCAAGATCGTTCGCATCTTCAATACCTATGGTCCCAGGATGCGCCCGGACGACGGACGCGTCGTGTCCAATTTCATCGTCCAGGCGCTGAAGGGGGAGGACATCACCGTATATGGCGACGGCTCGCAAACCCGTTCCTTCTGTTTCGTCGACGATCTGATCGACGGATTGGTGCGGCTGATGGGGTCGCCGGCTTCGCTCACCGGGCCGGTCAATCTTGGCAATCCGGGAGAGTTCACGATCGGCGAACTCGCCGAACAGGTGATCCAACTGACCGGTTCGCGATCAAGGATCGTCCGCCAGCCGCTGCCTGTCGACGATCCGCGCCAGCGCCGCCCCGACATCTCGCTGGCGGCCCGGGAACTCGGCTGGCGGCCGACCGTCAACCTGTCGGAAGGCCTTGCCCAGACCATCCGCTATTTCGACGGGCTTCTTTCCCTGCCGAAGCGGCAAGTCCTGGAGCCGGCCTGATGAGCGCCCCGCCTCTCCTTGTGACGGGTGGCGCCGGCTATATCGGCAGCCATACCGCAAAATTTCTCCGCCTGGCCGGGATCGAGCCGGTGGTCTACGACAACCTGACGACTGGAAACCGCTCGGCAGTGCGCTGGGGACCGTTCGTGCACGGGGATGTTCTCGATACGAGCCGTCTCATCGAAGTCATCGAACAATATCGACCGGTCGCCGTCATTCACTTCGCGGCATCCGCCTATGTCGGCGAGTCCGTCGCCGACCCTGCCAAATATTACAACAACAACGTTCGTGGAACGCTGTCACTCCTCGATGCCTGCCGGGCGACGCGTCTCGGCAAACTCATCTTTTCGTCGAGCTGCGCCACCTACGGCATACCGAACGTGCTGCCGATCGACGAGGCGACGCCGCAGCAGCCGATCAATCCCTACGGCAAGACGAAGCTGATCGCCGAGCACATGCTGGCGGACTATGGCGCGGCCTTCGGGCTCAACTACGTGTCGCTCAGATATTTTAACGCCTGCGGAGCCGATCCGGAAGGCGACCTCGGCGAATGGCACGACCCGGAGACGCATCTCATCCCGCGAGCGCTGATGGCCGCGGCGGGGACGATCCCGCATCTGGAGGTATTCGGCGACGACTACGAGACGCCCGATAGGACATGCATACGCGACTATGTCCACGTGGCGGACCTTGCAATCGCCCATGTGCTTGCCTACCGGCATCTCGAAAACGGCGGCGGGAGCCTCGCGCTTAATCTCGGTACCGGTCGGGGACTCTCGATCAAGGAGGTTCTTCGCACGATCGGCGAACTGACCGGCCGTGCCGTCCCGGTCGTATTTCACCAGCGGCGTTGCGGCGATCCGCCGGCGCTCTATGCGGATGCGAGCCTTGCGCAGCGCAGACTCGGCTTCCTGCCGCAGTTCTCCGATCTCGAAACCATCGTGCGAACGGCCGCACCTTTCTTCGGGCTGGAGGTGCGGTCATGATTCGCCTCGGCGCCAGCGGGAAAGCGGGGGCTCGGCGCGGCGGCGAACCGCTGCTCGTCCCGCTGTTTACGGGCTATCGCCGCATCGAATACCTGGCCGGAGCGGGTCTCTGGATTGCCGCGCTCGTTTACTTCTGGAACTGGTGGCTGGAGCCGCGCCACCACGTCAACGCTTCCGGCAGCATCGCCGTGACGGTGGTCCTTGCCTGGGTCACCTTGCTGCCGGGCTATTTCATCGCGGTCTTCTACCGTGCGGGAAAGCCGAACGGGCCGCTGCGGCTGCCGGAAGGCAGCCGCGTGGCGATGGTCGTCACCAAGGCACCGTCCGAGCCCTTTTCCGTCGTATCGAAGACATTGACAGCGATGCTCGCCCAGGATGTGCCGCACGATACCTGGCTCGCGGACGAGGACCCGTCAGCGGCGACGCTTGACTGGTGCCGGCGGCACGGCGTGTCCGTCTCCACCCGGAGGGGACGTAGCGATTATCACCGCGCCACATGGCCGCGGCGCACGCGATGCAAGGAGGGCAACCTCGCATTCTTCTACGACCACTACGGCTATGATCGCTATGACTTCGTCGCCCAACTCGATGCGGACCACGTTCCCGAGCCCGGCTATCTGCGCGAGATGCTGCGTCCCTTTGCCGATCCGAAAGTGGGGTATGTGTCCGCGCCGAGCATCTGCGACCGGAACGCGGCCGAGAGTTGGTCGGCCCGCGGGCGGCTCTATGCAGAGGCGAGCATGCATGGCTCGCTGCAGGCCGGCTATAATGGCGGCCTCGCTCCGCTCTGCATCGGCTCTCATTACGCGGTGCGCACTGCGGCGCTCAAGGGTATCGGCGGGCTCGGACCCGAACTGGCGGAGGATCATTCGACGACATTGATGATGAACGCCGCCGGCTGGCGCGGCGTACATGCGCTCGATGCCATTGCGCATGGCGACGGGCCGCGCACTTTCGCCGATCTGGTCACGCAGGAGTTCCAGTGGTCGCGCAGCCTCGTCACGCTGCTGCTGCAATATTCGCCGCGTCTGGTGGGTCGGCTGCCGCTGCCGCTTAAATTCCAGTTCCTGTTTTCGCAGCTCTGGTATCCGCTTTTCGCCTGCTTCATGGCCGCGATGTATGTGATGCCGACCGTAGCGCTCGCCCGCGGCGAGACCTTCGTCGCCGTCACCTATCCGGATTTCCTGCTCCATTTTGCACCGCTTTCGATCATCCTCGTGTTCCTGGCCTATCGCTGGCGGGCGAGCGGTTCCTTCCGCCCCCATGACGCGAAGGTGCTGAGCTGGGAATGCATGCTTTTCCTTTTGGCCCGTTGGCCCTGGGCGCTCGCCGGCACGGCGGCGGCCCTGCGCGATTGGCTCACCGGATCCTTCGTGGACTTTCGCGTCACGCCGAAGGGGACGTCCGAAGTCGATCCGCTGCCCTTGCGCGTGCTGCTCCCCTACGTGGTTCTCGCCGTTGCAGCCGTGCTGCCGGTCCTCGTCGTCAGCGATGCCGCCAGGGCCAAGGGCTTCTATCTCTTCGCGATCCTCAATGCGGCGATCTACTGCCTGCTTCTTCTGGTCATCGTCGTACGCCATGCGCAGGAGAACGCACTCGCCAGGGCGCCGCGCTTCTATCGGCCGACAATGGCGGTAGGGCTTGCCGCACTCGTCGCCTTGCCCGGGATCGCGACGGCGGAGCACGGAAAGCAAGGTCTCGAGGCGCTCACCTGGGGGACGGGTAGCTGGGGGACGGGGCGCCTGCGCCTGTTCGAAGAGCGCTACGGGGCGGCCGGTGCCGGGCAGGGTGGCGACAGACTGCGCAGGATCGTTTTCCGACCCCGCTTGGTTTCCGCGCCGTCGGAAGAGGTGCGCTGAGGATCAAAGGATGACGGCAACATCGACAAATGGGGAGGCTGGCCGCGGCGGATTGCCGGGCATGTTCTTCGCGAGTGTCGCCGCCTCGGCCGTCTTCCTCCTGGCACCCACTCCCGCGGCGGCTCAGGCCTCCGTGCCGACCGGCGCGCGGCCGATGACAGGCGTGGAGCTTTACATGATGTTCCGCGACAAGAGCTGGAAATGGCACGACGGCGCCGGCCTGATGCGGGCTGAGGGCCGCCTGTTCAGAGCCTGGGCGCGAGACGGCAAGACCGCGACCTGGGCGGAGGGGCGCTGGATCGTAACCGATAGCGGCATGCTCTGCCTCAAGGCGATCTGGCACAGCAAAGGGGGTGCGGCCCCGGACAAGACCTGTTTCAGCCACCGTGTGCTCGACGGCGTGATCTACCAGAGGCGCGAGCCGGCGGGGGACTGGTATGTGTTCAAACACGGCAAGCCTGCGGCCGAAGACGAGTTCCACCGGCTCATCGACGAGGATCAGTACGCGACTCGCGATCATACAGGAGGTCATCGTTACCGAACCGAATTCAGGAGCAAACAGCGTTCGTCCTCCAGCCGGGACGAACGACGTTGGAGGTGTGCAATGAATACGCGGATAAAGGCTATTTCCCTTTCATGCATGGGCCTGATGCTGTCGGGCAGCGTTCTGGCGGCCAGCTTGCCGCGCGGCCTTCCGGAGGCGGCGTCGGTCACCACGGCGATGCCGTCGCAGAAGCGGCCCGTGCTGACGGCAGACTCCATCGACTTCGGGGCCTACGATCCCTACGGCGATTTCGGCGAGCCGTCACAGTCCAAGATCGAACATCTCTTCCTGCCCTGGGAAGACGTCGAACTATCGACCTTGGCCCTTGCCGACGATTATGCGTACGCACGGGGACGCACTCTAATGATCACGGTCGAGCCCTGGTCCTGGTCGCCTGAGTGGCGGGTCACGGAGCGGGAGCTCCTGCGCAGCATTCTGGACGGGGAGCGTGACGCGTACATGGCGGCGGTCTGCTCGACCGTCGCCGGTCTGAAAAGCCCTATTATCATCCGGTGGGGCCAGGAAATGGATGAAACGGACAACCAGTTCTCCTGGTCGCACTGGTCGGGTGAGGAATTCAAGGCGGCCTACCGGCGCATGGTGACGGTGTGCCGGGCGCATGTGAAGGATGCTCGGTTCATGTGGTCGCCCAAGGGCAATCCGGGGCTGGAGGTATACTATCCCGGCGACGATGTCGTGGACCTCATCGGACTGTCGGTGTTCGGCTACCAGCAATATGACCGCGGCACCACCGGTCGGGACCAGACGTTTCCGGAACGGCTGGCGCCCGGCTATGAGCGGGTAAAGGGCTATGGCAAGCCGATCATGGTGGCCGAGCTCGGCTACGAGGGCGATGCCTCCTATGTGGCGGACTGGGCGAGAAGCGTCGCCGCGCGCCACGCCGAATTCCCGCAACTCACGGCGGTGGTCTATTTCAACGACCGCGAAGTCTACCCATGGCCGGACGGGTACGGACGGCCCGATTGGCGCGTGGTGCGGGAAGCCGGCAATTAGCGCGGCGCTGCAATCACCGAGAGGAGACATCAGATGAATTCGCCCCTTCGCACGCTGTCGTTGATCGTCGCCGTCGCCGTGGCAATGGGGAGTGCGACATCGCTCGCCGGAGCCGCGGGCGGCCGCGTGAACCCTCAAGGAGCAACACCGCTGACGCACAAGGAGCTCTATGAGCTCTACGGCCAGAAGTCGTGGATCTGGAAAGCGGGTGCGGGATACTTCTCCGTGCGGGAGCGCCGGTTTACCGCCTGGTCGAACGAGAACGGCACTCCCTCCTACGGCGTGGGCCGATGGTTTATCACGGGTCCGGGAAAGCTGTGCTTCAGGGCCGAATGGCACGCCGAGGCCGGCTCTGCTCCCGCAACGACCTGCTTCAGCCATCGCAAGCAGGGCGGCGTCATCCTGCAGAAGCGCGAACCGGCTGGCGAGTGGTATGTTTTCAAGAACGCGCCTGCGAATGCTGACGACGAATTCACCAGGCTGCGGCGCGGCGACTACGTGAAGGCGCGTCTCGCCGGGATCGAAGCACGTCTGGACAAGGCCGAATGATCCCGGCCGGCGGGCGGATCGAACGGAGCACCCGTGTCAGGATCCGGGCCGCGTGGCTGTGGACCACCTCGGCCAGCGCCATCTGCGCCTATCGAAGGAAGCAGCGCGACGTGCTGCCGAAGCCGCTCGGCGTGCAGATATAGGGTGCGCGCCCCAGATAGGCGGTGCGATCGACTCTGGTTGGCTTTTGCGTGACGGTGACCCGCTTGGTCGCGGGTTGCTCTCCGGCCGAGACGGGGTAGCCGACCTCTTTCGTTACCGATGAGGTCTGGATATCCCGATCCGCCACTGCCGAGCAGGCCGACGCCGTCGCTGCAATGAGCAGAGCGAGAACGCCGCGCACGACAGTGCTGTGGTTGCCGGGCAGCTCGGCCGGATTTCCTGTCTGCGACTTCACGGCTGGGTCTCCTGATTCGCCCCCATCGCACGCATGATAATGGGAAAGGATTAACCGGCGGTGCAGAAAAAGGTAAAATCTCACCCGTCGGGGCTAATACCACCGCCTTCTGTAGTTCAAATACGCGCAGCACTCAACAGTGCCGCGCGTCTTTTAGGATCACAGTTGTAAACCAGGGATGAGCAAAGGACGCTGCAGGCTCTACCAGATCCCGCGTCGAATGCCGTTCGACAACCAGACCCAGATCGGCGGGTGGTACCACTGCCTCGACGGCGCGTCGACGGCGGTCGGGCGGAGCTCTCCGGCGAGTGCATCTTCGACCGCCCGGGCCGCAATGCCGGTGGCGGCGGCGGTCTGCAGCAGCGGATAGGTGTGCATCGTATCGTCGGGGCTCGGCACCTGCCGCATCTGGTAGAGGATGCCGCCAGTGTCGACGCCTTCATCGACCAGATGCACGGTCGCACCGAAATTCTCGCCATCGCCATTGACGAGCGCCCAGTAGCCGCCCATCAGGCCGCGATATTGCGGATTGATGCCCGCATGGAAGTTGAGGATCGGGCAGGGGATGGCCGCAAGCGTTTCCGGCTTCAGCATGCGGCAACTGATCAGGAAGAGGACGGCGGGGCGAAGCGCCTGCAGTTGCCTGCGGCCCTCTGCGTCATTGATCGACGAGATGCGGTGGACGGGGATTGACGGGTGGGGCTCCGCGGATACGCCATAGGCGCGCAAGATCGCCTCCACGCGCCGTTGCGTGAAGCGCTTTCCGAAACGGGAAACGACCATCGTCGCCAGTTGTCCGAGTGCCGTCACCCAGCCGAGCTTGCGGGCGCGCCGCCTGACGAAGAGCGCTTTCGACTCCGGCTGCTCCTGCAGGACGACGAGGTTGTCGAAGCGAGCGGCAAGCGCGTTGATCATGATGTTCGGATTGTCGCCGCCGGCGGTGATGATGACGATGCGCCGGTTGGTCGGGGCTTTCGCCTTTTCGCTTTTCATGACTTCACCGGTAAACGCGACGCGTCGCAGCAACTTCGGCAAAAAGATATGCGGGCGCAGGCGTTACGGTTGTCTTAAGCGGGCGCGGGACAATTGCTGCCGGTCAGGAGGAACTGCTCACGCTTCGGTCAGCGACCGCGTCAGATCGCCGTAGCCGGTGTAGCGGTACTCGTATTCCAGTCCGAGCATAGCGGCGGCGCGCCGCGCCTTCTCCTGCAGGGCCTCGTCTTTCACCTGCGACAGGTAGACGAGTTTTCGGTAATGGCCGAAATACATGTCCCTGAGTTCCGGGTGCCTGTCGAGGCCGAGCGGCTCGATGACGAAGGCTTCGAACTGGCGGGCGAGGAAATCGGTAAGGAAAAAGGCGGTGATGTCCTCGTCCCAGCGCTCGGCGAAGGCATCATTGCCCGCGAAGAAGGAATAGCAGTGCGGCCCCGGAATGCGGCCGACACCTTCCTCTTCGCAAAGCCGGTCGATGAGGCCGCCGGTGCCGCAATCGGCATAGGCGATGAAGATGCGCTCGAAACCTTCCGCGCGCGCCGCGGCGATCGCTTGGCGAAGCCCGGGCACGATCTTTTCCGGGGTGTTGTGCCAGATGGCCGGCAGACAGCTGAGGGTGATGTGGTCCAGCCGGTTGGCCTCGCAGATCGCGAGGATCTCGCGCGCGATCGCGCCGCAGCCGATGACCTGGACTTTCATCGATGCATCACGTTCTCTTGCTTCCGGCAGATTTTCCATCTCTATTCGGCCTCGCAATAACGTGAAGGAATCGCGCCTATGAAACCAAAAACGCTCGCGACGGTCGGCATCGTCCTGATGGTTCTCGCAACCTTGACTTCCTGCGGCAACACGATCCGCGGCATAGGACAGGATACCTCGAATGTCGGGCGCAAGATCGCAAGAGCGACCAACTGATCCGATCCGATATTCGCCTGTAGCGTAGAAAGCCGGCTGCCGGGTTCATCCGCGCAGCCGGCTTTCTCTTCAAGATAAGGCGGCCTCAGCCGGCGGCAAGCTGGTTATGCTTGCGCTTGATGAAGTCCTTGGCGGTTTCGACGGCGACCGCCGCATCGCGGCAATAGGCGTCGGCGCCAACGGCCTTGCCGAATTCTTCGTTCAGCGGCGCGCCGCCGACGAGCACGACATAGTCATCGCGCAGGCCCTTTTCCTTCATCGTATCGATCACGACCTTCATATAGGGCATGGTCGTCGTGAGCAGAGCCGACATGCCGAGAATATCGGGCTTCTCGCGCTCGAGCGCTTCGAGATAGTTCTCGACCGGGTTGTTGATGCCGAGGTCGACGACATCGAAGCCGGCGCCTTCCATCATCATGCCCACGAGATTCTTGCCGATATCGTGGATGTCGCCCTTGACGGTGCCGATCACCATCTTGCCGAGCTTCGGCGCGCCGGTTTCGGCAAGCAGCGGGCGAAGGATGGTCATGCCGGCCTTCATCGCATTGGCCGAGAGCAGCACTTCCGGAACGAACAGGATGCCGTCGCGGAAGTCGATGCCGACGATGCGCATGCCTTCAACCAGCGCCTTGGTCAGAATGTCATAGGGCGTCCAGCCGCGATCGAGGAGGATGCGCGTGCCGTCCTCGATTTCCTCCTTGAGGCCATCATAAAGATCGTCGTGCATCTGCTGCACGAGTTCTTCGTCGGAAAGGTCCTCGAGAATGATTTCATCGTCTGCCATAGTGGGTTTCCTCGGTTCCTGGCACGGTGATTTCGCACGGGTGGGCACGATCTTGAGCACAATCCGGACGCGTTGCCCAATCCTTAGCGGGCGATGCCTAAAAATCTCTTTTCGAATGCGACGTCGCATATGACGAAAAGCGACTAAGCAGATATTCGTGGGTCACCCCACATTCCTTGTGTTCGCCGCAGGTTCTAGCATAGTCGTGGGGACCAGTTTGCGTAACCTGTTCAGGGCGCCTCGGTTCCATCGCTCCTTCGGCATATTGCCGCCTTATGGCGCCGTGCGCTGCTCGGTTCGCCGCCGGATGTGTTTGATTTCTCAAATGCGGATGCGGTTCGGGGGCCGCCCGTCGCGTGGTTGGCGGGTCTGTGTTGCGCGTCGGCCGAGTGTCTAAGATGCGCCACCCGTTGGCGCATTGAGACCCGTACCGGGCCGGCGGCTTGCTAGCATTATACCGAAATGATGCCGGCGCATGGTCTTGCCCACTGGATTCGATCCCGGGAAAGGATTATGCGCCCAATCCGGTCCAGAGTGTTGCCGCGTCTTAACAAGGAGAGACACGGCGGGAGAGGAAACGAGCGAATGAGCGACGTGACAGAACAAAGCGCGGTCGAAGGCGGCGGACGCCGCGCGCGTGGCGAGGGACGGGGAGCGGCGGCACGCCGCGCCTCCCGCACCGGCGGCGGTCCGGGACCGTCTTTGCCCTATATCCAGCGCAAGATTCGCGAATATGAGGTGCTCGACGAAGAGGGCCTGCAGCTCATCGAGCGCAATGCCGATA
Organism: Ensifer sp. LCM 4579; assembly: GCF_001854885.1. GTDB lineage: Bacteria > Pseudomonadota > Alphaproteobacteria > Rhizobiales > Rhizobiaceae > Sinorhizobium. The sequence goes on along the minus strand of NZ_MDDV01000024.1, from coordinate 191,496 downwards.
CCATCCTCGAGGAAATCGGCATCGAGTTTCGCGATGACGCCGAAGCGCTCGAACTCTGGAAGGCGGCGGGTGCCGACGTGCGCGGCCAGCGGGTGCACTTCCCGAAGGGCCTCTGCCGCGAGCTCCTGAAGAGCGCTCCGAAGGAGTTCACCTGGCATGCGCGCAATCCTGAGCGCAACGCGCAGATCGGCGGCAAGGCGACGGTCTTCGCCCCGGTTTACGGCCCGCCCTTCGTGCGCGACCTCGAAGGCAACCGCCGCTACGCGACGATCGAGGACTTCCGCAATTTCGTCAAACTCGCCTATATGGCGCCGTCGATGCACTCTTCGGGCGGCACGGTCTGCGAGCCCGTCGACGTGCCGGTCAACAAGCGCCATCTCGATATGGTCTACACCCATATGCGCTATTCCGACAAACCCTTCATGGGGTCGGTTACGGCGCCCGAACGCGCCGAAGACACGGTGGCGATGGCGAAGATCCTGTTCGGCGACGATTTCGTCGAGAACAACACGGTGACGCTGAACCTCATCAACGCCAACTCGCCGATGGTCTTCGACGAGACGATGCTCGGGGCCGCCAAGGTCTATGCCCGCCACAACCAGGCCTGCGTGGTCTCGCCCTTCATCCTTTCGGGCGCCATGAGCCCGGTGACGGTTGCCGGCACGCTGACGCAGATCCTCGCCGAGGTGCTCGCCGGTGCATCCTTCACCCAGCTCATCCGCAAGGGCGCGCCGGTGCTTTTCGGCACCTTCGCGGCCTCGATCTCGATGCAGTCGGGCGCACCGACCTTCGGCACGCCGGAGCCGTCGCTCGTCTCCTACGGCGCGGCCCAGCTTGCCCGCCGTCTCGGCCTGCCGTTCCGCACCGGCGGTTCGCTCTGCGGCTCGAAGGTTCCGGACGCGCAGGCCGCGCATGAATCGGCGAACACGCTCAACATGACGCTGCTTGCCGGCACCAACTTCGTGCTGCACTCGGCCGGCTGGCTCGAAGGCGGCCTCGTCTCGTCCTACGAGAAGTTCATGATCGACCAGGATCAGCTCGGCATGATGCAGAAGATGGCCGAGGGCGTCGATCTGTCGGAAAACGCCCAGGCGATGGACGCAATCCGCGAAGTCGGACCCGGCAGCCATTATCTCGGCTGCGCCCATACGCAGGCCAACTTCCAGACGGCCTTTTACCGCTCGCCGCTCGCCGACAACAACTCCTTCGAGCAGTGGGAAATCGAAGGCCAGAAGCGCATCGAAGAGCGCGCCAATGCGCTGGCGCGCAGCTGGCTGGAGCACTATGAGGCGCCGTATCTCGATCCGGCCATCGACGACGCGCTGAAGGACTTCATCGCCAAGCGCAAGGACTCGATGCCGGACGCCTTCACCTGAAAGACTCCCGAACGCGCCAGGGAGCAAGGCGGCAGGGCGCAGGTCGCGGACATGATCCAGAAGGAGGTCTGGCGCCCGCATTACGAGTTTCAGGGGCCGAAACCGAAATGACGGTGACCCCCGCTTTGGCGGACGATTGGCTTGAAGCGATCCGTGCGGCTCTCCGGCCGCACGGTCTTTTTTTGCGTGGAACGGTGAATTTCGCAAACGGCGAAGAGGCGCCATCGCTTGACGGCGGTGCAGCGGCGGCGAGCGTCGTCCTCATCGGCAATATCGGCGGCTCGATCTGGGCGCCTTTCACCCGCTGGCGCGAAGGCGAGCCGGATCGCGGCGGCAGGGACCCGCTCGACAACTGGTCGAAGGAGGTGATCCTGCCGGTGGCGGAGGCGGCGGGTGCGACGGCCTATTTCCCCTCCGATCCGCCGTGGCAACCCTTTCAGCAATGGGCGATGCGAGCGGAAGGGCTGAGGTCTTCGCCGCTCGGTATTCTGATCCATCCGCGCTACGGCCTCTGGCATGGCTATCGCGCCGCGCTGGGATTCGGTTGCGCCATGCCGATAACGGGCGAAGTGGCGACCGGCCATGCTTGCGAGACATGCGAGGAGAAGCCGTGCGTCGCGACCTGTCCGGCGGGTGCACTTGCGTCCGAGGTGTTCGACGTGCGGGGCTGTCGGACTCATCTCAGAGGCGAGACGGGGAAGGGCGGCTGTGTTGTGACGGGGTGTCGCTCTCGCGACGTCTGTCCGGTGGGGCGGGATTACCGCTATCCGGCCGCACAGCTGCGCTTCCATATGGCGGCGCTTGACCTGTAGCAAGGGCCGGGAATCAATGCTGCCGATGCTTCCCGGGCTAGTCCCGATCGGGTGCTCCCAACGGAAAGAAGCTTCGATAGGGGCGTGCTTCGTCGACGACCCGTGCCACGGAGGAGCGGGACAGGAGCCGTGCCCTGTAGGCGGCGAGCGCGGCATGGCGTTGGGGGATCGGGTGCACCCAGTCCGCATAGAAGAGCGCCGGTGCCGCGGCACAATCGGCAATGGTGAACCGACCGCAGGCCGCCCATTCCCTCGCTTGCAGGCGTGGCTCCAGCCAGGCGTAGCATCGATCGAGCTGCGCACGCGCGTCGGCGACGCCGCGCGGATCCCGCTCGTCTTCGCCGCGCAGGGCATTTCCGACAATCCGCTGCATCGGTGCATGGACGTAATCGTCGAACACGTCCGCCATCATGCGCGCCTCCAGCGCTTCACGCGGATCCTCCGGCACCATCGGCGTTCCGTTACCATGAAACAGATCGAGATACTCGATCACGGCATTGCTCTCAGTGATTTCATTGTCTCCGTCGATCAGCGCGGGAAATTGCCCGGTGGGCGAAAGAGCGGCCATGCGCGCCTGGTTTTCCGGATGATCGGGATCGACCATCCGGAATTCGAAGCGCACGTCGCGCTCGTAGAGGGCGATCAGCGGTTTCCATACGAAGGAGGCAAACGGGTGCCCGTAAAGTGCAAGCGTCATTGCGTGGCTCCGTTGAATTGAAGGGTGGTTTCGATCATGTCGAACTGGATGCCCGTTCCGTGGCGGCGATCGGCTGTGCCGTCCTTCCCGTCCAGAAACACAATCTGCTCCGTGTATGAGACGTGGGTTCCGTCCCCTTGCGCTTCGAGTTCCAGGCTCGACAGGGTGACCGAATGGAAGTGTGCGGAGTGATAGAGGTCATAGGCATACACGAGCCGCCGGGCCGGCTCGATCACATGATAGCGGGCCTCGAAAAGCGTAACCGTGCCGCTCTCGTTGAAGCGGCCTTCCAGCACCTCCAGCCCGCCCACGCGAAAATCCATCGACCGGCGCAGCAAAGTCCAGCGTTCCGGCGGACCGGTGAACCACTGTGCCTTGAGGTGGGGATCGGACCATGCGCCGAACACCCGCTCGGGCGGGGTCGCCCACACGCGCTTCAGCGTGAATGTACCGTAAAAGAAAGGCGCTGCCGTCATCGATGGTCTCCTCCCGCCGCGGAATTCCAAGGTTCGGTTTCACCCTCGAATTCGCCGCCTTCGAGCAGCTTTCCAAGCCGGTCGATCCGGCTCTCCCAGAGCTGGCGGCGCTCGTGCAGCCAGCTTTCGACCCGCTCGACCGCCTCGCTGGAGATCCGGCATTCGCGGGTGCGCCCGCGCTTTTCCGTGACGACGAGCCCGCTCGCCTCGAGCACCTGGACGTGCTGCTGGATCGCGGCAAGCGACGTGCTGTACGGCCTGGCCAGTTCGCTCACCGAGGCCGGCCCCCGTGAGAGGCGATCGAGAATGCCCCGACGCGTCGCATCCGCGAGCGCGTGAAAGGCCAAATCAAGTTGCTCCGATCGCTCAACCATTCACTTAAGTAACAGGTCGCCCGACAAAAAGTCAAGCGGTTACTTAAGTATCCGCATGCCGGCCGCGCCCGATCATTTTCTGCAGGCACCCTGCGGTCGTGGACGTTCGACTGCGATCGGGTGGTGAACAGACCGAAGCTGAACCTGATTACTCGGCTGCGTTGTATATCTCGGCGAGGTCGCGTAGATCCCAGTTCCCGCCGGACAACACCGCGCAGACTTTTTCATCGGGCTTGACGTCTATGCTGCCCGCCAACAGTGCTCCAACGCCGATCGAGGCGGCGGGTTCAGCGATCAATTTCGCGTCCTTGGCAAGGGCACTCATCCCGGCGATGATGTGCTCGTCTTCGACAAGAACGATCTCGTCGACATATTTTTCGATGATCGGATACGGGTTTTGACCCGGAACGCTTATCCTCAAGCCATCGGCAATCGTGTTCTTCAAGGGAAGCGAGGTGCGCTCCTTGTTGATGCGGCTATGAAAATACTTCGGCGTCAGGGCAGGCTCTGCCCCGATAACGCGCACCGTTGGTTTCGTTTCTTTGATGGCGGTCGCGATTCCCGAGATCAGGCCTCCGCCGCCGATGGGAACGATGACCGTATCAACATCTTTCAGGTCCTCTAATATTTCACACCCGATCGTCCCCTGACCGGCCATCACGATCGGGTCCTCAAACGCGTGAACAGCCACGTATTTATTTTCGTCAGCGATTTCATACACCCTTTTCCACCTAGCGGCGGTGTCGCCATCGAAAAGAATGACGTCTGCCCCGAGGGCCTTTGTATTTTCGATCTTGATTTTGGGCGTGGTGACCGGAAGCACCAATATCGCCTTTACGCCGAGCATCCTGGCGGCATAAGCCAGCCCCTGGGCATGGTTGCCCGACGACGTCGCGATGATGCCGTTGGCGATCTCTTCTCTCGGGAGCGAGAGAACCTTGTTCAGGGCGCCGCGGATTTTGAATGCGCCGGTGATCTGCAGGGTTTCGGGTTTGAGATAGAGCTGACAACCGGCGGCTTTCTCGATTTTGTCCGCCCGCAACAGCGGCGTGTGCCTGACGTGCGGTTTCAGCCGTTCCCGGGCTTCGCGGATGTCCTGAATGGTGGGGTAATTGCGCATGGTCATCACTCGAAAAATTGAAAGAAGGTGCCGACGTTATTGGCGATGGCGTTCTGATAGATCTTGCTGGCCGTCGTATTGTCTTGGATGGCCATGCCTGTGGAATCGAAAATCGTGATTTCGTCCTCACGTTCTCTTCCGGGCTTCCTTCCCAACAGGACCTCGCCGATTTCGCCATGGATGTCCTCTTTGGTGATGATGTTCTCATTCAGCGGATGCCAGGTCTCGCCCTTTTCCGTGCATTGCGAGATCGAGTCGACGATGATTTTCGCGTTCCTGAAGAGTTCCGGATCCAGCTCCTGCTTGCCGCGCTGATCCGTGCCGATCGCAACGACGTGTGTGCCGGGCTTCACCCAATCCGCTTCCACAAGCTCCCCTTTTCCCCGGGTCGTCGTGATCAAGATATCGGCCTGTTCAACCGCTTCCTTCTTGGAACTTGCGACGATGACGGGAATGCCGAATTCGCGTTCGATGTCCGACTTGTACCTGGAAAGCGCTTCCGGCGTGCGGCTCCAGGCATGGATCTCTTCGATCTTCATGATCTCATTGATCGCCCGGATCTGCATTCTCGCCTGATTGCCTGTGCCGATCGATGCGACGGTCCTGGCGTTCTTTCTCGCCAGTGCTTTGACGGAGACGGCTCCAGACGCGCCCGTTCTGAGGCCGGTAATCAGGCTTCCATCCATGATGCAAATCAACGCGCAGCACCTGGCATCAAACAGGAGAATGGTGCCCATGCTATTTGGCACGCCGTGTTCTGCCGGGTTGTTGGCGAACCCTCCAGAATGCGCTTTCATGGAGATGATTTCATTGGGTTTGTAATAGCCAAGCTTGAAGTCGATTTCTCCACGGCGAGAGGGGAGATGTATTCCGATATAGTCGGGTTGTTCCACCTGATCGCTGCTGAAGGCCTTGTAAGCCTCTTCCACCGCGCCGATGACCTCCGTCATGCCGATCAGCCGCCTGACTTCATCCTTCTTGAGCAGCAGCGTTTTCATGCATGACCTCTCTATTTCGGATTCGTGGATGCATCGGCGCAGCACGCCCCGTACCGCAATCACCATAGCCGGCGAGCGGCGAGCCTGGTTGCCGCATTCGCCCCGACCGAAAGCAGATTGTTCTGTAGCGGGTAAGGCCCTTGGCAGAGAGTAGCGGCAGGCCTTTTCCATGCGTCAGCGCTCCGCCAGGCTTGCCCGCGAACGCCAACTTCGTCTATAGCGCTTGATACATGACGAAGGCGTCGACATAGCCATGTGTCGGGTGTCTGAACGCCCCGGGCAGGGTGCCCACGACTTCAAAGCCCATTTTCTGCCATAGCGAAATGGCGCGCTGGTTGGTGCTCACCACGAAGTTGAACTGCATTGCCCGATACCCGCGGTCGCGAGCGGTCGCCAATGAGTGTTCGCACATAGCGCGTGCGACGCCCTTACCGGTCGCATCGGGCGCTGTGACATATCCGCAGTTGCAGACATGGCGACCACCGCCAGCCTGATTGGGGCGCATATAGTAGGTGCCGAGAATGGCGCCCGATTGCTCGGCAACGAAGACCTCCTTGTCTGCTCCCATCCAGTAGGCAAGAGCTTCCGCCCGGCTCAGGTTGGGATCGAGCGCATAGGTCTCTCCCGCTCGGATCACGGGCTCGATGATCGACCAGATGGCGGCAGTGTCAGCGGGTGAGGCGGGGCGAATGTGCATGGCGGTATGACTAGCGTTTGCGGCAGGTGCTGAAAAGCATTTGAAACCGAAGATGAAGTTGTTCGTGGCTCTGGGAAGCAGTACGGCATCTGATGATGAATTTAGAGCTCCGATTCCTGCACGGCCATAATCTCAGCTCTCGTCCCGCATCTCGTCGATGAGGAAATCCACGAAGGCGCGTACCTTAGGCAGAACATACTGACGGGAGGGGTAGACAACATAGATTGAGGTCTCGACCGGCGCCCAGTCGTCCAGCGCCGTCGTGAGCCTTCCTTCCGCGATGTCCTTCTCCACATAGATTCGCGGAATAAGGCTCAACCCGAAGCCGGCAAGCAGAGCGTCGCGGACTGCAAGGCTGGTCGTGACCTTGTAGCGGCCGCTGATCGCCACCCGCGCAGTGCGCCCCTCCCGCGCAAAGGACCATTCCTGAACATGGCCCGAGAGCGTGAACTGCACGCAATTGTGCGAGCGCAGATCCTCCGGCTCGCGCGGCCATCCGGCCCGCGCGAAGTAGTCCGGCGAGGCACAGATCACATGCTGCAGCGTCATCAGCTTGCGCGCGATCAGACTGGAATCCTCAAGCCGGTCGGTGCCGCGAATGGCGAGGTCGATTCCCTCCTTGACGAGGTCAACCCGGCGATCCTCGAGCTTCAGGTCAAGTGTCAGGTCGGGATAGCGGTCCAGAAAGCCGACAATCGCGTCCGACAGGCGCGTCAGCGTGAAGGCCATCGGCGCACTTACCCGCAACAGACCGCTTGGCATGCGCTGCATGGGTCCAAGCGAATCGTCGGCTTCTGCAAGATCGTCGAGAATGCGGGCGATCTGCTCGAAGTAGCGCTGACCGGCTTCCGTCAGGCTCATGCGGCGCGTCGTGCGGTTGATTGGGCGCACGCGCAAAAACGCCTCCAGCTCCCGGATATTCTTGCTGACGGAAGCGGGCGAAAGCCCCATCCGTCGCGCGGCTTCCGCGAAAGAGCCCTGCTCCACCGTTTGGCGAAACACCTTAATGGCCTGCAATTGATCCATGGTGATTGTTCACCGACAGTTGTGAGTTCCGGTACTGGATAGAGGATTATCGAGATGACAGGAAGGAATAATATCGACCTCGTCAGCGGCACACCTGCCAGGACAAAAGAACCATACGAATGCCAAAGGTCGAGACAGATGAAGAACCCTATCATTGCCGCTATCGAAGGCCGCGTCTCCACGAACTTGTTCGATGCCGAGAAGGCGCTTACGGATGAGCAGATCGAGGAGCTTACAAGGCTGGCGACGCGCGCACCCACCGCCTACAATCTCCAGAACTGGCGCTTCATTGCCGTCAGAACAGCTGAGGCGAAAGCGCGCCTTCGGGCCGCCGCCTACGGGCAGGCCAAGGTGACCGAGGCCGCGGTCACCTACATTGTTTGCGGACAGCTGCCCTCGCACACCGTCGTGGACGGGCGCCTCCGGCCATCCGTGGAGGCAGGCTTCATGCCGGCGACGATGGTCGGCGCCTGGGCGGAGGCGGTGGAAAGCACCTATAGCGACAATCCGCAAATGCAGCGTGACGAGGCGGTTCGCACGGCAACACTCGGCGCCGCCTTTCTGATGTTCGCGGCGGAAGCGTACGGGCTTGCCACCGGGCCCATGGTCGGCTTCGATCCAACGGCCGTTGCGCGCCAATTCGGTCTTGCCGCCGACGATATCCCCGTGGTGCTGATCGCGGTGGGCTACGCCCGCGAAGGCAATTGGCCGCAAAAGCCGCGACTGCCGGTTTCCCGCGTCCTGGAAACCCTCTGAAGCCCGTGTGGCATCCCGATGATAGGATCCTATCGGTTCCTATCATCGAGACTTGGTACAAGTACCGACGAAGGAGAAGAACAGTGAAGGACAGTAATGTGACAGGCGCGCATTTGGGGATGCTGCTCTGGGCCTTGATCGTCGGTGCGTCCTTCCCGGTTGTCGGCCTCCTGAGCGACGGGCTCCCGCCGCTGCTTCTGACGGCGATGCGCTTTGCAATCGCCGCACTTGCGATGCTGCCGATGATATGGCGCGCCGGGCCGGCGGTGCCGAACCTGCAGGGCATCCTGCTGTACGCGGCCATGGGCTTCTGCTTGGCCGGCTTCTTCGGCGTCATGTTCTGGGCCGCGCATCGGGTGAGCGCGCTTTCCATGTCGGCTCTATTCGTTTCCATGCCGCTGCTGGCCTATGGCCTCGGCCGGGTTTTTGGTGTGGAAGCGCGCGCCCATCGCCTGCTGGCCATCCTCGCACTGGGGGCGGTCGGAGGCCTGGCACTGGCGCTCGCCCAGAGCGGTGGCGATCTGACGACATTGCAGTTCGGCTGGGGCGAGGTTGCCTTTTTCCTGGGATGCATTGCGACAGCGCTTTATCCGGTCCTGTCCAAATGGGGGCTGGCGCGGGGCATTCTGTCTCCCGACGCGGCCGTGCGCACCTTCTGGAGTCTGGCCGTGGGCGGCGTTCTGATCGCCCTTGCCGGATTTGTCGCCGAGCCGTTTGCCGCACTGTCGCGAATGCGTTCTGGAGACGTGTTGCTGGTTGCCTATCTGGGTGTCTTTTCGAGCGGTGCGACGTTCTGGCTGATGCAGCGTGGAACCGGTGCGCTTACGCCGGGCACGGTGACAGCCTACAGCTATCTCGTCCCGTTCGTTTCAATGCTGGTGCTGTTCGTGACCCGGCCGGACGTCATCGGCTGGCAGTGGCTGCCGGGCAGCCTGCTCGTGATCACAGCGATTGCTCTACTCTTTCGCGATGCGGCGGGGCAGCCTCGGACAGCACCCTCTCCATCTTTGTAAGGGCAACGCATCCCTGTTTGCGCCCCCGTCTGAACACGGGCGCGCTTTCCGTCTGCGATCCTCGCGTCGTTCCTTACGCATTCTTTACGACCTCGCCTCGTCTTCGGCATGGCGCCCTTACGCCCGGTAGCGCCATTTCTCGGGCCGATATCCATGAAAGGGATTCGGCTCATGTTCGACCTTATCTACGTCGCGCTCGCCGTCGGCGGCTTTCTGGCCTTCGCAGTCGCGGTGCGCGCCTGTGAGCGCCTGTGAGGTGCCGGCGATGATCGAGTATTTCATCGGCGGCGCTGTCGCTCTGGCACTTCTTGCCTACCTCACGGTCGCATTGCTGCGGCCGGAGCGATTCTGAGGAGGGCGAAGTGGCTAGCGATATTCTTCAGTTCCTGCTTTATGCAGCCATCTTGGTCGCGCTCGCCTGGCCGCTCGGCGGCTACATGGCGCGGATCTTCCAGGGCGAGCGCACGCTGCTTTCCCCGGTGCTCGTGCCGGTGGAGCAAGGCATCTATGCGGCTGCCGGCAAGGCTGCAATGCAGGACCAGCACTGGACGCGCTATGCGCTCTCGCTTCTGGTCTTCAACTTCGCCGGCTGGCTGTTCCTTTACGCCATGCTGCGCCTGCAGCATCTCCTTCCGTGGAACCCGGAAGGCCTGGCGCCGTTGCCCCCGGACCTTGCCTTCAACACGGCCGTCAGCTTCGTCACCAACACAAATTGGCAGGCCTATGGAGGCGAAACGACGCTGTCCTACTTCAGCCAAATGGTCGGGCTCACGGTGCAGAACTTCGTCTCGGCTGCCACGGGCATTGCCGTGGCCGTCGCGGTGATCCGCGGCTTTGCGGCCCGCAACGTCAGGTCGATCGGCAATTTCTGGGTCGATATGACCCGCTCAATTCTCTACGTCCTGCTGCCGCTGTCGATCATCGGAGCGCTTGTGCTCATCTGGCAGGGTGCCGCAGACGCTCAGCGCCTATGTGCCGGCAACCACGCTGGAGGGCGCAAAGCAGCTTATCGCACAGGGACCTGCCGCCTCGCAGATCGCCATCAAACAGCTCGGCACCAATGGCGGCGGCTTCTTCAACGTCAATTCCGCGCATCCGCTCGAGAACCCGACGCAGCTCTCGAACCTGCTGCAACTGCTCTACATCCTGCTGATCCCGGCTGCCTTCTGCTTCCTGTTCGGACATATGGTGAAGGACAAGCGGCAGGGGATCGCAATCTTCGCCGCCATGGGCATCCTGTTCGTCGTCGGGCTTGCCGTCGTATACGGCGCGGAGATTCACGGCAACACACTCTATGACACACTGCCGATCGACCAGGCGGCAGGAAACATGGAGGGCAAGGAAGTCCGCTTCGGAACCGGTCTTTCCGCGCTCTGGGCCGAGGCCACGACAGCCGCCTCCAACGGCTCGGTCAACTCCATGCATGACAGCTTCACGCCGCTCGCCGGGCTTGCGCTTCTGCTCAACATGCAGGTGGGCGAGGTCATCTTCGGCGGTGTCGGCGCCGGTTTCTACGGCATGCTGCTCTTCGTGGTGCTCACCGTGTTCCTCGCCGGTCTGATGGTCGGGCGCACACCGGAATATCTCGGCAAGAAAATCGAGGCGAAGGAAGTCAAGCTCGCGGTCCTCGCCTTCCTGTCGATGCCGGTCGGCATCCTGGTCTTCGGCGCGGTTGCCGCCATTGTTCCGTCCGCCCTGGCTGCGGTTCAGGATCCCGGCCCCCATGGGCTCTCGGAGATCCTCTACGCCTATTCCTCGGCCACCGGCAACAACGGTTCGGCCTTCGCCGGCTTCGGCGCCAACCTGCCGTTCCACACGACGCTACAGGGAATCGCCATGCTTCTCGGCCGCTACGCCTTCATCGTGCCGATGCTGGCGATTGCCGGGGCGCTTGCGACGAAGACGCCAGCACCGGCCTCGGCCGGCACGTTTCCGACCCACGGTCCGCTCTTTGTCGTCCTGCTCACGGTGGTCGTCCTGATCCTCGGCGGCCTCACTTTCTTTCCGGCACTCGCCCTCGGCCCGATCGCCGAACAGGTGGCGATGCTTGCCGACCAGACGTTCTGAGGTGTTTCGATGACCAAGCATAAGCGCAAGGACTTTTCTTTGTTCGACCGGGCGCTCGCCGCCCAGGCGGCGCGTAGCGCCGTCGCCAAGCTCGATCCGCGCGTGCTTTCCCGCAACCCGGTCATGTTCGTCACCGGCGTGGTCGCGTTGCTCACGACATTCATTTTTCTTCGTGATCTCGTCATCGGAGCAGCGATGACCGGCACAGTCGGCCAGATCGCCTTCTGGCTATGGGTGACGGTGCTGTTCGCCAATTTCGCGGAGGCGATCGCCGAGGGCCGGGGTAAGGCGCGCGCCGACAGCCTGCGCGCGACACAAGCGGAAACCGAATGCCGGCGCCTCACCGGAGACCCGGCCGTCCATGAGAATTTCGAGCTCGTGTCCAGCCAGAGGCTTCGCAAGGACGACGTCGTTCTGGTGGAGGCCGGCGACCTGATCCCTGCCGACGGTGAAGTGATCGAAGGGGTCGCATCGGTGGACGAGTCGGCCATCACGGGCGAATCGGCGCCGGTGATCCGCGAGTCGGGCGGCGACCGTTCGGCCGTCACCGGCGGCACGCGTCTGGTCTCGGACTGGCTGGTGATCCGCGTCACCGCCGAGCCCGGCAAGAGCTTCCTCGACCGCATGATCGCCATGGTCGAGGGAGCGGAGCGCCAGAAGACGCCGAACGAGATCGCACTCAACATCCTGCTCGTCGGCATGACCATCATCTTCGTTCTGGTCGTCGTGACGCTGGAACCCTTCGCGCTTTTCTCCGGCACCTCGATCCCCGTCGCCTTCCTGGTGGCGCTGCTGGTCACGCTCATACCAACGACCATCGGCGGCCTCCTGTCGGCCATCGGCATTGCCGGCATGGACCGGCTGGTGAAGGCCAATGTCATCGCCAAGTCGGGCCGTGCGGTCGAGGCGGCGGGCGACGTCGATACGCTGCTGCTCGACAAGACCGGCACCATCACGTTCGGCAACCGCATGGCCGACGCCTTCATGCCCCTGCCAGGTGTGAGCGAGCGCGAGCTGATCGAAACCGCCTTGCTCGCCTCGTTTCCCGACGAGACGCCGGAAGGCAAGTCCATCGTCGATCTGGCCCACAAGATGCTGGGCAGGGAGGTCGATGCACTTCGGGAACGGGTTGGAGAATTCGTGCCCTTCAGCGCGCAGACCCGTCTTTCAGGCGCCGATCTGACGGATGGAGGCGAAGTCCGCAAGGGCGCGAGCGATGCCATGCTCCACTATGCCGGGGCAAAGGCGAGCCTTGATCTCACGCGCATCGTTGAGAGTATCGGCAAGTCGGGTGGGACGCCGCTAGTCGTCGCGCGCGACCGGCGCATCCTCGGGGTGATCCACCTGAAGGACATTATCAAGCCTGGCATTCGCGAGCGCTTCGCCGAGCTCCGGCGCTTGGGGATCCGCACGGTGATGATCACCGGCGACAACCCGCTGACCGCCGCCGCGATCGCGGCAGAGGCCGGTGTCGATGATTTCCTCGCTGAGGCGACGCCGGAAAAGAAGCTGGAATTGATCCGCCAGGAGCAGGCCGAAGGCAAGCTGGTGGCCATGTGCGGCGACGGTTCCAACGATGCACCGGCACTGGCCCAGGCCGACATCGGTGTGGCGATGAATACCGGCACGCCGGCGGCCAAGGAAGCCGGTAACCTGATCGATCTCGATAGCGATCCGACCAAGCTCATCGAAGTGGTGCTGGTCGGCAAGCAACTCCTGATCAGCCGTGGCGCGCTGACCACCTTCTCGATCGCCAACGACGTGGCGAAGTATTTCGCCATCCTGCCTGCCCTGTTCATCACCGCCTATCCCGGCCTGCAGGCGCTCAACATCATGGATTTGGCGAGCCCGGCAAGTGCCATCCTCTCGGCCGTGATCTTCAACGCGCTGGTCATCTTCGCCCTGATTCCGCTCGCCTTGCGCGGCGTTCGCTATTCTCCGACGACGGCGGGCGAGTTGCTGCGGCGCAATCTGTTGATCTACGGGCTGGGCGGCCTGGTCGTGCCGTTCGCCGGCATCAAGGCTATCGACGTCGCGGTCTCCGCGCTCGGTCTTGTGTAAGAAGGATGAAGACGATGATTTCGCAGATAAGACCGGCAATCACCCTGCTGGCGATCATGATCCTGCTGACCGGCGTCGCCTATCCTTTGGCAATGACGGCGGCCGGGCAGGCCCTGTTCCCCCACCAGGCCAATGCGAGCTTGATCACCCGTAATGGCGTCGTGATCGGCTCCGAGTACATCGGGCAGACGTTCGAGCAGCCGGAATATTTTCATGGTCGCCCGTCCGCCGTCGATTACGATGCGGCATCTTCAGGCGGCACAAACCTTGCGCCGACGAACCGCGAATTGGTCAACGCGGTCGGCGAGCGAGCCCGGACGATCGCGGCGGAGTCAGGCAGCCGGCGGGTGCCGATCGATCTCGTAACTTCTTCGGCAAGCGGTCTCGACCCGCACATTTCCCCCGAAAGCGCCTATCTACAGATAGCGCGCATTGCCAAGGCGAGAGGTCTTTCCGCCCAGGACCTGCACCGCATGGTCGACTTGCATATCGAAACGCCGTTTTTCGGGATATTCGGTGCGCCGGCCGTCAATGTATTGAAGCTGAACCTGGCGCTCGATGAGCGGGCGCCGATTGAAACGGACGCAACAGGATCGATGGATGGCGCCAGCACCGAACGGTGAGAACCGCCCTGAGCCGGAAGCCCTTCTCGCAGAGGCGGAGAAGGAGGGCCGCGGAAGGCTGAAGATCTTCCTTGGCGCCGCACCCGGAGTCGGCAAGACCTATGCGATGCTCCAGGCCGCTCGGAAACGCGCGGCCGAAGGCGTCGACGTGGTGGTGGGCATTGTCGAGACGCACGGACGCCAGGAGACGGAACGACTACTTAGAAATTTGACCGTCCTGCCGCGCCGCCCGCATCTCTATCGCGGCCGCATTCTCCACGAGATGGACCTGGACGCCCTGATCGAGCGCCGGCCGCAACTGGCGTTGATCGACGAGCTTGCACACACCAACGTGCCTGATAGTCGGCACGAAAAGCGCTGGCAGGATGTGGAGGACGTGCTCGCCGCCGGCCTCGACGTCTACACCACCCTCAACGTCCAGCACCTGGAAAGCCTCAACGACATTGTCGCGCGCGTCTCCGGCGTGCGCGTGCGCGAGACCCTGCCCGACAAGGTTCTGGAACTCGCCGACGAGATCGAACTGATTGATCTTCCCCCGGAAGAGCTGATCGAGCGCCTGCGCCAGGGCAAGGTTTACCTGCATGGTCAGATCGCCCGCGCCATCGAGAATTTCTTCTCCAAGGGCAATCTGACGGCACTACGGGAACTGGCCATGCGCGTGGCGGCCGACCGGGTGGACGCCCAGATGATCGCGCACATGAAGACGCACGCGATCAGTGGTCCTTGGCCGACGCAGGATCGCATCATGGTGTGCATCAACGAGTCCCCCGTGGCGAAGTCGCTTGTGCGCGCCGCAAAACGCATGGCCGACCGTGCCCGCGCACCGTGGCTTGCCGTCAATATTATTTCCTCATCCAGCGAAACCCTCGAAGACGAAGCCAAGGACCGGATCGCCGAAGCCCTGCGGCTTGCCGAGACGCTCGGCGCGGAGGTCGCCAGCGTCAATGCCGAGGCCAATATCGCCGAGGAGATTCTGGAGTTCGCAAGATCCCGCAACGTCAATCGAATCCTTGTCGGTCGTCCCCGCCCGCGTCGGCTCCTTGCGTCCTTCACACGGGAGACGGTGGCCGAAACGCTGATCCGCCAGGGAGAGGACTTCGAAATCACCCTGATTGCCCCCGATCAGGAGGAGGCCCGTCGAACTGCCATCCGTGCCGGCCGCGTCCGGGTCGAGCGCGACCCGAAGGCCTATCTTGCCGCAACGGGCATTGTCGCTCTTGCCACCGCGACCGCCTTCGCGATCGAGCGCGTCCTGCCGGTCGCCAGCCTGTCGCTCGTGTTCCTGACCGGCGTTCTCATCACCGCGACCCGCCTGGGGCTCTGGCCGTCGCTCTATGCGGCGACGGTCAGCTTCTTCACCTATAACTTCTTTTTCACCGAGCCCTACCACACCTTTGTCATGCACCGGCAGGACGATATTCTGACGCTGGTGCTCTTCTATGTGACCTCTGTGCTGGCGGGGAATTTGGCTGCACGGCTGCGCAGTCAGGTGAACGCCCAAAGGGCGATCGCAAAGCGTACCGCGAGCCTCTACGAGTTCAGCCGCAAGCTCGCGAGCGCCGCCTCCTTCGACGATGTCATCTGGACCGCCGTCAGCAATGTCGGTGCGATCCTCAGATGCCAGGCAATCGCGCTCACGCCGGGTGCTACCGGCCGGCTGGAGGTCGGCGGCGCCTTTCCGCCGCTCGATGAACTCGACGTGCGCAACTATAGCGCGGCCCATTGGGCCTTCGAGCATGGCGAACCTGCCGGTTGGACAACCGCCACGCTTCCCTCCTCGGACTGGCTATTTCTGCCGCTTAAGACGGCCCAGGGAATCCACGGCGTGCTCGGCATAACCTTCGAGGAGCGGCGGTCGTTGACAGCGAACGACCTGCGCATTCTCGATGCCCTGACCGATCAGGTGGCGATCGCCGTCGAGCGCACGCGCCTGGTCTCGGACCTTCAGGACTCCCGTATCCTCTCGGAAACGGAGCGGCTGCGTTCGGCGCTGCTCTCCTCGGTGAGCCACGACCTGCGCACTCCGCTCGTCTCGATCATCGGCTCGGCAAGCTCGCTGATCGAGGCGGACGACGCACTGGGAAGCGGCGGCCGACGACAGCTCGCCGAGACGATCAAGGAAGAGGGCGATCGGCTCAACCGGTACGTCCAGAATCTTCTCGACATGACGCGGCTGGGGTATGGGGCATTGAAACTCAACCGACAGCCGAGCGACGCGCGCGAACTGGTCGGTGCGGCAGCACACCAGCTTGGATCGGCCCTCCGAAGCCATGTATTGGTCCTTGACGTCGCCGACGATCTGCCGGCAGTGGATGTCGACCCGATCCTGATGCAGCAGGTATTTGCCAACGTGCTAGACAATGCCGCCAAATACGCTCCCACCGGCTCCACCATCACCGTCACCGGTTCGACCGGCAAGAACGGCCTGGCGATTGCCGTGAGCGATGAAGGACCGGGCATTCCGGCCGCAGATCGCGAGCGCGTCTTCGACATGTTCTATCGCGTACGAGCGGCGGACGGACAGCGGGCCGGAACGGGCCTCGGCCTCGCCATCTGCAAGGGCATCATTGACGCGCATGGCGGCAGCATCCGCGCCGAGCCGGCCAGAGCGGACGGAACCGGCACGCGAATCGAGATCCGGCTACCGCTCGCCGACACCAGGACGGATGTATGAGTGCGCTTGCCCGCATCCTTGTCGTGGACGACGAAAGTCAGATCCGGCGCTTCCTACGCGTGGCGCTCGAGGCACACGCCTACGCGGTCGCCGAGGCCGCCACGGGCCTGGAAGCCGTGCAGAAGGCAGCGACGGAGGAACCGGACCTCATCGTGCTCGATCTCGGGCTTCCGGACATGGACGGCAAGGATGTCATCACGCGGGTGCGCGAGTGGTCGCAGACGCCGATCCTGGTACTTTCCGTCCGACAGGAGGAGGGTGAGAAGGTCGAGGCGCTCGACGCGGGCGCCCAGGACTATGTCGTCAAGCCCTTCGGCATCAAGGAACTGCTGGCCCGCATCCGCAGCCTGCTGCGCGACAGGTCGGCGACGGACAATGCCTCGAGCCACGCTGTCGTTGAGATCGGCGATCTGCATATCGACGTCGCCGCGCACGAGGTCCGCAAGGATGGAAAGCCGCTGAGGCTGACGCGCAAGGAATTCGAGGTCCTATGGACGCTCGCGCGCCACGCCGGCCGGATCGTCACCCATCGCACACTTCTGCACGAGGTCTGGGGCAAGGCCCATGAGCATGACACGCAATATCTCAGGGTGTTCATCCGACAGCTTCGCCAAAAGCTCGGCGACGACCCGGCACGCCCGCGCTACATCATGAATGAACCCGGCGTCGGCTACCGGATGTTGGACTCGGCTGAGTGACGACTCATTTTCCCCAGGGCGATGACGGCACGCCTCATGGCCGGATGCTGAGTTGTCCTTCGAGCCGCACCATCTCGAAATCGCTGATCAGCATATTGACGCGGGCCTGCGTTGCTGGTCTCGACAATCCAGCAGTTGCAGCGGGCAGGGCGCGAGACGGCTTCGCGCTGCCTCCACCCTTTGCTGTCAACGCGTATCGTAGGTTGGGGCCGCGGCCAGCCGGATTAGACGATGACTTGCGTCCCTAGCTCCACCACACGCCCTGTCGGAATCCGGAAATATTCGGTCGCATCGGCAGCGGTACCGGCCAGTGCGATGAACAGCCGGGCCTGCCAGAGCGGCAAGCCGGAACTGGCCGATGCCTTGAGCGACCGGCGCGACACGAAGAAGGAGGTAGACATGACGTCGAACTTCCAGCCCTGTTTGCGGCAGATGGCCATGGCCTTCGGGATGTTCGGCTGTTCCATATAGCCGAACTTCATCGTCAGGCGCATGAAGAGCTCGTTGATCGGCTCCATCTTCACGCGTTCGGACTCCGGGACTCTCGGCCGCTGTTCGGTCACAATCGAGAGGATGACGTTGGTTTCGTGCAGCACCTTGTAGTGCTTGAGACTGTGCATAAGCGCCGTTGGCGCGCTCGCTGGGTCGCTGGTCAGGAATATGGCGGTGCCCGGCAGGATCTGAGGCGGTTTTTTCGCCATCTGCTCGGCGAGGAAATCGAGGGGGGTTTCGGTCTTGCGAGTCTTTTCGAACAGATAGCGCGTTCCACGGACCCAGGTCCAGATGATGAGGCCCATCAACAGAGCAACGGAGAGCGTGACCCAGCCGCCTTCGACCACCTTGATGAGGTTGGATCCGAGGAACACCAGATCGACCACCAGGAATAGCACCGAGGCCAAAACCGCCGTGGCCAGGGACCAATTCCATATCCGACGCATGACGATAAAGAGAAGGAGGTCCGTCACCACCATCTGGCCGGTAACCGAAATGCCGTAAGCCGAAGCGAGGTTTCCGGACCTCTGAAAGCCCAGCACCAGCAGCATGACGCCGACGCCGAGCATCCAGTTGACTCGCGGAAGATAGATCTGGCCGTGCTGCGTCTCGGAAGTGTGCAGAATGTTGAAACGCGGCAAAAGATTCATCTGCACCGCCTGGCGGATCAGTGAATAGGCGCCGGAAATAACCGCCTGGCTGGCGATGATCGTGGCGGCGGTCGCCAGAGCGACCATCGGCAGCAGCGCCCATCCGGGCTGCATGTCGAAGAAGACGTTTTCCGGCATACTGGTACGCGCCAGAACGAAAGCGCCCTGCCCGATATAGTTGAGGAGAAGACAAGGAAAGACGATGGAAAGCCAGGCGAGGACGATCGGTCTGCGACCGAAGTGCCCAAGATCGACGTAAAGCGCCTCAGCACCGGTGACAGCCAGAAAGACGGCGCCAATCGTTCCGAGCGACAGTGCCGGATTGGCGGCAAGATAATGGATCGCGTGATAGGGATTGACCGCCCACAGCACGTCGGGATTGCCAATGATATGGCTCAATCCTGAAAGTGCGATCGCGATGAACCAGACACCGGTGATCGGGCCAAAAATAACTCCAACCGCCCCGGTTCCGAGGCGTTGGACTGAGAAAAGCGCAAAGAGAATACCCAACGTGATGGGCACCACATAGGGTTCGACAGCCGGCGTGGCAGTTTCGAGCCCTTCCACCGCCGCCAGGACCGAAATTGCAGGCGTGATCATGGAATCGCCGGTGAACAGTGCCGCGCCGACAACGCCTAAGGCCAATATGACGGCCGAACGCGACGGAAAACGGCGACGTGCAAGAGACATCAGGGAGAGCGTGCCGCCTTCGCCCCTGTCATCTGCCCGGAGCACGAACCTGACATACTTGATTGTCACGATCAGCGTCAGCGCCCAAATGATCAGCGAAAGAATACCGAGCACGTCCTCGCGTAACACCGAGCCATCCGCAGCGGCAATGAGGAGACCCTCGCGAAATGCATAGAGAGGGCTTGTCCCGATGTCGCCGTAAACGACACCCATAGCGCCAAGCATCAACATCTTGAGATTAGACTTACCAGGCGGTTCTTGGGCAAGTTGCGTGGCATCAGCGCGGCTGGCGTCGTCGGCATTGGCCATGGAACCTACTCCATCCCGGCTTGGCGGGCTGCGATAGTTCTGTTGCAACGCTAAAGCTATGGCTTCGTTCCCGCGTCTGGCCTCATAGTGGCCGGTGTGCCGTCGACCGGCCCAACGCCTTGACGATCTGGCGTGCTATGTTCCACATCCCACCGTTCGGAGCATTGGTTGTCCAAAATCGCCGCAATCCATGCGATCCTCCGCATGACGATTCCTCCTTAAGTCCGAGCCCATGCCCCTGTTTCCCAAGTCGGTGCTCGTCGGTGCCGCATTCCTGTCTACGAGTCTTGCCGAGCCCGCACTCACCGCGTGCCGCGACGTCAGTCATCTCGGTGAGACGTACATCGCCTGCAGCTTCGATCCGGCTTCAATCGACATCCGCCTCTACAACAAGGACCAGGCCGGCGTGCCGTTCAAATCCTTCAAGGCGCTGTCGCTGGAATTGCGCCACCGCGACGAATATCTCGTCTTCGCCATGAATGGCGGCATGTATCATGAGGATCTGTCGCCCGTCGGGCTGCACATCGAAGAAGGTGTCGAGCGAACGCCGCTCAACACCAATGCCGGCTGGGGCAATTTCCACATGCTGCCGAACGGCGTGTTCTACGTCGCCGATGGCAAGGCGGGGGTGATGGCCGCGGAAGCGTACCGCGCTGCCGGAATAAGGCCTCGCTTCGCCACCCAGTCCGGACCGATGCTCGTCATCGACGGGGCGTTGCATCCGCGCTTCCTGCCGAAGAGCGACAGCCTGAAGACCCGCAACGGCGTCGGTGTGACCAGTTCGGGAGAGGTTGTCTTCGCGGTCTCGAAACGGCCGGTGCGCTTCCATGATTTCGCGACACTGTTTCGGGACGAACTCGGCTGCCCGAACGCGCTCTTCCTCGATGGCACGATCTCGAGCCTCTATGCGCCGGAGATCAATCGTAACGACCGGCTGTTCCCATTGGGGCCGATCATCGCCGTCGTGGCAAGGTTTCCTCGGTGAAATCGTCAAGCCACCGGAAAGGCCTTCTGCAGCCCGCCGGAATTCGTCAGCCCCGCCTTGAAAGCCTGGTAGGCGGGATGCTGGCTGGAGCGCGCAGCCTCCATGAGCCGCATCTGCAGGCGGGCGGGCGCCGCGCCGCCCAGCCATTCGCCGAGATTTCCCAGCTTCAGCGAGTTCAGGAAGCGTGCCTCCGCGGCGAGGTCGAGATGATGGTAGAGACCCTCCATCATGTTTTCGTCCTGCTCGGGATTTTCCATCAGCAGCCTGATGAAGGTCTGATCGGCTTCGCCGAAGCTCGAAAGCCTGGCGGCGATCGTCTCCCTGTCCGGGAAGGCGGCTGGTCCGCTCATCGCATCATCTCCCTCGATTCCTACATCCGTTCGGGGATAGGACAGCCGACCGGCCTGTGCAAGACCGCCGGCTGTGCTCATCCTGCACGGGAGCGTCGCGCTTCGGCCCGCCGGGTCGGCATTGCCGTTCCTCAGAACTACGCCCGGCGGCGGCCGCCGCGTTCGCGCTGAGGGGCGCCCTCGTTTGCCGTCTTGTTGCGCAAGGGGCCGATCTTTTCGACGATGACGTCGAGCGTCGGGCGTTCACCTTTTTCGTGGTTGTCGAGTGCAACCCGCATGGCGGCGAGATGGGCGCAGGAGGTGCCGCAGCAGCCGCCGATGATGCGGGCGCCGGCGTCGACCGCAAGGCGTGCATAGTCCGCCATCAGCGGCGGCGTGCCGGAATAGTGGATATCGGATCCGCGGAATTCGGGAATGCCGCAATTACCCTTGACGACGACGGTCGCGTCCGGATTTGCCGCCGTCATGTCAAGGAGCGAGGAGAGAATGTCGGAGGCGCCGACGCCGCAATTGGCGCCGACGGCAACGGGTCCATCGCCGATGTCGCCGGCGACAGCATGGATATCCTTCGGGTGCAGGCCCATCATCGTCTTGCCGGCGGTGTCGAAGGAACCGGTATAGACAAAGGGCAGGCCGACCTTGCTGGCGGCTTCGGCAGCGGCGCGAATTTCCTCCGGCGAGGACATGGTTTCGATCCAGGCGACTTCCGCGCCGCCGGCCTTCAGGCCCTCGATCTGCTCGATGAAGGCCGAGACGGCGTCCTCGTAGGAGAGGGCGCCGAGCGGCACCAGCAGTTCGCCCGTCGGTCCGACGGAGCCGGCGGTGATGACCTTGCGCGGCGCCCTGTCGGCAACGGCGCGGGCGATCTCGGCGGCGCGCTTGTTCAGCGCAAACACGCGGTCCTCGGCCTGGTGCAGCTTCAGCCGGTGGCGGGTGCCGCCAAAGGAATTGGTGAGGATGATGTCGGCGCCGGCGTCGACGAAATCCTGATGCAGCCTGGTGATGTTTTCCGGCTTCGACTCGTTCCAGAGCTCCGGCGCTTCGCCCGCTTCGAGCCCCATGGCGAAGAGCGACGTGCCGGTGGCGCCGTCGGCAAGCAGAACGCCCTTCTGGGCGAGGAGGTCGGAAAGGGCGTTAGAGACAACGGACATCGGTTTTCCCCGGCTCATTGGAATTGCAACAAGATATAAACATATCTTTATGTGTTAGCAACCGACTTTGCCGGTGGGGACGGGAAAAGTCTTCGGATTGAAGAGAGAGAAACGACGGCGGCCGTTGCGATCCCCCCTCTGGCCGGTCCACCCTCCGCAGCAGCTGCGCTGCAGCTGCGGAGGACGGGCAGGCCAGAGGGGGTTGTCAATGCCCGCGCTTCCGTTCACGCCGCCTTGCGGTCGCCGTCGTGGCTTGCCGGGCTTACCATCGCCGCGATGATCGTCTGCAGGTCGATGGCGCCGAGCGGGCGGCCATTGGCATCGACGACATGGGCCTTGTCGACGCGTGCGCCGGTCATCATGCGGGCGGCCGTCTCCAGTACCGTCCCGGCGGCGAGCGGCAGGCCCTCCGGATTGCCCGCGAGCGGACGCATGACCGTCTCGACATTGATGACCCGGCCGCGATTCACTTCCTTCACGAAGGCGGTGATGTAGTCATCCGCCGGCGAAAGCACGATGTCCTGACCGCTTCCCTGCTGCACCACGGCGCCATCGCGCAGGATGGCGATCTTGTCGCCGAGCCGCAGCGCCTCGTCGAGGTCGTGGGTGATGAAGACGACGGTCTTCTTCAGTTCCTTCTGCAGGTCGAGCAGCACCGTCTGCATGTCGACGCGGATCAGCGGATCGAGCGCGGAATAGGCCTCGTCCATGAGCAGGATTTCGGCGTCGTTGGTGAGCGCCCGAGCGAGCCCGACGCGCTGCTGCATGCCGCCGGATAGCTGGTTGGGGTAGTGCGTCTCGAAACCGCTGAGCCCGACGCGCTCGATCCAGCCGCGGGCGCGCTTCTCGCTCTCGCGGCGATCGACGCCCTGGATCTCCAGCCCATAGACGGTGTTTTCGAGAACGGTCCGGTGCGGCAGCAGCGCGAATTTCTGGAACACCATGGCCGTCTTGTGGCGGCGGAACTGGCGAAGATCGTTTTCATTCATCTTGCAGACGTCGACGCCGTCATAGAGCACCTCGCCCGCGGTCGGGTCGATCAGCCGATTGATGTGGCGGATCAAGGTCGACTTGCCCGAGCCGGACAGGCCCATCACCACCGTGATGCAGCCGCCCGGCATGGCAATGTTGATGTCCTGGAGACCGAGCACGTGGCCGTATTTCTCGTTGAGTTCGGCCTTGCTCATGCCGTTCTTGACGAGGTCGATGTATTCCCGCCCGCGGGGGCCGAAAATCTTGTAGAGATTCTTCACCTCGATTGCGTGGCTAGCCATAAACTACCTCCGAATGGGTTTGCAGCCGTCCGCCGAAGGCCTGGCCGGCACGATCGAAAATGATGGCGATGCCGGAGAGGACAACGCCGTTGAATGCGCATTCGCGCAGGGCCGGCACCGTCGCTTGCGCGTGCCAGGGAAAACACTGTGACAGGGCGGAGCGTCGTTCGCTGTGCCGTTTGCGCCGCCGATGCTGCTCCGTCGCGAAAAGACGCATGAGGGTCGCAAGGACAGGGAGGCTGTATGGTTTCGTGCCGTTCATATCCTCAAAGCGCCGCCTTGACCTTTTCCGCAACGTCCGGACGCACCCAGTTCCCCCAGATATCCTGGAAATTCTGCAGGAAATAGCGGGCGGCGTCCATATTGGTGGCGCGGTTCTGGTCCATCCAGGCGAGTACCTTATTCACCGTCGCGTTGTCCCACTCCCGGGTCATCATGTAATTCATGGCGACGCCTGCCTTCTCCGAGAACGACCGGGTCACGACGGTGAAGACGTCGGAGATCGGATAAGAGTTGACCTTCGGGTTCGGGCAATCGGGAACGGCGGTGCATCTGTCCCACTCCGTCTTGTCGTGGTCGACGCCGAAGGACAGGCGCACCATCTGGTATTTGCCGAGCGTTGCGGTCGGCGCCCAATAATAGCCGAGCCAGCCAGTCTGCTTTGCGAATGCGTCGGCGATCGACTGGTCGAGAGCGGCGGCGGAATCGGGATTGACGAGCTTGAAGCCGGCCTTCTCCGCATCGAGCGCCTTGAAGAGGTTTGCCGTCGAGGTTCGACAGTTCCAGCCGGCAGGGCAGTTGTGGATCGCCCCTTTGGAAGGATCGCCGGGGGCGGGGAAGAGCTCTGGATGTTTCAAGGCATCCTGGACGGTCCTGATGTCCGGATGCGCGTCGGCGATGGATTTCGGCATCCACCAGCCTTCCACGCCTCCCTCGGCCAACATCATCGCCCCCTGGATGAGACGGCCCTCCTCGATCGCCCTGTTGAGCGGCGTGCGCACCGAGCTGATCCAGAGCTCCGGCGCGACGTCGGGCTCGCCCTTGTCGTTCATCGATGCGAAGGTCGGGATCGTATCGCCCGCAACCAGCGTCACGCTGCAACCGTAGCCATGTTCGAGGATGAACTTGTCCACATTCGCGGCGATACCGGCAGAGGCCCAGTTCATTTCGGCAATGCTGACATTGCCGCATTCCGCAGCCTCGGCCGAGCCTGCCAGCGCATGGATACCCGCTGCCAGGAGGATTGCTGCGATGGTTTTCTTCATGGCGTCACGATCTTTCGACACGTCTGCAGTCACTGTCGGCAAGCCGCTTCCCGACGCTATTGCATGTCTCTTTAAACCCTATCCGCTCCAATGGCAAAAAACATGTGGCGACGGTCCCCGGGTACTGCATGTCTCCTTTAATCGATCTCGATTAGAGGACAAAGATATGCAGCAATTCAAAGTGCTACAGCGACCTTTGCGCGTCTGATAAGACGCACGGCCCTGTAGAGTCGAGGAAAAATCCGGAATTCACCTTTGCTTAAGCTCTCAATAACGATCCGGTAAGGATGTCAGGCTATTTGTTTGCCTGCGGCGGGCAACTGCCTCAGGTCCGGATCAGGTGCTTCGTACCGGACCTGCCTTTCGTCAGTCGCCTCTAACAATTCCGGTCGGGCGCGCCGTGCATCGCTGCGTATTTGTCGCCGCCAGCCCGGAAAAGGCCGCTGCCGCTGCTTTGCCTCCGAAGCTTTGAATGATACGGGGGAGGGCATGACACGCACAATCATGCTGCAGGGCACCGGCTCGGATGTCGGAAAATCGGTACTGGTGGCCGGGCTCTGCCGGCTCGCCGCGAATCGCGGCCTCAAGGTCAGGCCCTTCAAGCCACAGAACATGTCGAACAATGCCGCCGTCTCCGATGACGGCGGCGAGATCGGCCGGGCGCAATGGCTGCAGTCGCTCGCGGCCCGCGTGCCCTCGTCGGTGCATATGAACCCGGTGCTCTTGAAGCCGCAATCGGATGTGGGCAGCCAGATCATCCTGCAGGGAAAGGTTGCCGGCCAGGCCAAGGGGCGGGAGTACCAAGCGCTGAAGCCGAAGCTTCTTGGCGCGGTGATGGAGAGCTTCGAAGTCGTTCGCGCCGGCGCCGATCTCGTCGTGGTCGAAGGGGCGGGGTCGCCCGCCGAAATCAACCTGCGCGCAGGCGACATCGCCAATATGGGCTTTGCGACCCGCGCAGGCGTGCCGGTCGTCCTCGTCGGCGACATCGATCGCGGCGGCGTCATCGCTTCGCTCGTCGGCACGCACGCGATTCTGCCGGAGGAGGACCGGCGGATGGTCACCGGCTATCTCATCAACAAGTTCCGCGGCGATGTCTCGCTCTTCGACGACGGGGTCGCCGCAATCGGGCGCTTCACCGGCTGGCGCTGCTTCGGCGTGGTGCCGTGGCTGAAGAGCGCCGGACGTTTGCCGGCCGAGGACTCCGTCGTCCTGGAGAAACTGGCGCGCGGCAGCGGCAAGGCGCTGAAGGTCGCCGTTCCGGTGCTGTCGCGGATCGCCAATTTCGACGATCTCGATCCCTTGGCCGCCGAGCCGGAGGTCGATCTCGTCTTCGTCCGGCCGGGCATGGCGCTTCCGGCGGATGCAGGGCTCGTCGTCATCCCGGGCTCGAAATCGACCATCGCCGACCTCAAGGACTTCCGCGCTGAGGGCTGGGAGCGCGACCTCCAGCGGCATGTGCGGCGCGGGGGCAGGGTGATCGGCCTGTGCGGAGGCTATCAGATGCTCGGCAGCCGCGTCACCGATCCGTTCGGCACCGAAGGCAGCGAGCGCGAGATCGCCGGCCTCGGGCTGCTTGCGGTCGAGACCGAGATGGCACCGGAAAAGACTGTGCGCAACAGCCGCGCCTGGTCGCTGCAGCATGATGTGGCGCTCGAAGGCTACGAGATCCATCTCGGCAGGACGACGGGGCCGGATTGCGACCGCGCACCGGTCTTGATCGACAGTCGTCCCGACGGGGCGATGTCCGCGGATGGCAAGGTGATGGGCACCTATCTCCACGGGCTCTTCGGCAGCGATGCCTATCGCGCTGCGCTGCTCCAAAGCTTCGGCATCGAGGGCGGCGGGGTGAATTATCGCCAATCCGTGGACACCGCGCTCGACGACATCGCCGACGAACTCGAAACGGTGCTGGATCGGGACTGGCTCGATCGCTTGTTGGGGTAGCTTCCGCAGCCGCCATGGAGCGACGGGTTCGTGACAGTTCATGATTGCACGACCGCTTCAGACGATGCAGCATGGCCAAAGGCGGCAGACTGATTTTCCGGAGGCGCTCTCGGGGTGCCGGCCTCCGGCACGAAAGGTCGGACACGGCGGCCATGACCCGCGCGCAGCTCGTTGGCGTCCTTATCGGATTGGCGATCGTCGCGGCGCTGACGCTGCTGCGGGCAAGGGATCCGCCATTGCTGAGATTCGCCCGCGACGTCACGTTCGACGAGTACCAGCGCCTCGCACCGCGGCCCTTCGAGGAACTGCCGGTCCGTATCGTCGACATCGACGAGACGTCGCTCAGGCAATTCGGCCAGTGGCCGTGGCCGAGGGATCGAATGGCCGCCCTCATCGACAGGCTCTCCGACATGGGGGCGGCGGTCATCGCCTTCGACATTCTCTTCGCCGAGCCCGATCGTCTGTCGCCGCGGAGCGTCATGCGCGACGTCGGAGGCTTCGATCCCGCGCTGATCGCGCGGCTGCCGGACAATGACGAGATCTTTGCCAGGGCGATTGCGGGAAGACCGGTCGTGCTCGGCTTCGGTCTTTCCAACACCGGCACCTATCGCCCGCCGGTGAAGGCGGGCTTTGCCTTCACCGGCGAAAGCCCCTTCGATGCGCCGCCCAGGCTCGTCGCGGCGACACCGATCAGGCCGGGGCTCGAAGCGAATGCCGCCGGTATCGGCCATATCAGTCTCAATCCCGAAAGCTCTTCGGCGGTCGTCAGGGCCGTGCCGCTCATCTTGAGCGACGGCGAGCAGCTTTTTCCCAATCTCGCGCTCGAGGCTCTGAGGGTCGCGCAGGGCGCCTCCACCTACCTCCTGACGGGGGCGATGAATGTGGCCGACACGATCACGCAGGTGAGGGTCGGCGACTTCGGGATTCCCGTGACGGCAGCGGGAGAGCTCTGGCTCTATGTGAGCCCGGAACGGCCGGAGAGATATGTCCCGGCAGCCGAGATCCTTGCGCCGGACGGCGCCACCGCTGCGGCGAGGGCTGCGATCGAAGGCAGCATCGTCTTCGTCGGCACCTCGGCCGCCGGCCTGCTGGACATCCGCGCAACCGCACTTGGCGACAATGTTCCCGGTGTGTCACTGCATGCGCAGACCGTCGAGCAGATCCTGTCGCAACGCTTTCTCTCTCGCCCGGACTGGGCCGACGGGCTCGAGATCCTGTCGATTGCGGTCGCAGGCTGCCTGCTCGTGCTGCTCACGACCTTCGTCAGCCCGGCCGTGGCGCTGGTGTGCGGCCTGTCGATCACCGCTCTCGCGCTCGTTGCCTCATGGCTCGCCTTCGTCCATGGCGGGCTTCTTTTCGACCCGCTGGCGCCGATCTTCTTCGGTTCGATCACCCATTTCGCAGCAACGGCCTATCGCTTCCTGGTGAGCGACCGGGAGCGGCGGGTCGTCCGGCGTGCCTTCGGTCAGTATCTCTCTCCCTCCTTGCTCTACCGGATCGAGCACACGCGCAACGCCTTGCGCCTCGGTGGCGACGACCGGGAACTGACGCTGATGTTCGTCGACGTGCGCAATTTCACCGAGATCAGCGAGCGCCTGGCGCCGGCGGAGGTGGTGCGCTTTCTCAATACGCTGCTCGACGCCTTGAGCCACCACGTGATCGACAATGAGGGCACGCTCGACAAGTTCATCGGCGATTCGATCATGGCCTTCTGGAACGCTCCGGTCGACGTGACCGGCCACCCCGGCAAGGCCGCCCATGCGGCGCTGGCCATGCGCGAGACGCTTGCCCGGCTGAACGGCGCCGATGCCTTCGGCTTCGGTGAGGAGCGCCAGGTCGCGATCGGGATCGGCATCCATACGGGCCTCGCCTGCGTCGGCAATATGGGGGCGGAGATACACTTCAACTATTCGGCGGTGGGCGACGCGGTGAATGTCGCCGCGCGCATCGAAAGTGCCTGCAAGGACATCGGCTTCGACATTCTCGTGTCCGAAACGACGGCAGAGGCGCTCGGCGGCTGTGCCCTGCTCGACGCCGGGGCCTTGCCTCTCAAGGGCAAGACGACGCGAACGAGGCTCTTCGCCGTCGTCGGCGGCGGGGCGCTTGCCACATCCCCGGAGTTCTTCGAATTGCAGCGCATTCACGGGCAACTGATCGCGGCCTTGCAGGTGCGTTCGCCCGAAATGCGCCGCATTCTGAGCATGGCGAAACTCAAAGCGGCCGCCGTGGCGCCCGGACTTCAGGAGTTCTATCGCCGCATCCCGCGCCGCGCCGACCACTTTCCTGCCGTAAAGCCGGCGAGGGGAGAGGCAGGCGAGTGATCTCCGACCTCAGTGCCACCGGGCCGGCCGATCGGGCCTGTCCGGCCGATCCGGTCTATCGGGCCGGTCGGGCCTGTCGGGGCGAGCGTGGCCGTTCGGATGATCCGGCCGATCGGGTCTGTCCGGCCTGTCTGGTCTGTCGGGCCGGTCGGGTCGGTCGGGCCTGTCAGGCTTATGGTGCTCATGGTGCTTATGCGGCTTGGGCGGCTTTTCGGGCTGCTCGGGTTCTGTCGCTACCGGCGGCGCGTCGACGCGCGGAGCGGGCGGCGGCGGCGGAAGCTTGTCGGGACGGATTTGCAGGACGGCCGCAAGGCCGCAGCCGCTGCCGCTCCAGCCGGACGAAAGCCGTTGCTGGCCCGACAGGAACGGCAATGCCTGCTGGTTGCCAAGCGCCCTGAGCGTGCCGCGATTGACCGGCCGGGTGTCCGACATGGCGCCGTTCGGTTTTGCGACCACGCAGTCGCAGCGCCGCGCCAACTGCCGACAGCCGCCGCGGCCGCAAAAGTCGGCCGCACCGGACAGCAGCACGACGGCCGTCGTGCCGTCGCCGCCGACATAGAAGTCGAATACGGTGCCGCGGACGCCGATCGTTCCGGCCGGCGTCAGGATCCGGTAGGCGGAGTGCCGGGAGCTGCCGCTGATCCAGCGGAACGTTCCCTTGGCCGCAGCGATTGTCAGATCCTGAACGGTTTTCCGGTCATCGAAGACGAACCGGTCGATGACGACGGAGGAGCCGGCGCCGACCGCAAGCTTGCTGCCGTCCCGGAACACGAACTGGCCGAGACCGGATCTCGATGTGGATATCCGCTCGTCGCGGTAGACCGCATCCTCGACGGCGAGCGGTCCGGCCGCGCCCCTGACCTCGGTCCGGATGCGGACCGCTTGGCCCACCGGTTCGGCGGCGCCTGCCGGGGGGGAGCCGGCAAGCGCGAAACCCAACGCGACAATGACGGTACGACGCAGATACGACATCGCACCCTCCGCCGCGGACCTCCTTCAAGGCCGCGGACATGATCGAGAGGCCAGAGCCGCGCTCTCACCGCGTGGGCTCCAGAACCTGCTTTCTTACCATGCGGCGGGACGGCCTGTCTGCTCACCCGTTGTGAGTAGGTCTTCGTTGCTGCCTGGCGCAATTCGCGGGCAATGCGTCGCAGGGCGTCGATTGACATCGTGGCCGGGGCTTCATAATTAACCATGGAATGGATGGTTCCCTCGCGTCGAGGTGGGGCGGGGGAGTAAATGGGAATGTGACGGGGCGGACCCAATCCGGGCGCCCTTATCGCAGCCGACCCCGCGACTGTAGAACGGTCAGGGTCCGCTATCGGGCTTGATCTTCCAATTCTCGGCGGAACCGCATGGGGCGGTTCGCGGAACTGGATGGCAGGCCGGAAAAGCCACTGGCGTGGCATCGTGATCAGCCGGGCTGGACGCCTCTTCTTCTACGAATCGTCCGCCTTTCACGAGTCATGTAACGCCGGGAAGGCGAGGCGGACCCGTTCGGGCCCAGGCACCGCACAAAATGTGCGCGCTGCCTGACGCGCGTGACGCCGTGAGCCAGGAGACCTGCCATCCGTCAGGGCATTCCGCCCGAGGGGAGTGTTTTCCCCGTGCCAGCACGGAGGTTGTCGTGGCTTTCTGTTTCTTCCATCCCCGCGCCCGCGGGAGCCTGCCCGTTTCTTGCTGCCTCGGTCATCCGGTGAACTGAGGCTTTCCGCGTGACGGTTACCAATCTCGGCCCGGTCCTCGTGCTCGGCGGCGCTCGCTCCGGCAAGTCCGGCTTTGCAGAAAGCTTCGTCGAGACCAGCGGCCTGCAGATGCACTATGTCGCGACGGGCCGCGCCTTCGACGACGAGATGCGGGACCGCATCATCCATCACAAGGCTCAGCGGCAGGGCAAGGGCTGGACGACGCATGAGGAGCCGATCGACCTCGTCGGCGTGCTCTCCCGCATCGATGCGCGGGACCGCGTGATCCTCGTCGATTGCCTGACGCTGTGGGTCACGAACCTGATGATGGAGGGGCGCGACATGGCAGCGGAGTTTACAGCTCTTGCTGACTTCCTGCCGGGCGCCCAGGCCCGTCTCGTTTTCGTTTCCAATGAAGTCGGCCTCGGCATCGTCCCGGAAAACCGCATGGCGCGCGAATTTCGAGACCATGCCGGCCGGCTCCACCAGATCGTCGCGGAGAAATCCGCCGAAGTCTATTTCGTCGCGGCCGGACTGCCGCTGAAAATGAAAGGTTGATCATGACAATCGCAAAGACCCAGCAGGGCAAGATTCCGGCCACCGTCATCACCGGTTTCCTCGGGGCCGGCAAGACGACGATGATCCGCAACCTGCTGCAGAATGCCGACGGCAAGCGCATCGCGCTCATCATCAACGAATTCGGCGATCTCGGGGTCGATGGTGACGTGCTGAAAGGCTGCGGCGCCGAGGCCTGCTCGGAGGAGGATATCATCGAACTCACCAATGGCTGCATCTGCTGCACCGTCGCCGACGACTTCATCCCGACCATGACGAAGCTGCTCGAGCGCGAGAACCGCCCCGACCATATCGTCATCGAGACATCGGGGCTTGCGCTGCCGCAGCCGCTGGTCGCCGCCTTCAACTGGCCGGACATTCGTAGCGAAGTGACGGTCGACGGCGTCGTCACCGTCGTGGACAGCGCCGCGGTCGCAGCGGGACGGTTCGCCGACGATCACGACAGGGTCGATGCGCTGCGCGTCAACGACGATAATCTCGACCATGAGAGCCCGCTCGAGGAGCTTTTCGAGGACCAGCTGACCGCCGCCGATCTCATCGTTCTCAACAAGACCGACCTCATCGATGTCGCGGGCCTGAAAGCCGTGCGCGAGGAGGTCGCCTCCCGCATCAGCCGCAAGCCGGCAATGATCGAGGCGCGAAACGGCGAGGTTGCCGCCGCCATCCTGCTCGGCCTCGGCGTCGGCACCGAGGACGAGATCGCCAATCGCAAGTCGCATCACGAGATGGAGCACGAGGCGGGCGAGGAGCACGACCACGACGAGTTCGAGAGCTTCGTCGTCGAACTCGGGGCGATCGCGGACCCGGCCGGGTTCGTCGACCGGCTGAAGGGCGTCGTCGCCGCGCACGACGTACTGCGCCTCAAGGGTTTTGCCGATGTGCCCGGGAAGCCGATGCGGCTCCTGATCCAGGGTGTCGGCAGCCGCATCGATCAATATTACGACCGCGCCTGGGCGCCGGCGGAAACCCGCGGCACGCGGCTCGTGGTCATCGGCCTGCACGACATGGACGAGGCGGCGGTGCGCGCGTCGATCGCGGCGCTCGTGTGAGGTGAATTTGAACCCGCATCCAGGTAACCCCTCCCCAAGCCCTCCCCACAAGGGGGAGGGGCTTGCCGTGCCGCACCCTCGCTGCCTCCGTCTCGGAGGGGTCGGCGAGACGCAAAGGCTGAATATCGACGAGCGGGCGCCGCAGGCACCTAGCCCCTCCCCCATGTGGGGAGGGGTTGGGGAGGGGTCCTTTTGCATGGAGCCGCCATGCATCTCCTCCTAGCCCAGAAAGGCACGATTGCCGACGGCAATGAGGCGATCGATCTCGGTCAGAGCCCGGCCGATATCCTGTTCCTCTCGGCCGCCGATACGGAAATTGCCTCGATCGCCGCCGCCCATCGCGGGCGCGTCGGAGCGAGGAGCCTGCGCATCGCCAGCCTGATGAACCTGATGCATCCGATGTCGGTCGACACCTATGTCGAGCGAACGGCGCGCCATGCCAAGCTGATCGTCGTGCGCCCGCTCGGCGGCGCCAGCTATTTCCGCTACGTGCTGGAGGCGCTGCACGCAGCGGCGGTTGCGAACAGGTTCCAGATTGCCGTGGTGCCCGGCGACGACAAGCCCGACGCTGGCCTCGAGCCGTTTTCGACGGTCTCGCCGGAGGACCGTGAGCGTCTCTGGGCCTATTTCACCGAAGGCGGCGCCGACAATGCCCGCCTGTTCCTGGACTATGCCGAGGCGCTGATCGATGGCGGCGAGAGGCCGGAACCGGCGCGGCCCTTGCTCAAGGCCGGCATCTGGTGGCCGGGGGCGGGTGTTGTTGGGGTTGGGGAATGGAGGCGCTTAGCGGGTGGAGGTTCACCCCCCTCTGCCCTGCCGGGCATCTCCCCCACCAGGGGGGAGATTGGCATGCGGCCACCGCTCACGCCCCTAGGTCCGTGGACGGCAGGCCATATCTCGAACCCGGCGATCTCTGAGGGCAAGACGCTTGCATCCCTGATCTCCCCCCTTGTGGGGGAGATGCCCGGCAGGGCAGAGGGGGGTGCAGACCCGCAGAGCCCGACAGAGGAGAAGACGGGACCCGAACCCACTGTCGCCATCTGCTTCTACCGCGCCCTGGTTCAAAGCGGCGAAACCAAGCCCGTCGAAGCCTTGATCGAGGCACTGGCGGCTGAAGGGATGCGGCCACTGCCGGTCTTCGTTTCCAGCCTCAAGGATGCGGTCTCGATCGGCACGCTCCAGGCGATCTTTGCGGAAGCTGCCCCTGACGTGGTGATGAACGCGACCGGCTTTGCCGTCTCGGCGCCGGGTGCCGACCGCAGGCCGACGGTGCTCGAATCGACCGGGGCGCCGGTCTTGCAGGTGATCTTCTCCGGCTCGTCGCGTGCGGCCTGGGAAGCCTCGCCGCAGGGGCTGATGGCGCGCGATCTCGGCATGAATGTCGCGCTGCCGGAAGTGGACGGGCGCATCCTGTCCCGCGCCGTCTCCTTCAAGGCGGCCTCGGTCTACGACCCACTGGTGGAGGCCAATATCGTCGGTCATGAGCCGCTTGACGATCGCGTGCAATTTTCCGCCCGTCTCGCCGCCAATTGGGCGAAGCTCAGAGGCACCGAGCCCGGTGCGCGTCGGATTGCCATCGTCATGGCCAATTACCCGAACCGCGACGGCCGTCTCGGCAACGGCGTCGGCCTCGACACGCCGTCCGGCACGATCGAAGTGCTGAAAGCGATGGCGGCGGCAGGCTATCCGGTCGGCGATCTGCCTGCGGACAGCGATGCGCTGATGCGTTTCCTGATGGCCGGGCCGACCAATGCCGCGAGCCGCGACCGGGAGATCCGCGAAAGCATTTCCCTGAATCGATACAGCGACTTCTTCGCGTCTCTTCCAAAAAAGATTCAAGAGGAGGTGGTGGAGCGTTGGGGCGAGCCCGAGGCTGATCCCTTCTTCCTCGATGGTGTCTTCGCGCTGCCGCTCGCCCGTTTCGGCGAAGTGCTCGTCGGGATACAGCCGGCGCGCGGCTACAATATCGATCCGAAGGAGACCTATCACGCGCCGGACCTCGTGCCGCCGCATGGCTATCTCGCCTTCTACGCCTATCTGCGCCAGGTCTTCGGTGCCGATGCGATTGTTCACATGGGAAAGCACGGCAATCTCGAATGGCTGCCCGGCAAGGCGCTGGCGCTGTCGGAGGCGTGCTACCCCGAGGCGGTCTTCGGGCCGACGCCGCATCTCTATCCCTTCATCGTCAACGATCCCGGCGAGGGCACGCAGGCCAAGCGCCGCACGAGCGCCGTCATCATCGACCACCTGACGCCGCCGCTGACGCGGGCGGAATCCTATGGTCCGCTCAAGGACTTGGAGGCGCTGGTCGACGAATATTACGAGGCGGCCGGCGGCGATCCGCGCCGCCTGCGTCTGCTCAGCCGCCAGATCCTCGACCTCGTGCGCGACATCGGCCTCGATCATGATGCCGGCATCGGCAAGGGCGACAGCGACGAGGCGGCACTGGAGAAGCTCGACGCCTATCTCTGCGACCTCAAGGAAATGCAGATCCGCGACGGGCTGCACATATTCGGCGTGGCGCCGGAGGGGCGGCTGCTTACCGATCTCACGGTCGCACTGGCGCGCGTGCCGCGCGCTTTGGGCGAGGGCGGGGACCAGAGCCTGCAGCGGGCGATTGCGGTGGATTTGGAGCTGGGGCGTGCGGCTGTACCCCCCTCTGCCCTGCCGGGCATCTCCCCCGCAAGGGGGGAGATCAGGGATGCGAGCGCTTCCCCCACAACAGCCGTCGAGTTGGAGGCAGGCTCGGGGGGCGTCGGCGGTGCCGCAAGTTCCAGCGGGGATTGGGAGGCAGGTCGTGTCCACTTGCCGATCTCCCCCCTTGTGGAGGAGATGCCCGGCAGGGCAGAGGGGGGTGCTTCGCACCGCACGCCCGCCTTCGACCCCCTCGACTGCGTCCTATCCGCCCCGTGGACCGGTCCAAGGCCCGAACTTCTCGCCACGCTCTCGGAAGCCCCCTGGCGCACCGCCGGCGATACGGTCGAGCGCATTGAACTGCTTGCGACCGAGCTCGTGTCCGGCGCGTTGATCTGCCCAGACAGCTGGACCAATACGCGCGCCGTGCTCCACGAGATCGAGACCCGCCTGAAGCCCTCGATCGAGGGCTCGGGTGCGGCCGAGATCAACGGCCTGCTCACCGGTCTCGACGGCCGTTTCGTGCCGCCCGGTCCCTCCGGCGCGCCGACGCGCGGACGCCCCGACGTGCTGCCGACAGGCCGCAATTTCTATTCCGTCGACAGCCGCGCCGTGCCGACGCCAGCGGCCTATGAGCTCGGCAGGAAATCGGCCGAGCTGTTGATCCGCCGTTACCTGCAGGACCACGGCGAGTGGCCGACTTCCTTCGGGCTCACCGCCTGGGGCACGTCCAACATGCGCACCGGCGGCGACGACATCGCCCAGGCGCTGGCGCTGATCGGCGCCAAGCCTCTCTGGGACATGGCCTCGCGGCGGGTGACCGGCTACGAGATCGTGCCGCTCGCCGTGCTCGGCCGTCCGCGCGTCGACGTCACCCTGCGCATCTCCGGCTTCTTCCGCGACGCCTTTCCGGATCAGATCGCACTTTTCGACAAGGCGATTCGCGCGATCGGCGCGCTCGACGAGGACGATGCCGACAACATGATCGCCGCCCGCATGCGCGCGGAGGCCCGGCGTCTCGAAGACGCGGGCATCGACGCCAAGGAGGCGGCGCGGCGGGCGTCCTACCGCGTCTTCGGCGCGAAACCCGGCGCTTACGGGGCGGGCCTGCAGGCGCTGATCGACGAGAAGGGCTGGGAGGACCGCGGCGATCTCGCCGAGGCCTATCTGACCTGGGGCGGATATGCCTATGGCGCCGGCGAGGACGGCAAGGCGGAGCGAGGCCTTTTCGAAGAACGGCTGCGCTCGATCGAGGCGGTCGTCCAGAACCAGGACAATCGCGAGCACGATCTGCTCGACAGCGACGACTACTACCAGTTTGAAGGGGGCATGAGCGCCGCCGCCGAGCATTTGGGCGGCGCGCGCCCTGCGATCTACCACAACGACCATTCGCGTCCGGAAAAGCCGGTGATCCGCTCGCTCGAGGAGGAGATCGGCCGGGTGGTGCGCGCCCGCGTCGTCAATCCGAAATGGATCGACGGCGTGATGCGCCACGGCTACAAGGGCGCCTTCGAGATGGCCGCGACGGTCGATTACATGTTCGCCTTTGCCGCGACGACCGGGGCGGTGCGCGACCACCACTTCGACGCCGCCTACCGCGCCTATATTGCCGATGAGAAAGTGCTCGCATTCCTCCGCGAGAAGAACCCGGCCGCTCTTGCCGAAATGGCGGAGCGGCTTCTGGAGGCGATCGAGCGGGGGCTGTGGGGCCCGCGCTCGAATTCCGCACGATTTGAACTGAGCGGACTTGCCGCGCGCATCGGCAATGCCGGAAACAACAGGGAGTGAGACGATGAGCGAAGAGACGGTCAACGAGCCGACGGCAGAGAAGGACGACGCCCGCCACGCCATGAAAATGGCGAAGAAGAAGACCGCGCGCGAGAAAATCATGGCGACGAAGACGGACGAGAAGGGTCTGGTCATCGTCCATACCGGCAAGGGCAAGGGCAAGTCGACCGCCGGCTTCGGCATGATCTTCCGCCACATCGCCCACGGCATGCCCTCGGCGGTCGTGCAGTTCATCAAGGGCGCGATGCAGACCGGCGAGCGCGACCTGATCGAGAAGCATTTCGGCGATCTCTGCCAGTTTTACACGCTCGGCGAGGGCTTCACCTGGGAAACACAGGACCGCGCCCGCGACGTGGCCATGGCGGAGAAAGCCTGGGAAAAGGCCAAGGAACTGATCCGCGATGAACGCAATTCCATGGTGCTGCTCGACGAGATCAACATCGCGCTTCGCTACGATTATATCGACGTCGCCGAGGTGATCCGCTTCCTGAAGGAGGAAAAGCCGCCCATGACCCATGTGGTCCTGACCGGCCGCAATGCCAAGGAAGACCTGATCGAGTTCGCCGATCTCGTGACGGAAATGGAACTGATCAAGCATCCCTTCCGCGCCGGCATCAAGGCGCAGAAGGGCGTCGAATTCTGATCGGGGGCGATGGCGTCACGGATTTTACAGCGCCGCGCGTCTTTTCGGACGCGCAAAGGTCGCTGTAACTCTTTGAATCTGCGCATCGAGCTTTCCTAAAATCGGGTACGATTTTCGGGCCGATGCGCTGGGCGTCGCGGTACCGTTCGCCTTCGCTCACAGCCCGAGCCAGATCCTCAGCGGGTGCCCAGGGTCGGCAAGCAGGCGGATCGCGAGCGCAATCGAGACGATGACGAGCAACGGCTTGATGATCTTCGCGCCCTTGGCCATGGCATAGCGCGAGCCGACCTGCGCGCCGAGGAACTGGCCGACGCCCATCACCAGTCCGACCTTCCACAGCACGACGCCGTGGAGCACGAAGACGATGAAGGCGCCGAGATTGGAGCCGAAGTTCAGGAACTTCGTATGCGCCGTCGCCTTGAGGATGCCGTAGCCTGCGAGCGAGACGAAGCCCAGCATGAAGAAGGAACCGGTGCCGGGCCCGAAGACGCCGTCGTAGAAGCCGATCAGCGGCACGAAGGTGAGGGTGAAGAGGAATGCCGAGATGCGGCGATGCCTCTCGATATCGCCGACATTCGGTTTCAGGCCGAAATAGATGGCGATCGCGATCAGGAGGAACGGCAGCACGCCCTTGAGCGCGTCGGCCGGTACGATGGTCGCGAGGAGGGCGCCGAGGACCGAACCCAGCGCCGACATCAGCGCCATCGGCAATTGCTCCTTCAGGCTCACATGCCCGTGCCGGGCATAGGCGAGGCTAGCCGAGCCCGAGCCGAAGAGGGATTGCAGCTTGTTGGTGCCGAGCGTTTCCAGCGGCGGAATGCCTGCGATCAGCATGGCCGGAATCGTGACCATGCCGCCGCCGCCGGCAATCGAGTCGATGAACCCGGCGATAAAGGCCGCCGCGAACAGAAAGATGAGGAGATGGAAGGCGAGGTCGGTCACGGAAGGCTCGAAGGGAATGGCAGGGAAATTGTCTTCGCCTTGTGTCAGATGCGGCGTCCAAAAGCAAAGAATTGTCGGCAGCGGTGCGAGGGGTATTCCGCACCGGCGCCGCGAGTGACTCATAGCTGCACCGATTACGACGTGGCGATGGCGCAATCCGGTTTGACCGCCCGGACGGCCTTCGGATAGATATAGCGATCGTGCGACGGCGTCCGCGGAGGCGGACTGAAAGAGCGTCCGGTGCGGCCGACCCATGCAGGGGGCCCTATCCGGTGCTGTCCAGACCGGTGTGGGGTCCCATCTCCCGGCCGGCGCTTCGTATGGAACGCCGACCGCTGCGCTGGGCTCTGGAAAACGAAATCCCCGTGCAGATTCAACCGAATTTCAGCTTGCGTGCCGGAGAGGCCGCGCTGCAGGGAGCCGCACCGCATGCCTTTGGCCGAGGGATCAGCCGTCACCAAACTCGTTCTCGGCCTCGGCTGCGAACGCCGAACCGCGCCGGAGGAAGTGATCGGACTGGCCGAGCAGGCGCTTGCGGATGCCGGAGCCAGCGGGAGTGATCTCGCTCTCATCGCATCTCTCGATGCGCGTTCGGAGGAGCTGGCCATTCACGCCGTCGCACAGCACTTTGCCGTGCCGATTCGCTTTTTCGATGCGGCGACGCTCGAGGCGGAGGCGGACCGGTTGAAAAATCCGTCTGAGATCGTCTTCGCCCATACCGGCTGTCATGGCGTGGCGGAAGGGGCCGCTCTCGCCGGTGCCGGGCCGAATGCGGTGCTGATCGTGCCGAAGATCCGCTCGGCGCGCGCAACGGCGGCGATAGCGGGTGTGGTTTCCAATGGCGTCGCCTGCGGGCAGAGGGGAGCGGAATGATGGCGACGAGGTCACCCCCCTCTGGCCTACCGGCCATCTCCCCCACAGGGGGGGAGATCGACTCGCGGTTAACCGATCGCCTCAAAAGAAATGCTTCGATATGCATAATCTCCCGTCAGGGGCGCCAGGCGTGCCACAGGTGTTCTCCCCCTTGTGTGGGAGATGGCCGGTCCACCCTCCGCAGCAGCTGCGCTGCAGTTGCGGAGGACGGGCAGGCCAGAGGGGGTAATCTTCGTTCGGTCGGGAGTGAGACACGATGACGGAAACCTTTTTCGCCGGCCTGCCTCAACTCGACCCGGGAACCGTCTGGCTGGTCGGGGCGGGGCCGGGCGATCCCGGTCTCCTGACGCTTCATGCCGCCAATGCGCTGCGCCAGGCGGATGTCATCGTCCACGACGCGCTGGTCAATGGCGAGTGCCTGAAGCTTGCCAAACCCGGCGCAACGCTCGAATTCGCGGGCAAGCGCGGCGGCAAGCCTTCGCCGAAGCAGCGCGACATCTCGCTGCGGCTCGTGGAGCTGGCCCGGTCGGGGCTGCGGGTGCTGCGATTGAAGGGTGGCGACCCCTTCGTCTTCGGGCGGGGCGGCGAAGAAGCCCTGACGCTGGTCGAGCATGGCATTCCGTTCCGCATCGTGCCGGGTATCACGGCGGGCATTGGCGGCCTCGCCTATGCGGGCATCCCCGTGACCCACAGGGAAGTGAACCATGCGGTCACTTTCCTCACGGGCCACGATTCCTCCGGCGTCGTGCCGGACCGGATCAATTGGGAAGGCATCGCCAAAGGCTCACCGGTCATCGTCATGTATATGGCGATGAAGCATATCGGCCAGATTGCCGCGAACCTCATCGCCGCCGGCCGGGCGCCGGACGAGCCGGTCGCCTTCGTCTGCAATGCGGCGACGGCGGACCAGGAGGTGCTCGAAACCACGCTGTCGCGCGCCGAGGCCGATGTCGCGGCTTCCGGTCTCGAGCCGCCGGCGATCGTCGTCGTCGGCGAGGTCGTGCGACTGCGCCCGTCGCTCGACTGGAGGGGTGCGCTCGATGGCCGCAAACTTGTAACCGATCCGTTGGCGGATCGCTCCCGGAACCCGGCATGAGCGGCCTGATGATTGCTGCTCCGAGCTCCGGTTCGGGCAAGACGACGGTGACGCTCGGCCTGATGCGGGCGCTCAAGCGGCGGGGACATTCGATTTCGCCCGGCAAGGCCGGGCCGGATTACATCGATCCGGCCTTCCATGCGGCGGCGAGCGGCAAGCCTTGCCTCAACTACGATCCCTGGGCGATGCGGCCGGATCTGCTTCTCGCCAATGCGGGGCGGGCCTCGGCCGATGGTTGCACGCTCATCGTCGAGGCAATGATGGGGCTCTATGACGGCGCCGCCGACGGCAGCGGAACCCCGGCCGATCTCGCGGCCACGCTCGGGCTTGCGGTGGTTCTCGTCGTCGATTGCGCCCGTCTGTCCCATTCGGTTGCGGCGCTGGTGCGCGGCTATGCGGGCCATCGCGACGATGTCAGCGTTGCGGGCGTCATCCTGAACCGGGTCGGCAGCGACCGCCACGAGGCAATGCTGCGCGATGCGCTCGGCCGCATTTCGGTGCCGATCTTCGGCGTCATCCGCCAGGATGCGGCGCTCAGGCTGCCCGAACGTCACCTCGGTCTCGTCCAGGCGGGGGAGCACGGCACGCTCGAAACCTTCATCGACCATGCTGCCGCCACAATCGAGGCCGATTGCGATCTCGATGCCCTTATCGCCGCCGCCCTGCCGCTCACCTCGCAGAAAAGAACCGAACCCGCCGCGCTCAGGCCGCTCGGCCAGCGGATCGCCATTGCCCGCGATGTGGCCTTCGCCTTCGTTTACGAGCATCTCATTGCCGGCTGGCGCGGGCAGGGCGCCGAACTTTCCTTCTTCTCGCCGCTCGCAGACGAGGCGCCGGACGGCGCTGCGGACGCGATCTATCTTCCCGGCGGCTATCCGGAACTGCATTCGGAACGGCTCGCCGGCGCAACTACCTTCCGCAACGGCATGCGTGCTGCGGCGGGGCGGCGCGTACGCGTTTTCGGCGAATGCGGCGGCTACATGGCGCTCGGGGAAGGGCTTGTTGCCGCCGACGGCCGCCGACACGAAATGCTGGGCCTGCTGCCGCTCGTCACCAGTTTTGCCGAGCGCAAGCGGCATCTCGGCTATCGCCGTCTCCATCCCGTCGACACCACTTTTTTCGACTGCCCCATGACGGCACACGAATTCCATTATGCGACCATCGTTTCGGAAGGGACGGCCGAACCGCTCTTCTCGGTGACGGACGCGGCCGGGGAGGACCTCGGAAAAGCGGGCCTGCGCCGAAACAACGTCGCGGGGTCCTTCATGCACCTCATCGACCGGCTGGAGGCCCCATGACGGCTCCCATCGCGCATGGCGGCGGCATCAGCGAGGCCGCAGCGCGTTTCGGCGGCGCACCTGAAGACTGGCTCGACCTTTCGACCGGTATCAACCCGTGTCCGGTCGCCCTTCCCGAGATCGATCCGCGCGTCTGGCACCGCCTGCCGGACGGCCATCTGGAACAGGCGGCGCGGGCGGCGGCAAGCCGCTACTACCGAACCAGCAACCTGCCGCCTTTGCCGGTGCCCGGCACGCAGGCGGCTATCCAGTTGCTGCCGCGGGTCGCGGGCCCGGCGGGACGCGCCGCGATCCTTGCGCCGACCTATGGCGAATATGCCCGTGTGCTTGAGGCGGGTGGCATGGTCGTCGATCTCGTCGAGACCGTCGAAGACCTGGCCGCGGCCCCGTTCGCGGTGGTCGTCAATCCCAACAATCCCACCGGTCGGCTTTTCCAGCCGGAGCAAATCCTGGCCCTGGCCGAGGCGATGGCCTTGCGCGGCGGCCTGCTGGTGGTGGATGAAGCCTTCGGCGATCTCTATCCGGCGGCAAGCGTTGCGCCGCATGTGGCGGATCATGACAACCTGATCGTGTTCCGCTCTTTCGGCAAATTCTTCGGGCTTGCCGGCCTGCGGCTGGGCTTCGTCGTCGCGACGGCATCAGTCATGGGATGTTTGCGCGAGTGGCTGGGTCCGTGGGCCGTTTCCGGTCCGGCGCTGGCCCTGTCGGCAAGGCTGATGGGGGCGGATACCGAGGAGGTCGCCAAACGTATCTGGGGGCGGAAGGCCGGGTTGGATGCGGTGCTCGCCGGAGCCGGGCTCGAGGTCGTCGGCGGCACGGGTCTGTTCGCTCTCGTCGAACATGAGCGCGCCCACGCCCTTCACGAGGGCCTTTGCAGGGCACGCATCCTGACGCGCAAATTCGATTACAACCCGCATTGGCTGCGGCTGGGCCTTTCGGCGGACGAGCACGGCGATCTCCGGCTCGCCGAAGCCTTGCAAGGGGCAGGGGTCTAGATGTCGGAAACCCTTCTCATCCTGGCGGCAGCGCTGCTGATCGACCGCCTCGTGGGCGACCCGGACTGGCTGTGGTCGCGGATCACCCATCCGATCGTCTACTTCGGCCAGGCCATCGGCCTATTCGACAAGGGGTTCAACCGCGCCGACCTGGGGAGGGGTTCCTTGAGGTTGCGCGGGCTGGTGACGATCGTCGCCCTGATCGTTGCGAGCATCGTCCTCGGCATCGTGCTTGACCGCCTTTTCGATGTCCTCGGCGCCATCGGCTTTCTCTTCGAGGCAATCATCGTTGCCGTCTTCCTCGCGCAGAAGAGTCTTGCCGATCACGTCACCCGGGTTGCCGACGGGCTTCGCCGCGACGGGCTTGCCGGCGGCCGCGAGGCGGTGTCGATGATTGTCGGGCGCGATCCGAATACGCTCGACGAGCCGGCCGTCTGCCGCGCGGCGATCGAGAGTCTCGCCGAGAATTTCTCCGACGGGGTCGTTGCTCCCGCCCTCTGGTACGCCCTGGCCGGCCTTCCGGGGTTGCTCGCCTATAAGATGCTCAACACCGCGGATTCGATGATCGGGCACAAGAGCCCGCGCTATCTGCATTTCGGCTGGGCCTCCGCGCGGCTGGACGACCTCGCCAATCTTCCGGCGGCACGGCTTTCGGTGCTGCTCGTTGCCGCCGGCGCACATCTGAGGCGCGGCGCGGAGGCGGCAAGAGCCGCAATCGACGTGGCGCGACGCGACCACGGCCTGCACCGCTCGCCGAATTC
The DNA here is from genome assembly GCF_001854885.1 of Ensifer sp. LCM 4579. GTDB lineage: Bacteria > Pseudomonadota > Alphaproteobacteria > Rhizobiales > Rhizobiaceae > Sinorhizobium. The sequence continues at coordinate 148,257 of NZ_MDDV01000024.1, read as the reverse complement.
CGGCTGGCCCGAAGCGGCGATGGCGGGTGCACTGGATATCCAGCTGGCAGGCCCGCGGGTCTATGGCGGCGTGACGGTGGACGAGCCGATGATCAATGGGACCGGGCGGCCCGTCGCGACCGTCGAGGATATCGACGCCGCCGTTTCAGTCTTCTACGCTGCCTGTTTGGTTTTGGCGGCATCCTCTGCCGTGCTGGCGGTGCCGTTCTTGCTTCTTGCATCCGGGTAGAAACACGTTTGGAGAAGGGCCTGCAGCTTGGAGCGCCCTCGACCGCGCCGCGCGTCTTTTCAGACGCGCATAGGTCGCTGCAATTCTTTAAAATCTGAGCACCGAGCTTTCCGAAAATCGAGTACGATTTTTTGCCGATGCGCTGAGATGAGACCTCCTCTCTTCATTGCCCGTCGCAGCGCGCGCTCTGGCTACCGAAACACAACACAGCCAAGGCGTTCGAGGGTGCTGGCGTCGCTGGAACTGCCCGCCCATCGTAGGCTTGTATTTGGATCCTCGGGTCAAGCCCGAGGATGACCACAGAAAGGGTTGTGCGCTACGATGAAGCGTAGCAGGATTTTTGACGACATTCCCTCCTCCGTCATCCTCGGGCTTGACCCGAGGATCCACTCACAAGCACCGTTCTTGCATAAGCAAACGAGCGAGCTTTCCGTCTGCTCGCGCTCTAGTTCTCCGGAAACTCACGCATCTATTCCCGCGCAGCGCTTCAGCCGTGCCATGACGGGCACGTAGACGCGGCGGTTGTTCTCGATGCGGATCACGCCGTCCTTGCGCAGCTTGGTGATCTGGCGGCTGACGGTCTCGATGGTGAGGCCGAGATAGTCGGCGATGTCGGCGCGCGACAGGGGCAGGTCGAATTCGTTCGCCACGCCATCTTCGGGGTCGAAATGGGTTGCGATCAGAAAAAGGAAGCTTGCAACCTTCTCCTGGGCCGTCTTGCGGCCGAGCGTCAGCATCCATTCGCGGGCTTCGTCTAGTTCCTTCAAGGCCTGCGCGTGCAGCCGGTGCTCGAGCCCTGGCGCCTCGGCCATCAGCCGCTCGACGACTGCGTGCGGAAAGGCGCAGATGTCGATATCGGTCGCCGCTTCCGCACTCAGCGCGCTTTCGCGCGTGAAGGGCCTGCCCATGAAGTCCGGTGCGAACTGAAGCCCGACGATCTGCTGCCGGCCATCCGACATCATCTTGCTCAGCTTCACGACCCCGCGGATGATGTTGGCATGGGTCCGGGTCGCTTCGCCCTGGCCGAGCATCTCGCTGCCGGCCTCCACCGAGCGCCGCGTCGCGTGGCGGCTGAGTTCGGTCAGCTGGCCGGGCGTGAGCGCGCCGCAGACGCCGCCATGGCGCGCCTCGCAGGCGATGCACACGAAGGGGATGTCCGAATTATGGATGTCCTTGCGGGGGTTCTCGGCGACGATCTGCACGTTTTTCCTGCCCGTGTCGATTAATGCTCATCGAAGGAAAGAGGATCAGCGGTGGCAAATCAAGGCTTGGCGGATCCCAGTTGTGCAGGCGCGAAACTATGTCTCAGTCGAATTTGATGATGATCAATTCTTGGATGCTGACCAATCCAATCCTGTTCGCAAGCAGACGATCCTCAGTGGGAGTGCGGGACACTGGTCGCTGTTGACGGATGAGAAGGAGTTGCTCATTGCTCGCCTCGAGCCTTTAGGCGCGGTTCACTCACGTGAAGAGGCGACACTGCGGCAAGATCGAAATGATACTAGAAAGTGATACTATATGGAATTAAGCAGGAAGCATCAGGCAACCCTTGAAGCGGTGTTTGCCGACCCTGTTCGTGCCGGGATTCTGGCGGGGACATTGAGGCATTGCTTGCCGCATGTGGCGCCGAAATCATGGAAGGGCAAGGATCGCGAGTGCGTGGTGTCCTGAACGGCGTGCGCGCGGTATTCCATCGCCCGCACCCGCAAAAGGAAACCGACAAAGGAGCGGTGAAGTCCGTCCGGCGCTTCCTGCTCGAAGCGGAGATACAACCATGACCACAATGCACTACAAGGGCTACGAAGCTGTTGTCGAATTTGATGAAGACGCCGAAATCTTCCACGGCGAAGTCATCAACATGCGCGACGTTATCACCTTTCAGGGCACCTCGGCCGCGGAGCTGAAGCAGGCGCTTGCGGATTCGGTAGAGGATTACCTGGCGTTCTGCAAAGAACGCGACGAGGAACCCGAGAAGCCGTTTTCCGGCCAGTTCGTCGTCCGGACAGAACCGAGCGTGCACAAAGCCTTGTCGAGTGCCGCACGGCGCGAAGGCGTGAGCCTCAACAAATGGGTGACGCGGACGTTGAAGCAAGCCGTATCCCATGAAGTTGCAGAGGGGTGATGCGGGCTTTCCCCGTTCTACTTGATCAAAATCAAAGGCGACGATGCATTTTCATCCTATCTCTTGCCGCGATGTGAACGGAGATCACGATGGAAGATGCCCTTGTCTTGAAATATGCCGCGCCGGTGCCGCGCTATACGAGCTATCCGACGGCGCCGCATTTCTCGGCAGAGGTCGGCAATTCCCACTATGCGCGCTGGCTCGGCGCGCTCGGGGCCGGCGACAACCTGTCGCTCTACGCGCATATTCCCTATTGCGACCGGCTCTGCTGGTTCTGCGCCTGCCATACCAGGCAGACGCTGCGCTACGATCCGGTTGCCGCCTATCTGAAGGGTCTGCACCGCGAGATCGAGGCGGTGGGCGGGCTGGTGACCGGCGATGCACGGGTGACTGCGCTGCATCTCGGCGGCGGGTCGCCGACGCTGCTCAGACCCGATGACCTGATGGCGCTCAGGCAAGAGTTCGCCCGCCATTTCGCCTTTGCCGATAAGTGCGAGATCAGCGTCGAGATGGACCCGAACGATCTCGACGCCGGCCGCCACGACGCGCTCGCGGCGATCGGCATGACACGGGCGAGCTTCGGCATCCAGGATTTCGATCCGACGGTGCAGAAGGCGATCAACCGGATCCAGACCTATGAGCAGACGCGCGACGCGATCGAGGCGTCACGCGCCCGTGGCGTGCGTTCCGTCAATTGCGATGTGCTCTACGGCCTGCCTTACCAGACGATGCCGTCGCTCGAGCGCACCATCGACGCCGTGCTTTCCCTTGCTCCGGATCGGGTCGCGCTCTTCGGCTACGCGCATGTGCCGTGGCTGAAGAAGCACCAGGCGATGATCCCGGAGGAGAGCCTGCCGGGCATCGTCGAGCGCTATGCGCAGATGTCGCGGGCAGCCGAAATGCTGGTCGTCGCCGGCTACCAGCCGATCGGCATCGATCATTTCGCCAAGGCGGCTGACTCGCTCGCCGTCGCCAGCCGGGAGGGGCGGCTTAGGCGCAACTTCCAGGGCTATACCGACGATGCCGCCGAAACGCTGATCGGCCTCGGCGCATCGGCAATCGGTCAGTTCCGGCAGGGCTACGTGCAGAATAACACGGCGACCGGAGAATATCTGCGTGGGGTCGGGCAGGGCGGGCTTGCCGTCGTCCGCGGTTATCTGATGACGCCGGAGGACCGGCTGCGGGCGCGGGTGATCGCGCTCATCATGTGCGAGTTCGGATTCTCCTTCGGGCGGATCGCGGCGGAGTTTCCCGGGCTTGCCGCAGCGGTCATAGAGGAGGCGCGGCTCTTTCGCGCCCGCGACGCCGATGGTCTCACCACGATCGAGAGCGGCGTCTTCGGCCTGACACCGCGCGGCAGGCCCTTCGCGAGGACGGTCGCGGCCGCCTTCGACGCGCATCTTCGCTCGGGGCGGGGACGGCACTCGGTCGCCGTTTAGCAACAGCTGTCTTCAATTCTCAACCGCGGAAGCCAGGGAGGCATTGGCTTTTGCGGTGCATTTTTCTATAGGGATCGCCAAGACTCGAATTTCATGAGGTATTGCGCGTGACAGCTACATTCGACAAGGTTGCCGACATTATTGCAGAAACGAGCGAGATCGACCGCGAGACGATCAAGCCGGAGAGCCACACCATCGATGATCTCGGCATCGACAGCCTGGATTTCCTCGACATCGTTTTCGCGATCGACAAGGAATTCGGCATCAAGATCCCGCTGGAGCAGTGGACGCAGGAAGTCAATGAAGGCAAAGTCTCGACCGAGGAATATTTCGTTCTGAAGAACCTTTGCGCCAAGATCGACGAATTGCGGGCCGCCAAGGCCTGATTGACGCCTCCATCCGGGTTCGATCCAATTCCGATGCCGCCTGCTGCGTCCGTCGCTTGACAGGCGGCATCGGCATTTTTACTTCAGCCGCGAAACAACGGGGATGAGCCTTCATGCTCCTCGAGTATTTCCAGATGATCGACCGCATCGAGAGCGTCGATCTTACGGCCGGCCGGCTGACGGCGCGCTCCGTCGTCCCGGAGAAGAGCCCCGTCTTCGAGGGGCATTTTCCCGGCTACCCGCTGGTCCCGGGCGTCCTCCTGATCGAAACCATGGCGCAGGCCTCCGGCTTCCTCGTGCTCGCGGCGACGAAATTCGCGGCGATGCCGTTCCTGATGTCGGTCGACGGCGCCAAGATGCGCAGCTTCGTCGAGCCCTCGGCCGAACTCGAGATCGAGGCGCTGCTGGAGCACGAAGGGTCCGGTTTCGCCGTCACCAAGGCGAAGATCGCCTCGGGCGGCAAGAAGATCTGCGATGCCCAGTTGAAGCTGAGAACGGTACCCTTCGATCAGGTGCCGCTCGGCGATATCGTTCGCGGGCGCGCCGAGGAACTGGGTCTCATGGCCGCAACGGCCGGTTCGGAGAAATAAGATGACGAAATCCGCAAACGACGTGGTGATCACCGGCATCGGCATCGTGACGAGCCAGGGTGTCGGCACCGAGCCGCATGTGAAGCTCCTGACGGCGGCCGAGGCACCGGAAGTGCGGATCGAAACCGAACGTTTCGCGCCTTATCCGATTCATCCGCTGCCGGAAATCGACTGGTCCGAGCAGATCCCGAAGCGCGGCGACCAACGGCAGATGGAGAACTGGCAGCGCCTCGGCGTCTTCGCCGCCGGGCTTGCACTCGACGATGCCGGCCTGAAGGACGATCTCGACGCCTGCGGCAGCATGGACATGATCGTCGCCGCCGGCGGCGGCGAGCGCGATATCAATGTCGACTCGCTGATCGTCGACGAGGCCTTGAAGCGCAATGACCGCGAGCGGCTCCTGAACGAGAAGCTGACCACCGAACTGCGCCCGACGCTCTTTCTCGCCCAGCTTTCCAACTTGCTTGCCGGCAATATTTCCATCGTGCACAAGGTCACCGGCTCCTCGCGCACCTTCATGGGCGAGGAGGCAGCCGGCATCTCGGCGGTCGAGACCGCTTTCGCCCGCATCAAGGCCGGGCAGTCGACCCATACGCTTGTCGGCGGGGCCTTTTCGGCCGAGCGTCTCGACATCGTCCTGCTGTTCGAGGCCATCCAGGCGCATGCGACCGGCGCGTGGCATCCGATCTGGTCGCGCGCGGCCGAAAATGGCGGCGGCATGATCCTCGGTTCCGTGGGCGCTTTCCTCGTGCTCGAGTCGCGCGAATATGCCGAGGCGCGCGGCGCCCGCATCTATGCGACGATCGATGCGATCGGCGGCGATCGCGGCAACCGCGACGAGGGCCGGCTCGAGGCGCGCCTCAAGGACCTGGCGCAGCCGGCAGCTCACCTCGATCCGCAGTCGACCGTGGTGTTTTCCGGAACCTCCGGTTTCCATGATCTCGTTCGCCGCGAAAGAAAATTCCTCGAAACGGAACTCGCCGCCAGGCCGGTCCGCGCCTTCGGCGGTCTCGTCGGTCATGGTGTCGAGGCGCAGTTCCCGGTCGGCATGGCGCTTGCCGCACTTGCGCTCGGCCATGGCGCCGAAATCCCGCCTTTCGATCCTGCCGAATCGCCGATGACTGCGCCGGCAAAAGCAGCCGTCGTCACGACCATCGGACATGCCCGCGGCGAAGGCATCGCCGTGCTTGCCGCTGAATAAGGGAGCTCGACCATGAGCAAGGCATACAAGGACCATCTGGGCCGTCCGATCGTCGCCGTGACGGGCATGGGCGTCATCACCTCGCTCGGCCAGGGGATCGAAGACAACTGGGCCGCGCTCACGGGCGGCGTATCGGGTATTCACAAGATCACCCGTTTCCCGACGGACAGCCTCTCGACCCGCATCTGCGGCACGGTCGACTTCATCGAGCTGCCGGCGGAAAATGCCGTCGAGCGCTCCTATGCGATGGCGCGGGAGACGACCCTGGAGGCGCTATCGCAGGCCGGGATTTCGGGCGACTTCAACGGGCCGCTGTTCCTCGCCGCGCCGCCGATCGAGCCGGAGTGGAGCGCCCGCTTCGAGCTCGCCGACCGCTCGCCGCCGTCGGAGCGGCCGGGGGATGCCTATAACCGCTTCCTCGCCGCCATGCGGCAGAAAGCCGATCCGGTGTTCCATGAGGCGGTGCTCTTCGGCGCGATTTCCGAGCGTCTCGCCGACCGTTTCGGCACCCGCGGCCTTCCGGTGACGCTTTCGACCGCGTGCGCTTCAGGCGCCACGGCGATCCAGCTTGGCGTCGAGGCGATCCGCCAGGGCCGCACCGAGCGGGCGCTGACGGTCGCAACCGACGGCTCGGTCAGTGCGGAAGCGTTGATCCGCTTCTCGCTGCTGTCGGCGCTCTCGACCCAGAACGACCCGCCGGAAAAGGCGTCGAAACCCTTCACCAAGGACCGTGACGGCTTCGTCATTGCCGAAGGGGCGGCGACGCTGGTGCTGGAGTCGCTGGAGGCGGCAGTCGCCCGTGGCGCGCGCGTCTACGGCATCCTGAAGGGCTGCGGCGAGAAGGCGGATCTCTTCCACCGCACGCGTTCCTCGCCCGATGGCGGGCCGGCGATTGCAACGATCCGGGCGGCGCTTGCGGATGCCGGCATCGACGAAAGCGCCATCGGCTACATCAATGCCCACGGCACGTCGACGCCGGAAAACGACAAGATGGAATATCTCTCCATGTCGGCCGTCTTCGGCGAGCGCCTGCCGTCAATTCCGGTTTCGTCCAACAAGTCGATGATCGGTCATACGCTGACGGCGGCCGGCGCGGTCGAGGCGGTGTTCTCGATCCAGACGATGCTGACCGGAACACTGCCGCCGACGATCAACTACCAGAACCCGGATCCGGCCATCGTTCTCGATGTCGTTCCGAATGTGAAGCGCGACCAGCAGGTGACGGCGGTACTTTCAAACTCCTTCGGCTTCGGCGGCCAGAACGCCAGCCTTGTGATGACGGCCGAGCCGGTGTGAGGGCGCATGGGCAGTTAAGCGATGGCGAGAGCCGCTACCCCCCTCTGGCCTGCCGGCCATCTCCCCCACAAGGGTGGAGATTGGATGCGGCACGCGCGGTGCGTCCATCAACCGGCCCTGCATTTGCCGAGCCTTTTTGTTAGGACGGGGGATCGACGCGAGTCGATCTCCCCCCTTATGGGGGAGATGCCCGGCAGGCCAGAGGGGGGTGCAGCGCCTCCTCCTTCAGCATAGCGACGCGTGCGCTAGACATGTATATGCCCCAAGGTTCCGCACGACCTTGCCGCTCGACGAATAGAACAAAGGAAACACCATGCGCGCCCTGCAACTGCTCGATGACCGCAAGCTCGAAATCACCGATCTCCCGGAGCCGGAGGCGCCCGGTCCCGGCGAGGTGACGCTGCGCGTCAAGGCAGTTGCGCTCAACCACATCGACGTCTGGGGCTGGCGCGGCATGGCTTTCGCCAAGCGCAAGATGCCGCTGGTGATCGGTGCGGAGGCTTCCGGCGTCGTCGAGAGTATCGGGCCGGGTGTCGCCAATGTGCTGCCGGGGCAACTCGTGTCGATCTATGGCGCGCGCACCTGCGGCCTTTGCCGGCCCTGCAGGGAGGGGCGCGACAATCTCTGCGAACATGTGGGCGGCGTGCACGGCTTCCATCTCGACGGCTTTGCGCAGGAGAAGGTCAACCTGCCGGCTCGCCTGCTGGTGCCGGCACCTTCGGGCGTCGATGCGGTCGGTGCGGCGCTGGCGCCGGTCACCTTCGGGACGGTCGAACACATGCTCTTCGACAATGCCAGGCTCGAGCCGGGCGAGACGATCCTCGTCCATGCGGGCGGCTCCGGCATCGGCACGGCCGCCATCCAGCTTGCGAAGAAGATCGGCTGCACGGTCATCACCACGGTCGGCTCCGACGACAAGATCGAGAAAGCCAAGGCGCTCGGCGCCGATCACGTCATCAACTACCGCACCGACCGCTTCGAGGGCGTGGTGCGCAAGCTCACGAAGAAGAAGGGCGTCGACGTCGTCTTCGAGCATGTCGGCAAGGACACCTGGGCAGGCTCGATGCTGTCGATGAAGCGCGGCGGACGTCTCGTCACCTGCGGCTCGACCTCGGGCGTGTCGACAGACATGAACCTGATGATGCTCTTCCAGCAGCAGTTGAAGCTGCTCGGCTCCTTCGGCTGTCGCATGGAGAACATGGCGAACGCCATGCAGAAGATGGCGCGCGGGCTCGTTCATCCGGTGATCGACACGGAGGTCGGACTCACCGACATCGACCGGGCGCTGGAGCGGATGGAGTCCCGCCAGATCTTCGGCAAGATCGTCCTCAGGATGGACTGAAGCCGGTGCGCATACTGATCACACGGCTGGTGCTTGCCGCCGATCGCTTCCGGCAATGGGCGATCGCTCAGTTCGTGCTCCTGCTTCTGTCGGTGCTGAAGCTTCTGCCGCCGGATGCGGCGATCAATTTCATGGATCGCGTCGCGCGCTGGATCGGGCCGAAAACCCGCCGCCACAGGCTGACGCTGACCAATCTGCGCAATGCCTTCCCGGAGAAGAGCGAGGCGGAGATCGAGACGATCGCGCTCGAAAGCTGGGGCAATATGGGGCGGCTCGCAGCCGAATATGTCTTCCTCGACCGCCTCTTCGATTTCGATCCCGCGCGGCCCGAGCCGGGCAGGGTGGAGGTCTCCGGCATCCCGCTCTTCATGGAACTGCGGGACAATCCGCGACCCTTCATCGTTTTCACGGCGCATAGCGGCAATTTCGAAATGCTGCCGGTCGCGGGTTCCGCCTTCGGGCTCGAGGTGACGGTTCTCTTCCGGCCCCCGAACAATCCCTATCTCGCCGACAAGGTGTTCGAGTTCCGCAAGACCCGCATGGGCAATCTCGTGCCGTCGCATGCGGGCTCCTCCTTCGCGCTCGCCCGTCAGCTCGAACGGGGCAGCGGCGTCGGCGTCCTCGTCGACCAGAAGTTCCGCAAGGGGCTCAAGACGAAGTTCTTCGGCCGCGACGTGCAGACCAATCCGCTGCTTGCCAAGCTCGTGCGGCAGTTCAATTGCGAAGTCTATCCCGCCCGCTGCATCCGTTTGCCGGGCGGCCGTTTCCGGCTGGAACTGGAGCCGGCGGTCGAAATTCCGCGCCGGGCGGACGGCAGCGTCGACGTCACGGCAACGGCGCAGATGCTGAACGACAAGGTCGAGAGCTGGGTTCGCGAATATCCCGGCCAATGGCTCTGGTACCACGACCGCTGGCACATCAAGCGCAGCCTGTAAAACAGGAAAAACACGGACGTGTTCCGAAGTCGCTTCGGATTTGCGGACCGATGCTCTTTTTTGCTCGACGGCCGCTTTCGGAAACGTTGCAGGTCCGCCGAATTCACTTTCTTTTTGTTGAACGGTCGCGCGCAGTGGGTGTAAACCTATTGTTGTGTTCTGGGGAACATGCGCGGATGCGTGTTGAATGAGGGGCAATCCGCCAACCTGGGCGATCGGCTGCGAAACGCCGGTTGGCTCGGCGTTTCGGCTGGCAACGGGGTTTAAAATTGAAGGAATTGATTGAACTGTTCTGGTTCAAGTATTCGCAGATGCAATATGCCGTAAAGGTGGCAGACGAACATCTGATCGGCATTCTGGACCGTGAACTCGATCCCATCCTGAGGGCGGTCTATGACCGGAAAGCGGCCAGCGTCGAGGATGCGCGCCTTCAATTCCAGTTTCTCGTGGACATGGTGCGCGCCGAGGCGGACGATCTCACCTGCGTGCTGCGCCATTCGCAATTGCTTCGCTCCCTGATCGACCGGTATTTCGCAGCGACCGGTGCGGACGACGTGGCGGGGCTCGATCTCGAACGCGTCCCGAAGCTGCCGAAAAGGGGGCGAGCCGACGAAGGCCTGCTCAACGAGGCGATCCTCGATTCCTTCCCCGATCGGATCGCCGTCATCACGCCCGACTACCGCTATCTTTATACGAACCGGGCCAATGCGTGTCATCTCGGAAGCAAGCCGATCGATCTCATCGGCCGCCACGTGGTCGAATTCATCGGCCTCCAGCGGTTCGAGCAGCGCGTCAAATCCTGTCTCGACCGCTGCTTTGCGGGGGAAATCGTCGACTATTCCTTCGCCAAGGCCGTCGGCGGAAGCACCGTCCTGGTCCGTTGTCGGATGACGCCCTGCCTGTCGAGCAAAGGCAAGGTGATCGGCGCCATTCTCGTCATTCAGGAACAGGCCGACCGGCGGCGGGCGATCGCGGCTTGAACCGGGAACCGTGAGGCCGAAGCGTCAACGCCCCATCCGCCGGCCGCCAATCAGTTCGGATCGTGCGTCTGGCGAGCGACAATGCCGCGCAGGCACTCCTGTTCGAAGCTGACGTGGCGGCGCAGATTGGTGAAGAAGCCGCGCAGCATGTAGCCGGCCGTCTCGGGGTTCACGGTGTTGTCTGCCGATCCGAGCCGGTCCAGCATTTCCGTCAATTCCTCGGCAAAGCACTCGTCCTCGCAATGCTCGTATTTCAGCCGCTCGAGCGAAGCGCGCGCCGACGGATCGTCGCCGAAACGCTGCTCGGCCCAATCGAAGACGATGCGCTCCTCGCCGGCATGAAACTGGCGCAGCATCGGCGCCAGCATCCTTGCCGCATAGGCGCATATTTCGCGATCGATCTCGCCCGGGAGGCTGTCGGCGATCGCCTCCAAGCTGTCGCAGAGCGCCAGCTGCTCCTTGTGGGCGCTTGCGAGCCAGGCGAGCGGCTCGGCATATGCCTCGTTGGCCGCGGCGCGCGGGCCTTCCAACGGCGGTGGCCGATTGATCCCTGCTGCCATGCGCTCCGGTCCTTTCCAGTACCTCCTCAAGGACGGTCCTCCTTTACCGGTGAGGATGCGACATGGCGCCGGGCCCAACCTTGATCTGAATCAAGGCGGCCAAGGGGTGACTCTGACAATTCTCAGGCTGGCTGGATCGCGCCGAAAATCGCGCGCGAGCGTCGGCAAGCTGAGAAAAGTTGGGGACCCAACCATGAAATACACATTCGAGATGCTCTTGCTCGCGGTGGGCGCCTTCCTGGCGCTGATCGGGGCTGGCTTCGCCCAGGACCGCCCATTCGGGGCGCATATGTGGGTTCTGTTCTTCGTGCTCATCGGCGGCGCGATCGTGCTGATGCGCCGGACGGAGTTCCGGCCGGCGATCGCTGGCCGGGCGCCGGCGCCGCAATCGGAATATTTCGACGAAGTCGTGAAATACGGCGTGATCGCCACGATGGCTTGGGGGGTGGTCGGCTTCTTAGTAGGGGTCGTGATCGCGCTGCAGCTCGCCTTTCCTGATCTCAACATCGAACCCTGGTTCAATTTCGGGCGCGTGCGGCCGCTTCATACGTCCGCCGTCATCTTCGCCTTCGGCGGCAATGCGCTGATCGCCACCTCCTTCTATGTCGTGCAGCGCACGAGCCGCGCGCGCCTCTTCGGCGGCGATCTCGCCTGGTTCGTCTTCTGGGGCTACCAGCTCTTCATCGTCATGGCCGCCACCGGTTACCTGCTCGGCATCACCCAGAGCCGGGAATATGCGGAGCCGGAGTGGTACGTGGACCTCTGGCTGACGATCGTCTGGGTTGCCTATCTCGCCGTCTTCCTCGGCACGATCCTGAAACGCAAGGAACCGCATATCTATGTGGCGAACTGGTTCTATCTGTCCTTCATCGTCACCATCGCCATGCTGCACGTCGTCAACAATCTGGCGGTGCCGGTCTCCTTCCTCGGCTCCAAGAGCTATTCGGCCTTTTCGGGCGTGCAGGATGCGCTGACGCAATGGTGGTACGGGCATAATGCCGTCGGCTTCTTCCTGACAGCCGGCTTCCTGGCGATGATGTACTACTTCATCCCCAAGCAGGTGAACCGTCCCGTCTATTCCTACCGGCTGTCGATCATCCACTTCTGGGCGCTGATCTTCATGTATATCTGGGCCGGACCCCATCACCTGCACTACACGGCCCTGCCGGATTGGGCGCAGACGCTCGGCATGGTCTTCTCCGTCATGCTCTGGATGCCCTCCTGGGGCGGCATGATCAACGGCCTGATGACGCTCTCGGGCGCCTGGGACAAGGTCCGCACCGATCCGATCGTGCGCATGATGGTGATGGCCGTCGCCTTTTACGGCATGGCGACCTTCGAGGGGCCCATGATGTCGATCAAGACCGTCAACTCGCTCAGCCACTATACCGACTGGACCATCGGCCACGTGCATTCGGGTGCGCTCGGCTGGAACGGTCTGATCACTTTCGGCGCCATTTACTATCTCGTGCCGAAGCTCTGGAACCGCGAACGGCTCTACAGCGTGCGCATGATCAATTGGCACTTCTGGCTCGCCACCCTCGGCATCGTCGTCTATGCCGCCGTCATGTGGGTCGCCGGCATCCAGCAGGGCCTGATGTGGCGCGAGTACGACGACCAGGGCTTCCTCGTCTATTCCTTCGCGGAAACGGTGGCGGCGATGTTCCCGTACTACGTGATGCGTGCCGTCGGCGGCGCCCTGTTCCTGGCCGGTGCCCTGATCATGGCCTTCAACATCACGATGACAATCCTCGGACGCGTGCGCGAGGAAGAACCGATCCTCGGCGCGGCGCCGGTCGCGCAGCTTGCGGAATAGGAGGGCAGACCATGTCCATTCTCGATAGACACGCCATCCTCGAACGCAATGCCACGCTGCTGCTCGTCGGTTCGCTGCTCGTCGTCTCCGTCGGCGGCATCGTGGAAATCGCGCCGCTCTTTTATCTCGAGAATACGATCGAGAAGGTGGAAGGCATGCGGCCCTATTCGCCGCTGGAGCTCGCCGGGCGCAACATCTACGTCCGCGAGGGCTGCTATGTCTGCCACAGCCAGATGATCCGGCCGTTCCGCGACGAAGTGGAGCGCTACGGGCACTATTCGCTTGCGGCCGAATCCATGTACGACCATCCGTTCCAGTGGGGTTCGAAGCGGACAGGGCCGGACCTCGCCCGAGTCGGCGATCGCTACTCGAACGAATGGCACGTCCAGCACATGATAGAGCCGCGCTCCGTCGTGCCGGAGTCGGTGATGCCGAGCTACGCCTTCCTGAAGGCGACGCCGCTTGACGTGAAGGACGTCGCCATGAGCCTTAAGGCCAACAGGGCGGTCGGCGTTCCCTATACGGACGAGATGATCGACAATGCGCTTAGCGATCTCAAGGCACAGGCGGACCCCAATGCCGATACGTCCGGCATCGAGGCGCGCTATCCCAAGGCCAAGCTCGGCGACTTCGACGGCGATCCGCAAAAGCTGACGGAGATGGACGCGCTCGTCGCCTATCTGCAGATGCTCGGCACGCTCGTCGACTTCTCCACCTATGACGACACCACCGGCTATCGCTAAAGATGGAGGCTCCCATGGAAACCTACACGGCCATGCGCCACTTCGCCGACAGCTGGGGGCTGCTCGCCATGACGGTCTTCTTCCTCGCCGTCGTCCTTTTCGTTTTCCGGCCGGGCGCCAGGAAGGCCGCCCAACAGGCCGCCATCATCCCCTTCGTCGAAGAGTCTGCGCGGCACGCGGGCGGAAAACCGCTGCACACTTTTCCTCATGCCGCTCGAAAGGAGGACTGATCCATGGCGGACAAACATATCGACGAGATCAGCGGCGTCGAAACCACCGGTCACGTGTGGGACGGCATCCGCGAACTCAACAATCCGATGCCGCGCTGGTGGGTCTACACCTTCTATGCGACCATCCTCTGGGGCATCGGTTACGCGATCGCCTATCCCTCCTGGCCGTTGTTGACCGAAGCGACCAAGGGCGTGCTCGGATATTCCAGCCGCGCGGAAGTCAGCACCGAACTCGCCGATGCCAAGGCGGCCCAGGCCGGCAACGTGGAGCGTATCGCCTCCAGCACGGTCGAGGAGATCATCGCCGATCCGCAGCTGCGGCAATTCGCGGTTGCGGCCGGCGCTTCGGCCTTCAAGGTGAACTGTGCTCAGTGCCATGGGTCGGGTGCTGCGGGTGGCAAGGGCTTCCCGAACCTGAACGACGACGACTGGCTCTGGGGCGGCGGCGCTGAGGCGCTCTATCAGACGATCGCCCATGGTATCCGCTTTGCGGGCGACGGCGAGACGCGCGTCTCGGAGATGCCGTCCTTCGCGGACATGCTGACGCAGGATGAACTGCGCCAGACCGCCGCCTATGTCGTGAGCCTCACCGCTACGCCGTCGGACGCAGCCCTGGTGGAGCCCGGAAAGCAGCTCTTTGCAGATAATTGCGCCTCGTGCCACGGGGCGGACGCCACCGGCAGCCGCGAATTCGGGGCACCCAACCTCGCAGACGCGATCTGGCTGAAGGGAAGCGGCGAGCAGGCGATCATCGACCAGATGAAGGCACCGAGGCACGGTGTCATGCCCGCCTGGCTGCCGCGCATCGGCGACACCACCGTCAAGCAGCTCGCGGTCTTCGTCCATTCGCTGGGTGGCGGCGAGTAGGACGCGAGCCGGTCGAAGCACGCCGTCGACTTGTGCTGCGGCGCGGAAAACCGCTCACACTTTTCTTGCCCGCTCCTGCCGCGCGTCCTTGACCGGGCGCGCGGCTTTTCCGTGCCGAAATCGGCCGGAAATGTTAGACTTGCCCATGGCCCTTCAGGGCTCGGCAGCGGTGGTACTCGACGGGAGGGCGCCAGATGTCACAGGAATGGCCGATGTACATCCTGCAATGCATCGTCGTCTTCGGTCTCGTCGGGGCGTTGTTCATTCGCTTCGGCGAATAGGCGGAACCACTGCATGTCTCCTTAACTCCACCTCGATTTAGGGACTAAGACATGCAGCAATTCAAAGGGCTACAGCCTGAAACGACGCGCGGCGCTGGAGAGCATTTGCAGTCAGGTGGAACCAGTTGACCGCAAAAATGCTCTATTGCTCCGACCAGACCGCCAATTCGTATCCGTCCGGATCGGCAAAGTGGAACCGCCGGCCGCCGGGGAAGGTGTAGATCGGCTTGACGATCCTGCCACCGGCCGCCTCGACACGGGCCTGCGCGTCCTCGATCCTGTCGGCATAGATGATGACGAGCGGTCCGCCGCTTCGGACCGGTCCGAGCGTGGTGAAGCCGCCGGTCAGGCGGCCATCGGCAAACTCGCAATAGTCCGGCCCGTAATCCGTGAAGGTCCAGCCGAAGGTGCTGCCGTAGAAGGCCTTGCTTGCGGCGATATCCGCGACGTTGAACTCGATATAGTCGATGCGGCGGTCGTTTTCCTTGCGGCTCATGTCGTTCCCGTCCTTCCAATCAGTCCTTGCCGGATTCAAGGATGGATTTAAGCCTGGCGAGGTCTTTTTCCACCCAGGCCGCGTCGTCTGCGAATTGCGCTTCGCTCATCCCCGGTTGCCTGAGCAGCGTGAACATCACCTCGGCGCCGTCGCCGTTCGGAACGACTCGCAGGGCGTTGTGCACCTGCCGGCCGTCTTCGAGGGTGACCAGGTGATCGACGACGCCGTAATCGTTCGCGGCCACGAAATGTACGCGAGCATTGCCGAGCGGCCCGGGCGCGATCCAGTCCTCGCCGTCGCGGGTCAGCCCGGAAGAGAGGCCGGACGCCCAAAGTGGCATTTTCTCATGGTCTGCCATGAAGGCATAAACCTCCCGCCAGTCGCGCGCGATCGAAATATGGATGATTCTGGCGGGCATCGGGGGCATGGGGTTGCTCCTTTGGATTTCAGGACCTCGATTTATATAGGCCCTGTCCGACACGTGAATGGCTGTGCAGCAAAGCCGGGGAAATTCTTTTGGAGACACGCTGCCGAAGCGGATCCGACCCAAGGAAAGGTCGTGTGAACTGAAGATTACCTGACGTCATTCGAAAAACGTCTTATAAAAGTTCTCCGCCCCACATTTCCGGAGGATGCAAATGATCCGGCTTGAGTCACCGCTACGGTTCGCAAGCGAAGCAGATGCAAGGGAGCTGGCCGATCTCGTCAACTTCGCCGGCGAGGGTTTGCCGCTCTACGTTTGGCAGGGACTTGCAAGGGAGGATCAAGACCCTTGGGAGATTGGCCGCGCCCGGCAAACAGAAAAGGCGCGCGAAGGCCGGATCATCGTTGTGGACTTTGGAGATGGTGCCGTGGCGAGTCTGACCGGGTATCCGATCGGCTCGGAGCCCACGCCGATCGTCGACGATTTCCCGGCCCTGTTCCGGCCGCTTCAAGAACTGGAAAACAAGGCCCTGGAAAGCTGGTATGTCAATGTGCTGGCCTGCTATCCCGAATACCGAGGGCAGGGGCTTGGCTCGCGACTACTCGAGCTTGCCGAGCAAATCGCCCGGGAAGAGGCGCTTGGTCGGATGAGTGTCATCGTCGCCGACAACAACGCAGGTGCAAGACGGCTCTACGAGCGGTTTGGCTACGAAGAAGTGGCAATGGTCTCCTGTGCGAAGGAAGGCTGGGTGACCGAGACAGAGCACTGGGTGCTTCTGATTAAATCGCTTCGTGCGGTGGATGATCGCTGAATGCCCAGTCTACCGTTTTGGCGATGAGGCCAGATCCCACTCATCTGAAACCTCATATGAACATGAAAGATCGACTCGTTGCAGACCATCGGTGAAAGCAGGCGAGTGCTGTGGCATCACGTCCCGGCAAGCGCGTTTGCTCTTCGCCATGCCGCGGGGGGCATGCCGTATTCCCGCCGGAAAGCCCGGCTGAATGCCTCTTCGGACTCGTAACCGACATCATATGCGATCCGCGCGATCGGGTCAGCGGTCTCCTTCAACTGCGCCGATGCCTGCTCGAATCTCTGCCGGGCCAGGTAGCGCATCGGCGGTTCCCCGATGGCGCGCGTGAAACGTTCCGCGAAGGCCGAGCGTGAGACGGACAGCTCGCGCGCGAGATCCTCGGTCGTCCATCGCCGCGCGATCTGTCCGTGCAGCAGCCCCAGTGCGCGGCCGATCACCTGGTCTTGCATGCCGGCAGCCCATGCATTCGCTGACGGCGGCTGGAAGGCAAGGTAGCGACGAACCGCCTCCATGAACAACAGTTCCGCGAGCTTCGCCAGAATGATCGGAGAGTTGGCCTGCCCGGCCGCAAGCTCCCTGGCGGCGAAATGGAAAGTGCTCCTGATCCAGTCGCCTGAAGCGCCATCGGCAGCATCGAGCTTCAGCACGCTCGGCAGCAGCGCGATGAGCGCGTTGTGCGCAAGGTCGTTCCCGAGAAATCCGCACAAGATGGACGTTCGCTCACCGCCGCCGCCATGGACGATCTTCGCCGGTCCGCCTTCGGGCGCGGCCTGGATTAGATGGTCGGCGCTGACGGGACGAAGGTTCATGGCGCTTGCGATGACGTGGCGATCGTTGCGCGGCAAAACGACAATCTCGCCACGCTCGACCTCAATCGGCCGTTCGTCTCCAACCTTCAGCAGGCAGCGCCCTTCCGTCACGTAGTGATAGGCGATGATGTGCCGGGGCGCGACCGTGAAGGGGGCGCAGTCCTCCGGCGCGACTTTTGCCGATACGCTCCACGGAGCGCTGAACTTCGCGTCGAGGAAGATGCCTCCCGTAAGACGCATGGCCCGCAGCAGGTCCAGCAGAGCCTCCAAGGAACGCTTCCTTTTTCACAGGCGGCGGATCGGTCAAGTGTTCCGGCGTATCGCTCATTAACCGCATCACGGCGACGATTTACTTAGGTGTCGAGATCGCCCCAACGACCACCGCATTGCTGCGACTGGGCGACAGGCGCGATCACTGTATACACCTCGAGAAAGGAAAGATCGATCATGATAACCGATGCGCAAGGCAATGTGCTGACCGGAGCGACGTCCGAAGTCTCTGCCCTGTTCGACCAGGCCGTCGACGCTTTCAACATCTATCGCGGTGATCCTGTCGGATTGCTCGACCGCGCGATCGAGGCAGCGCCCGGCTTTGCCATGGCGCACATCCTCAAGGCACATCTATTCGGCCTCGCGACCGAGCCGGAGGCGACCAAGGAAGCGAAGGCGATCATCGGCACGGTGAAGTCGCTGCGGCTCTCCGAGCGCGAGGCCTCGCATGTTGTTGCCCTCGACCTGCTGGTCGAGGGGGAGTGGACCGCCGCGGCGACGGCGCTTGATCGCCACAACGCGGACTACCCCCACGATATCGTCGCTCTCCAGTCGGGTCATCTGATGGATTTCTACCGCGCCAGCGCGCGGAGCCTGCGCGACCGCATCGCGCGCGTGCTGCCGAAATGGTCCGCGAACATACCTGGCTACTCGATTCTGCTCGGCATGCATGCCTTCGGTCTCGAGGAAACCGGCGACTATGGCCGGGCCGAGGAGGCGGGCCGCCGCGCCGTCGACCTTCAGCCGCTCGATT
Source organism: Ensifer sp. LCM 4579 (assembly GCF_001854885.1). Classification (GTDB taxonomy): domain Bacteria; phylum Pseudomonadota; class Alphaproteobacteria; order Rhizobiales; family Rhizobiaceae; genus Sinorhizobium. The sequence continues at coordinate 129,673 of NZ_MDDV01000024.1, read as the reverse complement.
GCTGGGCGCACCATGCCGTCGCCCATGTCATGGAGATGCAGGGTCGCGCCGAGGATGGTATTGGCTGGATGATCGCGCGCGAGCCGCATTGGTCAGGCGACGACAATTTCTTCAAGGTCCACAACTGGTGGCACCGTTCGCTGTGCCATCTCGACCTCGGCCAGGCCGACGAGGTACTCGCCCTCTATGATGGGCCGATCCGGCAGGACCGCAGCATGGTCGCGCTCGACATGGTCGATGCCTCGGCACTTCTCTGGCGACTTCATCTCTCCGGCCATGATGTCGGCCACCGCTGGCAGGAACTGGCGACGGCCTGGGACAGTCATGTGGACGGCTGCACCTATCCGTTCAACGACTGGCATGCGGTGATGGCCTATCTCGGCGCTGGCCGTACTGCCGAGGTAGACCGCATCGCCAACGCCTACCGGAATGGCGCCCTCGTATCCGAGGCAGGTGGATGGGGTAGCCGCACCGCTCTGCCGCTGGTCGAAGGGTTCGCTGCATTCTGGCGTGGCGACTACGAAAATGCGGCGAACCTCCTCCACGGCGCGCGCTTCATCGCCAATTCCTTCGGTGGCAGCCACGCCCAGCGCGATATCATCGATTGGACGCTGGCCGAGGCTTCCGTTCGTGGTGGCCTGACGGCGATGGCCGAGGCCATTGCCAACGAGCGATTGGCGCTGAAGCCGCACAGCCCGGTCAACAAGAGCTTCCTGTCAAGGGCCGCCGCGAATGCATCACCGGGCAGGAATGCCGCCTAGGTCGACGGAAATGATCATCAAATGCAGGCGATCCACGTGGACAAGGCGGATCACTGCCAAGACTTCTGCGCGGCGGTTGCCGCGCAGTTCAGCCCAAGCATCCGGCCCGCCGCTGCCGCGAGCCGGATCGAGGCGTGCCTTTCGGAAGACGCGCCTGATACGCATCCTCACCACCATGCAAACAGCAAGGACCATACCGATGAAATCGACTCGTTTGATACTCGCTGCTTTCGCCGCAGTGATGCCGACGGTAGCAATGGCGGACGGCGCGCTCCCGGCCTTCGACGTGGCTGAGGATCTTAGCCGCTTCGTTTATGACGAGGCCCCCGTATTCGAGGACGGGATGCCCGCCTACGGCAACGCCTTCGTCACCCAGGGTTACGTCTACCCCACCGGTACCCTCGACGGGGGGATCGAGGGTACCCTCAAGGACGGCAGCCCAGCTTTTCCGGACAAGGTGATCGGAACCTGGACCTGCGACGGCTACTACGTAGGCAAGGGCTTCCGCACCGAGACCGGAACCGTCGTCATCACGCGCCAGGTCATTGTCTTCAAGGACGGCGATATTCTCATCACCCAAGGCCCCGAACTGGCGGAAACTGGTGTTGAGGTCGTCCGCGCCGTGACAGGCGGTACCGGCGATTACGCCCGAGCCCCGGTCGAGATCAGCCAAACACTGCTCGGCATGAGCGACGGCTACGGCGTGCGATTGCAGATGCGGTTTGCCGGGCAGGCCGCACAGAGTGCGGGGGACGTCGCTGCGCCGACCCTCGCCGGCGCCGATGCAGAACCGTCGCGTAGCGACTTTCGCTAGTATCCTGCACGAAGGTTCATGGAGACGATTATGTTGGAGCACAGAAACGCGACCCGCGCTGACCTGGGGATCCTTGCAGCGCTGATCGACGCGGCAATATCGGAACTCCAGAGACCCTTTCTCACCGAAGCGCAAATTGAGTCGAGCCGCCAAATCATGGGGCTCGACACACAACTGATAGATGATGGGACTTACTTCGTGATCCTGCTGGATGGCACGATCGCAGGGTGCGGCGGCTGGAGCCGCAGAGCAACGCTGTACGGCGGCGACGCAACTACCGGACGTGACGCCGCATTGCTCGATCCCGTGCATGATCCGGCGCGGGTGCGTGCCATGTATACGTATCCGGCCTATGCCCGCCGGGGTGTGGGGAGGAAAATCCTTGCGCTTTGCGAGCAGGCCGCGCGCAACGAAGGCTTCAAACGAGCCGAGCTGATGGGCACGATGGCCGGCGAACCGCTATATCGGGCTTGCGGCTACATTCCCGTCGAGCGATTAGTCGATGATCGCGGCGGCGTGACGGTGCCTCTCCTGCGGATGACCAAGCGGCTCATGTAACATTACGGAGCAACGCAAGCAGCCTGTCTCGTGTCGCCTCCAGCAGCGGCCCGCTGGCTCGAGAGCCTCGAGCCTCTCCGGGGGATCATCATGCCCAAGCAAGACCCAACTCCTCTGCCACCTCTATGAACATGAAGGATCGACCCGTTGCGGTCATTGAGGTCCGGCGCAGTGAATGGCTCGATTGACTCCACAGGTGCCGCTCGACGATAATCGTCGGGCATGCCCTGCGGCCGTTCGTGAGACAAGACGAACGGCATAGAACGCTGTCTGCAAATTGGCTGAGGAAAGCTCCGCCGTCATGAGACCAATGAACGAAAAGCACCTCGCGGTGCTGCGCAGGCACATGGTCGAGCTGATTGCAATTTATGTCGAGCTTGCGAGCGAAGAGCTCGGCAGGGCGGTACTCCATGAGCGGGTGATGGCGGCCATGCTGCGGGTGCCGCGGCATCTATTTGTTCCAGCCCCGCTTGCGCCTTCCGCCTACGAGGACATGCCGCTGCCGATCGGTTTCGATAAGACCGTCTCACAACCCTTCATCGTCGCTCTGATGACCGATCTCCTCGCTCCCCAACCGCACGAGGCAGTGCTCGAGATCGGCACCGGTCTGGGCTACCAGGCCGCAATCCTCGCGGAACTCGCCGGGCAGGTTTGGAGCGTCGAAATCATCGAGGAATTCGCAGCCCGCTCCGAGGACCTGCTGCCGGGCCTCGGCTATGCCAATGTCGGCATTCGTGTCGGAGACGGGTCCCGCGGCTGGCCCGAGCACGCTCCGTTCGACAAGATTCTGGTCACGGCGGCGGCCGAGCGGCCGCCGCCGGCTTTGCTCGAGCAACTCAAGCCGGAGGGACTGCTGGTTATGCCGGTGGGTCCTGAAAATGGACAGGTCCTGACTGTCATCGACAAAGACGCGGCAGGGCAGCTCAAGACTCGCAAATTCATCCCGGTCCGGTTCAGCCGACTCGAAACGGCCTGATATGTAGTGCGGCTTCCGGCGCGACCGCTTCTTTCCGCGAATCATCCCATGCCGCTGGAGCTGGGCGCCCGTCCGAACCGGGTCCGATCATCCCACTCACTCCATAGCGCAATGGCGAGCCAGACGCCGACATAGATCGCCCCTGCTGCCGCGACGATCTCCCCTGGGATCGGGCCCACATCGGCCCGGCGCCAAAATTGATCCAGTGTGGCGAGCGGGACCGGATGCACGATCAGTTTGCCGATATAGGACACGCTCTGGATCAGCAGGATCCAGAGATAGTTGCGCCGAATCCGGCGGCCGACCGCGGTCATGAAACTCGAGTGGTAGTGCGGGTGCAGATAGTCCTCGGCGAGCACCTTCTGCCAGTCTCGTTCCATGTGGAAATCGCCATCCTTGAGCATCGGGGCAAAAAAGTACCTTTCAAGCCACCGCGCCCGAGCGCGCCAAACATTGAAATAGCGATAGCGACGCGATTCGAGCATGAGAAAGAACAGGATCAATATACCGACCAGAACCAGTGGTAGCGGCGAAGCGCTCGGCGAAGAGAACGTGATGGAAAGGGCCACGCCCAGCGTCACAACCGCCCAGTTGGTGGTGGTGTCCAACCGGGTGCGCCAGATTGTGCTGCGATAGATTTCGCCGCGATAGAGATGTGCGAGCGCCCCAAGCTCGGCGCTGGTGAGTTCCCGACGGTGTTGGGTTATATCAGCTTCGGCCATGGCAGTCCTCCCCGAGGTCAATCCGGTCGCACCGGGGCCGTTTGCAGTCTATCCCATCGGCAGCTGCATTTCGCGGATCTCGTCCAATTGGTGGGCATGCCCGCGCCGGCTGCAGCGCGCGTTTCCCATGCGCCTTCAAGGCCGAGAGGCCCACGACGGCACTGCGAGGGCGTTTCGCCGCACCATGCGGCATTCGGGCGCAAACTTGACGCAGATCAAGGCTTGGGGGCGGTCGATCGGGCAAAAGTCGGGCCGATAGATGTTTTTGGGAATTCCCGTAGATGCAGCCTCAATCGGTCAATCAATCGCAGTCTGTCGAGCTTTTCGAGGCCGAGCCGGTCAATGCGGCGCGCGTGCGCAAGCCGCTTTACGAAAAGCGCCGCAAGATCTTTCCGAAGCGGGCCGAGGGCCAATTCCGCCGGTTCAAGTGGCTGGTGATGCTGGTGACGCTCGGCATCTATTATCTGACGCCGTGGATCCGCTGGGACCGCGGCGCGCATGCGCCGGACCAGGCGGTCCTGGTCGATCTTGCCGCCCGCCGATTCTACTTCTTCTTCATCGAAATCTGGCCGCAGGAATTCTTCTTCGTCGCCGGCCTGCTCGTCATGGCGGGCTTCGGCCTCTTTCTCGTGACCTCCGCCGTCGGTCGCGCCTGGTGCGGCTATACCTGCCCGCAGACCGTCTGGGTCGATCTGTTCCTGGTCGTCGAGCGCTTCATCGAAGGGGACCGCAACGCCCGCATGCGCCTCGATGCCGGACCCTGGACGCTCGACAAGATCCGCAAGCGGGTGACCAAGCATGCGATCTGGCTGGTGATCGGCGTTGCGACCGGCGGCGCCTGGATCTTCTATTTTGCCGACGCGCCGTCCCTGCTCAAGAGCTTCCTCGCGCTGGAGGCGCCGCCGGTCGCCTATATCACCGTCGGCGTCCTGACCTTCACCACCTATGTCTTCGGCGGCATGATGCGCGAACAGGTCTGCACCTATATGTGCCCCTGGCCGCGTATCCAGGCGGCGATGCTGGACGAGAACTCGCTCGTCGTCACCTATAACGACTGGCGCGGCGAACCGCGCTCGCGCCATGCAAAGAAGGCGGCGGCGGCCGGTGAGGTGGTCGGCGATTGCGTCGATTGCAATGCCTGCGTGGCGGTCTGCCCGATGGGCATCGACATCCGCGACGGCCAGCAGCTCGAATGCATCACCTGCGCGCTCTGCATCGACGCCTGCGACGGCGTCATGGACAAGCTCGGCCGCGAACGGGGGCTGATCTCCTATGCGACGCTCAGCGACTACGCCGCAAACATGGCGCTTGCCACCGACAATGGCAGGGCGGCGATCGATCCGACGCGCCTGCGCGACGTAAACGGCGCATTCACCGGCAAGGTCAGGCATTTCAACTGGCGGATCATCCTGCGACCCCGCGTCCTCCTCTATTTCGGCGTCTGGACCCTGGTCGGCATCGCCATGCTCTACGCGCTGATGGCGCGCGATCGGCTCGAACTCAACGTGCTGCACGACCGCAACCCGCAATTCGTCATCGAGTCCGACGGCTCGGTGCGCAACGGCTACATGATCAAGCTGCTCAACATGATACCCGAGCAGCGTAACATCACGCTTTCGATCGATGGCATGCCGTCGGCGCGCATGCGCATCGCCGATCAGGCAACCGGCGACGGCCGCAGCTTCACCATTGCCGTCGATCCGGACAAGGTCACGCCGCTCAAGGTCTTCGTCACCCTGCCGAAAGACAGGCTTGCCGAGGCGGAGGACGGTTTCTCGCTCGTCGCCGAGGATCCCTCGAGCCACGAGCGCGACATCTACCAGGCAAACTTCAACCAGCCGGGAGCCGAACGATGAGCAAGATACGCACCGAGCGTCCGCGCGTGTTCACCGGCTGGCATATGCTCGCGGTCATGGCCCTGTTCTTCGGCACGATCATTTCGATCAACCTGGTGATGGCCTGGAACGCGAGCCGCAGCTGGAGCGGTCTGGTGGTGGAGAACACCTATGTCGCCAGCCAGCAGTTCAACGGCAAGGTGGCCGAGACCCGCGCCTTTGCCGAAAGCGGGATCAGGGGGCAATTGCTGCCGGGAAGCGGCTCCATCCGCTACACGCTTACCCGCAAGGGCGAGCCGGAACGGAAGGCCGACAGGGTCGTCGCCATCCTGAAGCGCCCGGTCGAGGAGCATGAGGACGTTCGCGTCGAGTTCGAACGGGCGGGCGAGGGTGTGTTCGTCGCCGAGTCCGCTCTCAAGGCCGGACAATGGATTGCCGATTTGACGGCGATGGCCGGGGACGAGGTCGTCTACCGGCAGGCCATTCGCTTCATCGCGCCGGGAGACGTCAAATGAGCTGCTGCGCTGCCGGTGCCGAAGCCCTCATGGAACCCGAGCGGGGGCTGGGGCTGCCCGCCTCCGAGGAACTCTGGCTTGCGAGCCGGTCCCTCGGAGGCGGGTCACGCCAAACGGATCTGAGTGTGCCGGGTGTCCATTGCGGCGCCTGCATCACCACGATCGAAGGCGCGCTGCGTGCAAAGCCGGGGGTGGAGCGCGCCCGGGTCAACCTGTCCTCGAGGCGCGTTTCGATCGTCTGGAAGGAGGAGGTTGCCGGCAAGCGCACGGATCCCAGCGAATTCGCCCGCGCCATCCGCGATCGCGGCTATGAGGCGCATCTCTTCGCCGTCGGCGAGGAGGAGGGCGACGCCGTTCTGAAGCAACTGATCCGGGCGGTCGCCGTTGCCGGCTTCGCCGCCACCAACATCATGCTGCTCTCGGTTTCGGTCTGGTCGGGGGCGGATGCGGCCACGCGCGATCTCTTCCACTGGATCTCGGCCATGATCGCCGCGCCGGCGCTCGTCTATGCCGGGCGCTTCTTCTATCAGTCCGCCTGGAATGCGCTCCGGCATGGCCGCACCAACATGGACGTGCCGATCGCGCTTGCGGTGACGCTGTCCTATGGCATGTCGCTCCATGAGACGATCGGCCATGGCGAACATGCCTGGTTCGATGCCTCGGTCACGCTGCTCTTCTTCCTGCTGATCGGCCGCACGCTCGACCATATGATGCGGGGGCGGGCACGCTCGGCGATCAGCGGGCTGGCGCGCCTGTCGCCGCGCGGTGCGACCGTGGTCAATGCCGACGGCAGCCGCGAGTACCGGCCCGTCGAGGAAATCCGGCCCGGCGAACGCCTGATGATTGCGGCGGGCGAGCGCATTCCTGTCGACGGGCGCGTGCTCTCCGGCGCCAGCGACCTCGACCGGTCCGTCGTCAATGGCGAGAGCGCGCCGGTATCGGTCGGCGTCGGCGACCTGATCCAGGCGGGCACGCTCAATCTTACCGGGCCACTCACCCTCGAGGCGACGGCGGCAGCCCGCGATTCCTTCCTCGCCGAGATCATGGGGCTGATGGAGGCCGCCGAAGGGGGCAGGGCGCGCTATCGCCGTATCGCCGATCGTGCAGCACGCTATTATTCGCCGGCGGTCCATCTCCTGGCGCTTCTCACCTTCATCGGCTGGATGTTCGTCGAAGGAGACGTGCGCCATGCGATGCTGGTCGCCGTCGCGGTTCTCATCATCACCTGCCCCTGTGCGCTCGGCCTCGCGGTGCCGGTGGTGCAGGTGGTCGCCGCCGGGCGGCTCTTCCAGGGCGGCGTCATGGTCAAGGACGGCTCGGCCATGGAGCGCCTGGCCGAGATCGATACGGTGCTCTTCGACAAGACCGGCACGTTGACGATCGGCGAGCCGCGGCTTGTGAATGCCGACGAGATCGCACCGGCGGCGATGGCGATTGCCGCGGCACTCGCGGCGCATTCGCGCCATCCGATCGCAAGGGCGCTATATGATGCAGCCGGTGCGGCGGTGCCGCTTGCGGGGGAAATCCGCGAGATTGCCGGCGCGGGCATCGAAGCGGACACGAAAGAGGGCGTCTACCGGCTCGGCAGCCGCGCCTTTGCCTGCGGCGGCGCCGGCGAGGCGAGCCGCCAATCGGAAGCGGTTCTGTCGCTCGATGGGCGGGAGCTCGCCTCTTTCCGCTTCGAGGATCGATTGCGTGCGGGCGCCGGCGACAGCGTTGCGGAACTCCACGCGATCGGGCTCGAAACCGGCGTCCTCTCCGGCGACCGCGAGCCTGTCGTCGCCGAGACCGGCCGCAGGCTCGGCATCAACCGGTGGATCGCGGAACTGTCGCCGCGCGGCAAGGTCGAGGCCTGCGCCTCTGCGGCGGACGGTGGACATCGGGTCCTGATGGTCGGCGACGGCATCAACGACGCGCCGGCGCTGCGCGCCGCCCATGTCTCGATGGCGCCGGCAAGCGCCGCCGATGTCGGCCGCCAGGCCGCCGACTTCGTCTTCGTGCACCAGGCTCTGACGGCCGTTCCCTTCGCGATCGAGACCTCGCGCCAGGCCGGCCGGCTGATCCGCCAGAATTTCGCTCTGGCGATCGGCTATAACGTGATCGCCGTTCCGATCGCGATCCTCGGCTATGCGACCCCGCTCGCCGCCGCGATCGCCATGTCCACCTCCTCGGTGATCGTCGTCGCCAATGCACTGCGGCTGAGGGGAGGGCTTCTCACTGAAGCTCGGCGGCAAGCGCCGATCCAGGCGGCGCTGCTGCCGGCCGGGGACGCCCGATGAACACGCTCGTCTATCTCATCCCCATCGCGCTTTTCCTGGGCGGACTCGGCCTCGCCGCCTTTCTCTGGGCGCTCAAGAGCGGCCAATACGACGATCTCGACGGCGCGTCCTGGCGGATTCTCGACGATGGCAACGGAAAGCCGGACAGGGAATGATCGAAGCAGATACATGGGCTTAGCCGATCACGGTCGGAATTTCCGGCGCCTGCCCTATGCGGACTTCACTTCGAAGCCGTAATAGCCACCCATTCGGTTGGCTTCCGGTCGTAAGCGCCGCCCAGCCAAACTTCCGTTTCAATCGTCCGCCAAGGTGCCGCTGCCCACAGCGTCACCAACTCGTCTTGGGACAGGTAGTTATAGTGGCGACCCAGTGCGTCTGAGCCTTCTTCAGCTCCTGCCTTGAAGCTTGCCCAGACAACCCCATTTTCGCTCAACGCCCGGTAAACTTTCTCGATCACACCGCGAAGGTCAGATCGAGGCACATGGGTCAATGAAGCGCAAGCATATACGCCGTCATAAATCCCTACGGCATTCAACTCGTTGAAAAGCATTGTCCTGACAGGCTGCCCGATCCGGCGGGAAGCAATAGCGGCGAGTTCAGCCGAGCCATCGGAGGCGTCAAGGTCAAAGCCCTCTTTGATGATGGCGGCGGCATCGACGCCGCCACCGGTCCCCAGCTCCAAGACTTTACCCTCAGGCCTGCAACGGTCGAGGAAAGTGAATAGTCTCGGATTGGGAGCCCCCTTGCCGGCGGCATATTCCTCGGCGTTCTTGTCGTAGAAGTTCAGTGTCGCGTCGGTCATCGGAAATCGCTCACGCCAATTCGTGACGGTTGTCATGTACGGCAATCATGAAGAAGGGATGACCGCTTCTGGCGCAAAGCCGCTATCACGCGCTGAGTTTCCGCTCCCACCCTTTGCGGAACCGGACCAGCAAAAAACAGCCGTGTCCGGGAGGTTGATAGAGCCTTGATTGGGCGCAGGAAGCGCCGGATGGCCATCCTGCCGATCGTCCGGCAAGCCGATTTTGATCCATCCGGGTCGCTGGAAAGCAAAATTTAACCATACTTGTCCATCTTTTATCCATCCGTCGTCAAGAAGGGGACAATCCAGAAGTCGCGCCGCACTGCAGGGCATTTCCGCTGCTGGAACTGCCCCAGGGTTCTTTGCGTGATTTTTTGGCTTGATATGGTTTGTTGAGTAAGATCGTTTGTCCACAGAGTTTGCGCCGTCTGTTGCGCCCGTTGATGATCATCTGCTGCGGCACCGTTCTTGCCGGTGCGGCTGCGTGGTCGGCAGCTGGTGTGGTCACGATGGGCAGTTCCTTCGTTCGCGGTTCCGGTCACCTGTTGCCCAGGCCGCAACTCCATTTGGCGGAGAGGGCAAAAGAGCGACTGTGGGAAAAGCACGCCAGGCTCGCCCAGTCTCCGCGGCTGGCCGGCGCCGCGACATCAACCGTTGCGTCCGCGGCCCTTGCCGGCCGTGAGGCAAAAACCGTTCGCAATCCGGCGGTTCCGGCAGATGCCGAGACGAGCCGCAAGGTGGCGCGCTTCGACACTCTGGCAAAGCAGGCCGCATCGACATCCGAGGAACTCGCTGCCCACGCCGTCAGGCCGCCTCAGCCGACTGCAAAGATTAAAGCACCGGCGCCGGAACGCTTCGGACCATTGCTCGCCGGGACTGGCAAGCCCCTGACTCAACTGGCCTATGCTGCCCCGTCCCGGAGCGGAGCGATCGGTGCTGCGTTCTCGTCGTTTCTGACGGCGCCGTTGGAGGAGGACATCGCCGGGTCGCAAGACTTGGACGTGGACGACGATGCCGCCCTGACAGACCACGAGGACACCCCGTCGGTCGGTCCGCTGCCGCAGGCCCGTCCTGCTGCCGAAACGGAGAAACCCGAGATCCGGCAAGCCCAGGGCGGGACGCCGGCAGAGGCAGAAAAGACCGGGAAGGCCGAGAGAGACGAAACGCCAAAGCAGCAAAAGCTCGCTTATGCGCGGCCGGACGGGCCGGCGGAGAACAGCAGCGGCATCGGCCAGGCGCTGCGCAATATCTTCGGCGGCGGAGTTGGGGCGGGAAATGGCGTCGCCGTCTACGATATCACCGCCGCAAAGGTCTATATGCCCGACGGTAGCGTACTCGAGGCCCATTCCGGCATCGGCAAAATGGCCGATAATCCGCGCTACGTGGATGTCAAGATGACCGGACCGACCCCACCGCACATCTACAATCTCAAGATGCGCGAAAAACGCTTCCACGGCGTCGAGGCGATCCGCATGCTGCCCATCGATGGAAAGAACAAGCACGGCCGCGACGGTTTCCTGACCCACAGCTACCTGCTTCGCGGCGGCCGGGCGGAGTCGCATGGCTGCGTCGCCTTCAAGAACTACGAGCGCTTCCTTACCGCCTTCAAGGAGGGGAAGGTCAGGCAGCTCGTCGTGGTGCCGAGCGGCGGACGCGCAGCCGGCATCCGTGTGGCATCGAACGGAAGAAGCACCTGAAGAAAACACCGCAGGCTGAGGCAAGAAGCGGCTCGGGACGGTGAACCGCCAATCAGGCGACAGCGTTTCACCACCAGACTCCGCCTACAGCGCCGCGCGTCTTATCAGACGCGCAAAGGTCGCTGTAGCACTTTTGAATTAGCTGCATGTCTTTGTCCTTTAATCGATGTCGATTTAAGGAGACATGCCGCCCGCAGGAAACGCTTGTCGTAAATCGATTTGAATGCCAAAACACCTCCGCCGTCGCATGCCCCACTCCATCCATTTCCTCGGGTGAGCGGCATGCGCAGATCAATTCGAAGGGCCAGCACGAGATGCGCCGCGGCGCTCTATGCAGGGCCCACGCGTTCAATGGAGGCAATCACGTGTCACAGGCGGAAATCGGCCTAATCGGCCTCGGCGTCATGGGGGCCAACCTCGCGCTCAACATCGCCGAGAAGGGTCACAGGATCGCGGTGTTCAACCGTACGGTCGAAACGACGCGAAAGTTCCATGCCGATTCCGGGGATCTCAAAAGCCGGATTGTGCCGTGCGAAACGATCGAAGAGTTTGTCGCCGCGATCCGGCCGCCGCGCCCGATCATCATCATGATCAAGGCGGGCGAGGCTGTCGACCAGCAGATGGAGGCGCTGAAGCCGTATCTGGCCAGGGGCGACATCATGATCGATGCCGGCAACGCCAATTTCCGCGACACGATGCGCCGCTTCGGCGTCTTGAAGGATACGGGTCTCACCTTCATCGGCATGGGCGTTTCCGGCGGCGAGGAGGGAGCGCGCCACGGACCCTCGATTATGGTCGGCGGCACGGAGGAGTCCTACGCACGCGTCGAAGAGGTGCTGACCTCGATCGCCGCGAAATATGACGGCGAGCCCTGCGTCGCCTGGCTCGGCGAGAACGGCGCCGGCCATTTCGTCAAGACGATCCACAATGGCATCGAATATGCCGACATGCAGATGATCGCCGAAATCTACGGCATCCTGCGCGACGGCCTGAAGATGACGGCCGAGGAGATCGGCGAAGTGTTCGGCACTTGGAACAGGGGCCGGCTCAACTCGTACCTGATCGAGATCACCGAAAAGGTGCTGAAGGCGACGGACCCGCTTACCGGCAATCCGATGGTCGACATGATCCTCGACAAGGCGGGCCAGAAGGGCACCGGCAAGTGGTCGGCTATCGAGGCGCAGACCATGGGCGTGCCCGCGACCGGCATCGAGGCCGCCGTTGCGGCCCGCAGCATCTCCTCGATGAAAGAGGAGCGCGAGGCCGCCGAGAGGATCCTCGGCCTGCCGCCGGTCGGCGAATTCCAGGTCGCCGACAAGGCGGCGTTCATCACGGATCTCGAAAATGCGCTGCTCGCCGCCAAGATCGGCGCCTACGCGCAGGGCTTTTCCGTAATGGCAGCCGCCTCGAAGGAGTTCGGCTGGAACCTGCCGATGCCGACGATCGCCAGGATCTGGCGTGCCGGCTGCATCATCCGCTCGCAGTTCCTCGACGAGATCACCTCCGCTTTCACCAAGGCGCCGGATGCCGCGAACCTGATCGTCACCCCGGCCTTCGCGGCAATGGTCAAGGAAACCGACGGGGCGCTGCGCCGTATCGTCTCGGCGGCGGTACTCGGCGGCCTGCCGGTGCCGGCGCTCGCCTCCGCGCTCGGCTATTTCGACAGCTATCGCCGCGGCCGCGGCACGGCGAACGTGATCCAGGCACAGCGCGATTTCTTCGGGGCCCACGGCTTCGATCGCATCGACGGCGCCGACAGCCATCACGGACCTTGGGGCAGCGGGCTCAACGGCTGAGCGGAATCGCTTCTATCGGGAAAATGCGAACGGGGCGGCCAAAAGCCGCCCCGTTCCTATATTCCCTCGGCGACCTGAGAAGCCGTGGGCCGTTCACAAGGATGCCGCCGATCGTGATGCCTGGTCGTAGTGACCGGACAGGGCCCGGACGCGCGCTGCGACCGTCGACAGGGTCTCGCTCGAAACGTCGGTCGCCAGCAGGGATTTGACCAGAAGCTCCTCGCGGATCGCCGCATAGCGCTCGCAGACGTCGCGGCCCCTCGCGGTAATCAGAGCCAGTTTCTCCTTGCCGCGCCGCCCGCTTTCGATGAGCGACAGCCGCTCGAGTTTCTTGAGCGCATAGGCGACGGTGTGCGTGTCCTCGATGTTGAGCACGAGGCAGATATCGGCGAGCGTCTTGCCCTTGTTGCGGTGGTTGATGTTGTGCAGGACGAGCACGTCCAGCGGCGAAAGATCGGGCACTCCTGCCGCCGCCATGCAGCGCACCATCCAGCGGTCGAAGGCGTGGCTCAGCATGATGATGCCGAATTCGACTTCTGAGAGCGCCGGCAAAGCGCCTCTTGCCAGATGGCCGGAGGAAACGATCGGTCCGATTTCAGCTCTTTCTTCACTCATCAATTCTGTCCAAGCATCTGGCCGGGCAACCACAGAACAAGGTCGGGCACCGCGGTTATGAACATGATCAGGGCCAGCAGCCCCGCAAAAAACGGAAGTGCCGCAAGGGCAATATATCCGATGCTGCGGTTTGCCAAGGATTGCAGGACGTAGAGGTTGAAACCGACAGGCGGCGTGATCTGCGCGATCTCGACGAGCAGGACGACGAAGATGCCGAACCAGAGAAGGTCGATACCCGAACCCTGGACGGCCGGAAGCAGCACGGATGTCGTCAGCAGGATCATCGAGATTCCGTCGATGAAGCAGCCCATGACCAGAAAGATGCAGACCAGCGCCGCGATGAGCGCGGGCTGCGGCAATTGCATGGAGACGATCCAATCGGCGAACTGCTCCGGCAGGCCGGTGAACCCCATGGCGGTCGACAGGAAGGCGGCGCCCGACAGGATGAGGCCGATCATCGCACTGGTGCGCGTCGCGCTGACCACGCTTGTCCAGAAGGTATGTCGGTCGAGGCCACCGCCGACCAGCGCCAGCGCGAGAGCGCCGGTGACGCCGATCGCGGCGGCTTCCGTCGGCGTCGCGATGCCGCCATATATGCAGCCGAGCACCGCAAGCACCAGGATCAGGATCGGAATGAGGCGTCGCGACTCCCAGATCCTTTCGGCGAGCGGCATGGTCGGCTCGCGCTCCGGTATGCGGTTCGGCTTCAAAAGCGCATAGGCGGCGACGATCAGCGAAAAGATCAACATCAGGAAAAGGCCCGGCACGACACCCGCGATGAACAGGCGGCCGATCGAGACCTGGGCTGCAACGCCATAGACGATCATCATGATCGACGGCGGAATGAGCAGGCCGAGGGTGCCGGAGCCGGCGAGGGAGCCGACGATCATGAAGTCGCTATAGCCGCGGCGGCGCAATTCCGGGATCGTCATCTTGCCGATCGTTGCCGCCGTAGCAGCGGATGATCCGGAGATGGCGGCGAAAATCGCGCAGCCGACGACATTGGTGTGGAGCAGCCGGCCCGGCACCCGCTGCACCCAGGGAGCGAGGCCCTTGAACATGTCTTCTGCAAGCCGGGTGCGGAAGAGGATCTCGCCCATCCAGATGAAGAGCGGCAGGGCCGTCAGCGCCCAGGAATTGTTCGCGCCCCAGAGCGTCGTGCCGAAGAGGAGGCCCGGCGGTCGGCTGGTGAAAAGGGCCATGGCGACATAGCCGGCCGCCGCCAGCGCCATGCCGATCCAAAGTCCGCCCGCCAGGATGATGAGGAGAAAGGCCGTGATGACGATTCCAGCAAAAACAGGATCCATGGGGCCACCTCAGCGCTCGAACCGCGGCTGGTCGTCCGCGGTCTGGTCGGGAATTTCGAGATAACTGGGCTTCAGTCCGCGCGCGCAGCGCACGACGTCCTCCAGAAGCGCCACGAGGAGGATGGCCGCCCCGACCACCATGGAAAGCTGCGGTATCCAGAGCGGCACAGGCAGCAGACCCTGCGCGACGTCGCCGAAGCGATGCGAGTCGTAGACGAGGCGCCAAAGCCACCAGGTCGCCCAGGCGGTGCAGATGGCCGCCAGAACGGTCAGGAGGCATTCAAGCGGCTTCCTGGCGGCGGAGGGCAGCCGGTCGATCACAAGCCCGACGCGAATGTGCTCTGCGTGCCGATAGGTGGGGCCGAGTGCGAGGAAGAAGATCGCAACCAGGCAGTAGGCCGCCAGGTCGTCGCTCCCGGCCAATTGAAAGCCGGCGGCCCGCAGAACGATGCCGCCGCCGACGAGCAGGAGAATGAGTATCATGGAGATTGCGGCCAGCATCTCTGCAAGCCGATAAAGCAGCGCGAATGGACTCGTCATGGCAACGCTCCCAGCCAGATTGGATCGGATAGGCGAAAAAAGAGCGGCCGGAGCAGATAGCTCCGGCCTGTTGCCTCATTTCCGGTAAGCGTCGATGATCGCCGCGCCATCCTGGCCGGTTTTCTCGATCCATTCGGCGGTCATGGTTTCGCCGATGGCCGAAAGCTCCTTGGCCATGGCCTCCGAAGGTGGCTCCACATGGATGCCGTGTTCGGCCATGGTCTTCTTGTAGCCCTCATTCAATTCGGCGGATTGCTTCCAGCCGCGCGTTTCGGCCTCGGCCGCCGCCTTCAGGACCGCTTCGCGCGTCTTTTCGCTCAGGCCGTCGAAGACGTCCTTGCTGACGAACACCATGTTCTGCGGCAGGAAGGCCTGCAGGTCGTAGTAATAGCTCAAATAGTCCCAGGCCTGGCTGTCGACACCCGTCGCCCCCGACGTGATCATGGCGTCCACTACGCCCGTCTTGAAGGCTTGCGGGACCTCGGCAGCCTGAACCGTGACCGGGTTGGCACCGTTCAACTCCGCAAAACGGGCCGTTGCCGGATTGTAGGTCCTGAATTTCAGTCCCTTCAGGTCGCCAAGCGACGAGAGCGCCTCCTTGGAGTAGACGCCCTGCGGCGGCCAGGGAACGGAGTAAAGCAGCACCAGGCCTTGCTCTTCCAGTTGCTTCCTGACGGCGGCCTCGGCAGCGCGCCAGAGCTTTTCGGCACTCGCATAGTCCGAGACGAGGCCCGGAACGGAATCAAAGGCGAAGACGGCATTTTCATTGCCGAGCGAAGAGAGGAGCACTTCGCCGATCTGAACCTGCCCGCTCTGGACGGCACGCTTGATGTCGGTCGGTTTTACGAGCGCGCCGCCGGAGTGGACGTTGATGGTAAGCTCGCCATTGGTCGCGGTTTTGATATCCTCGACGAACTGGCGGATGTTCTGCGTGTGGAAATTGCCGTCGGGATAGGGTGTCGGCATATCCCAGGTTTCCGCATGTGCTACGGTGGCGAATGTCGCGGCGGCCGCGAATACGGCCGAGATCATCGTCCTCATATTTGTTCCCCTTTTTGGCAGATCGACTGCTGACAATGAATTAATTGCGTCTTGACGACGATTTGTCAATAAATTATCGATGAAGTACGAAAATAACCTGGCTTTCAGTTCGAGACAGCAAAAGGGGAACGCGTCATGGGAAAGCAATGGGACTTCTGGGTCGACCGCGGCGGCACCTTCACCGACGTCATCGGGCGCGACCCGGAGGGCAGGCTCCATGCCCGCAAGATGCTCTCGGAAAATCCCGAGGTCTACCGGGATGCGGCGGTCGCCGGCATCCGCGCGCTGCTTGGACTTTCCGGGGGAGAAGCCATTCCCGGCGGCCTCGTCAACGAGGTGCGCATGGGCACGACCGTTGCCACCAACGCGCTTCTGGAGCGCAAGGGCGTGCCGGTCGCGTTGATCACCACGCGCGGTTTCCGTGACGCGCTCGCCATCGGCTATCAGGCCCGCGCCGACATCTTCGCCCGCGACATCCGGAAGCCGGAACTCCTCTACGATCGCATCGTCGAGCTGGACGAGCGCGTGCTGACGGACGGTACGGTGGAGATGCCGCTCGACGACGCAGCCGTCCGCACCGCGCTGGAAGAATTGAAGCGGCAGGGATACGACGCGCTCTCGATCGTCTTCATGCATGCCTACCGTTATCCCGAGCACGAAAGCCGCGTCGCCAAGATCGCGCGGGAGATGCAGTTCGGCCAGGTTTCGGTGAGCCATGAAATCTCGCCGCTCGTCAAATTCGTCGGTCGCGGCGATACGACCGTCGTCGATGCCTATCTTTCGCCGGTGCTGCGCCGCTATGTGGCGCAGGTCGCAGACGAACTCGATCTCGACCGCACGGGCGCGCGCCTGCTTTTCATGATGTCCTCGGGCGGGTTGACCTCGGCAAGCCTTTTCCAGGGCAAGGATGCCATTCTTTCCGGCCCGGCGGGCGGCGTCGTCGCCCTTGCGCAGACCGGCGTCAATGCAGGTTTCGCGAACGTGATCGGCTTCGACATGGGCGGGACCTCCACCGATGTCGCCCACTATGCCGGTGAATACGAGCGGGCTTTCGAAACGGAGGTCGCCGGCGTGCGCATCCGCGCGCCGATGATGCAGATCCATACGGTAGCCGCCGGCGGCGGCTCGATCCTGCATTATGACGGCTCGCGCTTTACCGTCGGCCCGGACTCCGCGGGCGCAAATCCGGGACCCAAATGCTACCGCCGCGGCGGTCCGTTGACGGTGACCGACGCCAATGTGATGACCGGAAAGCTCAATCCGGCACTGTTCCCGCCCATTTTCGGCCCGAACCAGGACCAGCCGCTGGATCTTGCCGCGGTAGAGGCCGCTTTCGGGGCGCTTGCCGACGAAATCGGCGATGGCCGAACGCCGGAGGCGGTGGCGGACGGATTCCTGAAGATCGCCGTCGCGAACATGGCGGAAGCAGTAAAGAAGATCTCCGTTGCCCGTGGCTATGACGTGACCCGCTACGCGCTCAATGCCTTTGGCGGCGCCAGCGGCCAGCACGCCTGCCTGGTGGCGGATGCGCTCGGCATGAAGCGGGTGCTCGTCCATCCCTTTTCCGGACTGCTTTCGGCCTATGGAATGGGACTTGCGGATGTCCGTGCGCTGCGCCAGGGCGCAATCGAAGTGCCGCTGGAGACTGCGATTGCCGAAATCGCCCGCGTCTCCGCGCCGCTATGCGGAGACGCCGTGACGGAACTCGAAGGGCAGGGGATCCGGAGCGATCAGATCAGCGTCAATGTCAATGCGCTGGTGCGCTATGCCGGAACCGATACGACGCTCGAGATTCCGGTCGGCTCGATGCCTGCCGCGACCGACTACCGGGAAAGGGTGACGGCGGCCGACCCGCGGCGGATGAAGACCGCCTTCGAGGCGGTCCACGTCGCCCGCTTCGGTTTCATCGATGGAACCAAGGAACTTGTCGTCGAGGCGGTTTCCGTAGAAGCCGTCGGCGGCGGAGCACGGCCGGAAACCCTTGGCGGCGGCTTGCCGGGGCCCGCACTGCCGCAAGCCTCCGGAAGCACGCGCTTCTATTCGGCGGGCGCCTGGCAGGATGCGGCAATCTATCTGCGCGAGACCCTCGCGAGCGGCCACACGATCGACGGACCGGCTCTGCTCATCGAAGCCAACCAGACCATCGTCATCGAGCCGGGCTGGCAGGCGCAACTCACCTCGGCGGACAATCTGGTGCTCGAACGGGTGGTGGCGCTGCCCGAAAGAAAGGCGGCCGGTACCGATGCCGATCCGGTGATGCTTGAGATTTTCAACAATCTCTTCATGTCGATCGCCGAGCAGATGGGGCTGACACTGCAGAACACCGCCTATTCGGTGAACATCAAGGAGAGGCTGGATTTCTCCTGCGCCGTGTTCGCCGCGGACGGCGCGCTGGTCGCCAACGCGCCGCATATGCCGGTGCATCTCGGCTCGATGGACCGTTCCGTGCAGTCGGTCATCCGCAACAATCCGGAAATACATCCCGGCGACGTCTTCGCCATCAACGCACCCTATAACGGCGGCACCCACCTGCCGGACATCACCGTCTGCACGCCGGTCTTTTCGGGCGACGGCAAGGACGTGCTCTTCTGGGTCGCTTCGCGCGGCCACCATGCCGATATCGGCGGCATCGCCCCGGGCTCGATGTCGCCGAACGCGCATACGATCGAGGAGGAGGGGGTCTATATCGACAATTTCAAACTCGTCGACCGGGGCCGCTTCCGCGAGGCCGAACTGCGCGCCCTCTTGACAGGCGCGCGCTACCCGGTGCGCAACGTCGTGCAGAACGTCGCCGATCTCAAGGCGCAGATCGCCGCCAACAATCGCGGCGTAACCGAGATGCGCAAGGCGATCTCGGATTTCGGCCTGGATGTCGTCAAGGCCTATATGGACCATGTCCAGGACAATGCGGAGGAAAGCGTGCGGCGGGCTCTGGAAAAGCTCGGCGATTGCAGCTTCACCTATCCCATGGACCAGGGTTGCGAGATCAAGGTCCGGATCACGGTCGACAGGACGGCGCGCGAGGCGACCGTCGATTTCACCGGCACGTCGCCGCAGCGCGACGACAACTTCAATGCGCCCGAGCCGGTGACCCGCGCGGCCGTGCTCTATGTCTTCCGCATGATCGTCGACGGGGCCATTCCGATGAATGCCGGCTGCCTGAGGCCGATTCGCATCGTCGTGCCGGAGGCAAGCATGCTGTCGCCCCGCTATCCCGCAGCGGTCGTGGCCGGCAATGTCGAGGTCAGTCAGGCGGTCACCAATTGCCTCTTCGGCGCGATCGGCGCGCTTTCCTCGGCGCAGGGGACGATGAACAACCTGACATTCGGCAACGAGACCTACCAGTATTACGAAACGATCTGCTCGGGTGCGCCGGCGGGGCCGGGTTTCAATGGCGCGGATGCGGTCCACACGCATATGACCAATTCGCGGCTGACCGATCCGGAGATACTGGAACTGCGCTATCCGGTGGTCCTGGAGGATTTCCACATCCGTGCAGGGTCCGGCGGGAAGGGGCAGTGGAATGCGGGCAACGGGACCAGCCGCACGATCCGCTTCCGCGAACGCATGGACTGCTCGATCCTCTCCGGCCACCGCAAGGTCCGACCCTTTGGGTTGCTGGGGGGCGAACCCGGCGAATGCGGGCAAAATCTCGTGCGCCGGAAGGACGGTCGGACCGAAGCGATGCCCGGCTGCGCCCAGACCGTGTTGGAGGGGGGCGAAGCAATCACCATCGTCACGCCGACGGGCGGCGGCTATGGGCCGGTTCAACGGCTTGACGCGGGAACCAACTTGGAAGCGGACAAGCGGCTGCCCTCTCCCAGCCGAGCAGCGGATTGAACGGGCAGATCAGTTTAGGGGGCTTCTACCAAAGGAAGGGTGGCGCCGGTCATCCTTCCACGGCAAGCTGTTGTCATCTCAGGAAGGAGCAAGGCAGGATGAGATTCAGGGTGATCGAAGGGGGGAAAGCGGTCGAAACCGCGCCCGTCACCGGGCCAGACAGGATCCGCCAGGAGGCGGAACGGCGCATCAAGGCGTCGGGCTACGAGCAATGGCGGGTGCGCAGCCTCGTCACCGGAGCGCCGATCCCAAGTTCGATCGAGTACCTGAAGATGCAGATCGACTTCGTTGCCGAGAAACTCAGGCAGCTCGGTACCATTCCGCACGACTTTGCCGACGACAAATACTGGCCTACCGTCAGCATCTGACGTGAGCTGGATCGCTTTATCGGCCTGCGTATAGCCGTAGGCAGCGGAAATAACCGGAAGGTTACTTCTGCTGCCCTGGTATCGTCGCCTGGAATTCCGGCTGGCTGAGGCTCTGCAGCGTTTCCGGCGGGCGGCCTTCGATATGACCGATCACGGCCTTGGCGAGCTCGCGGCCGGCAAGGCGGATATCCTCATACATGGTGATGACCTCCGGGCGCAGCCAGCGCAGGAAGTCGCTCGGCACCTTCGAGACCATGTCGGCATCGACGCCGACCTTCTTGCCGGCGGCCTCGAGCCCGGCGATCAGCGCGATGGCGCCGGAGCCGCTGCCGGAGACGATGCCGTCCGGCGCTTCATCCGAGCGCATCAGCACCTCGAAGGCATCGCGGATGGTTTTCAGGCTGTGGTCGATATTGACCTGGTGAAAGCTCACGGACTCGGCGCCGAAATCCTTCAGGCCACGCTCGAAGCCCGTGCGCATGTGCTGATGGAAGGAGAGGTGGGGCGGCGGCTCGAGCAGGACGAGCCGCCGGCGGCCGCGCTCCACGAGCTTGCGCACCGCTTCGTAGGCGAAGCGCTCGTTGTCGAAGTCGTGATAGGGATGGACAATGCCCATTTCGGTGCGTCCATGGGTGGCGAACGGCAATTGACGTTCCGTCAACAGGGTCACGCGCGGGTCATTCGGTTCCATTCGCGAGATGATGACTCCGTCGGCGGCGCCCGTATCGAGAATGTAGCGGATGGGGCCGAGCGGATCTTTGGCGGAACTGTAGGGGGTTACGACCAGGTGATAGGGCGTGCCCGCCAGGATATCCGTAATGCCGATGACCATCGGGCTGGTTATGCCCATGATCTCTTCCTCGAGCGTCAGCACGAGGCTGATGACATTGGTCTTGCCGGTTCTGAGCCGCACGCCCGCCCGGTTCGGCTGATAGCCGATCTGCTTTGCGACCAGGCGAACGCGCTCCTTGGTTTCGGCGCCGATGTCGGGCGCGTCCTTCAGTGCGCGGGAAACGGTGGTGATGCCGAGCCCGGTCATGAAGGCGATGGTCTTCAGCGTCGGTCTGCCGCCCTCCGCCGGCGGCGCTCCCGCCGGCTTGTTCTTCGTCCTGCCTTCCATGCCGTTCCCTAAACCCCATTCTCCAAGGCGCCTGTGAGGCGGCTTTTTTCGCTCCATCCCGAGTTTGCCCCGCTTATATCTGATTTGCCGCGGGGCGCCAGATTGGCTCGGAATGGCATCGCACTAAAAAATCTGTAACGATACAGGTCCGATGTCGAGCATTTTCGTTGCTGCAGTGCAAAGCATGTATCCGAAGAGTTGAGTCCCGCACCTGCTTCCTCCGATGTTGCGTTTGCGAAGGGCTCCTTGTGATCGAGTGTATGGTCATGCGGAATATTGCAAGGAAATACAGGCAATTATTTCACGCGCCCGCGTGTTTTTCAGCGCTTGTCGGTACCTATGGTCGCGCTGCTTCAGTTCACTGCAGCACACGCATTGCGGGTATTATAACTTTAATCTTAAAACCTCCGTTGTGGCTGTTGCTTCCGCAAATCGTTTGATCTAAGTTTTTTACGGTAACGTTACAGTGAGGGAGGAGACTCATGAAATTACGTTCTCTGGCTGGCGCTCTGGCCGCCACCGTCGCCCTGCCGTTCGGTGCAGCCAACGCCACCGATCTGGAGGTCACGCATTGGTGGACCTCCGGCGGCGAAGCCGCGGCGGTCGCCGAACTGGCGAAAGCCTTCGATGCGACCGGTAATAAATGGGTCGACGGCGCGATCGCGGGTTCCGGCGGCACGGCGCGACCGATCATGATCAGCCGCATCACCGGCGGCGACCCGATGGGGGCAACGCAGTTCAATCACGGTCGCCAGGCGGAGGAACTGGTCGAGGCCGGGCTGATGCGCGACCTGACCGATGTCGCCGAACGCGAGCATTGGCGAGACATCGTCAAGCCCTCGAGCCTGCTCGATTCCTGCACGATCGAAGGCAAGATCTATTGCGCCCCGGTCAATATCCATTCCTGGCAGTGGTTGTGGCTTTCCAATGCCGCCTTCGAGCAGGCGGGTGTTGCCGTACCGAAAAACTGGGACGAGTTCGTCGCCGCTGCGCCGGCGCTCGAAAAGGCCGGGATCATCCCCCTGGCGCTTGGCGGCCAGCCCTGGCAGGCGGCCGGCGCCTTCGACGTGCTGATGGTGGCGATTGCCGGCAAGGACGTGTTCGAGCAGGTTTTCGCCAAGAAGGACGAGGACGTGGCCGCCGGGCCGGAGATCGCCAAGGTCTTCAAGGCCGCGGACGATGCGCGCCGCATGTCGAAGGGCAGCAATGTCCAGGACTGGAATCAGGCGACGAACCTCGTGATCACCGGCAAGGCGGGCGGCCAGATCATGGGCGACTGGGCCCAGGGTGAGTTCCAAGTTGCGGGCAAGAAAGCCGGCGTCGACTACACCTGCCTGCCGGGCCTCGGCGTCAATGAGGTGATCTCGACCGGTGGTGACGCCTTCTACTTCCCGCTGCTCGATGACGAAGAGAAGTCGAAGGCACAGGAGGTGCTCGCCTCGACCCTGCTGAAGCCCGAAACGCAGGTCGCTTTCAATTTGAAGAAGGGCTCGCTGCCTGTTCGCGGCGATGTTGACCTTGCCGCGGCCAATGATTGCATGAGGAAGGGCCTCGACATCCTTGCCAAGGGCAATGTGATCCAGGGCACGGACCAGCTGCTTTCGCCGGACAGCCAGAAGCAGAAGGAGGACCTCTTCTCTGAGTTCTTCGCCAACCCTTCAATGACACCGGAAGACGCTCAGAAGCGCTTTGCGCAGATCATCGCCGACGCGGATTGACGTCCGGCGCACGGCGGCCCCGCCTTATCGCGGGGCCGGCCCCGAGCCATTTGCGGGCTTGATCCCAGAGAGCGGGGCGCGATTTGGCAGGCGTCGGGCATGCGGCCAAGGAGCCGGGCTGCCCGCCGTCCGAAAACCATAGTAGTTCCGGAGGAGGGAACATGACAGGTCTAACACGCGGTTCGGCTCGTCCGAACCAGTGGCTGCGTAACCTGAATGCGAAAATCGCCTCTATCCCGATGATCCTGACAGCCGTGGTCATCTTCCTCGGCGGCACGCTCTGGACGGTCGTCTATTCCTTCACCAATTCGAAGCTCCTGCCGCGCCTTTCTTTCGTCGGGCTCGACCAATACGAGCGGCTGTGGGCGGCGCCGCGCTGGATCGTCTCGATCCAGAACCTGGCGATCTTCGGCTTCTTCTCACTGGTGTTCAGCCTGGTGATCGGCTTCGTGCTCGCGGCGCTGATGGATCAGAAGATCCGTTTCGAGAACACGTTCCGCACCATCATGCTCTATCCCTTCGCCCTGTCCTTCATCGTCACGGGCCTGGTCTGGCAATGGCTGCTCAATCCGCAATACGGCGTCCAGTCGATCATACGGTCGCTTGGCTGGGAGAGTTTCTCCTTCGATCCGCTCTATGACGCCGACATCGTCATCTACGGCATTCTGATCGCGGCGCTCTGGCAGGGCACCGGGCTCGTCATGTGCCTGATGCTCGCGGGCCTGCGCGGCATCGACGAGGATATCTGGAAGGCGGCGCGCGTCGACGGCATCCCGATGTGGAAGACCTATGTCCTCATCATCATCCCGATGATGCGCGGCGTCATCATCACGACGCTGGTGATCATCGCCAGCGGCATCGTCAAGGTCTACGACCTCGTGGTGGCGCAGACGAGCGGCGGCCCCGGCATCGCCTCGGAAGTGCCCGCCAAATACGTCTACGACTACATGTTCCTCGCCCAGAACCTCGGTCAGGGCTTCGCCGCCTCGACCATGATGCTTCTGACCGTCGCCATCATCATCGTGCCGTGGGCGTATCTCGAATTCGGAGGGGGCCGCAAGCGTGGATAACATCGCCAAGAACAGCACGGCTCTCTCCATCGACGCGGCTGGGGCCAGGCTCAAGGACGGCCCGCGCGGCGCCAGGCCGAAACGGACGCTCTCGCGCCGCAACATCATCGTCTACGGCACGCTGATCGTCGTATCGCTCTATTATCTGCTGCCGCTCTACGTGATGATCGTGACCTCGCTCAAGGGCATGCCGGAGATCCGCGTCGGCAATATCTTCGCGCCGCCGCTGGAGGTCACGTTCGAGCCCTGGGTAAAGGCCTGGGCCGAGGCCTGCACAGGACTGAATTGCGACGGGCTTTCGCGGGGGTTCTGGAATTCGGTTCGCATCACCGTGCCTTCGGTGATCATCTCGATCGCGGTCGCGTCGGTGAACGGCTATGCGCTGGCGAACTGGCGCTTCAAGGGCGCCGATCTCTTCTTCACCATCCTGATCGTCGGCGCCTTCATTCCCTACCAGGTGATGATCTACCCGATCGTCATCGTGCTGAGGGAGATGGGCGTCTACGGCACTCTGACCGGCCTCGTGATCGTCCACACGATCTTCGGCATGCCGATCCTGACGCTGCTCTTCCGCAACTATTTCGCCGGGCTGCCGGAGGAATTGTTCAAGGCGGCGCGCGTCGACGGCGCCGGTTTCTGGACGATCTACCTGAAGATCATGCTGCCGATGTCACTGCCGATCTTCGTCGTCGCGATGATCCTGCAGGTGACGGGCATCTGGAACGACTTCCTGTTCGGCGTGGTCTTCACCCGGCCGGAATACTACCCGATGACGGTGCAGCTCAACAACATCGTCAACTCGGTCCAGGGCGTGAAGGAATACAACGTCAACATGGCCGCCACCATCCTGACCGGCCTCGTGCCGCTAACGGTCTACTTCGTCTCGGGCCGCCTGTTCGTACGCGGCATCGCAGCCGGTGCAGTGAAAGGGTAAGCAGACATGACCAGTGTTTCCGTCAGGGATCTTTCCTTGAGCTTCGGCGCCGTCACGGTCCTCGACAAGCTCAATCTCGACATCGATCACGGCGAGTTTCTCGTCCTGCTCGGCTCGTCCGGTTGCGGCAAGTCGACGCTGCTCAACTGCGTCGCCGGACTGCTCGACGTCACCGACGGGCAGATCTTCATCCATGACCGCAACGTCACCTGGGAGGAACCGAAGGACCGCGGCATCGGCATGGTGTTCCAGTCCTATGCACTCTATCCGCAGATGTCGGTTGAGAAAAACCTCTCCTTCGGCCTGAAGGTTGCCAAAGTGCCGCAGCCGGAAATCGACAAGCGGGTCAGCCGTGCGGCGGAAATCCTGCAGATCCAGCCGCTGCTCAAGCGCAAACCTTCCGAACTTTCCGGCGGCCAGCGTCAGCGCGTTGCGATCGGCCGGGCGCTGGTGCGCGATGTCGACGTCTTCCTGTTCGACGAGCCGCTGTCGAATCTCGACGCCAAGCTGCGCTCGGAACTGCGCGTCGAAATCAAGCGGCTGCACCAGTCGCTGAAGAACACGATGATCTACGTCACCCACGACCAGATCGAGGCGCTGACGCTCGCCGATCGCATTGCGGTGATGAAGAGCGGAGTGATCCAGCAGCTCGCCGATCCGATGACGATCTATAATGCGCCCGAGAACCTCTTCGTCGCCGGCTTCATCGGTTCTCCGTCGATGAACTTCTTCCGCGGCGAGGTGGAGACGAGGGAAGGCCGCAGCTTCGTCCGCGTTGGCGCCGTCGCCTTCGACGTTACCGCCTATCCCGCGCGCGGG
Source organism: Ensifer sp. LCM 4579 (assembly GCF_001854885.1). Lineage (GTDB taxonomy): Bacteria > Pseudomonadota > Alphaproteobacteria > Rhizobiales > Rhizobiaceae > Sinorhizobium. The sequence continues at coordinate 103,546 of NZ_MDDV01000024.1, read as the reverse complement.
CGGCTGCATCCCGGACAGAAGGTGGTGCTCGGTCTGCGCCCGGAGCATGTCAAGGTCGACGAAGCGGGGACCGGCGAGGTGCACGAGGCCACGGTCGACATCGAAGAGCCGATGGGCGCCGACAACCTCCTGTGGCTGAAGCTCGCCGGGCAATCCATGTCGGTCAGAATTGCCGGCCAGCGCCGCTATCCGCCCGGCAGCACCGTGCGGCTCTCCTTCGACATGGGGGTTGCCTCGATCTTCGACGCAGCCACCGAGAACCGTCTTTGACAGCCGCCAGGAGTGGGCGAAGCGGGCGTCGTTTCCTCGAATCCCGCTCCAGGCACTTCCAGCCGGCCGGGCTTTGAAGCGCCCGGCCGAGGACAGTATCCCGGCGACCGCCGCCGGTCACGAAATGGATAATGGACATGCCTCCCGAGACCCTGAACGGCGACGCGATCCGCATCGATCTTTCCGGCGATTGGCTGCTCGCCTCCGCGGACAACAGCCATGCGCTGACGATCACGCTGCCGGGCGACGTGCACAGCGCCCTGGAGCACGCCGGCATCATCGCCGACCCCTATCGCGACCGCAACGAGGCCGATGTGCAATGGGTGGCGCATAAGGACTGGGTGCTCGAGCGCACCGTCGTGATCGATGCGGACGATCTCGGCGGTTACTGGTATCTCGATTTCGAGAGCATAGACACGGTGGGCTCGATCCACGTCAATGACCGGCTGGTGTTGCAGGCGGAAAATTGCTTCCGCCGCTACCGCCCGGACGTGTCGGGCGCGCTCGTTGCCGGGGAGAACCGCATCCGCGTGCTGCTCCATTCCTCGATTGCCGAAGGGGCAAGGCGGCAGGCCGAACAGCCCTTCCGCGTGCCCTATCACGGGGGCAATTCGCCGATCGCCAACGGCAACATGCTGCGCAAGCCGCAATGCCATTTCGGCTGGGACTGGAACATCGCGATCGCGCCGCTCGGCATCTATGGGGCGCTGGCGCTTTGCCGGCTGGAGACGGCGCGCATCGAGCACGTGACGACGCGCCAGGTCTGGCTCGAGGACGGCTCGGTCGACCTGCAGGTGACGGTCACGCTTTTTGCCCGCGATCCCGGCATCGTGCCGATCCACTTCGAGCTGGACGGGCAACGCGAGCGCCTGGACTGCGCGGTCGCCGCCGGCGAGACGCACATCACGCACGTGTTCAGCATCGCGGAGCCGAAGCGCTGGTGGCCGGCCGGCAGCGGCGCGCAGGCGCTGTCGATGTTGACGGTCGAAACGCCCGAGGAAGTGGTGAGGCGGCAAATCGGCTTCCGCACGATCGAACTGGTGACCGACCGCGATGAGGCGGGCAGTCGCTTCGCCTTCCGCGTCAACGGCCGCGACATCTTCTGCCGCGGCGCCAACTGGATACCGGCGGATGCGCTGATGGCGCGGGTTACGCCCGAGGGCGTCGAAGACCTCCTGCAATCGGCGGTCGACGCCAATATGAACATGATCCGTGTCTGGGGCGGCGGCTTCTATGAGCCGGATTGGTTCTACGATCTCTGCGACCGGCTTGGAGTCATGGTCTGGCAGGACTTCATGTTGGCCTGCAATCTCTACCCTTCGACGCCGGACTTCCTGGAAAACGTCGCGGCGGAAGTGGACTACCAGGTGAAGCGGCTCGCGTCGCATCCGTCGATCGCGCTCTGGTGCGGCGACAACGAGCTCGTCGGCGCCCTGACCTGGTTCGAGGAAAGCCGCAAGGACCGCGACCGCTACCTCGTGTCCTACGACCGTCTCAACCGCGCGATCGAGACGGCGATGAAGGCGGCCTGCCCGGAGGCGATATGGTGGCCGTCGAGCCCGTCCGTCGGTTACCTGGACTTCGGCGATGCCTGGCATGCCGACGGCTCCGGCGACATGCACTATTGGTCCGTCTGGCACGAGAACAGGTCCTTCGACACCTATCGGACGGTGCGGCCGCGCTTCTGTTCGGAATTCGGCTTCCAGTCCTATACATCGATGCCGGTGATCCGAAAGTTTGCCGAGCCGCGCGACCTCAACATCGCCTCGCCGGTGATGGAGGCGCATCAGAAGAATGCCGGCGGCAACGAGCGGATTGCCGGTACGATGTTCCGCTATTTCCGCTTCCCCAAGGATTTCCCGAGCTTCGTCTATCTGAGCCAGATCCAGCAGGGGCTCGCGATCCGCACCGCCGTCGACTATTGGCGTTCGCTGAAGCCCCATTGCATGGGCACGCTCTATTGGCAGCTCAACGACACCTGGCCGGTCGCCTCCTGGTCGAGCCTCGACTATGGCGGCCACTGGAAGGCGCTGCACTTTATGGCGCGGCGCTTCTTCCAGCCGGTCACGGTGGCGGCCATTCCGGCGGCGGACGGCAAGACGATCGCCTTCTCCATGGTCAACGATACGGCCGAGCCGGTGAGGGTCGAGCTGGAGACCTTCCTGGTTTCGCTCGCCGGCAAGCGCCGGCCGCTGGTGGCGGCGGCAGGCGTATGCTCGCCGGACCGGGCAGAGACGCTGGTCACCATCACGGCCGCCGATATTCCGGCCGACGCGCTTATCTTCTGGTCCTTCGAAGCGTCGAACGGCATGCGCGGCGAGGGGCACTACGTCCACGGCACCTACAAGGCGCTCGACCTCGAGCCCGCCGGCCTGGCGATCGAGGCGGCGCCCGCCGGCGATGGTTACGACGTGACCGTGACGGCACCCGGCCTCGCGCTCTATGTGATGGTCGAGGCGGATCACGAGGGGCGCTATTCCGACAACGCCTTCGATCTTGCCGCGGGAGAAGCGAAGACGATCCGGTTTACGCCGAAACTGCCGCTCGAACCGGGCGTGACGCCGCGCTTCAGCGCCTACGATCTCGAATCCTGCCAGGGAAGGGGGTGAGCGAGGTGAAGCGCAATCCGCCGCCATGGCCGCCCCTTCGTCTGCGAAGATCAACCGCGCGCCGCTCCACGGTGCCCTTGCCACGATTTGAATCCGCAAAACCCACGAGGAGAGTCTCGATGAAAGACGTCAGTTTTCAGCTCTATAGCGCCCGCAACTTCCCGCCCTTCGCCGATGTGCTCTCCGCTCTCGGCGACGCCGGCTACACGCAGGTCGAGGGATATGGAGCGCTCTATGCCGCCCTCAGCGACGAACAGATCGCGGCTTTCAAGAGCGGGCTGGAGCGCAACGGCCTTGCCATGCCGACCGCCCATTTCGGCCTCGACATGCTGGAATCGGATCCCCTGCGGGTGATGCAGATCGCCAATGCGCTCGGCATCCGCGCCATCTACTGCCCCTATCTGATGCCCGATCAGCGCCCGAGCGATGCGGCCGGTTGGCGGGCCTTCGGCGCGCGGCTGCAGTCGGCCGGCAAGCCGTTCCGCGATGCCGGCATCGACTTCGGCTGGCACAATCATGACTTCGAATTTCATCCCCTGCCGGACGGATCGGTGCCGCTGGAACATATCTTTGCCGGCGGACCGGACCTTTCCTGGGAGGCCGACATCGCCTGGATCGTGCGCGGCGGCGCCGATCCCTTCGCCTGGATCCAGAAATATGGCAACCGCATCACCGCCGTTCATGTCAAGGACATCGCGCCCAAGGGCGAAAAGACGAACGAGGACGGCTGGGCCGATGTCGGCGAGGGTACGCTCGACTGGAAAGGGCTCACCAGGGCGCTTTCGGAAACCCCGGCGCAATATTTCATCGCGGAACACGACAATCCGAGCGACTTCCGCCGCTTTGCCAAGCGGTCGCTCGCTTCCATTCAATCCTACTAGGCTGACATCGTGGGTTTCCACGAATGCCTTCCTGGATTTCTTTGTTGGTCGCAGGCTTTTGCGGAACCTGCCTAGAGAAGCGGACATCTCCATGACGAAAGAACTTGGCGTCGGCATCGTCGGATGCGGCAATATTTCCACCACCTATTTCAAGCTCGCACCGCTCTTCAAGGGCATACGCGTCGTCGCCTGCGCGGATATCGATCCGGCGGCGGCCGAGGCACGCGCCGCTGCATTCGATGTGACGGCTGAGAGCATCGAAGCGCTGCTCGCTAATCCGGAGGTGGACATCATCGTCAATCTGACCATACCGGATGCGCATTTTCCGGTTTCCAAGGCGATCCTCGAAGCCGGCAAACATGTCTATTCCGAAAAGCCGCTCGTCCTGTCGCTCGAGCAGGGCGAGGAATTGAGGGCGATTGCCAGGCAAAAGGGGCTTGTGGTCGGCAGTGCGCCGGATACTTTCCTCGGCGGCGCCCATCAACTCGCCCGCAGCTACATCGATGACGGCAGGATCGGCCGTGTGACCTCCGGCACCTGCCACGTGATGAGCCCGGGCATGGAGATGTGGCATCCGAACCCGGACTTCTTCTTCCTGCCCGGCGGGGGGCCGGTGCTCGACCTCGGGCCCTACTATGTCGCCAATCTGATCAACCTGATCGGACCGGTAAAGCGCGTGGCGGCGCTGTCGTCGATGGCAAGCCAGACGCGCACCATCACCAGCGAACCGCGCAACGGGGAGGTGATCCCGGTCAAGACGCCGACCAATGTCCATGCGCTGCTCGAATTCCACAACGGCGCGACCATCACGCTTTCCGCGAGCTGGGATGTCTGGGCGCATCGCCACGCCAATATGGAGCTCTACGGCACCGAGGGATCGTTGTTCCTGCCCGACCCGAACTTCTTCGGCGGCACCGTCGAGGCGAGCGGCCGCAACAAGGACATCCGGCCGCTGGAGATGTGGGACCACCCCTTTGCCATCGACAATTGGGAGCATCCGCTGGGGCCGATCGCCAATTACCGCACCGCCGGCCTTGCCGACATGGCCGACGCAATCCTCAAGGGGCGCGACCCGCGCTGCTCGCTCGATCGCGCCCTCCATGCCGTCGACGTAATGGTGTCGATCCTGAGATCGGGCGAGGAGGGGCGCTTCGTGACGCTCACCACGACCTGCACCCAGCCGGCGGCGCTCGGCATCGAGGAGGCGAGGGCGCTGTTGCGGTAAGGTGATCGCTCTTTGGTTGAAGGATAAACCCCTCCCCAACCCCTCCCCACAAGGGGGAGGGGCTAGGTGCCTGTGGCAATCGCCTGCGTGCTTGCAACCTTTGCGTTTAGCTCTAAGGGTGGAATGGAGAACAAGCGGTGCGGCCCCGTGAGCCCCTCCCCCTTGTGGGGAGGGGTTGTGGAGGGGTATTCAAGGCCACCCACGTGAAACGAGGAACCAACCCATGCCCTGGCAACCGGCACAAAACCGATACGAGAAGATGAAGTACAACCGCTGCGGCAGGAGCGGCTTGAAGCTGCCGGCGATCTCGCTGGGGCTATGGCACAATTTCGGCGGCGACACGCCGCACGAGCGCAAGGTGGACATGTGCCGGACCGCCTTCGATCTCGGCATCACCCATTTCGACCTGGCCAATAATTACGGCCCGCCGCCGGGCTCCGCGGAGATCGCCTTCGGCGAAATCCTGCGCACCGAATTCGCCGGCCTGCGCGATGAACTGATCATTTCCTCCAAGGCCGGTTACGACATGTGGCCCGGGCCCTATGGCGAATGGGGTAGCCGCAAATACCTGATCGCCTCCTGCGACCAGAGCCTGAAGCGCATGGGTCTCGACTATGTCGACGTTTTCTATTCCCACCGCTTCGACCCCGACACGCCGCTCGAGGAGACCTGCGGCGCGCTCGATCACATCGTGCGGTCGGGCAGGGCGCTTTATGTCGGCATCTCCTCCTACAATTCGCAACGCACCCGCGAGGCTGCGGCGATCCTGGCAGAGCTTGGCACGCCCTGCCTCATCCATCAGCCAAGCTATTCCATGCTCAACCGCTGGATCGAGGATGACGGTCTCGTCGACACCCTGGAGGAGCTCGGCATCGGCTCGATCGTCTTCTCGCCGCTCGCCCAGGGCATGCTGACGACGAAATATCTGAGCGGCATTCCCGAAGACAGCCGCGCGGCGCTGAATCATTTCCTCAAACGGGACTTCATCCGGCCGGAGATCATCGAGAATATCCGGAAATTGAATGCGATTGCCGAGCGCCGCGGACAGACGCTGGCGCAGATGGCGATCGCCTGGGTGCTGCGCGGTGGGCGGATCACCTCCGCGCTGGTCGGCGCAAGCCGTTCCGAGCAGATCGTCGACAGCGTCAAGGCGCTCGAGAACGACAGTTTCACGGCAGAGGAGCTGGCCGAGATAGACGCCTATGCGCGCGAGGCGGACATCAACCTCTGGGCGTCCTCGGCGGAGCGCTGACGCCTCCCGCGCCGGACCCGAAAAGCCACTGCGGCGCTTTGAAGAACGGCCGCCAGAGGGCCGACATGGGAGTCAGCCGCGAGCCAGAATGCGTTGATTTGCCTCGATTTTAGGCAATTTCGCGCGGGCCGGCCGGCTCTTCGACAAAAGTCGGCGCGGCGGCCGGATACGGCCACTGGACATGCATTGCCATGTCTGTATGGTGCGGTTGTGCCGGCCCGATCTGGGGCGCTTTTGCCCGGCGCCGGCAAATGACGACAATGAGCCCTCGACGCGCTGAGGCGGGCGGGGAAAGGCTCAAGCGACGGTTCGGCGGAGCACGCCCGCAACCGTCATGGCGGGAAAAGGGAGGAATCATGGATCGCCGTTCATTCATCAAAAATGCGGGCCTCGGCGGCCTCGGAGCGGCCGCCGCGACGGCACTCGCCGCGCCGGCCGTGGCACAGAGCAATCCGAAGGTCACCTGGCGTTTGACGTCATCCTTCCCGAAGTCGCTGGATACCATCTATGGCGGCGGGGAAGTCCTGTCGAAATACGTGTCCGAAGCGACCGACGGCAATTTCCAGATCCAGGTCTTCGCGGCCGGTGAAATCGTTCCGGGGCTGCAGGCCGCCGACGCGGCGGCGGCCGGGACGGTCGAGGCGTGCCATACGGTTGCCTATTACTATTGGGGCAAGGATCCGACCTGGGCGCTCGGCGCTGCGGTGCCGTTCTCGCTCAATGCCCGCGGCATCAACGCCTGGCATTATCACGGCGGCGGCATCGACATATTCAACGAGTTCCTCGGCGAGCAGGGCCTGGTCGGCTTCCCCAACGGCAATACCGGCGTGCAGATGGGCGGCTGGTACCGCAAGGAAATCAAGACGGTCGACGACCTGAAGGGACTTAAGATCCGCGTCGGCGGCTTCGCCGGCAAGGTCCTGGAAAAACTCGGCGCGGTGCCGCAGCAGATCGCCGGCGGCGACATCTATCCGGCGCTGGAAAAGGGCACGATCGACGCCGCCGAATGGGTCGGGCCCTATGACGACGAGAAGCTCGGCTTCTACAAGGTCGCACCCTATTACTACTATCCCGGCTGGTGGGAAGGCGGCCCGACGGTGCATGCCATGTTCAACAAGGCGGCGTATGAGGGCCTGCCGAAGGCCTATCAGTCGCTCCTGCGCACGGCCTGCCAGGCGGCCGATGCCAACATGCTGCAGAAGTACGACTACCTGAACCCGGCGGCCATCAAGCGGCTCGTCGCCGCCGGCGCGCAATTGCGGCCGTTCAGCGCGGATGTCCTCTCCGCCTGCTTCGATGCATCGAACGAGATCTATGCGGAGATGGAGTCCACCAATCCGGCCTTCAAGAAGATCTGGGAATCGATCAAGGCGTTCCGTGGCGAGTATTACCTCAATGCGCAGATCGCCGAATACAACTACGACACCTTCATGATGATCCAGCAGCGCAACGGCAAGATCTGACGCTGCCTTTCGATCGCGAAACAAGAAAACCCCGGGGCGCTGCTCCGGGGTTTTCCTTTGATCGCCACTGAAACCGGTGGATTAAGTCTGCCCCTCTCCCCGGGTTTGACCCGAGGACTAACCCTCTCCCCGCACGCGGGGAGAGGGGACTTTTTGCGCCTCTCGCTCGGTGCCCCTGGCGAGCGGGTGCCACTAGTCCCTTCTCCCCGTCAAAACGGGGAGAAGGTGCCGGCAGGCGGTTGAGGGGCTGCCGTACGACGAAACCTCTCCACCTTCAATTGAACGACGGCGGTGCGCTGAGATCGGGCGCCGGGTTGTTCTGCTGAGGCGCGTTATTCGGCTCCGCCGGCTGCTGACCGCCGTCGAGCGGGTTTCCGCCCGGCAGTTGCAGGCCGCCCGGCAGGCCGAGACCGCCGCCATTGTCGGGCAGTCCGAGGCCGGTGCCGGGTGCGCCGAGGCCCGGCAGCTCGATCTTGATGGTGGAGGGGTCGACGCCCGCGCCGGCGCCCTTGTAGTGCATCACCATCTGCGGGAACATCAGCGTCAACGCGACCATCACGATCTGGATGCCGACGAACGGCACGGCGCCCCAATAGATCTGGGCCGTCGTCACCGGCTGCATCGTCTTGCCGGTCACCTTGTCGAGATAGGGCACCCTTGCCGCGACCGAGCGCAAATAGAACAGCGCAAAGCCGAAGGGCGGATGCATGAAGCTCGTCTGCATGTTGATGCCGAGCAGCACGCCGAACCAGATGAGATCGATCCCGAGCTTCTCGGCCGCCGGTGCCAGCAGCGGCACGATGATGAAGGCGAGCTCGAAGAAATCGAGGAAGAAGGCCAGGAAGAAGACGAGCAGGTTGACGGCGATCAGGAAGCCGACCTCGCCTCCCGGCAATCCCGTGAGCAGGTGCTCCACCCAGAGATGACCGTTGACCCCGTAGAAGGTCAGGGAAAAGACGCGCGCTCCGATGAGGATGAACAAGACGAAGGCGGAGAGGCGCGTGGTGGAGGCAAGCGCCGAGCGGACCACTTCCATGGTGAGCCGCCCCTTGGCCGCGGCCATGATCAGCGCGCCGACCGCGCCCATCGCGCCGCCTTCCGTCGGCGTTGCGATGCCGAGGAAGATCGTGCCGAGGACGAGAAAGATCAGCGCCAGCGGCGGGATCAGCACGATGATGACCTGCTGCGCCAGGCGCGACAGGGCGTTGATCTTGAACAGGCGGTCGAGTACGGCGACCAGGTAGATGAAGGCCACGCCCACCGTGGCGCCGAGGATATCGGCGTTACCGCCCTGCGTCGGCGAGAGGTAGAGATGGGCGGCATAGGCGATCCCGACGGCGACGACGAGCGCGACGACCAGGGACGTGACGCCCGATCCGAGGGTGCGGGCTTCGAGCGGCAGCGCCGGCATGGAGTCGCGCTTCAGGAACGACATCAGCATGACGTAGCTCATATAGAGCCCCGTCAGCACGAGACCCGGGATCAGCGCGCCGGCATACATGTCGCCGACGGAGCGGCCGAGCTGGTCGGCAAGGACGATCAGCACCAGCGACGGCGGAATGATCTGGGCGAGCGTGCCGGAGGCGGCGATGACGCCGGTGGCGACCCGCCGGTCATAGCCGTAGCGCAGCATGATCGGCAGCGAGATCAGACCCATGGCGATGACGGAGGCCGCGACGACGCCGGTGGTGGCGGCAAGCAGCGCGCCGACGAAGATCACCGCATAGGCCAGGCCGCCGCGGACCGGGCCGAACAGCTGCCCGATCGTGTCGAGCAGATCCTCGGCCATGCCCGAGCGTTCGAGCACGATGCCCATGAAGGTGAAGAAGGGAATGGCGAGCAGGGTGTCGTTGGACATCACCCCCCAGAAGCGTTCCGGAAGTGCATTGAGCAATGGCCAGGAGAGATTGATCGAATCGGAGAGCGGCGCAAGCTCCACGCCGATGATGAAGAACAGCAGGCCGTTCGCGGCGAGCGAGAAGGCAACGGGATAGCCCAGCAGCAGGAACACGATCAGCGAAACGAACATGATCGGCGCCAGGTTGTGCGCGATGAACTCGATCACGGGCGCACCTCCGGAGCGGGGGCCTGATCGAGCGGCGCATGGGTCGGCACATAAGGTGTCGGGTCGTCCATGTTGCCGGTCATGACGGCGATCTTCTTGATGATCTCGGAGACGCCCTGAAGCGCCAGCAGGATGAAGCCGATCAACAGCACCGCCTTGGCGGGCCAGAGGATCAGCCCCCCGGCGCTGGAGGAGACCTCTCCCGAGCGGTAGGACATGCGCACATAGGGCACGAGGAAATAGATCATCAGCAGCACGAAGGGCATCAGGAAAAAGATATGCCCGAAGAGGTCGATCCAATGTTGGACGCGGCGCGAAAACGAGCCGTAGACGATGTCGATTCGTATGTGCTCGTTTTGGCTGAGCGTATAGGCGGCGGCGAACATGAAGGCGGCGCCGAAGAGATACCATTGCGCCTCCAGCCAGGCATTCGACGACATGTTGAATGCCTTTCGAATGACGGCGTTGCCGGCGCTGACGAGCACGGCGACGAGAATGAGCCAGGAGACCGCCTTGCCGATCCTCTCGGTTGTGGCGTCTATCAGCCGGCTGAAGCCGAGTAAAAGTTGCATCGAACCATCTCCCCGCAGTCGTTGTTTTTTCTGCCAAGCACAGCCACAGTGCCGATTTCAAGGGTGCTTTCAAGCCCGCGCCTTCATTTTTCCGCATCGCAGCAGGTCCCGATACGACAGTCGCATGCCGGCCATCGAAGATTGACCGGGCGAGGGGAGGCCGTGCGCCCCGACAGGGTTGTTTCTTCAGCGGCGGGCGATGACGTCGGTCTTGAAACCGCCGCGACTTTCGGGCTGGATGCTGCCGATTCTGGAGGAGAGAACATGGCCGCATCGATCCGCAATCCGATCCTGCCGGGCTTCAATCCCGACCCGTCGATCTGCCGCGTCGGCGATGATTATTATATCGCCACCTCCACCTTCGAGTGGTATCCGGGCGTGCAGATCCACCATTCGCGCGATCTGGTGAACTGGCGGCTCGTCCGTCGGCCGCTCGAGCGGGCGAGCCAGCTCGACATGCGCGGCAATCCCGACAGCTGCGGCATCTGGGCGCCGTGCCTCTCTTATTTCGAGGGCCTGTTCTGGCTGGTCTATACCGACGTCAAGCGCTTCGACGGAAACTTCAAGGACGCCCACAACTACATCGTCACGGCCGAATCCATCGAGGCGACCTGGTCCGATCCGGTCTATGTCAATTCGTCCGGCTTCGATCCATCGCTCTTCCATGACGAGGACGGGCGCAAGTGGTTCTTGAACATGCAATGGAATCACCGCACCGAAAGCTTCGGCGGCGCGCCGAAGAGCCCGGCTTTCGACGGCATCCTGCTGCAGGAATGGGACGAGCGCACGCGCAAGCTCACGGGTCCCGTGAAGAACATCTTCGCCGGCAGCGCGCTCGGGCTCGTCGAGGGACCGCATCTCTTCAAGCGCGACGGCTGGTACTATCTGACGGTTGCCGAAGGCGGAACCGGCTATGACCATGCGGTGACGATGGCGCGCTCCCGAACGATCGACGGTCCGTACGAACTGCACCCGAACACCCATCTCATCACCGCGAAAGATCACCCCGAGGCGTCGCTGCAGCGCGCCGGCCATGGGCAATATGTCGAAACGCCGGACGGGCAGGCCTATCACACGCATCTTTGCGGCCGGCCGCTGCCGCCGCATCGCCGCTCGCCGCTCGGCCGCGAAACGGCGCTGCAGAAATGCGTCTGGAGGGAGGATGGCTGGCTCTATCTGGAAAACGGCGGCGTCGTGCCGGAGGTCACGGTGCCGGCACCGGTGACGACCGACGCCATCCCACAGCCCAGAGTGATCGAGACCGATTTCGACGTGCATGAGCTTCCGGCCGAGTTTCAATGGCTGCGCACGCCGCTGCCGGAGCGGATCTTTTCGCTGACCCGCAGGCAAGGGCACTTGCGCCTCTTCGGCCGCGAGAGCATCGGCAGCTGGTTCGAGCAGGCGCTGGTGGCGCGGCGCCAGGAGCATCATTCCTTCCGCGCGGAAACCGTCATCGAGTTCGCGCCTCGCACCTATCAGCAGATCGCGGGCCTGACGCATTATTATAACCGCCACAAGTTCCACGCGCTCGGCGTCACCTGGCACGAGAAGCTCGGACGGGCCGTCACCATTCTTTCCTGCCCGGGCGATTTTCCGCACGGACGCCTGACCTATCCGGCTGGCAGCGGTCTGGCGCTGCCGGACGGCCCGGTCCATCTGGCAATGGATATCCGCGACAATGATCTGCAGTTCTTCTGGCGTGCAGCACCGGAGGAGGACTGGGCGGCGATCGGGCCGGCGCTTGATGCCGGTGTAATCTCGGACGAGGGCGGACGCGGCGAGCACGGCTCATTCACCGGCGCCTTCGCCGGCCTGTTCGCCTTCGACACATCCGGCAGCGGCCTGCACGCGGATTTCGACCGCTTCAGCTATGAGGCGATTTGAAGTGGCGGCGGATGGCGCCGTGGGTAGTGCATCGGCGTTGAATTCGTCGAACGGCGGCTTTGCGCCCGGCATTTCCGCCATTCAGACCACCGTTGCAGCTTCCCGAAAGCTGACGGTCTGCTAAGCCGGCACTAAGGCCTCGAATGGGGTGGTAGCGGTTACGCCGCCTGTCACAGGTCCTGGAACACCGCCCAAGGCGTTGATGTCAATGCGGGCATCCAAAATATCAAGTACTCCTTCGCGGCCTCGTCTAGGCTATCCGCCCGCGTGGTCGCTGCCACCGTGCGCGGCGATGAACATGGCGACGGCCGACCGGCAATAGGATTCGATCTCGTTATCGTCCTCTGCTCTCGCCTCATCGAAGCGTGCGACAATCAGGAGATCGGAGCCTTTGAAAAGTGCGGCAAACAAGCGGGCGGACCGGAGAGGATCGGGCACGTTCAAAGCCGCCTTCGCGTCCAACTGACGCAACAGGGCCTCGATTTGGGCGGTGATATGGGCGGGGCCGGCTTCGTAATGGACCTTGCTCAACGACTTTTGGTTCGGCGTGTCGGCCATGACCATGGCTTCGACGTTGCGGACGTCCGGGCGCAACAGCGTGCGAAGCAGCGATGATCCCACCGCCATGAGCTGATCTTCGGCCGAGCCGTCGACGCCTTCAAAAAGGGCCTGTGGTATTAACTGCTGGCAGCGGGCCGCAAAGGCCGCTCCAAACAGCGCCTCTTTGTTCTCGAAGTGCCTGTAGATGCTGAGCTTGGATATCTTCGCTCGCTGGGCGACCTTGTCCAATGTCGTCGCTTGAAAGCCCAATTCCGCAAAGAGTTCGCCCGCGGCGTCGACTATGGTTTGGCCGAGCGCCTCATTGGCGGGCCGGCCTCTCCTGCCTCGACTATTTTCGCTCACGATAATTACAGTCCTTGACAGTATCGTTATTCGTGAATTACGATACTACGCAGTCTCGGAAATTCCAAGAGGCGATTTTATCGTGTCCTCCAGATCAGGTTTGCCTTGGCCGCAAGGCGATATCCCAATGCGCATCGCTGGACGATATTGCGCGCCAGGCACAGCCTAAGTCCCTCCATCCGCAATACGGAGCCCATCACCATGGATGACGTCATCATCGTCGGCGGCAGCTTTGCCGGTCTCGCCGCCGCCCTGCAGCTCGGCCGTGCCCGTCGGAAGGTCACCGTTCTCGATACAGGCCTGCCGCGCAACCGCTTCGCCGGCCACTCGCATGGCCTGCTCGGCCACGATCACAAGCCACCGCCGGATATCCTGGCCGAGGCGCGGCGGCAGTTGGCGCGTTATCCTGCGATCAATTTGGTCAATGCCCGGGCCGACAGCGTTTCCGGCGCTCTCGACGATTTCTCTGTCGTCACTGGCGGTGGCGAACGCCTTGCGGCGCGCCGCCTGATCCTGAGCTATGGCATCACCGACCAGATGCCCGATGTGCCGGGCTTTGCCGAAAGCTGGGGCACGTCCATCGTGCCCTGTCCCTATTGCGATGGCTTTGAAGTCGCAGGCCAACATTGGGGCCTCGTCTGGTCCGGCCCGCAGTCACACAACCAGGTCAGGCTGTTCCACGATTGGACCGACAGGTTGACGGTCTTCGCCGATGGTCACGACATTCCGCCCGATACCCGGGCCGATCTGGAGCGTCGCAACACACCCATCGTCGACGGCCGGATCACTGAAATCACCCGTCATGGGGGCCATAACCCCACCCTCAAGCTCAATGTCGGCCCCGATGTCGCCGTCGACATCCTGTTCGCGCATCCGCGCAACAAGCCGGCCGCAAGCCTGCATGAATCACTGGGTCTCGCCACGGTCGATACGCCCCTCGGCATCGTCCTCAAGGTCGACGAGCGCCGCGAAACCAGCATGCCCGGCATCTACGCCGCCGGCGACCTCGCCAACCCCCTCATGGCCTCGGTCACCACGGCATCATGGCAAGGCGCGATGGCGGGTATCTTCGCCCAGCAGTCGATGCTGGTTTGAGAGCACAGATTGGAGATGAGCATGGCCGTCGAACCGGACAGCGCGGGTGTGCGCTTCCCTCCGCCCTTCGTCTATCTGGGAGCGCTGCTGTTGGGGCTGGCGGCGGAGCGGTTCGTCACCCTGCGCTCTTTCGGCATCGACTGGCGGTTGCTGGTCGCGACGGGCGCGCTGCTGTTCGTTGCCGGCGCGGCGATGATGCTTTTGGCGGCGGGGCTGTTCCGACGGCTGGGCACCAACATTCCGCCGTCGCAGCCAACGACCCTCATCGCAACGACCGGTCCTTATCGGTGGACCCGCAATCCCATGTATCTCGGCATGGCGCTTATCTATGCCGGGCTTGCGATCGGCTTCGACGGGCCGATCGCCTTCGCCTTGCTCCCGTTGGTGCTGATCGCGATCCAGACGCAGGTGATTGCCCGCGAGGAGCGCTATCTCGAAGCGAAGTTCGGCGACGACTACCGCCGCTACAAGGCCGAGGTTCGCCGCTGGCTCTGACTATTTTGGTCACCGCTTGCCGCCACAAATGAGCCGTCGACGCACCGCACGCCGATGTCTGCTTTCGAGAAGCGGTAACCAAGAGCGGACAGACCGCTCCCGGCCCCCAAGTCGGACATGAAGCGCATTGCCCCCCACATCCCAAAGCCGCGTGGCGTTCTGCGTGTGGACGACCGTCAGCGGGATAATCCAGGTCATGGGAATGGCCGGCGATGGCGATGTGCCCCCTCGGTCTTTCGACAATCAATTGCCCGTTCCCGGCGGCATTCTTTGTGAAACATCGGCAAGCATTGCGTCACCGCAGTCGTAGAATTCGCCGCTCGCCGTATCTTCCCGAGGGCCGAAAAGCGCACCTTCGACCGGGCCCTGCGCTTCCGCCGGCACTTTCGCTTCGGCCTCGCCGAGGGACGAATCGAACATCGGCACGGGGCGTCCCGCCGCGTTCAGCGCCGTGCAGACGTAGCGGGGCCGGTGTTGCGGGCGGCCGTTTGCCATCAGGCCGCCCAGCTTGCGAAGGGGTCCGGCAGGCTGCGCCAGCGTTCGGGGCGGAAGGTCTCTTCCGCGATCAGGCAGGCGTCGAGTTCGGCGCGGAGCGCGGCCTCGTCCATCGGACCGGCGCCGATGAAGACGATTTCCTGGCGCCGGTCGCCCCAGACCGGATCGACATAGGGGCCGATCGCCTCGAGGAAGCCGGCATGGCGCGGCCATTGCTCCCTCGGCACCGCGGCCCACCAGAGCCCCATCCTTGCCGTGCGCACCAACGGCCCAGCCTGGCTCAGTTCCCCGACATGGTGCGGGCGCGTCGCCAGCCAGAAGAAGCCCTTGGCGCGCAGCACGCCGGGCCAGCTGCGGTTGAGGAAAGTCTGAAAGCGCATGGGATCGAAGGGTTGGCGGGCGCGATAGACGAAGGAGCGGATTCCGTATTCTTCCGTCTCCGGCACATGGTCCTTGAAGCCGTGGAGCTCCTTGTACCAGAGCGGGTGCTGCTCGGCCTTCAGCCGATCGAAACGGCCGGTGCCGAGGACATCCCGCAGTTCCACCCGGCCGAAATCCGTCTCGATCAGCCGCGCGTCCGGATTGAGACCGACGATGATCTTGCGCGCAGCATCGAGTTGCTCGGCCGTCGCGGTGCCGACCTTGTTGAGCACGACCACGTCGGCGAACTCGATCTGCTCGACCAGCAGATCGACCAACGTGCGCGTGTCGCCTTCGCCGGCCGTTTCGCCGCGATCGGCGAGGAAGTCGGTCGAGGAGAAGTCGGCGAGGAGATTGGCGGCGTCGACGACGGTCACCATGGTGTCGAGCCGGGCGACGTCGGAGAGGCTTTGACCGGCCTCATCGCGGAAATCGAAGGTGGTGGCCACGGGGAGGGGCTCGGAAATGCCACTCGATTCGATCAGCAGATAGTCGAAGCGGTCCTGTTCAGCGAGGCTGCGGACCGCGCGCAACAGGTCGTCGCGCAGCGTGCAGCAGATGCAGCCATTGGTCATCTCGACGAGTTGCTCTTCGGTGCGCGACAGATCGGCACCGCCGTCGCGGATCAGCGAGGCGTCGATGTTGATCTCGCTCATGTCGTTGACGATGACGGCGACCCGCAGGCCGTCGCGGTTCGAGAGGACATGATTGAGCAAGGTCGTCTTGCCAGCGCCAAGGAAACCGGAGAGGACGGTGACCGGCAGTCTTTCCATAGGAATTGCCTCGATTGTAGATGTTATACCATTACATGCCACGGGTTCAGAAAAGGCGGGCCTTCAGCCCGCCTTCGCCATGGGGACTCTTCAGCTTGCCGAGGAGAGGCAGGTCTTGAGCGAAGCGCCGATCCCTTCCAGCAGGTGGAAATAGAGATCAGGGCCGGCGTCGAGCGAGCCACCTTCCGGGTCCAGCGTACCGGATTTCGCCGGCGTACCCTCGATCACGACATTGACGAGCTTCGGCTCGAATTGCGGCTCGGCGAAAACACAGGTGGCGCCGAGATCCTCGATCTTGGCATGGATCTGCGACAGTCGCTCCGCGCCCGGCAGGATCTCCGGACTGACGGTGATCGAGCCCGCGACACGCACATGATAGCGGTGCTCGAAATATTGATAGGCATCGTGGAAGACGACGAAGGGCTTGTCCTTAATCGGCGCGACCGTCTCGGCCACGCTCTTGTCGAGCGCATCGACGCGCTGGTTGAACGCCGCCAGATTCGCCTTGTAGGCGGCGGCATTGTCCGGATCGACTTCGGCCAGGGTCTTTTCGATCTCCGCTGCCATGGCTTTGGCGTTCATCGGGTCGAGCCACATATGCATGTCGAATTCGCCTTCGCCATGGTGTTCGTGCTCGTGTTCGTGCTCGTGCTCGGCCGCCTCCTCTTCTCCGGCATGGTGATCGTGCCCTTCGTGTCCGGCTTCTTCGGCGTGGTGATCTTCTCCCCCATGGTCATGCGCTTCGAAGGCGCCGCCTTCACGCAGCTTCAGCTTCTCGACGCCGGGCGCTTCGCTCAGCTCCACCACCTTTGCACCGCTGCCGAGTGCATCGAGCGGCTTGTCGAGAAAGGCCTCGAGGCCGGGTCCGACCCAGAACACCACCTTGGCGGCCTGCAGCGCGGCGGCGTTCGAGGGCTTCATGCTGTAGGTATGGGGGGAGGCGCCGCCTTCGACGATCAGCGACGGCTCGCCGACACCCTGCATGATCGAGGCGACGAGCGAGTGAACAGGTTTGATCGAAGCGACGACGGTCGGGGCATCCGCGAGAGCCGGAGACGAGAGGAGGAGGGTGGATGCGAAGAGCAGGGCGGGCGTCGATTTCATCGGTGACTCCGAATTTGGCTTCAACTGGCTCACCCCCCGCGAGGACTTGCGGGGGCTGCGATGTTGTGCAGATTGATGTGTTATGTTATTACATCAATTGCGTTATGCTATAACGTGTGCGATAGCCAGAGGCAACCGTCGAAATCGGATTTTTTTTATGCTGAACTTCCGCCCCCAGGAAAAGACGACGCTCGTCGGGCTGAGCAATGCCGGCGTGCGCCGCAATGACCGCTGGCTCGTGCGCGGCGTTGACTTTTCGATCGGCCGCGGCGAGATCGTCACTCTGATCGGGCCCAATGGTTCCGGCAAGTCGACGACGGCGAAGATGGCGATCGGCGTCCTCAAGACGGACGAGGGCCGCGTCGAGCGCCTGGCCGGCCTCAAGGTCGGCTATGTTCCGCAGAAACTGTCGGTCGATTGGACCCTGCCGCTTAGCGTCGAGCGGCTGATGACGCTGACGGGGCCGCTGAAGGGGCGCGAGATCGAAGAGGCGCTGGCGGCGACCGGCATGCTGCACATGGCGAGGGCGGAGGTGCAGCACCTTTCGGGCGGCGAATTCCAGAGGGCGCTCTTGGCGCGCGCGATCGCCCGCAGGCCGGATCTGCTCGTTCTCGATGAGCCGGTGCAGGGGGTCGATTTCTCGGGCGAGATCGCCCTCTACGAACTGATCAAACAGATCCGCAACCGCACCGGCTGCGGCATCCTGCTGATCTCGCACGACCTCCACATCGTCATGGCGGAGACGGATACGGTGGTCTGCCTGAACGGCCATGTCTGCTGCCGCGGTACGCCGCAGGCGGTCAGCCAGAGCCCGGAATATCTGAAGCTGTTCGGCGGCCGCGCCGCCGGCGCGCTTGCGGTCTACAGCCACCACCACGATCATACCCACCTGCCGGACGGGCGGGTGCTGCATGCCGACGGCAGCATCGCCGATAGCTGCTTCCCGGGCGACGGCCATCATCACCACGACGAGGCGGAAAACATTCACGACCACGATCCGGATTGCGGCTGCGGCCACCATGTGCGGCTCAACGGCCTGGAGCGGACGGAGAAGCGCGATGCTTGATGATTTCTTCATTCGCGCGCTCGTCGCCGGCATCGGTATCGCCCTGGTGGCGGGCCCGCTCGGCTGCTTCGTGATCTGGCGGCGCATGGCCTATTTCGGCGATACCATGGCGCATTCGGCGCTGCTCGGCGTCGCGCTGTCGCTGCTTTTCGAGCTCAACCTGATGATCAGCGTCTTCATCGTCGCTTCCGCCGTGTCACTGCTCTTGCTTTTCCTGCAGAAGCGAGGCGCGCTGTCGACGGACGCGCTGCTCGGCATCCTGTCGCATTCGGCGCTGTCGATCGGCCTCGTCATCGTCGCCTTCATGACCTGGGTCCGGATCGACCTGATCGGCTTCCTCTTCGGCGACATCCTCGCCGTGTCGCGCAGCGACATCGACATCATCTGGGGCGGCGGCATTCTGGTGATCTTCGCGCTCGTCTACCTCTGGCGGCCGCTGCTGGCGGCGACCGTCAATCCGGAACTCGCCGAGGCCGAAGGGCTGAAACCGGAAAGGGCGAGGCTCTTCTTCATGCTGCTGATGGCGCTGGTGATCGCGATCGCCATGAAGATCGTCGGCATCCTGCTGATCACCTCGCTGCTGATCATTCCGGCGGCGACCGCCCGCCGCTTCGCCGCCTCGCCGGAAATCATGGCCGTGTTCGCCTCGCTGATCGGCGCCCTTGCGGTCACCGGCGGTCTTTTCGGATCGCTCCACTGGGATACGCCGTCGGGACCGTCTATCGTCGTCGCGGCGCTCATGCTTTTCGTGCTGAGTCTCCTGCCGCTCGGCCGGCGGCTCGGTGCTTCACATCGATTCTAGATAGTTAGAGCGGGACGCGGGCGGAAAACCGCGCACACTTTTCCTCATCCCGCTCTCGGCACGGAGGACACATTGATGGGCACGCCCCAACTGACGAAGAACCAATCGCTGGTCCTGGGGGCGCTCTCCCATTCCGATGGACCGATGAGCGCCTATACGATTCTCGACAAGCTCCGGGACCAGGGCTTTCGCGCACCGCTGCAGGTCTATCGCGCGCTCGACAAGCTACTCGAACACGGCCTCGTCCACCGGCTCGAAAGCATCAACGCCTTCGTCGCCTGCACCTGCCCGGATGAGCATGAGCACGACCACGGCGTCACCGCCTTCACCATCTGCGAAGGCTGCGGCCAGGTGACGGAGTTCCACGACGAGACGATCGAGCAGCGCCTTGCGGCGCTGGTGCGCGCCCGGAACTTCAAGACGGAAAAGACGACGATCGAGATTCGCGGACAGTGCAAGAGCTGCGCGTGAGGGCTTGACGGCGCCGCGCGTATTTAAGACGCGCGGCGCTGTAGTCTTCTGATGGCCCCTCTGCCTGCAAGGGTGGGGTGGGTGCCCGCCCGATCTGCATTGCGCGCCGATCAATCCAGCCTCTTCAACTGCGCGGCATAATGCTGCCAGTTCTTCACATAATGATCGGCCGAGCGTTTCAGCCGTTCGACGGCCGCGTCGTCGAGCGTGCGGATCGCCTTGGCGGGCGCGCCGACGATCAGCGAGTTGTCGGGGAATTCCTTGCCCTCGGTCACGAGCGCGTTGGCGCCGACGAGACAGTTGCGGCCGATCTTGACGCCGTTCAGTATCGTTGCGCCCATGCCGATCAGCGAATTGTCGCCGATCGTGCAGCCGTGCACGATCGCCCGGTGGCCGATGGTGCAGCCTTCGCCGATCGCCACCGGAAAGCCGGGGTCGACGTGGATGATCACGGCCTCCTGGATATTGCTGCGCGCGCCGACGCGGATCGGCTCGTTATCGCCGCGCAAGGTCGCGCCGAACCAGATGCCGACATCCTCGCCGATCTCCACCTGGCCGATCAGATTGGCGTCGGGCGCCACCCAGTAGCTTCCTTCCGGCGGGGTCTTCGGCTGCAGCGGTCCGAGGGCGTAACGTGGCATTCTCTATCCTTTCTTCTCCCGAAGAGGCGGGTGCCGCCCGTCCGTGGTGTAAAGTCAGACGACCTTGACGGAGAGCGAGGCGACGCCGTCGACGCCGCAGGTGATGATATCGCCGCGCATCACGGCACCGACTCCCGCAGGCGTGCCGGTCATGATGACGTCGCCCGGCGCCAGGGTAAAGAGGCGGGAAAGTTCGGCGACGATCTCCGGCACGGTCCAGATCATCTGCGCGAGATCGCCCTGCTGGCGGCTTTCGCCATTGACCTTGAGCCAGATGCCACCGCTTGCCGGATGGCCGATCGCCGTTGCCGGTGCGAGCGCCGAGATGGGTGCGGAATGCTCGAAGGCCTTGGCCGCCGTCCAGGGGCGGCCGGCCTTTTTCGCCTCCGCCTGCAGGTCGCGGCGGGTGAAATCGATGCCGACGGCGTAGCCATAGACGTGATCGAGCGCCTCTTCGGCGCGGATATCCGCGCCGGCGCGCCTGAGCGCCACCACCAGTTCGACCTCGTGATGCACATCCGCGGAACGCGGCGGATAGGGGAAATCCTTATCCGGCAGCAGCAGATTGTCGGCGTTCTTCTGGAAGAAAAAGGGCGGCTCACGGCTCGGATCGTGCCCCATTTCGCGCGCGTGGTCGGCATAGTTGCGGCCGACGCAATAGACCCGGCGCACTGGGAAGGTCGCGGCGCTTCCCGCGATCGGCAGCAGGACGGGCGGGGCGGGCGGTATGACTGTTTCCATGATCGTCCATTCTCGGCACCGCCGCACATTGCACGGCAACCGGCGCTGTTGCGGCGTGCGAAAAATCAAAACGCTACGGCACCTGTCGAGCCGGAATGGCGCGTGGTGCCGTAGCGAATCTTCAAGAAGGACGTTAGCAGCCGGAAAGGCTGCCGCAATAGCTAAATCCATTCGCCGGTTGGACGCGGGATCGCCCGCGTTCAGGCATAGCGTGCATAGGCTTCAAGCTGGTCACGGGTCAGGAAGCGGCCATCCGAGCGCGAGTTAAGCTCCGGATGGCTGTACTCGAGGCTCGGCACATCGGGAAGTTCCAGGGCTTGGCGTACGGTCATGATGCCGATGTCCTTGCGGCCGCTGTCGCGCCTGACGCTCACTTCAACGATGCGACGGAGATTGCGTTCGCTCATTGTGTCTCTCCCGTAGATTATTCTTTTTGTCCCTTTTGGTCCGGAGTTAAACACCCCGAAGTTGTTTTTTATGAGGCACCTCAGAACTATAAAGTCGGTAAATGAAGGTTTGACGACGGAAATTGGACGCTTTCGCGGAGATTTCGGGTCATGCCACAATCAAGCCGCGAGAAACCGCGGCCACGAATGACAGTAACTGCTTTTCAGATTGCGACATAGCTTATATTAGAAAGCGCTCTCTGCTTCAAGAGAATGCATCGGCGGCGGCGTTTAATACTACTTATCCGGCTGCGATTTGTAATACGAATGGGGCTTCTTCCTGCCTCCCGCGCCCCTCGAGGAAGGATTTGCAAACAATCACGGCTCCGCGTGCAAAGTCGCTGAACGACCGCCGGCGCGCCGCCCTCACAGCACCGCGTCATTTTACACGCGCAAGCTGCAATTCTTTGAAACGGCGCATCGAGCTTCCGCCAATCGACCGGTGCGCCAGCCGACCATGTTCAATGCGCCGTCAGATGGGCTTCCTCGGCGGCGAACATGAAGAGCCGTCTTGCCTCGTCGGGCGCCCGCCGGCCGGCAATGGCCGCGCGGCAGGCGCTGCGGGCCGCAACGTAATAGGGCCCCCGATGCGGCCACTGGCCGGCAAGGCACGCGAGCGCGTCGGACGGCCCCTTCACCGTGCGTACGTCGCCGCTGGTCAAGCCAAGTTCGATAGGCTGGTTCCACAACACTTGATGCATTCTTCTCCTCCTCGGGGCGCGACGGTCGAACGGCCGTCCATCGCCAATTCGATATTGGACCGGGCGAGGCGGCGCAGAAGCCTGCGCCTCGTCCGCGCCCACATGAGCCTTATGCAAAACGCCTTCGGTCAAGCCCGGGTTCCGCGCAACTCCCACGCGCGGGATCGGGCCGTGCGGCCCCAATGTAGCCCAGGAGCGACGATTTGTCCGCAATTTTACCGCGATCGTAAGCGGCGGCAAAGCCCCTAAATTGCCGGGGTTCAAAGCGCTTGGCAGTCGGCTAATATCACGTCTGCTGGGGAGAATGGCATGATAGCAATTTCAGATATCCGATTGACCTGGTTGCCGTTGCGCAACGGAACCTACTGCGCCATGCTCGGCCGCCACGAAGTCGCCTTCGTCATGAGGCGCGAATCGGCGAGCGACTGGGCCTGGCGGATTTCGCATTGCGACGGCACCTCGCAGACCGGCTTTCACTATGCGCCGACGCTCGAAGGCGCCAAGTCGGAAGTGCTGGCCGGCATACAGAATTGGTTCCGTCAGGCGGGCCTCGAGTAGAAGCCCAGACGGCGTTTTCTCGGCCGGAGTCGCGTGCCTGGGTGCGAGCGGCTGGCATTGTCGCGGGCATCGCTATATATGAGCCGAACATTCGGCCGCGCCTTGCCGGCGGATGCTAACGCGTCTTGCCGTGGCGAGCAGCGGCGAACAGGAATAGCGGAACCAGACGTGGCAACCGACGCAATCATCCCCGCCGCAGCAGGCGGAAGACAGTATTTCAAGGCCCCGGTTTTCGCCGTGGCGCCGATGATCGATTGGACCGACCGCCATTACCGCGTTTTCGCGCGGCTCATGTCGCGTCATGCGCTGCTCTATACCGAGATGATCGTTGCCGATGCCATCCTGCGGGGTGACCGGGAGAGGCTGCTCGGCCATGACGCCAGCGAGCATCCGCTCGCGCTGCAACTTGGCGGCAATGATCCGGCAAAGATGGCGGAGGCGGCGCGGATCGCCGAAGGCCTCGGCTTTGACGAGATCAACATGAATGTCGGCTGCCCGTCCGATCGGGTGCAATCCGGCACCTTCGGCGCCTGCCTGATGCAGGAGCCGGCTCTGGTCGCCGAATGCGTTGCGGCGATGAAGGCGGCGGTGAACGTCCCGGTCACCGTCAAGTGCCGCATCGGCGTCGATGAGCAGGACCCGGATGTGGCGCTGCGCGATCTCGTCGCGCGCGTGACGGATGCCGGCGTGGATGGCGTGTGGGTGCATGCCCGTAAGGCCTGGCTGCAGGGTCTGAGCCCTCGGGAGAACCGCGAGATCCCGCCGCTCGACTATGGCCTCGTGCATCGGCTGAAGGCGGAAAATCCGAATCTTTTCATCGGCCTCAATGGCGGTCTTCAGACACTGGGTCAGGCGCTTTCGCATCTCGATCCGCGCCTGCTGCCGGCGGAAGTGCCAGCGATCGAGCTCGGGGCGCCGCTCGATGGCGTCATGCTCGGCCGCGCCGCCTATCACGACAGCGGCCTCCTGACGGCTGCGGACGGCTACGTCGCCCATCCGCTGACCGGAGCGCCGCCCGTGCCGATCACGCCGGACGCCTTCTCCGACCGCGATCACCGCCTGTCGCCCGATTTCTGGGCGGGCGTGCGCGACGCCATGGCGGACTACGCCGCCGCCCATATCGACAAGGGCGGCCGGCTGATCCACGTCACCCGTCACATGGTCGGCCTCTTTCAGGGCTGGCCCGGCGCCCGGCGCTATCGCCAGATCCTCTCCGCCGAGGCCACTCGCAAGGGCGCCGGTCCGCAGGTGATCCGCGCCGCATTCGACGCGGTGTTCGAGGCCGTGACGGCAAGGCAGGCGGCGGAGTAGGGGGCAGGGGCGCTTACCCTTGGCATCCCTGTGTTTGTCACAGGAATCCAGCCACGGCGCGTCGGCGCCGTGAATGACTATAGTAGGCGTCGGGAGTCGCTGCTTCTGATTTTGGAGTCTCGCGCGCCCAAGGACTTGGGCGCGCTGGATCCTGTGACAAGCACAGGCATGAGGGAGTGTCAGGAGTGCGCGGTACCAACGAATAACGGCGCCTCTTGCGAAGCGCCGCTCATCAAGGTCCGGTCAGACCGTCCGGCTCAGATGGCCTGAAGGTTGACGGCCTTCGGGCCCTTGCCCATGCGGTCCGGCTCGGTGTCGAAGGAAACCTGCTGGCCATCCTTGAGCGTTGCGAGGCCGGCGGCCTGGACGGCGGAGATGTGGACGAAAACGTCCTTCGCGCCGCCTTCCGGCGTGATGAAGCCGAAGCCCTTGTCCTGGTTGAAGAATTTAACGGTGCCCTTGGTGGCCATGGAAGAAGTCCTTTTCCTTCAGTCTGTCAGTTGCCGCAACCCAACGATTTCGTATCACGCTTTGGCTGCTTTAGGTAGTGTGTTCGTGCCCCCGAAGGGATACGAACCGGTCGTCTTCAGCGTCTTGCCGCACCGCGCGTCTCGGAAAGACGCGCAAGCAAGAATTAGGACCGCCGCATGGATTTTCCAGTCCTGGAATCATGCGAGCAGCGCTGAAAGGCGTCGAGTGGTCACGATATCGGGGAAAAGACGTCTACGATGCCGCTTGCGGCAGACCCGGCAAGGGCCGGGCTCAGTACGAAAGTCCAGTCTCCGGGATTGAAATCGCCCGAACGCGAATAGCAGTGGCAGTGTTTTCGTCAAAAGGCAAGTGGAGAAATTTGCCGGCGTTGCAGAACGCCGCGACGCCCGGCCTACAGCGCCGCGCGTCTTATCATACGCGCAAAGGTCGCTGTAGCACTTTGAATTGCTGCATGTCTCCTTTAATCGAGGTTGATTAAAGGAGACATGCAGTAGCACCGTTTCCGTGGCTTCGCTCGAGCGGGATGCGCATTGTCAAATCCCGTGGATTGCCTCGTTTCGACCACATTTTCGTCGCGAGGCTCCTGTGAGCCTCGCTGTATCGGCGCGGGGTTGCTGCCGGCGCGGCGAACCGGTAGGTCTGGACCGGTTACGGAAATGAAATCGACGAAGAGCAGGTGGCCGGCGTGATCGATCCCTATGCCCTCCTTGGAATTGCGCGTGACGCCGACGAGCGGTCCGTCCGGACGGCCTATCGCCGGGCGGTGAAGACGGCGCATCCCGACCGCGGCGGCGATGCCGAAGCCTTCGGCAAGCTGCAGGCGGCCTATGAGCTCCTCAAGGATCCGGTGCGCCGCAAGGTCTTTGACGACACCGGCTACGATCCCCAGCTCGCCGACCCGAAGGACCTGAAGGGCCTGATGATGCTGGAAACCCTGGTCAACGAGTTCATCCTCGACGAGCGCGAGCCCGGCAGCTTCGATCCGGTCGCGGCAATGCGCAGAAAGCTCTCCGACGACATTGTCAAGAACCGCTTCCACATCCTGGAACTGGAGCGCCACCGCTCCCGCGTGCGCAAGCATCTCGACCGTCTCGGCCGGCGGCCGGAAACCGACGTGCTCGGCTCGATGCTGCGTGCGCGCAGCCAGTCGATCGCCGAGGCGATCAAGAATGCCGAGGCGCAGATCGAGGCGATCGAGCAGGCCTATTCGATGCTCGAGGGCTACTCCTATGAGCTGGAGGCCCTGGAAATGAAGGCGAACGCGGCGGAGTGACCGCGAGAGCCGATCTCTCCTTCATCCTCGGGCCTGACCTGGTGAAGCCCGAGGATGACGAGGCGGACGCTGTCACGCAACGGAGGCGGATGAGGGCGCCTTAGGCGCGCTGTCTCGGCGCAAGCCAAACATTGACACCCCGGCGCCCGCACCAACGAGCCTCAATCGATCGGCATCAGGATTGCCGCCGTCCGCTCGTTTTATCTATCGCCGTGCGTCTTGGACTCGCTTTGCGACTGACCTGCGCCAGGACCGCCTTGCGACACGCCCTTGCCGTGAGCGCTACCGGGATTTGTCGGATCTCGTCCGTTACCCCATCCGTTATTGCCCTTTTCGCCGCCGCCGCCATTGCCGCCGCCGCCATTATCGCCGCCGCCATGGTCGCCGTTGCCATTGCCGCCGCCGTTGCCGCCACCGCCGTTGCCGCCACCGCCGTTGCCGCCGCCGCCGTTGCCGCCGCCGCCGTTGCCGCCGCCGCCGTTGCCGTTGCCGCCGCCGCCACCGCCACCGCCACCGCCGCCGTTGCCATTGCCGCCGCCGCCATTATCGCCGCTGCGGTCGTTGGGCGTGGATTGCAGGGCGTTGCGAATCACGGCCGTATTCAGTGGCGGACATTGCGCCAGTTGTCCCGCAGAAAGAAGCTCCGTGCGGTTCAGCGCGATGCAGCAGAGCTCGTAGTTGGCTTCAGTAAGAGGATTGCACTGATCTGCAGTAAGAATCGGTCGCTCGACCGCCTGCCCACTTGCCGGGATCGGCGCTGATGCGAGAAAACCAGCGGACAGCAATGCCAGGCCGCTGCTCGTAAGAAGTGATTGTATGACGCGCATGTTCGTTGCTCCTAATTTAGGTATGACTAATCTAAATACGAGCAAGAATGTTCCGCGATGCCCTCAAAAAGTTAGTGAGTTTTTAGGGGATTTTCCGACTGTGCCTACGTGGAATTGTGAACAATGCTTTCGATTGTCATCAGCGGTAGCAAACTCCGGATATCTGCGAGCCGGTATGGTTGCGTGCTGTGGCTGTGCAAGGAGACGCTCGATGTCGCCAAGGACCGCTTCGTACTCGACCGCACGCGCATCGCCTCGTTGCGACGGAAAGCCGCCCTGCTCGACTGGATGCTGTGCGGCGGCGAGCCGGACAAGAAGCCGGCTGCGTAAAATAGGGGCGGTGGTCTGGGGCAGGAGCGCAACGAGTAGAGTTGGCGCCGTTGCAACGAGTTCAATCCTACAGCGCCGCGCGTCCAATCAGACGCGAAAAGGTCGTTGTAGCACTCGAATTGCTGCATGCGGGCAGCCGGCCGGAGGCGAACGAGAATGCCGAGACGCAGATCAAGGCGATCGTCTCACCGCCCCGGTCGTCCCGTCTTCCCCTTCGTCCGCCCCTTGCGCCGCTTCTCCTCCGCCGGATCCTCATAGGAGCCGACGCCCGGCTTGGCACGGTTGAGAACCGGCTTTTCCGGGACCTTGCCGACGACTGGCTTCTCGGTCCGGCCGACGGTCATCTCGTCGAGGGTGTTTTTCCTGAACAGGCTCTGCCCCTCATCCGCCCTTCGGGCACCTTCTCCCCGCGGGCGGGGCGAAGGGACCGCCACGTCGCGGCCCATTTCGTCGAGGTCGGGCTTGCGAAAGAGGGGGCGTTCGGTATCGGTGCCGGGGCCCATGTTGTCGAGATCGGGTTTCTGGAAGAGGGATTTTCTCTCCGTGGTGGTGGATCCTCGGCTCAAGGCCGAGGATGACGGGGGGACGGGGGAGGCAGGGGAGGAGGCAGCCTTGCGGCCTTCGGCGCTGCGGGCCTCTTGTTTTCCTTTCCCGGTCGCGCCTTCGGCGCTCCGCGCCTCTTCCCTTGCCATCGGGTCGTCCAGCACGGCCAGTTCCGCCGCCTTGAGCCGCTTGATCTCGTCACGGAGTCTTGCCGCGGTTTCGAAGTCGAGGTCGGCGGCGGCGTCGCGCATCTGTTTTTCGAGCGCGTTGAGATGCGCCTGCAGATTGTTGCCGACGAGGTGGCCGGCCTCGGCAAAACCCTTGCCGGCGACGCCGGAGATGTCGGCGCGGACGTGGTCGCGCTCATAGACGCTGTCGAGAATGTCGGAGATCTTCGCCTTCACCGATTCCGGCGTGATGCCGTGCTCGGCATTGTAGGCCATCTGCTTCTCGCGGCGGCGGCCGGTCTCGTCCATCGCCCGCTGCATCGAGCCGGTGATCGTGTCGGCATAGAGGATGACCTTGCCGTCGACGTTGCGGGCGGCGCGGCCGATGGTCTGGATGAGCGAGGTTTCGGAGCGCAGGAAGCCTTCCTTGTCGGCATCGAGGATGGCGACGAAGCCGCATTCGGGAATGTCGAGGCCCTCGCGCAAAAGGTTGATGCCGACCAGCACGTCGAAGGCGCCGAGGCGCAGGTCGCGGATGATCTCGATGCGCTCTAGAGTGTCGATGTCGGAATGCATGTAGCGGACGCGGACACCCTGTTCGTGCAGGTATTCCGTCAGGTCCTCGGCCATGCGCTTGGTCAGCACGGTGACGAGCGTGCGGTAGCCGGCGGCGGCGGTGGCGCGGATCTCGCCGAGCACGTCGTCGACCTGTGTCTTGGCCGGGCGCACTTCGACCGGCGGATCGATGAGGCCGGTCGGGCGGATCACCTGCTCGGCGAAGACGCCGCCGGACTGCTCCAGTTCCCAACCGCCGGGCGTCGCCGAGACGGCGATCGTGTCCGGGCGCATCGCGTCCCATTCCTCGAAGCGCAAGGGCCGGTTGTCCATGCAGGAGGGCAGGCGGAAGCCGTATTCGGCGAGAGTCGCCTTGCGGCGGAAGTCGCCGCGATACATGCCGCCGATCTGCGGAATGGTGACGTGGCTCTCGTCGATGAAGATGATGGCATCGTCCGGGATATATTCGAACAGGGTCGGTGGCGGCTCGCCCGGCCTGCGGCCGGTCAGGTAGCGCGAATAATTCTCGATGCCCTGGCAGGAGCCGGTGGCCTCCAGCATTTCGAGATCGTAGCGGGTGCGCTGTTCCAGCCGCTGCGCTTCCAGGAGGCGGCCCGCCTTTTCCAGTTCCTCGAGCCGGAAGGCCAGTTCCTCCTTGATCGCCTTGATCGCGGCGTTCAGCGTCGGCCGCGGCGTCACATAGTGCGAATTGGCGTAGATCTTCACCGATTTCAGGTCGCCGGTCTTCTGGCCGGTGAGGGGGTCGAACTCGGTGATCGCGTCGATCTCGTCGCCGAACATGGAGATGCGCCAGGCGGCATCCTCCAAGTGGGCCGGGAAGATCTCGATTGTGTCGCCGCGCACGCGGAAGGAGCCGCGCTGGAAATCCATGTCGCGGCGCTTGTATTGCTGCGCCACCAGGTCGGCGAGCAATTGCCGCTGGTCGAGCCGGTCGCCGACGCTCATCTGGAAGGTCATCGCCGTATAGGTCTCGACCGAGCCGATACCGTAGATGCAGGAGACCGAAGCGACGATGATGACGTCGTCGCGTTCGAGCAGCGAACGCGTCGCCGAGTGGCGCATACGGTCGATCTGCTCGTTGATCGAGGATTCCTTCTCGATATAGGTGTCCGAGCGCGGGACGTAGGCCTCCGGCTGGTAGTAGTCGTAATAGGAGACGAAATACTCGACCGCGTTGTCCGGGAAGAAGTTCTTGAACTCGGAATAGAGCTGCGCCGCGAGCGTCTTGTTCGGCGCCAGGATCACCGCGGGGCGCTGCGTCGCCTCGATCACCTTCGCCATCGTGAAGGTTTTGCCGGAGCCGGTGACGCCGAGCAGCACCTGGTTGCGCTCGCCGGAAGAGAGGCCGTCGACGAGATCGGCGATCGCCGTCGGCTGGTCGCCGGCCGGCTGGTAATCCGATTGCATCCGGATTTCGATGCCGCCCTCCGACTTGTCCGGCCGCGCCGGCCGGTGCGGCGTCCAGAGCTTGCCGTCCTTGAACAGCGGATTGCCGCTCTCGATCAGCTTCGCCAGGGCTTCGACGGTTGCGGTGACGCCGGTGCCGACCGTGAGTTTGTCGGCGTCCTCCAGGGCGACGTCGAGGCCGGCGACCGGGTTGAGCCCGGCGGCGGCGCGGGTCCTCGGATCGGTCGAACCGCCCATCGACGTGCCGCGAGCGGACTTGGACGCGGAAATCTCCACCTTCTTGCGATGCTTGCCGGCCTTGGAGGCGACTTCACGCCGGTTCTCGAAAGTGGACGCTTCCGCCTCGGCCTCGAGCTGCTTCACCCAGTCGGAGACGTTGCCGGAGAGCGGCACGCCGGAAAGCGGCGCCTGCGGCGCTTCTTCGAAGCCGTTCGGCGTCGACTTCCTGGGGGAGTTCTTCGGAGACTTTTTGGGTTCCTGGGCCATGGCCGCGAATATGGAGAGACTCCGCTCGAAAGGGAAGGGGGAAGGAGTACAAAAGGGAAACGGTGCGATGGGTTTTTCCGGGGATTGCTGCACAGGTGTGAGGGAGGTCTGGACTGCCATCAAGTCCCTTGCCGCCGCCATTTCCGCTCGCCATCCTTGCGCAGTGATTCGCTTCCTCCCGAGGATTCCATGCCCTTCGCCATCAATCCCGCCTATGTCTGGCCGGTGCTGCTGCTGCTCGTCTCCAATGTGTTCATGACCTTCGCCTGGTACGAGCACCTGAAGTTCACCCATTCGCCGCTTGCCATCGTCATCGTCGCGAGCTGGGGCATCGCCTTCTTCGAATATTGGCTGGCGGTGCCGGCCAACCGCATCGGCCATGCGGTCTATTCGGCGGCGCAATTGAAGACGATGCAGGAGGTGATCACGCTCACCATCTTCGTCGCCTTCTCGGTGTTCTGGCTGAAGGAGCCGATCGGCTGGCACCAGCTCATCGGCTTCGCGCTGATCGCGGCCGGGGCGTCGTTTTTATTCAAGGGATGAAGCCTCGGGATTGCCCCTCATCCCGCTGCCGCGACCTTCTCCCCGCAAGCGGGGCGAAGGGACAAGGGGCGCACTCCGAATTCCCTCGTACCCGCAGCGATTGCCGCCAGTGTCCCCTCGCCCCGCTTGCGGGGAGAGGGTTAGTCCTCGGGTTAAACCCGAGGAGAGGGGCAATCCCACGGAGTAGGAACCCCCTATTCCTCCGGCACCGGCGTCGGTTTCCCGTTCGCGTCGAGCGCCACCATCACGAAGAGGGCGTCGGTGACCTTTTCCATCACATGCGAGAGATAGCGCTGCGCCCAGGCCTCGACCTTCAGCGTCATCGAGGTGCGTCCGACCCTGACGATATCGGTATAGATGCAGAGCGTGTCGCCGATCTTCACCGGCAGGGCGAAGGCCATTTCCTTGACGGCGGCAGTGACGACACGGCCGCGGGCGCGCTCGGCGGCGCGGATGCCGCAGGAAAGGTCCATCTGCGCCATCACCCAGCCGCCAAATATGTCGCCGGCGGCATTGGCATCGCCCGGCATCGCCAGCGTGCGCAAGGTCAGTTCACCGTTCGGCTTGATCGCTGCGGTCATTCGGCCTGTCTCCCTGTTTCCCGCAGGTTTAGCGCAGGACAGCCGGCGCAGGGAAGAGGCTCCGACGGCTGCGGCATCGATCGGGGACCCCAATATCTTGGGGGTAACTGTTAGGACCTTTGCAAAACCCCGCTTCTATTCTGCAGGCTCTGAGTAGGGGAACTTTCCGGGTGGAGGCGACAATGAAGAAATTTTCGATAGCGCTGCGGCTCTATGCGCTGGTGGCCGTTGCGCTGCTCGCCATGGCGGCCGCTCTGGTCTTCGGCCTGTTCGAGGCGAACAGGCAACTGGTGGCCGAGCGCAAGGCGATGCTCGCGGCGATGAACGACAATGCGATCGCCATTTTCGAGTCCTATCACAAGCTTGAGGTTGCGGGGACGATGTCGCGCGAGGAGGCGCAGCAGCGGGCGCTCGAGGCGATCAAGGCGATGCGCTACCAGGACAGCGGCTACTTCTGGGTCAACGACATGCATCCGACGATGGTGATGCATCCGATCAAGCCGGAACTGGATGGCAAGGACCTCTCGCAGAACAAGGATCCGAACGGGAAATTCCTCTTCGTCGAATTCGTCAAGACGGTCGAGGCCCAGGGCAAGGGCTTCGTCGATTACCACTGGCCGAAACCGGGCGCGGACGAGCCCGTGCTGAAATATTCGCATGTGGCCGGTTTCAAGCCCTGGGGCTGGGTGGTCGGTACCGGCGTCTATGCCGACGATCTCGCGGCAATGTTTCGCCAGGGGGCCATGGAGGTCATGGCCCTCCTGGCCGCGGCCGCGCTGGTGATCGTCGCCGCGGCGCTGGCAATCGTGCGCAGCGTCGTGCGTCCGGTCGACAGGCTGAAGACTTCGATGCGGGCGATCGCCGACGAGGACATTTCTGTCGAGGTTCCGGAAACCGATCGCGGCGACGAGATCGGGGAGATGGCGAAGGTGCTCGTCGTTCTCAGCGATTCGGTCAGGGAGCGGCTGGAACTGCGCTCGCGCGAAGCGGAACAGCAGGACCGGCTGGACGCCGAGCGGCGCGGCAATGAGGAGCGCCAGCGCTCGACGGCCGCTTCGCAGGCGGAGGCGATGGCGACGATCGGCGCGGCGCTGGAGCGGCTGGCTGCCGGCGACCTCACCGCCGAGATCGCGCGCATCGCGCCGGAATACGCCAAGCTGAAGGACGACTTCAACGGGGCCGTTTCCGCGCTGCGCGATGTTATCGGCGCCATCTCGCAGTCGACCGAGGTGGTTTATGGCAGCGCCGGCGACATTTCCGAGGCGGCGAACAACCTGGCACGCCGCACGGAGCAGCAGGCCGCCGCGCTGGAAGAAACCGCGGCCGCGCTCGACGAGATCACTTCGACCGTCCGCCATGCGTCGGACCGGGCGCTCGAAGCGCGCGACATGGTGAACGAGACGAAGTCGAGCGCGGCGAAATCCGGCGGCATCGTCCGCAACGCCGTCGACGCCATGGGGCGGATCGAGAGTTCTTCCAACCGGATCAGCCAGATCATCGGCGTGATCGACGAGATCGCCTTCCAGACGAACCTGCTGGCGCTCAATGCGGGCGTGGAGGCAGCGCGGGCCGGCGAGGCGGGGCGCGGCTTTGCGGTCGTTGCCCAGGAAGTGCGCGAACTGGCCCAGCGCTCGGCCGGGGCCGCCAAGGAGATCAAGGAACTGATCAATGCCTCGGTCCACGAGGTCGGCGCCGGCGTGGAACTCGTCCGCTCGACCGGCGACGCGCTGATGGAGATCGAAACGCTCGTCAATCGCGTGAACGAG
The DNA here is from genome assembly GCF_001854885.1 of Ensifer sp. LCM 4579. Classification (GTDB taxonomy): domain Bacteria; phylum Pseudomonadota; class Alphaproteobacteria; order Rhizobiales; family Rhizobiaceae; genus Sinorhizobium. The sequence continues at coordinate 70,312 of NZ_MDDV01000024.1, read as the reverse complement.
CAGGTCGCCTCGATAGCCACGGCCGCCAAGGAACAGGCGACCGGCCTCCAGGAGGTCAACACGTCCGTCAACAGCATGGACCAGATGACCCAGCAGAATGCGGCGATGGTCGAGGAGACGACCGCCGCAAGCCAGATGCTGGCGCAGGAGAGCCGCGAGCTGAAGTCCCTGCTGCAAAGGTTCCAGTTGCGGGAGCAGACCAGGCAGGCGGCCTACGGCAAGGCCGCCTGAGAAACGCTGCTTCCACGTTGGAAATCCGGCCCGCGTTCGAAAGGACGCGGGCTTTTTCATCGGGAACCCATTGCCCGGTTCCAGGTTCGTTGATTTGCGTCTACAGGTTTTGACAGAACGCAGAGTTGCAACTTAAGTGAGAGCGGCGTTTAGCGCTGCCGGAGGAGAATGAAATGTCACTCTTTAGACTTGTCGCGTCGCTGCGCGGCGCCGCCATTCTGCTGTCGCTCGGTTTGCTTTCCGCCTGCACCGTGGTTGTGGAAGAGCCGCGTCCCGGGCCAAGGCCGTTGCCGCAGGTGTGTACGATGGAATATGCACCCGTTTGCGGCCAGCGCGGCGATCTCCTGCGCACCTTCCCCAATGCTTGCCATGCGCGTGCCGATGGCTTCCGTGTCGTGCATCGCGGCGCGTGCCGCGCAGATTTGCGTCCCGAGACGCCGCGGATATGCACCCGCGAATACGCGCCGGTCTGCGCCGTGCGCGGCAGGCGGGCCGAGACCTTCGCCAATGCCTGCATGGCCCGTGCAGACGGGTTCCGGGTCGTCCATCGCGGCGAATGCCGGTGAGGCGCCGCCCCTCGGGAGGGCAGGTCTGCGGAAGAGGGGGAAGGTTTGCAAGGCTTCGTTTACCCTGTTTGCATAAAATCGGCCGAACTGTCAGTTTTTCGGCCGCGTGCCCGCCTGGCGACATAGCCGGCGTTCACCTTCGGGCCGTGGGGTGCATCGGCGGAGCGCAGAGCCTCGCCACGGACGAAGGCGGCAATGGGTATGGCGTGTGTTTCTCTTCTCCACCGGCCCTTGGCGGCGCTGCTTCTCTCCGCTTCGCTTGTGGCCTGCACGACCGACGTGCTTTCCCCACCTGCGAGGATCGATTCCGCTTCCAGGGTCGGGGCGATCAGACCAAGCCGCGTTCCGCCCGATCCGGAGCAGGAACTGACCGCTGCCTATCCGGCAAAGCCGGTTCCGTCCTTCAGCGGGACGGCGGATGCCGCAATGGAGGCCGATCCGGCCGGGCAGGGGAGCTTGCCCATGACCGGCAGCGATCCTGCAGCGACGTTGTCGGCCAGCGCCGGCCCGATGAGCATTCCGCCTGAAGGCGTGAACATGGATGCGATGCTGGGCGTCGAGCCGGTGGTCGGGCTTGCCGAGGAGCAGGCCAATCAGATCGCCGAGGGCGGGACGGCCCAGCCGGTGGTCGGCGGGATCGGCGAGGACAATGTGCGCCAGCTCGGCGGAATGCCAGCACCGCAGGTCCCGCCGGCCCCGCAGCAGGCGGAGCTCGGCTACGATCCCGACCTGCCGCCGCTGGCGCCTGCGCGGAGCCCGGCCGGGGCCGCCGGGACGATGCGTTCTCCCGTCCAGCAGCGAGGGCCGCGACGCACGGAGGAGCCGCAACAGGTGGCCTTCCTGCCGCGCGCCCGCAATCCGCTGGCCGCGCCGGAATATACCGGACGGATGCCGGCTTCGGAAATTGCCTGCCGGCAGCAACTCAAAAAGCTCGGCGTCGTCTACCGCGACCTGCCGCGCATCCATGACGGACCGTCCTGCGGCATCGACTATCCGATCGAACTCAGCGGCCTTTCCGGAAATATCGACGTGAAGCCGGCAGTGAGGCTCAACTGCCAGGTCACCGCGGCCTTTGCGCAGTGGGTGAAATACGAGCTCGCGCCATCCTCGCGCTATCGCTACTGGTCGGGGGTCAAGACGATCCGCCCGCTTGGCGGCTATTCCTGCCGCACGATGAACTCACGGCGGGGCAATCCGATGTCCGAGCATGCGCGCGGCAATGCGATCGATGTCGGCAAGTTCGTGCTGAAGAACGGCAAGGAGATCGACGTGCGCAGGAAGGGCTTCTTCGCCTTCCGCGAACGCGGGCTCCTGAAGGCGGTGCGCGCCGACAGCTGCAAGTATTTCCACACCGTGCTCGGCCCCGGCAGCGACCCTTTCCACAAGGACCACTTCCACTTCGACTTGAGGACCCGCAAGTCCGGCTACCGCCATTGCGATTAGGGCAGGTCGCCTTAGACCGTGGCGGGTCGCACCAGTGCGGATAAAAAAGGCCGGCGGGGTGCGCCGGCCGAAGGACCCGGAGCCAGTTTCAGGGGAAGGCTCCGGTGCAAATCACGGGAGCGAGGTCGCTCCAGCGGCTCCAAGGTGATTGAAAAGCATCACCGTTTCGTGACAGTGACGGCAACGTCCGTTCGCCTGCTTCAGCCCCTGGGAATTTTTGCATGCCGCCGATTTCGGAACTGATGATGTTCGCGCTGGCGCTGGCTGCGGCCGGCGTGGTCGCGGGCGTGCTGGCCGGCCTGTTCGGCATCGGCGGCGGCGCGATCCTGGTGCCGGTCTTCTATCAGGTCTTCGGTCTTCTCGGTGTCGACGATGCGGTGAGGATGCACCTGTCCGTCGGCACGTCGCTTGCGATCATCGTGCCGACATCGGTGCGTTCCTTCCTGTCGCATTACCGGCGCGGGGTCGTCGACATCGATCTCCTGCGCAACTGGCTTCTCGCCGTGCCGCTCGGCGCCGTTCTCGCCACGGTGATCGCGGCCTATGTCAGCAGCGAAACGCTGCGGCTGATCTTCGCGGTGATCGCACTGGCGATCGCCTTCCGGATGATCTTCAACCGGGCAAGCTGGCGCATCGGCAAGGATCTCCCGAAAAATCCGGTAAAATGGCTGGTCGGCGTGGCAATCGGCGTCCTCTCCGGACTGATGGGCGTCGGCGGCGGGGTGCTGAACAACACCTTCATGACTCTCTACGGCCGGCCGATCCACCAGGCGGTCGCAACCTCCTCCGGCGTCGGCGTGCTGATCTCGATCCCCGGCCTGTTCGGCTATGTCTGGGCCGGCTGGGGGGAGGCAGGCCTGCCGCCGCTTTCGACCGGTTTCATCAACTGGATCGCCGTGGGGCTGATCATCCCGATCACGCTCCTGGTCGCGCCGGTCGGGGTGGCGCTCGCCCATGCCATGGGCCGGCGCCAGCTCGAGGCCGGCTTCGGCATTTTCATGACACTGATCGCGTTGCGGTTCTTCTATAGCCTCTATGGCTGAGCGGACTACGGCGCCGCGTCTTTATTAGACGCGCAAAGGTCGCTGTAGCACTTTGGATTGCTGCATGTCTCCTTTAATCGAGGTCGATTAAAGGAGACATGCAGTAGGTGATCTCGACCAACGAATGGCAGGTGGCGGGGCCGATAAGGCTAGCGCAACAGCGATCGTGACGTCGGCGATAGTCTCAGCACCTCGGTGGGCCGCCATGTGCGTTGGCTGATCTGCGGCTCGATTTCCTCCGTCCACTGCCTCGAGGCTGCCAGGGCGCCGCGGTGGGTGGCGTAGGCTTGCGGCGTAGAAAACCGGAGAAGAGCCACAAAAACCGCTTCTCCTTGCCGCACCGGCAGCCTTGGAAAGGTGTTGGCGCTGTGTTCGCTGACGAAGGTGGCAGGGATAGTCGCTCCGCTTTCGAGAAGCGGCAAGCGGAGCTCATCCTCGAAGAACGTGGCAAAAGCCTCCTCCTTGCCGGGTGCAGTGTAATGGATCGCGCAGAGAAAGATCGCTGACGACTGCGCAGTGCTGTCGGGGCGCGGCCGCTCGGCGGCGGATGGCTGAAAACTCGAATCGAGCTTGGCCGGGCGCAGCAGCAGAACGTTGTCGGAATTGACCATTGTGCCGTTGGCCACGTCGCGATGCTTCGACCAGACGGATCCTCCGTAAAAACGGCCGAGCGCATCCGCTCGCGTTTCCATGTTCGCAAATCCCCGCAGCCAGACGAAGCTGTCGGTTTCATCGAGATCACGGAATTGAGCCACCACATGCATGCCGGCCTCCTCCTGTGGCTCCAGGAATTCTCGATCGAAGACATCGATCAGCGTTTCCCGCGCATCTGGATGGAGGCGGTACTGGCGGAGCTCGAAGACCTGGGCTGCAGTCGCGGTGTTTCGCATCGATTCCTCCAAAACGATTCCTCCAAACAGGATGATTGTCCTGTTCGAATACAGGTCAGTTGTCCTGTTTGTCAAGCCGTGCTACAGAACCCACCGATGGCGAAGCGTCTGAACAAGCGAAGATCGAACGATCCTGAAGGGATAAGGAAGCGGATTGTCGACACCGCCTTCAGCGCCTTCAGCACGCGCGGCTACGGCGTTACCAGCGTACAGGACCTGAAGACGGCGGCTGGCGTGACGGGAGGTGCCTTCTCACATCACTTCCCGACCAAGAAGGAATTGGGGCTTGCGGTATTGCACGGCAATGTCGCCGACGCTGTCGAAGAAACGTGGATCAAGCCGGTCGCGGAGGCCAAGACGGCATCCGCCGGCGTGGAAGCCATATTCGCCAGGATTATCCGAGAACTGGACCAACAGGGCTTTGTGTCGGGATGCCCGCTCGGCAACATGGTGAGCGAACTGGCCAGACAGGACGACGACATGCGCAAGGCCGCAATCGCAATCCTCGAGAAATGGCGAAAAGAGCTTGCGCAAAAGATCCGCGCCGATCAACGCGCCGGCCACTGCGCCCCTCTGGACGCCGAGACCGCGGCGAACTTCATAATCGCATCCTATTGGGGGGCAATGGCGATCGCCAAGGCAAGCCAAGACAGTTCCGCGCTCAAAGACTGTAGCCAGGAACTGTTGAGATACCTCGAGCTCCATCCGGGTCAGCGACCATGCCTGTAGTGACGCCGCGCTAGCGTGCGACGCAGGCGTAGGTGCGCGACACGAGCTCTCCATTTTTCGATCTTTCGGGTCAGCGCGCCTTCGTCGCCGGCGGTACCGGTTGTGTCCGGCGGGTCCCCTCGCATTGCCAGGGGGGATCGGGCCGCGCGGGGGGCAGGATCCAGCTATGCTGCCGTCTCAATTTCCGGGATCCGTTCCAGTTCGTCATGAAGCGCAACTTCCTCTGTCTTGAGGTCGAAGCTGGTCTGCATGTTCATCCAGTATTCCGGCGTCGTGCGGAAATATATCTGGCGAGGCGCAGGGCGGTATCCGTAGTTATCGGTGTTTGCTCCGCCGCGATACGCTCGATGCGGGTGCGCGGAACATTGAGCTTCTTCGCCAGTGCGCCGGCGCTCATCTCAAGGGGAAGCAGGTATTCTTCGCGAAGGATTTCGCCCGGATGGACCGGGGGAAGAACGTGGGTCATCTCAAGCTCCTTGTGCGTCACCATTGGCTCTCAATGGCAGTCAACTATTTCGACGTCTTCGATACGGGCATCCCTCCAGACGAAGCAGATGCGCCACTGATCATTGATGCATAGGCTCACCGGCTTTGCCTGCGGCGCCAGTGCAACACCATATGTGATCGCGTCCTGGCTCGCGGCCGTGCGATAATTCCTGCTTTCAGCGCTCCGTCACAGGCACTGCGGTCAAATTGCCGCAGCTCTGCAACGGACTTGTTCGGGAAGTCAATATACAATATATTTAATTGTATATTGATAACGCAAACGGAGGCACCAATGCCTGCAGCAGCAACTGCAAGACCGGATGTCAAAGGCTTCTACGAGGAGCGTACGGGCAGCATACAATATGTGGTTTCGGATCCGCTGACCAAGCGTTGCGCCATCATCGACCCGGTGCTCGACTTCGACGAGAAGTCGGGTGCTACGGCGACGGTGCAGGCGGACCAGATCCTCGACTACGTCGCCGGAAAGGGGCTGACGGTCGAATGGATCCTGGATACCCATCCCCATGCCGACCACTTCTCGGCCGCCGCCTATCTGAAGGAGAAGACCGGGGCGCCGACCGGGATCGGGTCGGAGGTTGTGCGCGTCCAGAGGCTGTGGAAGGGCATCTATAATTGGCCCGAGCTCGAAACGGACGGGTCGCAATGGGACCATCTCTTCGCCGATGGCGAGCGCTTCTCCGTCGGCTCGATCGCCGGGCAGGTCATCTATTCGCCGGGCCATACGCTCGCCTCCGTCACCTATGTGGTCGGCGACGCCGCCTTCGTGCACGACACGATCTTCATGCCCGACAGCGGCACGGCGCGTGCGGACTTTCCCGGCGGCGATGCGCGGCAACTGTGGCGTTCGATCAGCCGGATTCTCGCGCTGCCGGACGAAACCCGTCTCTTCACCGGGCATGACTACCAGCCGGACGGCCGCGAGGCGCGCTGGGAAAGCACGGTCGGCGAGGAGAAGCGCTCCAATCCGCATCTCGCCGGCATGACCGAGGATGCCTTCGTGGAATTGCGCGAGGCACGCGACAGGACGCTGCCGATGCCGAAGCTGATCCTGCATGCGCTGCAGGTGAATATCCGCGGCGGCCGACTGCCTGAACCGGAGTCGAACGGCGCGCGCTATCTGAAATTTCCCATCAATGCGCTGCAGGGTGCGGCATGGGACTGAAAGGAACAGGCATGCGAAGTGTGTTGAAGAGTCCGGAGATCTCTCCGGACATGGGCGAGCGGGCAGGCGAGGCGGCGACGCTCCTGAAGACGCTCGCCAACCACAATCGGCTGATGATCGTCTGCACACTGGTGGAAGGCGAGTATTCGGTCAGCCAGCTGGAAGAGATGCTCGGCATCCACCAGCCGACGCTTTCGCAGCAGCTGACGGTGCTGCGCGAGGCGGGCTTCGTCGCAACGCGGCGCGACGCCAAGCATGTCTTCTACCGGCTGACCGACGACAAGGCCGCGCGGCTGGTGATGGCTCTCTATGACATCTTCTGCGGTGAGGACACGAAATGATGGCGACCTATGCCAGCGGATTGCTGGGTGGAATGCTGATCGGGCTCTCGGCCGTGATCCTCGTCGTTTCAAATGGCCGGGTGGCGGGTGTCAGCGGCATTGCCGGACGACTGTTGCAGGGTGTGCAGACGGCGACCGGCACGGCCTTTGTCCTCGGATTGATCCTGGGGCCGGTGCTTTACCGGCTGGTCCTCGGAGAATGGCCTGCCGTCGTGCTGGCGGCGTCTTGGCCGATCGTCGTCGCGGGCGGACTGCTGGTCGGCTACGGATCGCGCATGGGCTCCGGCTGCACCAGCGGCCACGGCGTCGTCGGGCTCGCCCGGCTATCGCGCCGGTCCATGGCGGCGGTCGGTACCTTCATGGCCACGGCAATCGCAACGGTCTACCTGATGGGGTTCTTTCAATGAACAGGAATGCAGCTTATCGCGTTGCCGCGGCCCTGATCTCCGGCACGATTTTCGGCCTCGGTCTTTCCATATCGGGAATGCTGAACCCGGCCCGCGTGCGCGGCTTTCTCGATATCACCCGTGACTGGGATCCGACGCTCGCCTTCGTGCTCGCGGGCGCCGTGATCGTGTCGGCCGCGGGCATGGCGCTGGTGCGCCGCATGCCAAGGCCGCTTCTCGACGATCGGTTCCACTTGCCGGAGACGCGGGGGATCGACCGGCGGCTGATCATCGGCTCGGCGATCTTCGGCGTCGGCTGGGGCATGGTCGGGCTCTGCCCGGGGCCGGCACTGGCATCACTGTCGCTCGGCGTGCCCGCGACGGTTCTCTTCGTCGCCGCCATGTTCGCCGGAATGGCGGCGCATGATCGCCTGCAGGGAGCGCGGCTATGGCAGCGGGTATGATGGCGGCGATCGGTTCCGGTGGGCTTGTCGGTTTTTCCCTCGGGCTGCTCGGGGGCGGCGGCTCGATTCTTGCCGTGCCGCTCCTCATCTACGTGGTCGGCGTCGGCGGAACGCATGTGGCGATCGGCACGAGCGCCCTTGCCGTCTCGGCGAGCGCGCTGGCGAATTTTGCCGGTCACGCGCGAGCCGGACACGTCTGGTGGCGCTGCGCCATCGTTTTCGCGCTCATCGGCACAGTGGGTGCGCTTGTCGCGTCCTCCCTGGCCAAGGCGCTCGATGGCGAGAAGCTGCTCTTCCTCTTCGGCCTGGTCATGATCGCCGTCGGCCTCGCCATGCTGTGGCCGCGGCGTGCTACGGGCGGCGAGCCGCGCCCCGTCGATGCGCGCATGTGCTGGCTGACGGCGGCGGTGGCGCTGGCGACCGGTGCGCTCTCCGGCTTTTTCGGCATCGGCGGCGGCTTTCTGATCGTGCCGGGGCTGATTGCCGCGACCGGAATGCCGATGATCAATGCGATCGGCTCGTCGCTGCTCGCGATCAGCGCATTCGGCCTGGCGACGGCCCTGAACTACGCTGCGTCCGGCTTCGTGGATTGGACGGTCGCCGGGGAATTCATCGGCGGCGGTATTCTCGGCGGTGCCGCAGGCATCGTGGCGGCACGGCGGATGTCGGCCCGAAAGGGCGTTCTCAACCGGCTGTTCGGGGTGCTCGTCCTGTGCGTCGCCGGTTACATTCTGCTGAAGGGCACGGGTCGTGTCTGATCCGGGTCGCTGCCGGTTGACGGAGCGTCGCTGCTACAGCGCCGCGCGTCTTTTCAGACGCGCAAAGGTCGCTGTAGCTCTTTAAAAGCTGCGCATCGCGCTTTCCGAAAATCGGGTAAGATTTCCGGGCCGATGCGCTAAATTTGCCTTGGACGGGCTGAAAAACTCCGTGAATCGGCCCATATAGAAGCGGCACTCCCACCGTTTCCGGATCCATTTCATGGCGCCCATCGTTTCCGTTTCGAATTTGTCGAAGACCTATGCCTCCGGCTTTCAGGCGTTGAAAGGCGTCAGCCTGGACATCGAGGAGGGCGAGATTCTCGCTCTGCTGGGGCCGAATGGCGCCGGCAAGACGACGCTGATCTCGATCGTTTGCGGCGTCGTCAATCCGAGCGGGGGCCGGGTGGCGGTCAATGGCTTCGATGTCGTGCGCGATTTCCGCCAGACCCGATCGATGATCGGACTGGTTCCGCAGGAACTGACGACGGACGCCTTCGAGACCGTCTGGAACACCGTCTCCTTCTCACGCGGGCTGCACGGCAAGAAGCCCGATCCCGCCCATATCGAAAAGGTGCTGAAGGATCTCTCGCTCTGGGACAAGAAGGACAACATGCTGCGCGAGCTTTCGGGCGGCATGAAGCGGCGCGTGCTGATCGCCAAGGCGCTTTCGCACGAACCGCGCGTGCTCTTTCTCGACGAGCCGACCGCCGGCGTCGACGTAAACTTGCGCAAGAGCATGTGGGAGGTCGTGGAAAGGCTGCGTGCCTCGGGCGTGACCATCATCCTGACGACCCACTACATCGAGGAGGCGGAGGAGATCGCCGACCGCATCGCGGTCATCAATGGCGGCGAGATCCTGCTGGTGGAAGACAAGGCGGCGCTGATGACGAAGCTCGGCCGCAAGCAATTGCGGGTCGATCTGGTGCAGCCGATCGACGAGGTCCCGGAAGCGCTGTCGTCCTACAGCCTATCGCTCGAGGAAGGCGGCCAGTGCCTGATCTACGACTATGACACCAGCGCGGAGCGGACCGGCATCACCGCCCTGCTCGCCGCGCTTTCCGAGGCGGGGATCAGGCTCCGGGACATTTCGACGCGTCAGAGTTCGCTCGAGGATATTTTCGTGGAGATCGTGGAGGCGGGGCAATGAACTTCGAGGCGGTCAAGTCCATCTATTTCTTCGAGATGGCGCGCACGCGCCGCACGCTTCTGCAGAGCGTGGTGTCGCCGGTGATTTCCACCTCGCTCTATTTCATCGTCTTCGGTGCCGCAATCGGCGGACGCATCCAGCAAATCGACGGCGTTTCCTACGGTGCCTTCATCACGCCGGGCCTGATGATGCTGACACTGCTCACGCAATGCATCGGCAACGGCTCCTTCGGCATTTATTTCCCAAAATTCACCGGCACGATCTACGAGGTCCTGTCCTCGCCCATCTCGATGATCGAAATCGTTCTCGGCTATGTCGGGGCGGCAGCGACGAAGGGGCTGATGATCGGCACGATCATTCTCGCGACCGCATCCCTCTTCGTCGATCTCAGCATCGCCCATCCCTTCGTGATGCTGTTCTTCTTCGTGCTGACGGCAATAACCTTCAGCCTGTTCGGCTTCATCATCGGCATCTGGGCGAAGGATTTCGAGCAGCTGAATCTCATCCCGATGCTGGTGGTGCCGCCACTCGTCTTCCTGGGCGGCAGCTTCTACTCGATCAACATGCTGCCGCCGTTCTGGCAGGCGGTCAGCCATTTCAATCCGGTGCTCTATCTGATCAGCGGCTTCCGCTGGAGCTTCTTCGAGGTCTCCGACGTCAATCCGCTCGCAAGCGCCGCGATCATTCTCGGCTTCCTGGCGCTCTGCCTGTCGGTCCTGACCTGGATCTTCCGGACCGGCTACCGGCTCAGGAGCTGAGGGCGGGATGCGATGCGCTAGGCTAGCCGCGGAGCCGCAATTCGTCGCTGCGGATCTGCAGAAGGTCGAGGGTCGAGAGAAAGCTCATCCCGAGCAGGCTGCGGTCGAGCCTGCCCTCCGCTGCCACCATGGCGTGGACGTTCGTTCGCACGATCGGGCCGATCGCGATTTCCTTCAGGACAACCGGCGCGGCAAGGGCAGGTCCGTTCGCCGTCATCACCGTGACGGTATAGGCGAGATTCTCCGGATCGAGGCCGATCCTTACGGCGTCCCCGTAGGTGAGGGCGATGCTGCTTGCACCGGTGTCGACGATCATGCTGACCGGCTGGCCGTTGACCATCGTATCGGCCTGGAAGTGGCCGTCGATCCGCTTCTGGAGCACGACTTCCAACTGGCCCTCGCTGTCCGTGACCACCATGGTCCGGCCGGGGATGAGGCCGGAGAGAACCCGATCTCCGAAGGACTGCAGGTCGTAGCGGTAGACATAGGCCGAGGCGAGCCCGAGGGCGATGAGGATCCAGATGGCCAAGAGGCGCACTGCCTCGCCGAAGTGCTGCCGGCCGCGCAGCACGGCGGCGCTGAGCAGCGTCGCCAGCGCCGCAAGCGCGACGAGCCTGCCGAAGTCGTCATTGTTCATGCCGAGGGTCTGGCCGCTATCGTGATTGAAGATCAGCAGGGCGAGGCCGATGCCCAGAATGGCCAGCAGGAGCGTCAGACGGTTCATGCGCCGTTTCGTTCCCGCGCCAGCCGCGTGCGGCGCGTTTCGCGACGCGGCTTGCGCTCGACGGTTTCCAGTCGCTGAGGCAGCATCTGCATGATGCTGTGCCGCTCGGCATCCGTATAGAGAGTCCAGGAGCCGATTTCGTCCCGCGTCCGCCCGCAACCGAAGCAGTAGCCGGTTCTATCGTCGATCGAACAGACGAGAATACAGGGAGATTCCATGGTCTTGGCTTGCTCTTCTTCGTTTGCTTGAAATTATATCAGTGTTTCAGAGCGCCAGCGCAAGGGCGCCGAGAAGGGCGATCTCGGCCAATTGCTGGGTGGCGCCGATCGTGTCGCCGGTGTGGCCGCCGAGCTTGCGCGCTGCGATTTTGCCGAAGACCGGCACCACAAGGCCGAAAGCGGCAAGTGCAAGCAGTACCGCCACGAACGGAATGCCGGCCGCGAAAAACATGAGGAGCGCGAGAACCGGTCCGGAGACGAGCGCCGTTGTTGTCGCCTGCGGTTCGGGCGTGCCGGCCGAGGCGGCAACGCCGTCACGTCGGGCCGGCGGCAGGCGCGACCAGTGCCATACCATGGCCGCGCGGCTGAGCGCGGCGGTGCCGAGAAGCGCAAGCGCCGCGCCGATGGGCGACAGCAGCGGCAGGAAGGCGGCAAGCGCGGAAACGCGAAGGCCGAAGGAGAGGATGAGCGCCACCGCACCATAGGTGCCGACCCGGCTGTCCTTCATGATCGCCAATGCGCTTTCCCGATCGCGGCCGCCGCCGAGGCCATCGGCCGCATCTCCAAGACCGTCCTCATGCAGCGCCCCGGTGACGAGCACCTGAACTCCGACGAGGAGGAAGGCCGCAAAGAGGGCGTTTGCCTGCAGCAACACCAGCACTGCTGCGACGATGGCCGCGGGGAGGGCAATCAGGATTCCGGCGAGCGGGAAGGCACGTACCGCGCGGCCCAGCCGGCCGTCATGGCCGACGAAATGGCGATGCGGCATGGGCACACGGCTCAAAAAGGCCACCGCTCGTGCCACGTCGTCGCAAAGATCGCCAAGTCTGGTCATTGCCCCTCCTACTGCATGTCTCCTTTAATCGACCTCGATTTAAGGACAAAGACATGCAGCAATTCAAAGTGCTACAGCGATCTTTGCGCGTCTGATAAGACGCGCGGCGCTGTAGGGACCGTTGGGGCAACGTCGAATCGCCCCTCCTTTGCCGGATCATGCTCCGGCGACAGCACCTGGCGCAAATGACGTTGCCGGAAAAGCCCGGAGCCTCTATGAGGTGCGGCTGACAAAGCTTCGGACATGCGAAGGATTCCCCATGAGTGCCAGCGGCCTGCCGTTTGATGATTTCCGTGAATTGTTGCGCAACCTGCCCGGACCGGATACGGCGGCACTCGTCGCGGCGCGCGAGCGGGACGCGCAACTGACGAAACCGCCGGGCGCGCTCGGGCGTCTCGAGGAAATCGCCTTCTGGCTCGCCGCCTGGACCGGCCGTTCTCCGGCCGTCAATCGGCCGCTGGTCGCGATCTTTGCCGGCAATCACGGCGTCACCAACCAGGGCGTGACGCCATTTCCGTCATCCGTGACGGCGCAGATGGTCGAGAATTTCGCTGCCGGCGGCGCGGCGATCAACCAGATCTGCGTCAGCCACGATCTCGGCCTGAAGGTCTTCGATCTGGCGCTGGAATATCCGACCGGCGACATCACCGAGGAAGCGGCGCTTTCCGAGCGCGACTGCGCCGCGACCATGGCCTTCGGCATGGAGGCGATCGCCGGCGGCACGGACCTGCTTTGCATCGGCGAGATGGGCATCGGCAACACGACGATTGCCGCCGCCATCAATCTCGGCCTCTACGGCGGCAGTGCGGAGGAGTGGGTCGGTCCCGGGACCGGCTCGGAGGGTGAGATCCTGCAGCGCAAGATCGCGGCGGTCGAAAGGGCCGTGGCATTCCACCGTGACCATCTCTCCGATCCGCTGGAACTGCTGCGACGGCTCGGCGGGCGCGAGATCGCGGCGATGGCGGGCGCCATTCTCGCCGCGCGCATGCAGAAGGTTCCGGTGATCATCGACGGCTATGTCGCCACGGCCGCGGCGGCCGTCCTCAAGGCGGCGAACCCTTCGGCGCTCGACCATTGCCTGATCGGCCATGTGTCGGCGGAACCCGGGCATATCCGCGCCATCGAGAAGCTCGGCAAGACGCCGCTGCTCGCGCTCGGCATGCGGCTCGGAGAAGGCACGGGTGCGGCGCTCGCCGCCGGCATCGTCAAGGCGGCTGCCGCCTGCCATGCCGGCATGGCGACCTTCGCGCAAGCCGGCGTCAGCAACAAGGGCTGACGCCCGGGCGATTCTGTCGATCGGCTGTCGGTCATGCTATGCTGATACGTGGCGCACTTGATGCGGGGCGTCTTCTCGCCTATCGGGAATGGGGCGTTCCGCGCCGGGACGGTGAGCGGATGAAACCGCCTGCACTCGCCTCAACGCAATGCGAAAGCTTACGAAGGTTCGAAGCTCGTCGAGACGAAATGGACGCGAAGAACACAGTCCCACCCAGCGGCCGGGCCGCTCCGATCAGCAAGCAAACCGGCATCCGGCATCTCCTTGCTGCTGCGAGCTATTCCTTTGGCGGCGCGAAGCGGCTGATCGGCGAGGCGGCCTTCCGGCACGAGCTCATCGCCTTTGCGGCCGCCATGGTCGCTTTCGCCCTCGCCGGTGCGAGCCTCTTTCAATACGTCGCGATGGCGATCCTCTTCCTGCTGATGATGGCCTTCGAGGCGATCAACACGGCGATCGAAGAAATCGTCGACCGCGTATCGCCGGAGATATCCGACATGGGCAGGCACGCCAAGGATCTCGGCTCCTTCGCCTGCCTCTGCCTCATCGTCGCCAATGCCACCTACGCCTTCTACGTGGTGTTCCTGGCTCGGCTGCTGGGCTGAGGGCTCGTCCGATACACTCTGAATCGGGCGGCCAATTCCTTTCGGCTCGCAAAGTATTCTGTCTCCCCAACAGCGCCGCGCGTCTTTTCAGACAAAGATGAGTCGTGCCCACAGCGCTGACGTTGCCGAACGCAGGGTCCCACCTACCTAAGTATCTTCACGAAATCGGGGCGGTCCTTCCTGTCGATTGTGGCCGACGCTCCGTGAGCCGCCGGCAGCACAAAGGCGCGGCCGGAAGAGCCGCGTCCTGGTATTCCGATCGAGGTTCTTCTTAGCGCCCGACTGCCGCCACCGGCCGGCTTGCGCGATGATCGTGTAATCGGACGATCAAGGCAGCGACGGCGAGCAGCCCGCCGAGCATGCTGACGCCGAGCCAGCCGGCCGAGCCCCAGGTTAGGGTGGCAAGCGCGGCACCGGCCGCACCGCCCAGGAACATCGCCGTCATGAAGATCGTGTTCAGTCGGCTCTTTGCTTCCGGATCGAGCGCATAGACGATGTGCTGGTTGGAAACGAGCGCGCTCTGGATACCGAAATCGAGAACGATCACGCCGATGACCAGTGCGGCCAGCGAAGCCCATGCTCCGAAGATCGCCCAGGCGACGATGGTCAGCACGGAGCCGAGCCAGATGACGAAATGCGCGCCGCGACGGTCGGCGATCCTGCCGGCAAGCGGAGCCGCAAAGATGCCGACCGCACCGACAATGCCGAACAGGCCGGCAACATCAGAGCCGAGGTTGAATTGCGGCGTTTCCAGATAGAGCGCAAGGATCGACCAGAAGGCTGTGAACGAGCCGAACAGCGCGGCCTGCATCAGCGCTGCCGTGCGCAGTGCCCGCTCCCGCTTCCACAGATGGCCGAGCGAAACAAGCGCTGTGCGATAGTGTATGCGCGATGCCGGTCGATGATCCGGCAGAGTCAACACCATCAGCACGGCAGCCACGAGAGCCAGCGGCGCCCCGATCCAGAACATTTCGCGCCAGCCCGCATGGGCGCCGACAAAGCCCGACAGCGTGCGGCTGAAAAGGATCCCCGACAGCACGCCGGCCATGACCGTGCCGATAGTCGAGCCGCGCTTTTCGGGGGCGGCGAGCGTCGCGGCAAAGGGCACGATCTGCTGGGCGACCGTCGCGCTTGCACCGACGATCAGCGAGGCGGCGACCAGCGCCCAGGCGGTCGGCGCGATCGCCGCGATCGCCAGCGCCCCCGCAAGGACGATGAACTGGCCGATGATGAGCTTGCGGCGATGCACGATATCGCCAAGCGGCAGCAGGAACAGCAGCCCGAGCGCATAGCCGAGCTGCGTCGCCGTCGGGATGTAGCCGGTGATCGGCTGATGGCCGAATTCATTCTCGATAATGCCGAGCATCGGCTGGTTATAATAGATATTGGCGACGGCAATGCCGCTCGCCGTCGCCATTGCAAAGAGCGCGGCCTTGCTGAGCCCTTGGCTCGCCGTCTTGCCGTCGGCTCTCGACGTGTTCATGCCCGATATGCTCATGATGTCGCCTTTCCGGTTGGAATGAATGCAGACGAGATAGCATTTCCTCGCCATTCGATTTAGTGATGATAAATGATCGGCCTGTGTAACGGATTTCGATAGAATGAATACAGATGACGTTCTCGTCTTCACCGCCGCCGTCGCCGGCAGAAGCCTGGCTGCAGCGGCGCGGCGCCTCGGCCTGACGCCCATGGTGGCGTCCCGGCGGCTTGCCGCGCTGGAGGCGACGCTCGGCGTGCGGCTTCTGCACCGCACGACGCGCGCACTTTCGCTCACACCGGAAGGCGAGACGTTTCTGCCCTTCGCTCAAGCGCTGATCGAAAACGAGGCGGCGGCCAGGACGCGTCTGCGCTCGGAAGGCCTCGGGGCGGCCGGATTGCTGCGCGTGTCCGTGCCGATCTCCTTCGGCCTGAAATTTGTCATGCCCTTCGTGCCGTCGCTGCTGCAGGAAAATCCCGAGCTGCGCATTTCCGTCGACCTGACCGACAGCCTGCCTGACCTTGTTGCCACCGGAACGGATCTCGCCATCCGCATCGCGCGGCTGCGCGACAGCAGCCTGATTGCCCAGAAACTCGCCGCCAATCCGCGCATGCTGGTCGCAAGTCCGGACTACGTGGCACGACGCGGCAAGCCACGCCTGGTCGCCGAGCTTTCCGAGCACGATTGCCTGGCACTCGGCGCCGCAACCCACTGGACGTTTCGCGCGCCGGATGGCGACCGGCATGCACGGCTGAACGTCCGCCTCGCCTGCAGCAGCATTGCCGGTTGCCATGCCGCAAGCCTGGCCGGCGGCGGCGTGGCTTTGCTCTCCAACTGGTATACCGAGGAAGACATCGCCGCCGGTCGGCTGGTGCGCATCGATCTCGACGATGCAAGACCCGAGCCGATCAATATCTGGGCAGTCTATCCGACGACGCAACTGGTCCTACCGAAGGTGCGCGTCTTCATCGCGGCACTTCGCGCGGCCATGGAGGATGCTGGAATCCGCAACACGGCGGAATGAGGCTCACAGGCTTCGACGATCTCTCCGGGATTCTTCTGGATCGGCAACGGTCCAGCGCCGGATCGTCGGGGGCCGGCGACGCTCCGATCGCCGCCGGCCGCTGACTTTCTCAGGCGCCGATGAACTCGAGCAGATCCGGATTGATCACATCGGCATGCGTCGTCAGCATGCCATGCGAGTAGCCCTCGTAGACTTTCAGCGTCCCGTTTTTCAGGAGCTTCACGGCGAGCCGCGCGGAACTGTCGATCGGCACGATCTGGTCGTCGTCTCCGTGCATGACCAGCGTCGGCACGTCGACCTTCTTGAGGTCCTCGGTAAAATCGGTTTCCGAGAATGCCTTGATGCCGTCATGGTGGGCTTTGGCGCTGCCCATCATGCCTTGCCGCCACCAGTTCTGGATCACGCCGGTCGAGACCTGCGCATTGGGGCGGTTGAAACCATAGAACGGCCCGCTCGGCAGATCGAGGAAGAACTGGGCGCGGTTTGCCGCGAGCTGGGCGCGAAGTCCGTCGAACACCTCGATCGGAAGCCCGCCGGGGTAAGCCTCCGTCTTGAGCATGATTGGCGGCACCGCGCCGACCATGACGAGCTTGGCGACACGGCCAGCACCGTGGCGGGCGACATAGGCCAGAGCCTCGCCGCCTCCGGTGGAGTGACCGATGTGGATGGCATCGCGCAGATCGAGTTCCGTCGCGAGCGCGGCGACATCCGCCGCATAGTGCGCGATGTCGTGACCGTCGCTGACCTGGGTCGAGCGACCGTGGCCACGGCGGTCGTGAGCAATCACGCGATAACCCTTGCTCAGGAAGTACAGCATCTGCGCGTCCCAATCGTCCGAGGAAAGCGGCCAGCCGTGGTGGAACACGATCGGCTGGCCCGAGCCCCAATCCTTGTAGAAGATCTCGACGCCGTCCTCGGTCCTGATGAAGTTCTGGGTCATGGAGAGGGTTCCTTTGCTTTGGTTCGAGGAGGAGTTTTCCGCCGCGAAGGCGGCCGGGACAGCCATCGCGAACGAAACCGATGCGCCCGCAAGCAGGGCTTGTCTGCGCGATAGAGGCAGGGAAAATTCGATCATCTGGACTCCCGAATGCTGGTGATTGTCGCCTGATCTGCGCATCCCGGTCGCGAGGGACGCGCCGATGGAAGGGGTACCCTTCAACGACTTTTGCCTTGAGGCGGGCCGATCGCCAGAAGGTGGCGCACCACCGGCGCTTCCTGACCTCTGTGGTAGCGCAGGACCTCCTGCTGAATATCCGCGTCGGCCTTCGAGACGCGCCTGTGCTGACGCAGATGCTCGGCCCAGGATTCTACCATGAACCATTCGACAATCCGGGCGGGCTCGGCGGCATCCTCGGTGACGCCCCAGCCATAGGCACCGTCGCGACGCCGTTCATGTGAGAGTCGCTTAAGCATCTTCAGGAAATCGGGGCGGTCCTTCCTGTCGATCGTATACTCGATCAGCACCATCACCGGCCCCCGGTCGTGTTCGACCGGCTCCTGCGTCAGGGGTTCGGGCCAGTGATTGGAAGCGACGAGGTCGGCATCGCCTTTCGGGAGTTTCACGGCGTGGAAAGCCAGGCCGACGAGAAGGAGGCCGCCGGCCGAGACCAGGAGCGTCAGGGGCACACCGATCGCTTCTGCAACAGCTCCCCAGATGAGACTTCCGCCGGTCATCGCGCCATTGAAGACCGTCAGGTAAACGGCGAGCGAGCGGCCCCTAACCCAGTTCGGGAGAATCGCCTGCGCCGTGCTGTTGAGCGTCGTCAGCGCCGTGATCCAAGCGGCGCCGCAGACGAGCAGCGCCCCGAAGGCTGCCCATTGCGGCGGGGCAAATGAGAGTAGGGCCATAACCGCGGCGGTCAGAACCGCCGAAATCAACAGGAGACCGTCGGCATCGAGGCGGGCGCGCAACCGCGGCATCACCAGCGCGCCGCCGATGGCGCCGGCGCCCACGGCGCCGAGCAGGATGCCGTAGAAGCTGGCCCCGCCGCCAAGAAGCGTGCGGGCAATAAGCGGCAGAAGAGCCCAAATTGCGCTTGAGAACGCAAAGAACATGGCTGCCCGCAGCAGGACGACATGCAGTTCTCTGCTCGCGCGGGCATAGCGCAATCCTGCCCTGAAGGCACCGAAAAACCGTTCGGCGAGAACATCGTCCTCCGGCGTTTCGCGCGGCCACCACAAGAGTGCCGCAACCACGAAGACATAGGTGATGACGTCCACGCCATAGGTGATGGCGGCACCGAACCAGGCGAGCAGCATGCCCCCGAGCGCGGGGCCGATGGCGCGCGAAATGTTGATGCCGAGCGAATTCAGGGCCACCGCACCCTTGACGTCCTGCCTGGGTACGAGCTCGGGGACGATCGCCTGCCATGTCGGTGCGACCAGAGCGGCTCCGATGCCGCCAACGAAGGTGAGGGCGACGAGCGACGTGATGGATTGCAGGCCCGTGGCGGAGAGAAAGAGAAGGCAGAGGCTCGCGGCGGCAAGAAGCAATTGAACTGCGATCAGGAACTTGCGCCGGTCGAGAATATCGGAGAGCACGCCGGCCGGAATGGCGAGCAGGAAGATGGGCAGCGTTGCCGCGGCTTGCACCAGGGAAACGGCGGCCGGCGTCGCCGAAAGATCGGTCACCAGCCACGAACTGGCCACGTCACGGATGAAGCTGCCGGTATTGCCGATGATCGTCGCCACCCACAGCACTGCGAACACCTTCTGCCGCAGCGGAGCGAAACTGCCCGTCGCCTCGACGGCCGCCGCGCTCATCTCGCATTCCTCGGTGCCGTAGGACGGTCGCAAAGATCATAGAGGGCGACAAGCACGAAGGCGCCGGTGAGGCCGAGATGCTCGAAGAAGCCGTTCATCGCCATCGACCGCTCCATGCCCGGCGGCAATTCCCAGAAGCGAAGTGCGATGAAGGTCGCAACGAGCGTGAAGAGAGCAAGCGCCAACGCGGCCGCCCAGCGAAAGACACCTGCAAGGACGAGGGCGGACATCGAAAGCTCGAAGACGATCACGCCAACGGCAAAGACCGGAGCCGGATGGAGGCCGAAATGGTTCATTTCGGCGAGCGCGCCGCCAAAATCGAAGATCTTGACGAGCGGTCCCTGGATATAGGCCGAGCAGAGCGCCAGCAGGCCGATGAACAGGATACGCCTGCCGGCGAGGCCTGGCCGAAAGCGGGCGGTAAGATGGTTCTCATGGGAAGACAGGCTCATAATCCAGGCTCCTTCTCAGGCGGTCTTCAACTTAATGCGGGGCGGGGTCGCCCTTACCAAGACTGCTCTCATGTGAACCGGCCTCGGCGGTCGGGAATACGCCTTCGTAATAGGCGCCATGCTTCGGCCGTGGATGATTCACAACGACCTTTGCCCAAGAGTGGCGGGGATTGGCCGTTGCCTGGGCCAGGTCATGGCCGAGAGCGGCCGGTGAGCTGATCAAGATTGAGACTGCCGTCATCGCGGCTGCACCAGCGATCTTTTTCATTTGTTGATCCTTACCGGGCGCATTGGCTGACAATGAAGTCCCGTTCCACTGTTGTCAGACAGCCCAGCAGGAGCAGCCGAGCGCGCCGAAAAAGCCCTTGAGATCGGCAATCGGGAGCCTGGATGACCAGGCACCGGCATGGTCGTGACCATGCACGCCGCAATTGTTGGCGCAGCCGCAGGAAGAAATCGCGGTCCGTTGCAAAGAGTTCTTTCCGGCTCCTTCCGGCTCACCCCAGGCGGCATAGCCGCGATAGGTCCTGACCGGCGACCAATCCGGCATGGCCGGTGGCAGGGGGTTTTCGTCGTAGGTTGCAAAGTCGTTTGCCCCGTAGACAACCTTGCCGCCGACGATCGTGAGCTCGGACGTCAGGAATGAAATTTCATCCTCGGCGCAGGCGAGATAGTCCTTGCTCGGCACGATCAGGTCGGCGAGTTGCCCCTTCTCGATGCGCCCCTTCTTGCCTTCCTCGTTCGAGAACCACTGCACCTTTTCGGTCCACATGCGCAGCGCCGTTTCCCGGTCGAGGCAATTAGCGCGCGGATAGAGCTGCATGCCGCCGACGGTCCTGCCCGTCACCAGCCAGGAGAGCGAGACCCAGGGGTTATAGGAGGCGACGCGCGTCGCATCCGTACCGGCCGAAACCTTCACGCCCTTCTCAAGCATGCGCGCAACCGGTGGCGTCGCTTCCGCGGCACCGCGACCGTAACGCTCGACGAAGTACTCGCCTTGATAGGCCATGCGATGCTGGACGGCGATGCCGCCGCCGAGCGCGGCAATCCGGTCGATCGACCGTTCGGAGATCGTCTCGGCATGGTCGAAGAACCAGTTGATGCCGGAAAGCGGGATATCCTGGTTGACTTTTTCGAAAACGTCGAGCGCGCGGCTGATCGTCTCGTCATAGGTGGCGTGCAGGCGCCAGGGCCAGCGGTTTTCCGCAAGGATCCGAACCACCTCCTCGAGTTGGCCTTCCATTTCGGGCGGCATGTCCGGGCGCGGCTCGCGGAAATCCTCGAAGTCTGCGGCGGAAAAGACCAGCATCTCGCCGGCGCCGTTGTGGCGGAAGAAGTCATCGCCCTGCTTGTATTTGACCGAAGAAGTCCATTTGAGGAAATCCTCCTTCTCCTCCTTCGGCTTCTGGGTGAAGAGGTTGTAGGCCAGCCTCACCGTCATCTGCCCTTCGTCGGCAAGCTTCTGGATGACGGCGTAGTCGTCCGGGTAGTTCTGAAAGCCGCCGCCCGCATCGATGACGCTGGTGACCCCGAGGCGATTGAGCTCGCGCATGAAGTGGCGGGTCGAGTTGACTTGATAGTCGAAGGGAAGCTTTGGCCCCTTTGCAAGCGTCGAATAGAGAATGCCGGCGTTGGGCTTGGCAAGCAGCAGGCCGGTCGGGTTGCCATTGGCGTCGCGGGTGATCTCGCCGCCAGGCGGATTGGGCGTATCCTTGCTATAACCCACCGCCCGAAGAGCTGCACCATTGAGCAGCGCCCGGTCGTAGAGATGCAACAGGAACACCGGCGTGTCGGGGGCGACCGCATTGATCTCGTCGATCGTCGGCAGCCGCTTTTCGGTGAACTGATGTTCGGTGAAGCCGCCAACCACACGCACCCATTGGGGCGGCGGGGTAATGGCGACCTGCCGTTTCAGCATGTCCATTGCGTCGGCAAGCGAGCGCACACCGTCCCACCGCAGTTCCATGTTGTAGTTCAGGCCGCCGCGCACGACGTGGGTGTGGTTGTCGTTGAGACCGGGCAGGAGCCGCTTGCCCTTGAGATCGATGACCTTCGTGTCGGGTCCGGCGAGCGCCATGACCTCCCGGTCATGGCCAACGGCGAGGAACTTGCCATCCTTGATGGCGACGGCGGTGGCGTTCGGATTCGCCCGGTCGAGCGTGGTCACCAGACCGTGGTGCAGGATCAGATCGGCGCTCATTGACTTGTCTCCTGAGAGGGAAATGGGATCGGCAGCCCGTGCGGGCGTAAACAGGCCTGGCAATGCCAGGGCAGACGCTGCCCCCAGAAAGCGGCGACGGGTCGGCATCACCCGAGCTCCCGCGTCGAGGTCCGGTCGGGCACCCCATTACGATCTGCCCCGGTCGGCAGTTCCCCGAAAACATGCGGGACGCAGCGGCTGTGGAACCAGGAAACTGTCAGCGGATCCCCCGACAGCACGCGTTTGACGAGCGGCACCGCCTGCTCGCCGATGAGGATGCCTAAAAGCCCCACCAGCGCGATCACCGGCGGCGCGGGAGAGCGAACATTAAGCAGGCTGTAAATGACGCCCACGAGCAGCCCGGCACCGAGCGAAAGGAGATACATTTTCATCGTCAATTCCTCTGACGGATGGCGCTTGCGGCCCCGACCGCGTTTCGAACGCGGCCGGAGGTATTTACTCGCGGTGAACGTCAGTGACCTTCGGAGGCGCCGAACATGCTCTTGGCGTAGATGATGCCGAGGCCGTAGGCGCCACCGAATTTCTTGGCGATGCCGGTGGTCATGTCGTAGGTCTCGGTGCGCGCCCAGTCGCGCTGCAATTCGAGCATGTATTGCAGCGACGTCATCGGCCGGACACCGGCCTGCACCATGCGATCCATCGCACGCTCATGCGCCTCGTCGGAAACATCGCCACAGGCATCGGCGATCACATAGACCTCGAAGCCCTGATCGAGCGCCGAAAGTGTCGGTCCGACGATGCAGACGGAGGTCCAAAGTCCGCACATCACAAGACGCTTCTTGCCGATGCGGTTGACCTCTTCGATCACCGCCGCATCTTCCCAGGTGTTCATCGAGGTGCGGTCGAGCAGCTTCTGCTCCGGGAAGGCGTCGGTGATCTCGGAGAACATGGGACCGGAGAAGGTCTTCTCCGCGACCGTCGTCAGAACAGTCGAGACGCCAAAGCCGGCTGCCGCGTGCGCGACGAGCGCCGCATTGTTGCGCAACAGAACCGCATCGATCGACTTCGTTGCAAAGGACATCTGCGACTGAAAGTCGATCATGATGAGCGTGTGGTCCTTGGGCGAAACGAGAAGTTTGCCGGGAGTCGGTGTCGCGGTCATGGGTATTGTCCTCTTTCAGTGGTTGCCGATATCCGGCACTATGCCGAGGACGGCCGCCCGGTTCTTGTAGCCAAAGATGGATTTTTGTATTTTTTGATCACTGTCAAATCCGTGGCCGGTGGAACCGATGCACGATCACGTGCCGCAGTTGAACCACTGAGACGCGCGTCAACCGCACCTCACAAGCGCGCCCTTGACGCTTCCGAAGGCTTCATCGTCATTGCCTGGAACTGCTCATTATTGTCGAGTCGCTCCGGTCAGGACTGCCGGCTTCGTCTCCAGGCACCAGGGGCGGCGCCCATCACCTGGACAAAAGCGCGCGTGAAGTGGCTTTGGTCCGAGAAGCCGCAGATCGTAGCGATCTCTTTGAGAGACGTCTGCGAGAACTGCAGCAAATCGACGGCCTTTTCGATGCGTTGTTGCAACAGCCATCGATACGGCGTCTTGCCCATGGATTCGCGGAAGGCCCGAAGAAATGTCGCCTGCGACAGATTGCAAGCCGAAGCGAGTTCCTCGACGGTCAGGTCACCATTTAGCCGGCTCCGGGCGAGATCCTTGATCTTTGCCTGGCAACGCGAGGAAAGCCGGCGTCCGCCGGCGGCCGCACCACCGCGGCCGTTGCCGTACTGCTGAACGATATGAACCCCGATCGCGACCGAGAGTTGGTCGACAAACAGGGCGCTCCTGTCTGCACTCCCATCCACTGTCGCAAACAAGGCGCCCAGCATGCCGCCGAGCACAGGATCCGGGTGCGCGGCAAGGGAGCGCAATTCACTGACATTTCTGTAGTCCGCCGCATCTGCGATACGCTCGACTGCGCTGTGATTGATTTCAAGCAGCATGAAGTTGAAGGAGCCGCTCAGGTCAGCGCGATAATCATCGGCGAAATTCCGCAAGTAAACGGCATTCTGCTCGAAATCGTGGACGGTCGAATGATGCTCTTTGAAAATCCGGCGTCTGTGTCCGCCTGCTGCCGAAGGGCCGACCAGATAGCCGCGCCCCGTCGCCGGTGTCGTGACCCTGGCGGGCGGCGCCGACGCCGACCTCTTGCGATAAAAGGTCACGTCGCGACCCTCGATCGTTCGGTCATCGTCGAGCCTGTCCATGGAACAACCAAGACTGTCGTGAGATCTTCCGCTCGCTGCAATCGAAGAGACGTCCGTCATGGCCTTGTCCTGTCCAATGTGCTTAGCCGCGGCGTAGACCGTTTCGTCCGCGCCCGGCGGCATTGGCACAGGACCACGGGACTAGGCGGATTGCGGTTCGAAGAGACAGCCCCCGCAGAAGGTGCTCGGAATCGCGATGAATCACCCCATCATCGCCGTGCCCGAGATATTTTCTTGCACGAAGCTCACGCATTTTGAACGATATGAGCGGTGGTCGCGGGGATCAATCCCCGAGCTGATCCATGGCCACGCGAAACGGCTTGTTCTTTCGTCTAAAGCGCGCCGGTGTCTCACCCGTCAGACTTGTGAAGACCCGTGTCATGTGGCTCTGATCGGCGAAACCGCAACTGATCGCGACCTCCGCTATCGGCAGGTCCTGCAACAACAGTTCCTTGACGCGCGCGACCCGGTATTCCGTCAGCCATTTTGAAGGGGTACGCCCAAAGCTCTCCTTGAAAGCCTTGTTGAAATAGCTGCGCGACAACTCGCAGCGGGAAGCCAGATCTCCAATCGAGAACGGTCTGTTGAAATGAGCCGCCAGAAATTCCGTAGCGAGCCGTTCCTGCCAGGACGCCAAGGTCCCCTTCTTGTCGACCGGAAAGTGCAGTCCGCCATAGGTCTGGCTGAGGTGCGCCAGCATGGCGAGATTGATCTGCTCCAGAAACAGAGGATTGGCCTCTTCCGGGCTGTCGAGCGATGGCAACAATGCCTGGGCGAGGCCATGCATGACCGGATCTATGCGGCCCTGGACGCAAGCGAGCGCCAGGTATTCGCTACGCCCGACCTCTTCCGCGAAAGCACGCATGCGGGAAAACGGTATGTGGAAGCGGATATTGTCGAACGGCGAGAGATGATGGCACTGCCACTGATCGCGAAGGTCGGTGATCGCAAGCGACGCCTTGACGTGTCCGCCTTCGTAGACCAATTGGCCACGTCGCCATAGGCGGTGGGAATCGAAATCACGCAGCTGAACGATGACGCCAAATGCGTCTGTGCACGGGATGGCCGGTGCAACGTCCAAATCGAAGCGATCGGAATACGTCCGCGTGACGAGGACATCGCCGCAAGCAATTGATTTGACGATCGGGCCCGGCCCATGACTTGCGGCGTTCAATGCTTCATGCAGGCCCATCGGCGTGGTCTCCCGATTTCTGGCTGAGCAGGTTCCGGAAAAGTGTCAGCGGTTTTCCGATAGGAGCCTGCGTCTATACGAAGAGCTAAAGCGCGATACACCGTTCAAATGCCGTCTGCGACGATACAATAGTTCAGGGTTCGGATACAGAGCGACCCTCACATGCAGTCGAGGCGGCAATCGCTCTGTCCTTCGCGTCAGGGATCCAGCGCGCCTGCCAGGCGGATGGGGTGGTGCCTGTCACTCTGCGGAATGCTTTGGTGAAACTATTCTCGTCGGTGAAGCCGCATCGGGTGGCGATCGCTTCGAGGGCGAGGCTGCGTTCGGCGAGATACTGCTTGGCGCGTGCGATTCGATAGCGCATGAGCCACCGCTGCGGCGTCTGGCCCGTGGCGCGCTTGAACCCTTCGATGAACTCACGGCCGGAGAGACCAGCCGCTGAAGCTGCCGCAGCCATCGGGAAGCGATCGGCGAAATGATCGATCATGAAATCCTTGGCGGCCTTCTCCTGCCAGACCGAGAGGCATGCTGTACCGGAGCCCGGTTCACCGGAAAAATCGCCATAAGCGTGCAGCAAATGGGCACAGATAGCGATTGCAATGTGCTGCAAGACCGGCGCGTGGGAGCTCCCTTGTTCCTCGAAAAGCGGCAGCAGAGCCGCTCCGAGATTGTGCATGACAGCATCGTCCTCTCCCCGCCGGCATCTAAGGCCGGTTGCTTTCGGGGCATCCGAGAACTCGGCGACTTCTCGAAAAAGCTCTCGCGGCAGGTGGAAGGCGAGGGAATCGAGGTCGCTGAAAAGGCGGATGCAGGCACCATGGGTCAGATCGACCAGGCAAACGGAACCCTGCCGAAAGCGGCGCAGGTCGCTTTCGCTGCCATCGGCAGCAACCTCGCAATGGTGCGCATCATCGAGATAGAGCATCAGGAAGTAAGCGTCGTCCGGCGGCAGGGATGCCAGGCGGCTCGTATCCCCGTTCAGCCGCCACTCCAAGCGCGTGACGGAAAATCCGGCGGTGCGAACCGGTCGCGCCAAAAGACATGGCGAATGTGGCAGACCGAAATGAGCGCCCACTTCCGTTCCCGTCCTATGGTTCATCCGTACCTCCGAGTCGATGCTCGCTCTTGTGCTGCAAGAGGTCGAAGCAGATTTGGATGGCAATCCAACGTTTCATCCGCTTCCTTTGTTTCGACGCAGGTTCCTATCGGAAAACCATCTGACATGTTTTCGGAACCTGCTTAGCGTGACCGGGCTCATCCCAGGCCGATGCACGGGAAAATTTGGCGACCCGAAATCCAGATGCGATTTCCCGACCGTGGCGATCTCTACCACAGATGGGACGCCAGTAGGCGGTTTCCGTCCGACTCCAAAGGAAAGATGCCTGCAAGCCAGTTCAATTTCTTGTCGTTTTTGCTCGCATTTTGCCGGATAAGACACCTTGCACGCGAATACAGGGGAGCCCGTCTCGCTTTACAGCGGACGCGTGTGGGTAACGTACTTTTCGAAGAAGTCCGAGAACCTGGCAACCCGCATCGGCAGCTTCTCGTAGGGCGGATAATGAAGCGTCAGCCAGAGTTCGGGAGGCTCCCAGTCGGCAAGGACTTGCTTCAGCGTGCCCCTTGCCAGCGCATCGTCGACGATGAAGTGCGGCAGCAGGGCTACGCCTTCTCCGTTTTCCGCCAGTCTGGCGATAAGCTCGCCATTGTTCGCCGCCAGCACTTTGCCGGCGCGTGCCTTTCGCGTCCGCCCGCCGTTCGTCAGTTCCCAACTCTCGGCGATCGCCTCCTCGTCATAGGCAATACAGGCATGGCGATCGAGGTCGTCCGGCGTCTCAGGTGTTCCGAAAGCGGCGAGATAGCCGGGGGAGGCAATCAGGATACGCCGCACGCGACATAGCTTGCGCCATATCGTAGACTTGTCGCGCGGCGGCTCCGAGACCCTCACGGCGAGATCGAAACTGTCGGAAACAATGTCGATGAAGCGGTCAGTCAAGGAGAGCGAAACGCTCGTTCTGGGATATTCAACCCGAAATCCCGTGACAATGTCCGGCAGTATATGCTGGCCGAGCGACAGCGGCGCATTGATGCGGATCAGCCCGGCCACATCGCCATGCTCTTCGCGCAGATCCTCCCGCGCCTGATCGAACTGCCTGATCAGCGGCTCGATGCGCGCCGCATAGATAGCGCCGGCCGACGTCAGCGAAACCTGACGGGTGGTGCGCAGCAGGAGCTGAACTCCAAGGCTCTCCTCCAGCGCACTGACGGCGCGGGTCACGGTCGGCGGTGTCATCGACAGCTGTCGCGCCGCCGCCGTGAAGCTGCGCTGCTGCGCCACAGCCAGGAATACCCGGATATCGCTTAGATCGCTCATGCTCATTTATTGCGCGAACTGCAATAATGTTGTCAATATTATTTCTATTCACTTTCGCAATGGCCTGACCGATCTTGTCTCCAGATAAACGTCGATACACGCCAAATCCGGAGAGACCTGAAATGCTTACACAGATCAAAGGCCTTCACCACGTCACGTCGATGGCAGCCAATGCCCAGGAGAACAGCGATTTCTTCACCAAAACGCTCGGCCTGCGCCGGGTAAAGAAGACCGTGAACTTCGATGACCCGGAGGTGTATCACCTCTATTACGGCGACGAAATCGGCACGCCGGGCTCGGTGATGACCTATTTCCCCTTTCCCCAAATAGCCAAGGGGCGCCCGGGTGCCGGCGAGGTCGGCGAAACGCTTTTCGCCGTCGCCAAGGACACGCTCGGCTTCTGGAAGGAAAGACTCGCCTCGCGCGGCGTCGCGGGACTCTCGGAGCAGGAACTCCGCGGCGAGAAGCGCCTTGGCTTCAAGGGGCCCGACGGGGATGCCTTCGCGCTGGTCGAGGTCGATGGTGATCCGCGTCCCGGCTGGGCCAGCAGCGAGATCGACGCAGACGAAGCCATCAAGGGCTTCCACGGTGCAAGTCTGCGTCTGAGGGACCCGGGTGCGACGCGGGAACTGCTCGGCTTCATGGGTTACCAGGAGGTGGACCGGAAGGGCGACTGGTCGCGCTTCGTCATCAGCGGCGGCAACGGTGCCGACGTCGTCGATCTGGAGATAGTCCCGGAGGCGGATCTCGCCCGCCTCGGCGCCGGCTCCGTGCACCATATCGCCTTCGCCGTGGACGATCGTGCGGCGCAGCTTGAGGTCCGCAAGGCGCTGACCGATACCGGCTATCAGGTCACGCCTGTCATAGACCGCGACTACTTTTGGGCGATCTACTTCCGCACCCCTGGCGGCGTGTTGTTCGAGATCGCGACCAATGAGCCGGGGTTTGACCGGGATGAAGACACTGAACACCTCGGCGAAGCCCTCAAGCTTCCCTCGCGCTACGAGCCCTATCGCGACCAGATCTCGCGCCGTCTCGAGCCAATCAGGGACTAAGCCCAGGGCTAGCTGCCTTCCGGACGGAG
Organism: Ensifer sp. LCM 4579; assembly: GCF_001854885.1. Classification (GTDB taxonomy): domain Bacteria; phylum Pseudomonadota; class Alphaproteobacteria; order Rhizobiales; family Rhizobiaceae; genus Sinorhizobium. Next base: position 41,440 of record NZ_MDDV01000024.1, on the reverse strand, counting down.
GCAGTTTACGTCGAGCCTGACGGAGAAGACCATCATGACGATCTCATCCTATCGGGCGCTCGTAAGAGCGCCCGGGCGCAACGCGCCCATCGTCTTCGCTTTTCACGGCACGGGGGGAGACGAATATCAGTTCGCCGAGTTGATCGGGCAAATTTTGCCCGATTCCGGGCTGGTTTCGCCGCGCGGAGATGTCTCGGAGTTTGGCGCGCTGCGCTTCTTTCGCCGAACGAGCGAAGGCGCCTACGACATGGAGGACCTGGCAATACGAACAGAGCGGATGGCCAGTTTCATTGCCGCCCACAAAGCAGCAAATCCTGGGCGGGCAATATACGGCCTCGGCTATTCGAACGGGGCAAACATCCTTGCATCGGTTTTATTCAGGCATGCCGGCCTTTTCGACCGAGCCGCCCTGCTGCATCCACTCATTCCATGGATCCCCGCGAACAGTGAGCGATTGAGGGATCGACCAATCCTGATCACCGCAGGGCAACGCGACCCGATCTGCCCGCTGCCGCTCACAGAGCAACTGGTCGACTATTTTGCCGGACAGAAGGCCCGCGTGGAGGCAAGCTACCATTCCGGAGGACATGAGATCCGACCCGGGGAGTTGGAAGCGTTGCACGCATTCCTGACCTAAGGACAATGGCAACGATACGTGAAGCGTCGGGGTTGTCTCGACCTGCGGCAGCGTGACCGGAGCGGTCGCCGTCAAGCGAAGCTCTTGCGCCGGCGGGCGGGCGAGGGCACATCCTCGACCGGAGGCAGGCTCTGCAGCACGCGGCGCGGCGGCAGGATGGCGATCGCCTCGGTACCTTCGCGAAGCTTGGAGCGCAGGATGAACTGGCCGTTGTGCTTGGCGAGGATTGCCTGGACGATCGGCAGACCAAGCCCCGTGCCCTGTTCGGCGCTCTTGATGGCGATGGAGCCCTGGCCGAAGGCCGACAGGACGATCGGGATTTCCTCCTCGGGAATGCCGGGACCGTTGTCCCTGATCGAGATGTACTGGCCGCCGCCGGCGGTCCAGCCGCTCTTGACGGTGATCTCGCCGCCGGCGGGCGTGAATTTCACCGCATTCGACAGGAGGTTCAGTGTCACCTGGCGCATGGCCTTCTCATCGATCCAGACGGAGGGCATGCCTTGTTCGAACTGTTCGCTGATGGTGATGTTCTTTCCGCGCGCGCGCAGTTGCACCATGCCGATGCAGTCTTCGGCGATCTCGACCAGGTTCACCGCCTCTTCGTTGAGCTCGTACTTGCCCGCTTCGATCCGGGACAGGTCGAGGATCTCGTTGATGAGGTTCAACAGATGCTCGCCGGAGCGGTGAATATCGACCGTGTATTCCTTGTAGGTCGGATTGTTGAGCGGCCCCAGGACCTCGCTCGACATGACCTCGGAGAAGCCGAGGATGGCATTGAGCGGCGTGCGCAGCTCATGCGACATGGATGCGAGAAAACGGGACTTGGCGAGGTTGGCTTCCTCCGCGCGCCGGCGCGCCTCGTCCGACATGGATTTCGCCACCTCGAGCTCGGCGATCAGGTCGTCCTTCTCCGACTGCACCGAGAGGATATGGACGTTGGCGCGATTCATGCGTCCGGTCATGAAGACGAGGAAGGCGAGCGACAGCGACAGCATGCCGGTCAGGCCGATATCAACGGGGTTGCCGCCGGTCAAAGAAGTGACGGCAAGTGCGACGATCACCGGCGCGAAGGTGTAGACCAGGGCGTTGCGCAGGAGGAATGTGCCGATCGCCGTGGCTGCAAGCGCGATGAAGAGTCCGGTGCCCTGGAAAAGGGCGAAGCTGACGCCGCCGCAGGCGTCGCAGTCCCGCAGCGCGAAGATCGCCCAGCAGCCCCCCATCAGGACCTGACCGCCGAGGAACCGGCGGCGCCAGGTCGCGACTCTCTCGGGACCGATATTGTCGCGCTTTGCCTTGCGCGCCAGGAAGACCGTGACCGCATGGGCCGAAAGCGCCATCAGCGCCCAGGCGAGAATGCTTCTGTCGCCGGAAAGATAGATGCCGGCGGCCGCGATCAGGACGATGAGCACCGGCAAGGCGATCGCTCCGTAGAGCACGGAGTCGATGTGGAGCAGGAGCATTTCGCGGTCGAAGTCGGAGGGGGCGGACGATCCGGTTTGCAGCCGCTGCCGCGTCGCGCGAACGGTCCTCGAAACTGTCTTGTTCCGATGGACGCGCGACCTGTCGACGATGATCTTGTCGGTCGATGTGCTGACGGCGATGCTCATGCTCGGGTTCGAGGATTGCGTTTGGCTTGCAGTCTAGGACGCAATCCTTAAGAAGTTGCTGCCCGGCATGAAGGATTCGAAAACCATTGTGGCGTGTTTGCGTTCCCCGCCCCGGCCGGCGGAGGATGGCGATGAGAGTATGGGACGAGGAGGCGCTTGCTTGAGGACGGGACGCGGCAGGTTCGGCGCGGTGGGCGGCCCCAGGCGAAATCGCGGCCGACGCTTCGACCTCGGCCGATGGGCGAGCGGCCGAGCCGGGCGGAGCCGGGATCAGCAAGGACGCGGCAGCCTGATCGGCGGCTGGCTGTTCCTCCTCGTCTTGAGTATCGGTGCTTATTTCGCCTCCCGCCACCCGCCGCCGGAAAAGCCCGTGACCGGAGAATTGCACGGCGCGGCCGCGGCGAGCGATGGCGACAGCCTGCGGCTTGCCGGCCGGCGGGTGCGGATCGAGGGCATCGATGCGCCGGAGATCGGCCAGAGCTGTCGTCGCCGGAAGGATGACTGGGACTGCGGCGCCGAGGCGCGCCGGCAACTGGCCTCGCTGGTCGATGCCACGACGACGCGCTGCCGCCTGCATGGGCGCGACCGCTATGGCCGCGATCTCGGCATCTGCGAAAGCGGCGGCCGCGACATCGGCCGCGCGATGGTTCTCTCGGGCCTTGCGGTCAGCTACGGTCTTTACCGCGCAGAGGAAGAGGCGGCACGAGAGCGGCGGGCCGGTCTCTGGAGCGGGGATTTCGTCCGGCCGCAGGAATGGCGCCGCACCAATGGCAGACCGGCGGAGACGCCGCATCGCGCCGATGATTGGCTGGAACTCATTGCCCGCTGGATCGAAAACGAAGTCCGCACTGTGGCGGAGAGGATCATCGGTGACGGCTAGCAAAGAGGACCGGCTGAAGGAATTGCGCGCAGCCATCGCCGCCTGCCGCATCTGCCGGGACGATCCGGCGCGGGGCCTTGCGCATCGGCTGCCGCATGAGCCGCGGCCGGTGGCCGTGCTTTCTGGCTCCGCCCCGATCTTGATTGCCGGCCAGGCACCCGGTCTCAAGGTGCATGAAACCGGCCTGCCTTTCAACGACGCCTCCGGCGACCGGCTGCGGGGATGGCTCGCCGTCGACCGCACCACCTTCTATGACCCGCATAATTTTGCGATCGTACCGATGGGGTTCTGCTTTCCGGGCTATGACAGCCATGGCAGCGACCTGCCGCCGCGCGCCGAGTGTGCGCCGCTCTGGCGCCGGCGTGTGATGGAAGCGATGCCGCAGATCGAACTGGTGCTTGCCGTCGGGCATTACGCGCAGCGCTGGCATCTCGGGCCCGACTGTCCGAAGTCGATGACCGAAGCAGTCGGCAATTGGCAGCGCTTTGCACAGCGCAATTCGGGCATTTCCGTATTGCCGCTGCCGCATCCGAGCTGGCGCAATACGGGCTGGCTGCGCCGGAACCCATGGTTCGAGGCCGACCTGCTGCCCTTCCTGCGCGAGCGGGTGAGGGCACTGCTCGCCTGAAACAATTTTCTTTATCTTCACCAAATTCACGCTATAGAAGGAAAAATATTCGAGAGGACATTCCATGGACCGTCTGGACCGCAAAATCCTGCGCCTTTTGCAGGAGGACTCGACTTTGGCCGTTGCCGACCTCGCCAAGAAGGTCGGGCTCTCGACGACGCCCTGCTGGCGCCGCATCCAGAAGATGGAAGAGGATGGCGTCATCCGCCGGCGCGTGGCGCTTCTCGATCCCGTGAAGGTGAATACGAAGGTCACGGTGTTCGTGTCGGTCCGCACCAATTCCCATTCGATGGAGTGGCTGCGCCGCTTCGCCGAAGTGGTCGCCGATTTTCCGGAGGTGGTGGAGTTCTACCGCATGAGCGGCGACGTGGATTATCTGCTGCGCGTGGTCGTTCCGGATATCGCGGCCTATGACGCCTTTTACAAGCGGCTGATCGCGAAGATCGAGATCCGCGACGTCTCCTCTGCCTTCGCCATGGAGCAGATCAAGTATACGACGCAGTTGCCGCTCGATTACATGGTCATCGATCAGGCAAAGTCGGGCGAGGAATAGGTCTGGCGAAATTCAGGTGAAGGCGGGGAACACACCCCCCTCTGGCTTGCCCGTCCTCCGCAGCTGCAGCGCAGCTGCTGCGGAGGGTGGATCGCCGAGGGGGTGCTATGCCGCCACTATTTCACCGTGCTTGTGTGACCGACCGTCCCAGCTATCATTTTTCCAGGCGGGCAAGCAGGGACGACGTGTCCCAACGGTTGCCGCCGAGCGCCTGGACATCCGCGTAGAACTGGTCGACCAGGGCCGTGACGGGAAGCTTGGCGCCGTTGCGCCGGGCTTCGGCCAGCACGATATCGAGGTCCTTGCGCATCCAGTCGACCGCAAAGCCGAAATCATATTTGCCGGCATTCATCGTCTTGTGACGGTTCTCCATCTGCCAGGATCCGGCCGCGCCCTTGGAGATGACCTCGATCACCTTCTCGATGTCGAGCCCCGCTCTCTTGCCGAAATGGATACCTTCGGCGAGCCCCTGGACGAGGCCGGCGATGCAGATCTGGTTGATCATCTTGGTAAGCTGGCCAGCGCCGGCAGGGCCCATCAGGCCGACCATGCGGGCATAGGCCTCGATGACGGGCTTCGCCTTTTCGAAGACCTCGGCATCGCCGCCGCACATCACGGTGAGCACGCCGTTCTCGGCGCCGGCCTGACCGCCGGAAACCGGTGCATCGATGAAATGCGCGCCCTTGGCGCGGGCGGCGTCGTTAAGCTCGCGGGCGACTTCAGCCGAGGCCGTCGTGTTGTCGATGAAGATTGCGCCGGCCCCGATCGTCTCGAAGGCGCCGTTCTCGCCGGTGGTGACCGACCGCAGGTCGTCGTCATTGCCGACACAGGCGAAGACGAACTCCTGGTCCCTGGCCGCTTCGGCCGGCGTCGCCGCCGCTCGTCCCCCGAATTCGGCCGCCCACCGTTCCGCCTTGGCGAGGGTGCGGTTGTAGACCGTGACCTCATGTCCTCCGCGGAGCTTGAGATGTCCGGCCATGGGGTAGCCCATGACGCCGAGACCGAGGAATGCGACTTTGGCCATTTGCTGCTGACTCCAGATTGCGTTGATAGGATTCACGGGGTGTGACCCTACTGCATGGTTCCTTGAATCGGAACCGAGAGAGACTTTCGGGGTGGAGAAAATCGGTCGGCTGCCTATCTCGGAGTGTAGCCATGAACAACCATTCCGGATGGCTACACAGCGAAAGGAACGCGCAATGGCAAAGAATACGATCTGCCTCTGGTACGATAAGGACGCCGAGGCTGCCGCCCGCTTCTATTCCGAGGTCTTTCCCGACAGCGCGGTGACTGCCGTGCACCGCGCACCCAGTGACTATCCGGGCGGCAAAGAGGGCAACGTCTTGACGGTCGAATTCACCGTGGCGGGCATTCCCTGTCTCGGCTTGAACGGCGGTCCCGTGTTCACGCACAACGAAGCCTTCTCGTTCCAGATCGCTACCGACGATCAGGAGGAGACCGACCGCTACTGGAATGCGATCGTCGGCAACGGCGGCCAGGAGAGCGCGTGCGGCTGGTGCAAGGACAAGTGGGGGATTTCGTGGCAGATCACGCCGCGCGTGCTGACCGACGCGATGGCGGCTGGCGGCGACGAAGCAAAGCGCGCATTCGCAGCCATGATGACCATGCGGAAAATCGATGTCGCCGCGATCGAGGCGGCGCGGCGCGGTTGAGAATCCATCGCGGTTTTTGGCCGAACGTGCCGCCACGGCGGCGCATTCTTGCCGCCCCCTTCCGGTGATGGGAACGTGAGAGATAGACCCGACCGCGACACTCCAGACCATTCGAATTCGGGTCACGGGTGCCGCAGTCGCAGACCGGATCCAGCATTTCAACCTGGTGGGCTGTTAGCGGTGTGCGAGACCGGCCTGATATGGGCGAACATGCTGCGGGCGTTCCAGCTGGGGAAGGCTCTTACCAGCGACGGCGGCCCGTCGAGTTGGATGCGGCCGTCGCCGGTGGCCTGACCCCAGGTGAGCTGACCGGCGTGCCATTTTACGAAGGCCTCGGCTTCCGCCGTGATGTAGAGGTCTTCGTCGAAGCCGGGAGCCGTCTTGCATATCTCGGTGTCTCCAAATTCGATGAGTAGCCAATAGCGCTCACGGCGCGGCCGGCCGGTGAAATCGAAACGGATGACGATGCGTCGCTTCGGGAGCCTGTCTCGGCGGAGCGCATTGCACATCGACCACAGGGCCACAAAGGGGTCGAGGTGCTCGGGGGCGATCTCGAGCCAATGCGCGCCCCACTCGCCGAGCGACTGGCAGACCATGAAGAGGTCGTGGCCTGCGGACGTGAGCTCGTAATGCCGCCCACGCCCGTCGGGCTTGGGTGCCGACTCGACGACACCAACCCGTTCGAGTTGCTTGAGCCGCTGTGAGAGCAGGGTACGGGACAGTCCGGGCGCGCCATCTAGGATCTCGCTGAAGCTTCCACAGCCGAGGTATAGGTTGCGGACAATCAACGGCGTCCAGCGCTCGGCGAAGATCTCGGCGCCACGGGCGATAGGACAGTATTGGCCGTAGGTTCTCACGATGCCAGTGTTCCACATCCGCCATCGACTTTGAAGTCCAGATTCTTGACTTTACGGGCGTGCGCCGCGGTGGTCCGATGTGGTCGAAGAATGAGGAGGACATGGTGATGATTTCGATAGCTGCGGAAGTCGGCCAGCGGAGCAAAGAGCCAGCCGTCTCGGAAATCTGCGGGTTCCGAGGCCGGCTCATCAGTGCCATCCATGCTGATTACGACATCGCACGTGCAGTCTGGAACGGTGCCATCGATCGGCGCCCGTACCTGATCGCGCAATGCATCGGGGCCGCCGACGTCGTCGCGGCCGTGCGTTTCGCCCGCGACCACGGTCTGGAGATTGCCATACGGGGCGGAGGCCACAACGTCGCGGGTACCGCCGTTTGCAACGATGGGATCGTGATCGACCTCTCGGCGATGCGGGGCGTGCGAGTCGATCCCGACCACCGCCGCGCCTGGGTGCAGGGTGGTGCGCTGTGGGGCGATGTCGATCACGAGACGCAGGCGCACGGCCTGGCCACTACCGGAGGAATCGTGAGCCATACCGGGGTCGCCGGGCTCACCCTCGGCGGTGGTGTCGGCTGGCTGATGCGCAAACACGGCCTTACGGTCGACAACCTCATGGCCGTCGACGTCGTCACGGCCGATGGCGAACTGCTGCGGGTGTCCGAGGACGAGCACCCCGACCTGTTCTGGGCATTGCGCGGCGGCGGCGGCAACTTCGGCGTGGCCACCGCCTTCGAGTTCCGTCTCCATTCCGTGGGGCCCACCGTTTTGGCCGGGCCGATACTCTGGGACGCAACCGACGCTGGGGAGGTTCTCCGTTTCTACCGGGACTTCATCCGCGACGCTCCCGACGAGCTCGGCACGGTCGTGCGGTTCGGCGCAGCGCCGCCGCTGCCGGCCATCCCCGAGGACATGCACTGGCGTCCAGTGGTGATGGTGGGTAGCTGCTATGCTGGGCCGATCGAGGACGGCGAGCAGGCACTCCGGCCGCTGCGCGCATTCCGGACTCCCGTTCTCGACCTGGTTGGTCCCATGCCTTACGCTGGATTCCAGAGCGCGCTCGACTCGACAGTTGTTCACGGTTGGAACTACTACTGGAAGTCCAGCCATCTGCCCGAACTCCGCGACGATCTCATCGACGTGATCGCCGGGCACGCGTTCTCCTGTTCTTCACCGCGGTCGTACGCGGCGATGTTCCATCTCAAGGGAGCGGTGAGCCGAGCTGCGGAGGACGAGACGGCTTTCGGGAACCGCCAGGCGTCGCACGCGCTCACCATTGACGCCGTGTGGGCCCCCGGCGAGAACTTCGGCGATCGGGACACCGCTTGGACGAGGGCGTTTTTCGCCGCCCTTAGCCCCTTCCGAGAAGGCGTATACGTCAACTTCCTGGGCGGCGACGAAGACCCTGGCCGCGTCCGCGAGGCGTATGGCGATTCCATTTACGACCGGCTGCTGAACGTGAAGACCAGGTACGACCCGGACAATGCCTTCCACCACAATCAGAACATCCGCCCGAGAATAGATGATTGTGCGGGTGGTTCCGACAGCGCGGGGTAACGTTGGAGGGGGGATGCTGGCGCTGAGCGGGTTGCGTCGTCGGGCGCGACCGTATGTAATCCTTAAATCGGATGCGATTTAAGGATAGAGCGGCGGATCGCCGGGCAAAATCGTCCAAGACTGTGGCTGCATGCGGCCTTAATCTTCCCGATTTTCCATCGATGATTGGAGAGTGCCATGACCGACAAGGCAAAGACCGGCGTCCCTAACATCTTCCCCTGTTTGCGCTACGACGATGCGCCCGAGGCGATCGAATGGCTGAACAAGGCCTTCGGCTTCGAAAAGCAGTTTGTGGTGCCAGGCGAGAACAACGCCGTCGCGCATGCGCAGCTCCGGCTCGGCCCAGGCATGATAATGACGGGCTCGGGCGGCAAGCCGAATCCCGCTAATCCCTGGACGGCCGAGCGCTTCGGCATCTATGTCGTGGTGCCCGACATCGAGGCACATTATGCACGCGCCAAGGCTGCCGGAGCGAAGATCGAGCGCCCGCTCGCAGAGACCGATTACGGTTCACGCGAATATTCCGCGCGCGACTGCGAGGGTAATCTCTGGAGCTTCGGCACCTATGACCCGTACGCGGAGACCTGATCGATGCAAGTCAAACGCATCATGGCCATCATCGCGGCCGAGGATGTAACGGCAGCCGAGCGCTTCTACAAGGATATCCTCGGTCTCGATGTTCTGATGGATCACGGCTGGATCACGACCTATGGTTCCTCCAGGAAGATGAGCGTTCAGGTCAGCATCGCGTCCGAAGGCGGCTCCGGCGCGCCGGTGCCCGATCTCTCGATCGAAGTCGACGATCTCGACGTCGCCTTGCAGCGGATGAAGGAGGCCAGGGTCGTAATCGAGTATGGCCCTGCCAATGAGCCCTGGGGGGTGCGCCGCTTCTTTGTGCGCGACCCGTTCGGCCGGCTCGTCAACATACTGATGCATAACTAAGCAGGGTCCGGAACAGTTCCTGCGCCGCGCGGCCAATCAGACGGACCGACTGAAAAGACGCACGGCGCAGCAAAAGTGTCCTTAGAACGATACGCTGCGGTTCGACCACATCGGGCCGCGGCGTTCCTCTTCCTTGAGGCTGCCGGTGCCATAGGAGAAGCGCAGGCCGCCGAAAATGATGTTGCTGTCGCCGGAGAGAGTGTCCGCCAAATCGACATCCGTGTACCTGTAGCCAGCGAACAACGTGACCGGAATCTGCTCGGGTCGGTAGTTCGCCGTGAGCTTCATGGTCCGGACGTCCAGGTCGTCACCTCCGTCGGTTATGCGATCGAGCGTGCCGTCGACGTCGAAACGGACATTGTCGGTCGCGTACCAGCGTGCGCCGAGCGCGCCCATATAGTGATCGCCGTCGAGGCCGCCCAGATCGGTTTGGCCGTAGCCGGCCGCGCCCACTACGGTCCAGGTATCCTGGAAGAAGGCGCCCTCGATGCCGCCCATGTAGTCCTTGATGTCTTCCGACAGGCCCGCATCGAACCGGGACGCCCCGAAGAAGGCGCCGGCCGCATAGAGTTCGTCCCGATAATAGCCATGAAGGCCCCCGTCGAACTTGTCGATATCGAGATCTTCGATGCCGACGCGCGCATAGCCGAGATCGACTTGCAGATTCATGCCGGAGCCGGCGTCGACATTGATCGCGCCTCTCAGTTCCCAGGCGTCCGCATCGACATCGTCGACGCTGTTCGCGTAGGAGCCCTCGACGTATCCCGTTACGCCGCCAGAGGCGATTTCGACGACGGGCTCATGATACGCCCCCCAACCGACAAGCGGCTCATCCACGTCGGCAGCGAATGCGACGTTGGAACTCGATAAGAACAGCAGTGCTAAAGTGGTCGTTCGAAACACGGGCCCCATCTCCGTTTTAGATCCGTCTGGACCCTAGCGGCGCATGGTTAATGCAAGCTAAACGCGAGCCGATTTCGTCAACTCGCGATTGTGCCTGGAGTTCAGAAGAGACGGGAGGCGAGCGCCGGCTACGAGGCGCTGACAGTGACGCTTTCAGGACTTCGTCGGGACGGGCTCAGGGTTTGAAGCGGGCGATGACCAGTTGACCGGCGATCGGCGCGCCTTCTTCCATGCGAACGGTTATGTCGCCGACCTCGACGACCTCGAATCCGGTCGCCGTGAGACGGTCTCTCAGATAGGCATCCGAATGGGCGAAGCGCTGATGCGGGCCAACCATGTAGGAGCGTCCTGCGAAATCTTCCTCGGGCAGCGTTTCGCTGGAAAAGATCAGCAGACCGCCGGGGACGAGATTGTCGACGGCGCCGAAGAAAAGCGCTTCCAGCGCGCCCATATAAGGCAGGACATCCGTTGCGACGATCAGGTCGAACGGCTCGTCGTCATTGTCGTCAAGGAAGTCGACGGCCTCGGCGACGTAAAGCGTGTCGTAGAGATCCTTCTCATGGGCGATCTCGACCATGTTTTCCGACAGGTCGATGCCGGTGATCTCCTCCGCCATGTCGCGCAAGGCGCCGCCGGTCAGGCCGGTGCCGCAACCGAGATCGAGAGCCCGCTTGAACGGCGCCAAGCCGAGCGCCTGGATGCGCTGGCGGACGAGGAGCGGCACGCAATAGTCGAGCTGATCGACAAGGACATTGTCGAAGACCTCCGCGTGCTGGTCGAAGAGCGTCGCGACATAGGCATCCGGAGCCTTGATCGGCGTGTCGCCGCGCCCCATGGAGGCGAGACGCACGGAGGCTCCCCCATGATCTTCCGGGTCGAGATCCAGCACTTCCCGGTAGGCTGCTGCGGCGGCGTCGAAGTTGCCGGCTTTTTCCAAAGCGAGGGCGCGATTATAGGCTTCCGCCAGGGCTTCCTCGTCGATCTTCTTGCTCTTTTGCGTCATGGTCGCTTCTTACGACCGCGGGCCGCCTTTGGCAATTGCCTCAGCGGTCAAGCTGCGCAATCGACAATGCGTTGACCGCCGCGCTCACATCAGAAATGCGGATAGTTGGCCGGACAACGATAGAACGTCGAGCGGCTGGTCAAAAATGACGAAGCGCAAGACTCCGGCATTTATCCGCAGCGGGAATGGAGTCATCATCGGCAAAACAAAGAATTACCGGGAGGAATGCCGATGGCTTCTGAACTGAGTCCGCTGACACTGGAAACGGGACTGCCGGAGGAAAAAGGTCCGCCGCTGCCACAGTCTTCGCAGGAGACGATCAATACGATCGTCCATTATTATCGCGGCGAACTCGGACGGATGGCGGGTTGGCGGGACCGGATAGACCGGACCTCGAACTGGGCGATCACGGTCGTCGCGGCGATGCTTTCCGTTTCCCTGTCGACCCCCACCTCGCACCATGGCGTACTGCTCTTTGCCATGCTGCTGATCAGCCTGCTGCTGTTGATCGAGGCGAGGCGCTATCGCTTCTTCGACGTTTACCGCGCACGCGTGCGCCAACTCGAGCGTGGCTATTTCGCACAGGTCCTTGCTCCGGACGGAGTGCCGAGTGCCAAGTGGTCGACGTCCATCGCCACGAGCCTGCGCAAGCCAATCTTTCTGATGAGCTACAAGGATGCGGTCTGCCGCCGGTTGCAGCGCAATTACTGCTGGATGTATCTGATCCTGCTCCTAGCCTGGGCTCTGAAAATCTCTTCGTCGAAAATGTCCATGGCCGGCGAATTCCTCGGCCCCGTGCACTCCTGGGGAGACCTCTTCGAAAATACTGCCCTCGGTCCTTTGCCTGGTTGGATCGTGCTGATCTTCGTTGCGCTCTTTTACGGTCTCATTCTCTATGGCTCGTTTCGCCGGGAGGAGCGGGAGGGCGAACTGGCCCATGGTCAAGTGCATGTCTGACCGGGTCAGTTGCGCTGAACCCTCAATGGAGAACGAATTCGCCTTTCAGCGCCCGCCATTCACTGGCGGATATCAGCTTGCGGTGCACGTAGCGCACCGAGTGCAACGGTCCGTCCAGCTTTTCCTGCCAGAACCTGAGGAAGTTCCGCATCTCCGGAAAATCGGGCGCGATGTCGTAGTGCTGCCAGATATAGGTCTGCAGCAGAGCCGGGTGATCGGGCATGCGATAAAGGATGTGGGCCGTCGTCAGCCCGTAACCTTTCAGTTGCAGCTCCATGTCGTTCGTCATCAAGAACCTCACTTCTTCACAAAGGTTGGTTTCTATGATGGGGCGCTTGATTCCTTAATCAAGAGCTAATATCTGTCGGAAACGCATAAAAAATAGGTAATATCAACGGCTTAGCAGCAGCCTTCGGGGAGTGCTGCCAGGTCGCTTTCGTGGCGATACGGGTCCGCCAAGGACGTTTTCCGGCCTGTTTCAGCGCTTCAGGTGCCGCGTCAGCCGGGCGTCGAGCCAGGCCCAGACGTTGCGCAGCAACTCCACCATGACCAGGTACAGTGCTGCTGCCCAGATATACATCTGGTAGTCGAAGGTGCGCGAGAAGGCGCGCCGCGTCTCGCCCATCAGGTCGAAAACGGTGACGATCGCGACGATCGCCGAGCCCTTGATCATCAGGACGATCTCGTTGCCATAGGGACGCAAGGCGACGATCATCGCTTGCGGCAGGATCACCTTGAAAAAGGCGACGCCTCGCGGCAAGCCGAGGGCGGCGGCGCCTTCGTGCTGGCCCCGCGGCACGCTCTGGATCGCGCCGCGCAGGATCTCGGCCTGGTAGGCGGCGGTGTTCAGCGTGAAGGTGAAGAGCGCGCAATTCCAGGCATCGCGGAAGAACCACCAGAGCCCGACGGCATCGAGCTCAGGGCGGAAGCTGCCGAGCCCGTAATAGACGAGGAAGAGCTGGGTGATCAGCGGCGTGCCGCGGAAGAAGTAGACATAGGCATAGGCGAGCCAGGACCAGAACCTGTTCTTCGACATGCGCCCGAGCGCCACGGGCAGCGACAGGACCGCTCCGAGCAGTATCGACGAGCCGACAAGCGCCAGCGTCACGCCCAGGCCGGAAAGGAAGCTCGGTCCGTAGCGCGAGAATTTCTCCGGGTCCCAGCCGTTCACGACGGTGAGGAAAATGCCGACGGCGACTGCGAGCCAGATGCCGAGGGTGACGCTGCCGAGAAAGCGGGAGAGCGTGTAGGGCTTGGGCGGGGCCGGCGGCGGGGCCTGCGGCGGGATCATCGTTTCGGCAATGCTCATCGCCCCATCTCCGCACGTTTGGTCCGGCGTTCGATCGCCGAAAAGGCAATCGACGAAAGCATCGCCAGGATCAGGAAGAGGATGCAGGCAAGGCCGAAGAACTCGAAGGCCTGCTTGGTGACGCGCGCGGCAATGCCGGTCTGGCGGAGAATGTCGGGCAGGCCGATGACCGAGACGAGTGCTGTATCCTTGAGCAGGGCCATCCAGAGATTGCCGAGACCGGGAAGGGCTATGCGTACGAGTTGCGGCAGGATGACGAGCCGCATCGTGGCGCCGCGATGCAAGCCGAGCGCGTCCCCCGCCTCGTACTGTCCCTGGGGAATGGCCTTGAAGGCGGAGAGCAGCACCTCCGAGCAATAGGCGGAAAAGACGACGCCGAGCGCGATCATGCCGGCGACGAAGGCGTTGATCTCGACGGGTCCTTCGTAGCCGATGCCGGCAAGGAATTGCTGGACGAGAATCTGCAGGCCGTAATAGACGATGAACAGGGTCAGAAGTTCGGGCAGGCCGCGGAAGATCGTGGTGTAGATATTGGCTGCAAGCCGCAGCGACCGCTCTTTCGACTGCTTGGCGAGCGCTATGAAGAAGCCGACCGTCAGCCCGACGGGCAGGGTGGCGATCGCCAGGCTCGCGGTGACGAGGAAGCCATAGGCGATTTCATCGCCCCAACCGGTGCCGCCGCACGCCAGCAGCGTGCCGGAACCGAACATACGAAAGACGCCGACCGGGCCGCAAAACGGATCGATGATCGACACGACCCAGGCGAGACCGGAGAAGATGGCGGCAAGCAGTCCGCTCATGCCGATAATTTCCCCTATGTGTTCTTTTTGACGTCAATGACGCTTATTTTTGTATTTTCTTGTCAAACAAAATCGGCGGAAGGGCAAGCCATCCGCCGTTGCATTTTTTTCATCAACCGAGAATTTCCCGGCATAAATGCTGTATCGACGCTGAAACCCCGGTGGTCAGCTGCCGTAGACGTCGAATGGGAAGTATTTTTCGTTGATTTCCTGATATTTGCCGTTGGCGCGAATGGCTTCGATCGCCTTGTTGAACTTCTCGCGCAGTTCGTCGTCGCCCTTGCGCAGGGCGATCCCGGCGCCTTCGCCATTGATGACTGGATCGACCGGCAGCGTGCCGAGCAGCTTGCAGCAGGCGCCGTCGTCGGTCTTCAGCCATTCGGAGATCACGACGACATCGTCGATGGCAGCATCGATGCGGCCGTTGGCGAGGTCGAGCTTGTATTCGTCCGCCGTCGGATAGAGCTTCAGCTCGGCACCCTTCATATGCGCTTCGGCGTAGTTGGAATGGGTGGTGGAGCTCTGCGCGCCGAGCGTCTTGCCGTCGAGCGCCGCTTCGGTCGCCTCCGTGATCGGCGAATCCTTCGGCACGACGATCGCCGGCGGCGTGTTGTAGTATTTGTTGGTGAAGTCGACCTTTTGCTTGCGTTCCTCGGTGATCGACATGGACGCGATGAACGCGTCGTATTTCTTGGCGATCAGCGCCGGAATGGCGCCGTCCCAGTCCTGCGTCACGAAGGTGCATTCGGCCTTCATCTCCTCGCAGAGCGCCTTGGCAATGTCGATATCGAAGCCCGTCAACGTGCCGTCCGCCTCGAGATTATTGAAGGGCGGGTAGGCGCCTTCGGTGCCGATCACGAGCTTTTCGCCATCTGCCATGGCCGAGCCCGCCAGGAATACGAGAACGGCAGCCGATGCGGCAGCTGCCAGCCGTCTGGAAATACGCATGATGATCCTCTCTGTTGGCCGGCACCCGGTTTCTTGTTGTTCGCGGATGCCAAACATGCCCGGGGCGAGTGCCGCCGGTTGGCGGGATATTCGTACGGTTTTCCTGCAAAAATCAACAGGAAAGCGTCACGCGCGGCGCTGCCATGTGCGGCGCCGCATTTTCGGCGCCTCCGATCGTTGCAGGCGATGAACGGCCCGTTCATGCGCAGTTAATGTGGGCTTCGATAGGCCTTGGGCGGAACCGACCCGCGGCTGTTGCGTTGCGATGGCGACAGTGCCGGCTGACATAAGGCCGGGTTGCGGATCGCCTGCCGATGCGCTGCCAGCGAGCGGAAAGGCGTCGGCGCCAGAGACGCCGGACCAGGAGGAAGAAAGAGAATGACGATTCGATCCAAACTTTTCGCAACGGTCGCCCTGCCGGTTTTTGCGGCGTCCCTTGCAGTTCAACCGGCACTGGCCGACAGCCTGAAGGCGCCGTTCGAAGTGGCGCAGGAAGGCGGCGAGGAGTTGACGCCCGAAGAACTCCTGCTTTTGAAGAAGCGTGAGCAAGAGCAGCGGCAGGCCGAGGAAGAGCAGCAGCGTCAGGCCGAAGAAGAAAAGCAGCGCGCGGCTGAAGAAGAAAAGCAGCGCGCCGCCGAGGAGCAGCGCGCCGCCGAGGACGAGCAGCAGCGTGCGGCTGAGGAAGAAAAGCAGCGTGCGGCTGAGGAAGAGAAGCTGCGTGCTGCCGAGGAAGAGAAGCAGCGTGCTGCCGAGGAAGAAAAGCAGCGTGCTGCCGAGGAAGAAAAGCAGCGCGCCGCCGAGGAAGAGCAGCAGCGTGCTGCCGAGGAAGAAAAGCAGCGTGCTGCCGAGGAAGAGAAGCAGCGCGCCGCCGAGGAAGAGCAGCAGCGTGCTGCCGAGGAAGAAAAGCTTCGCGCTGCCGAGGAAGAAAAGCAGCGTGCTGCCGAGGAAGAGAAGCAGCGCGCCGCCGAGGAAGAAAAGCAGCGCGCTGCCGAGGAAGAAAAGCTCCGCGCTGCCGAGGAAGAAAAGCAGCGTGCTGCCGAGGAAGAGCAGCAGCGTGCCGCCGAGGAAGAAAAGCAGCGCGCCGCCGAGGAAGAGCAGCAGCGTGCTGCCGAGGAAGAAAAGCAGCGCAAGGCTGAAGAAGAACAGACCGCAGAAGAGCCGCCTGCTGCAACCGAGGACAAGACGACCGCCGAGCAGCCGCCAGCCGAGGAGCCTTCCGAGCAGACGGGCGAGGCCGAGCAGCAGCCGGTTCCGGAAGGCGAAGAGCCTGCCACGGCAAAGCAAATGCAGGCTGAACAGCCCGAAGCCCAGCCCGCCCCGGAAGTCGTCGACGAGCGTACGGTAGAAGAAAAGCAGAAGATCGCCGAAGACCCGGCGGCCACCGATGAGACAGTCGTGCTCCCCGTCGAAGGTGGCGCGGCCGTGCTCGACAGCGACAAGGACGCCGACAATACCGGCGGCAACCGGGCGCGCGAACTCCGTCGTCAGCAGCGTGAGGAGCTTCGAGCGAAGGAGGAGACCGTGGCGCCGCCGGCCGACGATGCCGCCGCGCAGGCGGAGATCCCGGCCGAGTTCACGGAAGGACTGCCGCAGAAGGTGGAGGCGGCGCTCAGCGAAGAGGGTGAGCGGGTCGAGGCAGCTCCCACATTCGCCGTTCCGGAAACGACGAACATCGTCAACAACACCGTGGTCAACAATACGGTGATCAACAACACGACGGTCAACAATACGACGACCAACAATGTCACCGAGGTGCGGGTGGTCGAAGAGACCGAGAACCGCGTCATCCTCGAGGCCGGCAACCGCATCTTCGTGCGGGGCGACGACCGACCACGCCTGCGGCGTGACGCGGAAGAGACCTTCTACGAGGAACTGCCGCGCGGTCGCTATCGCGAGACCATCGTGCGCCCGGACGGTTACCGTGTCGTCACCATCTACAACCGTTACGGCGACATCCTGCAACGCACGCGAATCGATCGCGACGGCAACGATTATGTGCTGATCTATGCGCCGGAATATGAAGAGCGCCGGCGCCCGGCGATCGTCGACGTGGGCTATGAGCTGCCGCCGATGCGGCTGACCATACCGGTGGACGACTACATCGTCGATTACGCCGAAGAACCGGACCGCGACTATTACGAGTTCCTGTCCGAACCGCCGGTCGAGCGGGTCGAACGGGTCTACACGATGGACGAGGTCCGCCATTCCGCCCGCCTTCGTGACAAGGTCCGCCGCGTCGATCTCGACACCATCACATTTGCGACGGGTAGTGCCGAAGTGTCGATGTCGCAGGCAAAGACCTTGCGCAGGGTGGCGGACGCGATGGCGAAAATCCTCGAGAGGGACCCGGGCGAAACCTTCTTCATCGAGGGCCATACGGATGCCGTCGGCTCCGATCGCTCGAACCTGCTCCTGTCGGACAAGCGCGCCGATTCGGTCGCCACGCTGCTCTCCGAGGTCTACGGGATCGCGCCGGAAAACCTGGTGACACAGGGCTATGGCGAGCGCTTCCTCAAGATCCGCACACAGGAGGCGGAGCAGGAAAACCGCCGCGTCACCATTCGGCGCGTGACGCCGCTCGTACGCCCGGTGGCGCAACGATAAGCCACTGCATGTCTCCTTTGATCGACCTCGGTTCAAGGGTAAAGACGTGCCGCAGACTCTGCATAGAGGCCCCAAGATCGGTTCCGATTTTGGGGCCTCCATGCTGTCGGCGGAATGATGCTGAAGACGGCCGAGGGCATCCTGACGCTTCGAAGGGGCATACGGTTGCGGAGTGTGCCGATCGAGCCTGAGGGGCCTTCTCATGCGGTCGATGCGGCGGTGAAAACCGCCAACTGAGCATCGAAGGCGCGCTTGAATGCAGGCCGCGCTTCGCCGCGGGCAACATAGGTCGCAAGGTTCGGAAATTCGTCGAGTAAAGCCGATCCTTTCAACCTGAGCAGCACCGTCACCATCAGAAGATCACCGGCGCTGAATTCGCCTTCGAGCCAGTCGGCATCGCCAAGTCGGCTCGAAAGGCCGCCCAGTCGTTTCCGAATGCTGGCTTCGAGAACACGCAGGCGCTGTTCGTACCAAGGCTCGTCGCGCTCGAGGATATTGGCGAGGGCGCGGTCGAAGATCGGCGGCTCCACGGTGTTGAGCGCGGCAAACATCCACGCGATCGCACGCGCCCGGGAATTCGCATCGTCCGGCAGCAGTCCCGCATGGCGCTCCGCGATATGGAACACGATCGCACCCGACTCGAACAGGGCGAGATCGCCTTCTTCATAGGTCGGGATCTGTCCGAAAGGTTGAAGCGCGAGATGTGCGGGTTCCTTCATCGCTTTGAAGGAAAGAAGACGGACGTCGTAGGGCCGGCCCACCTCTTCGAGCGCCCAGCGAACGCGCATGTCACGCGCCAAACCCTTGCCGCCATCGGGTGAGCGTTCAAAGGCGGTGATGGTCGGGGTCATCGGAAAGCTCCGGGGTGATTGCAGGGCGCCGTACGGCGCGGCTTGAGTGTCAGCGGTTATCCCTGTCATGGCCTGTCTCCAGTGTTTGCGCTTTCCATCCGGAGGACGAACGACCGGCGCGTCTCCCGACAACCGATCCCCGCGTGCGAGAAAATCGGCTCATGGATCGACCGTAGGAACTTTTGGCTGCAGTCCGGCCGCGCCAACACCGGCTTTATCGGATGCCCTTGGTTGCATCCGATGATGGCGGAAGAGAGTGGGGGTCGAACCCACCAAGGACCGTCTCTCGGCCCCTCCCGGATTTGAAGTCCGGACGCCCCACCGGGGACGAATCTCCTCCTGATATTTCGCCGCCGTTTCCAGCATTCGCCAAATTCCCGAAGAAATCCAGACGGCTGCGATTGAGGCGGCGAAGATCGCCGCGGCGCAGCGTCACGCTGTGATGGTCGAAGAAGTCGAGGATCTGGATGGCGACCTTGCGGCCGTTGTCGACGCGATCGCGAAACTGCATGGCGGTGAACCAGCCGCCTTCGGCCGCCTCGCTGATTTCGGCGATGATGGCGACCATTTCCGCGATCGTGTCGCGCAAGAAAAAATGATCGTGCGCCACCTCATGCACCTTGCCCATGCGGCCGCCGAGCTTCAGGAGACGGCGCACTTGCACTTCCGGCGCGGCCAGCCGGCCGGCAATGTCGCGCACGCGCGGCGGACGGAAGCGCTTGGGCCCGCCGAGCAAGGGGCCGATCTCCTTCCAGAGCTTTTCATCGGCCAGGCTCATCGTCACCCGATGCCCCGCAAGCCGGACCCATGCGCCATCGAGCACGATCTCTCCCGGCCGCACGAGCGCCTGCAAGGCCGCGCGAAAGGCGGGTACCGGCAGGCGAAGCGCGAGCTCAGTGCGCAGCCGTTCGACCCCCATGCCGGCCAGGTCCGGATTTTCCACATGGAAGGCCCCGAGCCGCGCAAGAATGTCGCTTCGCAGTTTCTCCCAGCTCTCCACCGACATGACAAGCGTCGCCGCGTCCGACGGCAGTTGCACCAGGTTCTGCGTTTGCGCCAGTGCGCCCGCTTCCGACGCGGCAATCGCCCGGTCGCGGGCAAAGGCGCTGATGTCGGCAAAGAAGGGCGGAACGGCAAGCAGGGCCTCGATCGCCTGTTTCGGCTCGGCGAGCGAGAGCGCATGAAGTTGCGCCAATCGCTCCGGCGTGCGCCGCTTGCGGGCCGGTGCGCGCAGGTCGAGAAACCGGCCGCCACCGATCGTTCGCTGGGCGGAGGTGTCGCGGATGACGTAGCGATCTCCGGCCGCCGTGGCGATCGGTCGATCCAGCACCAGTTGGACGAGGGTCCGTGCTCCCGGCACCACCGGCTCTTCCGCCAGCAGGACGATGCGGGCTCCGACTTCCGCCGACGCATGATGAAGCCGCACGGGAAACCAGTGGCCGATCGGCTTCGGCTCGGAGCCAAGCACCCGTAAGGTCGCGTCGATGCGGCTCGTCGGCGCATGCAGTGTCGGGTCCAACACCATGTCGCCGCGATTGACCGCACCTTTCGTGACGCCGTGGCCGACGAGATTGAGGGCGCAGCGATCGCCGGCGCGGCCGTTCTCGCTCGGCCGGTTCTGCGCGTGGATCGATCGCACCCGCGCCTGAAGGCCCGAGGGGCTGACGGTGATGTGATCCTCCACCGACACTTGCCCCGAAAGAACGGTCCCGGTGACCACCGTGCCAACGCCCTGAATGGTGAAGGAGCGATCGACGGCCAGCCGGAAGCGCCCGGCCGTCTGCCGGCGCATGAAGCGGCGCGCCGCAGCGACGATTTCGTCGCGAAGCCGGGGCACCCCCATGCCCGACAGCGTCGAAACCGGAGTGACCGCGACATCGGCGAGCGCCGTGCCGGCGAGCTCCCTTCGTATCGCCTCTTCGACGTCGGCGAGGCGGTCCTCCGCCACCAGATCGGCCTTGGTGATGGCGACGACGCCGCGTTCGATGCCGAGGAGATCGACGATGGCGAGGTGCTCGCGCGTCTGGGGCATGACGCCATCGTCGGCGGCGACCACCAGCAGGGCGAAGTCGATACCGCTGGCGCCGGCGAGCATGGTGTGGATGAACTTCTCGTGTCCCGGAACATCGACGAAGCCGATCGTATCCACGCCTTCGACCGGCATGTAGGCAAAGCCCAGATCGATCGAGATGCCGCGATCCTTCTCCTCCTTCAGCCGATCAGTATCGACGCCGGTCAGCGCCCGGACGAGCGACGTCTTGCCGTGATCGATATGGCCGGCGGTGCCGACGATCACCGTTCATCCCCCTTGTTCATGCGTTGAAGGGGCGCGTCCGTCTGGGAAAGGGGCAGCGCGGCGCGGCGCTCGGCCTCCTGCAACTCGCCCGCATCGAGGCTCGCGCGCACGGCGTCGAAGAAGGTTGCTGCCAGCGCGCTGCCGCCTGCGCGCGCCCTTGTCAGCCAGGCGAAGGCTTCGACCGGATCACGGGCGATGCCGCTCCCGAGATGATAGGCGGCGCCCAGCATCGCCTGTCCGTCGGCATCGCCGGCATATGCGCCCCGCTGCCACCAGTAAACCGCTTCGAATGGATCGCGCGCGACGCCGATGGCATTGTGATAGAGCATGCCGAGCCGCGTCATCGAGGCGGCGGAACCGTTCTTCGCGGCGGCGAGCGCCCAGCGGCGCGCTTCCGCAAAGTCCGGCTCGATGAGATCGCCCTCGAGCAGCATCCAGCTCAGCATGTCCTGGGCCTCGGCGTCACCCTGTTCGGCAGCCTTGCGGTAAAGGGAGGCCGCCCGTTCGTAGTCCGGCTCTATGCTCTCGCGCTTGAAGAGAAGCGTCGCGAGATTGCGCTGGCCGACCGGATCGCCGGCCTCGGCGGCGAGGCTCAGCCAGCGATAGGCGAGATTGTCGTCCCGGATGACGCCCAGTCCGCCGGCAAAGCATGCGCCGATGTTGTTCTGGGCGCGGGCGTGTCCGGCCCGCGCCAAAGGCTCCCAGATCGCGAGCGCAACCGCGTATTCGCCTCTCCGTGCGGCGGCGAGCGCATCGGTCATGCGGGAGGCGTCGGTATCGACCGGCTTGCGCCTGAAGCGGCTAAGCAGGCTCGCCATAGGCACCTCCTTCGCAGGCCATGGCGAAATGCGCGAGATTGGAAATGAAACCTTCCTCGTCCTCGAGGCAGCGCAGATCCAGTATCAGCGACCCTCGCTCGATGCGGCCGATGACCGGTGTCGGCAGGCGCCTGAGCGCCGCCGCCAGGTCGGCGAGCACGCGGCCGCTGCCCGAAGGCGGCACCAGCGCCAGCCCCGCACTTGGCACGGTGGCGAGCGGCAGGGCGCCGGAGCCGATCTGGCTCTCGCAGGCAACGACCGACACGGCGAACGCTCCCCTTGTCGCCCGCTCGACCAAGGGAGCCAGCCGCGCAGCCTGCGCATTGATCTCGGTCTGCGGACGGGCGAGCAGCCGCATCGTCGGCAGGCGTTCAGTGAGCCGGTCCGGGTCGCGATAGAGCCTGAGCGTCGCTTCCAGCGCCGCAAGGCGGATCTTGTCGACCCTGAGCGCCCGCTTCATCGGATTCTTGTTGATCTTCTCGATCATTGACCTCTGTCCGACGATGAAGCCGGCTTGCGGTCCGCCGAGCAGTTTGTCGCCGGAAAAGGTGACGATATCGGCGCCCTCGCTGATCGCCTCGCTAACCGTCGGTTCGTGCGCAAGCCCGAAGCGCTCGAGATCGGTAAGTGTGCCCGAACCGAGGTCGTTGACGAGCGGCACGGACTTGTCGCGGGCGATCGCCGCCAGGTCGCGCGCGCCGACCTCTTTCGTAAAGCCTTCGATGCGATAGTTCGAGGTATGGACCTTCAGGATCAGGCCCGTATCGGGGCCGATGGCGTCCCGGTAGTCCCGGGCATGGGTGCGGTTGGTGGTGCCGACCTCGACGAGGCGGACGCCGGCGCGCAGCATGATGTCCGGCATGCGGAACGCCCCGCCGATCTCGATGAGCTCACCGCGCGAGACGATCGCCTCCCGCCCGGAGGCCAGACTGTTCAGCACCAAAAGCACCGCAGCGGCATTGTTGTTGACGATGGTCGCATCTTCCGCGCCGGTCAGCTCCAAGATGAGTGCGCGCAGGTGATCGTCCCTTTCGCCGCGCTTGCCGCTCGCAAGGTCGAATTCGAGCGCGACCGCTTGGCGCATCGCGGCCATCGCGGCATCGATCGCCGTTTCTGCCAGCAAAGCCCGGCCGAGATTGGTGTGGAGCACGGTTCCCGTCAGATTGAAGAGAGGGCGAAGCGTCGATTGCTCGTTCGCCTCGATCGCCGCGACGGCGGCAGCCGCGATGGCGGCCGGGGAGGGAACGTCCGCGCCTTCCCGCACCGCGTCGCGGATCGAGGTCAGGACGCGCCGCAAGGCTGCGGCAACAACCGGCCGCCCAAAACGTTCGATCGCGTCCGCGACGCCGGCCGATCTTAAAAGTTCGTCCACCGAGGGGATGTCACGCAACCTGACATTGGCGTCCATTAAAGCCCTCCCGAAACCGCTGCACACTTTTGGGCGACATGCATTTAGAAACCGGCCAGAAGCGGCGCGAACCCGCCGCGACGATAGGGCCCTTCGCGCATCAGCAGGTCGAGGCCGAGGCTGGCGACATCGTCGGCAATGGGCTCAACCGCCGGCGCCTTGTTCTGATAGAAAATCTTCGTCCATCCATGGCATTCGTCGCAGGTCTCGGCCTTGACGAAGCCGCCGTGGCTCTCGATCTCCCGGTAGCCGATCCCCTTCGTCGAGCCGCAAAGCACGCATTTGATGCGAACATAGTGCCAGAGCGTCGAGCAAAGCGAGCAGCAGCAGAAGCGTGCGCCATGCGAGCCCGGCCAGCCGACCACCATGGACGAGACCGGCCTGCCGCCGCACACCGGGCATATGCCGTCGGCGACCGGCGTCAGCGTTCCCGCATCGATAACCGAGGCGAGCCGGGCGAAATACACCTGAAGCGCTGCCCAGACGTAAATATGCTCGGCGATGGCGTCGGCGGGCAGGGCACCGGAAAGCACGGTATCGGCCATTGCAAGACGTGTTTTCCGATCGGCGCCGGCGACGCGCGCGAGGGCCGTTGCGGCGGCCTGCGGCTTGTCGATCGCATCAGCGGCGGCGAACAGACGGTCGAAAATGGCATGGACCGTCTCGTTGCCCTCCATGCCGTTGCGGTGGAGCGGCGGCATTTCGAATTCGCGTGCGCGCAGCGTCGCCGCGGGATCGGGCCTCTCGGGAGGGGGAAGGTCCGACTGGAGGTGCTGCTGGGCGTCCGCCAATCCGGCAAGGAAAAGGAGATAGGGGGCTAGGTCGCTTGCTTCGGCCAATTGCCGCAGGCGCATGGCCCGCATGGAGAAGAGCGAAGCGGGATCGGGGAGGTGCGCAAAGGGCGGCGTGGAAACCTCTCCGATCGCGGTGGGATCCGACTCGACAGGGCCTTTGCGTTTCATCACGCTCCTCACGAACCGCACGGGTCACGTGATACGAACCCATTCTCATAGCTGGTGCGGGATGCGGGCAAAAACCCAATTCTTCCCATCCCGCTCTACTCGGCCGCAGTCTTCTTCTGGTCTTCCGTCGGTCCCGCGGGCGGTCTGGCGACCAACTCGCGCAGCCATTTGCGGTGATACCGCCACGCCCAGCCGCCGGTCACCGAACCGCGTACCATCCCTCGTATCGTACCCTTTACCCAGATCGCTGCATAGACATGGACGATCCAGACGCTGATCGCCAGGATGGCGGCGATTGAATGCACGAGAAGCGCCCATCGCTTCTGCTCGATCGTGGTGTACGCGGCGAAATACTGATCCCAGATGATGATCCCGGTGGTTATCAGCACGATGATCAGGATCGACATGGACCAGAAGACGAGCTTCTGTCCCGCATTGTACCTGCCGACTTCCGGCAGGCGTTCGTCGTGGGCGGTCACGACATCGCGCGCGCGCGCAAGCCAGGCGCCGTCTTCCCGCCTCCACAGGTTGGCTCTCCAGAAACGCAGGAAGAGACCGAGGAAACTGAAGAACAGCACGACGCCGATCCAGGGGTGAATGAAGCGCGTCCATTGACCGCCGCCGAACAGCGCCGAAAGGAAGAAGAGCCGCGGGTGGAACATGGACAGGCCGGAGAGGGCGAGCAGCACGAGGCTCGTCGCCGTGATCCAGTGGTTGATCCGAGCGGCCCCGGTATAGCGATCGACCGTTACAGGCTTGCCGGGGTGAACCTGGTCACCCTTCTCGACGTCGTATTCCGTGTCCGTGCTCATGAGGAACGATCTCCCGTCAGCCTTTCAGCGGCCTCTTCATCCTCCTCGGAGACCCGGTTGGGGCCGTTGACCATGTAGTGGAGGAAGCCGGTCACCGCCGCGACGCCCATGACGGCAAGCCCGGCATATTTGGTGACACCCTTCCAGGCCTCGACGACCGGGCTGATCCTCGGATTGTTGGGCAGCCCGGCGTAGATCTCCGGCTGGTCGGCATGGTGCAGCACATACATGACGTGCGTGCCGCCGACGCCCGGCGGATCGTAAAGTCCCGCCTTCTCGAAGCCGCGGGACTTCAGGTCGGCAATCCGTCCCTCCGCATGCTTCTTCATCTCATCCTTGGTGCCGTAGACGATAGCTTGCGTCGGGCAGGCCTTGGCGCAGGCCGGCCCCTGGCCGACGGCGATGCGGTCGGAGCAGAGCGTGCATTTATAGGCGGTGTGGTCGACCTTGGAAATGCGCGGGATATTGAACGGACAACCCTTTATGCAATAGCCGCAGCCTATGCAGTTCTCGTGCACGAAATCCACGATGCCGTTCGAATATTGCACGATGGCGCCCGGGGCAGGGCATGCCTTGAGACAGCCCGGGTCCTCGCAATGCATGCAGCCGTCCTTGCGGATCAGCCATTCGAGATTGTTCGTCTCCGGGTTCTCCCATTCGGTGAATCGCATCAGCGTGAACATGTCGGGCGTCAGATCGTGCGGATTCTCATAGATGCCCGTATTGCTCTCGAGCTCCGGATGGGTATCGTTCCATTCGATGCAGGCCGCCTGGCAGGCCTTGCAGCCGATGCATTTCGAGACGTCGATGAGCTTGGCCACCTCGGTCTGCCGCTCGGCCGGCGGCGTTATGGTCGACGCCGACCGCCGGATCAGATCCTTCTCGCCGAACTTCGAGGTTTGAGGGCCGGTGGTGGGGTTTGGGACAGGCGGGAACATGGTGTCTGCCTCCTCAAGCCGCCGGCCCGGCAACGGGCTCGATATTGACCAGGAACGCCTTGTATTCCGGCGTCTCGATATTGGCGTCGCCGACATAGGGCGTCAGCGAATTCGGGCCGAAGCCCTTCTTTGCCACTCCGGTGAAGCCCCAGTGCAACGGTATGCCGACAACATGGACCGGTTTACCGTCGCAGATCAGCGGCTTGATCCGCTTGGTAACGACGGCCTTGGCGCGGACCTCTCCGCGCTTGGACCAGACACGCACCCAGCCGCCTGCGGCGATGCCTTTCTCCGACGCGAGCTGTTCGGAAATCTCGACGAAGAATTCCGGCTGCAGCACCGCATTCGTCCGGCAATGCTTGGTCCAATAGTGGAAGTGCTCCGTCAGGCGGTAGGACGTCGCCGCATAGGGGAATTCCTCCGAGGCCGGTTCGGCGAACTGCTTGAAATCGCCTTCAAACACGCGCGCCGCCGGGTTGCCGCGCACATTCGGGGCAACGAGATTGCTGAGCGGCGATTCGAACGGCTCGTAATGCGCCGGGAAGGGACCGTCGCGCATCATTCCTCGGGTGAAGAGACGCGAAACGCCTTCCGGGTTCATGATGAAAGGCCCGACCTCACCCGGCTTTGCCGTCGGCGCGATATCGGGCACGTCATAGCCGGTCCATTTCGTGCCGTCCCATTCGATCAGCTTGCGATCTGGGTCCCAGGGCTTGCCGTTCAGATCCGCCGAGGCCCTGTTGTAGAGGATGCGGCGGTTGAGCGGCCAGGAGAATGCCCACTTCGGATAGGCGCCGGTCTCGTCCGGGTCCGTCGTGTCGCGCCGGGCCATGTTGTTGCCGTTCTCGTTGAAGCAGCCGGAATAGATCCAGCAGCCGCTCGTGGTCGAGCCGTCGTCACGCAGCGCCGCAAAGCTCGGTAGGAGCTTTCCGGCCTCGGCCACGACCTTGGTCGGATCTGCGGCGTCGTAGACGGTGGCAAGCGCCTTGCCATTGACCTCCTTGGCAAGCTCTTCTGCGGTCGGTGCGCCCGCATCCGCATAGGCCCAGTCGAGGTTGACGATCGGGTCGGGGAAGGCTCCTCCTTCCTTGCGGTAGAGTTCCTTCAGACGCACATGGATCTGGGCCATGATCCAATTGTCGTTCTTCGCTTCTCCGGGAGGCGTGCCGCCGGCCCAGTGCCATTGCAGCCAGCGGCCGGAATTGGTGAGCGAGCCTTCGTCCTCGGCGAAGCAGGTGGAGGGCAACTGGATGACCTCCGTCTGGATCTGCGACGGATCGACATCGTTGAACTCGCCATGGTTCTCCCAGAACCGCGCCGTCTCGGTGTCGAGCGGATCCATGGTGACGAGGAATTTGAGCTTCGACAGCGCGTCGGTCAGCTTCTTCCGGTTCGGGGCCGCCAGCAGCGGATTAAAGCCCTGGCACATGTATCCGTTGACCTTGCCCTCGTGCATAAGCTCGAAGATGCGGAGAACGTCGTAGCCGGAGACGTCGAGCTTCGGCAGCCAGTCATAGGCGAAGTCGTTTTCCGGCGTCGCCGCCGAACCCCACATCGCTTTCTGGAAACTAACGAAGAACTTCCTGTAGTTCTGCCAGTAGCTCGTCTGGTTGGGCCGGAGCGGCTTGAAGCCGCGCGTCGACATGTAGGTCTCGAGATCGACTTCCTGGTCCTTCGGTATCGTGAGGTAGCCGGGGATCAGGTTCGACATCAGCCCGACATCGGTGAGACCCTGGATGTTCGAGTGCCCGCGCAACGCATTCATGCCGCCGCCGCGCATGCCGATATTGCCGAGGATCAACTGCAGCATCGCCATGGCGCGGATATTCTGCGACCCCTTCGAATGCTGCGTCCAGCCGAGCGCATACATCGAGGTCATCACCTTGGTCGGCGACGAACACTCGGCGATCATTTCTGTCACTTTCAGGAACGTGTCCTTCGGCGTGCCGCAGATCCGCTCCACCATCTCCGGCGTGTAGACGGAGACGTGCTCTTTCAACAGGTTCCAGACGCAGCGCGGATTCGTCAGCGTTTCGTCTACCGCCGCAAAGGCGTCGGGGGCGATGACATAGTCCCAGCTCGTCTTATCGTAATCGCGTTTTGCCTCGTCATAACCGGTGAAGAGCCCGTCTTTATACCCAAAGCCGTCCCTGACGATGAAGCTGGCATTGGTGAACGCCTTGACATAGTCCCACTGGACCTTGTCGTTGTTGATGCAGTGGTTGATGACGCCGAGCAGGAAGGCGATGTCGGTGCCCTGACGGATAGGCGCGTAAACATCGGCCACCGATGCGGAGCGGGTGAAGCGCGGATCGACGACGATCAGCCTGGCGCCGCGATTGGCTTTTGCCTCGGTCACCCATTTGAAGCCGCACGGATGCGCCTCGGCGGCGTTACCGCCCATGATGATCACGAGGTCGGTGTTCTTGATGTCCGTCCAGGAGTTGGTCATTGCGCCGCGGCCGAAAGTTGGAGCCAAACTGGCTACCGTAGGGCCGTGTCAGACACGCGCTTGGTTGTCGAAGGCGAGCATCCCGGTGCTGCGAACGACCTTGTAGGTCTCCCACGCCGTTTCGTTCGTCGTCGCCGAGGCCGCCAGGAATCCCGTCGTCAGCCACCGGTTCACCGTTTGGCCGGCGTCGTTCTTCTCGACGAAATTGGCGTCGCGGTCGTCCTTCATCAGCCGGACGACCCGGTCGAGCGCCTCATCCCAACCGACCCGCTCGAACTTGTCCGAACCGGGCTTGCGGATCATCGGATATCTGAGGCGGGTGTCGGACTTGACGAAATCGAGCAGCGCAGCGCCCTTCGGACAGAGCGTGCCGCGGTTCGTCGGGTGATCGGTGTCACCCTCGATGTGCATGATCTCCGCCTGCTCGCCCTTCTTCAGGTCACCCCTCGAATAGAGGATGACGCCGCATGCGACGGAACAATAGGGACATGTGTTGCGGGTTTCGGTGGTGTTCACGAGCTTGAAGGCGCGGATTGCCTCGGCATGCGCCGCCTCGATTTCACCAAAGCCAAAAGCACCAAGCGCCGTCGCCGCCACTCCGGCACCGGCTGCGCCGAGAAACTGGCGCCGCGAGAGTTCCATGTTCATTGCATGACACCTCCCCTGAATCCGGCTTTGCCGAACCGGGCGTGCCGGAACAACTACGATGCGCCGCTGCCGCATGTCTCCCTTTGACGACCTCGACCTCAGGAGACGTGTGACGCGCGGCGCTGCAATGCAAACTCAGCCTTTGAAATTAAAATCTTAGCCGTCTCCGTTCTATTGTCAAATTAATAAGAACGGAAAGGATGACTTGTTAAACGCCAGGGTGCGCCGTCGTTATCGCCGTCGTCGTCGGGATGGCGCGATTTGAGGGAGGATTTCAGCGCTGTAGCAGTTCGAACTGCTGCATGTCTTGGTGCTTGAATCGAAGTCGGTTCAAGGTGACAGGCAGCAGTTGCAAATTGACGCCCGGGTCACGAACAACCATAATTGATCGATGGGCTTGCACGCCGCTCCCGGGTCCCGGGGCACTGTGAATAGGGTTGACGCCGCGCCGTCGACGACGGCGGTTGATGCCCGTCCGCTTCCGGCTCGTTTGCTTCTTTGCCGTCCCCGTCGGCAAGACGTCGTCGGCCCGCCGCCCAGTTCGCCCAAAGCGGCGCGCGTCTTTTCAGACGCGCAAGGGCCGCTGTCACTCTTTCAACCTGCGCGTCTCCGAAAATCCGGGACGATTATCGGGCCAATGCGCTAGCGGGAGGCTGGCATGGATAATTCGACTGCGACAACGCCCTTTCGTCTGACGGCGCTTGCCCACGGCGGCGGCTGCGGCTGCAAGCTGGCGCCATCGGTGCTGCAGCAATTGCTGGTCGATCAACCCGTGGGCGGACAATTCGCCCGGCTCCTCGTCGGCACCGAAACGGGTGACGATGCCGCCGTCTGGCAGCTCGATGACGAGACCTGCATCATAGCGACCACCGATTTCTTCATGCCGATGGTCGACGATCCTTTCGACTTCGGCAGGATCGCGGCGGCCAACGCCCTCTCCGATATCTATGCCATGGGCGGACGGCCGATCATGGCGCTAGCGATCCTCGGCATGCCTATCGAAAAAATGCCGACGGAAATGGTTCGGGAAATCCTGAAAGGCGGTGGCGCGATCTGTGCGCAGGCCGGCATTCCGGTTGCGGGCGGCCACTCGATCGACTCGCCGGAGCCCGTTTACGGCCTTGCGGTGGTCGGCACATGCCGGCCCGCAAGCCTGCGGCGCAACAGCAGCGCCCGAGCCGGCGACGCCTTGATCCTCACGAAGGCGCTCGGCGTCGGAATCTATTCGGCGGCCTTCAAGAAGGGGGCATTGCCGCCGGATGCCTATGCCGAATTGATCGCGTCGACGACGCTCCTCAACCGCGTGGGCGCCGGACTTGCCGGCAGCCCCGACGTGCACGCCGTCACCGACGTCACCGGCTTCGGCATTCTCGGCCATGCGCTGGAGATGGCCCGGGGATCGGATAAACAGATCTCGGTCAGATCGCGTGACATCGCCCTCTTTGCCCGCTGCGCCGAACTCGCCCAAGCGGGATATGTGACCGGCGCCTCTCATCGCAACTGGGCGAGCTACGGCGAGAGCGTCCTCGTTCCCGACAGCCTCCCGCTATGGCAGCGCCATATCCTGACCGACCCCCAGACCTCCGGCGGCCTACTCGTTTCCTGCCGACCGGAGCGCGCGGAGGGACTGCTCCGGGACATCATTCAGGCAGGCTATCCGGCCGCGCGGATCATCGGTCGGGTCGAGGATGGCGAGCCGGGACTGCGTGTCACGGCCTGAGCAACGTCGCCCGTCAAAGCTAAATTCGTGGGCGACGGAAACTGCAATTCCGCTCAGCCCGTTCGCAGCTTTGAAAGCTGACGACAGCGCGTCTATCGTTCAGCCGCGTAGCCCGCGGTTTGCTCGATGAAATCGGCGATCGCCGCCGTGTCGTCGAGATCGAAGACGGGCAGGGGGCTGTCGGCGACGAGGTGGTCGGCGGCGATGGCGACGATGTGTGGGTCGGTTGGCGCCAGCGGTTCGCGATTGGCCGAGTCCAGTCGGCGGGCCTCGATCTTCGGTATCGGTTCGCGCTTGTAGCCCTCGATGAGGACGAGATCGCAAGGGGCGAGCCGCGACAGGATTTCCTCAAAGCTCGGTTCTGGCGCGCCGCGCAATTCATGCATGATGGCAAAGCGGGTCGAGGAGACGATCGTCACCTCATGCGCTCCCGCTTCGCGATGCCGGTAGCTGTCGGCGCCGACCTTGTCGATGTCAAAATCGTGGTGGGCATGCTTGACGGTCGACACCCGATAGCCGCGCCGGGTCATCTCGCTGACGAGGCGGACCATCAGACCTGTCTTGCCGGAGTTCTTCCAGCCGGCGATGCCGAATATCCTGGGTGCGTTCACTGCGCGGGATCCTTGATTAGCGCCAGCCATGCTTCCGCCTCCTGAAGCTGTTGCGGTGTATTGATGTTGAAGAACGGGTCGAGCGGTCCTGCCGTCGTGGCGATCGGTGCGAAGTCCACCGCTACCGAGGGATGGCGCGCGATGAAGGCGCGAACGCGGCGCTTCTCGTCGGTGCGGATCCAGGCGTCCAGGTCGTCGGCAAGCCCGAGCGGCCAGAGCGCGAAGAGCGGATGCATCGCGCCGAGGGACCAGGCAACGGCGATCTCGCCGGCAGACGTGACCGCATCCCGGAGCCCGGCCGCCAGCGTGCCGGGAAAGAAGGGCGTGTCGATCGGCACGGTCAGGACGTGGCTCGCGTCCGGTGCGACTTTTGCCACGTGGCGCATTGCCGCCAGCACGCCGGCAAGCGGGCCGGCGAAGTCCGGGATCGTGTCGGCGATCACGGCCGTATCGCTCGGTAGCACGATGCCCGGTTCGGCGTTGAGATTGACGGCGATGCTCGCGACCTGCGGCGTCAGCCGGGCGATGACATGGGCGAGCATGCTGCGGCCGCCGAGGCTGACGCTCGCCTTCGGTGTGCCCATGCGCGTGGACAGACCGCCGGCGAGAATGACGGCGGCTGGGCGGCCGGATGCAGTGGAGGCGCCTTCGGCCATCGAAGCGTTTCCTATTCCAGCGGGCTCGTGACGGCGCGCTGCGCGACGGCGGGGCGTCCGCGCAGGCTTTCGCGATAGAAGGTGTAGAGACCCGAGCCGATGATAACGGCAACGCCCGCCAGCATCCAGCGGTCCGGCGTCTCGGCAAAGAAGACGATGCCGATCGTGATCGACCAGAGAAGCCCGGTGTAGCGGAACGGCGCGATCACCGAAATATCGCCCTCGCGCATGGCGAGGACGATCGTCTGGTAACCGAGCATCAACAGCATGCTGGCGCCGACGATGTGGGTGAAGGAGGTCGCCGATATCGGCTGCCAGCCGCCGAGCGGGACGATGAGCGCCGCTCCGACCAGCGTCGCGACGAAGGCGGTGGTGACGGTGATGAAGAGCGAGGGCACGTTGGTTCCGATCCGGCGCGTGCAGAGATCGCGCGTCGCCGTTACGAAGACGCAGGCGACGACCGTCAGCGCCGCAGGCGTAAAGCCCTGAGGCCCCGGCCTCAGCACGATCAAGACGCCGACAAAACCGATCACGATCGCCGACCAGCGGCGCCAGCCGACCGGCTGACCGAGGAAGAGAGCCGCGCCGAGCGTCACCGCGAGCGGCAGCGCCTGCATGATCGCCGCTGCATTGGCCAGCGGCAAGAGGCCGAGCGCCGAGATATAGGTCACCGATGCGACGGCTTCCATAACGATGCGCAGCAGGATCACCGGCCGAAGAATCGTGCGGATCGGACGCAGGGCACCGAAGTGATGGGCGAGCGCCAGCGCGATCAGCGTGGTCAGCAGGCCGCGCACGAACATGATCTGACCGGTGTTCATCGTGCCGGTCACCGACTTGATCAACGCGTCGTTACAGGAAAAACCGGCCATGGCCAGGCACATGAAGACGATGCCGCGGAAATTGGCTGAGGAGTGCATTACGAAAACCTTCGGCTAGGGCGCGGGTACCCGGCAGGACCGGGCGAATCCATTCGCTACGGCCGCCCGACTGCCTAGCTTTGAATGCCATTTCTTGCAAAACTCAAGCCTATCTTTGGCGCGACCACCCCTCAAATGCACCAGGAGCCTTCGCGCCGCCAGGTCCCGATACATTCGTGGAATCTTAATTTTCGCCGCCTATCGTCCGGTTGATTCCGCAATCCATCGCATGATGCGATCGGTGGGCGACGGTCGGAAAGCCGGCCATGGCGTGCTGCGACCTCGGAGCTGGAGGTGTTCCCGGCCGCAGCCCGTAGCCTGGGCGGCTCCAAGCATCCGAGCGATGTGCGGTGCTGCGAAATGCAAGCCGCGCGGACATGTCTCTTCATAATAAGAACTGGGGTCCGCAATGTCTGTCATCGATCGCCTTCTGCAGCGCCTGCGCATTGTTACGAAAGTCCTCCTTTTCGTCATACCGCTTGTGGCGCTGATTGCCGGGATCGGCCTCGTCGGCTTTTTCACCGCTCGCACCCTCAACGGGCACATGACGGTCACGCGTGAAACGATCAACAATCTTTCGGACTTCCAGGCGCTCAGAAGCGCCCTGCAGGTTTTTGCGGATAATCCGAGCGCTAAGGCGCGCGACGCGCTCGTGGACGCGATCGACGAGCAGGAAGCGGGCGTAGGGGCGCTTGAAGCCTTGCTGACGCGGGATGCCGACAAGGCTCAGATCGCCTCCGTCGTCGGCCTCGGCAGCCGGATGCGCGCCCAAGCGGATAAGCTCTGGGCGGTCGAAGTCGAACGGGGGAAGGTGACGGAATCGCTGGAAGCCGCGCTCGCCGACATGACCAGGAACGGCAACGGCGCCTACAAGCAGATCGATATCCTGCGCTCGCAATCGGGCGAAAAGGAAGCCTTTGCAAAGGCATTGCTGTTCGACGCGGCGGCCTATCAGGGCCTGGCCGAGCGGATCAAGAAGTTCCGCCTGCCGGTTACCATGGCGGTCAATCCGGATGCCAAGATCGAGCAGGCGATGAAGTTGCTGCCGCATCTGATGAAGCAGATCGACGAGTCGGAACGGATCGCCTCCGAGAAGGTCAAGAAACCGATCGGCGAGCTCAAAGTGCTGGCGGAACAGGTCCAGGCAGTGCTGGCGGGGCCGGAGGAGAACGACAAGAAGAAGAACGCGCTCGTGCCGATCCTCAGCAAGTTCTCGAAATATGAGGCCGATTTCGCCAAGGCGGCGGCGGCCAACTCCGATACGGCCGCCAAGCGCTTCGTCAGCATGGACGGCGAAATCGTGACGCTGAAGACGCTGATTGGCCTGATGGGCGAGACGTTCAAGGGGCTGGACAGCGCCCGTCTTCACATCAGCGAGCTGCACCGAAAGCTCGAGCCGGCAAACCGCGACCTCGTCGTCGCCGACCTCAAGGCAGTCCGCGCAACGGCCGACAAGCTGTCCGAACTCGGCGCAAAGAACGCAACCCTGCGTGAACTGCCGGCAAAGCTCGGTCCGTCGCTCGACAATATCGACAAGGGGACCGCGGCGCTGATCGATGTCGGCGCGCGCTGGCAGGCGGCCAAGAGCGAGGCGGCGGCGCTCGTCGCCGACGCCAGCGGCACGCTGGAAAGCTTCGTTAGCCGTGCCCAGGAAGCCGGCAAGCAGGACAGCCAGCGCTCGGCAACCGTGTCGATCGTGGCGATGGTCGCCGGGACGCTGCTGGCGATCATCGGCGGGCTGATGCTCGTCGAGACGCTGCGCGGTCCCTTGAAGCGCGTCACCGAGACGATGACGCGGCTTGCCAATGGCGATCTCGAAGTGGCGATCGAAGGGCGCAACCGCGGCGACGAGATCGGCGACATGGTCCGCTCCGTTGCAGTTTTCCGCGACAATGCGCTGGAAAATGTCCGCCTCGGGCGCGAGGCCGAGGCGGCACGGACGCTGTCCGCCCAGGAACAGGCTCGCCGCTCAGAGGAGCGCGCGCGCGTCGAGGCGGAACAGATGCAGGCCCTGAATGCACTTTCCGACGTGCTGTCGCAGCTTGCTGCCGGCAATCTCGAGGAAGGCATGGCGGAGGATCTGCCGGCAGACTACGTGATCATGGCGCGCACCTACAACAATGCGGTCGAAGCCCTGCGCGCGACCCTGATGGATGTCCGCCTCGTCACGGAGGAAATCACCGGCGGCACCGGCAACCTCTCGGCCTCGGCCGACGATCTTGCCCGCCGCACCGAACAGCAGGCAGCAGCCCTCGAGGAAAGCTCGCGGGCGCTAAGCCAGCTGACGGAGATCGTTCGCGCCACGGCCGAGAGCGCCCGGCAGACGACCGTTTCCGTCGACGAGACGAACTCCTATGCACAGCATTCCGGCGAAGTCGTCGCCAAGGCGATCGACGCCATGGCGGCGATCAATCGTTCCTCGGAAAAGATCGGAACGATCATCGGTGTGATCGACGAAATCGCCTTCCAGACCAACCTGCTGGCCTTGAATGCGGGCGTCGAGGCGGCGCGCGCAGGCGAGGCGGGCCGCGGCTTCGCCGTCGTGGCGCAGGAGGTGCGGGAACTGGCCCAGCGTTGCGCGAGTGCGGCACGCGAGATCAAGGAGCTTATTTCCGCGAGCTCCGTCCAGGTGCGCAGCGGCGTCGAGCTGGTGCAGGAAACCGGCAATGCCCTGTCCGTCATCAACGATCACATCGCGACGATCCACAGCCTCGTCAGCAATATCGAGGCCGCCGCCGCCGACCAGTATCGCGGCCTGAACGAGGTCAATACCGCGGTGCACGAAGTCGAACTGATCACGCAGCAGAATGCCGCAATGGTCGAGGAGAACACGGCCGAGATCCACGGCCTGCGTCGCCAGGTGGAAATGCTGAACGAGAAGATCGAGCGCTTCAAGACGGGGACGAGCGGTGTAGGCTCGAGCTATGGCAAAGGGCGTTATGGGGCGACCTATGCAGCGTAACTGAGCCTTGATTTGCCCCTCTCCTCGGGTTTAACCCGAGGACTAACCCTCTCCCCGCAGTCGGGGAGAGGGGACGCTCTCTGTAGCACCGGCCGTCACCGCAGTCATTGTAGGGGACGAAAGCGATGCCGCGAGTCCCTTCTCCCCGCCTGCGGGGAGAAGGTGGCGGCAGCCGGATGAGGGGCAACCGACATCACCCGCCGGTCACGCTCATATGCCGCGCGACGGCGGGGCGGTTGTGTTCGCGGTCGATGATGAAGTCGTGGCCCTTGGGTTTGCGGCCGATCGCCTCGTCGATGACCTTCGACAGATAGGCGTCGTCATCGGTGGCACGCAACGCGGCGCGCAGGTCCGCGGCGTCGTTCTGGCCGAGGCACATAAAAAGTGTGCCGGTGCAGGTGAGACGGACGCGATTGCAGCTTTCGCAGAAATTGTGGGTGAGGGGCGTGATCAGGCCGAGCCGGCCGCCTGTCTCCTCGACCTCGACGTAACGGGCGGGACCGCCGGTACGGTAAGGTATATCTTTGAGCGTGAATTGCGCCTCGAGCCGCTCGCGCATTTCGGAAAGCGGCAGGTAATGATCGGTGCGGTCCTCGTCGACCTCGCCCATCGGCATGGTCTCGATCAGCGTCAGGTCCATGCCGCTCCCGTGCGCCCAGCGCATCAGTTCCGGGATCTCGGCGTCGTTGAAGCCCTTCAGCGCCACCGCATTGATCTTGACCTTGAGGCCTGCGGCCTGGGCGGCATCGATGCCTTCCATGACTTTCGCCAGCTCTCCCCAACGGGTGATCTGCCGGAACTTGTCGGCATCGCGGGTGTCGAGTGAGACATTGATGCGGCGGACGCCGCAATCGGCGAGTTCGGCTGCATATCTCGAGAGTTGCGAACCGTTCGTGGTCAGCGTCAATTCGTCGAGCCGGCCGGCCTCGATCTCCTTGCCGAGTTCCCGAACGAGGAACATGATGTTCTTGCGCACCAGCGGTTCGCCGCCGGTCAGCCGCAGCTTGCGCACGCCCTTGGCGATGAAGGCGGAACAGAGCCGGTGAAGTTCCTCGAGCGTCAAGAGGTCCTTCTTCGGCAGGAACGTCATATGTTCCGCCATGCAGTAAGTGCAGCGGAAGTCGCAGCGGTCGGTGACGGACACCCGCAGATAGGTGATCGCACGGCCGAAGGGGTCGATCATCGGAGCGGTCACGTCATCGATCGGTTGCGCGCTTTCGCGGTCTATTCTGGCCGTGTTCAATTCATTTCTCCCGGAACCCCCAATGTCGTGAGCAATCGGGGGCGCGTCAAGGCGGCTGCTGCGTCAAATTGTTTCAAACTCAGGGAAAGCAATCCTCGAGAGATTTCCGCCCGTTCAATTCTGCTTTACTACTGCACAGCGCCACGGCGACCTTTGCGCGTCTGAAAAGGCGCGTGGCGCTGTAGAGCTTATCTAGCAGAGGACGAGCGGGGAGTAAGGACGATGAGCGACCACTGGCCGACCGAATTGCGCATATCGAAGGATCGCCATCGGTTGGTGGTGACCTTCGACGACGGTGCCTCCTTCGATCTTTCGGCCGAACTGCTGCGCGTGCTTTCGCCCTCGGCGGAAGTGCAGGGGCATGGCCCCGGCCAGCGTGTGACCGTGCCCGGCAAGCGCAATGTACAGATCATTTCGGTCCAGCCGACCGGGAACTATGCGGTCAGAATAGGCTTCGACGATTTCCACGATACCGGCATCTACACCTGGTCCTACCTGCGTGAGCTGGGCGAAAAGGGCGACGTCC
The DNA here is from genome assembly GCF_001854885.1 of Ensifer sp. LCM 4579. Classification (GTDB taxonomy): domain Bacteria; phylum Pseudomonadota; class Alphaproteobacteria; order Rhizobiales; family Rhizobiaceae; genus Sinorhizobium. Next base: position 3,760 of record NZ_MDDV01000024.1, on the reverse strand, counting down.
TGTTCCAGGCTTACGAGCAGGAGCTTGCGGACAAGGGCATGTCGCGCGACCGGTCCGAGAAGCCGCGCTGATCAGGCCTTATACCAAGTCCAGGCCATCCTATCGGTTCCTATCATCGATGCCGTTTTCCTCAAGCAGGATGGCAATCATCCGTTCCATCGATTCTGCGATCCTGATGCAATCCTCGATCGGGGCCCCCCGGTGCGAATCGTCGATCAGCGCCGTCTGGATCTCCATCGCCTCTTCCGTCAGTACCCGTCCCGCCGGCGTCAGGGATAGCCGCAACACGCGCTTGTCCCTGGCGTCGCCGCGTCGTTCGATAAGGCCCCGTTTCTCCAGTTGCGGAAGCAGCATGCTCATGTTGGAGCGGCCGACCAGCAGCTTGCGGGCGAGTTCCTGCTGGCTGATGCCGTCGAAGCGATAGAGGTTCACCAGAATATCCAGATGCGGCGGCTTGATGTCGAGATGGGACAGGCGGCGCGTCAGCGTCTGCTGCATCAATTGGCACGCGCGCGCCACGGCGATCCAGCTGCGAAAGCGCGGGTGATCCCAGGGAAAGTGAGGGTGTTCGGCAGTCGCTTGCTTTTTGTTCATCGTTGTACAAGTATGTTCATTGTTGAACGTTTTGAGGGCTTCACTATGGCATCCTTTGCGACGAAGGTCATCCGCCTCTCGCTGAAGACCGTTTCCGCGGTCTCACCGGAAAAAGCGGGTAGAATCGCTTTCCGGATATTCTGCCGCACACCGGGGCGCAAGCCCAGGAACGGCAAGGAGAAGGCGCTGTTGAGGGTCGCTTCGCCGGTCATGGCTCGCTCGCGGAGCGTTACCCTGTCGATTGCGGGCGGCTGGGTCATCGCGCGACATTTCGAGCGTCCGGCGGGCGGACGAGGGCCGCGCGTGCTGCTCGTGCATGGATGGGGATCGCGCAGCGATTATCTCGCCGTGATGATCGAGGCTCTGCTCGCCGCCGGTTCGGAAGTCGTGGCCCTTGATTGGCCGGGACACGGCGCCTCGCCCGGTCGCTCGCTGACCCTGGTCCAGGCGGTGAGGGCGGTCGATGCGGCCTGGCGTCATTTCGACGGCTTCGACGCTGCCATCGGCCATTCCTTCGGCGGGGCCACGCTTGCCTGTGCGGCGGGAGCGGTGGTGTGCGACGTGCCGCCGCGCGTGCCCACGAGGCTGGTGCTGATCGGCGCACCGAGCGAGATGAACTGGCTCGTCAAGGGCTTCGGCCGGATGCTCGGCCTTGCGCCGGCTGCACAGGCGGTCTTCGAAGGCATGATCGAGCGGCTCTCCGGGCGCCGCATCGACGGGTTCGATGGTGCCAGAATCCTCGGCGCGTTAAGGATACCGACGCTGGTCATTCACGCTGAGGACGACAAGGAGGTGCCCGCCTATCACGCTCGCCGTTATGGTGATGCCGGCCCGAATATTGACCTGCATTGGGCCAACGGCCTCGGCCACCGCCGCATCGTATCGGCGCAGCCGGTGATCGAAAGGGTGATGGCATTTCTCGCCGACGAGGCAAACCAGGTGCGCCTCGGTCTGATCGCCTGACGTCGTCGCTTCCTCACGCTATGCCGCGTAGCGTCACGCGTATGTCGGGTTCCGGCACGGACGAACCGCGGAGGGAGGCATGACGATCGTCGGGACGGTCGGAACCGACCTTTTGGAAAGCTCGACGCGCAGATTCAAAGAGTTGCAGCACCCGCGCGTCTGAAGAGGCGCGCGTCGCTGTCGTGCTCACCGTCCCGTTATCCCTGGAAAAGTTATCAGCACCGCAATCGCAAGCATCTGAAGCATGATGAACGGCAGCAGCGATTTGAAAATAACGCCGAGCGTGATGCCGGGTGGGGCGACCGACTTCAGGTAAAAGGCGGCGGGGCCGAATGGCGGGGACAGGAAAGAAACCTGCATGTTCATGCAGAAGAGCACGCCGAACCAGACCGGATCCATGCCGAGCGATTTGATGATGGGCACGAAGATCGGCATCGTGAGCAGGGCTATGCCGACCCAGTCAAGGAAGGCGCCCAGCACAAAGAGAATGAGCATCATGAAGAGAATGATGACCGTCGGATTATCGGAAATGCCGGTGATGAGACCCGACACGAAGTTGACGCCACCCATCAGGTTGTAAACACCGACGATCGCTGTCGCACCGATGCCGATCCAGACGATCATGCCGACCGTCGCCAGTGTCTGCATCGCGGCGTCGCGCAGCAATGCGAAGGAGAACTCGCCGCGCAGGATAGTCGACAGCACCACGCCGCCGACGCCGACAGCGGAGGCTTCGGTCACCGACGCGATGCCGCCATAGATCGAACCAAGGACGACGAAAACCACCAGGATGGGCAGCGCCAATCCCTTGAGAAGGCGGATTTTTTCGGCAGTTGGGATCGGTACCGGATCGGCCGGCGGTGCCACATGAGGCGTGAGATAGGCGCGCGCCAGGATGTAGGCGACGTAGAACATGGCCAGCATGAAGCCGGGGATGAAGGCGGCGGTAAACAACTCTCCGATCGAGACATTGGCAGTCAGGCCGTAAATGATCAGCACGATCGACGGCGGGATCATCGTACCGAGCGAACCACCTGCACAGACGACGCCGATCGCCAGGCTCCGGTCATAGCCGAGGCGCAGCATCTGGGGCAGGGCGATGAGGCCGAGCAGAACGATCTCCCCGCCGATGATGCCGCTCATGGCCGCGAGCACCACCGAAACGAAGACCGTCTGCACGGCGACACCGCCGCGGATGCGGCCGGCGAAAAGCTTCATCGCGTCGAACAGATCGCGCGCGATGCCGGAGCGATCCAGGATCGCCGCCATCAGCACGAACATCGGTACGGAGACGAACACGAAGTTCATCACGAAGGAGTAGACGCGGCTGGTGATCAGCGGAATCGACATCGGGCCGAACCAGCCGAGGGCGAAAACGAGCGCGACGAGCAGCGTCACAAAGGCCAGCGGCATGCCGGTCAACAGCAAGCCGACCATCAGCACGAACATCACCAACGTGCCCCAACCGATTCCAAGCGCTTGGAGGTTGAAGCCGAGATCCAGGAAGTCTGTCATGGGCTAATCTCCCTGATCGCTGCGGGCGTAGTTGAAAGCCAGGATCAAGAATTGCAAGACCAGCAAGACCATAGTGACGAAGATGAAGATCTTGATCAGAGCGGGGGTTGGTGCGCTCCATGCGCTTCCCGTCGTTTCGAGGCGTATATCGCCCGCTGGGGTGAAGACCGCGCGCGTCACCATGTGATAGGCCGCAAACGCGAAAAAACCGCTTGCGAGCGCGCAAACCAGGGAGATCACGACATCGGCGATCCGTCGCGCACGTGGAGACAAGTGGTCGTAGATCAGGACCACCCGAATGTGGCTGTCTCGGCAGGTGCAGTAGAGCCCTCCGAAGACAAAGGCGGATCCGCAAAGGAAGACCGTCGTCTCATGGGCCCAGATGGTGGGGCTGTTGAGGACATAGCGCAGAAAAACCTCCATCAGCAGGATGACTGCGGCTGCGACGATCCCGGCCGCGAAGACATATCCGGTCTTGTCCACGATCCGCCCCATGAGGCCGGATTCGGGAGCCGGGGCACCGATGCCCTCGCTTGTCGCCGCCAAATCTATCTCTTCTCTCGTACGAGAATGATCGGCCATCACTTCTCTCCCTAGGGTCTGTAGACATTCGTTTGATAGCTCTCCGAATTCTCGCGCCATGCGAGTCCTGTGGGGTTTGGCATAGGGAAACGAGTCTGGGCGAGAC
>NZ_MDDV01000023.1 GCF_001854885.1 Ensifer sp. LCM 4579 | reverse complement strand
TCTGTCGGGCATCGAGTGGCTGGGCGGCGAGGAACGCACCAATTATCCCGTGACCCTGTCGGTGGAGGATTTTGGCGAGGCGCTCGGCCTGACGGCGCAGGTGGTCGAGCCGATCTCCGCGGACCGGGTCTGCGGCTACATGCAGCGCGCGCTCGAGCAGCTGGCGGAAGCGTTGGAGCAGGCTCCCGCCAAGCCAGTGCGCGAGCTCGACATCCTGCCGGCCGACGAACGCAGCTATCTGCTGGAGGAGCTGAACCGGACGGAAGCGGACTACCCCTCGGACCTGTGCGTGCACGAGCTGTTCGAGGCGCAGGTGCGCCGGGCGCCGGACGCGGTGGCGCTGGTCTGCGAGATTGAAGAGCTGAGCTATGGCGAGCTCAACGCCCGGGCCAACCGGCTCGCCCATCATCTGATCGGGCTTGGGGTCAAACCCGACCAGCCGGTGGCGATCTGTGTCGCGCGCAGCCCGGCGATGGTGGTGGGGCTGCTGGCGATCCTGAAAGCCGGCGGTGCCTATGCGCCGCTCGACCCCACCTATCCGTCTCAGCGGCTGCGGCAGGTGCTCGACGATGCCGCCCCGCAACTCATGCTTTGCGATGCCGCCGGCCGCGCGGCGCTGGGCGCCGAGGCACTCGCCGATCTGAGCGTGATCGATCTCTCGGACGGCGAGCTTTCCTGGGCCGGCCAGTCCGCTGACGATCCCGACCCGCATGCCCTCGGCCTGACCTCCAGCCATCTCGCCTATGTCATCTACACCTCCGGCTCCACCGGTAGCCCTAAGGGCGTCATGGTCGAGCATGCGAGTGTTCTCAATGTTTTATGCGCTTTTCTGGATGTATCAGGCCTCACAGCGCATGATTCACTCCTCGCGATCACGACGATCTCTTTCGACATTGCGGGGCTGGAACTCTATCTTCCGTTGGCCGTGGGAGCTAACGTCGTCCTTGCTCGCGAGACCAATGCTATTGGATTGCAGCAGCATCTGTCCCATCAGAAGATAACTGTGACGCAGGCAACCCCGGCAGCGTGGCGTATGCTCTTCGACGCCGGCTGGGATGGTGCGCCCGATTTAAGCGCGCTGTGTGGCGGCGAGGCGTTGCCTTCAGATCTGGCCTCGAAGCTCGGCAGAAGGGTAAAATCTCTCAGAAATCTTTATGGCCCGACCGAGACTACAATTTGGTCGACCACCTTTCTTGCCGACACGGGCATTGAGGCGCCTAACCGGAATGTGCCGATTGGCCGTCCGATTGCGAACACGCGGATCTATGTGCTTGACGACCATGGCCAGCCCGTTCCGTTCGGGGCTGTGGGCGAGCTCTATATCGGCGGGGCGGGGGTTGCGCGCGGCTACCTGAACCGGCCCGATCTGACGGCGGAGCGATTCCTGGCCGATCCGTTCAGCGGCGAGGTCGGCGCCCGCATGTACCGGACCGGGGACCTGGCGCGCTATCTGCCGGATGGCAATCTGGAGTTTCTGGGCCGCAACGACGAGCAGGTGAAGATCCGCGGCTTCCGCATCGAGCCGGGCGAGATCGCCGCCCGGCTCTGCGAGCACGCGCTTGTCGGCGATGCGGCCGTCGTGGCGCGCGACGATCGCACCGGCGACAAGCGGCTTGTGGCCTATGTGGTTGCGAAGAGGACGGACGGGTCGGACAAAGCCGATGGCGCCGAGCTTGCCGCGGCGTTGCGGGCCCATCTGGTTGGCCTCCTGCCCGACTACATGGTGCCGTCGGCCTTCGTGCGGCTGGACGCACTGCCGCTGACACCGAACGGCAAGCTGGACCGCAAGGCGCTGCCGGCACCTGACGACGAGGCCTATGCGCGCCGGGCTTTCGAGGCACCACGCGGCGAGATCGAGACGCTGCTGGCCGGAATCTGGGAAGAGCTTCTCGGCATCGAGCGGGTCGGCCGCCACGACAACTTCTTCGAGCTCGGCGGCCACTCGTTGCTGGCGGTGCGCATGCTTGCTCAAGCGCTAGGAGTTGGGATGAAGGTCAGCGCCAGCGATATTTTTAATGCCCCGATCCTCAAAGACCTCGCTCCAAAGATCGAGTTGGATTCATCCAGTTATACACCTGGGGTGCTACCGGTGCGCACGATAGGATCTCCAGCGCCTATCTTCTTTGTTCCGACTGGATACGGCGACTGCTCATATGTGTTCCCGTTAGTCAGAGAGATGGACATAGATTGCCCTGTCTACGCTTTGCCTTGGCCGCCATTTGAAGAAGCTGCTCGACCAAGCCTTAAAGAGATTGCGGCAAACGTAACGCAGGCACTAAGGAAAGTGCAGCCACGGGGTCCATATCGATTTGCGGGATATTCCTCTGGGGCTGTACTGGCTTATGCAATCGCCGAACGCCTGCTCCATCTCCAAGAAACTGTTTCGTTTATTGCCCTCATCGATGTGCCACTGCCGGCTGCATCGCCCGGGATGACGGATACAGAAATCGCTTTGCAAATGATCTTTGAACCTCTGGAGTCGCTGAGTGATGAGGGGTTCGAAGTGCTGCGACGATCGGCCGGGCAGAGCTCAGTTAAGCAGTTGCTTGAGAAAGCGCAACAAATGGGTGCGGTCGTCGGCGGACCAGATCTCTACCGTAACGCCATCATGTACGCGCAATTTCACCAAGCTGTACACTCGTATCAGATGCCATCGCTGCCGGTCAGCGTGTACCAATTTTATGCTCTGGCGGACTCTCCCAGCCCAAGGCCGCAACTTCCGGCAACGCCGCATGCAAATTCTCCAATGCGCGGATGGGATCGAATTTTGGACGCGCAGTCTATTAAGGCTGTGCCCGTTCCAGGCGATCACGTGACGATGATGGATGTTCTGGAAAACCGGCGGGTCTTGGCGCACCAACTGTCAGCAGCCTTAAACAATTTGCCGATTACCCACCCGAACAGCAATCTGGATGTCAAATGACACAGCGGCTATCCAACGTGAATACTTATCTTCCTTCGACCGCTGAGTTGTTAACCTCGGGGGGTGACGAGCGGATCGAACTTGATGCTAGCCAAATGACAAACAAGTACGGTCGTAAACCAGTTCCCGACCGGGAATTATTCTCATTTGGTTCGGCAACCGCATCTACGATTTCTGACGTCGGATTTTCAGCTGCGGAAAGGCTGCGCCAAAAGATATCGCAGACCTTGCCTGGACGGGCGCCGGAAGAAATCTATCTGGAAGAGATCGACAGAGTTCGTCACGAATTCATTCGCTTATGCGGTTTGGAACACATTGGAGGGATGGAAGTCATCGTTTCTCCTTCTGGCACCGACGCTCACATGCTTGCCTCCCAATTGGTTGCAGGAAGCTCCGTCGCAAAGACATTGGCGATTATGGTCCAGCCGGAAGAGACGGGGAGTGGGGTCGGTCATGCTCTGGCTGGCGGGATGCATTCTTCGCACCGCGAGAGTGGTGGAACAACGCTCAATTCAGCGGATCCCATTGATGTTAGATCGATAGCAGTTCGCATGGAGGGTTCCAGGCTCCGACCTATCGCGGCCGTCGATGATGAACTCGAGGCAATAGTATCGGCTGCGATAACGCGATACGGTCGTATTTTGATTGTGTTGACTGACGTTTCGAAAACCGGAGTACTGGCTCCAACTCCGAGCAAGGCGCTGGATCTCAGGCGTCGCTGGCCTGACAGCGTTGAAATTCTCGTCGATGCATCTCAGTTTCGATTGGCACCGAAAACGCTGCAAACTTATCTTACCATCGGCTGCTTCGTGGTCGTTACCGGTTCCAAATTCTTGGGAGGACCAGCCTTTTCGGCGATGCTGTTGGTTCCTGCGTCACTGGCATGCCGCTTGAAGAAACGGCCACTACGTCCTATGCCCCGAGCGACCTGTTGTCGGGCAGACTGGCCACGAAACTGGACAGGCGCTCAGATACTCCCTGCAACCAGTAACTTTGGTTTACTTTTGCGGTGGGAAGCTGCACTCGCCGAGCTGCGTGCTTTCCGTAGTGTTTCAGAGGAAGATATCCAACGGGTTGTGGTTGACTTTCATAAGGAGGTTACCTCCTGGCTGAACAATGCGCCTGATTTCCAGCTATTAGAGCAACCGACGTTACAACGCCATCTGCCAATCACCCACAATTCTTGGGACCAGCTACCGACGATTTTGCCTTTTATACTATTTCGCGTAAATCGACATGCGAGGAGAAATCCGCTGACCGCCCCGCAAACAAAGAGAATTTACGATCATTTGTGCCAGGATTTGGCTACGAAAGCCAAGATGGCTGGTAGCACAATATTGTCAGTTCGTTGCGAAGTTGGACAACCGGTTCCTTGCGGCGAGCTTGAGGGCGTCCAGGTTGCTGCGTTGCGGCTTTGCCTTAGTGCACGCCTCATTGTGGAAGCCATCGACACAGGCGAACGAGGCATTAAGCGTTTGTTCGATCGAAGTCTGATGGCCTTGGAAAAGGTGGCCTTCCTCACGAGAAACTCATCTGCAGTCTGATAAGGCATCATCGCCGGAGGTTGGAAAAGGTATGCAGGAATTAAGAAGCTATTCTTTGAACACGCGTGATCCATCGGAACTTCGACATGGAGGAACGACGGTCACAACTCCACTGGACCTTGTTGTACCAATGAGCATTGCAAGCATAGTTGCCGGTAGGTTACCAAATGAATGCCGGTTTAGTGCATGACGATCATGAGTTTCGCTCGCCATCGCTGAGACATCGAGATTTCCGCTAGACATCGGGCATTTTACTGTCGGACGTGACATGCTTATGCGCTACTATCTGTTACAGCCCAACAATTTGACTCCGACCGAAGAGGTTGATTGCCGACACGTTCTTCAGCTTGAAGAAGAGATTCTCCAAGCCAAATTCTGGAAGGCTCCAATTGCTGTCCATAAGGAAGCGCTTTTTGTAATGGATGGCCATCACAGGCTGGCTGTCGCCAAGCGGCTTCAATTGAGAGTATTGCCGGCAATCTTACTAGACTACCACGGTGTTCGTGTAGATGCTTGGCGTCCGGGAGAGATAGTTACTCCCGAGATCATTTTTGCTATGGCTCGCAGCGGAAGGAAGTTCCCTGCCAAGACAACCAAACATGTCTTCGACGCTCAGTTCCCCGAATGTAAAATTCCTTTGAGGGATCTCGGATATGATCGGGACAAGGGCCCCTAAAGGGTGCGAATTCCGACGTGAAGCGGTTTTCGACGATCGTTCTCTTTGGGTCAGCAACATTGGGTTCAAATGTGCCATTGCCCGCAAAGAGTAAGCTGCTGACTGGGGGCAACTGATACGAATGAGCAAGTGAGACAGGGTTACGCGAGATAGAAGAATGAGCTTAAAAATATTTTCATTGCGGGAACGGCCCGATCTGATTCCCTCAGTTTTTTCCCCGGATTTCGACGCTCTTTGGCCCAACTTCATTCGCCAGGATCAAACTGCAAGGCTGTACTTTGGGAAAGCCGTATTTTTTAACTACCTAGACTATGCTTTTGTAGGACTTATGGATGAAGAGGTCGTTGCTCGTGCCTTCGGCGTGCCGTTTGCACTCAACGTTGATGGGCGTACCGAGTTGCCTGACGGCGGTTGGGACCAAGTTATCCGCTGGGCGCATGAGGATAAACTTATTGGTCGCAAACCAACCACAATGAGTGCACTCGAAATCACCTTAGCGCCCAGAGCTCGAGGTATTGGCAATGCACTGGCAATGTTGGGCGCATTGAAGACCTGTGCCAGGCAAATGGGCTTCGACGAATTGTCTGTGCCGGTTCGTCCCAATCAAAAGCAACGAGACCCGCGGCTACCAATGGATGAATACATCAAACTACAGCGTGCTGACGGTTCCGCAGTGGACTCCTGGTTGCGAACTCACATAACCGTCGGTGGGAGAATCGTAAAAATAGCGCCTTATTCCATGACCATCGCTGGGACAATTGCCGAATGGTCCAGTTGGACAGGAGTAGCGTTTGAACGTTCCGGCATGGTGGAAATTGATGGTGCACTAGTGCCAATCCTTGTGTCGCTTGAGCACAATTACGGCATATATGTTGAACCGAACGTATGGGTTCAACATGCGCTTTGATAGTTTCTCGTTCGATGCAGAGCGGCCCCGCGTACACGCCACTACTGCGGCCTCGGCCTGGTGCGCCAGATCACTGCGAAAGATCGGCGGCCGGCTCATGTATGTCGGCGGCATGCCGACGGGCGAGCTTTTCGCCGAGGCTTATCTTGCGCCGATTTCACCACCTATTCGTCGGCCGTGTTCAATTTCGTCGTGGCAATACAGAAAAATGATCATATTCGCGAAATGATACATATTTCTATATCGGCGCGCCCTCGCGCCGCTTTTGAAGGAGCTGGTGGTTAGCGTTGTTGATCCGACACGTGTTGACAGCCGGCCGCAACGCGGAACGAAACCAATGCGCCCAGCTCCAGGAGCAGCAACAGGACTCCGAAACCCGCCTTGCTGAGAGCAAATAACGGCTGACATGCGAGACGCCCTGTCCCCTTGGGACGCCGTTAAAGGCAAATGCAAAGACGCTGCGCCAGGGATTTTTCACCCGGGGGCAGGTCTAATATAAGGTCATATGGAGGCTTGGCCGGAACATCGGGCCCGGTCAGCGCCGACAGAGTTCTGAAGATTTCAAACTGCCGCCCAACCTTCTTGTTGGCGGATGCACTTAGCGGAGGCATGGAGCTTAGAGATTACCTGGTACAGACCTGCGTTATTGAAGGCGCACAATTTGCCATCGTTTCAAATCGACTTCGTTCGTCGCACTTCCAGCCAGTATTCCCTCCAAACAGTAAACAGACCGGCGCCGACCACGATCATCGCGCCGGCTAACATGTTCCACGTCACAGTCTCACCGAAAAAGACCGTCGCAATAGCACCGCTCAAAACGAGGTGGAGGTATGTAAGGGGCTGAACCTCAACGGCACTGAGCAGTCCATACGCCTTGATGAGAAAATATTGGCTAAGCGCCCCGCAAACACACAGCGCGGTCATTGCGGGCCAGTCGGCCATATGTATAGGTGTCCAATAGAACGGCCCGATGAACGTTATGGCCACGGCTCCCGGGATCCCTGCATACAAGACGCTTGTCACGGCGGAATCGTCCTGGCTGACCGCGCGGGTGGCGATGGAATACATGGCGTATATAAGACTAGCAGCTATAGGAAACAGCAGGCGCATATCGAAATGAGCGTTAACAGGGTTTAGAAGCACTAGAACGCCAAGCAAGCCAATGACCACAGGAATGGCACGACGCCGACCGACCGTTTCGCCGAGTATCGGCACCGACAGTATGGTAACTAACAGAGGTGTTGCTCCAAGTATCGCCTGACTCATGGCCAGCCCAGCAGTCGTGAAGGCGAAGATGACCACAACGATCTGGCTCACCAGGAGAAAACCTCGGAATGTCTGCAGAATTGGACGTTGAGTGAATAAGGCGCCACGCAGCCCTACTGGAGAGAATGCTGTAAGAACCGTCACAAACAGCGCAAACGCCCAAAGGCGCATCATTGTCACCATGACCGGTGGATACTTCTCACCAAGTAACTTGGAAAAACCATCCCGGGCAGAGAAAAGTGTCACGGCCAACAGGACATAAACATAGCCCGACGCTTTATTGTTCATGGTTGAGCTTACTTGGTTGATTGAGTTGCCTCGTGACCTTCAGGCCCGCGCGCAGCCAGACATTTGATGAGCTTGGCGGCGATACGACCGGGGTGGCATCAGTATCTATATCCAAAACGGCGATCCTGGCCCCATGCTCCACAAAGGGGTTCAGCTCTGGAGCGGCCAACGCCGCGCTTGCTCATCCGTGCCAATGACATCCAAATCTCCCCCTTTGGTCCGCGCTGGTTGTGGATGCTTCTCGGTCGCGCAGATCCAGGGAACGATTGCTGGCCGACATCGAGTTTGGCCGTGTCTGCCGGCAAGCAGCCCAGCCGTTTCTCAACAGATGATTTCAAAGTTCATGTCAATTGGACGAAGGCGCTAAAGAATGAGCTTCATGCTTCTTTTCAGCTACTTAATCAAACATCCAAACAAGCTGGTTGAACAAGGCTAGTGTCGCCAAATCGGCAAAGGCGACAGAATTGTCGGATAGCGATCGAGCTCACCGAGCCTGAAACGACCCGCCTACCACCACGGCTCCCACTTGGTATCGCTTGGTGCCGCGGGCGACCTATGAGCGGCGCAAGAGCGCAAAGATACTGTCGCCGGAGGAGGGGACCCGGCTTGCACGCATTGCCCGTGTCTGGAGCTTGGCGCTGGAGGTTTGGCGAGATCCCAACGAAGCGCGCGATTTCCTGTTTCGCGCTCATCCGATGATCGAGGATAGGCGGCCGATCGACGTCGTCATTCAAAGCGAGTTTGGCGCCGAAATGGTGCTCGATATTCTGAGCGCCCTCAAATACGGCAGCGCTGCGTGACGGCGCAGATTCTCGATCGAACGCTGACGTGCTATCGAATAGGGGATCCAGCGGGAACGTATCCGATCTTCGATGCGACGGGGTCGACAATTGCGCCGGGGCGATGGAATACGCCCGGCAGTCCGCTGATCTACACATCGGAGCATTACTCGACCGCGCTGCTCGAAAAGCTGGTCCACGGCAGCGGACGGCTGCCGCCGAACCAGCATTACGTGGAAATCACGATCCCAAGCGGAACGAGCTATGAGGTGCTGTCGCAACCGGCATTGCCGGGCTGGGATTCGATGCCCGCGACCGTCAGCAAGGCTTTTGGCGAGGAATGGTGCCTGCAAAGGCGCAGTACCATCCTGCTCGTGCCAAGCGTCGTCGCGAGACCGGAAAACAATATTCTGATCAATCCTGCGCATCCGCAGTTTCCGCATCTCGCGGCGAGCCTGCATCAACCGGTTTACTGCGACCGTCGCCTGTTTGGTCCGTAACCCGGCGGACAGCGCCTTTCTCAAACTGGTCAGCCATTTCCAAAAAATATGGTCGACTGCCGAATGAAGCGCATCGATAACCGCCTGCGGCTTCTTGAAATCGGTCTCGGCGACCCACATCGGCAGCGGATCGGCGGCCGCTTCGTCGGGCGCCAACAGCTTTTCGGCATAGACATATTTCCTGGAGTTGCTGTTCTTGCGGTCGATGACCTTTCCAGCTTCACATGGCAATTTCCTTTCTTCGATCCGAGGCTTCGATTGGACACCGATTGACGAAAAGCTTAGCCATGCTCATTTATGAGCGGATTTCACCTAATCATGAGAAGCCGTCATAATGATCGACCGACAGCATCTGGCAATCCTGAGGGAAGTCAGCCGGCGCGGCAGCCTCACGGCGGCCGCCGAGAAACTGAACGTCACGCAGTCCGCTCTAAGCCATATGGTTGCCAAGTTCGAGGAACGACATGGCATCAAGATCTGGATGAAAACTGGCCGCGGCCTGCGACTGACGCAGACTGGCGAGTACCTGCTCAGTGTTGCCGAACGAGTCTTGCCACAGATGGAGCACGCGGAGCGGGTGCTGAACGACTTCGCGGTCGGTCGGCGGGGAACGTTGCGCGTCGGCATGGAATGCCATCCCTGTCAACGTTGGCTGACGCGCATTGTCGCACCCTATTTGAACCGGTGGCCCGACGTCGACTTCGATGTCCGGACTGCCTTCCGCTTCGACGGCGTCGGAGCGCTTCTGGGCTATGAAATCGACCTGCTCATCACACCGGATCCGATCGACGCGCCGGACCTCATCTTCACGCCTGCCTTCGATTACGAGCTTGTTCTGATGGTGCATGAAGCTCACCCTCTCGCCAGGCGCGCGAGCGTGCAGCCCCAGGATCTGATCGACGAGGAACTGATCACCGTGCCAGTAACTCTGGAGCGGCTGGACATCTACACGCGGTTTCTCGTTCCCGCGCATTGCCGGCCGCGTCAGCATCGCACCGCCGAAACCATCGATCTCATGCTGCAGCTCGTCTGCGCGGGCAGGGGGGTGACCGTGCTTCCGGACTGGCTGCTCGATGAGGATGCCGCTGGTCTGCCGATCCGGGCCCTGCGTCTCGGTGATGCGGGCATCCAGAAGAGCATCAATCTCGGCGTGCGTCGCGGCGAGGAGGCGATCTCCTACATCGACGGTTTCCTGAAGCTTGCAAGCGAAATCGGAGGCTCGCCTGCGGCCTGATGGCAGGGTTAGTCGGCTAGTGCGGATTTGATACCTCAGGCAAAACCGGGCCTGACGGAGCTGATGTGGTCCTTTCCAGGAAGCACGGTCGAGGAGATTTGGAGACCGTTGTAGGCCGGGCGTCGCGACTAGGCCCGCTGTCATGCCAGTCGTGGCGCCCAGAAGATAGCCCGTGCGTAGGCCGAACCGCCGCATGATGACCGCAGCCGGCAATGTTCCAAGGGCGGGCATACTGACCGGCAAGGTTGCGGCGGCGGGATCGAACGCCAGTTGCTGGCCGACGAGGCCGCCGGGCGAGACGATGATCGGAGAACTGACGCCACCGAGCGACTGTGCTGCCTTCAGAACCCAGCCGTTTGGCGAGGCCCCTCCTGTTGTTCCGACGCGGTTATGCTGTCGCGGAACGTCTGCTCGACGATCCTATGAAGGTTCCTTTCAGCCTTTGTTTGTCGCGAATTTCTGGATGAGGTCGGCGACTGCGGCTGCGGAGGCTTCAACGGCGCCCGCCAGATAACCGGCTTCGATCGGGCTCACCTCGCTGCCGGCAAGGGTAAGCCGCTCGTTCCAGAGCCCAGCAACCCAGCCACTTTCCGGGGCACGCGGATGGCCGGCCGAGAACCAGTCGGCGGGCGTGGCGGTCAAGGGGTCGGCGGCCCAGTCCTTGTAGAGTGTTGCCCGCGGATGCGCCGCTTGTTCCCCGAAGAGACGGACGAACTGCTGAATGCAACCTTCGGTCAGCGCCTTCTCCCCGATCGTCTTGCGTTGTTCCGCGCCCATGCCGACGAAACCGAACAGTGCTGCCTCGCCGGAGGAGGTCGTTGCATCGTGGATTTCCGCGAGAGGTCCGACCATGCTCTGCGCAGTGCCAGAGAAACCTGCCTCCCGCCAGAAGGGACGGTCATAGACGGCGAAGAACTTCGCATGCGGCGCCATCCAGGTCGGCGTCTGCTTCCAAAGCTGCTCCGTCGCGGAGTCGAGAGCCGGCTCGAACCGGACCATTGCATCGAGGATGCGAGGTGGCACCGCCGCGATGGCATGGAGAGCCTGCACTCTCTCCTCTCGTCCATCAGCAAGCCGCACGAACAGTTCAACGCCGTCTTCGGTGAGACGCATGTCAGTGGCTTCGGCGCCGCAGCGAAGCCGTCCCTCCGCCAGGCTTTCCGCGATCGCCCGGACCAGGGCCGCAGATCCTCCGACAAGCCGTATGGCTTCCGGCTCCTGGACCAGTCCGGGGTAACGTTTCGGCGACTCCCGTGACATGCGCTCGAAAACGACGTCGCCGTCATTGTTCTGGGGGAAGGTCGGCAGTCCGAGTTCCGCCACGAGATTGGCGATAGCAGGCTGCATCCGCGGCCAGAACCAGGATGGACCAAGGTCGAAGCCGTCCGCGTCCGGTTGGCCTCTCTCGTTCACCGTCTGGATCCGGCCGCCGAGTGCTGCCCGCGCCTCGAACAGCAGGAAATCGATTCCCGCGGCCTGCAGGAGTCGCGCTGCATTCAAGCCCGCCAATCCGCCACCGACAATCGCCACATCCGTTTTCATGATCGTGCCTTTCAAGGGTACGTGAGAGGCCGGCGCGCAGCACCGCGCCGCTCAGAATGCGCCCGAAGAGCCATACACGCTGGCATGATTGCTGCGCAGCCGGGCATTGATCCATGTAGCGCGCGGTATCACGTCCTCACTCAAATCGGAAATGGCGTTGCTTCATGGATCGATGAGCCGCGCTCATAACGGCTGATGGGCCCGGGAGGGCGTCCGATGAGGCTCGCCGCGGGGGCGGCTGGGGAATCTGCTTCCCTGCATTTCCAGTTCGGCATCCGCAGCACATCGGCATGCTTGATCGAAGCTCAGGAAGGGGAGATTGCCATGATGAAAAAATGGCTCGCCGAGCATAGCAAATGGGCAAGCGCCGCCGTGATGCCACAGAGCAAATCCAAGGCTGAAGTCACCACCGTGGGCCTCCGAGTTCGCCCCGCTCGTGAGGTGCGAGATATGACGGCCACGTCGGCCACCCTGGTGAATCCTGTGGGGCAGGCCTTCCAAGTGCCTGGGGAGACCATTTGTTCGCAATTATGGACGCAAAGCGCTTTTATGACCAATCAAGTGAACAAATCTCGACTCCTCTTAAAGCCCATGGTAAAGTGAACAGAATTCTGGACACGAGCTCCGCTCACGCCCAATATAATGAACAAATATAGGTGACAAACGTGCCGCGCCAGAGAAGCTATTCAAGAGTCACGCGCGAAGCGCTCGCGATGCTCGGCAAGCTGATCCGCGTCGGCCGGGCCCAGCGCGGCCTTACCGCCCAGGAGCTGGCCGACCGTGCTGGCATCAGCCGGACAACGCTGTCCAGTATCGAAAAGGGTGCGCCGGGGCCCGAGATCGGCGCCGTCTTCGAAGTCTGCTCACTGGTCGGCGTGCGCCTGTTCGACTATGACGAGCGCAGCCTGCAGATGCACCACGCCCGCCTCGATGAAAAACTGACCCTGCTGCCCAAGAGTGTCCGCCGCACAGTGAAGGAGGTCGATGATGACTTCTAGAGCGGACGCTACAGAGGCCTTTGTCTGGATGTGGCTGCCAGACGGGACGGAACCGGTGGTGGCGGCCCGCCTCGACCAGGATGGCGCGCGACTGCTCTTCACCTACGGCGCCAGCTACCGGCGCCGCAAGAACGCCATCCCCATCTATGAGCCGGAACTGCCCCTTCAGGAAAGCGTCATCGCGCCCATCAACGGCCTGTCCATGGCGAGCTGTATTCGCGACGGCTCGCCCGATGCCTGGGGTCGCCGCGTCATCATCAACAGGTTGACAGGCAAGAAGCCCGATGCTGCCGGCGTGCCGGAGATCAGCGAACTGACCTTCCTGCTCCAGACAGGGTCCGACCGGATTGGTGCCCTCGACTTCCAGGCGTCGGCCACGGAGTACGTCCCGCGCCTTGCCGTGCAAGCCTCGCTCGACGAGTTCCTCGAAGCAGCCGCCTTCATCGAAAAAGGCATTCCCTTGACCCCCGCGCTCGACCAGGCCCTCAATCACGGCACTTCGATAGGCGGCGCGCGCCCCAAGGCGCTGATCGAAGACGGCACGAAGAAGTTCATCGCCAAGTTCGCGGCCAGCAACGACACGTACAGCGTCGTGAAGGCCGAATTCGTCGCCATGAGGCTGGCAGCCGCTTGCGGCCTGAACGCCGCAACAGTCTCCATGACCCGCGCCGCCCACAAAGACGTCCTCCTGATCGAGCGCTTCGACCGCACGCACACAAAGGACGGCTGGACGAGACACGCTATGGTTTCAGCCCTCACCATGCTGGGCCTCGATGAGATGATGGCCCGCTATGCCTCGTACGAGGACCTAGCCGAGCTGATCCGCCACCGTTTCACCGATCCCAAGGACACGCTCAGGGAACTCTACGGGCGGATCTGCTTCAATGTGCTGTGCGGCAACACTGACGACCATGCGCGCAACCATGCAGCGTTCTGGGACGGCAAGATGCTTAGTCTGACGCCGGCCTATGACATCTGCCCGCAAACCCGTACTGGCAACGAGGCCACACAAGCTATGCTCATCAAGGGCGAGGGCCGCGCCAGTACGCTCGCTACCTGCCTCGCGGCCGCGCCGGACTATCACCTGAAAGAAGCGGAAGCCGCCGCACTGATCGAACACCAGCTCACGAGCATTGCCGACCACTGGCACGCGATCTGCGATGAATGCGAACTGAGCCCTGTTGATCGCAAGCTCTTCGCCGGGCGGCAGTTTCTCAATAGGTACGCACTTGAGGGGCTGAATGGTCACACAGCGCTGCAAGACACGTTTCGCGCGGCACGAGAGGCGCTGATCGCAAGCGGGGGCGCTTAGAGATGACAGCGCCTTAGCAGCTCAAAAGACCCGCATGGCCGGCCCGTTTGTTGAGTGAGCCGTAGAGGGCGGGGCGAACATCGAGGGCCGGGTCATTGGGCTGCTTCTGCCTTGTGGCACCGCCGGCGGTTTGCCTGCAGGCGCACACAGCCTCGTTCCGGGACCAGGCGATATGTTAGCCCGGCCGCAGTGCTTCCGTGACTTGCCGAGGTTGCGGCTGGGCGCACGCAGACCGCGTTGGGGGCATCCCATCGACGGCTGGCACGCGTCGGCAAGGCCACTGCGGTCACTGCCACGGCCCGCAAAATCGCCGCCTTGTTCTATGATAGCCCGCGGTACGGTATGTTGGATCTCGGGAAAACGACCGCCCGCCAAACGATCGGAACAAGGATAAAGGCAACAGCCGGCAGCACCAGCCAGTTGACCGTCGTCCACCCGGAACTGTGCAAGAGCGATCCGGCGAAGAACGATGCGCAGGCAACCGTGCCAAAGACCAGGAAGTCGTTCGCGCCCTGAGCCTTGCCGCGCTCGGCCGGGGAGTGGCAGTCTGCGACCATGGCCGTTGCGCCGATGAAGCCGAAATTCCAACCGACGCCCAAGAGGATCAGCGCGCCCCAGAAATGCGCGATGTCCCACCCGCCGAGCGCAACAAGCGCCGATGCCCCGGTCAGAACAAGTCCTACTGCGGCAACCCGCTCCTTGCCGAAGCGCGCCATCAGCCGACCGGTCACAAAGCTCGGCCCGAACATGGATAGCACATGCCACTGGATTCCGAGCGCGGCCGAGTCGACCGAGTGGCCATGTCCGACCATCGCCATCGGTGCGGCCGTCATGACGAAGGTCATGAGCCCGTAGGAGACGACGCCGGTAGCGACCGCCAGGAGGTAACGGGGCGAGCGAAGAATTTCCCAAAGCGTCCGCCCGCCGACGATCTCCGAATGACTGTTTGCACAAGGCCGCGGTCGTCGAAGGCTGAGCAGGATCGGGATCGCGAGCGCGGCAAGAGCTGCCTGGCTTAAGAAACTCCCTGCGAAGGAGTGTGCGGGGAGTGCCTCGCGCGTCCAGATGACCAGTTGCGGGCCGGTGATCGCCGCGATAAAGGCCGCCCACC
This sequence comes from Ensifer sp. LCM 4579, assembly GCF_001854885.1. GTDB lineage: Bacteria > Pseudomonadota > Alphaproteobacteria > Rhizobiales > Rhizobiaceae > Sinorhizobium. The sequence goes on along the minus strand of NZ_MDDV01000023.1, from coordinate 21,363 downwards.
ATCACGCGGGAAATGGCTCGGTCGCGGTCAGCTCCTTTAAGGCCGTCCGTCACGGCGAAACGGTAGCTCTGTACGTAAGCCGTGTAGAAGCCCGCAAGGAAGGTGCCGATACAGAAGACGAGGAAGCTCGCCTGGACTATTCCCGTGGTTGCGATGAGCCCGGCGGCGACGCCGAGCGTGGCACCGACGACATAGCCGGTCCGGCGGCCGAAGCGGCGCATCACCGCCGCAGCAGGCAGGGTGCCCACCGCAAGTCCGAGGTTCAGCAGGCTGACCGGCAGGGTGGCGGCTCGAGGATCGGGCGCCCGTTGCTGACCGACGAGCCCGCCAAGCGAGATGATGATCGGCGAGTTTGCTCCGCCGAGCGACTGGGCCGCCGTCAATGCCCAGATGTTCCTCGAGGCGGTTTCATGAATTTCCGGCACAACTGCCCCGTTGCGGAGCGTCGGATCGACAATCCCCATTCGAGCGTCCTTTCAGCTTCCTGGAAATGCGGTTTGATCAGGCTGGCATCTGCAGCACGTCGGGGTGCTGGAGCGGGGCATCCTTGATCCAGATCTCGGCGCCCGCCGGCCCTGTCACCGCCTCGAGCCGCTCCCGTTGAGGCAATCGGAGCCAGGTCTGGGGCTCCAATAATTCGCCCCGGACAATCAAGCTGCCGGCAAGGACGAGAATCTCCAGGCCGCGCGGATTTCCCACAGTGACCGTGGAACCCGGGCGCCAGCTTTCAATCGAAACGCGTTCCTGTCCGTCGTCGAACAAAATACGCGCGGCTTCGACCCCTTCGCGCACTGGCACTGTCTCACCCTCACCAGGATTCCGAACGATCTGCGTGTTATCCCGCTCGCGAAACTGCCAGAGACGCACGAAGATCGTGCAGCCGTCTTTCGACGCCGGCACATGCGAGGTGCCGGGCGGATTGCGAAAATAGGTCCCTACTGGATAGTCGCCGTGCTCGTCCTGGAAGGTGCCTTCGAGTACGAGAACTTCCTCGCCGCCGGAATGGACATGGCGGGGGAAGGCACTTCCGGGCGCGTAGCGCACGATCGAGGTGGCGCGCGCCACTTCGCCGCCGACACGATAGAGCATCCGGCGATCCACACCAGCGGAAGGACTGGGAATCCACTCGAGCTTGGCCGAATGCACGACCACCGGTTTCGTCAGATCATCATTGATGCGCATTCGATCGCCCTCCCATTGTCAGGACCATCCGGAAGTTCGCCTCGCCGGATCTCATCTTTTGAACAGCTTCCTGGGCGCGTTCCAGCGGCATGGTTTCGATCCGCGGCCGCACGCCCGTGGCAGCCCGTCCTTCTCCGTCGGCTGCCGGCTCCGGCGGTGTCGACATCGAGCGAGATTTTCTGCACGTGACCAGTCGCGCTCCATCTCTCGTCAGCACCCTGAGTGATCGGCGGCTAGGCTGCGTAAGCACTGCTGTTCGAAGCGCACATGCCGACGCAGATTGGTGAAGAACCCCCGGAGCATGTAGCCCGCTGTCTCCGGGTTCACAGTAGCATCTGCCGTCCCCAGCCGACCCAGCATCTCCGCCAATTCGTCGGCGAAGCATTCGTCTTCGAAATGTTCATTCTTGAGCAATTCCAGTGTAGTTAGCACTGATGGATCGTCCCCGAACCTCTCCTCGGTCCATGCGAAAACAACGCCTTCTTCCCTCACGTGAAGATCCCGTAGGAGCGGCCCAAGCATCTTTGCGGCGTAAGCGCACATACCACGGTCGACTCCGTGCGGAAGGCTGTCCGCAATGGCCTCGAGATGGTCACAAAGTGTCAGTTGATTCTGGTGAGACCCTGCCATCAGAGCCAGCCGATCGCCGGCTACAGCTGGTGGCCGGTCCTGTGAGGGCGCAAGCTTGACCCGTGCGATCATACACTCCGGTCCTTTCGGTCCCCTTTCAGTCGTCTTCCGTGCTCGAATGATGAGATACTGCGTCGCGTGGGACCTTGACCTGAATCAAGACCAAATCAGCCAAGTGTAATCGAGTTAGTAATTGGTCTGCCAACCGAGAGGGAGCGAGTTCCAGACGGCACCCCCTTTCTTGATCATTTGCTGAGCGTGGCGATGATCGCCGCCCCCGAGGAGATGAATTTGCAAATGTTGCGCGACCCTGGAGGAGGGCCCACCGCGCAAGCGTCTCGTGCGCGTCGAGCGCTTTCAATGAGTGGAGAGGAGCCGAAGCCGCTCCCCGAGAAATTTCGCTGGACGACTGCAACGGCTTAGTTTCGGGATCGATCCTGAACGCCAAATGCAAGGGCCGTGAATAAATGGCTGAAATAAGCATGAACGGCGGCAAAGCACGTCGGCACTCCTAGTCGGAACTGATCACGTCTGACCGTCCGGCGTAGTTAAGGCGGCGTGGAGCGAGGCCGCGTCGCGCATGCCGCTTTCGTAGAGCTGAATTAGCCTCCTCGCGACTGCTTCGGCTTCTTCACTCGAGACGAGCGAAAGATGGGGCACGAGAGCCGATCATCATGGTGTCGTATGCCTGACGGTGGTGCATCACCCATAATCCTGGCTCACTTTGATGGTCTCAAAGATGACGGAAATCGATCCGAGGATTTCTTTGGCGATTTAATTGGAAGCGGCTGCAGAGTCTGTGGCGTCCGCGGACGCAAAGTCCGTGATTTGGTCGGGAGCTGTCCAGATTGTATCGCCGATTTGCTCAACGACCTCCTTCAGGGAAGCTTCCACCCCATAGCGACAGAAACGGAAATGCCGTCGCAGCCGCAGGTTCCCGAATGGTGCGACGTTCTTTGCAAGTGCCGGCACTGCGGTCACATCGATCGGCTGAATCGGCGGGTGTTGGCTGCTCGGTTCGGCAAAGGTCAGAGCATCCTTCGACTTGCGCCGAGGATGCGATGCGAGAAATGTGAAAACCGGGACGGCAATGCCATCTTCATAGGAAAGCCCCGACGATAAGGAGGAGGGGCGATGCGCCATCGGCGCGGAATCGATCTGATCCCTGAAAAGGGGGTCATATCTCCGGATCGCGGCATAGGTCATCTGCGGCTCGTCGATCTCGCGGACGATCAGTTACTCGGCGCGCGCTGCTCCAAGTGCGACCACAACCAGTGGGTTGACCGATTGCGCCTCGCTGGCAAGTATGGCCACGACGCTACGCTTGACGAGCTTCAGCCACTGCTCAAATGCACCAAGTGCGAGAATACGGAAGGCAATGGCTTTCGGATCGGCAGGGCACACCGCGATGGATAAGGGGATACATGTGCAATCGCTATCGGATCAAAGTCGGGTTTGACGAGCTGTGGCACGCGGCCAGGCCGCAGCGAAATGACCAACAGGGCGGACCCGACGACCGAAGTGTTTCCCGACAAATCCGGGCCGGTAATTCGCAACGGCGCCGACAGTGAACGCGAACTGGTGAACCTCACCTGGGGAATGCCGTTACCCCCTTTCGTCACCAAGGGAAAACCCGACTACGGCGTCACCAACGTCCGCAACGTCGATTCGCCGCACTGGCGGCGTCGGTTGGCACCTCAATATCGTTGCATCGTACCTTGGACGGCATTCTGTGAATACGAGGACACGAAGCCGAAGAAAACGGCGCGCTGATTTGCGCTCGATAAGAGCGAGCCGCTTGCTTTCTTTGCTGGGATCTGGACGCCGCGGAAGGGAGAGCGCGGATCTAAAAAGAATCCGCGTGCCGGCGAACACGAGCAAATCGGCTTTCTGACCTGCGAGACCAATGCGATTGTGAGGCCGATCCATCCGAAGGCCATGCCGGTCATCCTGACGGAGCCGGCAGAGATCGAGCTCTGGCTCATTGCGGAGTGGAAGGAAGCCAAACAACTGCAGAGGCCATTTCCTTCGGATGCTATGATGCTGCTGCCGCTTGACGGGACGAGGAGGCGTTGCTCATCTAGGTTCAGCGACGATAGATGGTTCAGCGGTTGCGCGCGTGTCACGGCGTCTGGTTCGTTTCGCAATCGCCGACAGGATATTTCTCTCACGATGAAAGGGGCACCCGCGTGGCTTCAGGAACGGTAAAGTGGTTCAACAGCACCAAAGGCTTCGGCTTCATTCAGCCCGATGACGGCTCGGCGGATGTCTTCGTGCATATTTCGGCAGTAGAGCGTGCTGGGCTCTCCACTCTCAAGGAAGGTCAAAAAGTAAGCTTCGAAGTTACCCAGGATCGTCGCTCGGGCAAGACTTCCGCGGACAATCTTCGCGCACTCTGATCGATGATGCGGCTCAAAGACTGGGCGAGGGCAATCAAACGGGACGTGCATGCTCTTTGGCTCGCGGCCCACGATCCTCGTACGCCCCTCGGTACGCAAAGGCGTTCGCCTTCGCCATCGCTGCCTACGCGCTCTCGCCCATTGATCTGATTCCGGATTTTATTTCCGTCCTCGGATATCTCGACGAGGTGATCCTTCTGCCTCTGGCAATTTTGCTGGCAATTCGGTTGGTGCCGCCAGAGACAATGGCGGAGCATCGGGCCACTGCTACTGCCCCGCCTAAAAGCCCGTCAGTCGCGGTGGCGCGATTTTCATAGTGGCGCTGTGGGTCCTGGCTGCTGCCTCGGTGACTTGGTGGGTCATGCTGACGCTGCAAAATAGCACGCTCTCCAAAACCGACGTCACGCGCCGAACCTATGATTAGATGGGTTCGGCTTGGCGGCTCATCTCCAGGCGATTGTCGTAGGCTCGCATTTAGGCTGCGGGAACGCCCGCTCCACCGCTTCCGGCTCCTTCTCGAATACTGTGACAAGCATGCGGGACGGCGCGTCGATATTGCATCGGCCGGGTTCCCAATCGCGAACGCGGCCATGCGTTAACGCCTGCAAGATCGAGGATCCGTGCTATTCTCTGGCATGGATGAACTGTCTCTCAATGAGAAGTATCTGGCAGCGGCGGAGCGCGACGTGGAAGATGCTACCAGGCGCGCAACCGTTCAACGCGAACTGGTTGCCAAGCTCGAGAGGGACGACCGAGACGCCACAACGGCTCGCAAATTATTGGTCACTTTTGAGCTGAGCCTCGCGTCGCACGTTCGCGAGCGCGACCGCCTGATCAGAGAAAGAAGGAGGGTTGCAGGCAGGACCTGAGAAATGTCGCCGTTGTCATCCGTCGTCGAGAAGAAGGCCCGGTGCGTCGAAGCTTAGGCGTCGAATTCTGCTTATGGCCCAATCGGCTGCATGGTCATATGGGCGACCGCGGTATCTCGGCAGTTGACTCAGTCACACTCGATTGAGGCGTCAATTGCGGCGGCAACAAACGCCTGGCGAGAAAGCGCGAGATCACCGTTCGCTTCCAATGCAGCTTGGCAGCGGATCTTAGCCCGTTCATAGAACCAGCCACCGCCGCTCGGCCACTCCCAAAGGCACTGCAGCGCCTCTTGGGGTCCTTTAACCCAGCGCTCGCGACCTCCGGCATAGCCAAGTTTCACTGGCTGGTCCCAGAGAACATCCTGCATGGCCCCCTCGACGATTTGCGCCCTTGCAAAGGGCCGGCAAGGTCAGTCGATCGACGCTGATCAAATCGGATCGGCTAACCTGCATTCTTGTCATCTGATTTTTTCTTGCGGTCTCCTGAAGGAGAGACGGTTTCGCTCATGCTTCTGTGGTTTCTCGGCCGTCGCTCGGACCAGATGAGCGCCCGGAGGAATCTGTTCCGGATTCTTCTTTTCCCAGTTCCGCTTCAGCCTCCTCCCAATGGCGCTCGTGATCGCCATGCTTGCGGCCTTCGCGCTCCCAGATCTGATAGGCGCGCTCGCGGAGCCGTTCCTCTCTGTCGTATTCATTGCCAACCAGTTGAGTGTACTCCCTTATTCGACCGTTCCGCCCCTTCGCCATCCTCCTGAGGTGGACTACTCGGCAGCAAGCAGTCGAACCAGGGGACCACCCTCACGCGTGCAAAGCCGGACGACCAAGGCGCATGGCCGGCTTTCTGGCTGCTGCCCGCCGCCGCCTTGTCTGATCTGCCCGCCGCCGATCCGCGCCACCCTCGGCAAGCCTGATATCGAGGCGCTTCGGCCGCCGTTCTCGACCCATCCGCCGCGCATTCTCATCCTGCGAAGAGGCCGGCCGGCTGCTGGAGCACTTCGGCGCCGAGGTTCGCTTCTTCAATCCTTGCGGACTGCCGCTTCCCGATGATGCGCCCGCCAGCCATCCGAAGGTGCAGGAACTCCGGGAGCTTTCGGAGTGGTCCGAAGGCCAGGTCTGGGTGAGCCCGGAACGGCATGGAGCGATCACCCGGATCATGAAGGCGCAGATCGACTGGGTACCGCTGTCGATCGGATCAATCCACCCAACGCAGGGCAAGACTCTCGCGCCGTCATGCAGGTGTCGGGCGGGGCGCAATCCTTCAACGCGGTCAACACGCTCCACCTGCTCGGCCGCTGGATGCGCATGATCACCATTCCGAACCAGTCCTCGGTCGCTAAGGCGTACCAGGAGTTCGATGCGAACGGACGCATGAAGCCGTCTTCCTTCTACGATCGCGTGGTCGATGTCTGCGAGGAGCTCGTGAAGTTCACGCTGCTCACTCGGGACGCATCCGCCTACCTCGTCGACAGATACAGCGAACGCAAGGAAGAGGCAGAGAAGCTCGATCAGCGGGTCAAGCTCAAGTCAATTTGGGCCTCCGGTATCGTCGGGATCTTACGACGCTGTGAAACAGAAACTCCGACCTCCTCCTAATTGGGTCCCAATACTGGCCTTTCGCGGATGCATCGGCACCAGGCTTCTTTTTCTAGCGCCACTGACAGGAAAGCTGGGAATCACCGACTTCAGTAGCTCCATTGGGCGACGCCTCTAATCCTTGACTGCAACCTGTCGTGTGACACCCTAAACCTCTCGGTTGTAGTGCGTAGGGGGCTGACAGTGAAAATCAGAAGGGCGAAGAAGAAGTATCCCGGAAGGGTCCAACCGCCAGATGGACCCGCGCCCCTTACTGAGGAAGGCTTCAACGCCATTGGGCGCGGCTCCCATAGTCTTGGTTTCTCGTATCGCGGGATGTGGACTCACGAGTGGTGCCCGGGCACCTTCGAGGCGTGGCTCGTAAGCAAGGGTGTCATCTCGAGTAGTGGCCACGGGAACGGCACTAACACGCTGAAAGTCAAACTCTGATGACCTTCGAAGACGACGTTGAGATGGCGCTCGCTCGCGCCGGTGAAGAACTGGAGATCAAGCGACAAGAGCTAATCCGCCTCATCGTTCGCGAATGGCTGGAGCAGTACGGATTTCTGCCTTTCCATGAGGTGGACGAGGGTAGCGAGACGGAGGGGAGTGCGTGAGACGCCAGCTGCGGCCATGGCGGCCCGCAGCTGCACCGCCGATAGCGGCCCAGGAACCGTAACGAGGACGAGTGCGGCGAATACGCCAACATGTTTCGACGAACGCGTAGTCTTTTTGGCCCCGATTTCTTCAGATCCTCCTTCGGAGCGGACTGGCGGCCTCGGGTCCAGACTCGTCGAAGTCACGTCTCGGGCTCCTGCCAACCTGCTCCAAATCATGTTCGAACACCTCATTCGTCGAGGGCTCCCCCAGGCGGTCCGCGCCTGTCTGGCGCGGACCTATCGCTTCGGTCAGAAGTCCATGCCTCCGGGCGGCATCGGTGGAACCGGCGCTTCCTTCTTCGGCTTCTCGGCGACCATTGCCTCGGTGGTAATCAGCAGCCCGGCGACCGAGGCGGCGTCCTGCAGCGCGGTGCGGACGACCTTGACCGGGTCGATCACGCCCTGCTCATAAAGGTCACCGAACTCGTTGGTCTGGGCGTTCCAGCCATAGCCAAATTCGGACTTCTCGCGCAGCTTACCGACGATGATCGAGCCTTCGACACCCGCGTTCTCGGCGATTTGGCGCACTGGCGCTTCGATCGCACGGCGGACGATCTCGATGCCGTGCCTCTGGTCGGGGTTCTCGGTCTCAACGCTGTCCAGAGCCTTGACGGCTCGCAGGAAAGCGACGCCACCGCCAGGCAGCACGCCCTCCTCGACGGCCGCCCGCGTTGCATGCATCGCGTCATCGACGCGGTCCTTGCGTTCCTTGACTTCGACCTCGGTCGAGCCACCGACGCGGATCACCGCAACACCGCCTGCAAGCTTCGCGAGACGCTCCTGCAGCTTCTCGCGATCATAGTCCGAGGTGGTCTCCTCGATCTGCGCCTTGATCTGGGCGACGCGGCCCTGAATTTCCGTCTTCGAACCAGCGCCGTCGACAATGGTCGTATTTTCCTTTTCGACAACCACCTTCTTGGCGCGGCCGAGCATCTCGAGCGTGACGTTCTCAAGCTTGATCCCGAGGTCCTCGGAAATTGCCGTGCCTCCCGTCAGGATGGCGATGTCTTCGAGGATCGCCTTACGGCGGTCGCCAAAACCAGGAGCTTTCACGGCAGCCACCTTCAGGCCGCCACGCAGCTTGTTGACGACGAGCGTGGCGAGCGCTTCACCCTCGACGTCCTCGGCGATAATCAGCAGCGGTTTGCCGGATTGAACAACCATTTCGAGAACTGGGAGCAACGCCTGCAGATTGGACAGCTTCTTCTCGTGGATGAGCACATAGGGCTCCTCCAGCTCGACGCGCATCTTCTCAGGATTGGTCACGAAATAAGGCGAGAGGTAACCGCGGTCGAACTGCATGCCTTCCACGACCTCGAGCTCCGTGACCGCAGTCTTAGCTTCCTCGACCGTGATCACGCCTTCATTGCCGACCCTTTCCATCGCCTCTGCCAGGAAGCGGCCAACCTCCGTGTCACCATTGGCCGAGATGGTGCCGACCTGGGCGATCTCATCGTTTTTTGTGACTTTACGGGCGTTCCTCCGCAACTCCTCGACCACAGCGTCCACCGCCTTGTCGACGCCACGCTTGAGGTCCATTGGGTTCATGCCGGAGGCGACCGCTTTCGCTCCTTCCCTGACGATCGCCTGCGCGAGAACCGTTGCCGTGGTGGTGCCGTCACCGGCGATGTCACTGGTCTTCGACGCCACTTCGCGCACCATCTGGGCGCCCATGTTCTCGAACTTGTCCTCGAGCTCGATCTCCTTGGCGACAGTGACGCCGTCCTTGGTGATGCGCGGAGCGCCGAACGACTTGTCGAGTACCACGTTGCGACCCTTTGGGCCCAACGTCACCTTCACCGCATTGGCGAGAATGTCGACGCCGCGCAGCATCTTCTCGCGGGCTTCGGTATGGAATCTCACTTCCTTGGCAGCCATTATTGTACTCCTTCCTGGGTCAGCATTTCTTGTCTGGCATGGGTCCGGATCGGCACTAGGCTGCGTTTCTCGCTGCGGCGTCGATCTCGATCACGCCCATCACATCGGATTCCTTCATGATCAGAAGCTCCTCACCATTGAGCTTGATTTCTGTGCCGGCCCATTTGCCGAACAGAATGCGGTCGCCGGCTTTGACGTCGAGCTCGACGAGCTTGCCGCTGTCATCGCGCGCGCCCGGACCAACGGCGATGACCTCGCCTTCCTGCGGCTTTTCCTTCGCCGTGTCGGGTATGATGATGCCCCCGGCCGTCTTTTCCTCGGCTTCAATGCGGCGCACCAGGATGCGGTCATGTAAGGGACGGAACGTCATGTTGCTCTCCTCGTCGACAAACAGATTTTTAGAGGATCCTCGGCGCCGCATCCGATGCGAATCCGACGCGGGACGCACGATGTTCTGGCATCGCGCCAATCGATCTGGTTTCTGGCTTTTCGAGTTTCAAGAGGGAGATGAAATTTTTTAGCACTCCACCACATGGAGTGCTAAAGCCATGATTTGGCGCCACGATTTGGGCCGATCTCTGATCTAATGGTTTCGACTCCACCTCTTGACGCGACGCTCTAGACTGCCCGGGAGATTATTTTGGACCAATCGTCACGGATAGGGCTCATCGCACCAACTCCTAGCTTTGAGGGTGAAGCATAGGCATCTTCCCGTGACGGCAGCGCCATTGGCAAGCAACCGTCGATTGAGGGTAGTTCCACCCGCAGAGCCTGTTGGGCGGGTAGGACTTTAGTCCAGCGCGCGGTGCCAAAGGTCTGAAGCCGGTTGCAAAATAGCTTTTCCGACGCACAATCGGAGGTAATCGAAAACACGGACGGACTGTTGTTTCTTACCGGTCCCAGCCAGTTCTATCGGGGTTATTAGATATGGCGATGTTGGAAAGTAGATGGAAAATCGAATTTCCGATCTCGTTTGGGGCGTCACATCCGGTCCCGGGTCAACGGCAATCTACATAGCAGCCGCCATGTTGATTGCCGCTGTCGCGAGCGCAAAGACAGGCATTCCGGGATACATACTTGTGGCGGCAGCGGTTGTGTTGGTGCTGTTCATCGATCCCTCGGAGAAGATGCGAAGACACCGACCACGGCGGCGCCCGCGCCGATGAAGATTGCGGGTCCAGATCGGGGAAGCCGACGCGGCCCCGTGATGGGTCCCAGAGAGAGGCCCCAATAGTCCCTTCTGGGTAACAGCGCTCTGGGGCTTCACCATCTGGAAGCGCGCCTGGCGCTTCCCGGTACCTTGCGGCACAGAGCCGGGCTGACAAGACCCGAGCCGCTGCTCTTCAGTTCCCATTCGGGATCGATCTCCGAAACTAAGCGCCGGAATGAACGTTAAGATTAAAGCAAGAAGGAGACGAGCCATGAAACTCATGGCCATAGCTGCCGCCGCCGGCATGGCGTTCGCGGTTCTCGCCGGGAATGCAGTGGCCGATCCTTGGAAGGACGAAAGCGGCCATTGGCGCTGGCATTCTTACCGCTACTACTATGATGAACCCCGATACGAGCGGAGAGCCTACAAAGAAGAATACCGTCGCGGCCGCTGCAAGATCGAGCGCAAGTGGGACGATGACGCGTATGAGGAAGAGATCAAGTGTAAGCGCCATGCTCGACCGGTCTTCGGATATTATCGGTGGTAGGTAGGTCGCCGAACCGCTCGCTCTCCCTCAACATCTCACGGGAGTGCGAAAATGAATTTCCGCGATTATCACGATCCGCCAGAACGGAACGCCTCAACAGCTTTCCCGATCGCCGTCATCTTACTTTCCATGGGCGTCATTCTCGCCTACTTGGCAATCGGCGGGGCTTGGTCGGAGAACAGGACCGACTCAGCGGTCTACACACCACAGATCACAGACGTCCCCAGGCACCGCTGAGTCCGGCCACGAGCGCATTTGGGCTCACTGAGTTATCCGGTTGTAGGCCTTTAAACTCTCGACCTCGAAGAGCGTATCGCGGACGATCGCATCATTACCGCCAGCCCATCCGCGAATAAAGACCTCTTTCAGAACCTCGCGCCAGAAGAGCCGCATCGCCTCATCCATCGCCTCGTCGATCGCGCATAAAGCGACGGCTAAGACGCAGATCTCTCGGAGCTCCGAGTCAGTCATGCTCTTGATCTCTGATGTGAAGTCCATGAGGACCTCCTGCCGGCGGCGAGCTTCCGATCAAGGGGTTAATGCCGATACGCCTCTGCGAGCCCAGAGCTGCCCCTTCGCAATTCGCTCGTGAGCAATGCGGCGATGCATAAACACATCCTAATGAAGCGATACAGAGCTCCAGTGAAACCTTTTGGCTGCTGATGCGTTCTGGAGCATCGCCCCCCGCATGTGACCCATGCGTCCCCAAAAATCGGGAGCGAAGAGTCCCCGAAACGACTCGGCACCCGCTCCTTTAGCGGGCGCTTCTGATTTTGACGCCTTTGAAGCACCTTGAAGAGCCCTCAAGGACGCGGGGTTGGACGGTTCATCGAGGACAGCGGCGGGCGGGAAGGCACCGCATTTCGCGAGTTGATCGTCACGCGCCGTTAGCCGCGCCATCGAGCTGGCCCAGCAGTCGCAGAACCTCGTCTTGAATGCTTGCACAGATGTTGCGGTATTCCGAGGTGAGATCGGGTTGCTGCGGCTCCTCCGTTTGCAACCTATCCAGCGCTTCGGCCGCAAGGGCATAGCCTTCGAAGAGGTCGTCCAAATCACGGCTCTTCGCTGAGAGCAGTTGCTTTCGACACTGCGGCAGAGCCATTGCCAGGCGGGCTCTGCCGGCACGAACTAAGGACATCTTCGTGCCTGATTGAGAATGATCCTGAGCCGGCCTTCGTTCGGGCGAGGGCGGACGCGCTCGGCGGCTCGGGTCTCGTCCGATCTTGGGCCGTCTCAGAGCGTTTGCCGAAGGGACAGGAAGCTGCGCTCTGGGACCTCGCACCACTATAGCAAACGGGAGTTAACCCTCGCATGGGTGCTTATCGCTTGAATATGTGGCGGGAAAAATGCCCGGCAATGGATATCAGACCTTTGGCCTCACTGGTGGCGGCCGGTCTTGTGACAGAAGGTTACGAGCGCTTTCATGAGGGTGATCCTCCTTAGTGGTTGTGCGTAATCGCGAAGCTCGAATACGGCAGGCACGGGGTGCGAAGACGAATCTGTCGCGTTGAAGGTCGTTGCCGCTCTGGAAGCGTAAAATAACAAAGGCTCAGTTCCAAAGAGTGCAATTTCGGCCGCTGTAGCTGAGTGAGTGAGTGGCTGAATGCTCGCCAGGGCAGGGGCTGAAGGCGTCACGCCCTCTATCTCGGTGTTGCGGTACCGATTTTGGGACGTTTGTTGCTCTTATTTCGGAGACCATTCGCAACAACGAACGGCACTGTAGCGCGGCCTGCTGAGGCCGTTGTTGCTTTTTATTGCGTTTCGAAGTTCAGGGCACTGTTCCGTTGCAGGCTCTTCGGAGCCATGGAGATGACCTCGTTGAGGAGGTCTGGATCGCCGACCAACACCACGGTTTCGACGGCCCGAGTGATGGCGGTGTAAAGCATGGTCCTGTCCAAGAGCCTGGATCGGACCAGAGGAATGATTACCCGGCTGAAGGCGGAGCCTTGAGCCTTATGAACGCTGATGGCCCAGCCGTGGGTCAGCTTCTCAAGGTCGGCCGTCGTGATTACGTCTTCAGCGCCGTCATCGAACCTGACCCAGGCACCTTTCTGGTGCTGCCTGGTCACGACGCCGAGGGAGCCGTTCATGAACCCCGAGCAGATCGCCTCGCCGGTTGCCGTGTCGACCAGGGAATTGCCGTCAGCGTCGAGTTGCGGTGCCTTGGAGTAGTCGTTCTTGAGCCACATGACCTTGGAGCCGACGCTCAGGCCCCAATCGTCGATATTGGGTTGGCGGCTCATGTATTCCGCCTCGATGACGCGGTTCAGCTCCTTCGACCCCGTCGGACCGTTTTTCACCTGCGTGAGTATCTGCACGTCCAGATCGTGCAGGGCGGCAGTCCTGCCGGAGGCGGGAGCACGACCGCACATGGCGCGGAACGCCGCCAATGTCTTTGCCGCCGCTTCCTCCCTGGAAGCAGGGAAGAGGTAGACGCCAGGTGACAGGGCGACATTCGGGTCGAACCGTCGCAAGTTCACGGACCTGCCGTGGCGAACCGCAGAGGCGACGGCGGGGATGCCGGTGGTGTCGTCCTGACGATGCACGACATCGAGAGTGACAGAAGGAATGGCAGCGGTCTTCACCATGATATGGAAGGGCAGTCCAGGCCCGATTGGCGGAAGCTGACCGGGATCGCCGATGAAGATCAGGCTAACCTCTGCCGGAAGCTGGACGAGGACCCTGTAGAGCGACGGCGTGTCGAGCATCGAGGATTCGTCGAAGATGATCGTCCCGGCCCGTATCCGGCGGCCCGCGTCCTCGATGTCGTGGATCGTGCGGGAGAGGGTGCTTGCCGGACGCCCGGTTGCCTCGGTAATCCTTCTGACCGCGCGACCCGCAAGTGCGACCTGCAGGTGTTCGACTTCACCACGCTGCGCGGGTGGAAGATTATCGCGTTGTGCCTCCATCGCCGCCAGGATTGCCCGAACGACGGTGGTCTTGCCTGTGCCAGCGCCTCCGCTGATCACGCAAACGCCGCAGGACGTCGCCATGAACACGGCTTCGCGCTGGGCGGGGGTCAACTCGTATCCGAACTCGCCTTCAACCTTGGCGATCGCTTCGAGGATGGGCTTCCCATCGGAGTGCGGCAATTCCCGGCGGACCCGCTCCGAGATCAGCCGAGCGACCTCGTCCTCCATGAACCGACACGCCCGTGATTGCAGTGTCTCAGCATCCGCTGCGATCACGCGCCCGCGCGCCAAGGCGACATCGATCGCCCACGCAGGATCGCCGCCCCACGGCGACAGCAGACGGCGGACGAGCGGCTTTATCGAGGCGGCGGGGGAGGCCATGTGCCCGGCCCGGAACCGGATGGCCAGCGCCTCTTCAACTGCGGCGGACAGCCGTCTGCGGTCGTCAGGGGCGACGCCGAGGCGCAGAGCCCTCGTGTCGACCTCCTTCCACGGTTCCAGCAGCGTCATGGCGTAGGGGTCGGACTTGATACGGTCGATTGCCCCGACGCCCCAGACACGGGCGGCCGCACCGGCGACCCGAGGCGATACGCCGTAGCGATCCAGCCAACGGAAGATTTCCACCTCATCGCACAGCATGCCGAAGCCATCGACGATGGCGACAGCTCGCTCGGGACCGACGACGTTCGCTAACGATCTCAGGTCTCGATCACGGATACGGTCGTAGATAGCGTCACCGAACTGCCGCCACAGCTTCTCCGCCGTCGCCCAGCCGATACCGGGAAAGCGCTTGTCGGTGGCCAGATGCCGGATGATCGCCCTGCCTGTCGTCACCAGCGGCAGCGACACTTCGGCATGGAGCTGGGGGCCGTATTCCGGATGGGTCTTGATGGGGCCAGTGACGCGCCAGGTCTCGCCAACTGCTGGGTCGCGCGGCGACCGCCTGGAAGGGACGAGGGCACGACGGAGCTGCTCGGTTTCGTCTCGACCGATGATCACATGGTCGCCGAACCGGCTGGCATGAACGGAGGTGATGGACAACTCCCAGGAGGACTGCTCAGAACGCTCACCAAGGACCAGGGCCGTCTGCCCCTCTGCGCCACCCCGTCGTTCCGCGGCCCCTGCCATGGCGTCCGGCTCTGCGTTCACTGCGGCCACCCACGACGTGCCGTCGCGGGTCCCTGCGCCTCGTTCACTGCGATCCGGCCTCCACGGCTTACCGGGCCCACGACGGCGCGGCTCCGAGGACCAGACTTCGAGAACCCAATCATGGAAGCCTGCCAGTCTCGGCGATCACCGCGCTCAGTCGTTTCAGACGATCCAACTCCCGGCGCAGCGAGGCATTCTCGGCCAACAGACGAAGGTTCTCCTCCTCCAGCGCCATCTGGTCAGCACCGGTCTTGGACTTCTGCTCCCGGACGGCCTCAGCCTGCTCCAGTCGTGTCAGGTTCATCTTGCGGTCTCTGTCGTCGGCGTCGCGGAGGATTTCGGCGCAACGCGGATTGGTGCGGAAGACCTGCCGGTCAAAGCCGCATTCCTTGGCGATGATGCTTTTGTTCAGATCTACGCCGTATCTCGGAAGCGGCTCGTCCTTGTGCCGTTCCAGGTATTCGATCAGGGCATCGACATGCTCCTGGGCGATCTCGACGCCGCTTTTGCCGGTGCCCCGCGCCATCATGGGTCCCTCCGCGACGACAGGCTGATGACGCTCGCCGCGGGGAGGCTACCCATCTGCTCCAACCGGTCGATGGCTGGCTGATATCGCTCGAAGAACCGCTTCCATGTCGCAAAGCCGCCCATTTCGGCGATGGACAGGATCATGGCACGATGCGACGCGATCAGCAGTTCCTTGTCGGCCTGCAACTGCTCGATCTCGGCGTACTTCGCTGCTGCGAGCTTCTCAAGCTCCGCGCGGGACTTCTTCGTGGATCGGTTGACAGCTGTGCGGATGGTTTCCTGCTTTTTGATCGCTCCCTCCACCGTCCGGCGACGGGCTTCATTTCGGGTAATGTCAGTGGCGTGCTTGAAGATGCCGTCGCTGCGCCTGCAGACGGCACGGACAGTGACGTCCTCGTCTTCGGCGATCATCGCCTCCAGCAGTTCCTCGAGGACCTGGCTCTTATCAATCATCGAGATCCCTCAGGCGCTTCATGGTGTCGATGATCGTGGCGCCGGCCTTCTGCTCGACCGTCACGGACAGGTCATTGCCGTCCGGGAAGACCTGCATTCCCGGCTCTGTGCCGAGCGCCTTGATGATGTTTTCGTACCGTAGGCGGGCGTGGAGAAGCTGGTTCGCCCAGCCGATGTTGCGGCGATCCTCGAGCAGAGCCTCCAGCGTGATGATCACCTTTGCGAACTTGTCTCGCATGCGCTCCAGGTTATCCTGCTCGTTGATGACACCCGTCCGCGTCAGATGGAGGCATCCGTTGAAGCATTCGAGATGTTTGGGGCAGGGGTCGCTGGTGAAGCTGTTGATGCACAGGCCGTAGGGCGTCACGTGCAGGCCGTCTGCCTCGGCGTTCAAGTAGTCGAAAGCGGCCTCGTCACCATATTCGAGTTGGACGCGGTGGAACTCATCGACGACGGGACCACGCGCCTTGTTCGCCGAGATCAGCTTGAAGACCTGCATCGCCTTGTCGCCAAGGCGCTCCTCAGCTTCCGGCGGAAGATCGATGTCGGCGAGGTCCTCGGCGAGGCTGCGGTGGTCGTAGACGTGGCTCTGCTGGACGCTGCGCCGGTTGAACTTCTTGGTGATGATCGTATCGGCGACGCCGAGACGGAACAGCTCGGTGTTCTGGAGATGGCGCAGGGCGTGCGGGGTAAGCCGAAGAGCGCGATCTTCCTCGGTCATTCCATACCGCTCGAACAGGGTTTCGCAGCCCTTGCCGCTGGTCGAGCCGATCAGGTCGCCCCTGTCGATGCGACCAATTGCGGAATACATCGTGGTGTCGAGGATGCCGTTGTTGCGACCTTCGATGACGTTCCTGACCGGCATGATGAACATGAGTTCGTGGGGATAGAGAAGAGTTCCATCCGCTGTCGTCGTTGGACTGGTATCGGAGAGCTTGGTCGTGCGGCTATCACGGATATGACGCTCGACATCCCCCACGCGGATATGGGCCACTTGCCAATCTATCTTGCCATCCAAAGGCAACCCTGATGCCGTTCTAACAGGTATTTCTCGCTGGGCTGGGTTGGTCCAGAAAGCAGAGAGCCCACGTTGTCTTCTGCCGATCTGCATGTTCCGGATGTCAGCCAAGAACGATGGATCGTAACTCCCACGGTAGGTTCGAAGCAAATCCAGCGGGAGATCGACATGCGTGAAGATGGCGTTGCCTGTCATCCGAACATCCATCTCTGATGCAGGAACGAGAGCATCCTCGGTGTATTCTGGGAAGATGCGCCCGGTTTCCGTCTGCTGCCTCAACCGCTCGCGCAGAGGTGCGGTGATCTTCTCGACATGCTCGAGCGTCTCGATGAGGATTTCCTCGAACATCGGCGGGACATGCTGAGTGTTCTCATAAAGCGATATGCCTTCAGGGCGCTCGTCCTCGTCCTGCTTCTCCGCGAAGTGCCGGATCATCAACGAGCGGGAGAAGCCACCGCGTTCTCCGGCCGGACGCCCATCGGCATCCAGATATTCGCGCCATCTCTTCCAGTCCAAGGGCAGGCGGGCGGCTTCGCCGATCCGAAAGCCCATGATGATCTGCACCTTGAAGACGGCGAACCGGATCGCGTCGGAGAAGGAGCGAGGCGTTTGCGTGAACACGATCCGCGCCAACTCCCAGAACGCGCGTTCCTCGGGTAACTTCGCCGCCGATTTCCTTGTCGCGAGCGAGCGGCGAAGGCCCTCCTTTCCGCCATGAGCATTCTGTCGCTTTCGAAGGGTCTCCGCCCGCAGTTGGGCGGAACGGGATTCGCTGGTCGGGTAGGGGATGCAAAAACGGGCAAGTGCGGGGATGTCGGCGAGCTTCTGCCGGTCGAGGATGGTTCTCACCGTGGTGGCGAAGTCGAGTGCCAGCTTACCCGAATCCCCGGAATGCAAAACCGCATTGTAGGCCTGCTGGATTTGTTCGGGCGTCACCGCCCACGGAGGCGTGTTTTCAGCGGCGGGTGCCATCCGCCGGACGCCCTGAGCCACCAGCATTGCACTTTGCGGCTTGGTCTTGCCAACGAGGAGATGATGGACGAAGACCGCTTGATACAGGTCACGCCAATGTTGCGGCATCGGGCCAGAGACAAGAGGCTCCTGATTCATTCGCCGCCTGATCTCGTTGAGCTTACCGAATGCCACCGGGTCTACGCCGATCTGCCCCAGCCAAAGCGTTGGGGGCGGCAACATGCCGACCAGCTCGGTCAGGTTCCAGCGGGTATCCTTGCTGACCTTGCCCTGATCGTCGCAGACGAGATCCCAAGTGAGGCCGCGCGCCTTCGCCAAGATCTTGGCCGTGGCGATGTATTCCGCATAGAACGAGTTCATGTCTGATCCTCTGCCATGCGGCGGTCTGCCTTCAACTCCTCGACGACGCGGCGGACGGCGTCGAGGGTCGTCTTGAGCTGCCCGTAAGCGGGAGACTGCTGGTCGTAGCGGGAGGCAGCTGCGAACTCGGTCACCACGGGCCGCAGGCTTTCAAGCACTTCCTGGTGGATGTCCGGCTCGCCAAGCGGCATGAACTTCGAACAGGTGTAACACGCCAGAACCGGATTCTTCGTGCAAAGGCTCTGGCCGAGGTTGCAGCCGCCGATCCCAGCAATGGGGATGCCGTGCGGAACAGCTCCGATTTGCTGATCGGGTGGCAGCCCGAGAAGCATTGCCTTGTCGATGGTCTTCGTCTTGGCGATTTTGGCGAGGTTCGAATAAATCGGCGAGATCGCCAGCGCCTCATTGATCCGCTGCGCCTGGGCGGGCGAGGTGTCGAAGTAGACATTGGCGATGCGGTCGCTGGTGTGCCCCAGGAAGTCGGTCAGTCCGACATGGGAGATGCCGCCGTCTGCGAGGCGCTGCGCGGCCGTGTGCCTCAGGTCAGTCGGCGTCCAGGCTTCGCCCGTCAAGTCCGCGGTCAGCTCCATGATGGCGCGGCTGACGCCGTGCGGCGTGACGCCGAAGAGCAGGCGAGGGGGAACACCCTCCTCCGGCCGGATGGTACAATTTTCTCGGCGCTTCACGAGCTCGTCGAACAGCGGCCCCCATTCGCGCTTGATCCGCCTGCTGACGCGGATTCGCTTGCTGTTGTCCTTCTGCTTGATCAGCGAGACCGCGACGTGGACCGCGCCCGTCGAGAAGAGCCGAACATCCGCAAGCTCGATCCGGGCGATCTGCCCAGGCCGGAAAGCGTACTGGTACGACATGACCAGCATGCAGACGCCGCACAATTCGGCATTCTTGATAAAACCGGGATTGGCCGCCAGCGCCGCGCACATGTCATCGATGTAGTTGACGATCATCGCCTGCTGGTCGAGCGGTAGAAAGCAATCGCCAGCGCGCACGACACGGTATTTGTCGATCTTCGGGCTTTTGAACCCGCGCACGATCGAGGCTGCTGGAGATGACCAGTGACCGATGTTGAGGCGACAGAGTGAATGCAACATCGCCCTCAATGCCCACGTGTGTGCCGCCGTTACGTCGGAGCGCACATACGTGTTCCAATGAGCGCGAGCGTCAAAGGGCGACGCTGTAATGAGATAGATGAGCGAGCCGATCTCTCGACGCGAGATGTAACTGAGGATGTTTTTGCAGTTTATATGGACCGAGTGCGGATCAAACCTTTGGATCCAATCAACGACAACATGCTTGAGAACAAGATCTGCCGGGCCGCAGGCCGCAAGTTCCACTCGGTGATTTTCTCCATCCAAGCGGAAGATGACCTCTTCCTTCGATGCGAAGTCTCGGATCGAGCGCATCTCGCCAGAGAAGTCGTCGAAGTAGCGGACAACGGGAGGAAGCGATGGCAGCTTGCCGGACAAGCTGGTGATTTCCTCGAGCAATCCAGGATCCAGCTTGAATGCTGCCGTGTTCAATGATCTCGCTCCGGATTGATGCGCCTCAAGGCGTCCAGGAACGTGTCGAACTTCTCGTCCCACACCTCCGCAAGACTGGGTTCGAAGTAGGCCTTGGCGTAGAGGCGGGGCATGTTGGAGGTTTTCGACCAACCGAAGAACACCCGTAACTTCTCCTGCGCTTTATCGAGATCAAGCCCTGCATCCTCGTAGCGTCTCATCCGCAAGACCGCCGAGGAGTGTCGGAGATCATGGCAGGAAACGCCTTGAAGACCTTGTTTATCCAGCGATTTCTTCGATTCGCTGGACAGAACATCAGTCGCTGTCTCGAAGATTTCACTGAGCGAACGCAACGACAGGGGCTTGGCTTTCTGGGAGATCAGCAGATGCGGATAGTTCGCTCGGACGCGATAGTTTTGGGTGTAAATTGCGACCAATTCGACGATTTCCTTCGAGAGCGGCAGCTGCCGGCGCGATGGTTCCGTCTTCAGTCCTGGTCGCTCGTAACGAGGATCACCGTCGTCGGTTTCTTCAACGTCCAGCCAGTGAACACTTTTTGCTGTGACGGGATCAAAGTCCTGCTTGAAGGAGCAGGCATGCAGCAGCGCGGTCTCGCCACGACGTAATCCGAGGCGTAGCATCAGCATGAAGATCAGCAGGTTTCGCCAACGAAGCGCCTCGGTCCTGAACGGGTTTCGTGGCGAGTCCGGCCGGAAGATTTCGTAGAGATCCTCGATTACCAGTGGCGGCAGCGCCCGCACCGGCGGCGCCGGCGTTTTCGGGTTTGGCACGAGTTGCCGGTAAAGCGCGTCGAACCTCAGTAGTTTGGCTTCCATTTCGAAAGCGCGATCGCCGGAGGCGTTTCCGGCGAACCGGAGCATGTCGGCCACGAAGCTGACGGCGGACGTCCAGGTCGACCTCTTGTCAACGCTGGTGGCGGCCGCCTCGTTGCGGAGCTGCGCCAGGAAGCCAACGAGACATTCTTCCAATGCGTCACTGTCGGCCTCGGCGATCAGACGGTCGAGGCAGTCGCTGCCACGTTGACGCTTGACCGCGTCATAGAACCGATCCAGAGCCGACAGATGCTTGCGGCGGGTCGACGGCTCCAACGACATCTTCAGCACGTCGCTCCAGATCGTCGCCCAGAACCGAGGGATCCCGGACGGACTGACGCTGACCCAACCAGCCGCCGATGGCGGCAGCGATTTCGAACCGAGATTAATTGGCATGTTTTCTCGCTGGGCTTCGATGCACTTCGATGTAGTGCGAGAAAGCATCAGCCAGATGACTTTTGCGAGGAAAGTGCCTGAAAGGTCATCACGAGGCCAACGCGATGTCCATGCCGAAAAGCAACAGCCGAAACCGCGCTTTATCGAAGAATTCACGGCGGCCTAAACGGCGGTTTAAGCGCAAAAAGCAACACGGACGAAACCGCAGCGCTGTTCCATAATGTATGTTATGCCACAATGTAGTTGTAGCCGCAAAGTTAAAGTGTCCTGTTCCTGCAAAGTAAGAATGTCACTCTCCCGGCGTTTTGATGACGTGGGAGATTGCGGATGGGATTGATT
>NZ_MDDV01000022.1 GCF_001854885.1 Ensifer sp. LCM 4579 | reverse complement strand
GCCACGCGCTACGACAAGACCGACAAAAGCTTCGCAGCCTTCGTCCATCTCTCAGCCGCCATGCGAGCCATCGCCTGAATGTCGACAGACCCTAGCGCATTGGCCCGAAAATCGTACCCGATTTTCGGAAAGCTCGATGCGCAGATTCAAAGAGCTACAGCGACCTTTGAGCGTCCGAGAAGACGCGCGGCGCTGTAGGCCGGCCGGTCAGAACACGGCGAGATATCTCAGCAAGGAAAGAATGCCGATGATGATCACGATGGCCTGGACGATCTGCTTGGTGCGGCCGTCCAGCGGCAGCCGGTTGACGAGGTAGAGCACCAGGACGACGACGAGAAAGGTAATCAGAATGCCGATCAATACGGACATGGTAACCCCCGCTTCCATGGATGAATGCCTTGCGGCCACAAGGCTTTAACTATGGAGCGAATGTCGAAAGGGAAGATCCTCCCGCAATAATTGCGTTGCACCGCCGGTCGTTCAGCCAAGCCGCAGAGCAGGAGGCCGCTGCGACGGCCTCCTTCTTCGTCAGTTCCCGAGAATGGCGGGCAGGCGCAGCCCCTGATCCTTGGCGCAGTCGATGGCGATGTCGTAGCCCGCATCCGCGTGGCGCATGACGCCGGTCGCCGGATCGTTCCAGAGTACCCGCGCGATGCGACGCTCCGCCTCCTCGCTGCCGTCGCAGCAGATCACCATGCCGGAATGCTGTGAGAAGCCCATGCCGACGCCGCCGCCATGGTGCAGCGACACCCAGGTGGCCCCGGAGGCGGTGTTGAGCAGTGCATTGAGCAGGGGCCAGTCGGACACCGCATCGGATCCATCCTTCATCGCTTCCGTCTCGCGGTTCGGCGATGCCACGGAGCCGGAATCGAGGTGGTCGCGGCCGATGACGACCGGCGCCTTCAATTCGCCCGTGCGCACCATCTCGTTGAAGGCGAGACCGAGACGATGGCGGTCACCGAGGCCGACCCAGCAGATGCGTGCCGGAAGCCCCTGAAACGCGATGCGCTCGCGCGCCATATCGAGCCAATTGTGCAGGTGTTCGTTGCCCGGCAGCAGTTCCTTGACCTTTCGGTCCGTCTTGTAGATGTCCTCCGGATCACCGGAAAGGGCAGCCCAGCGGAACGGTCCGATGCCCTTGCAGAAGAGCGGGCGAATATAGGCGGGCACGAAGCCGGGGAAGTCGAAGGCACGCGCCAGGCCCTCGTCCTTCGCGACCTGGCGGATATTGTTGCCGTAGTCGAGCGTCGGGATGCCGGCGTCCCAGAAGGCGAGCATGGCTTCGACGTGTTCGCGCATCGATGCCCGGGCCGCTTTTTCGACCGCCTTCGGGTCGCTTTCGCGCCTGGCCTTCCATTCGGCCATCGTCCAGCCCTTCGGCAGATAGCCGTTGATCGGATCATGCGCCGAGGTTTGGTCGGTGACGATATCGGGACGAATGCCGCGACGCACCATTTCGGGCAGGATTTCCGAAGCATTGCCGATGAGCCCGACGGACTTCGCCTCGCCGGCCTTCGTCCAGCGGTCGATCATCGCCATTGCGTCCTCGAGCGTCTCCGCCTTCTCGTCGAGATAGCGGGTGCGCAGGCGGAAATCGATCGAGTCCGGATTGCACTCGACCGCAAGGCATGAGGCGCCGGCCATGACCGCCGCGAGCGGCTGCGCGCCGCCCATGCCGCCGAGGCCGCCGGTCAGGATCCATTTGCCCTTGAGATTGCCGCCATAATGCTGGCGGCCGGCCTCGGCAAACGTCTCATAGGTGCCCTGTACGATGCCTTGCGTGCCGATATAGATCCACGAGCCGGCCGTCATCTGGCCGTACATCGCAAGGCCTTTCTTATCCAGTTCGTTGAAATGGTCCCAGGTGGCCCAGTGCGGCACGAGGTTGGAATTGGCGATCAGCACGCGCGGCGCATCCTTATGGGTGCGGAAGACGCCGACGGGCTTGCCGGACTGCACGAGCAGGGTCTCGTCCTCGTTCAGGTCCTTGAGCGTCGCGACGATGCGGTCGAAATCGGCCCAGGTTCGGGCCGCGCGGCCGATGCCGCCATAGACGACGAGTTCGTGCGGGTTTTCGGCAACGTCCGGGTCGAGATTGTTCATCAGCATCCGGAGCGGCGCCTCCGTCAGCCAGCTCTTGGCATTGAGCTCGGTTCCGCGCGGACTGCGCACCTCGCGGATGTTGTGGCGCGGATTGTTCATGTTCATGCCTCACTCCTTAAGCGTTTGAGGTCGAATGCCTTTGTCTCGATGCGTTCCAGGATGGCCTTGAGATGGGCGCGAAGCCGTTCGGCCTTGGCCGCGTCGAGCGCAAAGGGCGGCGCCTCCGTTGCAAGATGCGTCGACTGCGCCAGCTCCATCTGGATTGCGTGTATACCGTCTTCCGGTCTTCCATAATGCCGGGTCGTCCAGCCGCCCTTGAAGCGCCCATTCAGGATATGGCTGTAACCGACTGCGCTTGCGGCACATTCGACTGCTGCAGCCTCGATTGCCGGGTCACAGGTCCGACCCATATCCGTGCCGATATTGAAGTCCGGCAGCTTGCCCTCGAAGAGGAAAGGAATATGCGAGCGGATCGAGTGGCAGTCATAGAGGACTGCGATGCCGTGGAGAGCCTTGATGCGAGCGATCTCGGCGGCAAGGGCCGCATGATAGGGCGCGTGAAAGTCGCGCAGCCGCGCCGCGATGTCCGCGTGTGTGGGGCCTTCGCCTTTCTTCCAGATCGCCGCCCCGTCGAAATCGGTCTCCGGCACAAGACCGGTCGTGTTCTGGCCCGGATAGAGGCTGACGCCTTGCGGGTCGCGATTGGCGTCGACGACGTAGCGATGGAAGGTCGCCCGCACCGTCGTCGCTTCCGGTAGCAGGCCCTCATAGAGCTCGTGAATGTGCCAGTCGGTGTCTGCAAGCAGTCGGCCGTTGTCGTTCAACCGCTCCCAGATCGGCGGCGGCACGTCTGTCCCCGTATGGGGAAAGCCGAGGATAACGGGCGATGTGCCGCGCTGGACTTCGAAAACGGCCATGTCAGTCCTCCAGTTCCGGCAGGATGCCGTCGGAGACGGCGGCGGCGAGGTGGCCGGTAGCAACCAGTTCGCCAGCCGCGCGCAGGTCGTCGGCCATGTAGCGATCCTCGTTGATCGTCGGCGAGACGGCGCGCACGGCGGCAGCGGCCTTCTGTAGTTCGGGGCTGGTCGTCAGAGGCGCGCGGAACTCGATGCCCTGCACGGCGGCGAGAGCCTCGATGCCGATGATCGAGAAGAGATTCTCGGTCATCTGTCCGAGACGGCGGGCGCCATGGCAGGCCATGGAGACATGGTCTTCCTGGTTGGCGGAGGTCGGCGTCGAGTCGACCGACGCGGGATGAGAGAGCTGCTTGTTCTCCGACATCAGCGCGGCTGAGGTGACCTCGGCGATCATCAGGCCGGAATTGAGCCCTGGGTTTCTGGCAAGGAAGGCCGGTAGGCCGTAACTCAGCGCGGGATCGACGAGAAGGGCGATCCGCCGCTGGGAGATAGCCCCGATCTCGCACACCGCAAGCGCGATCTGATCGGCGGCGAAAGCCACCGGCTCGGCGTGGAAATTGCCACCGGAGACGACGGAATCGTCCGAGAGCACCAGCGGATTGTCGGTCACGGCATTTGCCTCGACCGTCAGCGTGGCGGCCACGGAGCGCAGGAGATCGAGACAGGCGCCGTCAACCTGCGGCTGGCAGCGGATGCAATAGGGGTCCTGCACCCGCTCGTCGCCTTCGACATGGCTCTGGCGGATGGCGGAACCTTCGAGCAGGCGGCGAAGCGCGGCCGCGGTGTCGATCTGACCGCGGTGGCCGCGTAGCGTATGAATGTCCGGATGGAAGGGGGCGGAGGAACCCATCGCGGCATCGGTCGAGAGCGCGCCCGTGATGAGCGCTGCCTGCGCGGCGCGATGGACCCGGAAGAGGCCGGCGAGCGCCAGCGCCGTCGAAACCTGCGTGCCGTTGATCAGCGCCAGGCCCTCCTTGGCGGCGAGCGTGACGGCAGAAAGCCCGGCTGCTCTGAGCGCCGCCATCGCCGTCATGCGCTTGCCTTGGAAGAAGGCCTCGCCTTCGCCCATCATCACTGCGGCCATGTGTGCGAGCGGCGCGAGATCGCCCGAGGCGCCGACCGACCCCTTTGCGGGGATCAGCGGAACGACGCCGCGCTCCAGCATTGACTCGATAAGACGCACGATTTCCAGCCGCACGCCGGAGGCGCCGCGCCCGAGCGAGATCAGCTTGAGCGCCATGATCAGCCGCACGATGTTCTCCGGCAGCGGCTCTCCGACGCCGCAGCAATGCGACAGGATGAGGTTGCGCTGCAGGGTCGCCACGTCGGCGCTGTCGATCTTGATCGATGCCAGTTTGCCGAAGCCGGTATTGATGCCATAGACCGGGGCGTCGCCGGCAACGATTTCGGCAATCCGGGCGGCTGCCTTCTCAATCGGGGCGTCGAAGGCGCGATCGAGACGGGCCGGCTCTCGGGTCCAGAAGATCGTCTGCAGGTCCTTGAGCGGAACCGAACCGGGTTTGAGGATGATGCTCATCGGAGGGTCCTTTCGCCCTTGAATACGCGCTCGTGCAGGGGATTGAAGCCGATGCGGTAGACCAATTCCGCCGGTTCATCGATGTTCCAGATCGCCAGGTCGGCGGACTTTCCGGCTTCGACCGTGCCGGTCTCATGCAGAATGCCGAGTGCACGCGCCGCTTCGCGGGTGGCACCCGCCAGACACTCTTCGACAGTCAGCCGGAAGAGGGTGGCCGACATGTTCATCGTCAGCAATACCGACGTCAGCGGCGAGGTGCCCGGATTGCAGTCCGTGGCGATGGCAATGCGTGTGCCGGCGGTGCGCAGCGCTTCGATCGGCGGCGATTGTCGTTCCCGGAGCGTGTAGAACGCGCCCGGCAACAGGACCGCGACGGTTCCCGCCTTCGCCATGGCGATTGCCCCCTCGGCATCGAGATATTCGAGGTGGTCGGCCGAGAGCGCATTATAGGAGGCGGCAAGCTTCGCGCCGCCCAGATCGGAAAGCTGCTCGGCATGGAGCTTGACCGGAAGCCCGAGCGCCGTCGCCCGGGAGTAGACGCGCGCGATTTCCGCCGGTGAAAAGGCAATGCCCTCGCAGAATCCGTCCACCGCATCGACGAGGCCTTCGGAATGCGCGCGGTCGAGACCGGGCAGGACGACCTCATCTATGTAGGCACCGTTCCGGCCCTTGTATTCCAGGGGCGTGGCGTGAGCGGCGAGATAGCTGGTGACGATGCGTACGGGACGGCGTTTCTCCAATTGCCGCGCCGCACGCAACATCTTCAGCTCGGTATCGATATTGAGGCCGTAACCGGATTTGACCTCGACCGTCGAAACGCCTTCGGAGAGCAGGGCGTCGAGCCGTGGAAGCGCCGCGTCGACGAGATCGTTGACCGTGAGTGCATTCGTCGCCTCTACCGTGGAGGCGATACCGCCGCCGGCCTTTGCGATCTCCTCATAGGTCGCGCCTTCCAGCCGCAGCTGAAACTCGCGGGCCCGATTGCCCCCGTGAACGATATGCGTGTGACAGTCGATGAGGGCCGGCGTCATCCAGCGGCCGTCGCAATCGATGACGTCGTCGGCTTTGGAAAGGTCCGATGGCAGTCCGGCTTCGGCGCCGGCAAAGACGATCCGGCCTTCCCGAACCGCGACGGCGCCATCTTCTACGAGACCAAGCGGGCCCAAATTTTCACGAAGTGTCGCCAGGCGCAGATTGCGCCACAGGCTCGTCCGTTTCGTGCCGGCGATTTCGTTTGCATTCATCCGTTCCGCCTCCCTGATGCAGAATAATGTATATACATAATATGAGCGATGCAAGCACAAAATCGCGCCCTCGGACCGGAGGTAGGGTGGCACGGCCAGCAGGCGAGGAGCCAAAAGGAAAAGCCCCGGAACCGCTCGGGTCCGGGGCTTCAAAAATCAGACATGTTGCGGCGAGCGTCGGAGACGGTGCGGCGTCGTCGAGGGCCGCCGCATTCCTCAGGCGGGGTGATGCACCTCGGACAAGCAGCGCTCGACAAGTGCGACGAAGCGGTTTCCGGCAATTTCAAGCCGACCGCTATTGTCGATCACCGTTACGTCCGGACCAGCGATGATCTCGGGCGCCTGGCGCGTCAGACGGCGCAGTACGTCCGCCTCGTTTTCGCGTCCTCTCCCTGCAAGGCGCCGGGCGAGAACCGCTGGCTCCGCCGTAACGAGCGCCACCGAGATCTCGCCGAATGCGGCCCGGAAGGCCGGCAGGGCCGTGCGGCTGCCGTTGACGATCGCGATCATGCCGCTTGCGACCTTGGCGGCGATCTCCCGCGGAACCCCGTAGCTCAAGCCGTGCGCCTGCCACGAGACGGCGAATGCGCCGCATCGGTGCATCTCCTCGAACTCCGCGGCAGAGACGCTTTCATGCACTTCGCCGCCGGCGTCCGAAGGCCGCGTGATCACCCGCCGGACGAAGAGGACATCCGGCCGGTTTGCGAAATGGCTGGCGGCAAAACCCATGACGCTGTCCTTGCCGGCCCCGCTGGGACCGACAACGGCAATCAGAGCCCCGCGACTTTTTTCCTGTCCAATCATGCGACACGCCTCCCTTCACGCCAGACGGAGCGGACCACCGGAACACCCTCGCGCCGATGGACGCGGGCGATGTCGGCCCGCAACCCGATCGCAATCCGGCCGCGGTCGTCGAGCCCGACGGTCCGCGCCGGCGTTGCCGTGACCAAGGCGATCGCCTTCGGCAGGTCGATCGTCTCGATCTCGTCGGCGAGCACGAAGGGCGCATGGATCAGGCTGAACGGCACATAATCCGAAGACAGCACGTCGAGCACGCCGCACTCCGCCAGGTCTCGCGCGGCAATGTTGCCGGAATGCGACTTGCCCCGCACCACATTCGGCGCGCCCATCAGCACGCTGAGGCCAGCGCGGTGCGAGGCTTCCGCCGCCTCGAAACTCGTCGGAAACTCCGCCAGGCGGACGCCGTAGCCGATCGACTCCTCGACATGATCGGTCGTCGCGTCGTCATGACTGGCGATCGCGATCCCGCGGAGTGTACAGGCCTCGGCAAGCGCGGTCCGGTGGGGTGTTGCATAGCGGGCGGAAAGCGCCAGCTGGCGCTCGACAAAGGCGGCAAAGGCCTCGTCGGACAGGCCGCGCTTGGTTTTGTAATAGAGCGTGTATTGGTCCATCGTCTGGAATTGACGCTGGCCGGGCGCGTGGTCCATCAGCGATACCAGCCTGACCTGCGGGTCGTTCTGGAAGTCCTCGAACTGATCGAGAACATCGGCGGTCGACACCTCGCAGCGCAGGTGGATCAGGTGGTCGGCTCTGAGGCGCCCCTCGTCCTTGGCCTGCGCCAGCGCATCGGCCATGCTGCGCATCTCGCCCTTCGGAAAGCCGTTGTCCTCGTCGGTGCCGAGCCGCAGGCAGTCGAATACCGTGGTAATGCCGGAGGTGACGACCTGCGCGTCATGGGCCTGGATGGCGGCGATCTTGAGCCAGCGAACACCGGGCCGAGGCGAATAATGCGCCTCCAGATGGTCCGTGTGGAGCTCGATCAGGCCGGGCAGGAGATAATCGCCCTCGAAATCCTCGCCGGCGCGGCTTGCACCTTCCGAAATGTCGGCAATCCGACCGTCTCGGATCTGCACCGAACCGTCGACAATGCGATCTTCCAGAACGATGCGGGCATTGGTGAGAACCTGTTCATTGCTCATGTCATGCGATCTTTCGTGTGGATGCGCTGCCGAGCGGCAGCAGGGAATGAACGGTAAAGGGCGTGCCGCGGCTGGTCTCGGCAAAAAGCGCAACCGTTTCGACGGCAAGCGGCTTGCCGATGAATTCGGCGAAGGCGGCTTCGAGAGTCTCCCGCACGAGATCCTGCATCTCCTCCGGCACCGGTCCGGTGAGCGTGAGATGGAACTGGAACTCCTCGAAAACATAAGGGTAACCCCAGGCAGCGAGGTATTCCCGCTGGCGCGGTGTCAAGTTCTCCGGGTTTCGCCGCGCGATATCCGCTTCCGAGAGCCGTGCCCTGAAGGGCTCGAAGCGGCGTACGGCCTGGGCAGCCAGGTTGCGGAGCGGCGGACAATCCTCCTTTGCGACCAGGGCGAAAAAAGGACCGAGCTGGTGAAGCGCGATTTCCGGCACGACGAAGGACCCGGTCTCGGCGGCAAATTCGTCGAAAGCTGCAATCAACTCGGCCTCGCTGCGGCCTGGCGCAAGTGCGAAGGGCGCCTTCAACGTGCCGTGAAAGCCGTAGCGGCGCGGATCGGCCGTCAGGGCAAGCTGCCGCTCGGGTGTGAAAACAGGGCCTTCCGGCCATGCCAGGGCGCCACCGGTGAAGGCGTCTCGTCCGAGCCAATGGGCTGCCGTCAGCGACAGCCGGTCATCGGCCGGCGGCGCGAAGTAGATTGCGTAACGCACGGGCTTCACTTTCCGTATCGAATTGTCGCGACCTGCGGCGATGGGCTATTCGCGGAATGAGATGCGCAGCTAACTGATTTGCGTGACAACATCATGATGACGCCGCGGCAAAAAGCAAACCCGTCAGTGCTTGCCTCCCATCAGCCGCGAGCGGCAGGCGTTGGAGATGCTGTCGAAAACGAAGACAACGATCAAGATCAGAAGCACCATATAGGCGACATTTTCCCAATCCGAATTGGTGCGCATCGCTTCCCAGAGCTTCAGCCCGATACCCCCGGCGCCGACGGCGCCGATGATCGTGGCCGAACGCGTGTTCGACTCCCAGAAATAGAGCGCCTGGCTGGCAAAGACAGGCAGGACCTGCGGCAAGACGCCGAAGCGCTGCACGGCGATCGGTGCAGCGCCGACGGATTTGACCCCTTCGCGCTGCTTGTCGTCGATGTTTTCGAGGGCCTCGGAGTAGAGCTTTCCGAGCGTGCCGGTGTCGGTGAAGAAGATCGCCGAGATGCCGGCGAGCGGTCCGGGTCCGAAGGCGCGGGTAAAAAAGAGCGCCCAGATGAACATGTCGACCGAGCGCTGGAAGTCGAAGAAGCGCTTGACGAGTTGGTTGGTGACGCGGTTCGGCGTGATGTTGCGCGCCGCCAGGAAGCAGAGCGGAAAGGCGACCAGCGAAGCGAAAAGCGTGCCGACGAAGGCCATGACGATCGTTTGCAGGAGCTTGGTCCAGACGTCGAGATGCTGCCATTCGGCATTGTAAAGAATATTGTTCCAGGCGAGCCCGAGATTGGAGCGCGCCGGGTCGATCCGGTCACCCGACAGGATCAGTGATGCCACTTCGCCATAGGGCTTCCCGAAGAACGGCGAATCGGCGTCGAAGAGGAAGTTTTCCCAGCCGAAAAACCGGTTGCGGATCGAGACCTCGTCGCCTTCGACCTCGGCCCAGCCGGTCAGGCCGAAGGAGAGCGTGATCTTTTCGCCCGGCCGCTTCTGCTTCGCCCAGCCCGGCAGCGGATCCTGCGGCGTCACCGCGTCGGCGCCGTCGACCGTCATGGCAAAAGTCTCGCCGGCATGGGTGGCCCGCACCAGCCTGTCGGCGACTTCGATGCGCGTCGAGCGGTCGTAGGTTATGACCGCTCGTGTGACGACCTCTTCGGTGCGGGTCGTTTCAACAGGCTGCTCGGCATCGTTCCGGCTTCCGCCAAGCGCCGCGTTCGGGGCCATGAAACTGAAGGAGGAATTCGTCTTCGGCTTCGGCGCCTGCGCCACGGCCGCCGGCGTCTCGACGCTGCGCGTCACCGTCTGCTTTTCGAGAGAGACCCATTCCGGGTTCGGATTCTTTCCGAGCGGCGAATTACGCTGATACGAGACGCTCATCGTACCGTCACGCGCTATCGCGATATCTGGCCGAATCTCATAGGATACCCAGTCGGCGAGATAGGTCCCGGCGATACCCCAGTTCGCGTTGGCAAGCACGTGGCCGATCGAGAAGAACCACCAGCTGAAAACCAGATACAGCACCAGGCCGGCACCGATCAGAATGGCTTTCAAACGGGTGGTCGACCGCAAGAGATGCGGGTGGCGGGCCGCAATTGCTTCCATTTCGGGCGCGCCGGGCTTGGTCGAGGCGATCATGGCGCGCTCCTACTGCCTAAGCTGGAAGGCCTGGTCGCCGACGAGGCGGCGGCGAAGCCATGCGGAAAACTGATCGACGGTTGAGATGGTCGCGAAGAGCAGGATGACGATCGCCAGTGTCTTTGCCTGATGGTTCTGGCCGATCGAAAGGCGCAGAAGCTCCCCTATGCCGCCGCCGCCCACCGCGCCGATGATCGTCGAGGCGCGGACATTGATCTCCAGGCGCAGCAGAAAGTAGCTCATGAAATTCGGGAGAACCTGCGGCACGATGCCGAACCAGACGCGCTCGATCCAGTTGCCGCCGACGGCGCGCAGGCCTTCCTCCGCCTTCATGTCGGCATTCTCGACCACCTCGAAGAACAATTTGCCGAGTGCTCCGATCGTATGGATCGAAACCGCGGCGATGGCGGGGATAGGACCGAGCGAAAGGATTGCCAGGAAAAAGCCGGCGATCACCACCTCGGGAAAGGCGCGCACCACTTCCATTATCCGGCGCACCGAACCGCGGATCCATGGATTGGGCATGAGGTTTCGCGCGGCCAGAAAGCACAGGATGAAGCCGAAGAAGGCCCCGATCACCGTCGAGAAGATGGCGATGTTCACCGTCTCCAGCATCTTGTGCACGTATTCGGGGATGTAGATGCTGTCGGTCAGATAGAGCCGGCCGTCCGGATAGTTGTACTTGAAGCTGCCGTCGTCATAGGGCGACGGCAGGTCGAACAGGGCGCGGACGACCTCCATTCCGTCGCGCGGCATCAGATCGCCAACGAAATCGAAGAAATGCGGCAGGCGGTCGAAAAACTTGCCGGCATTCGAGTCGTTGGCGAACCAGAGCGACCCAAAGAGCGCCACCGCAAGCGCTGCAAGACCGAGCCAGGTGTAGAGACGCCGGCGGGCGGCGAGCTCCTGCCAGTGCCGTTCGATCTGAATGCCGTTCTCGCTCAACTGCCGGGGAAGCACGGAAGTAGCCATGGGTCTCCGGCGATGCCGGCCTCTCAAAAGGGCCGCGCGGGGCCCTGACAGTCAAAGGCCGGCCGCTCGACGGCGGCCGGCCGACAAAAGTCGCGATCAGCCGCCGATCGTCGCTTTGCGGGCGTCGATGATCGGCTTGTAGAAGTCGCTGTTGACTTCGACATAGCCGGTGAAATCGCCGCCCTGGATGGCGGAGAAGCAGGCGGCGTCCGTCTTCGGCAGGTCCATCATGAACTGCTTGAACTTCGCCTTCATGTCGTCGTTCATCGAGGAGCGTACGACGATCGGGCCGTTCGGGATCAGCGGCGACTTCCAGAGCTCGACCAGGTCGTTCATGTCGAGAATCCCCTTCTCGACCATCTTGTGCAGGTTGCCCGAAGTATAGCCGTCCTTGAATTCGCCGACGCCCGAGCCCCAGGTCGTGCCGGCATCGAAATTGCCCTTGACGACTTCGAGGACGAGGTTCTCATGGCCGCCGCCGAAGCCCGTCTCGCCGAAGAATTCCTTGACTGGCGCGCCGATCGCTTCCGGCAGGGTGACGAGCGGAACGAGATAGCCCGAGGTCGAGTCCGGATCGGCGAAGCCGAGCTTCTTGCCCTTGAGGTCCTCGAGCTTGGTGATGCCGGAATCCTTGCGGGCAACCATGATCGAGTGGTAGCCGGTCGAGCCGTCGGTCTGGACCGTCGTCAGGATCGGCTCGACGGCGTCGGCCTTGGCGAGGTAGATCTTGGCATAGCCGGACGCGCCGAGTTCGGCATAATCCAGCGTGCCGCCGAGCAGGCCCTGGATGACGCCGTCATAGTCGGCGGCCGGGAACAGCGAGACTTTTTCGACGCCGATTGCCGCCGGCAGCTTGTCGACCATGCATTGGAAATTGCGCAGGCGGTCCGCTTCGTTTTCGCCGCCGAGGATGCCGATACGGAATTCCTCGAGGTCTTCGGCCTGGGCATGGCCGACGAGGGCAAAGAGCGCTACGGCGCTGAGAAGAGCTTTCTTCAACATGAGGTTCGTCTCCCGTTTTTCCGGCCGCGCCGGATCACTATCGGTTTCAATGAGGTGCCCTTGACGCGGGCGCTCGATCCTGGCGGGCGTCAGGTGCCGGCCAGTGCCAGCGGCTTGAAGCCGGCCGATGCCGTTTGTTCCTGCGGAACGGCCGCGGGAATATTGATGCTGGTCGAAGTCATCGACTCCTCGATCGGCGTGTCTCCGCCATAGATATCTGCGACCGCCGCGGCGGTCAGATCCTTCGGCTGCCCGTCGAAGACGACGCGGCCATGCGCCATGCCGACGATGCGCTCGCAATAGTTCCGGGCCGTATCGAGCGTGTGCAGATTGGTGATGACGGTAATGCCGTCCCGCTCGTTGATGTCGCGCAGCGCGTCCATGACGATCTTGGCATTGAGCGGGTCGAGCGAAGCGATCGGCTCGTCGGCGAGCAGCACCTTCGGCTGCTGCATAAGCGCACGGGCGATCGCCACGCGCTGCTGCTGCCCGCCGGAAAGGGTGCCGGCCTGCTGCAGTGCAGTCTGTTCGATGCCGAGCCGCTCGAGCGCGCCGATCGCCATGATGCGTTCTTCGCGGCTGAACAGGTTGAGAATGCTCGATACGGTCGAGCGGTGATTGAGCCGGCCGAGCAGCACGTTGGTCAGCACGTCGAGGCGCGGCACGAGATTGAACTGCTGGAAGATCATCGCGCAATCGCGCTGCCAATTGCGCAGGGCCGCACCCTTGAGCGAGGACACCTCGACGCCGCCGAACTCGATCGAGCCCGAAGAGAGCTGGACGAGACGATTGATCATGCGCAAGAGCGTCGACTTGCCCGCACCGGAACGACCGATAATGCCGACCATCTGTCCTTGGGGGATGTCGAAACTGACCGAACTGACGGCGGTTTTCTTGCCGAACCGGCGAGTGACATCCTTCAACTGAAACATGGGCGGCAGGTCCTCTTGCGGGGAGACCGATCATCGGTACGACCTTGCGATAGCCGCGCTTCGTGAAGGCGAAATGTCAGTTTGGTGTAAGTTCTGTTACAGTACGGGAAATCCGTTCGTCGCGTAGGCGGTTGGCCGCATAGCCGCATTGCCGTTTCACGGTCGGTGATGCGCGCTGGCTGCGCGCGCGTTCGGTGATGAGCGCCCGGCTTGCCCGGTGGATGCGGCAGGCGCAGGGCGGCTAAGCTGTGGAACGCGCAAGCGTGCATCTCTCTCCCTGCGCGCATGAACCTTGCTCGTCGAGATGACCGCAAAGGCAATAAAGAAGATCATGCCTGGATCGGCGGTCCCGGAAATCAAAGTGCCAGCGAGGACAGACGCCAATGCGGAAGCCCGTACGCCTGAGACGACGGCGTTCGTCTCGGGATCGAGGTAACCTTTGAGACGGCCCATGCCCCGCACCAAGATCATCAGCAGCGTGGCCATCATCACGCTGCCGACGAGGCCAAGTTGCGAAACCACCGCGATCGGCCAACTCGACGCGCGCGAACTGCCAAGGCCGACGCCGAAACCGCCGGTGTCAGCGAAGGCTTGCAGACTCTTGATATTCCAGTAGGCCCGCTCCTGGCCCGAGGCAGAACTAGCCTTGTTGAGAACCATGGAATCGATGAGGCGGACGAACAGAGCGAAGAATTCACTGCGGAGAAGAATGACTGTCAGGATTGTGACAATAGCAACACCAAGCAACGCGATGATCAGGATCTCGTCGCTGTCGATGCGGTCTGACAGGAAGGAACGGAGGATGGAAAGCGCTACTGGTATGCCCAAGATCGTCAAGCCTACGTAGGCGGTGGACGACGTGGAGAGGAGGGCGAGGACGAGCAGCAGCGCGGCCAGCCCTTGCGCCAGTCGCGATTTGGTCTCGCGCCAGTAGACATAACAGAACGCAAGGCAGATGAGCGAGACCCCTGCGAAGGACGATGCCTCCGAATTGGCACCTGTGATGCGCCAGAAACCACCCTCCATGACCTCGGTAAGCATGGCGTAATTGGCGGTACGGATGGGCCAAAGGATATCTCCGGCGCCTGCGACTTTGCCGACCAAATCGAGCAATCCCATCCCGGCGTGAAAACCACACAAGAGAAGAAAGCTGCGCCGAACTGCGTCTATCCTGTCTTCCTTCAGAAGCAGGACGCACAGAGCGATGGCGGTGAGGCCGCCCAGAACGAAATATCCGGTTTGCGTGATGTTGCCCGAAACAGGCGCAAGCGAAGCCTCCACGATGCCACGACGCATCGTCGACTGAACGAAGACGCTCGTCTGTCCCGCGAAAAGGCGTGGAAACAACCACGCACCGACCACGGAATATGCCATCAGACCGCAAAGCACCCAGAGGGGTCGAATCTTTCCGAATACGTTGCCGATCTCCCGCGGAATCCGCCGCCTCGTAATGACGGCGGTTATCAGAAGGGCGGCAAAGAAGGTATAGATCAGCGGTGACGATCCCCCAATTGCGACGAGCGTCACAAAGGCTGTCGCGCCGAAAGCCAGCGAAACGATCAGTCCGATGATCAGGGGGGACCGGCCATAAGCTCCGATCAGCAATATCCCCACGCAGACTAAAATACCGACGATCGAGATCTGCATGGGGCCATGGTTCCAAATACGCGGAGCAAAACATTCTAAAGGGAGTGCCGGATGGTAACCATGTACCCAAAGGCGGTGGTCATGCCGGGCTCCGACGGGAAATCGGATAGGAATGGCCAACGAAAGAGGTAGCGGGGGCGGCCCGTTCCGCCATTTCGGCAAACTGCCGCAGATGCGCGGCAAGCTGTGCCGCAGCATACACGCTGCCTCGCTTGGTCAACGCCGCTACGGTCGTCGAGCGGCAGCCGGAATGGCAGCGGCTATGCTGCGGAACCCCGCAGTGATGCCGATAAACGGATCTCTGGAGCCACTGTCCGTACGAGCTATCCCAATGGGTCGAAAGTGGTAGCAAAGGCGGTCGGATTCTCAATTCCGGCAAATTGCCGCGCCGGGTGAGAGGCGGCATGCTCCAGGCTACGCAGCGAGAGGGAGACGAGTATGTTCGCTCGACTGGCAATCGGAACAGTGTGCCTATTGGCTACGATCGCCCCGGCCTCCGCAGACATTTTGTGGGGCGTCAACGGTCATCCGTTCACCGCCTATCCCGGCGTCGGAATTGAACGGCAGCTCGATCTTGTCAAGGATCTCGGGATGAAATCCTACCGGGTGAACATTCCCGATGTCGGCAAGGCGCAGGATTTGGGCCGACTTGTGAAGGAGGGAAAGGCCCGCGGGATAGACATCCTTCCTGTGGTCACCCCGAGCAACGTCGATCTCGTTAAGGACAGCGCCGACGAGCTTTACAACAAGGCCCGCGCGTTCGCCGTCACACTCGGCTCACAGTTCAAGGACGACATCCGCGTCTGGGAGCTCGGCAACGAGATGGAAAACCATGCCATCATCAAACCTTGCGAAAAGCGAGACGACGGCAGCCAGTATCCCTGCGAGTGGGGGCCTGCCGGTGGCGTGGCACCCCTGGATTACTATGGACCGCGCTGGGCGAAGGTCAGTGCGGTACTGAAAGGTTTATCGGACGGCATGACGGAGGTCGACCCGCAGATCCGCAAAGCGATCGGCACGGCCGGCTGGGGACATGTCGGCGCCTTCGAACGGATGCGGCAGGACGGGATCAAATGGGATATCTCCGTCTGGCATATGTATGGCGAAGACCCCGAATGGGCCTTCAAGGAACTCGCACGTTTCGGCCACCCGATCTGGGTCACCGAGTTCAACAACCCCTATGGAAGCCAGCGCAGCGAACAGCAGCAGGCCGACGGACTGAAGCAGGCGATGAAGCGCTTGCGGGAGCTTGAGAGAAAGTACAAGGTGGAGGCCGCGCATATTTACGAACTGTTGGACGAGACCTATTGGGCTCCCGGCTTCGAGGCCCACATGGGCTTGGTACGCCTGGTCGGGAAAGGCGATGGTGGCTGGACATTAGGGGAACCGAAACCGGCCTACATTGCGGTCAGGGATGTTATCCGCGGGAAGCGCCCGATACCGCTTCCCCGCAGAGACTGTGACGTGGCGGAAAGCAGGACGTCCGATCCGCTGGCGGTCCGACAGGCGCGCTTTGCCTTCTGCCTTGTGCTTGGGCGGCAGGGCGACCCGGAAGAGATGGAGCGCTGGGTAGACGCATTGGAGAAGAGCGAGACAACAGTCACGGCCATGACGCTCGCCTTGATGAAATCCGACGAGTTCAACGGGCGATATGCAACCTTCGGTCTGACTGATCGATCCTACGTCGGCTTTCTTTATCTCCTGATACTTGGCCGCCCGGCCGACCCGGACGGCCTCGACAGCTATGCCAAGACTCTAAGCGGAGGCACGATAACGCGGGAGAGCGTAGCGTTGGGCATGATGCTCTCGAGCGAGTTCCAGCTCAAATACGCGTCCCACCTCGGCTCCGGTTCCGGGACATCGGAGCCGCCCGGCTAGAGCGATATCCAGGCCGGGATGAGCCCTTGAGTGCGGGCGCAATTCGCCCGCGCTTCCGCATCAATGCTTCAAAGCCCGATCGAACACGCGTGAGAGCCGTTCGGCAAAGGCGCGCGGGTCCGCCGGCCTGTCGCCGTCGAGCACACGGGCCTGATCGAAGAGCAGCTTGACCGCGTCTTCGCGGAAGGCCTGGTCTTCCGCCGGGCCGGCGGCGAGGGCGGCGATCAGGGCATGGCCGGGATTGATTTCGAGAATGGGCCTTGCGTTATCGTCGATACGACCGGCACCCTGCAGTATTTTCTGCAACTGGCGGTCCGGTCCATGTTCCGGCGCCACCAGGCAGACGGCGCTCTCCGTCAGGCGGTCCGACGTCCTGACATCCGAGACAGCCTCGCCGAGCGTCGCCTTGGCGAAAGCCACGAAATCGGTGACCGACGGGCTCGCCGCAGGCGAGGCGGCGGCTGTGTTCTCCTTGGCCACGGCTGCGAGGTCGGCCGCGCCCTGCGTGATCGACTTGAAGGGCTTGCCTTCGAAGTCGGGCGCCGTCGTCACCCAGAAGCTGTCGACCGGATCGGTGAGGAGCAGCACCTCGATGCCGCGGGCGCGGAAACCTTCGAGCTGAGGCGACGCCTTCAACTGCGCCAGGTTTTCCCCGGTCAGGTAGTAGATTGCCGCCTGGCCGTCCTTCATGTCCTTGACATAGTCGCTCAAGGCGCGCGGCTTGTCCTCGGCAGCTGTCGTCAGGAAGCGGGAAAGCGCCAGCAGTTGGGCTCGCCGCTCGAAATCCTCGTAGATGCCTTCCTTGATGACGCTGCCGAAGTTTTCCCACAGCTTGGCGAAGGCGTCCGGATCGCTGTCGATAAGCTTTTCGATGCTCGTCAGCACCCGGTTCGTCAGGCCTTTGCGGATATTGGCGAGCAGCGGGCTTTCCTGGATCATCTCGCGCGAGACATTGAGCGGCAGGTCGGCCGTGTCGACGAGACCCCGCACGAAGCGCAGGTAGCGCGGCAGCAGATCCGCCTCGTCGGTGATGAACACGCGCTTGACGTAAAGTTTCATGCGGCCCTTGCGGTCCGGGTCGAAGAGATCGAAGGGCTTGGAGCCCGGCACGAAGGCAAGCGCCGTATATTCGTGGCGGCCCTCGGCGCGGAAGTGCACGGTCAGCGCCGGCTCGTCATATTGCCCCGCGACGCCGCGGTAGAAATCCGTATAGTCTTCCTTGGAGATCTCGCTTTTCTGCTTGGTCCAGAGCGCCGTGCCGTCGGCGACCTGCGCCGGCTCCGCACCGGGCTTTTCCATGATTGAGATCGGCACCGGCACGTGACCCGATTGGTCCTTGACGATGCGTTCCACCGTCCAACGCGAGGTATAGGTCTTGGCATCATCCTTCAGGTGCAGGGTGATCCGCGTGCCGCGCGCCGGCGCATCGGCGAGGTCGAGGGCGGAAACCGTGTAGCTGCCCTTGCCGTCCGAAGCCCAGTGCCAGGCCTTGTCCGAGCCGGCGCGGCGGGAGACGACGTCGACATTGTCGGCGACCATGAAGGCGGAATAGAAGCCGACGCCGAACTGGCCGATCAACTGGGCGCCATCCTTGCTCTGGGCAGCTTCGATGCGCTCCATGAAGGCGCGCGTGCCGGAGCGAGCGATAGTGCCGAGGGACTCGACGAGTTCGTCGCGGCTCATGCCGATGCCGTTGTCCTCAACGATCAGACGGGCGTTCTCCTCGTCAAGGGTCAATACGATGCGCGGAGCCGGATCGCTGCCGAGGAGGTCGGGTGCGACGATCGATTCGTAGCGCAGCTTCTCGCAGGCATCCGCCGCGTTCGAAATCAATTCGCGGAGAAAGACATTCTTGTCGGAGTAGACGGAGTGCACCATCAGGTGCAGGAGTTTCGCCACGTCGGCTTCGAAGACGTGCTTCTCTACGGACATTTCGACTTCACTCATCGCGTTGCGGACCTCCTGAAATTGCGTTTGAAGTTATGAGAGGCGGTATCCGTTCACGGTATCTGATCCCGCTCCGTTGTTGCGGCCCCAATTGGCAAGCCGCAGCAAGAATTTCAAGGGGCGTCAGAGGAGGATCGCCGGCTCAGATATTGCCCATGCAGAGATACTTCATCTCGAGATAATCCTCGAGCCCATGACGGGAGCCTTCGCGGCCGATGCCGGACTGCTTGATGCCGCCGAAGGGAGCGGCTTCGGAGGACATCCGCCCGGTATTGATGCCGACCATCCCGTATTCCAGCGCCTCGGCCACATGCCAGACGCGCTTCAAGTTCTCCGCGTAGAAATAGGCGGCGAGACCATAGATCGTGTCGTTCGCCTCGTCCACCACCTGCTCGGCGCTTTCGAAGCGGATGATCGGCGCGATCGGACCGAAGGTCTCTTCCTCCGCCACGCGCATGTCGTGCGAAATGCCGGTCAGCACCGTCGGCTCGAAGAAAGTTCCCGTCGTGCCGGTCCGTTGGCCGCCGCAGCGCAGTTCAGCGCCCTTGGCGAGCGCATCGGCGACATGCGCCTCGATCTTCTCGATCGCGTGGCTGTCGATCATCGGGCCGATCATGATGCCGGCGGAAAATCCGTCGCCGACGGTCAGCTCGCGCACCTTTGCGACGAATTTCCCGGCGAAGGCATCATGCACCGCAGTCTGCACATAGATGCGGTTCGCCGAGACGCAGGTCTGGCCGGCATTGCGGAACTTCGCCTGGATGGCGCCGTCGACCGCCGCATCGATATCCGCGTCGTCGAAGACGATGAACGGAGCATTGCCTCCGAGTTCGAGGCTGACCTTCTTGATCTGATCGGAACATTGCCGCATCAGCAGCCGTCCGACCTCGGTCGACCCGGTGAAGCTGATCTTGCGGACCTTCGGATTGCTGCAGAGTTCGCGCCCGACCGGTGCACCCTCGGCGGCATAGACGAGGTTGAGGACGCCCTTCGGGAAGCCCGCCTTTTCGGCGAGCAGGAACATCGCGCCGGCGACGAGCGGCGTCTGTTCCGCCGGCTTCAGGACAATGGCGCAGCCGGCGGCAAGCGCTGGCGAGATCTTCCGGGCAACCATCGAGGCCGGGAAGTTCCAGGGCGTGATGGTGCCGACGACGCCGACCGGCTGCTTGATGACAAGCATGCGGCGGTCGTTGGCGGGCGCGGGAAAGGTTTCGCCATAGACGCGCTTGGCTTCCTCCGCGTACCATTCGACATAGGAGGCGGCATGCAGGACCTCGCCCTTCGCCTCGCCGAGCGGCTTGCCCATTTCGGCGGTCAGGATCGCCGCGAGATCATCGGCGTGCTCGATGATCAGATCGTGCCAGCGGCGCAGGATTGCGCTCCTGTCCTTGGCCGGCTTGGACGCCCAGAGCGCCTGCGCCGCCTGGGCCGCATCGATTGCGGCGCGCGTCTCGTCGGTACCCATGTCCGGCAAGGTGGCGAGCAATTCGCCCGTCGATGGATTCAGGACCTCGAAGGTCGGGCCGGTCCACGGCTCCAAAGGCCAGGCCAGATGGTCGAGCCTGGCGAACAGGTCCGCTGCGTGGAGGTGTTTGGTAAGTGCAGGTGTCAGGGCCATGACGTATCCTCCCGCGATGCCTTCCGCAGCCACAAGCGCGCTGTTGTTCTACTTCCGGGCAAGCCGATGGCCCCACGCCTTCAAGCGCCGCGTACTTTTCAGACGCGCGGCGCCGTAAGGAAAAACGCAAAGTGGCCGCCGCTTTGCCAGCCGGATGACGGCGATAGCGGTCGCCCGGCGTCAGGTCAACTGCGCGCTTCGAGGATCGACGCTTCGAGAATATCCAGTGCCTCGGCGAAGACCTCATCCTCAATCGTGATCGGCGCCAGGAAACGAATGACATTGCCGTGGACGCCGCAGGTGAGCAGGATCAGACCCTTCGCAAGCGCATTGAGCCGAACCTTGTTGGCGAAGTCTGCGCTCGGCTGATTGGTTTTCGTGTCGTTGAATTCGACGGCGTTCATAAAGCCCGGGCCGCGGATGTCGACGATTTCCGGGACCTTTTCCCGGATCGCGGCGAGCCGCTGCTTCAGCCGGTTACCGAGCTGGTTCGCCCGGCCGCACAGCTCTTCCTCCTCGATCACGTCGAGGACCGCATGGGCTGCGGCGATGCCGATCGGGCTGCCGGCATAGGTGCCGCCGAGCCCGCCGGGGCCTGGCGCGTCCATGATCTCGGCGCGGCCTGTGACGGCGGCAAGCGGAAAGCCGCCGGCCAGGCTCTTCGCCATGGTCATGAGGTCTGGCGCGACGTCGTGATGCTCCATCGCAAAGAGTTTGCCGGTGCGGGCAAAGCCGGTTTGGACTTCATCGGCGATCAGGAGAATACCATGCTGGTCGCAGACTTCGCGAAGCGCCTTCATGAAGGCCGCCGGTGCCGGATAAAAGCCGCCTTCGCCCTGGACCGGCTCGATGATGATGGCGGCGACGCGACCGGGATCGACATCGGCCGCAAAGAGCTTCTTCAGCGCGGCGAGCGATTGCTCGACGCTGACGCCGTGCAGTTCGATCGGGAAGGGGGCGTGGAATACGTCGGCCGGCATCGCACCGAAGCCGACCTTATACGGAACGACCTTGCCGGTGAGCGCCATGCCCATGAAGGTGCGGCCGTGAAAGCCGCCGCCAAAGGCGATGATCGCCTGGCGTCCGGTCGCGGCGCGGGCGATCTTGATGGCATTTTCCACCGCCTCGGCGCCGGTGGTGACGAAGATCGTCTTCTTTTCGAAGTCACCGGGTGCCAGCGCGTTCAGCCGTTCGGCGAGATGAACGTAGTTCTCATAGGGCACGACCTGATGACAGGTGTGGGTGAAGCGATCGAGTTGTGCCTTGACGGCGGCGATGACCTTCGGGTGACGGTGGCCCGTGTTGACGACCGCGATGCCGGCGGCGAAATCGATGTAACGATTGCCTTCCTTATCCCAGATTTCGGCATTTTCCGCGCGATCGGCATAGATCTGCGTTGCCATTCCCACGCCACGGGATATGGCGGCATTCTTGCGGTCTGTCAGGCTGGTCATTGCGTTCGTCCCTGGCTCTGTGTGTAGATAAATTGTATTTTTTCTGCAAGATTGGTCGGGAAGTGGTACATCTTTTGAAAGGGAATGCAAATCAAATTTGCTGATAAAGAGGACACGGCGCCCGATGGGCGCCATGGCGGTCCCCGGGGTGAACTCTTTGGATTGCCGCTGGCGATGCCGTGACGAGGGAAAGATGAACGGAGACAGCGACATCCGCTACAAAGTTGCCGAAGCGGCAAGGCTCGCCGGTGTTTCGGCGTCGACGTTGAGGCTCTGGGAAACGCAAGGCCTCGTCGTGCCGGAGCGGTCGCCGACAGGCCATCGTCAATACACGGAGGCCGACCTTCAGCGCTTGAAACGGATCTCCTGGTTTCGCTCCGAGCGCGGCCTGAACCCGGCGGCGATCCGCGAGGCGCTGGAGGCGGAGGCCCCCGGCGAAGAGGCGGCCGTTTCAGCAGGTGCCCAGGAGAGAAATGTCGATTTGCAAGTCGGCCGCAAATTACGCAGCCTCAGGCATGCTGCCGCAAAAACGCTCGAAGAGGTTGCAGGCGATATAGGTATTGCAGCCTCCGTCCTGTCGACACTCGAGCGAACGTCGCAAGGCGTGTCGATCGCGGTGCTGCACAGCCTGGCAGAATATTTCGGTACCACAATCTCGAGCCTCGCCGGTGAAGATGAACTGCGCGACAGGACGCTCGTCAGGGCCGGAGAGTGGCGCACGTGGCCGCGGACCACCCCCGGTGTGACGATCCAGGTCCTCGCCGAGGGGAAGAATCAGATGGACTGTCATCGCTTCGTGCTGGCACCCGGTGCATCGAGCGAGGGCGCTTATGGGCATGAGGGCGAGGAGTTCGTCTACGTTCTCTCCGGCCGCGTCGAGTTCGTGTTGGACGGGGATCAGTTCTATGATCTGAACTTGGGCGACTCGCTCTATTTCGCGAGTCGTCGCCGCCATGCATGGTCGAACCGACACGATGGTGAAACCATCCTGCTTTGGATCAATACACCGCCAACCTTCTAGGTCCTGACCCTAAGCCCAAGAATTGAGCGCTGATTTCCTGCGGGCATGTCGCTCCTGGCGCAGTCAGAGCGCGTATTGCCCAAATTCATACAACGATAAATATATAAATCTGAAGCATCGACAAATACAACCGCTGCGTTTAACCGCATGTTCAGAGAACAACGCCTGCGATTTCCCTTGCTCCGCTAGGTCAAGTCTTTGCGCCCGAAGCCAAAATTAGGCCTGATTCGACCATACATTTGCCCCAGCCGTTTTTAACTGTTCCTTTACTGTAGCAGCTTGGATCGCCTCCCGA
Source organism: Ensifer sp. LCM 4579 (assembly GCF_001854885.1). Lineage (GTDB taxonomy): Bacteria > Pseudomonadota > Alphaproteobacteria > Rhizobiales > Rhizobiaceae > Sinorhizobium. The sequence goes on along the minus strand of NZ_MDDV01000022.1, from coordinate 15,580 downwards.
GGCCGATTCAAGGAGACGCAAGCTCACCGCCCGGTAGGTTCGTGACGAAGCCGGCGACGACACGCCGGGAGCCCGCAAAGGTCAGATTCGAAAGGGATGTGCATGCGGATTGCGCGCGACCAGCAGCTTGACGGAATTCGCGCCGTCGCTGTCCTGATGGTGGTTTACGCGCATTTCTATGCGGAGGACGGCTCCCATTGGGGCCATATCGGCGTCAGGCTGTTCTTCGTGTTGAGCGGCTTCCTCATTACGCGGCTGCTCCTGGAAGCGCGAGACGACCAGCGCTTCCAGCCGGCAACGGCGCTGAAGTCCTTCTATGCGCGTCGGGCGCTGCGCATCTTTCCGCCCTATTTCGCGGTTCTTGGAGCCGTGTGGCTTGCCGGCCTGGAGACCTCCGGAAAGGTGCTCGGCTGGCACGCGCTCTACCTGTCGAACTTCTGGTATGCTCATCAGGATGCATGGACGCCCTGGGTTCTCTGCCATACCTGGAGCCTGAGCATCGAGGAGCAGTTCTACATCGTCTGGCCGCTGGTCGTGCTTATGGCGCCGCGACGTTCGATCGCGACGGTTTGCGTCAGTGTCATTCTCTGCTCGCTCGCTTTCCGCTTCTATTGGCCCGCCACCGGGACGCCGACGCTGGCGCGTGACCTGTTGCCGCCTGCCTCGATGGACGCCTTGGCGGCGGGCGGGCTGCTGGCGGCCCATCGCGCGGGCGGCGCAGCCCTGCCGCGCTGGGCGGAGCGCTGTTGGAAGCCGTTGCTGGTCGTGTCACTGATCCTGTTCCCGCTCAAGAGCGTGCCGACGACTCCGGTGCTCGAATGGTTTGTCTGGATCGGTCTCGAAGTGTTCCCGCTTCTGCCGCTGACGCTGCTCGTCGGCGCGTGCTCGCGCGGTATCGGCGGCTATGTCGGACGTTTGGTCCAGGCTCCGCCCGTCACCGCACTCGGGCGCATCAGTTACGGTATCTATCTCTACCACGCCATCGCCCTTGCACTGATCGTCAAGGCGCAGGCCTTCATTCCGGTCAATGTTTCGGAGCAGGGCGCCGGGCGTCTGGCAGTCGCCGGCACCGCCACTTTGATCCTTGCGTCGATCTCCTGGATCGCCTTCGAAACTCCGCTGAATGCGCTGAAGCGCCATTTCCCTTATGCGCGGCAAGCCGGCAGCGGCCCGGCGGTCGCAGAGGCGGAAGGCGCGAGCCCGGTCTATCCGGGCGCAACGGTCGAGCGTGGAGGAACCCTCCAGGTTTCGGAGACGCGATGGACATGAGTCGAGCAAGGTTCACCCCATTGGTTTCCGTGCTGCTTCCCGTTTACAATGCGGAGGCCTATCTCCCGCTGGCGCTCGAAAGCCTGCTGCGCCAGGACTACAAAAACCTGGAGATCATCGCGATCGATGACGGATCGACCGACCGTTCGCTTGAGATCATCGAGCGATATCGACAGGCCGATCGGCGGATTTCGATTGTCTCGCGGGAAAACCGCGGCCTCATTGCTACCCTGAACGAAGGGCTGGGGCTTGCCACCGGCGAGTTCGTCGCCCGCATGGATGCCGATGATGTCGCCTATTCCATGCGCCTTTCGCGCCAGATGGCGCTGTTCGACGCTGAGCCTGGCTTGGCCATGTGCGGTACGGGCGTCGACAGGCTGATCGGCAGTCGATTGCTTCGCGGCAGGCCCGATCCGATCTATCGGGCGGCGAGCCTGCCCATTCTGTCGGCGTTCTTCACGATCTTCATCCATTCGACGGTGGTCTTCAATCGCCGCGTGATCCCGGACGACATGCTCGTCTACGATCCGGCCTATCCGCATGCCGAAGATTTCGATCTGTTCCGTCGCATCGCCGGGCGCTTTCCCTTGGCGATGATCGATGAGGCCCTGATTGCCTATCGCATTCATGAGGGCAGCGTCACGAGCAAACACCAGCGGCAGATGCGTCGGACGCATCTGAAGATCGTTGCCGAAAACCTTGAACGCCAGGGATTTTCCGTCGATACGAGCGCCCTTCGCGATATCGCGCTCTCCGTCACGTCAAGCGGCATTCGATCGCTCGCGCTGTTCATCCTTGAGGTCGAGCGGGCGATCGCCGCCCAGCCGACGGAGACGCGAGGCGCCTACGAGGACGGTCTTCTCTGCTTCTTTTACTTCCTGTACCAGCTCATCGCCGATGAGAACCGTCCCGAGCTCACGCATGAGTTCCTGACGCGAACGGGGAAGTGGGGGCTGATCCGCCGCCGCGAGCGCTACGGGTTGCTCCCCGCCTCCCGAGCACCCTGGTGCAGCCGCCTATCGCTTCGCGCCAGCCGCAAGGCGGACGAACTGGCGCAATATCTGCAGTCGGTGCCGGCCGCCACGGTCCTTCCTCAATTTGGGTGTCTGTAGGATGGCATTCGGACGTCCCGACACTGAGATGAAGCATTGGGAGGCCGCGAGGGCGGGATGTCGGGCCTCGACCGATCGCGTACCATTTGCAAGCTTCATCGTCTGCACGCGCAATCGGGCGAAGGCTCTTGTCGCATGCATTCGCTCCATCCAAGAGACCTGCGGCGCTCATCCCGCGATCACAACGGAGATCGTAGTGGTCGACAATGGTTCGACGGACGCAACGCAGGACGAGCTCCGCCGCATCGCTGCCGCCTCGGGCGTGACGATCACCATCGTCATGGAAGGCCGGCCGGGGCTTGCCTTTGCCCGCAATGCCGGCATGCAACGGGCGCGCGGACGCGTCCTCGTCTTCATCGACGACGACTGCGAGGTCGGTCGGCCCTATCTCGGTGATTTGCAGCGGCACTACGCCAAGGGTGACCGCGTCGTCCGGGGAGGGCGCGTCGAGCTCGGCAATCCAGGCGATCTGCCCTTCACGGTCAAACGATCGCCGGTGCCGGAGGTGTTCACCCCGGGCGTCCATCCCGGCGGTTTCGTGCTTGGTTGCAACATGACCATGCAAAGCGAAGTGGCTGCCCGCATCGGCCGTTTCGATGAACGCTTCGGCGCGGGGGCGCCGCTGCAGTCCGCCGAAGACACCGATTATCTAGTGCGTGCCTACGCGCTCGGCATCCCTGTCGAATACGTGCCAGATATGACGGTATACCATCATCATGGGCGGCGGGAGCGCGCGGAGATCGAGAGGCTTCACCGAAGCTACAGCCTGGGCAACGGCGCCCTGTGCCTGAAGCATCTCGTCAAGGCGCCCTGGCTGGTGAAACATTTCTTCTGGACAGTGCGATCGGCTATGGCCGAGACTCTCTTCGGCCCGAGATTCGATCCCGATCTGCAACTTTCCCACTGGCCTATCGTGCTGATGAACCTCACTGGGGCTGCGAGGTTCGCGCGCCTCTGGCTTGCCGGCCGCGCAATGCCCACCGAACTGCCCGAAGTCGGTGAGGCGGTGTCGAGGCTGGAGCGAGGTCCGTAATGTTACGAATGTTTGTGCCCGGCTTTCAGCTGTTGCGCGATGCCCTCGGGCGGCAATGGCGACTGCTGCCTGCGGTCGTAATTCTTGGTCTTGCGAGTGCCACGCTCGAAGGCGCCGGCATCGGTCTCATAATCCCGATGCTGGGCATCATTGCGGGGAGCGACGATAGCTCCGGGCTCAGTGGGATCTCCGCTTTCTTTCAGCAGGTGGGGGAAGGTCTTGACGACGGCGAAAGGCTGCTGGTGATTGCAGCGGCGGTCCTGGCGCTGATCTGCCTCAAGAACGTGCTCGCCTTCGGAAATACGGTTCTGACGACCTTCCTCTATGGCAAGGCGAGCCACGCCATCCGCAGCGCACTCTCCGACCAGTTGCTTCGGATTGGCTACCCCTTCTTCCTCAAGGAAAATCCCGGTCGTCTGCTCAACATCATTTCGAATGAATCGTGGCGTGCGTCCGATGCCGTGCAAACTGCGCTTTCGGCGATCGTGAATGCCTGCGCCGCGGTGATCCTGCTTGCCTTCCTGCTGCTCCTGTCCTGGCAGATGACGCTGTTCGTGGCGATCGGCCTCGTCCTCGTCCAGCTCGCGCATGCGGCGCTCTCCGCGACGCTCAAGGGGCCGAGCCGCGATGTCACCTCCTTCAACAGCGAGCTTGCGGCCCGAATGCTTCATCTCGTGCATGCGGGGCGGCTGATCCGCGTCTTCGGCCAGGAGGACCGCGAGAAGTCCGCCTTCGATGCCGCCTCCGACGCCGTCCGCCGCGCGGGCTTCGTGCTGCAATCCCGGCAGGGCGCGTTGCCGCCGCTCACCGAAGTGCTCCATTCCGCCTTGTTCCTGGCGGCGGTCGTCAGCGCCTGGCTCGTTGGCGTGAGCTTTCCGGTGATCGTCGCCTTCGTCGTTCTCCTTTACCGGCTGCAGCCGCATGTGCGGGCGCTGCAAATGTCCTGGAGTCAGTTCCAGGGTTGGAGCGGCTCGCTGGAAGAGGTGCGCTGGCTGCTCGACTCCTCCGACAAGCCGAAGCCGCCGTCCGGGAGTCGGCCGGTCGATGGTCTCCGCGAGCGCATCGAATTCGATAAGGTGACTTTCAGGTATCCGAGCTCCGGCGGCCGAACCACGGTTTTGCACGCGGCGAATTTCGAAATCCGCAGCGGATGCTCGACCGCGATCATCGGCCGTTCCGGCGCCGGCAAGACCACCATCGTCAATCTCCTGTGCCGGTTCGTGGAGCCGGACGAGGGGCGCATTCTCGTTGACGGCGTGCCGCTTGGCGAGATCGATCCGGGGCAGTGGCGACGCCAGATCGCCGTCGCCAGCCAGGATCTGGAACTCGTGGACGGAACGATCCTCGAAAACATCTGCTATGGCCAGCCGGCCGATTTCGCCGAGGTCGAGCGTGCGGCACGGCTGGCGGAGGCGCATGGCTTCATCGAAGAGTTTCCGGAAGGCTATCGAACAATTGTCGGCTACAGAGGCGCCAGCCTTTCGGCCGGACAGCGGCAGCGCATCGCGCTCGCCAGGGCCCTGTTGCGCGACCCGGCCGTCCTGATCCTCGACGAAGCGACGAATGCGGTGGACGGCCTCTCGGAGGCGGCAATCGTCGAGACCCTGAAACTTAGGGCCGGGCGGCGCACGACAATCGTCATCAGCCACCACCGCAGCACGATTTCCTTCTGCGACGATATCGTGGTTCTCGGCAGCGGTCGCGTGAAGAGCCAATCGCGCCTTTCGGACGTGGCCTCTCTCACCATGGACCAGCTCTATGAGCACGAGGCGCCGGCAATGAAGTGATACAAAAGCAAAGCCGCGCCCCTTTCGGGAGCGCGGCTTTGCTTTGTTTTACGTCAGCGGACTATCCTAACAATTCAAAGTGCTACGGCGGCACGCGCGTCTGATCAGACGCGCGGTGCTGTGGGCCTGTCAGGCGGCCGCGTAGCGCTTGGCCATCTCCGGCAGACGAAGGACGCGGATCTTCGAAGCCTTGCCTGCCGCGCGGAACGCTTCGAACCGCTCCTTGCAGACTTCCGTCATGTGCGTGATCGCCGGCTTCAGATAGTTGCGCGGGTCGAAATTGTCGGGATTCTGCAGGTGATGCTTGCGGATCTCGCCGGTGAAGGCGAGGCGCAGGTCGGTGTCGATATTGACCTTGCGGACCCCGAGCGGAATGGCCTTCTGGATCTCCGGGACCGGCACGCCCCAGGTCTTCTTCATCTCGCCGCCATAGGCGTTGAAAAGCTCCTGCAGATCGGCCGGGACGGAGGAGGATCCGTGCATCACGAGATGCGTGTTCGGCAGCTTCCTGTTGATCTTGGCGATCGTCTCGATCGACAGGATGTCGCCGTCCGGTGCGCGCGTGAACTTGTAGGCGCCATGGCTCGTGCCGATCGCAACGGCCAACGCATCGACACCGGTCCTGGAAACGAAATCGAGCGCCTGATCGGGATCGGTCAGCAGTTCCTCGCGCGACAGCTTGCCTTCGAAGCCATGACCGTCTTCCTTGTCGCCCGCGCCCGTCTCCAGATTGCCGAGGCAGCCGAGTTCGCCTTCGACGGAAACGCCGGCCGCGTGGGCGATCTTCACCACCTCGGCGGTCACGGCGACATTGTATTCATAGCTCGCAACCGTCTTGCCGTCCTTCTCGAGCGAGCCGTCCATCATCACCGAGGTGAAGCCGTTGGTGATCGCTGAAATGCAGGTCGACGGCTGGTCGCCGTGGTCGAGATGGAGACAGATCGGAATATGGGGATATTCCTCTGCCGCGCCGAGGATCAGGTGTCGCAGGAACGCGTCGCCCGCATAGGCGCGCGCGCCGCGGCTTGCCTGCAGGATAACGGGAGAGTCCGTCGCGTCGGCGGCACGCATTACCGCCTGTATATATTCGAGATTGTTCACATTGAAGGCCGGCAGCGCATAATCGTTCTCCGCCGCATGGTCGAGCAATTGCCGCAACGTGATCAATGCCATTCGAATCTCCCTGATGACCGGCACCTCACTCCGGGCGCCGCGATATGGATGGACGAAAGTCTCGCCCGGGAAAGCGCGTTCGAGCTCTTCCCCGGTCCGTTTCGGATGCCCGGCGAAAGACGGTCCGGCACCGAGAAACCGGCGTGGAGAGCCCTATTGCATGTCTCTTTTAATCGAACTCGATTTAAGGACAAAGACATGCAGCAATTCGAAGTGCTGCAGCGACCTTTGCGCGTCTGACTAAGACGCGCGGCGCTGCAGTGACCGGCACAATAATTGATGCCGGTCATTTGGCAACGGGCCCGGCGGCCGCGTCGCCCATTTGATTTACGTGCGTCAGCCATTTTTACTGTGGATGAAGAATGGCACCGCCAGAAATCGCGACATTCGCCCTCTGGTGGTGGTCTCAGGCCGTGGCAGCGGCCATCGTCACGCGCAAGCCGAATGTTTCCGCGAGTAGAGTGCCGGAAGGGGTGTGAGACGGCGACGCGCAATAAGATTACCGAAGCACGTCGGAATCTTTCCGCATATTACGTAAAGTGCGTCATCGTTTCATGAAGCTTGCATGACAGTCGGTTCGCGGCAACCACGCCGGCGGCGGCCGGGAATCTAAAACGTTGCAGTTGGTGTTACCGGGCGCATAATTCAGCTGGCCGTCCACGTCGCAAAAGCGATGGAATCCATCGCAGGTGAAATACAACCAAAGAGATCATCAGGTCTTGCTTTTATAAGAGTGGGTGCAATGGTCCCACACAAATCGCCTTGCCTTTGGTGAGAATTTGCACTTCTCTCCTGCGATCAACACAACCCAAAAAGAGGGGAAGGAGCAGACAAATGGCTTCAATGAAACTCAACCTTAGTGCCGCCGCGCTCATCGGCTCGCTGCTCGTCGGCGCAAGCCCGGCGCTTGCCGAAGCGGTACTCCACCGCGGCAATGCCGGCGAGCCGCAGACGCTCGACCAGGCGCACACCTCCATCAATATCGAGGCATTCATCGTCAAGGACCTCTATGAAGGCCTGACGATCTACGACGCCGCCGGCAACATCGTGCCGGGTGCCGCCGAAACCTGGGATCTGTCGGATGACGGCACCGTCTATACGTTCAAGCTGCGCGCCGATGCCAAATGGTCGGACGGCTCGCCGGTGACGGCCGAGGACTTCGCCTTCTCGTTCCGCCGCGTCGAGGATCCGAAAACGGCCGCCGAATACGCCAACATTCTCTTCCCGATCAAGAACGCCGAAAAGGTCAACAAGGGTGAAGCGCCGGTCGATCAGCTCGGGGTGAAGGCCGTGGACGAAAAGACGCTCGAAATCACCCTCGAGCGCCCGACCCCCTTCTTCCTGGAGCTGCTGGCGCACCAGACCGCGCTTCCGGTCAGCAAGGCCAGCGTCGAAAAGAATGGCGCCGATTTCGTGAAGCCGGGCGTGATGGTATCGAACGGCGCCTTCCGGCTGACCGCACACGTGCCGAACGACAGCCTGACCGTCGAGAAGAACACGAACTACTGGGATGCGGCCAACGTCAAGCTCGACAAGGTGATCTTCTATCCGATCGACGACCAGGCGGCCTCGGTGCGCCGCTTCGAGGCCAAGGAGATGGATCTCGTCTACAACTTCTCCGCCGACCAGATCGATCGCCTGCGTCAGTCCTATGGTGATCAGGTCCATGTCTCGCCGACGCTGGCGACCTACTATTATGCCTTCGACACGCGCCAGGAACCCTACAGCGACGTCCGCGTGCGGCGGGCCTTGTCGATGGCCGTCGATCGCGATTTCATCGCCAAGGAAATCTATAGTGGTTCACAGATCCCGGCCTATTCCATGGTGCCGCCGGGGATCGAGAGCTATGGCGAGCCTTCCAAGGCCGATTTTGCCGACATGTCGCAGTTGGACCGCGAAGACCAGGCCGTTGCACTGATGAAGGAGGCGGGTTACGGCGAGGGCGGCAAGCCGCTCGATATTGAAATCCGCTACAATACCAATCCGAACCACGAGCGCGTCGCAACCGCCGTTGCCGACATGTGGAAGAACACCTTCGGCGCCAAGGTCTCGCTGGTGAACCTCGACGTGTCGTCGCATTACGCCTACCTGCAGGAAGGTGGCAAGTTCAACGTCGCCCGCGCCGGCTGGGTCGCGGACTATGCCGACGCGGAAAACTTCCTCGCTCTCAGCATCAGCACGAACAAGACGTTCAACTACGGCAAGTTCGAAAATGCGGAATACGACGCACTGATGAAGAAGTCCTATGAGGAGCAGGATCCTGCCGAACGTTCGAAGATCCTCCACGAGGCCGAAGCGCTCTTGATGAAGGAACAGCCGATCGCGCCGCTTCTGACCCAGGCGGATCTCTGGCTCGTCTCGGATCGTGTTCAAGGCTGGCAGGACAACGCGCCGAACGAACACCTGAGCCGGTTCCTGAGCGTCGCCGAATAACGAACTGAGGCGACGCGCGGTCCCCCGCGCGTCGCTTCCGGAGCAAGTCCATGATTCCCTTCGTCCTTCGCCGACTGGCGAGTGCGGTGCCGACGCTGTTCATCGTCGTCACCATATCCTTCTTCCTGATGCGGTTTGCCCCCGGCGGCCCCTTCAACCTGGAGCGTCCTCTCCCTCCCTCCACGATGGAGAACCTGATGAGGACCTATCAGCTCGATCAGCCGCTCTGGCGCCAATATGTTCACTATCTCAGCAATGCGGTGACGGGCGACTTCGGCCCGAGCTACATCTATAAAGACAACAACGTCGCGCAGCTGATCGGCAAGGGCCTGCCCTATTCTATGGAACTCGGCTTCTACGCCCTGCTCCTGGCCGTGGTCGGCGGTGTCATCGCCGGCACGATTGCAGCCCTCAGGCAGAACAGCATCCTCGACTTCGGGATCATGGCGGTCTCGACGATCGGCGTTACGGTCCCGAACTTCGTCGTCGGCCCGGTGCTGACGCTCATCTTTGCGATCAGCCTTTCGTGGCTGCCTGCCGGAGGCTGGGGCGACGGATCGTTGCGCTTCCTGATCCTGCCGATGATCGCGCTCGCACTGCCGCAACTCGCCGTCTTCGCCAGGCTCACGCGCGGCTCGATGATCGAGGCGCTCCACACCGACCATATCCGCACGGCGAAGGCCTACGGTCTTCCGTCCCGCACGGTCGTGGTCACGCATGCGATGCGCGGCGCCATGTTGCCGGTCGTTTCCTATCTCGCGCCCTGCGCGGCGGCGTTGCTGACCGGCTCGGCAGTCGTGGAAACGATCTTCACCATTCCCGGCGTCGGCCGCTATTTCGTTCTCGGTGCGATCAACCGCGATTATACGCTCGTCATGGGCACCGTGATCCTCGTGGCCATCTTTGTCATCGTCTTCAATCTTCTGGTCGACATTCTCTACGGCCTTCTCGATCCGAGGGTCCGCCATGACTGATATCCTCCAGACCCCGGCTGCTTCGCCGGAGACCAAGGGCCGCAGCCTCTTCCAGCTCGCGGCGATCCGCTTCCGCCGCAACCGTGCCGCCATGGCCGGCTGCGTCATGCTGGTGCTGATTGCGCTCTTCTCCTTCGTCGGCCCCCTGTTATCGCCGCACAGCTACGATCAGGTCTTTCCGTCCTATGTGTCGATCGGCCCTAGCCTCGAGCCGCGTCCGGACGTTTCGACGCTTCAGGGAGTGATGGAAGGTGTCGCGACCCGTGCCCGCGTCACGCTCGAGGAATTCGTGGTGGAAGGGGGAACCTTTTCGGCCACGGTCACGTCGGACGAGCCGATCGATCCGCGCGCAACGCGCTATTTCGACCGGACGAATGAGTTCGAGGATACACAGGTTGTCGCGACCGAAGACGACGGTCGCACGCTGAAGGTCGAGGGGCGGGTGGACCGCGAATATTTCCCCTTCGGTACTGACCAGAACGGCCGGGACCTGCTTGTCCGCGTCATGCTCGGCGGGCAGATCTCGATCGCCGTCGGCCTGCTCGCCAGTCTCGTCTCGCTCGGCATCGGCGTCGTCTACGGAGCGACGTCGGGCTATATCGGCGGGCGGATCGACAACGTGATGATGCGCTTGGTCGAGATCCTCTACTCGCTGCCCTTCGTCTTTCTCGTCGTCGTGCTCGTCGTCTTCTTCGGCCGCAGCTTCATCCTGATCTTCCTGGTGATCGGCGCGGTCGAATGGCTGGACATGGCGCGCATCGTGCGTGGCCAGACGCTGGCGCTGAAGCGCCGGGAGTTCGTAGGCGCCGCACAGGCCCTCGGCCTCAGCGATTGGCAGATCATCCGCCGTCACATCATCCCGAACACGATCGGGCCGGTGATCGTCTTCGTCACCGTCGTGGTGCCGAAGGTCATCCTGCTCGAAAGCTTCCTGTCCTTCCTCGGCCTCGGAGTGCAGGCGCCGCTGACGAGTTGGGGCGCGCTGATCTCCGAAGGAGCGAACAACATCCAGTCGGCGCCCTGGCTGCTGATCTTCCCGGCCATATTCTTCGTCATGACGCTGTTCTCGCTGAATTTCGTCGGCGATGGCCTGCGCGATGCGCTCGATCCGAAGGACCGCTGATATGGCAGATATGAAGCAAACCATTCTTGCCGTGCGCGGCCTCGAGGTGGATTTCGACACACCCGACGGTACCGTCCAGGCGGTGAAGGGCATCGACCTCGATGTAAACGCCGGCGAGACGCTCGCCGTGGTCGGCGAGTCCGGTTCGGGCAAGAGCCAGACCATGATGGGGATCATGGGGCTGCTTGCCAAGAACGGCAGGGTCACCGGCTCGGCGCGCTATCGTGGCCAGGAACTCATCGGCCTGTCGCCGAAAGGGCTCAACGGCGTGCGCGGCTCGAAGATCACCATGATCTTCCAGGAGCCGATGACGTCGCTCGATCCGCTCTATACGATCGGCCGGCAGATCGCCGAACCGATCGTTCATCATCGCGGCGGCAGCTTCAAGGAGGCGAAGAAGCGCGCGCTCGAGCTCCTGGAACTCGTCGGCATCCCCGAGCCGGAACGCCGCATCGACAGCTACCCGCACGAACTCTCCGGCGGGCAGCGCCAGCGCGTCATGATCGCCATGGCGCTTGCCAACGAGCCGGACATCCTGATCGCCGACGAGCCGACAACGGCGCTCGACGTGACCATCCAGGCGCAGATCCTCGATCTCTTGAAATCGCTGCAGCAGCGCTTCGGCATGGCGATCGTGCTGATCACCCACGATCTCGGCATCGTCAAGCATTTCGCCGACCGCGTCGCAGTGATGCGGCGGGGCGAGGTGGTGGAGCAGGGGACGACGGCGGAAATCTTCGAACGGCCGAAGGCCGACTACACGAAGATGCTGCTCGCCGCCGAGCCGAGCGGCCGCAAGGCGCCGCCGCCGGACCATGCGCCGATCATCCTGGAGGGCCGCGACGTCGCGGTCGATTACACGATCGGCGGCGGCCTTTTTCTCGGCGGCTCCTCCGTGTTCCGCGCCGTCGACGGCGTCAATCTGCGCCTGCGCCAGGGGCAGACGATCGGCATCGTCGGCGAGTCCGGCTCGGGCAAGTCGACGCTCGGCCGGGCCCTCTTAAGGCTTTTGCCGAGTAGCGGTTACTATCGTTTCGGCACGACCGACATTTCCGGCTTCGACCGAGGCGCGATGCGGCCTTTGCGCCGCGAGCTGCAGCTCGTCTTCCAGGACCCTTACGGCTCGCTATCGCCGCGCCGAACCGTGGGCGAGATCATCACGGAAGGCCTTTACGTGCATGAGCCTGACCTCAGCCGCGCGGAGCGCGACCGCCGCGCGATCGCGGCGCTGAAGGAGGTCGGGCTCGACCCCGCTTCGCGCAACCGCTATCCGCACGAGTTCTCCGGCGGCCAGCGCCAGCGCATCGCCATCGCCCGGGCGATGATCCTGAAGCCGAAGGTCGTTATCCTCGACGAGCCGACCTCGGCGCTCGACCGCTCGGTGCAAGGGCAGGTGATCGAACTCCTGCGCGATCTGCAGGCGAAACACGGCCTCTCCTATATCTTCATCAGCCATGATCTTTCCGTGGTGAAGGCGATGTCGGACTACGTGATCGTGATGAAGAACGGACGCATCGTCGAGGAGGGGGAGACGGATGCGATCTTCGAGGCGCCGAAGGAGGCCTATACCAAGACCTTGATCGGGGCGGCGTTCAACGTGTGAGGCGCCAAACGGCGCCTGCCATTTTCGCTGCGCCTGCCACTCACCCCGCCGCAGCAGAGTTATACCTGCGGAATGAGCGCGGTCGGGATTTTGGGCGTAAAGGACCAGTTGTCATCTTGGCCTCGTTGGCTGCTGAGCGTCCCTTTTTCCGCTTCCATGGGAGCCAATCCTTCGGTCCGACGGCTTTAACGTAAGTCGCTGCGTACAGACATGCCCGGGCGAAGGTACTTTCAAGCCGAGGGATGAAAGTCGGCTCTGGGGTCGGAAGATGACACCGCTGTCGCAGCAACTTTGGCTGAAGCGGATTCTCGCCGCACGTTTGCCAGGAAAATACGCGCGGTGCGGCAAGCTGGATCAGCTTTTGCTCAATCCTAACTACCCCGCGGTGGTAGCGACCTATAGCAGCTTAGCCGGCTCAACGGGTGCGGCAAAGCCTGCAACCGCTCGTCGCGCCAGCAATGCCCCGTTTAGCCGGCAATCAACTCTATAGTATGCGGATCGACTACACTGCCATGCACGGTGTCGCCTTCGCCGAAGTTCTTCTGAAACCATCTGGCGATCTGGGCATTGCCGCCTATAACCCGGACAGCACCGTTCCGGTTGGCCGTCCTGTTAATCTTCGAGACGACCGTTTGGCTACCATCACTGAACCGGACGCGGATCGGGTCGCCTTCCTTGCCGAGATATTCGCTGGCTTCGGCGCCTGGGTTGAGAATCCCCTTTTCATAATATGTAGCTCCGAGCACCACAGAGAAGGTTGCCATAGCCTGGCCGGATGCCCGCGGTTCCGAAGCATCGGCTACCGCGACGACGCCCGATTCCCCAAACTCGGCTTCTTCTACTTCCTCGCGTTCCGCGTCTTCGGAGATCGGGTGCCCTCTGTCCCTACCGTTCCACGGGGGATCAAATTCCCGGATCAGGCTGTCCTCGAGGCCAGCGGCTAGATTGACCTCGAAATCGGAATATCGCAGGTGAGTTATGGGCGTAAAAACAAAAATGCGGATCTCGGTACCTTCAGCAATCGCGGCTTTGATGTTGCGATGGCAGCGCTGGTTTGTGGCCTGTGTTTTGCCCGGTCGACAGTATCCGACATATCGCTTCCTGATAGAGCGGGCGGTCTTGCCGATATAGACAACCTGGTCATCCCCCACGAATGCATAAAGCGCGTTGGGGGCGTCCAACAGAACCTCGCTCGCTGGGGCGTCTGCGCCGTCAAGAACGTAAGCAATGGAATCTCCTTTCGGCTGCCATTTGCCTACGTCGACGAAGCCGAGATTCAGGAGAACCTCCGCATTTAGTTGCGAATCCCTCATACGCAGTTTCCTCTCAATACCGAAGACTATTTGTGCAAGGGCATTCACCGTGTCAATTATGGCAGACGTGGGAGTTGCGCAGTTGGGAGTGGAAATCGGCTTCGGACTTGCTGGTTCACTGCAAATCATCTGGAGAAATGACTTTCTACCTTTTCTACCGGAAAGGAAACATTCTTTAGGGTCGGCAATCATCGTTGCAGCAAGGCCATTGGCAAGCGCGGCGTGGCCACCGAGTTATTCCGGTGACATCGCCCTCACCGATTTCCCAGCCAACACCTCCAGGGTAGTGGCGCTAGCGCTTGGTAGATCTAACAAGGCTTCAAAATCTAGGGGCGCCATATTTTTCCAAAAAAAGGCACCTGGGCAGACGAGATCGTCTAGCAATTCGAACGCAACGCACCACTCAAAGGCGTGGCTTGATCCGTTCGGGGACATTATACGCCTGAACGGTGATAGTGATCTCTCTATTCGCATCATCCTTGTGCCCAAACAGATAAGTCCAACTGCTTTCGGAGCGTTTTCGCGCCGTCTTTTTGAAATTGGGATGGCTCGGGGTCGCTTCCTCAATCTTCGCAAGAACCGCGCTGAAGTCCTTGTTGCGATTGAAAACAAGAACGGCAGCCTTGGTGTCTCGCCAACTCAAATACGAAAGAATCTGGTCCAACGTTTCGAGATAACCTTTTTCACCCGTCCAGAACTTGCATTCGCCTACGAAAATGTTCTTTCCATCGACTTTGATGAGAATGTCGGACTTGCCCTCATAATTGAAGGTTTCTCCGGTTGCGTCGCCCAAAAATTGGCCATTGAGCTGGACCAAGAAATGGGTCCGCAAGCTCTCTTCGTCGATTTCTCGAAATGCGCCAGGACTTTGCTCCATCACCCCGACCATATTTTCCAGTACGGACAGGATATGCTCGTAATCTTCACTGCTGAGGATTGGCTCTGGCTTGAAAGGTTCGCGAGAGGCAGCGGGCCTCGGAACAGTCGGACGAATGTTCCGGCGAACGGATGGAGCGGCAAAGGTCTGACTTGCACCCGGACGCTCTTTCATTTTGAACCCAAGCCCTGCAACAAGGGACTTATCCCTGAGTAGCTTCTCTTTGCGGCGCTCAATCGCCTGCGTCGCCAGGCCTTCTAAGCTGCTGTTATAGGATTTTGCGTCGTTCGTCAGCCAAGCAAGATGTTCGTTGATCGATCCCACGACTCTGTCGATTTCTTGTTTCACCCGTGCAGGACTCAGGTCAGTCCCGGTGATTGAAAATGAAACAATGCCATCCCGAATGACCGCTCGTGGATTGTTGAAATTGCGCGTCGTCGGCTGGATATCAAATCCGAGCTTGTTGCCAGTAAAAGGAATCTCAACATCCACTGCCGTGCCAGTAATGTAGTAGGGCCGCGACCGATCGCTTCCCCATCCGTTTTCGCGGCCTGTTTCGATCTGGGTTTCGCGCTGATCCACAACCAAATCCTCAGGATAGATTTGGGGCACCTCGAAAGCCATATCGCTCGCGTAAAATCGAGCTAGATCGGTGGTGGAAGTGTTTAGTAATTCGTCGCCATATTTCCGTTCGATGGCGTCGAGGAGTTGCTTTTTCCATTGCGCTTGTGTCGCGAACCAATCTCCCTTGTTAAAAAGAATATCGGGCACTGCATTTCGATGACTGCGCATTAGGGTCTGTCGACATTCAGGCGATGGCTCGCATGGCGGCTGAGAGATGGACGAAGGCTGCGAAGCTTTTGTCGGTCTTGTCGTAGCGCGT
>NZ_MDDV01000021.1 GCF_001854885.1 Ensifer sp. LCM 4579 | reverse complement strand
CAATGCTCGCAACGAATCACTCATAGGTACGATGAATCACGCACCGTCACCGCCGTCAACACAAAGTTAGCGCCTATGGGGTTTAACCCGAGGATCAAGGGTCTCAACGACGCCAGACAGCCCGAGAAGCCGGCCGCAGGTGGCCTATGGCTGATCGTGGGCGTCGTTGCGATGCTTGATCCTCGGGTTAAACCCGAGGATGCGACAGCATCGCTCCGCGCACCGCGCCTAGCCCACAATCAGCCATAGGCCATCCTATCGGTTCCTATCATCGAGACTTGGTATTGAGCGTCTTTTTGTCGCGTTTCGGCTCTGCACGGCATTGCCCAAAACCCGCTGAACTGAATGAGCGGCCGCGCATTATTCGCCGACATAGAGACAACCGAGCCGAACGTGTTTACCGAAAGCAAACGAAAAGCTGTTTGTTTGGAGTTGCGTGGCGGCTGTCTCCGACCGGCCGGTCATGCATAGCTTCAACGGCATAGGGCGTTCCTCAGCGTTCTATGAGAGCGAATACGGGAGGCCATGATGGCGAGAATCCTGATTACCGAGGATGAGGATGCCCTGCGCTCATTCGTTGCGCGGGCTCTGCGATTAGATGGGCATGAAACGGTCGAAGCGGGGGATGGAGCCGACGGGCTCGCCCGCCTCAAAGACCAGCCGTTCGATCTCCTGCTTTCCGATATCCGGATGCCCGTCATGGACGGAATTGAGCTGACCCATCAGGCCGCTTCCGCCTTTCCCCAGTTGAAGATATTGCTGATGACGGGCTATGCCGAGCAGCGCGAACGCACCGACGACCTTTCCGGCAAAGTGGTGGATGTCATTTCCAAGCCGTTCACGTTACCCGACATCCGCAAGGCGGTTGCCCAGGCGCTGGCGGCCTGACGCGCTTCTCGGCTTCGCAACGAACGGTGTCGCCTACCGCGCAGCGCGCCTTATCGGATGCGCAAAGGACACATGCGGTGTAGCGCAGCGCATCGGCCCGAAGATCGGGCGGGATTTTCGGACAGCACGGCGCGTAGGTTCAAAGAGAGTCATTTTTGCGCAAGGACGTACGGCGCTTTGAAGTGGATCCATTTGGCGAGATGGGTGCCGCTGACCGGGGCGCAAATCGTCAGCGCATGTCGAGCAGGCGCTCGAGATATTGCCGCTCCAGCTCCGGCGACAGATTGTCGCCGAGCTTGCGTCTGATCGCGTCGAGGATCTGTCGGGCTCGCTGGGTGTCGATCTCGTCCGGCACCTGCACCCGGTCGTCGAAATAGGGGCCGGCGTTCTGGTGGCGTCGCCCGAGCGGGTCGCGCCCGCTCTGGCCATATTGCGGCATGCCCATTCCCGGCCCCTGCTGCTGACCCTGGGCCTGCATCTGGCTCATCATATCCTGGGCGCCTTCGCGCAGCGCCTGCAAAGCCCGCCCCTGGCTGCCGACGGCGCGCTCTCCCTGGCCTTCGCCCAGGGCGCCGGCCGCATCCCCCATTTCCTTCTGCGCCTCGCCGAAGCCCTTGCCGGGTTTGATCCCGAGGTCCTCGAGACCCTTCTGAAGCTCGCCCAACTGTTTACCGAGGCCCTCCTGTTGCTGCTTCAGCTGCTTGAGCGCCTCCCTCAACTCATCGGCAGTCATGCCGTCGAGCGGATTCGGCTGGCCGTTTGGATCGCTGCCCTGTCCCGGATCCTGGGGCATGTCCTGGCCGAAGAGCTCGTTGTCCTCGCCCTGGAGCGGATCGCCACGTTGCATCCGGTCGCGCAGGGCCTGATCCAGCTTGAAGGTCTCGTCCATCAATTGTTGCTGCTGTTGCATCAACTGGCCGAGCTTGTCCATCTGCTGGCGCATCGCATTGTTCTCGCCCATCTGCTGCATCATCCGGCCGGACGGCAGATTGCTCATCATCCGCTGCAGTTCTGACAGGAGCTGACGGGCCTCGTCGCGTGCGCCGGAGCGCGCGAGATTTTCGATCTGGTCCATCAGGCGCTCGAGATCCTGCTGGCGCATCACATTGTTCATGTCGAAATTGCCGGCCATCGGCGGGTTCTTCGCCAGCTGCTCGGCCAGCGCCTGCATATACTCCTGCATCGCCTCGCGCAGTTCCTGCATCAGCTTGGCGATTTCCTCGTCGGGGGCATTGCGATCGAGTGCGTCGGAAAGAGCCTGTTGTGCGTCGCGCAGCCGCCTCTCGGCTAGCGACAGGTCGCCGTCCTCGATGCCTAGCGCGATCTCCCAAAGGTAGTCGGCGGCATCTCGCAGCATGTCGTCGTTGCGCGCGAGCTGCATGCGCGTCCTTGCCGATTGCAGCAACAGGAAATGCGTAAGATTTGGAATCGTTACTTCCGGATAGAGCATCAGCGCTTCGTTCAGCTCGATCGAACGCGGCAGCCGGTTGGCGTCGAGCGCGAAGATTTGCCGCTGCTCGGCGACGGACGCCGCGAGTGGCTCGAAAAAGCGGCGTGCCGGCAGCACCATTTCCTCAGGCAGGCTCCGGCCTTCCTGGCCGGCCGCGTCGCGCGCGACGAGCGTGATCTCGACGCGTTTGCCCGCGAGGGGATGTTCGCTGAGATTGCGGGTCGTCGTACCCTTGGCCTCGCGGGCGTTGCGACGCGGCAGATCGAGGCGGTATTCGGGCAGCGGATAGAGCGGACGGGCGTTCTTCGCCGGTTCCTCCAGCGGCTTGATTTCGGCCCAGGCCTGCGAGATGCCGTAGTCGTCATGGGCGAGGAAGCTGATTTCCAGCGAACCGTTCGCCGTTGGGCGGGGCGGATCGGCGAAGGCGATATCCGGGACGCTGTCGGGGGTGATCTTGAAGTTCCAGCTCCTGGCGGCGACGCTAAGGGTGCCGTCCCGCGTGATCTTGTAGAGATAGTTGCGCGCGCCCTTCGGCGACCCGTCGGCGGACTGCGCCTTCGGTTGCGAATCGGGGTTCTTGTCGGAAGCGGGGATGAGCGTCGACTGCGGCTTATGGGTTTCGCTGTAGCTGACCTCGGTCTCCTCGGCGGTGCCGGTAATCCGAACCGTCAGGTCGCTGAACTGCGGGATAGTGATCGGTGCATTCTCCTCGTCCGTGGCCGCCATATCCTGACGGCCGGTCAGGAAGAGCGGTGCACGCCCGGTATAGGCTGGCGGCGTCACCCAGGCGTCGATCCGGATGTCGGAAGCCATCGACTGCTGCTCGGGCAAGCGGAAAGCATCCGAGATCAATCCAGCGCGGTTGGAGTAGGAGTAGGCGAAGGCGATGCAGGCGATCAGGATCGGCACGGCCCTGACGGCAAAGGGGTCGTGTCGCGCGACGTCAGGGCGCGGCATGCCGGTGCCAAGACCGCGGACGAGCCGCGCCATGCGCGCCTGGTGCTCGCGCCAGAGCGCCGCGCCAACGGGATCCTGCTTCACCGGCACGTCGTCCTGTACCCGTATCGCCTGGTGAGGCAATCGGTTGCGCTCTTCCAGCATCCGGTCGGCATCTGTGATCTCCGGCCAGCGAATGCGGGTGAGCGGCAGAAGGGTCAGGAACAGCCCGGCGACGAAGCAGAGCAGCACCAGCGCATGCAACCAGAACGGTGCGACACGGAAGAAGCCAAGCCAGGCGGCCGAGAGGAAGAGGAGCACGAGCGAGAGCGGCGCGAGGGTGCGCGGCAGCACCTGCTCGACCATCAGCACCAGTTGCGCCAGCAATCGCTTTGCCGCCAGCATTTTGACGAACGATCTCGGTCGTGGCGTGTCATCCTGCCGGAACTGCGTCATCTGCTTCGCTTCCTTACAGCGCCTTGCGTCCATCAGGACGCACAAGGACTCTGCAATTCATTGACTCTCCGCATCGTGCGTTTTGAAGAATCGCGTCCGACTTTCGGAAAGCACGAGGCGCTACGGGTCCCGTCGACTGCTGGCGACGGTTAACGGCAGGATAGCACTGTTTGTGGCGAAGACGAGGGCGGGCGCCTAAAAAGAAAACGTGATCGCCGGCCGGATTCGTCACCCCTGCTGCAGTCTCGCTAAGTCGACCTCAACCTGCAGCGCTTCAAGTGCTCACGTTAGACTGCCCGGTACCGTAGCGGCTCATTCGAACCAGTCCGGAACCGAGTCGAGACCGAGCAGGTCCTCATAGCTCCTGCGTTGTCGGATGACGTGGAAGCGGTCGCCCTTGACGAGCACCTCCGGCACGAGAGGGCGGCTGTTATAGGTGCTTGCCTGGACCGCGCCATAGGCGCCTGCCGAGCCGATCGCGAAGAGATCGCCCGGTTTGGGCATCGCCATTTCCCGGTCGAGCGCCAGGTAGTCGCCGGTCTCGCAGACCGGACCGACCACATCGGCCTTGATGCGCGGGGYGTTGGCCGCGGAAATCTTCACCGGCCTGATCTCGTGATAGGCCTCGTAGAGCGTCGGGCGGATCAGGTCGTTCATGGCGCCGTCGACGATCACGAAGGTCTTCTCGCCGCCATCCTTCACATAGATCACTTCGGTGACCAGAATGCCGGCATTGCCAACGATCAGGCGCCCGGGTTCGGTGACGATCTTGCAGTCGAGGCCCTTGAGCTGGCTCTTGACGATCTCCGCATAGGCGTCGGGCAGGGGCGGCGGGTTGTTGTCTTCCCGGTAGGGGATGCCGAGTCCGCCGCCAATATCGACATGGTCGATGACGTGGCCGTCGGACCGCAGCATGTCCACGAGCTCGCGCAGGAGCTTGAAAGCATCGTCGAAGGGCTGCAGGTCGGTGATCTGGCTGCCGATATGCATGTCGATGCCGGTTACCTTGATGCCCGGAAGCGTCGCCGCATGGGCGTAGACGCTACGCGCCCGTTCCCAGGAGATGCCGAACTTGTTTTCCTTCTTGCCGGTCGAGATCTTCGCATGCGTGCGGGCGTCGACATCGGGATTGATGCGGAAGGAGACGTGGGCCTGCTTGCCGGCGCGCACGGCCCGCTGATTGAGGACCTCGAGTTCGGGCTCCGACTCGACATTGAAGCAGTAGATGCCCGCTTCGAGCGCGAAATCCATCTCGCGCGGCGTCTTGCCGACCCCGGAGAACATGATACGGCCTGCCGGGATGCCGGCGGCGAGCGCCCGACGCAGCTCGCCTTCAGAGACGACGTCAATGCCGGCGCCGAGTTGGCCGAGCGTCTTCAGCACGGCCTGGTTGGAATTGGCCTTCATCGCGTAGCAGACCATGGCGTCGACGTCGGCGAAAGCATCGGAAAAGACGCGGTAGTGCCGTTCCAACGTCGCAGTGGAGTAGCAGTAGAATGGCGTGCCGACGGCGCGCGCGATGTCCGTCACCGGTACGTCCTCGGCGTAAAGGATTCCGTCGCGATATTCGAAGTGGTTCACGGCAATTGCTCGTCTTAGAGGAGGGGATCCAGCAGGAATGGACGGTCTACGGCCGTTTGCTGCGGCTTGGCCGTGCCGGCGGGCGCTGTGGTCGACATGGCTCCCGGGCGCTCAAGATCGCCCTTACGGCCGCAACCGGTGAGAACCAAACCCGGGATTGCCAGGAGAAGCACAAGCCGGGCGGCCTTCGTGAATGTCATCGTCATTTTCCTTCGCCGACGCTGAAGCCGATTGATTCCAGAGCGTCAGCGGGCGCGGGCCGCGCGGATTGCCGTTGCCGCTCTGGTGCGATCTCTTATCGGTTTTTCAGCGGCTTGTGCACCCTATTTCTCTGTGGCTGCTGCCGTGCCTAGTTGCGCGTCCGCCACCAGGCGATCTGCTTGCGAACCTCGGCCGGCGCCGTGCCGCCGAAGCTGGTGCGGCTTGCGACCGAGGCTTCGACGGTCAGCACGTCGTACACCTTGTCGGTAATCGCCGGATTGATCGCCTGGAGGTCGGCAAGCGCGAGATCGGCGAGCTCGCAGCCCTTTTCTTCGGCGAGCGCGACGGCGCGGCCGGTCACGTGATGGGCGTCTCGGAAGGGCAGGCCCGCCTCGCGCACCAGCCAGTCGGCGAGATCGGTGGCGGTCGAATAGCCGGATCCGGCGGCGGCCTTCATCCGGTCGGCCCGTATGGTCATGTCCCGGACCATGCCGGTCATCGCCGCGACCGCAAGTTCCAGGCTCTCGGCCGTGTCGAAAACCTGTTCCTTGTCCTCCTGCATGTCTTTCGAATAGGCGAGCGGCAAGCCCTTCATCACCGTCAGGAGCGCGATCAGCGAGCCGTTGATGCGGCCGGTCTTGGCGCGCACGAGCTCGGCGGCATCCGGATTCTTCTTTTGCGGCATGATCGAGGAGCCGGTCGAGAAGGCATCGGACAAGCGGATGAAGCCGAATTGCGGCGTCGACCAGATGACGATCTCTTCGGCAAGGCGCGACAGATGCGTCGCAGCAATTGCCGCGATCGACAGGAACTCCAGCGCGAAGTCGCGGTCGGATACCGTATCGATCGAGTTGCGGGTCGGCTCGCGGAAGCCCAGCGCGCGCGCCGTCATGTGGCGGTCGATCGGAAAGCCGGTGCCGGCAAGCGCCGCCGCGCCGATCGGGCTTTCATCCATGTGCTCGATGGCGTGGCGCACGCGCGCGCGGTCGCGGCCGAACATCTCGACATAGGCCATGCAATGATGGCCGAAGGTCACCGGCTGCGCGGTCTGCAGATGGGTAAAGCCCGGCATTACCGTCTCGGCATGCTCCTCGGCGCGATCGAGGAAGGCGGCGATCAGCGTCGTCAGGGCCTTCTCCGTCTTCTGCAGCTCTTCCTTCACCCAGAGGCGGAAATCGAGCGCAACCTGGTCATTGCGCGAGCGCGCCGTATGCAGGCGCCCGGCGGGAGGGCCGATCAACGCCGCAAGCCGCGCCTCGATGTTCATGTGGATGTCCTCGAGACGGCGGGAAAACTCGAAGCTACCGCTTTCGATCTCTGACAGGATCGTGTTGAGCCCGTGAACGATCTTGTCTTTATCCTCGGCCGAAATGATGCCCTGCTGCGCCAGCATGGTCGCATGCGCTATTGAGCCGCGGATGTCCTGGGCGTAGAGCTTCTTGTCGAAGCCGATCGAGGCATTTATTTCCTCCATGATCGCATCCGGGCCCGAGGCGAAGCGTCCGCCCCACATCTGGTTGGAGGATTTCGTCTCGGAACTGCCGTCAGCCATGAGGATGCCCGCCTTGGAGAATGAGATGCCAGACCAGAAGAAACGTCCTCCGGCCCTGAAGTTGTTCGCGCTCGCCGCCCTTTTCGGCGTGATCGCCGGTGCGGCTGCGGTATACGTGAAGGAGACCGGGTCTGGCAATGCCGGGGCGACGCAAACCGCGGCAAGCGCCAGTTGCCCGCTTGCCGCCGAGAAGGTCGCCGCCGCGACGCCGCTGATGCGCGGCCAGGTCGCGGCGATGACGCCGGCCGCCAATCCGCACCCGATCAGCGAACTCAGCTTCGTCGGAACGGACGGAAAGCCGCTGACGCTCGCCTCCTTTGCCGGCAAGACCCTGCTCGTCAACCTATGGGCGACCTGGTGCCTGCCCTGCCGGGAAGAAATGCCGGCTCTCAATACCCTGCAAAAGGGGCTCGGCGGGGACCGTTTCGAGGTCGTCGCCATCAATATCGATACCGGCGACGACGAGAAGCCGAAGGCCTTCCTCGACGAAATCGCCGTTCACGACCTTAGCTATTACCGCGACAGTTCGATGGGCGTGTTCAACACGCTGAAGAAGGAAGGCCTTGCCTTCGGCCTGCCCGCCACCCTGTTGATCGACGAGAAGGGCTGCCTGATCGGTTCGATGAACGGTCCTGCCGCCTGGGACAGCGAGGACGCCAAGCGCCTTATCGAGGCGACGCTTGGCGTCCCTGCAGCTGGTTGATGCGGGCAGTGGGCCGCTGCGGCACCGGTCAGCGCGTCGGGACCGGGGCGTCTCCGCGATAGTCGTAGAAGCCGCGGCCGGATTTGCGGCCGAGCCAGCCGGCTTCGACATATTTCACGAGAAGGGGGCAGGGGCGGTACTTGGAATCGGCCAGTCCGTCATGCAGCACCTGCATGATCGACAGGCAGGTATCG
Organism: Ensifer sp. LCM 4579; assembly: GCF_001854885.1. Taxonomy (GTDB): domain Bacteria; phylum Pseudomonadota; class Alphaproteobacteria; order Rhizobiales; family Rhizobiaceae; genus Sinorhizobium. The sequence continues at coordinate 45,513 of NZ_MDDV01000021.1, read as the reverse complement.
AGACCAATGAAATCGGCAAGCTGCAGCGGGCCCATCGGGTGGTTGGCGCCGAGCCGCATCGCCGTGTCGATGGCGTCTACGGTGCCGACGCCTTCATAGAGCGTGTAGATCGCCTCGTTGATCATCGGCAGCAGGATGCGGTTGACGATGAAGGCAGGAAAGTCTTCGGCGACGGTCACCGTCTTGTCGAGACGCGCGACGAAATCCTTGGCGGCCTTGAAGGTTTCCTCCTCCGTGGCAATGCCGCGCACCAGTTCCACCAGCTTCATCACCGGGACCGGGTTCATGAAGTGTATACCCATGAAACGCTCGGGGCGGTCGGTCGCAGAGGCAAGCCGCGTGATCGAGAGCGACGAGGTATTGGTTGCAAGAATGGCGTCCGGCCTCATGACCGGACAAACCTGGCCGTAGATCTTGCGCTTGATGGTTTCGTCTTCCGTGACTGCCTCGACGACGAGGTCCGCCTGCGAGAGGTCGTTGATATCCGTCGAGCCCTTGATCAGGGAAAGCGCCTTCTTGCGGTCCTCATCGCTCATCTTGCCGGACGAGACCTGGCGGGCGAGGTTGCCGTTTATCGTGGCAAGTCCTGCTTCGATGCGATCCGCTGCAATATCGTAAAGCTGCACCTTGTATCCGGCGGTTGCCGAGACATGGGCAATGCCGCAGCCCATTTGGCCAGCGCCAACAATTCCGACCGTCTTGATCATCGAAGCAAACATCCATCTTCAAGAGGTCTCGGCAGCCGCGCTGCCGCAGACAGGAAAATACCGGGCCGGTTGGACCGGCCCGGTATGATTGTTAATGCCAAGCTGGCAGATTTTCCAGCCTTTTTCATGGGTAATCGTGGCGCCCTCAGAGCGCCTTCTCAAGCTCCGGCAGCACGTCGAAAAGGTCGGCGACGAGGCCGTAGTCGGCGACCTGGAAGATCGGCGCCTCCTCGTCCTTGTTGATCGCGACGATCACCTTCGAATCCTTCATGCCGGCGAGATGCTGGATCGCCCCGGAAATACCGCAGGCAATATAAAGGTCGGGAGCGACGACCTTGCCGGTCTGGCCGACCTGCCAGTCGTTCGGGGCATAGCCGGCATCGACGGCGGCGCGCGATGCGCCGACGGCGGCGCCCAGCTTGTCGGCGACCGGAAGGATAACCTCCTGGAACTTCTCCGAGGAGCCGAGCGCGCGGCCGCCGGAGATGATGATCTTCGCCGAGGTCAGCTCCGGACGGTCGGAGGAGGACAGCGCGTCGGACACATGGCTCGAAAGCCCCGGATCGGCAGCGGCCGACACCGTCTCGATCGGTGCCGAGCCGCCGTCTTGGGCTGCCGGGAAGGAGGCGGTGCGCACGGTGATCACCTTCTTCGCTTCCRTCGTCTGCACCGTCTGGATGGCGTTGCCGGCATAGATCGGCCGCCGATAAGTGTCGGCGGAGACGACTTCGATGATCTCGGACACCTGCGCAATGTCGAGCAGGGCGGCGACCCGCGGCATGACGTTCTTGCCGACCGAGGTGGCGGCGGCAATGAGCGTGTCATAGTTGCCGGCGAGCGAGACGATCGTTGCCGCCAGCGGTTCGGCGAGATTATGGGCGAGCGAAGCGTCCTCGGCGACGAGCACCTTGGAGACGCCGGAGAGCCTGGCGGCCTCCGCGGCGATCGCCCTGGCGTTCGAACCGGCGACCAGCACATGCACGTCGCCGCCGATTTTCTGGGCCGCCGTCAGCGCCTTCGCCGTCTGGTCGGAAAGGTGGGTGGTGTCGTGGTCAGCCAGAAGCAGAATGGCCATGAGGTAAATCTCCCTTTCGGTTTGAGCTCAACGATCCGTTCCGGATCGGAGCTCGAGGATTGTGAAGCGGTGCATGCGTTTGTCCGGAAACCGGTTCCCGCGGACGCATGACCTAGAGCACGCCGGCTTCGCTCTTGAGCTTCTCGACGAGTTCGGCAACCGACTTCACCTTGATGCCGGCCTTGCGGCCCGACGGCTCTTCCGTCTTCAACACTTTCAGCCGCGGTGTCGTGTCGACGCCGAAATCGGCCGGCGTCTTCTTGTCGAGCGGCTTCTTCTTCGCCTTCATGATGTTCGGCAGCGAGGCGTAGCGCGGTTCGTTGAGCCTGAGGTCGGTGGTCACCACCGCCGGTAGCTTCAGTTCGACCGTCTGCAGGCCGCCATCGACCTCGCGGGTGACGTTGACCTTGCCGTCGCCGATCTCGACCTTGGAGGCGAAGGTGCCCTGCGGCCAACCGAGGAGTGCCGAGAGCATCTGGCCGGTCTGGTTGCTATCGTCGTCGATCGCCTGCTTGCCGACGATGACGAGTCCCGGCTGTTCGGCCTCGGCGACGCCCTTGACGATCTTGGCGACGGTGAGCGGCTCGACCTGGTCCTCGGTCTCGACAAGGATCGCCCGGTCGGCGCCCATGGCGAGGGCGGTGCGAAGCGTTTCCTCGGCCTTGGCCGGGCCGATCGAGACGACGACGACTTCCGAAGCCTTGCCGGCTTCCTTCAAACGCAGCGCCTCCTCGACCGAGATCTCGTCGAACGGGTTCATCGACATCTTGACGTTGGCGAGCTCGACGCCCGTGCCGTCCGCCTTCACCCGGATCTTGACGTTGAAGTCGACGACCCGTTTCACCGTAACTAGGATTTTCATGGATACTTTCCCTCCAGGAACTTTCGCAGGAAAATGCGCCTTAACAGAGCGGTCTGATTGTCGGTTGGCGACATCGATACGCGTTTTTTCTCCAATTACAATCGCTGACCGCGACGCTAAATCGATAAAAGCCCGCAACTGCTATTAACGTTTACGTACACGTAAGGCAGAGTTCTGGCAAGCGAGGAGATGAATCGCCGAGGGGCTTCCGATGCAGCGCGAGCAAGGCGGCAATCCCTTGAAATTGCAACTCATATCCCTGCCGGGCCGAAAAGTCTCGCAACGTCGCTCAGGTCGGGCGACCCCAGGGAGTCGGGGGCTTCTTGCGGCCGGGCAGGGGCGTGGTCGTGCCCCCGACAGGCTCGGATTCGTGTTCGACGGCGCGGGGACTGACGATCGTGCGGTCGAAGAGCGGCACACCCGGACGTCGCAAAATGACGACGAGCGCGAGCCCGGCGATGATGCCGCCGACATGCGCGCTCCAGGAGACGCCGCCATTCGGATCGACAGCGAGCATGAAGAACTGCTGACCGATCCAGAAGGCGAGCGGGATGGCGGCGGGCAGCGGCAGGGGAATGCGGAAGAGAACGAGGACCCAGACTCGCACCTTCGGGTGCAAAAGGAAATAGGCGGCGACGACGCCGGAAACGGCACCGGACGCGCCGATCAGCGGCGCCTCCGAGGCCGGATCGACGAGCCCATGCGCCAGCGCGCCGGCGGCGGCCGAGAGGAGATAGAAGACGAGGAAGCGGAAGTGCCCGAGCGCGTCTTCGATATTGTCGCCGAAAACCCAGAGAAACAGCATGTTCATCGCCAGATGGGAGAGATTGCCATGCAGGAACGAATAGGTGACGAAGGTGAATTCCTCCGGGACGACAACGAGCGACGGATCGAGCATCGCGTAGTCGAAAACGATCGCCGGGATGTAGCCGAAGCCGAGCACTGCGGCGTTGGCGAATTCTTCGGTGGCGATCGGTCCGGTGATGAGCCAGACGAGGAAATTGACGACGATCAGCGTGACCGTCACATATTGCATCTTGATATGCTTCAGGTCGTTCCGGTCATGAAGCGGTATGAACATGCGGCCCCCGAAGCGTGACTCTTGAACGACGTTATCTGTTCTTGCCCGGAATCCAAAGCACGTCGGAGCGTCCCTTGTCGTTCGCCCAGCGGGCGGCGACGAACAAAAAGTCGGAGAGCCGGTTGATATAGGCGATCGCCTCGCGGCTGACGGCCTCGCCTTCGGTTCCGGCGAGCGCCACCATCTGCCTTTCGGCCCGCCGGGCCACAGTCCGGGCGGCATGGAGCGTTGCGGAAGCGGCGCTGCCGGCGGGCAGTACGAAGGAGCGCAAGGGTTCGAGCTCCGCATTCAGCCGGTCGATCTCGCCTTCGAGCCGCGCAATCTGAGCGGCGACGATGCGCAGCGGTTCGTAGGCAAGCGCCTCGCCGGTATCGGGTGTTGCGAGATCGGCGCCCAGATCGAAGAGATCGTTCTGGATGCGCATCAGCATCGAATCAAGCTCGCCCATATCCTTGGTGTGCTGGCGCGCAAGGCCGACGAAGGCATTCGCCTCGTCGATCGAGCCGTAGGCTTCGACCCTCAGGTCGCTCTTTGAGCGGCGCGGACCGGCGACGAGACCCGTCGTGCCGTTGTCGCCGGTTCTCGTATAAATCTTGTTCAGTCTGACCATCATTCCTCCCGGCTTCGCCAGTCGTTCAAGCCGGACGGCCGCCGCCGGTGATCCACAGCGTCAGCATGATCAGCACCAGGGCGACAGCCTGCAGCAGGATGCGCATCTGCATCAGCTTGTTGGAGGTGTTGCCGCTGCCGCGCCGGGCCATGTTCAACAGGCCGCGGATGAGCACGATTGCAACCAGGCCCATGACGAACAGGGTCACGGCGGTGAGAAAACTGGGCATGGCGTCATTCCCTCTCTTCTATCAGCCGAGCCGGCCGATGATGCGATAGAACAATGTCGCCGGCAGGACCTTCTTCAGGAGCGCGCCCTGCTTGGCGGGGGTCGTCACTATATAATGCGGCCTTGGACGGCGTGCCGTCAAAGCGTGTTTCAGGGCATGGTACACGGCGTCCGGTCCGAGCTTACCGCGGGCTGGCTTGCTTTCGCCGCGAAGACGCCGCAACTGGCGCTCGTATTCCGCCCGGTGGACGGAATTCTTCAGATCGATGAAGCGCTCGACATAGGCGACGGCATTGGCGGTGAACTTCGAAGCGATGGGCCCGGGCTCGATGAGGCTCACCTCGACGCCGCTGCCGGCAAGTTCCATCCGGAGTGTAAGGGACAGGGCCTCGAGCGCGAATTTCGACGCGTTGTAGGCGCCGCGCCAGCGATAGGGCACGATGCCGAGAATGGAGGAGCACTGCACGATGCGGCCGCAGCCCCGCGCCCGCATCGCCGGGATGACGCGGCGCGTCAGGTCGTGCCAGCCGATGACATTGGTTTCGAACTGCAGCCGCAGGGCCTCGCTCGGCAGGTCCTCGACGGCGCCGGCCTGACCATAGGCGCCGTTGTTGAAGAGGGCGTCGATCCGCCCGTCCGTCTGCGCCATCACGGCCTCCACCAGCGCGGCGATCGTATCCGGCTGGGTATAGTCCATGATGAACGTCTCGATCCCTTCCCCTTCGAGTTCCAGTTGATCCTCGGCGCGGCGGACCGTCGCGAATACGCGCCAGCCGTCCGCCTTCAGCGCACGGGCGCAATAGGCGCCAATGCCGGAGGAACAGCCGGTGACGATGATTGTTGGGCGATCGGGCATGAAAGCGATTCCTGTAGAAATCCGAGGGTCGTTTCCCATATTCATCCTTGGGATACAATCGGATTGCGTATACTCAAGCTTCGGGGGCTGCGCATCGCAGGAGGGCGCTTCTGGCCGACCGAAGCAGGCAGCCGGACGGCGACCGATGGATTTGGAGACGGGATGCCGGCAGTCGTTCGCATCATCTGGAAGGTCCTATTCGACGCGTACTGGCATTTCAGCGAGGACGACGGCTGGGCTATGGCGAGTCACGTCGCCTTATCGTCGCTGATGGCCATTTTCCCCTTCCTGATCTTCGGCACGGCGCTCGGCAGCTATCTCGGCGCCGACCAGTTTGCCGACACGGCCGTCCACCTGATCTTCGATGCCTGGCCGGAATCGATCGCAAAGCCCGTCGCCGACGAGATCGTCCGGGTGCTGACCATTCCGCGCGGCGGCATACTCACAATATCCGTGCTGGCAGCAGCCTATTTCGCCTCGAACGGCGTCGAGGCGCTTAGAATTGCGCTCAACCGAGCCTATAGGGTTGCCGAAAGCCGCCCCTGGTATGTGACGCGGCTTGCGAGCCTCGGCTTCGTGCTCGCCGCCGTGCTCATCCTTGCTGCCCTCAGCGTCCTGCTCGTTGCCGTACCCCTTGCGGTTCGCAATGCCGACGAATGGCTGCCCTGGCTCAGTACGGTGCTGGCGACCGTCGACAATTGGGGGCTGGCATTGGCTCTGGTGATGCTGACGGCGGGTCTTCTCGTCTCTCATCTCTGGCTGCCCGACGGCCATCGCAACGTGATGGACGTGCTGCCCGGCATCATCCTGACGCTGTTGTTCTGGTCGATCGGCGCCTATGCCTTTGCGTCCTATCTCGCCGCTTTCTCCACCTATGTCGCGACTTACGCCGGCCTTGCCTCGGTGGTGATCGTATTGGTGTTTCTGTACATGATCGGCGCGATTTTCATCGTCGGCGCGGAGATCAATGCCGCAATCATAAAGTTTCGGGTCAAGCGCATGGTCAGGCGTAGATTTCAAGCGCGGGGCGAGTGAAAGCCGCGCATGCGTTCGCCCATATCGGCGGCAAGCATCCTGCGGATATCCTCCGGCGAGTGGCCTGAGGCGCGAAGGGCGGCGATGCCGCTGTCTCCATTGCTCTTCGACAGTTTCCGGCCGTCCGGGCCGAGGATGAGGCGGTGATGGTAGTAGACGGGCTCGGGCAGCCCCAGGAGCCGCTGCAGCAGACGGTGGATGGAGGTCGCGTGGTAGAGGTCGCGGCCGCGAACGACATGGGTGACGCCCTGCAGGGCGTCGTCGGCCACGACCGACAGGTGATAGCTCGAAGGGGCATCGGAGCGCGAGAGGATGACGTCGCCCCAGGCAGACGGATCGGCGGCGACCCGCCCCGTTTCTCCCGATGGACCGGCTCCGGTTTCCCGCCATGTCAGCGGCTCCCCAACGCGCTTCACGGCCTTGGCGACGTCGAGGCGCCAGGCAAAGGGACGGCCGCTCGCCACGAGATCCGCCTGCTCGCCGGGCGACAGGTCGCGCTCGCGTCCGGGGTAAAGCGGCGTCCCATCCGGGTCGCGCGGCCAGGCTTCGCCGCTCGCCCCCGCCGCTGCCACGGCCGCCTTAATCTCGCCGCGCGACAGGACGGAGGGATAGACGAGGCCCATCGCCTTCAGCCGCTCGAGCGTTGCAGCGTAGAGTGCGAGATGCTCGGACTGGCGACGTACCGGTTCGTCCCAGGAGAGCCCCAGCCAGGTCAGGTCCTCGAAGATCGCCGTCTCGAACTCCGGGCGGCAGCGGGTCTGATCGATGTCCTCGATCCGCAGCAAGAATCGGCCGCCGATTGCGGCCGCCATGTCGTGGTTGATGATCGCCGACAGCGCGTGGCCAAGGTGCAGCAGGCCGTTCGGGCTCGGTGCAAAGCGGAAAACGGGTTGTTCCGGTCGTACTATCGGCATCGTGTTCCTTTTGCATGGAAGCGGTATAAAGGTCATCCGCTTTTTACAGCGCCGTGCCTCCTTCTGGTGCGCAAAGGACGCTGTATCACTTTGAGTTGCGGCATGGTTTTGTCCTTGAATCGATTACGATAAGGAGACATGCAGTGGAGGGTGTATGCGGATTATCCGGACACATGAGGATATCGAAGCGGGCCTTGCCGGCCTGATCATGCTTGATGCCCGACTTGAGAACGTGCTCTCGAAGGCGGGCCCCGTGCCGCTGAGGCGCACGGAGCCCGGCTATCGCGGGCTCGCCAATATCATCGTCTCGCAAATGGTCTCCAAGGCGAGCGCGAAGGCGATCTGGAAGCGGATGGAAGCGGCGCTCGGCGAGGTCAGTGCCGCCGGCGTACTCTCCATGAGCGACGAAGACTGCCGGCTCGTCGGCCTTTCGCGCGCCAAGGCCGACGCGTTGCGGCGCGTGGCGGCCGCGACAGTTGCCGGCGAAATCGACCTCCATGCCGTCTGCGACATCGAAGCGGCGGCGGCGATTCACGAATTGACGGCGATCAAGGGCATCGGCCGCTGGACGGCGGAGGTCTACCTGCTCTTTTGCGCCGGCCATCCGGATGTCTTTCCCTCCGGCGATGTGGCGCTGCAGAACGCCATCGGGCATGCGCTTGGTTTCGAGCTCCGCCCGACGGCAAGCGAAGTCGATTCGCTGGCGGTCGCCTGGTCGCCCTGGCGCAGCGTCGCGGCGCGGCTCTTTTGGGCCTATTATGCCCAGCAGATGCGGCTCGATGCGTTGCCCGTGACGCCTTGAAGGAAAAAGCGAATCGGCTGGCGACTTTTTCTTTGTGGCTTCACAATCCTGTCGCAACGCGCCTAATATAGAAGATGCAGATGCCGAATCGATCAGGAGAATACGCTTGACGATTGCAGTCTCACCTCAGGCTCTTCCGGCGCTTGTCTTGAACGCCGATTACAGGCCCTTGAGTTATTATCCCTTGTCGCTCTGGTCCTGGCAGGACGCGATCAAGGCGGTCTTTCTCGACCGTGTCATTATCCTCGCCGAATACGAACACTCCGTCTCGTCGCCAAGCTTCTCCATGCGGCTGCCGAGCGTCGTCTGCCTGAAGAGCTATGTCCAGCCTTCGCGCTTCCCGGCCTTCACCCGGTTCAACGTCTTCCTGCGCGATAAGTTCGAGTGCCAGTATTGCGGATCGCCGGACGATCTGACCTTCGACCATGTAGTTCCGCGGGCGCATGGCGGCCAGACCACCTGGGAGAATGTCGTGGCGGCCTGTTCGCCCTGCAATCTGCGCAAGGGCAGCAAGTTGCCGAAGCAGGCGAATATGTTTCCGCACCAGAGGCCCTATCAGCCGACGGTTCAGGATCTGCACAACAATGGCCGGCTGTTCCCGCCGAACCATCTGCACGATAGCTGGATGGACTATCTCTACTGGGATGTCGAACTGCAGCCGTAAGGCTGCCGCGCAACGATCAGGCTTTTGCGGCGCCGCGAAGCGCGATCGCCGCGAGGACGAGGCTGGCGATCACGTTCCATCCGGCAAAGGACAGACCGAAGACGCGCAGCGCCGCTTCCGTGCAGGAGGGAGCATGCTTGGCGTCGAGATCGCCGAGCAGATCGCCGACATCGGACGAGATGCCTTGCGCGGTGGTGGCGCAGGTCGAGGGTCCGTCCCAGAAATGCCATTCCGCTCCGGCGTGATAAACGCCGATGCCGGCGCCGACGAGCATCGATATGCCGACGAGCACGAGCAAGGTGCGCGTCGTCCAGACAGGCAGCTTCAATACGCTTGTGAGGATGGCGAGGATGCCGAGTGGGATGCCGTAGTAATAGGGGTCGCGCTGCAGCAGGCAGAGCGCGCAGGGAATGTAGCCGCCGATATGCTCGAATCCGAGGGCGCCGCCGACAGTCGCCGTCATGCCGAGCGTGACGAGCACTGCTAAGATGAACTGCTGGCGCTGGGCTACGGACGCTTCGATCATGCATACCTCACGGCGGCCGGGCGGAATATGCGCTGGGCCGCCCTTCATTCGATGCCACCTTCTTAAGTAGGAACGTCGAGGCTGTAAATCGCTCGAACATGCGACCAATCGCACGCTTTTGTGATCTCTTGAGCGAAATGCGAAAGTTCCCGGTTGACCGGCGCGAAAAGCTTCGTGTAAATCGCAAACCGCTGATATCGCCCAGCCTTATGCCCCATTGGCGGAATTGGTAGACGCGCTCGACTCAAAATCGAGTTCCGAAAGGAGTGCTGGTTCGACCCCGGCATGGGGCACCATCTACAAAAACAGACGTTGGTCTTTCTACATTTTCTGGCTGTTTTTGTCCCGCATTCTCCAATCTTTAAATCTGTGGGACAAAATCCGCTCGTGGGCACCATTTCAGTGTAGACCGATGTCCCCGCCATTTCTGATGACGGGGCAAAGAATCATACAACAATTAGACGGTAAAATCTGTTCTGCTCTCCGAGCGTGGACAGCGCCTCGAACATAAGATCGCCGAAAGTGTAAGATCCCTCCATCCATTCACTGCTATTTTCGTTGAACGCAGCGATGAGCTCGTCCTTAGGGCGATCTGTCTTCTCAAGAAATTCAGCATACTTCTCCAGGAGCTGATTTGTGACGCTATGGATAGCTTTGAATTCTTGATGTTTAAGAAGCCATGACAAACGGGTTGTCGGGGTGAGCTGTGTCATGCTTTTTGCGTGGTCGGGTGATACGGTCTTTTCGAGTTTAAAAACTCCAAGCAGATACAAAAGCGCTGAGTAGCAGGTCAGCATTCGGCTGTGCTTTAACTTATAGTTCTTGATCTTGCCTTCGATCTTTTTTTCGTGGGGGTCACGCTCTGTTCTTGCTTCGTAATTTACGCAAAATGTCCGCCACAGGCGGAGGATATCGTTGGCCAGGAACGCGGGCATGAATTTTTCGGCATGATCACCATAGTCGCGCCAGTAGGAAGCGATGACGTCATCGATGATATCACTGTAAGCATCCTCGCCTAGGAGAGGCTGACTCTCCAGAAACAGCAACAGCCGGCCAGTGAGCGTATTATTCGCGTCATCGTCCGGTGCGCCGAGAGACCCCGTAAATTCCTTAACCGAGTAGTGGCCTAGGTATTTTCCATCAGCATCGAAGTCCGGAATGCCCAACTTTCGGATCGCGCTGATCAGATCAGCCTTTACCAAGATGGCATCCAAGTGTCGAAGCTGACTCGTTATAACTCCGTCCGCCTCTCCAATCTTGCTCACTATGAACAAATCAAGGTCGCTGTTGTTTCCCACCTCAAGGCGTCCAAAAGAACCCGTTGCATATACACAGGCTTTTGCTCCCAACCGAGCATTTGCCTCCGTCAACTCGCTTTTAAGTTGTCTTAAGCGGTCCTCGGTTCGTGTTCTTCGCTCTGATAAATATTTCAAATTTCACCCCTCCCACTCAAAAACGTTTGCAAAAATTTCGGCCTGCTCGATTGCGTCATCAAGAGCGTGATGCGTATGTCGCCCAGATGGCAGAAGTCGGCTGGGCAGCTTCGACCTTCCAGATCCAGCGATGGGAAGGCCTGTTTTCACTGAAACAGCGGTCTTGATATCGAAGCACCTAGAGTGACCAAAAGGAGATCCACTGTCCGAGAAGCGAACGAAGTACCAGTAAAGCCATGTCCAATCGAAACTCAGTGGGTAGGCAACAAAAACAGGGTTGCCGTCGCCTGCAATAGCACGAACCCAACTATTAGCTTCCCGCATTGCCTGCTCTGGTGGCATTCCATTCTGAACAAGCCACGCACGGTCGAGACCGTTAACGGCCAGCGCTTCTGCCTCATAGTCAGAGGAGATCGGCCTTAGCTCGCGGTAGAAGCTTTCTTCATAATTTTTCGGACGCGCAAAAGTTTGTCCGTCATAAGATCCGGCATAAACTAGTGCGAATGACAGAATCGAATATGGACCAGGGATTGGTCCGTCTGTTTCAATGTCCGCTGAAAAATAGACATCCACGTTTCTCTCCGATTTCATCATGGGAACATTGCTCAGCACGTTTGGCGGTGCGCCGGTCGTGACTGACTCTACGCTTATCTGTATCATTTGGCTTTGCCCCCACCTTCCGAATCGACCTTTCCACGCTTTTCGTGCGCGAAGCTTTCAACACCACCGATGCTCCCGAGTCCATCGTCCTGAATGCATAAAACAGCCGGCCGTAGTCCGGTCGCCTCAACGCGTGGAACTTAAAATCCCGACCGCCATCCGGTGGCAACTTGCGTATGGCCCCGCTGCAATCTTCTTGCGGCGAGTGTGGCGATCGAGCTTGCACTCCCTGATGCGGCTCTCTGTCACCGCGCGCGCAGTAAAGCTCCTCGTAAAGCGTTTTGGTGTCCAGCGTTCCGCCGCAAGCGAGGTGAGGATGAAGCGCGGATTGGCACCCGGCATCGTCTATTCGGCCTTGGCCACCACCCGCCGCCGCGGTGGGCAGCTGTCCTTCGTCGACCACGGAAGTCGCGGAAGACGCAGGCAGCCGCTTTCCTGGGCCGCCTAGTGCGCTTCCTCCATGGCCTCGGCGACCTGCGCTTTCAAGCCGCTTGTTGCGGACAAGGCCAACGAGATAGTCGATGCCGTTTGACAGACAACTGGCCATCTGCGCCTCGCGGACGAAGCCTTGAATAGATCTCCGCTACCAAGCTTTGGCGAAGCGAATTTCGAGATGACATGAGACATGTGCGGTGATAAACATAACGAGATATCGCTAGCTTTCAATATCCCACCACCCACATCAATTTTGTAAGTCGCTGATTTGTGGCTCTTACATCGCCTCGGCAGGGGAATGTGGCGTAGCTCAGCGATTGTGCTTCCTTTCACACCGTCCTGAAATACGATGCTGGAGCCGCATAGCCCGGCCACGCGGTGGATTTGCGTGGCTTATCGTTTGACTACAGTAAAGGGCGGTAGACTAGGATCGCGTCTGGGGGAGCTCGCCAGCAAAATTCTGAGAGAAGCCGAAAGCTCTTTACGTTTTCGAGTGCGGCATTCCCAGATCACTTCCACGCGCCAACCGAGACGCTCGAGTTCTGAGACATTCCGCTGATCGCGCGCAACATTGTTACCGAACTTCTGGTTCCAGAACTCTCGTCGCGTTTTTGGGATCGAAGCCATCCTGCAATTTTGATGTCGGTGCCAGAAGCACCCATGGACGAATAGGGCCAGCTTCCGTGCTGGCATGACAATATCGGGGCAACCGGGGAGATCCTTTCGATGTAAACGGAACCGGCCGCCAAGGGCGTGCAGTTCTTGGCGAACGATCAATTCGGGACGTGTATTCTTGCCCTTGACCCTGGACATCAACGCGGATCGCGCAGGGTCGGTCATCGCAGCAAATCCTCGATCATCATTGTTGGTGGAGAAGATCGATATAGGGAAAATGCGTTCCAAACGTGACGCGAGGCACGCGGTTCGCGGCCGCATCAGTGTCGGGCGGTCTCCGGGCGCATCTGCGCGACATGATGGGAAAAGAGTTCGCCGATCACCTCACCGAGTTTGACAGGTACAGCATTCCCAATGAGTCGTCCAAGCTTGTCGAAGCTCGCTGTCCCCTCGTCTGGCAGAAACGAATAGTTCTTGGGGAATCCTTGTAACATCGACGCCTCGCGTAGGCTGATTGCCCGATCTTGGTCTGGATGGCCGAACCGCCCATTTCCGTATCCGAAGCATTGTGTGGTGATCGTGGGGGCAGGGGCATCCCATTTCATTCGCCCGTACACCGAAGGGTACGTAGCGCCAGTATCCTTAAGATGGCACGACGATCGAAGATCCTCGGGCCAGTCGCGCCATGTTCCCCCTGGTTTAGAATGACGTATTCTCTGCAGATTCAAGCTGCTGAGCCGGCTTGCACGGTGCAAGGGATCATTCGGATCCTGGCCACCTGCAGGGATATTCGGAAGCTCCCCAATTGCCATTCGCACTGTCGTGGGCTTCTTTTGAAACTGGGGTATGGTAATCGGCCCCAAGCGGGAAGCAACCAGCACCAGCCGCTTCCGTGTCTGCGGGAGACCGATCGACTGACATTCAACGACACGCCAATCCATCCAGTAACCGTGTAGGTTCTCTAGCAATCTTTCGAAAACCGGCTGCTGAGCGAGAGGCGGGACATTCTCCATGGTAACCAGGTCGGGTTGAACTTGTTCGACGAGGTCCCCAAAATGCTCGACGAGCCTCCAGTCCTTGCTTCGGTTTTCTCCCGCAGTATCTCCATGCTTCTGCTTCGCAGCACGTGAATACGTGGAGAACGGCTGACAAGGGGCGCAACCCGCAAGAAGGCTCACCGCAGCGTTTTCAAACACCCTAGCCACAACGCCTGGGTCGAGCGAAGCGACATCCGCATTCAGGAAGCTTGCATTCGAGTTCTGCTGGATCGGATGTGCACAATCCGGATCAATGTCGACGCCGAGCTTGACAGCTATGCCCGCGGATTGCAGGCCATAGGTGAGTCCTCCGACACCACAGAACAGGTCGACAGCAACGATTTCTGTTTTGTTCAATTCATGCATCGGCGGTCTTGAAGTGTTTCTGGGCAATGTAATTTTCGAATGCGTCGACCGCCAGCACGAGATAGTCGAGTGTAATGGCGGCGAGCTCAACTATGTCCGGAAGCGTCAGATCGTTCGCCCCATTCTCGAATGTCCGACGGCCGTGCGCGATCGCATTTCTTCGATCGGCAAGAAACTCCAGCGGTGTCATGTCGCGATACTTGGGCGAGGGCCGAATCCTTGGGGCGATTTGAGGGTTGAGCGGGAATCTCACGCCTAGCCGCCGCGAGAATTCCAAAATAACCCTGTCTGACCAAGTTCCGGAGGGCTTTTTGAACCTCAACGATTCGATTGGCTGCCTCGCGAGGAGCTTCAGAGCGGCACCGTGAACAACATCGAGACGTGTGTCCTCGTTGCCATCAACTCCGATTGATGCGTAGTGGCGCAGCCACTCCTTGAGGGTAACCGGGGACCACTGCGAAGGAGGAATCGCAAGGACCTCCTTCCCGATCTCGTCGATGACCTTCGTCATAGTCGCCTCGACGATATTGTACAAATGCACGATCAACCCAGACTTTATCGTGAGCAGGTGGCGTGCGGTCAGCGCCATCTCACCGATCGAGATTGTGTCGCCTTCGATCAAGCGTCTGTCCAAGGCGTTCGCGAACGCGAGGTGCCCGTCGAATTCCTGGCGTCGCTCTGTAAGGCTCGTATGAAGGTCCGTCATTCGGCTAGCAGGATCGCTTTACCCAAGTCGATTCTTCCCTCAAGCTTGGAGCGAACATTCGCTCCATCAGAAACGACGATCTTATCGAAGCCGGCCTTTTCCATCCGATCGACAACAACCTCCGGGTCAACCTTTAAGTCGGGGTGCTGTCGCAATGCTAATGCAGACCCCACTGCAATTGCCTCGAACCGAACCCTTGGGACAGTGTTCGCGGATTTAAGCTTCCGGAAGCCAAGCGGAAAGGAGTCCGCGACGAAGTCGAGCATACGCAGAAACTCTTGCCGCATGGCAGGGACAATCTGCGCATCGGCCTCGGCAGCTTGATTGGCTTCCTTGAGGTAATCGTAAAGAAACTTCTTTGGCCGATCACGATAGCCCGGAAACCGACCATCTGGCGCGTCGTTCTTGTTAAGATAGGCGAAGAAGCGCGTTACGAGTTCTTCACGCTCACGCTGGTCGATCGCCTTCTCGGTGAGGGGCGTCATCTTTCCGAACTCTTCGGACTCCGCGAGTTCTTGAATTAAGGTTGTGACCGGGCCGGGCAGAGAACCTCTACGGATTTCTGCCTCGTTCGCGGTGGTACCCATCCGATTGATGCGTGCGAACATTTCCGCTCGGGTCGCAGGGTCGGTATCAGTGTCGAGTAGAATCGTCCGGATTGTTATGTCTTCGAGCTTGTTTCGGCGGTCGCTAGGCAGATCGGCGAACGAGAATCCGTTCAGTTCGGGAATTAGGACCAGGTCTTGAAGGCGCAACTCCTCCTTTAGGAACGATCGCATCGCCCGCATCCGCTGCGAACCGTCGACGATTTCCATTCGTCCTTCCACGGTCTGATAAAAGAACATGAATGGGATCGGAAGGCCGACGATCAGCGATTCGATGAATTGAGACTTCTGTTCGTTGTTCCATGCCAGGTTGCGCTGATATTCCGGCACGAAATAGCGGTCGCTGGTATCGTCCCTGAACCGGCTAACGTACATGGAGACGGGATATTCCGCGACGTTGAATTTCACTTGCCGCGAGACCGCGATGACCGCTTGCTCGGCTGCAAGCTTAGCCTCTTCGGTTATCACTTTGCTGTTTCTTGGTTTTGCCATGGCGTCTTAGGATCTACGGGACTTGCGTAAAGTCGAAATGTCAGGAACTTATGCACGCTACGCGATGATTCGACTAGCGCTTCGCCAAATATGCTTGTGGGCAAGCTCTCGTTCATCGCGCAATGGCCAAGTGGCCGCACCCGTTGAATTATATGGGATGAACGTGCTAGCTGCTGCATCGCATAAGCTGTCAGCGCGGCAGGGCCGATGTTACCGAGGATCGAAAACTACGAGGATCTCTATAGCGAGTTCCGCTGGCGGATTCCGAAGAGGTTCAATATCGGCGCTGCCGTCAGCGATGCCTGGGCGGCGCGGGATCCAGGGCGCGTGTGCCTTGAGCATTTCAGTCCGGATGGTGCGCATCAATCGCTGACCTATGCCGAGCTTGCGAGCCGTTCCTCGGCCTTTGCCGCAGGTCTCGCGGCGCGCGGCATCGGGCCGGGCGATCGCGTCGCCATCCTGCTGCCGCAGGGTTTCGAAGCGGCGATCGCCCATGCGGCGATCTACAAGCTCGGCGCGATTGCGCTGCCGCTGGCATTGCTTTTCGGCGTCGAGGCGCTTGCCTATCGCCTGCGCGACGCAGAGGCGGTGGCGATCGTCACGAACCACTTCGGCTATGAACGCGTGGCGGCGATCCGGGCCGAGTTGCCGGACCTCAGGCTGATCGTGCTTGCCGAAGAAGGCGAACTGCCGGGCACCGTCCGTTTCGAACGTCTTATGGCGGGCGAGGGGCGATTTGCAGCGGCAGACACGACGCCGGATGACCCGGCACTGATGATCTATACATCCGGGACGACGGGACCGCCGAAGGGAGCGCTGCACGGCCATCGCGTGCTGCTCGGCCATTTGCCGGGGTTTCAGTTCCACCATCACTTCCTGCCGAAATCCGGCGATCGCATGTGGACGCCGGCCGACTGGGCCTGGGCGGGCGGGCTCTTGAACGCGCTGCTGCCGTCGCTGTTCTTCGGCGTGCCGGTCGTCTCCTCGCCGGCGCAGAAATTCGACCCGCACATGGCTTTCCGCATCATGCAGGATATGGATGTGCGCAACGCCTTCATTCCGCCGACAGCATTGAGGCTTCTGAGGTCGGTCGAGCGGCCGCGCGAGCGCTATCGCCTCAGTCTGCGAACGATCGGCTCGGCGGGCGAAGTGCTCGGGCGCGAGACCTACGAATGGGCGAAGGCGGCGCTCGGCATCGAGGTCAGCGAATTCTACGGACAGACGGAGTGCAACATCGTCATCTCCTCGGCGGCCGATCTCGACGTTTTGAAGCCCGGCTCGATGGGCAAGGCAGTGCCGGGGCACGAGGTCGCGATCATCGACCGGGAAGGAAGCGTCCTGCCGCCGGGAACGGTTGGCCAGGTGGCGATCAAGCGTCCCGATCCGGTGATGTTCCTCGGTTATTGGAAGAATGACGGCGCGACCGAGGCGAAGTTCATCGGCGATTGGATGACAACCGGCGATCAGGGCGTCCTGGACGATGAAGGCTACTTCACCTTCTTCGGCCGCGAAGACGACGTCATCACCTCGTCCGGCTACCGCATCGGCCCGGGGGAGATCGAGGACTGCCTGATGGGACACCCCGACGTCCAGATGGCGGCGGCGGTCGGCAGGCCGGACCCGGTCCGCACCGAAATCGTCAAAGCCTATGTGGTGCTGAAGCCCGGCGTCGCCGCCGACGAAGGGACCGCGGCCGAAATCCGCGGCTGGGTGAAGAACCGGCTCTCGATGCATGAATATCCGCGCGAGATCGAGTTCGTCGATAGCCTGCCGCTGACCACCTCCGGCAAGGTGATCCGACGGCTTTTGCGCGAACGAGCGGTGGCGGAGGCGGTCAGAAACCGGTAATTCCGTCGCTCACCGCCCCGCGAGCGCCCGTATCTTGTCGCGCAGCATGCGGGCCATGTTGCGGGTATTACGGTAGAGGTGAAGCTGGGCCGCGACCTGGCGCACGTCACGATCGCGGTTCTGCTTGAGGCCGATCACGAGCGTGCCCATTTCCTCGCGCTCCTGCCAGAAGCGGGCAATCATCGGATGATCCGGCACCGCGCAGGAGTCGGAGCGGACAGTATTGGCGTCGTCGAGGTGCCACTCGGTCAGTTGCGCCAGCAGCAGCTTGCCGGGCGAGAACTTCGCATAACGTTCGTCATAGGCGGTCTTCCACGTATAGGCCTCGCCGGCCATCATCAGCACCACCATCGCAGCGATCGCCTTGCCGTCTATATCGAGCGTGTGGATGCGGACGCTGTCGCCCTCCGCGAGATTGGTGATCGCCTCCCTCGCGAAGGCGGCGCGGTAGCGGTCCATGATCATGGCGCTGCGCTCGCGTCCCTTCCAGCCGGAGGCCTCGAGCGCGAGGAACTCCTCCATTCGCCAGCGGATCTCCTCCGGCTGGCGTGCGACGCAATAGGCGAGATCGCCGCATTTCCCGAGATTGTTCCATTGCCGCCGCAGTTCCTTGAAATGGCTGCGGCTGATTGCCTTGCGCAGATAGGCGGTGCCGTCGAGCAGGCTGTCGAGCATCGGCCGCTCGAAAGTGTCGGTCACGGTCAGCGGCAGGTTCTCGCCGATGGCGACGGCGCGGGCGAGCTGGGCGAATTTTCCCTTGAGCCGGATGTCCGGCAGCACCAGAACCTGCGGCAGGCCGGAATCGCGGGCGGCGAGCGCCTCATAGACGTTGCTGATCGTCTCCGCCGCGTCTTCCGCATCGAGGAGGGGGATGCCCAGGGGGCCGAAGGGATTGGACCAGGCGCGGATGATCGGCGCGCCGATCGAAAACCCCGGCTTTTCGAGCGAAAACGGCATGACGAAGCGCATGCGGCTGCTGCGTTCGTTGTCGTCGCGAATGACGGCGAGGCGGACGACCCGATCCTCCAGCCGGGGCATGGCCGGGGCCAGAAAGCGTCCGGTGAAGAAGACGTTCGGCTCGATGGCGCGGTTGGAGAGAAAATCGAGTTCCCGCTGCAATTCGTAGCCGGCGCGCGCCGGATAGATCGCCAGATGCCGCCCGGACCGACCGACCGGGAGCAAGCGCTCGGCCTGGGACGGATCGAAGGGCGGCCGCGCCGCCAAGCCGCCGGGCATGCGGGTCGCCGTGCCGTTGGCATCGCCGGGAAGCTGGATATTGCCGCTCATGGCCTGCTCGCCTCCTTCTCTTCGCCGTTATCGCCTCCGCCCGCCAGCGCGAGCAGGGTGAATCCGAATGTGTGCCTGACCGCCACGTACAGGATTGCCGCCTCCGCGAACATCGCGCCGGCCGTTGCGCACGCCGCCCCCGTCAGGCCGAAAAGCGGCACGAGCGTTATGTTCAGCGCGATATTGGCGCTAAGGGCGCCGGCATAAAGGCCGACGCAGAGCTTCTGCCGGCCGGCCATGGTGAGCAGGGTTTCGGCAGGACCGACAAACGACTTGGCGAGGATTCCGGCCAAAAGGATCGCCATCAGCGGAGCGCCGGCGGTGAAGGCCGGACCGAACAGCGAAAGCAGCAAGGGCCCGGCCGCGACCACGGTGCAGCCGATCGCGAGCGAAGGCCAGAAGGACCAGCGCGCGCTTTCGATGGCGATCTCGGACAGTTGTCGACGGTTGCTGAGGGCCATCGCCGCGGAAAAGCGCGGACCCGCCGCGGCCTTGACCGCAAACATGACGAAATGCACCAGCGCCATCGTCTTGGCGGCGGCAAAATAGATCGCAACCTCGTCCGGCTTCAGATAGAGCCCGACGATCACCACGTCGGAATTGGTGAGCAGGAATCCAAAACCGTCGACGAGGAAGATCGGAACCGAGACGCGCAGCCAGCGGCCGAGTTCGATCTTCATCGGTCCGCGCGCATAATGGCGACCGAGCCGCCACACCATGGCGAGGAATTGACCGAGTGCGGTGACGTAGGTTGCCGCCAGTGCGGCCGCCATGGCCGTCGTCGCGTCGTGGGGCAGACCGGCGGCGACCGCCAAGAGCATGAAGGCGAGGATGAGCAGCGGCCGCACGATATAGGTCGGGCTCAGCGCCGCGATCGGCCAGCCATGGGCGCGGGCGGTGCCGTCCATCACGTCGCCGAGCGCGATCATCGGCAGGGTGCAGAGGCCGAGATAGAGGGGAAGGATGTAGTAGTTCTCGATAGTGCGCCCGAAAAGCCAGAGTCCGATGGCCGCGATCACGGCAAGGGTGCTCGCGGAGACGAGGGCAAATATGCGTGCCGTCGTCGTTAGGCCGCGGATTTCTGCGAGTGCCGATGTCGTGTGATATTCGGGCAGAAAGCGTATGACCGCTGCATGAAGTCCGAGGCAGGAGAGATTACCGAACAGGACGGCCATCACCCAGACGAAGATGAAGACGCCGTATTCGAATTCGCCCATAAGGCGCGCGATCGCGATCTGGGAGACGAAGGCGATCGCTGCGCTCAGGATTCGGATGATGAAGGCGATGAGCGCCATGCGCTGCGCCCGGCTGCGGGAATCTGCGCCGGACAGAGTTGCGGCGAGCCGCTCAAGGATTGGTACCAGGCGGTGCCTCAGCGCCGACGGCAATATTCGTCCGGCCGTTTGACATACCGCCATGAACACGAGGACACCCTGAGATTACGCAATACAGGGCCTCACTTCTGCCAGATCAGCGTTAACAAAGAGTTCAGCGCCCCTCAGGCGGTTCAGACGAAAATGCCGCCTACTGTGGGAGGCGGCATTTCGATCAGGCTTCATAAATTCCGTGGCAATGCTTGTATTTCTTGCCGGAACCGCAGGGGCAGGGCTCATTGCGCGCCACCTTGCCCCAAGTCGAGGGGTCGGCCGGATTGCGGTCTGCCGGAGCGGTTGCAAGCAGCGTCTCTCCCGCCTGGGCGAAATCGTCCTGGCCGGTGAGCGGGGAGATGTGGTGCGCTTCCATCGGCGGCAAGGGCTGCGGCTCCTGCGGCGCCTCGCGCACCAGCTCGACGCGCATCAATTGCGCGGTCACGGCTTGACGGAGGTTGACGAGCAGGGCCTGGAACAGCTCGAACGCCTCGGATTTGTATTCCTGCAGCGGGTCGCGCTGTGCATAGCCGCGGAAGCCGATGACGGAGCGGAGATGGTCGAGGTTGACGATGTGCTCGCGCCAAAGATGGTCGAGCGTCTGCAACACGACCGAGCGTTCGACATATTGCATGATATCGGGCCCGAAGCGTTCCGCCCGATCTGCTGCGGCCTTGTCGGCGGCGGCGGTGATGCGCTCGAGGATGTCGTCCTCGGCAATACCTTCTTCCGCAGCCCATTCGACCACGGGAAGATCGAGGTTGAGATATTGCTGGACGTCGGCCTTGAGCCCTTCCATGTCCCATTGCTCGGCATAGGCCCGTTCAGGGATGCGCTTGCCGACGATGTCCTCGATCACTTCGTTGCGCATGTCGGTGATGGTCTCGCCGACATCCGTCGCGTCCATAAGCTCGAGGCGCTGCTCGAAGATGACCTTGCGCTGATCATTGAGGACGTCGTCGTATTTAAGAAGGTTCTTACGGATATCGAAGTTGCGCGCCTCGACCTTTTTCTGCGCGCGTTCCAACGCCTTGTTGATCCAGGGATGGACGATGGCTTCGCCTTCCTTCAGACCCAGCTTCTGCAGCATGCCATCCATGCGGTCTGAGCCGAAGATGCGCATCAGGTCGTCTTGCAGCGACAGGTAGAACTTCGAACGGCCGGGGTCGCCTTGGCGCCCCGAGCGGCCGCGCAACTGATTGTCGATGCGGCGGCTCTCGTGCCGCTCGGTGGCCAGCACGTAAAGCCCGCCTGCGGCGAGCGCCTGCTCCTTGAGCTTCTGCACTTCCTCGCGGATTGCCTTTTCGCGTGCTTCGCGCTCGGGACCCGGCTCGACGTCGCCCAGTTCCTGCTGGATGCGCATGTCCGGGTTGCCGCCGAGCTGGATGTCGGTGCCGCGGCCTGCCATGTTGGTGGCGATCGTCACGGCGCCCGGCACGCCGGCCTGAGCGACGATATAGGCTTCCTGCTCGTGATAACGGGCGTTCAGAACCTGGAACTTGGAGAAGCCGCTCTTCTTCAGCATCTCGGCGAGCAACTCCGACTTCTCGATCGAGGTGGTGCCGACAAGCATCGGCTGACCGCGCTCGTGCGCCGTCTTGATCTCCTCGATGATCGCCTTGTACTTCTCGCCGGCAGTACGATAGACCTCGTCGTCCTCGTCGCGGCGCTTGATCGGCAGGTTCGTCGGAACTTCGACCACTTCGAGGCCGTAGATATTGCCGAACTCTTCGGCTTCCGTAGCCGCCGTGCCGGTCATGCCCGCAAGCTTTCCATACATGCGGAAATAGTTCTGGAAGGTGACCGAGGCGAGGGTCTGGTTCTCGGGTTGAATCTGCACCTTTTCCTTGGCTTCGAGTGCCTGGTGCTGGCCTTCCGAATAGCGGCGGCCCGGCATCATGCGGCCGGTGAACTCGTCGATGATGACGATCTCGCCGTTGCGGACAATGTAGTCCTTGTCGCGGGTGAACAGCTTGTGAGCCTTCAGCGCATTGTTGACGTGGTGGACGATCGCGACGTTCTCGATGTCATAGAGCGACTCACCCTTCAAGAGGCCCGCTTCGCGCAACAGGTTCTCGAGCTTCTCGGTGCCTTCCTCCGAGAAGTTGGCAGAGCGCTGCTTCTCGTCGATCTCGTAGTCTTCCGGCGCCAGCAGCGGGATGAAGTCGTTGATGGTGTTATAGAGTTCCGAGCGATCATCAAGCGGACCGGAGATGATGAGCGGCGTTCGCGCCTCGTCGACGAGGATGGAGTCGACCTCGTCGACGATCGCGAAAAAGTGACCACGCTGCACCATCTGCGAGCGTTCGTACTTCATATTGTCGCGGAGATAATCGAAGCCGAGTTCGTTGTTGGTGGCGTACGTGACGTCGCAGGCATAGGCTTCACGGCGCTGTTCATCGGTCAAACCATGGACGATGACGCCTGTGGTCAAGCCGAGAAAGCCGTAGATGCGGCCCATCATGCCTGCATCGCGCTGGGCGAGGTAATCGTTGACCGTGACGACATGGACGCCCTTGCCGGCAAGCGCGTTCAGATAGACGGGCAGCGTCGCGACGAGCGTCTTGCCTTCGCCGGTCTTCATTTCTGCGATGGAGCGCTCGTGCAGGATCATGCCGCCGATGAGCTGAACGTCGAAGGGGCGCAGGCCGAGCACGCGGCGTGCCGCTTCGCGTACGACGGCAAAGGCCGGAACCAGGATGTCGTCGAGGGTCTTGCCGTCGGAAAGCTGCTGGCGAAACTCTGCCGTCTTTGCCGCCAACGCTTCGTCGCTCAAAGCTTGCATATCGGATTCGAGGGCGCTGATGGCATCCACCCGGCCCTTGTAGCTGCGGACGCGGCGATCGTTGGAAGAGCCAAACAACTTGCGGGCAAGGCCGCCGAGACTGACCATTCGAATGGTCCTTTCCTTTTTTGTCGCCTGCGGTTTCAGACTCGGCTTCAGGTTCGGCCCGAAAAACCGCGAAGTGCCGTGAAACGCCCGGAAAACTGTTCTGGACGCGAGGTTGCGTGACAGATAAGAGGGGGGTCGGATTATGTCAACGCACTTGCACGGCCAGCCGGCTGCAGAACTGCCACATTCTGGTGTTGTGCAGTCCGCTTATGGCCTGACGTCGCGCTGACGGCCAATGTGAAAGGTTAGATAGATGTCCAGATACAAGACCCTGGCGCTCGCGGCGCTAGTCGCGATTGTCGCGGCGGGCGGTGTCGCTCGCGCCGAAGAGAACGACCCGATCGTCGCGAAGGTCGGCGATCAGGAAATTCGCCAGTCGGAGCTTGATCTTGCGATCAGCAGTCTCGATCCTCAGCTTGAGCGCATGCCGGAGGAGCAGAAGCGGGCTGCGGCTCTCTCATCCGTCATCGACGTGAAGCTCTTGGCGAAGGACGCCGAGAAGGAAGGACTGCAGAACGACGAGGCGTACAAGCAGCGCATCGCCTTTCTGACCGAGCGCGAACTTCACAACGCTTTCTTCAAGAAGCACGTCGTCGACGCCATCACCGAGGATGACGTCAAGGCGCGTTACGAGAAGGAAATCGCCGCGATCCCTGTACAGGAAGAGGTGAAGGCGCGGCACATCCTTGTCAAGACCGAAGAGGAAGCCAAGGAGATCATCAAGGAGCTCGACGCGGGCAAGAGCTTCGTCGATCTCGCCAAGGCCAAATCCACAGATCCGAACAAGGACGATGGCGGCGATCTCGGCTACTTCACCAAGGGCCGGATGGTGCCCGAATTCGAGGCGGCTGCCTTCGCGCTGGAGAAGGGCGCCTATACCAAGGAGCCGGTAAAGACACAGTTCGGCTATCATGTGATCCTCGTCGAGGACAAGCGACCGCAGGCGCCCCCGACGCTCGAACAGGTCGAGCCGCAGGTTCGTCAGCTTGTCATGCGTGACAAGTACCTTGCTCTGCTGGCTTCCGCGAAAGAGTCGACGGAGGTCGAGATCTCCGATGCCGAGCTGAAAAAGGCCTACGACGCGGCCAATGCGGCGCGGGAGGCACGGTAACGTCCTCGGGTGCCCCTACTGCATGTCTCCTTGATTAACCTCGAAGGCAAAGGCATGCAGCTGTTCAGAGCGCTACAGCGACCTCTGCGCATCCGAAAGACGCGCGGCGCTGTAGCCGGGGCGCTCCGACGAAAGATTCGACGGCGGCTCTCGCGCATCTAAAAGCGTAGCGCGCCGCCGTTGGCCGGAGCAGTACGAGAGTGAGGCGAAGTCAGCGTCGCTTCAGCGTGCCGCTCGCAGACAAGATCGGAATGCCCGGCGGCTGAATACCGCTCGGGCATTTGTCGCACCCACCCGAGGCTTCCAAAGCAGGTATGTCCAATGTCCGGATCCGTTTCTCCGCTTGCTCCGAAAACCTTTGCCGAAATGCCGGCGCTGCGCGGCGTGCGTATGGCGACCGCCGCAGCGGGGATAAAATACAAGAACCGCACCGACGTGCTGATGATGATCTTCGACGCGCCGGCCGCCGCTGCCGGTGTCTTCACGCGCTCCAAGTGCCCGTCCGCTCCGGTCGACTTTTGCCGTAAGAACCTTCCCGCCGGGGTCGCCCGTGCCGTCGTCGTCAATTCCGGCAATGCCAATGCCTTCACCGGCAAGAAGGGCAGGGAAGCGACTGAGCTCACGGCGAAATCGGCGGCTCAGGCGGTCGGCTGCAGCGAGGGCGAAATCTTCCTGGCATCGACGGGCGTAATCGGCGAGCCGCTTGACGCGGCGAAATTTGCCGGCGTGCTCGATCGGCTTGCGGTGGAGGCCACGGAGGACTTCTGGTTCGAGGCGGCCAAGGCGATCATGACCACGGACACCTATCCAAAGGTCGCCACCCGCAAGACCGAGATCGGCGGTGTCGAGGTCACGATCAACGGTATCGCCAAAGGGGCGGGCATGATCGCGCCGGACATGGCGACCATGCTCTCCTTCGTGGTTACCGATGCGGATATCGCGCCGGCGGCGCTGCAGGCGCTGCTTTCGGCCGGCGTCGGCCCGAGCTTCAATTCCGTGACCGTCGACAGCGACACTTCCACCTCTGATACGCTAATGCTTTTTGCAACCGGTGCGGCGGCAAAGGTCGGGCAGGCGCGGGTCGAGGATTCGGACGACCCGCGGCTCGTTTCCTTTCGCGCAGCCCTCAATGATCTCCTTCGCGATCTGGCGCTGCAGGTGGTGCGCGATGGCGAGGGCGCGCGCAAGATGGTGGAGGTGACCGTCGAGGGTGCCGAGACCGATGCGGCCGCCAAGCGCATCGCGCTGTCGATCGCCAATTCGCCGCTCGTCAAGACGGCGGTCGCGGGCGAGGACGCGAATTGGGGCCGGGTGGTGATGGCGGTCGGCAAGTCCGGTGAAATGGCCGAGCGCGACCGGTTGGCGATCTGGTTCGGCGATGTGCGCGTCGCCGTCGAGGGCGAGCGCGATCCCGCCTATTCCGAGGCGGCTGCAAGTGCGGTGATGAAGGGTGAGACCATTCCGATACGCGTCGAAATCGGCCTCGGCTCGGGCAGCGCCACCGTCTACACCTGCGACCTCACCAAGGAATATGTCGAGATCAATGGCGATTACAGAAGCTGACCCGGCGCTGCATCGGGGCTCAAGAACATGACATCGAACGATAGACGGCCGGGCGCCCATATCGAGACAGAAGCCGTGGCGGTCGACCTTCCGAGCGTGCGGCGCCTTGAAGCCGTCGGCTTCCGCGCCTGGCCGGCGAGCAGTGTCCACTATGACGGCAGCTGGCTGGTCCGGTTGACCGCCGGCCATGCCTCCAAGCGCCTGAACTCGGTCAATCCGCTCGACCCGTCGGACTATCGGGATATAACGATCCGGCTCGACAAGGCGGCGCGGCGCTTTGCTGAGCACCGGTGTGTGTTGACCGTTCGCCAGACGCCGCTGACGCCGCCGCAGATGATCGCCCACATGGACGAGGCTGGCTGGCCGGCTTTCGGGCGCAGCCTGGTGCTGGCGCTCGATCTGGCGGAACGGGATTTCGGCGACGGCATGGATCATCTGCCGGTCAAGGATGTTGCACGATTTGCCGATGCCCGGCTGCTGATCGGCAAGGAGGACCCTGAAAGCAAGGCGGCTTTGATCGGCATCATCAATGCGATCAAGCCCGAAACCGGGCTATTCCTCTTCGAGGATCGCGACATCGGTCCGACGGCCGTGTCGCTTGTCGTGCACGACAACGACCTCGCCGGCATCATGCAGTTCGCGGTTGCCGAGACGGTGCGGCGCCAGGGCGTGGGCGATGCGCTTCTCGACGCGTCGCTGCGCTGGGCACGCCTTCGCGGCGCGAAAAAGGCCTGGCTGCAGGTGGAAGCCGATAACGAGCCGGCAATAGCGCTTTACCGCAAGGCCGGCTTTACCGAGGTCTATCGTTACGTCTATCGCGCGCCGAAGGTGTAAGGCATGGAAACCAAGGAAAAGAAGATCGTGCTCGTGGCGGCTTGCGCACTGGTCGACTCGGACGGGCGCATCCTGCTTGCGCAGCGACCGAAAGGAAAGTCGCTTGCCGGGCTTTGGGAATTTCCGGGCGGCAAAGTCGAGGCCGGCGAAACGCCGGAGGAGACGCTGATCCGCGAGTTGGAGGAGGAACTGGGCATCCGCACCAAGGTCGCATGCCTCGCGCCGCTGACATTCGCGAGCCACAGCTATGATAGCTTCCACCTCCTGATGCCGCTCTACATCTGCCGCCGCTACGAGGGCTTCGCCGAGGGGCGGGAGGGCCAGGCGATCAAATGGGTGCGCCCCAAGGCGCTGCGCGATTACCCGATGCCTCCCGCCGACGAACCGCTCATCCCGTTCCTGATGGATTTGCTTTAGTCGATAACCGATAGCCGGCGCTCCGTTGCGAGTGCCGAGCCCGCGCGTTTCATTCCCCTAATCTCCAAGATTTCATTAATCGAAAGTTTATCACCCGTGAGGCAAACTCATCGCAATTGGTTTGTCCTTCAATCGGGGCCGGCAATCGGGGCCGGTTGAAGGGGTAATTGCGTCGGGCAGCGTCAGCGAGTTGAAGGGAAGGTGCTTTCAACGCTGCTCCTGAGAGTATTTCGCGAGGCTGGAATGGTAGACGAGGATTTCTGGAGGACGGTCGAGGACAAGGATCTGGTCGCAAGCCAGTCCCGCCGGATGGGTGTGCTCAATCTTTCGCTGCTGTTCGGGACGGCAGTGATCGCGCTAACGCTGATCCTGACGCCAATGCTGTCGTCGAAAAGCGACAAGCGGATGCTTGCGAACAGGCCGATCGACTACGACAATATCACCACCGGTTCCATTCCCGCTAGTACGGGCAAACGCTATACCGTGCGCCGCAGCGTGCTACAGGAGATGCCGGGCGCCGTATGCATCATCGATGCTGATGGCGCCAGGAGCGGATGCTGATCTGAGCCCCTACAGCGCCGCGCGTCTTATGGGACGCGCAAAGGTCGCTGTAGCACTTTGAATTGCTGCATGTCTTTGTCCTTTAATCGAGGTCGATTAAAGGAGACATGCAGTAGGCTCAGGGTCCTCCGCGGAAAATCACCACAGCGTCGTGCGCCTGTCGGACGCGCGAGGTCGCCGTGGCATTTTGATTGCTGCGTCTCTTCGTCCTTGGATCGGGGTCGGTCCAAGGAAACATGCAGTAGTATGGCGAAGCCGCAAGGATCGTTGGAGGATGCATGCGCAAGTTCATATTTCTCGTTCACAACCGTGACGGAGCCACTGCGGTAGAATACGGGCTCATCGTGGCATTGATTTCGGTCGGTCTCCTCGTCGGTCTCAGGGGCTTTTCGGATAGTCTGCAGAACGTGCTGGAATACATAGCGGAAACGATCGAAAACGCCTGAAGCCCGGATCAGGACTCGCCCGAATTCTTCAGCGAATGTTCTTCCACTCCCAGCGCTTCCGACAGCCTGTGCTTTGCCGAGCCCGGCTTCAGCGGCTTCTGCTGGCTTGCATGCGGCGCCCAGCCCGAGACGTAAATAATTGAGAAGGTCGCACGAACTCGCCCGTCCGGGTCGGAAAAGCGTTCCGCGTAGATTTCCGCCGCTCTCAGAAAGAAGCGCCTCGGCACGGGCGTTCGGCTGCGAGCGGCCAGCGGATTGGTCATGCCCATGGCTCTCAGATCCCTGAGGAGACCGAAGAGCGAATCGTAGCGGACCGTGTAGGTTTCGGCGTCTGCCACGGGCAGCGCAAAGCCGGCCCGTTGCAGCAGCGCGCCAATTTCGCGCACGTCAGCAAAGGGAATGACCCTCGGGCTTGCTCCGCCGGTCATTTCTGCTTCGGCGGCAAGTAACGCCTCGCGCAGCTCCTGCAACGTGCCGCTGCCGGGGATCGCCGCCAGAAAGAGGCCGTCGGGCTTCAGCGCCCGGCGCGCCTGTATGAACGCCCCGGGCGTGTCGTTGGTCAGATGCAGGGACAGCGGCGAGACCAGGAGGTTGAGGGAACCCGGTTCGGCGGGGATGCGTTCAAGTGAAGCGACCGTTACGGGCCGGTCATTCGAACGGAAGCCCTGGTCGGTTTCCACGCGCTCGATTTCGCCGACCTTGCCGCTCTCTGCAAGAAGACGGGCGGCAGTGCCTGTATAGCCGTGCAATTCCATTGCCTTGTCGAAGTGCCGCTCCACGACGCCGACCCGGTCGGCGAGTTCCTGCGCCACGATGTCGAGAAGAAAGCTTGCCTTCGGATCGCCGTGGTGAAGCGCGCGTCGGCGGTGCGCCTCGACGAGGCTCTGGTCAAAGATGATTTCCACGATACTCTCCCGAGATCACGGATGTGAGAGAAACCCTGGCGGAGATAAAGTCAACCGGATGGAACGGCATGTTTGGAGAAACTGGACCGCGCACGGTGCGTCGCTATTCGCGCGGCTCAGGACCGGTGCAATCAACCTGGTGTTTCCACCCGTCTGCCGCGGCTGCGGGCGGCTGACGGGTGACGCACATGCCGTCTGTCCTACGTGCTGGGCGGGGTTGCCGTTGATTGAGCGGCCCTATTGCGAAGTGCTCGGCTTGCCCTTTGCCTTCGATCCTGGCGAGGGCGCTGTCTCGCCGGAGGCGATTGCCGACCCTCCTGTCTTCGACAGGCTGCGCTCCGTGGCGCTTCACCAGGGCACCGCACGTGATCTGGTGCACGGCCTGAAATACCGCGACCGCACCGATCTGGCGCCGATGATGGCGGAATGGATGATCCGCGCCAGCGATGGTGCCGTTACGGCCGCCGACATGATCGTGCCGGTCCCGCTGCATGCCTTTCGTCTGTGGAGGCGGAAATTCAATCAGGCGGCCGAACTGGCACGGGTCATTGCGGCGCGTGCGAAAAGGCCCTACCGGCCTGACGCGCTTCGCCGAATTAAGCGCACCAGCCGTCAGGTCGGGCTCGGGCTGAGCGCGCGCGAGGATAATGTCCGTGGCGCCTTCACCGTTCCGGAAGGCGTGAGACCGGTTCTCGCCGGAAAGAGCATAGTGCTCGTCGACGACGTCTATACGACGGGTGCGACCGTTTCGGCCGCCACGCGCGCCCTGAAACGCGCCGGGGTTCGGGACGTCACGGTCTTGACCTTTGCAAGAGCCTTGTCCGGACCTATATGACTGAAGTGCAGCGCATCCCTAGGGGAGGCTGTAGAGCTTTGAATTCTTGCGTGTTTCCATGCTGCGCCGGGACCGGTCAGCGGAAACGGGCATGGCAGATGTCCGGTATCGGGCTGGTGAAGGAGCGGTTTGAGACTATGCCTTCGGTCGTCATCTATACGCGTCAGTTCTGCGGTTATTGCTCCAGGGCGAAGAAGCTCCTGGAGACGAAGGGAGTTTCCTTCGTGGAGTACGACGCCACCTACGATCCGAGTCTGCGTCAGACGATGGTCGAGAAGTCCAACGGCGGCAGGACCTTCCCGCAAATCTTCATCAATGACATTCATGTCGGCGGTTGCGACGATCTGCACGCGCTTGATCGTGTAGGCAAGCTCGACGCGATGCTTGCCGCTTGATAGAGGACGCAAAGGTCTCCGGCGCGATTGCCCGTAATTCCGCGCGGCGGCTATACATAACTTTGCGCGCCGGCTTCGCACGGTAGGAAAGAGTTGGAGAGATCGTCCGGTTCGGCTCAACGCGATCCGGCATATTCCGGAGAATGAGTATGACGTTCAGGGCTGCCGCCATCCAGATGTGTTCCGGCATCGATCCCGCAAGCAATGCGGAGACGATGGCGCGTCTCGTGCGCGAGGCGGCGTTGCAAGGTGCGACTTACATACAAACCCCCGAGATGACCGGCGCCATTCAGCGCGACCGGGCGGGGCTTCGCTCGGTGCTGAAGGACGAGACTGGCGATCTGATCGTGCGAGAGGCGGCGCGGCTTGCCGGAGACCTCGGGATTTATCTCCATGTCGGCTCAACGCCGATCGGCCTTGAGGACGGCAAGATCGCCAATCGCGGTTTTCTCTTCGGACCCGATGGAAAGAAGATCTGCGACTACGACAAGATCCACATGTTCGACGTGGATCTGGAGAATGGCGAGAGCTGGCGCGAAAGTGCCGCCTACCGGCCTGGTTCCACGGCCCGCATCGCCGATCTTCCCTTCGGGAAGCTCGGGTTTGCCATCTGCTACGATGTCCGCTTTCCGGAGCTCTTCCGCTGCCAGGCGGTTGCCGGAGCAGAGATCATGTCGGTGCCTGCAGCTTTCACGCGCCAGACGGGGGAAGCGCATTGGGAAATCCTGTTGCGCGCCCGCGCCATCGAGAACGGGCTATTCGTCATCGCCGCCGCGCAGGGCGGAGACCATGAGGATGGACGGCAGACCTTCGGCCATTCGATGATCATCGATCCTTGGGGGCGGGTGCTGGCCGAGGCCGGTCCGAGCGGCGAGGCGGTCATCATCGCCGAGATCGACGTTGCCGCGGCGCATAAGGTGCGAGGGCGCATCCCCAATCTCAAGAATGCCCGCGATTTCGTGCTGGATGAAGTGGCCCCCGCCGGACAAGGAGGCGTTGCAGCTTGATCCACTACAATCTCACCTGTGAGAACGGCCACGCCTTCGAAGGCTGGTTCTCCTCGAGCGACGACTACTCGCGGCAGGCCGAAGCCCGACTGATCACCTGTCCCACCTGCAACTCCGCCTCCGTCACCAAGCAGCTGATGGCGCCCTCAGTTTCGACCGCTCGCAAGAAAGAGGCGCGGCAGGCACTGGTCATGGACCAGGCGCAAAAGGAAACGATCACCAAACTTAGAGAGATGGTGAAATCGATCCGCGAGAACGCGGAAGACGTCGGCGAGCGCTTTCCCGAAGAGGCGCGCAAGATCCATTATGGCGAAGCCGATCAGCGCGGCCTGGTCGGCAAGGCGTCCAAGGAAGAGGCGATCGCACTCCTGGAGGAGGGCATCGAGATCGCGCCGCTGCCGGTGCTCCCCGACGACACGAACTGAGGAGGGTCCAACTTGTTCAAATCGGCCGTTTGGCGACGATCATGTAGTTGACGTCCATGTCCCGCGACAGGTTCCACTGATTGGAAAGCGGGCTGAAGAACACGCCGGTGCGGTCGGTGACCTGCATGCCGCTCGCCTCTAGCGGCTTTTCCAGTTCTTCCGGACGCACCAGCTTTTCGTACTGATGCGTGCCGCGCGGCAACCAGCGCAGCACATTTTCGGCGGCGAAGATGGCCAGGGCCGCGGCCTTCAGCGTCCGGTTGATGGTGGCGATGAACATCAGCCCGCCGGGGCGAACCATATGGGCGCAGGTCGTCATGAAAAAGTCGACATCCGCGACATGCTCGACCACTTCCATGTTGAGGACGACATCGAAGCTGTCGCCAGCCTCGGCGAGCGCTTCGGCCGTCACGGCGCGGTAATCGACGACGACGCCGCTCCCCGCCGCGTGCGTCCTGGCGATGCCGATATTCCTTTCCGATGCATCGGCTCCGAGCACGTCGGCTCCCATGCGCGCCATCGGCTCGGAGAGAAGACCGCCGCCGCAGCCGATATCGAGCAGGCGCAGGCCCTTCAGCGGCTGCGGGCTCTTTGGGTCGCGGTCGAAATTCTCGCAGGCCTTGTCGCGAATATAGGCGAGGCGCACCGGGTTGAACTTGTGCAGGGGACGGAACTTGCCGGTCGGATCCCACCATTCGGCCGCCATCGCCGAAAAGCGATCTACCTCGCTCTGATCGATCGTCGTGCGTGCCGTCTCGCTCATCGCAGTCTACCTCGCCTTGCCGGTTCATCGTGAAGTCGGACGATCGGCGGGCGATGTCAAGGGTCCTGTAGCGGCGTTCATCAATTCCGGACGGGCTGATAGTGCAGGATGACGACGCCCGACTTCAGCGGCCGCACCTGGGTGAGCGACAGTTTCGTCTGATCGGGGATGTTTTGGAAGAGGGGCTTTCCTTTGCCGGGCAGCACCGGATTGATACCGAGGCGGTATTCGTCGACAAGGCCCTTGGCCGTCAGCGTCCCCGCGAAATCGGCGCTGCCGTAGACGAAGATAGTGCCACCCTCGCGCCGCTTCAGTTTCTCTACCTCGGCGACGGCATCGCCGGAAACCAGCGTCGTGTTGTTCCAATCGGCACTCTGGAGGGTTCTGGAAAAGACGAACTTCTCGACGCTGTTCATGAAGGTGGCGATCTCCCCTCGGCCGATGGCCAGTAGGTCGCCATCATTTCATAGGTAACGCGGCCGAAGAGAAGCGCGCCGGCCTCAAGCTGCGTCTCGCGGATATAGGCGGCAAGCTCGTCTTCGAAAACGAACCAGCCGATGTCGTGGCCCGGGGCCTCGAAAAGGCCGTCGACGCTGACCATGTCCCACATGATGACCTTGCGCATTCCACTTTCCTCCCGTTGTTTCCGCCTCTCGATCCTTCTAGCATGTCAACAATGGTTCAAAATTGCAAGTGGTTCAATTATGAAATCAGTTTGGTGCGCCAGGCTCGTCGAAGCGATGCTCACGCAAGACCTCGGCGGGTGCCTTGTCCGCCCACGAGTTCGCAGCCCTGCCTCCGGGCTTTCACGGCCATTGCGCGCCGTCCCCTGATCCGCTAAGAGACGCCGCGACTTCCGCTCCCCGAGGCGGTGACCGGCCGATGTCTGAGACGTCTCTTCAAAGCTCTTCGATCGTCAGGTGCCGGCGGAGCGAATTCCTGTCGCGCGCTCGCGCGGAAAACTTGTTGGTACGGTAGAGGCGAAATGGCACGCATCGTGATGAAATTCGGCGGAACTTCCGTCGCAGATTTGGACCGCATCCACAACGTCGCCCGCCACGTTAAACGCGAAGTCGATGCCGGCCACGAGGTGGCGGTCGTCGTGTCTGCCATGTCCGGCAAGACCAACGAACTCGTCGGCTGGGTCGACAACATGCCGAAGGTCGCGTGCGCCAACGCCCCCTTTTTCGATGCGCGCGAATATGATGCGGTCGTCGCCTCCGGTGAGCAGGTGACCTCCGGTCTGCTCGCCATCGCTCTCCAGTCCATGGGCATCAATGCCCGGTCATGGCAGGGCTGGCAGATCCCGATCCGCACCGACAACGCCCATGGTGCCGCCCGCATCCTTGACATAGACGGCTCCGATATCATCCGCCGCATGGGCGAGGGGCAGGTGGCGGTCGTTGCCGGTTTCCAGGGGATCGGCCCCGACAACCGGGTCGCCACGCTCGGCCGAGGCGGCTCCGACACCTCGGCAGTCGCGATCGCGGCCGCGGTCAAGGCCGACCGCTGCGATATCTATACCGATGTCGACGGCGTCTATACGACCGACCCGCGCATCGAACCGAAAGCCCGGCGGCTGAAGAAGATCGCCTTCGAGGAAATGCTGGAAATGGCGTCTCTGGGCGCCAAGGTGCTGCAGGTGCGCTCGGTCGAGCTCGCCATGGTGCACAAGGTACGCACCTTCGTGCGCTCGTCCTTCGAGGATCCCGATGCGCCGGGCATGGGTGACCTTCTGAACCCGCCCGGAACGCTGATTTGTGATGAGGAAGAGATCGTGGAACAGGAAGTCGTAACCGGCATTGCCTATGCCAAGGATGAAGCCCAGATATCGCTGCGCCGCCTGGCCGACCGGCCGGGTGTCTCCGCCGCGATTTTCGGGCCGCTCGCGGAAGCCCACATCAATGTCGACATGATCGTCCAGAACATTTCGGAAGACGGCTCCAAGACGGACATGACCTTCACGGTGCCATCCGGCGACGTCAACAAGGCGCTGAAGGTGCTTTCCGAAAACAAGGAGAAGATCGGCTACGACGTGGTTCAGTCTGAATCCGGTCTCGTCAAGGTCTCCGTCATCGGCATCGGAATGCGCAGCCATGCGGGCGTTGCCGCCTCGGCCTTCCGGGCGCTTGCCGACAAGGGCATCAACATAAAGGCTATCACCACCTCGGAAATCAAGATTTCCATTCTGATCGATGGGCCTTATGCGGAATTGGCGGTTCGCACTTTGCATTCCGCTTACGGTCTGGATAAGAGTTAAGCAGCAGGCATACGATCTGGGATTCGCGGCCCCTTGACGGCCGCGGCAGCCCGTCCTGTGCTGACGTCTGTTTTTGTCGGGAGACCCCACGCGATGAGAGACCTTTCCGCGGGTCCGCGCGTTCTCCTCAAGCGGTTGCGCGAACTCATGGCGGAGCCGCTCGAGCCGCAGGAGCGCCTGGATCGGATCGTGCGCCAGATAGCGCAGAACATGGTCGCGGAAGTGTGCTCCGTCTATGTGCTGCGCTCCGACGGCGTGCTCGAGCTTTACGCGACCGAGGGCCTGAACAAGACTGCCGTGCACCTGGCGCAATTGAAGATGGGCCAGGGCCTCGTCGGCACGATCGCCGCCTCGGCGCGCCCGCTCAATCTTTCTGATGCGCAATCGCATCCCGCCTTCACATATCTGCCGGAGACGGGCGAGGAGATCTATCATTCCTTCCTCGGTGTGCCGATCCTGCGCACCGGGCGCGCGCTCGGCGTCCTCGTCGTGCAGAACAAGGCGCAGCGCAACTATCGCGAGGACGAGGTCGAGGCGCTCGAGACCACCGCAATGGTGCTGGCCGAGATGGTCGCGACCGGCGAGCTCAAGAAAATCACCAAGCCCGGACTGGAGCTCGATCTTTCGCGCCCCGTCGCGATTGAAGGCAACAGCTATGGCGAGGGTATCGGCCTCGGCTATGTCGTTCTGCACGAACCACGCATCGTCGTTACCAATCTGCTCAACGAGGACACGGACCGCGAGCTGCAGCGCCTGGCGGAAGCGCTCGGCTCGCTGCGGATATCGATAGACGACATGCTGTCCCGGCGCGATGTGTCGATGGAAGGCGAGCACCGGGCCGTGCTAGAGACCTATCGCATGTTCGCGCATGATCGCGGCTGGGTGCGGAAGCTCGAGGAAGCAATCCGCAACGGCCTGACGGCGGAAGCTGCTGTCGAGCGGGTGCAGAGCGAGACCAAGGCACGGATGATACGCCTGACGGATCCCTACCTGCGCGAGCGGATGCACGACTTCGACGATCTCGCCAACCGGCTCCTGCGCCAGCTGTCGGGCTATGGCGCCAAGCTCTCGGCGGCGGACTTCCCGAATGATGCGATCATCGTCGCGCGTGCCATGGGCGCCGCCGAACTGCTCGACTACCCGCGGGAAAACGTGCGCGGGCTGGTGCTGGAGGAAGGCGCGGTCACAAGCCACGTCGTGATTGTCGCGCGCGCCATGGGCATCCCGGTCGTCGGTCAGGCGGCAGGCGCCGTGGCGCTTGCCGAAAACCGCGACGCGATCATCGTCGACGGTGACGATGCCAAGGTCCATTTGCGCCCGGTCGCCGATCTGCAGCGCTCCTACGAGGAGAAGGTGCGCTTCCGTGCCCGCCGTCAGGCGCAGTTCAGGGCGCTCAAGGACGTCGAACCGCTGACGAGGGACGGCAAGCGCATCACCCTCATGATGAATGCCGGTCTGCTCGTCGATCTGCCACATCTGAACGAGGCTGGCGCCGAAGGGATCGGCCTTTTCCGGACCGAACTCCAGTTCATGATTGCTTCCACCATGCCGAGGGCGGAGGAGCAGGAGGCCTTCTACTGCAATGTTTTGAAGCAGACGGGTGGCAAACCGGTGACCTTCCGCACGCTCGACATCGGCGGTGACAAGGTGGTTCCCTATTTCCGCGCAGCAGAAGAGGAGAATCCGGCGCTCGGCTGGCGTGCCATCCGGCTTTCGCTCGATCGGCCGGGGCTGCTGCGCACTCAGTTCCGGGCGATGCTGCGGGCCGCCGCCGGCAGCGAACTCAAGCTGATGCTGCCGATGGTGACGGAGGTTGCCGAGCTCAAGACGGCGCGCCTGCTTCTGCAGAAGGAGATCGAAAGGCAGTCGAAGCTCGGAGAACAATTGCCGCGCAAGCTGCAGTTCGGGGCGATGCTGGAGGTGCCGGCGCTGCTGTGGCAACTTGACGAGCTGATGGCCGAAGTGGATTTCGTCTCGGTCGGATCCAACGATCTCTTCCAGTTCGCGATGGCGGTGGATCGCGGCAATGCCCGGGTTTCCGATCGCTTCGATACGCTCGGCCGGCCGTTCCTGCGGATCCTTCGCGAAATCGTGCGCGCGGGCGAGCGCAACGAAACGCCGGTGACGCTCTGCGGCGAGATGGCGAGCAAACCGCTCTCGGCGATGGCACTGCTCGGCCTCGGTTTCCGCTCGGTGTCGATGTCGCCGACGGCCGTGGGTCCGGTGAAGGCGATGCTGCTCGCGCTCGATGCGGAAAAGCTGGGCGAAGTCCTCGATGCTCAACTGGACGACGTGAAATCTGAGACGTCGGTTCGCCAGATCCTCATCGATTTCGCCGCTGCAAACGGCATACCGGTATAGATCGAACGAGAGAGCCTTGTTCTCGTCCGGCGGGGTCCGGGCGGGTAAGTGTATTTGGAGTAACAGTTGGCCAACCTTCCTGTTGAAAAGATGCGCGAACTCGAACGACGGTTCGGCGAAATCGAGGCCCGCATGTCTGCCGGTCCTTCAGCCGATGTCTATGTGAAGCTCGCTTCGGAATATTCAGAACTCCAGCCGGTGGTAACGAAGATCCGCGCCCACCAGAAGGCAGAGGACGAGCTTGCCGATATCGACGCATTGCTTGACGACCGGTCGACGGACAAGGACATGCGCGACCTTGCGGAAATGGAGCGGCCAGAGCTTGAAGAGAGGATCGAAGCGCTCGAGCAGGAAATCCAGGTCCTGCTGCTTCCGAAGGATGCGGCAGACGAGAAAAGCGCCATTCTCGAGATCCGCGCCGGCACCGGCGGCTCGGAAGCGGCACTCTTTGCCGGCGATCTCTTCCGCATGTATGAGCGGTATGCCGCGAGCAAGGGCTGGCGCGTCGAGGTGCTTTCGGCAAGCGAGGGGGAAGCCGGTGGCTACAAGGAAATCATCGCGACCGTCTCCGGCCGCGGCGTGTTCTCGCGGCTGAAATTCGAGTCGGGCGTTCATCGGGTGCAACGCGTGCCGGAGACGGAAGCAAGCGGCCGCATCCACACGTCGGCGGCAACCGTCGCCGTGCTTCCGGAGGCCGAGGAGATCGACGTCGAGATCCGGCCGGAGGATATCCGCATCGATACGATGCGCTCATCAGGTGCAGGCGGTCAGCATGTCAACACAACCGATTCGGCCGTCCGCGTCACGCATCTGCCGACCGGCATCGTTGTTACGAGTTCTGAGAAGTCGCAGCACCAGAACCGAGCCAAGGCAATGCAGGTGCTGCGTTCGCGGCTTTACGACATGGAGCGCCAGCGTGCCGAGAACGAGCGCTCCGCCGATCGCAAGAATCAGGTCGGTTCCGGCGACCGTTCAGAGCGCATTCGCACCTATAACTTTCCGCAGGGCCGAGTGACCGATCACCGCATCAACCTGACGCTCTACAAGCTCGATCGGATGATGGAAGGCGAGATCGACGAGGTGGTCGACGCGCTCCTGGCGGACCATCAGGCAAGCCAGCTCGCCCTCCTCGGCGAAAAGCAGAACTGAGCAGCGATGGCCGAGACGTTGGACAGCCTTCTTGCCGAAAGCCGCGACCGATTGATGGCGGCCGGCATCGAAGGTGCGGCGTTGGACTCGCGCCATCTCGTTTCGGGTCTGCTCGGTCTGTCTCTTGCGGAGTTGATGACCCGCGGCCGGCATCCGGTGAGCGACGCCGACGCTCAGCGTATCCGGGCCGCAATTCAGCGCCGCGCGGGTCGCGAGCCGGTCTATCGCATTCTGGGTGAACGCGAGTTCTACGGATTGACGCTCAAACTGTCCGGGGAAACCCTCGAGCCGCGGCCGGATACGGAAATCCTGGTGGATTGCCTCGTTCCATACGCACGCCGGATCGCCGCCCGCAAGGGACGCTGCCGAATCATCGATCTCGGCACCGGAACCGGAGCGATCTGTCTCGCGCTTCTCGCATCGGTACTTGACGCGCGCGGCCTTGGTACCGATATATCGGTGGACGCCTTGGCGACGGCAGGCGAGAACGCCGAGCGGAACGGCTTGGCCGAGCGCTTCGAAACGCTTCGAAGCAGCTGGTTCGAAGCCGTGGACGGACGGTTCGATATCGTCGTCTCAAATCCGCCGTATATCAGGTCCAAAGTCGTCGACAAGCTTGAGCCGGAAGTGAGACTCCACGATCCGGCTGCCGCCCTTGACGGCGGGGATGACGGGCTTGATGCCTATCGTGCCATCGCTCTTCACGCGGGCCGCCATATAGAGGCGGGCGGTGTAATAGGCTTGGAAATCGGTTTCGACCAGAAGCAGGCAGTCACGGCGCTGTTCGTGAGCGAGGGGTTCTGCCTGCTTGAGAGCGCGAAGGATCTCGGCGGCAATGACCGGGTCCTGGTGTTCGAGCAGGACGTCGAACGCAGCACCGACCCTTGAAAAAATGCTGCACTGGCGTCTCTCTTTTCTTGAAGAGCAAAGAAAGGGCTTGGAATCCCGAAGGAAGCGGGCTAGTTTGCGCCCACGCACTGGGCAAAGGGTCATGGACCGGAGATTCGGTTCAGTAAGGCCTGGCCAACGGGGATTGCTCTCAAGAAAGAGTTGCTAGGGTTCGACAGTGCCTTGTGCGGGTATCTGTTAATTTGACGTCAGCGGGCGCCGAGATCGCGAACAGACGGTCTGCTGTGGCGCGTGTTTTCTCTGGCGCGGGCAGAGCCGACCGGGATGCGGAACCATATGATCATTATAGAAAAAATTCGGGTGAATGGACGATGAGGCCAGGACAGCAAAACAAGCGCGGCCGTGGGCGGAATAACAATAGCAACAACAACGGGAATGGGAACCGCAAGGGCTCCAATCCGTTGACGCGCACCTATGACAGTTCCGGCCCGGACGTGAAGATCCGCGGCACGGCCCAGCATATCGCTGAAAAATATGCAGCGCTCGCGCGTGATGCGCAAAGCGCCGGCGACCGCGTCATGGCTGAAAACTACCTCCAGCACGCCGAGCACTACAACCGCATCATCGCGGCAGCTCAGGCACAGATGCAGGATCGCTTCCAGCGGGACGACCGCCAGGATCACCAGGATCGCGATCTGACCGACCGTGAGCAGGACGATCTGGATCAGGAGCAGGTCTTTGCGGAACCGGCGCCGGCGCCGGTGGCAGCAACGTCCGCAAGTGAGCCGCAGCCGGTGGTTGACGGTTCCGGACCGCAGCCGGTGATCGAAGGCGTGCCTGCCGAAGTCGCTCTGGAAGAGGAAACGCAGTCGTCCGGCCGCGCATCATCGCGCCGCCGCAGTGCGTCGCGGCCGCGCCGCCAGCCACGCCGCAACGCCTCGGAAGAGGGCGCAGCCGGTGAAGCTCCGGCGGCGGGCGAGTCGGCGGCGTTGGCGGCGTCGGAATAAAGAACAACCGCGCACCTCAAGCAAAGCCCGGTCTCATGGCCGGGCTTTCTATATTGCAGCGCCGCGCGTGTTTCAGATGCGCAAAGCTCACTGTAGCACCTTGAATTACTGCAGAGCCGGGCGTTTCAGCTTGTCTTCAACAGCCTCCGGAGTCCTCCGTTCCCGCAATCCGATTTCGGGAAAGCGGTCGTATGTCCACCTTTAATTTCCGAAAATGCTGCCCCATATTCCCTTCGAAGACTTGATCCCGCGCAAGGCGAGGACGAGGTGTCGATGACAGGCTTGCCGATGCGGGAGCCTGATCCTGAAATTCCGGCCAGTGCCAAGACAATGGGCTTGCCGGGCTACGGAGGTAAGTTATGAATATCGAAAAATATTCCGAGCGTGTGCGCGGTTTCCTGCAATCGGCGCAGACCTATGCCCTCGCGGAGGGACATCAACAATTCACGCCGGAGCACGTTCTCAAAGTCTTGCTCGACGACGACCAGGGCATGGCGGCATCGCTCATCGAGCGCGCCGGCGGCGACGCACGCGAAGCGCGGACGGGTACTGCGCAGGCGCTGGCAAAGCTCCCTAAGGTGACGGGCGGCAGCGGTTCCGTCTATCTTTCACAGCCGCTTGCCAAGGTGTTCACCACGGCTGAGAACGCGGCACAAAAAGCCGGCGACAGCTTCGTCACCGTAGAGCGGCTGCTTTTGGCTCTCGCGGTCGAGAGTTCAGCCTCTACCGCTGCGATCCTCTCGAAGGCTGGCGTGACGCCGACGAAACTCAACCAGGTGATCAACGACCTTCGCAAAGGCCGGACGGCCGACAGCGCGAATGCCGAGCAGAGCTTCGATTCGCTGAAGAAATATGCACGCGATCTGACCGCGGAAGCGCGCGATGGCAAGCTCGACCCGGTGATCGGCCGCGATGACGAGATTCGCCGCACGATCCAGGTGCTCTCGCGCCGCACGAAGAACAATCCGGTGCTGATCGGTGAGCCCGGCGTCGGCAAAACGGCGATCGCCGAGGGGCTGTCGCTCCGGATCGTCAATGGCGACGTGCCCGAGAGCCTCAAGGACAAGCGGCTCATGGCGCTCGATATGGGGGCATTGATCGCCGGCGCGAAGTACCGCGGAGAATTCGAAGAGCGACTGAAGGCGGTACTCAACGAGGTTCGCTCCGAGGAGGGCGAGATCATCCTCTTCATCGACGAGATGCATACGCTCGTCGGCGCAGGCAAGGCGGACGGCGCGATGGACGCCTCGAATCTGCTGAAACCGGCACTGGCCCGCGGCGAACTGCACTGCATCGGCGCGACGACGCTTGATGAATATCGCAAGCATGTCGAGAAAGATGCGGCTCTTGCCCGCCGGTTCCAGCCGGTCTTCGTCGACGAACCGTCGGTCGAGGATACGATCTCAATCCTGCGCGGGCTCAAGGAGAAGTATGAACAGCACCACAAGGTGCGGATATCCGATTCGGCACTGGTCTCGGCCGCGACCCTTTCCAACCGCTACATTACCGACCGGTTTTTGCCGGACAAGGCAATCGATCTCATGGACGAGGCCGCCTCAAGGCTCCGGATGCAGGTCGATTCCAAGCCCGAGGAACTCGACGAGCTCGATCGGCGTGTCGTCCAGCTGAAGATCGAGCGCGAAGCTTTGAAAAAGGAGACCGATGCCTCCTCCAAGGATCGGCTGGAAAGACTGGAACTCGATCTGGCCGTGCTGGAGGAGCAGGCGGCGACGCTGACGGCGCGGTGGCAGGCGGAGAAACAGAAGCTCGGCCGTGCCGCGGATCTCAAGAAGGAGCTCGACGAAACGCGCAACGAGCTACAGATCGTCCAACGCAAGGGCGAATTTCAGCGGGCGGGCGAACTCGCCTATGGCGTCATTCCGAAATTGGAGAAAGAACTCGCAGAGGCGGAGAGCCAGGATAGTTCGAGCGCCAATGCCATGGTGCAGGAGGTGGTGACGCCGGACCATATCGCCCACGTCGTTTCGCGTTGGACCGGCATTCCCGTCGACAAGATGCTCGAAGGCGAGCGGGAAAAGTTGCTCCGGATGGAGGACGAACTGGCCAAATGGGTCGTCGGGCAGGGCGATGCGGTCCAGGCCGTGTCGCGAGCGGTTCGCCGCTCTCGCGCCGGGCTTCAGGACCCCAATCGGCCGATCGGTTCCTTCATCTTCCTTGGGCCGACCGGAGTCGGTAAGACGGAGCTTACCAAGGCACTTGCTCGGTTCCTCTTCGACGACGAGACCGCGCTGATGCGGATCGACATGTCGGAATATATGGAGAAGCACTCGGTTGCCCGGCTGATCGGTGCGCCGCCCGGCTATGTCGGTTATGAGGAGGGAGGAGCGCTTACCGAATCCGTCCGCCGCAGGCCCTATCAGGTGGTGCTGTTCGACGAGATCGAGAAGGCGCATCCGGACGTCTTCAACGTGCTGCTGCAGGTGCTCGACGATGGTCGTCTGACCGATGGCCAGGGTCGCACCGTCGACTTCAAGAACACGATGATCATCATGACCTCGAATCTTGGCGCGGAGTATCTGACGGGTCTTGGCGAAGACGAGGACAGCGACGTCGTGCGCGAGCAGGTGATGGAGGTGGTGCGAGCCGCCTTCCGGCCGGAATTCCTGAACCGGGTGGACGAGATCATTCTCTTCCATCGGCTGCGGCGCGCGCAGATGGGAGCCATCGTCGACATCCAGCTCGAACGGCTGCGCAGGCTGCTCGCCGAGCGCAAGATTACGATCGAGCTCGAAGACGAGGCGCGGAATTTCCTCGCCGAGCGAGGCTATGATCCGGCCTATGGTGCGCGGCCCTTGAAGCGGGCGATCCAGAAATATGTCCAGGATCCGCTGGCGGAGAAAATGCTGCAGGGCGAGTTCCCGGACGGCTCGGCGGTCAAGATTCTCGCCGGCTCCGATCGGCTGAACTTCAAGCGCGGCTCAAGCGCAGCCCAGGAAGCCGCCTAGCGCATCGACCCGAAAATCGGTACCCGATTTTCGGAAAGCTCGATGCGCAGATTTAAAGAGTTACAGCGACCTTTGCGCGTCTGAATAGACGCGCGGCGCTGTAAACCCTGTGCGTCGGCAGCGCCGTCCCAGGACGCTCAAAGGCTGCTGTAGCACTTCATTCAGAGAGGCCGCCCCGCAGGGCGGTCTTCTGTATAAGGCGAAAACGGGCTACTTGCTCGCCACCTCGTTGAGATCGTCCTTGCCGAGGAGCTCGTCGATGCGCTGCCGCTCCTTCTCGAACTGCGCCAGCGCTTCGCCGGAGAGCGACTTGCCGCCTGGCAGGCGGACGCGCAACGGGTCAACCTTGTTGCCGTTGACGATCAACTCGTAGTGGAGATGCGGACCCGTCGAGAGGCCGGTGGTTCCGACCCAGCCGATCACCTGGCCCTGGACGACCTTTGCGCCGGGCTTGACGTTCTTGGCAATCGCGCTCTGGTGGTTATAGGACGAGACATAGCCGTTGGCATGTCGGATCAGCGTCTGATTGCCGTAGCCGCCGGAGTCCCAGCCGGCACTCTGTACCACGCCGTTGCCGGCGGCGATGATCGGGGTTCCGCGCGGTGCCGCCCAGTCGACGCCTGTATGCATGCGAGAGAAACCGAGGATCGGGTGGCGGCGCATGCCGAAGCCCGACCGGAAGCGACCGTTCGGGACCGGGTTTCGTAGCAGGAACTGGCGGATGCTCTTGCCGTCCCGGTCGAAATAGTCGATCGAATTGTCCTCGGGATCCTGGAA
Source organism: Ensifer sp. LCM 4579 (assembly GCF_001854885.1). Classification (GTDB taxonomy): domain Bacteria; phylum Pseudomonadota; class Alphaproteobacteria; order Rhizobiales; family Rhizobiaceae; genus Sinorhizobium. The sequence continues at coordinate 1,778 of NZ_MDDV01000021.1, read as the reverse complement.
GCGGTAGAAGCGCGTCTCGGCGTCACCGAACTTGGCGTTGACGTAGAGGAGCTCCGAATCTTCGGTCGCGAGGCCGCCTTCGTCGGCGACCGAGAAGAACGCCTCAAGCGAGTCCGTGGGCTTCAGCTGCGCCTGGAAGTCGACATTGCTCGCCAGCAGCCTGACGAGCAACGCGACCATGTCGGAACTCATCCCGTAGGATAGTGCCGCCCGATAGATGCCGTCATAGACCCGCGGCAGGTCATGGCCACCGGTGATCACCGGCATGCCCTTGTCGTCGAAGGCGGTGTCGACCGCATCGAGCTTCGGCGGTTCCGCCCCGGGGACGAAACGCCCATGATCATCGACCGCCATCGTCAGCACATGCCGGTTGCGCGAATAGATCGTCGCCCGCACGATGTGCGCCTCTTCGCCCTTCTGGATGATGCCGATCCGCAAGACATCCCCGGCGGCAAGGTTCTTGGAGCCGAGTGATTCCTCGATATAGCTGGCGGCGTCTTCGGCTTCGGCCTTGGCATAGCCGGCATTCTCCATCACCGTCGCGATCGCCGTATCACGACGCACCGGAATGACGTCGTCGGCATATTCGGTGCTCTGCTTGGTGATGTTCTCATAGGCGGAAACGCTCATGTTTTCCTCGACGATGCGGGCTGTTAGACCCTGGATCAGGTCGAGGTTGCCGTCGTCGGAGGCGAAGCGCTGCGGGTCGACATAGAAGAGCGAGGCGACCTGGGTACTGCCTTCTGTCAGCACCGAGCCATTGGTGCGGACGTTTTCCTCCACTTCGTCGAGCGACATCGAAGGGCCGAACTTCAAGCCGGCCCCCTTCAAAGGAAAGTTGACCGTCTTCAACGCCACCTCGGATTCCACGTCCGAACCATAGATCGTTCCAGTCCTGACCGCGGGCGCCTCGGCCTGCCCCTCGGTGGAAAAGATCGCGAGCGGATCGAAGGAGGGATAATCCTCCGTGGTCTGGTGATTGGCGGCAAGCGCCATCTTGACGTGCACGAAGGGCTGACGGCGGACCACCTCCCGCTCGCCGTCATGGATCATCGTCGAAACCTCCATGACGGTCTTGTCTGCCGGCTTGGCGACGACGTTCGGTGCGATGATGCGATTTCCGCGCTTGGCGGCGCTGATGCCTTGAGATGGGTCGAGGGCGGCAAAGGCTTCCGCCGGAATCGCCAGCTGTTGCCGGCCGTCGAGGGCGGCAAAGAGCGCGACCCCCATCAGAAGGCTTGAGGTGATGCCCGTCAGGAACGTCCCCGAGAGCCAGCGCATGGAGATTTCGCGCCGGTCTGGTGCACGACGTCCATCCGCCAGGATCGGCGGCTGGTCGCCGAGCGACCGTAGCATGTTCCTGTCATTGATCATGCCAGACTGGATGTCCCCGATTGCATTTGTCGTATTAATTTTGTTGCGCGAAAGATGTGCACATTCCGCGTGTTGAAGTCAATTCACGGAGGGCGGACGAAAGCCGGCCCGCGCGTATTTCCACCCGAAACGAAGCGTGCATTCCGCTTAGATCGGTCGATTGTGAAGAAGTGAGGGCGAAAACGGTTATCCACAGGGGGTGAAATGGGCGCGAAAATGAATCGTTTGGCGTCAAAGCCCTGCGCCGCCGGCCTTTGTCAGAAAACTGTCATTTTTTTCGCAATAGCCTGTTGACGTGTCGGCGGGCGTGGGTCTATAAGCCCGATCACTGACGAGGGCGGCGGCGCTGCTGGCGACGACGGTTCTCGCTCTAGAGTTTCCATGATTGGCGGATGCTGATTTCG
>NZ_MDDV01000020.1 GCF_001854885.1 Ensifer sp. LCM 4579 | reverse complement strand
CGCCACGCGCTACGACAAGACCGACAAAAGCTTCGCAGCCTTCGTCCATCTCTCAGCCGCCATGCGAGCCATCGCCTGAATGTCGACAGACCCTAATGCATGCCTGCGGCCAGCGCCGGCGCCCTGGCGGCGAGCGCCGCGCGCAGCTTTTCGAGCGCCCGCGTTTCGATCTGGCGCACGCGCTCCTTCGATATGCCGAGCGCGACCCCCAGCTCCTCGAGTGTCGCTCCGTCTTCCGACAGCCGCCGCGCACGGATGATCTTCATCTCGCGCTCGCTGAGTTCGCCGAGCGCGCTGTGCAGCCAGCGGCGCGCGCGTTCGCCGTCGATCATCTCGCTGACCTGCTCGTCGGGCAGTGGCGCGTCACTTGGAAGAAAATCGAGGCGCGCGCCGCCTTCCGTGTCGCCGTGCCCGACCGGCGCCTGCAGGGACGCGTCATTGCCGGAAAGGCGCGCATCCATGGTCTGGACATCGGCGAGACTGACGCCGAGGGCGGCGGCGATTTCCTCATGCATCGCCTGCGATGTAAGCTGCCGGTCCCCTTGGGCCAGCCGAGCCCTCAGCCGGCGCAAATTGAAGAACAGCGCCTTCTGCGCCGAACTGGTGCCGCCTCTGACGATCGACCAATTGCGCAAGACATAATCCTGCATCGAGGCCCGGATCCACCAAGTGGCATAGGTGGAGAAGCGTACCTCCCGGCTCGGCTCGAAACGCGCGGCCGCCTCCAGGAGGCCGATATGACCCTCCTGGACCAGGTCGCCCATGGGCAGACCGAAGCTGCGGAATTTCGCCGCCATTGCGACAACCAGACGCATATGCGACATGGCAATCTTGTTGCGGGCCTCCTGGTCGTGGTCGTATCGCCAGGCTTCTGCCAGCGCATGCTCTTCGTCCCGCTCCAGATAGGGGGCATCCATGGCGATCTTGATCAGACGCCGGTCTGCTGTGAGAGTCTTCATCGATTGCTCCGTATTGGCGCCGAACGCCTCACCGTGAACAGGGACCAAACGCCGGCGGCAGCGTTCGGCGATGACGGAAATGGGCACGACTTGACGAAACAAGAGAGCGCCCTAAATCGAGATACGAACCTGAAACGGTGAGAAGTCACAGAGCCAGATCGCCCGGGCGTAGAACCGTCCCGGAAACGTCAAACGTACGCGACAGCGAAAAGTTCCATCGGACACACGATTTTTGATTGCAGCAGGCAACGGCCTGCACGGCAGTGTCCTTGCCGTGGGCGCCACCACAGCGACCTTTCGCGTGTAATCGGACGCGCAAAGGTCGCTTTTCTTTGAATTGCTTGCATGCCAAGAAATCGGATCCGGTTTTTGGGCCGATGCGATAAACCGAAGTCGATAATCAGACAGGCAGCAGGACCGGACCGCTGTTGCAGTGGAAAATAGAAAGCCCGGCACAGGGGCCGGGCTTTCTGGTGTCTTGGCAAGTTCTGGTGTCTTGGCAAGTGCAGGTCGAGAAGTTTGCCCGCGTCAAGGCGGGTGCGCCGTCCCCAAAGAACCGTCGCCGATCCCGATGTTTAAGCGGCCTCGTCCTGAGTATCGTCCTCTTCGACGGCCTTGCCGCGCTTCGGCCCCTTATTGAGGTTCGCTTCCACGAGGCGCACGGCCTCCGTTTCCGACATCTTGTTCACCGCCGCGATCTCGCGTGCCATACGGTCCAGAGCGGCTTCATAGAGCTGGCGCTCGGAATAGGACTGTTCCGGCTGGTTCTCTGCGCGATAGAGGTCGCGCACCACTTCCGCGATGGATATCAGATCGCCGGAGTTGATCTTGGCGTCGTATTCCTGGGCGCGCCGCGACCACATGGTCCGCTTGACGCGAGCCTTGCCCTGCACAACCTTCAACGCGCGATCGACGAAATCGGTCTCGGACAACTTGCGCATGCCGATGCTGACGGCTTTTGCCACCGGCACCTTGAGGCGCATCTTGTCCTTCTCGAAATCGATGACAAAAAGCTCGAGCTTCATGCCCGCAACTTCCTGCTCCTCGATCGCGACGATCTGGCCAACACCATGGGCCGGATACACGATCGATTCACCGGTCTTAAAGCCTTGGCGCGTCGAAGATTTTTTCTGCTGGGTCGTCATTCGTTTCAAACACTCCCTGTTGCGCACCGGCCTCAAGAGGCCGGGCCGGGTCGGTGAGGCCCGGATAGACGGGGATACCGCCGGGTGGGGTCCATCCTGCTCCGTCCGACGAAACACAAACAGCCACATACGCCGCAATCACAAGCAACGAAACGTTGCGTATTTGAAGGGTGCCGCGTCGTGGAGATCGTTTGCTTTCGTGCTGGTTTTCGGGCGCGCAAAAGCACCCTCTGTGGATCAGTGTGCGGAACCTATCACAAAAAACTGCCGAAATCAATAATTTGCTGCAGGGCAACGTTCAAGCTGCCACGCTCGCACCTGCCGAGGGCCGGCCGGGATTTCCCCAGATTTCCGTCCCTGCATCTATAAGCCTTGGTCAGCCGCGACGAACGAAGCGGCCGCCGGCCTCAGTCGCCTTGTCCCGGCTCGGGGGAGAAATACTGCTCGTATTTCCCTTCGACGCCGTCCATCTCCTTGGCCTCGGGCATCGGTTCCCGCTTGACCGTGATATTCGGCCATTTCGTGGAAAAATCAGCGTTCAATTTCAACCACATGTCCAGGCCAGGCTCGGTGTCGGGCTTGATCGCGCCAGCGGGACATTCCGGTTCGCACACGCCGCAGTCGATGCATTCATCGGGGTGGATGACGAGGAAGTTCTCGCCTTCGTAGAAGCAATCCACCGGGCAGACTTCCACACAGTCCGTATACTTGCAGCGAATGCAATTGTCGGTCACGACATACGTCATGAGGTACTCCAGCCAATGCTCACATTTGATGGCAGACGGCAATTGACGGTGATGCCCTGTCGTCCGCACATTGTCCGGCGCGCATAGCTGCCGAAGCAGACCCGAATGCCACCCAACGTGGCTTGTGACGTAAAGGCTTTGGACGTCCTTTGCAAGAATTATCCATGCGCGATTTGCCGCGGAATGAGCAGACTTTTCCGCCGCCGCCATGGTTTCGGATCGACACGTCCAAAACGCCGGTCATCCCGGGAGACCCCAACGGCCGCCCCGGATAGGGGGCGCGCCGGAACTATTGCATCCGCCTGAAAGTCGTACCCGATTTTTGGATCTCGATGCGCAGATTCAAAGAGTTACGCGACCTTTGCGCGTCCGAAAAGACGTGCGGCGCTGCAGGTCTCGACCCTAATCCTCGCCGTCGACGCCGGGCTTGAGGCGATCCGTTTCGCGACGCTCCCTTTTGGTCGGCCGCCCGGCGCCGCGCTCGCGCGTCGCCTGCTCGAAGGGCGTCCGTTTCGGCGAGGCGGCCAGCGGCGTCAGATCTTCGTAAAGCAGCCGGGCCTCTTCATAGGGACCCCGCCGCGTTCCCGGCAGCAGCACCCGCACGACGAGGTCGCGCCGCTCGAGCGACAGTTCCAGCGTGTCGCCCGCCTTGACCTGGGCAGAGGATTGTATTTCCCGAGTGCCATTCACCGCCACATGACCGGCTTCGATCGCCTTCTGCGCAAGCGAGCGCGACTTGATCAGCCGGGCGAAGAACAGCCACTTGTCGAGCCGCTGGCGCGCTGCGGGCGGGGACGTCGGCTGTTTCTCCATGACGTTGGCCTATTTCTTCAGCTGCTCCTTGAGAGCGGCGAGCTTCGCGAAAGGCGAATCCGGATCGAGCGGCTTTTCCTTGCGCGGCGGGCGTCCCTCGAACTTGCCGCCGCGATCATGACGATCCTGACGCTCCTTGCGCTGGCCGCCCGGTTTGCCGTCCTGTGCCTTTCCACGCGCGGGTCCGCCGCCCTTGCGGCCGCCCTCGCGACCGTCAGCCTTACCAAGGCGTTCGCCATGGCGCTGGCCGCCGCGGCGCTGGTCGCCCTGATGGCGGCCGCCCGCCCGTTGGTTGTCCTGGCGCGTACCGGGACGCCACAGAAGCACCGGCTTCGGTTCCGCCGACTCTTCTGTTTCGGCCGGCGCAGCCGCGCCTTCGCCCGCGGTTTCCGCGGCCGGAGCATCCGCCGGCGCCTCGTCCGAGGCCTCCGTCGCGCCATCGATTTCGCCCTGCTCCGGAGCGGCTTCCGCAGCGGAAGCCGCTTCGGCCGTCTCACCGTCCTGGCCTGCAAGGAAGCTTGCCGCCTCTTCCGCCGTCACGACGTCTGCCCGATAGCCGAGACCCTTCAGGATCTCCTCCATATCGTCCGGCGTTGCCCCGAGAATGGAGAGCATCGCGGTCGTTGCGGTGAAACGGCGGCCGTCATAGGCGCCTTCCGGACGTGGCGTCGTACCCGGCGCCCATTGCAGGAGCGGACGGATGAGGTCCGCGAGGCGCTCCAATATGTCGATCCGGACCGCGCGCTTGCCGAGATAGCGAAAGCCCGCGAGCTTGTAGAACGTCCGCTCGAAGGACGGATCGGCAACGACCGAAGTGCGGCCGGCGGCGAGCATCGGGATCAGTTCGCCATAGCCGGGCTTGTCGAGTCCGTCGTTCTTCAACGCCCAGAGCAGCGTGATGAGCTCCGCCGGCGCCGGCTTCAGGAGCGCCGGCAGGAAGATGTGATAGGCGCCGAAGCGGACGCCGTATTTGCGGATCGAGGCGCGGCTTTCCTGGTCGAGCGACTTCACCTCCTCCGCGACATCGCGGCGGAAGAGCACGCCGAGATTCTCGACGAGCTGGAAGGCAAGCCCCTTGGCGAGTCCTTCGAGATCCTCCGCGCGGGAAATATCGTCCAGCGGCTTGAGCACCGTGCTGATGTGATGATTGACGAAGCGTTCGATACGGGCCAGCGCATGCTCGCGGGCATTGGCCTGGAGCTGCTCGTCGGCGAGCAGGATAACGCGGGGACGCATGACGTGATCGCTGGCGGTAAGCCGCGCGACGGGATCGCCGAGCCAGCGCACGAGGCCGTCCGAGGACAGCGCCAGATCGCTGTTGCCGGCTGCGTAAAGACGGGCGGCGCGCGCTTCGAATTCCAGCGCCAGCGCCTTCTGGGCGGCGCCCTGAACAGCCTTTGCGTCCGCCCCTTCGCCGGCGGCCAGGGTGAACCGGAAACCGGTTAGCTGACCAACATGGTGCCCCTCGACGAAGACATCCCCATTCACACTGATTTCTGCTTCCAGCATCGCATTCTCTCTCAGGCGCTTCATGAGCACAGATGTCCTGCGATCAACAAAGCGTTTCGTCAACCTTTCATGCAACGCGTCGGACAATCGATCCTCGATTTCCCGCGTCTTTTCTTGCCAGTGTGTCGGATCGGCAAGCCACCCGGGCCGGTTGGACACATAGGTCCAGGTCCTGATCTGCGCAATTCGCGCCGAAAGTGTGTCAATCTCGCCGTCCGTGTGATCGGCGCGGCGAACCTGCTCGGCCATGAAGTCCTCATTGACCCGGCCGTCACGGACGAGGTCCGCATAGATCGTCGAGATGAGGTCGGCATGCTGCGCCGGCGTGATGCGACGATAGTCAGGCAGCGCGCAGGCTTCCCACAGCTTCTCGACCCGCTCCGCCGTGGTTGCGACATCCGCCACCTCGGGATAGCGCGCCAGGTGCTCCAGCGCCTGCTGGTCGACGGCCGGAAGTGCGCGGGCAAGCCCGGAAACGGCGGGCGCCGCCTCGAGACTCATCTTCAACGCCTTCAGCGAGGAGAAGTCGAGCGCCTTGGAACGCCATTGCAGTACCCGCACCGGGTCGAACTCATGTGATTCGATTCGATGGACGAGTTCGTCCTCGAACGGGTCGACGCGTCCGGTCACGCCGAAGGATCCGTCGCGGACATGGCGGCCGGCGCGCCCGGCGACCTGGGCGAGTTCCGCCGGGTTGAGGTTGCGGTACTGGTATCCGTCGAACTTGCGATCCTGGGCGAAGGCGACGTGATCGACGTCGAGATTGAGACCCATGCCGATCGCGTCCGTCGCCACCAGATAGTCGACGTCCCCTTCCTGGTAGAGCGCGACCTGGGCATTGCGGGTACGCGGCGAAAGCGCCCCAAGGACCACGGCGGCACCGCCGCGCTGGCGCCGGATGAGTTCGGCGATCGCATAGACCTCGTCGGCCGAAAAGGCGACGATCGCCGAGCGGTTCGGCAGCCGCGTGATCTTCTTGGAGCCGGCATAGAGCAGCTGCGACATGCGCGGCCGCTCAACGACGGTAATGCCGGGCAGGAGATGCTCCAGGATCGGCCGCATGGTCGCGGCACCGAGGAGAAGCGTCTCGCCTCGACCACGCAGATGCAGGAGCCGGTCGGTGAAGATGTGGCCGCGTTCCAGGTCGCCTGCGAGTTGCACCTCGTCGATCGCGACGAAGGAGGCCGTTGTCTCGCGCGGCATGGCTTCGACGGTGCAAACCGAATAGCGGGCCCGATGCGGCGAGATCTTCTCCTCGCCGGTGATCAGCGCGACATTGTGATGGCCGACCTTCTCGACGAGACGCGTATAGACTTCCCGCGCGAGCAATCGCAGCGGCAGTCCGATGACGCCGCTGTCATGCGCCACCATGCGCTCGATCGCGTAATGCGTCTTCCCGGTATTGGTGGGCCCGAGCACCGCGGTCACGCCGCGGCCGCTCAGAATCATGGATTGAAAGGACAAGGCATCGATCCCGGGCAGTCTCAACGAGCCGGCGCGCGCTCGCGCGCCGGCGGGAAACAGATGCCCATGCGCGGTGCCAAACGCAAGGGGCGCAAGCGATTAAATGCGACCGTCGCCCGGCCCATATCTAGCGTCTCCGTGCCGTTCCGCAATGTTGACATTTGGAACAGCCGCGGAACGAATCGGCGACGAATCGATACTCGCAATGATTCACTGTATGTTCACCGCTATATGTAGAGTGTCCGTGGCGGATTCACACGAGATGCTGAATCTGCAATGACCGTGCAGGGTCAGGGGCCCTTGACGGCAATTTCTTCGTCCCCGAGTCGGGAATCGCTGCAAAGGATTCGGAATCCAAGAGTCTGGAATACCTGAAAAATTTTTCACCTGATTCGGATCGAGACTCGGAAGATCGGGGAATGAGAATCGTTACCGCAGCATTCCGGAATCGATCGGCGCATAAAGGGAGACTCGCCGATAGCCAAGTTTTCCATTTTTGTTCGCCACAAGATATAGATGCACATCGCCCATGCGCGAGGTCTGAAATTGCTTCGCGCTCAACCTATCCCGACCAAGGCGAGGCGCTTCCCTGGCTCCCTCGCCTGTCGAGACGATGTCGTCGAAGGTGAGCAAGGAACCAATCACATCCGGCCCTCATTCATATGTTTGTCACCGGGATGATTGCCACGGCGCGTCGGCGCCTTGAATGACTTAAGATTCAGGGGGCGGAAGCCTTGGAGGGCTAACGCCGCAAAGACCTTTCAGCGCCCCAAAGACTTGGGGGCGATGGATGCCTGTGACAAGCACAGACAATGAGGGCGCCAATGCGCTAGCCAGGACGAACTGAATCTCGACAGAAAAGGCCGAGACGTTCCTTAAGTGCCCGATATTGCGCATCGGACGTGTCCGCGAAGGCTTCGTCGCGTGTCGACGCGACATCGTCGAACTGTATCGGCTCATCGAACTGCGAGAGCGTCAGATCATGCCGCTCGCCATCGATCCGATTGTAGAAGTGCATACCTGCGCCGGTGCGGGTCTTCAGGATTTCGCCGCCGAATACGTCTTGAACCACCAGCGCGGTAACGCTGCACTGGCCGCGCAGGGGATTCTCGACCGAATATTTGCTGGAGCTCGTCGGCGACCAGGCGTGCTCCAGCGCCTGCTGGAGAGCGGCGACGGAGCGAAAGATCCCCGCCCCGCCCTCTCCGCTCGATCAGGCGAAGTACTGTCCGCCATTTGCCGAAATCGTCGAGCCGGTGATGAAGCCGGCCTCGTCGGATGCCAGGAACACGACGCAGCGGGCGATCTCCTCTGGCTCGCCGAGGCGCCCGACGGGGATCTGCGGAATGATCCTTTCGTTGAGCACCTTTTCCGGAACCGCTCGCACCATCTCGGTGCCGATATAGCCCGGGCAAATCGCGTTGACGGTGATCCCCTTCGCGGCGCCCTCTTGCGCGAGCGCCTTGGTGAAGCCGAGGTCGCCGGCTTTGGCGGCCGAATAGTTCGCCTGGCCCATCTGTCCCTTCTGGCCGTTGATCGAAGAGATGTTGATGATGCGACCGAACCCGCGGTCGCGCATGCCGGACCAGATCGGGTGCGTCATGTTGAAGAGGCCCGTGAGGTTGGTGTTGATCACCTCTCCCCATTGCTCGGGCGTCATCTTGTGGAACATCGCATCGCGGGTGATCCCGGCATTGTTGACGAGGATGTCGATCGGCCCGAGATCGGCCTCCACCTTGGCGATACCATCCGCGCAGGCCTGATAGTTGGAAACATCCCATTTGTAGACCGGAATTCCGGTCTCCTGCTTGAATGCTTGGGCCTTTTCGTCATTGCCGGCATAGGTTGCGGCCACCTTGTAGCCTGCCGCCTGCAGCGCGACCGAAATCGCAGCGCCGATGCCGCGGGACCCGCCCGTTACCAATGCTACTCTGCTCATCTTTCGCCTCCCTCGACTAATTCAGTTTTGCGAATGCATTTTTCATCATCTTCTCGCCCATCTGCTGCCCGTAGAGCTTGGCTGCCGCCTGCTGCCTGTCTCCTTTATCGACCTCCGATAAAGGACAAAGAAATGCAGCAACTCAAAGTGCTACAGCGACCTTTGCGCGTCTATAAGACGCGCGGCGCTGTAGAACGCAGCGGTCGAGAGCGAGGACATGCCGACCTCGCACTTCGTCAGCGCGAGATCCATGATTGCGCTCGTCATCTGGACCAACGACTTGACGCCGCCACTGTCCTCGCTGAGAACCGCGATCATGAGCTTCTTGAAGACGGTTTCGTGGTCTGCCGTCGAGTGGTCCATCATGCATTGGACCACTCGCGCCTCGTCGAGCTCTGCAGCCGTCGCGGATGTGGCGACAGACGAGAGGCCGACGGCGAGCAAGGCAATCCGAAACCTGCTTGGTCGCCCGGCGCCCGGCACGCGGCGGCCGCCTACATGCGTTCCACGCACATGGCAACCCCCATGCCGCCGCCGATGCAGAGCGTGGCGAGACCCTTGGAGACGCCGCGCCGCTTCATTTCGAAGAGCAGCGTGTTGAGGACGCGCGCGCCGGAGGCGCCGATCGGATGGCCGATCGCGATCGCTCCGCCATTGACGTTGACGATCGACGGATCCCAGCCGAGGTCCTTGTTGACGGCGCAGGCCTGCGCCGCAAAGGCCTCGTTCGCCTCGACGAGTTCGACGTCGCCGACCGACCAGCCGGCCTTTTCGAGCGCCTTGCGCGAGGCGGGGATCGGGCCGGTTCCCATGATCTGCGGATCGACGCCGGCCGTCGCCCAGGAGACGATGCGGGCAAGCGGCTGGACGCCGCGCCTTCCGGCCTCCGCTTCCGTCATCAAGAGCGTCGCGGCGGCGCCGTCGTTGAGGCCCGAGGCATTGCCGGCCGTGACCGTGCCGTCCTTGTCGAAGGCGGGCCTGAGCTTTGCAATGGAATCGAGCGTGGCGCCGTGACGGATATATTCGTCCTGATCGACCGTGACGTCGCCCTTGCGGGTCTTGACGATGAAGGGGACGATTTCGTCGGCGAACCGGCCGGCCTTCTGGGCGTCCTCGGCCTTGTTCTGGGAGCGAAGCGCGAATTCGTCCTGCTCCTCGCGCGTCAGCTGCCATTTGCGCGCGACGTTCTCGGCCGTGATGCCCATGTGGTAGCCATAAAAGGCGTCCGTCAGGCCGTCCTTGATCATCGTGTCGATCATCTTGAAGTCGCCCATTTTCACGCCGCCGCGAAGGTGGGCGCAATGGGGCGCCATCGACATGGATTCCATGCCGCCGGCCACGATGATGTTTGCATCGCCGGTCGCGATCTGCTGCATGCCGAGCGCCACTGCCCGGAGACCGGAACCGCAAAGCTGATTCATGCCCCAGGCGGTCTTCTCCTGCGGGAGACCGGCCTTCATCGCCGCCTGGCGTGCGGGATTCTGCCCTTCGCCCGCGGGCAGGACCTGGCCGAGGATCACCTCGTCCACCTCCGCCGCCTCGACGCCGGCGCGCTCGAGCACCGCCTTGATGACGGCTGCCCCGAGTTCATGGGCGGGCGTATTGCCGAAGGCGCCGTTGAAGGACCCGACGGCGGTACGGGCGGCACTGGCGATCACGATGGAGGGATTGCTCATGGGACGTTTCCTCTTCTTGCTTGGCCTCGCCGGCCAGACTGGCAAAGCCGCGAGCGCAAGTCAAACGCCTTGATGAAGCGATACAAAAGCTTCACGATTCGGCCGGTTTAATCATATTTTTGCACCCGCGTCGCCGCATTGCACAAAGAGATTGTCAGCGGCGCTCTTTTGCGGATACTCTGAAAAACACAATAAAGACGGGACCATGGGTAAGAGGAGAGCCTGATGGCGAAGAGCGACGGCCAGATCGTTATCAAGAAATATGCCAACCGGCGCCTCTACAACACCGGGACGAGCACCTATGTAACCTTGGACGACTTGGCCGTGATGGTGAAGCGGGGCGAAGACTTCATCGTCCAGGATGCCAAGTCCGGCGAGGATATCACCCACTCCGTGCTGACGCAGATCATTTTCGAACAGGAGTCGAAGACCGGCAACACGCTCCTGCCGGTCTCCTTTCTGCGCCAGCTGATCTCCTTCTACGGCGACCAGATGCAGATGGTCGTGCCAAGCTACCTCGAACACTCGATGCAGGCCTTCACCGAGCAGCAGGCGCAGATGCGCGAGCAGATCAACAAGGCCTTCGGCGACACGCCGCTCGGCAAGAACCTGCAGGTGCCGCTGCAACTCGTCGAGGAGCAGGTCCGGCGCAACACCGAAATGTTCCATCAAGCAATGCAGATGTTCTCCCCTTTCATGGCCGCCCCTCCTGCCAAGGAGACGAAGAAGCCCGAGGCCAAGGACATCGACGATCTCAAGGAACAGCTTCGCGCCCTCCAGACCAAGCTTGATAACTTGGGCTGAATTACCCGTCCCGCTTGTGGGGAGGGGCGCTTCGGCGCCATCCGGTCCAATACGAGCAGACCTGCCGCCAATAGAAAAAAGGGCCGGCGATGCCGACCCCTTCCGATCTATCCTAAGTGGAAACGCTTATGCGTTTTCCTTCGGCGTCAGGACCTGGCGCCCACGATACATGCCGGTCTTCAGATCGATGTGGTGCGGACGGCGAAGTTCGCCGGAGTTCTTGTCTTCGATGTAGGTCGGAGCCTTGAGGGCGTCGGCGGAACGGCGCATGCCACGCTTGGACGGGCTCGTTTTTCTTTTCGGTACAGCCATTTCATTCTCCACTTATCGGGCAAAACACTGTTCAGCAGCCGAAAATGGCCGGGTCAAACAGATGTCGATCTCGGAAATTTCGCGCGCTTATACATGGCCGACCACAGTTTGACCAGTCCCCGCACGCAAATTTTCGAATCCATGCGGGCGGCGGGCCTTCGGCCGCAAGCGTAAAGAGCATCATGCCTCGTCTTCGGGAACGATCCAAGGTTCGGCTCTCGCCGCCTCTTCCCATTTCCGGAAAGCGGGATGCGTCTTGACCGCCTCCATATAGGCAAGCGTCGCGGGATCCGACACGAGTTCGTAGACGTCGAAGCGGTTGACGACCGGCGCGAACATCGCGTCGGCGGCGGTGAAACGGYCGAACAGGAACGGACCGCCGGAGCGGGTGATCGCCTCGCGCCAGATCGCTTCGATCCGGGCGACGTCGGCCGCCACCCCGTCGGGAGGGGCGATCGCCTTGCGCGACCTGCGGATGTTCATCGGGCAGGCGCCGCGCAGCGCCCGGAAACCGGAGAGCATCTCCATCGAATAGCTGCGCGCGCGGGCGCGATCCTCCAGCGCCTCCGGCCAGAGGCCCGCATCGGGGTAGAGCTCCGCCACATACTCGATGATCGCCAGCGACTCCCAGACCCGCACATCGCCGTGATGCAGCACCGGCACGCGGCCTGTCGGAGAAATCTCGCTGAAGCGCGGATTTCCGGCGGGAAAGTCGAAGGGGATGACCACATCCTCGAACGCAACGCCGCAGGCTTCGAGCGCCAGCCACGGTCTCAGCGACCAGGAGGAATAATTCTTGTTGCCGACATAAAGCACGAGCTTGGCCATGATCCTGTCTCCGTTCATCTTTTCGGCAGCCTTGCCACATCAGCGGCCGGAGGACCAATGAATTGCCTTCATCTCAATCATAAAGACATGTGATGTAGTCGCGGGACTGGCTGGCGCGGCGCTCGATCACCGAGGCAAGCCGCTTGAGGCCTCGCCCGGGCTTGCCGGCATTGCGGTCGATCGGATTGGGCAGCGCAACGGCGAGCAGCGCCGCCTGACGGCGCGAGAGCTTCGCCGCCGAAACGCCGAAGTAATGGCGCGCGGCCGCTTCGATGCCGTAGATCCCGTCGCCCCACTCGGCGACGTTCAGATAAATCTCCATCATACGTCGCTTGCTCCAGACGAAGTCGGCGGCGATCGCCAGAGGCACCTCCAGCGCCTTGCGGACGAAGGAGCGGCCATTCCAGAGATAGAGATTCTTGACCGTCTGCATCGGAATGGTGCTGGCGCCGCGCGTCTGCGCGCCGTCGAGCGCATCCGCGACCACACCGCGCATCTGCACCCAGTCCACACCTGTGTGGGAGCAGAACTGGCCGTCCTCGGACATCATCACCGATTGCACGAGGACCGGCGCGATCTCCTCGAACTCGACCCATTGCCGGTCATAACCGCGCAGCAACACGAGATCGCGCAGCATCAAGGTCGAAACCGGATGAACGAACTCGGCGAGATAGAAGAAGACCAGGAGATAGGGCAGCAAGAGGAGAAAGACGGCGAGACGGACAAGCCGCCGCCAGGCGCCGCGCAGGGCAGATCCTCGGCCGGCAGACATCTCGCCCTCCTCGCGCTTTTCCGAAATGATGTCCACGGCCTGGCTGTTCGACCCTCTATCCGTTTCCGCTTTCTTATTTCACGGAGGCCGAAAGTTGAACGGCCTTGTCGCAAAAGACAAGTGTTGGATCCGCTCATCCCCGGCGAATGCGACGCGAAAGCCCGTTGAAAGCCGCTTCGGCCCGTGCCAAAGAGCCTTTCATGACAGACGAGACACCATCCTTCGAGGCACGGCTGAAAAGCGATGCGCAGGCGGTCGAGAGCCTGCTTGGGACGCTTCTCGGCCCCGCCCCGCTCGAAAACGAGATCGCCCGCCCGGCGGTCCTGCTCGAAGCCATGCGCCATGGCGTGCTCAATGGCGGAAAGCGGCTGCGCCCCTTCCTAGTCGCCGAAAGCACCGCCCTTCTCGGCGGCGATGCCGGGGCAGCCTTGAGGGTTGGTGCGGCGCTGGAATGCGTGCATTGCTATTCGCTCGTCCATGACGATCTGCCGGCGATGGATGACGACGACCTGCGCCGCGGCCAGCCGACGGTGCATATCGCCTTCGACGAAGCGACCGCCATCCTTGCGGGCGACAGCCTGCTGACCTATGCCTTCGACATCATCGCCGCACCGGAAACGCCGCTGTCTGACCGGCAGAAGACCGCGCTGATGCTAGCGCTTGCCCGCGCTGCCGGCCATGGCGGCATGGCCGGCGGCCAGGCGCTCGACCTTGCCGCCGAGAGGATGGCACCGGACGAGGCCGGCATCGTTACGCTGCAGGCGATGAAGACCGGTGCGCTGATCCGCTTCGCCTGCGAGGTGGGGGCGATGATCGCCGATGCGAGCGTCGACGACCGCCGGCGGCTGCGCGCCTTCGGCGAAAGGATCGGCCTTGCGTTCCAGCTTGCCGACGATCTGCTCGACCTCACGGCCGACGCCAAGGCAATGGGCAAGGCCACCGGTAAGGACGCCGCCCGCGGTAAAGCCACGCTCGTTGCCCTCCACGGCCAGGCCTGGGCCGAGCGCGAACTCGAAAGACTGGTGGCCGAGGCCGAAGGCCTGCTCGCCCCCTATGGCGCCCGATCCAATATTCTTGCCGAAACCGCCCGCTTCATCGCCAATCGCAGGAGCTGACCGCTCATGAGTAAATTCTGGTCGCCGATCGTATCCGAATTGAAGCCCTATGTGCCGGGCGAACAGCCGCGCATCGCCAACCTCGTCAAGCTGAACACCAATGAAAGCCCCTATGGGCCCTCGGAAAAGGCATTGGAAGCGATCCGAGCCGCGGCAAGCGAGGATATGCGGCTCTATCCGGATCCGGTCGCGCAGAGCCTGAGGCAGGCGATCGCCGAACGTTACGGCGTCTCCGCCGACGAGGTCTTCGTCGGCAACGGCTCGGACGAAGTGCTGGCGCACACCTTCGCCGCGTTACTGAAACACGACCGGCCGCTGCTCTATCCGGATATTTCCTACAGCTTCTATCCAACCTATGCCGGCCTCTTCGGCATCGAAGCGGTCGAGGTGCCGCTCAACGACGCGTTCCGTATCGACATTGCCGACTATCGCCGCCCCGCAGGCGCCATTATCCTTCCGAATCCCAATGCGCCGACCGGTATCGGCATGCCGCTTGCGGAGATCGAACGGCTGGTCGCCGAGCACCCGGAGCAGCCGGTGGTGATCGACGAGGCCTATGTCGACTTCGGCGGCGAGTCGGCGGTCGCGCTCGTGCCGAAATACGAGAACCTGCTCGTGGTGCAGACCTTCTCGAAATCGCGCGCGCTCGCGGGCTTGCGTGTCGGTTTCGCCATCGGACAGCGACCGCTGGTCGAGGCGCTGGAACGCGTCAAGGACAGCTTCAATTCCTATCCGCTCGGACGCGCCGCCCAGGCCGGCGCCATTGCCGCGATCAGGGATGAGGTTTGGTTCGACGAAACGCGCGGCAAGATCATCGCCACGAGGGCGGAACTCATCCGGGAACTGGAAGAGCGCGGATTCGAGGTCCTGCCGTCCCAGGCGAATTTCATCTTCGCCCGACATCCGGACCATGCCGGCCAGAGGCTCGCCGCCAAGCTGCGCGAACGCGCCGTGATCGTCCGCCACTTCGGCAAGCCGAGGATCGAGGACTTCCTGCGCATCACCGTCGGAACGGACGCCGAATGTGCCAGGCTGGTGGCAGCTCTCGACGAGATTCTTTAAGCGAGGAAGAGTTCACTGCAATCGATCTTTGCCACTCTCCTCGGGTTTAGCTCTGGGTTTAGCCCGAGGAGAGGGGCAATCCGGATCGGGTAAGTGCTTGAGCGGATCAGCTCTTATATCTACTCCGCCGCCGCCTGGCCGCGGCCGAAACGCTTCTCGATATAGTCGGCGACGAGCAATTGGAATTCCTCGGCGATCTTGGGGCCGCGTAGCGTCATCGCCTTCTGACCGTCGATGAAGACGGGCGCGGCCGGCGTCTCGCCGGTGCCGGGCAACGAAATGCCGATATCGGCGTGCTTGCTTTCGCCGGGACCGTTGACGATGCAGCCCATGACCGCGACCTTCAGCGCCTCGACGCCCGGATATTTTTCGCGCCAGACCGGCATGCTGGAGCGGATATCCTCCTCGATCTTCTGGGCGAGTTCCTGGAAGACGGTGGAAGTCGTGCGGCCGCAGCCGGGGCAGGCGGCAACGACCGGGACAAACTGGCGGAAGCCCATGACCTGCAAGAGCTCCTGCGCCACCTGCACCTCGCGGGTGCGGTCGCCGCCGGGCTCCGGCGTCAGCGAAATCCGGATCGTATCGCCGATGCCCTGCTGCATGAGAATGCCGAGCGAGGCCGAGGAGGCAACGATGCCCTTGGTGCCCATGCCGGCCTCGGTCAAGCCCAGATGCAGCGCATGGTTGGAGCGGGCGGCGAGCATGGCATAGACGGCGATCAGATCCTGCACGCCTGAAACCTTGGCGGAGAGGATGATGCGGTTGCGCGGCAAGCCAAGCTCTTCGGCCAACTCCGCCGAGATGAGCGCCGACTGCACGATCGTCTCGCGGGTCACCTGCTGCGCCGTCAGGGGGGAGCCATTCGCCTTGTTCTCGTCCATCAGCCGTGTCAGGAGTTCCTGGTCGAGCGAACCCCAGTTCACCCCGATGCGCACCGGCTTGTCGTAACGCATCGCCATTTCGATGATCTCGGCGAACTGTCTGTCCTTCTTGTCCTTGAAGCCGACATTGCCCGGATTGATGCGGTATTTTGCAAGCGCCTCGGCACAGGCCGGATGGTCGGCCAAGAGCTTGTGACCGATATAGTGGAAGTCGCCGACGAGCGGCACATCCATGCCAAGTCGCAACAGCCGCTCGCGAATCTTTGGCACCGCGGCGGCACTCTCGTCCCGGTCGACGGTGATACGCACCAGCTCCGAACCAGCCCGGTAAAGCGCCGCCACTTGAGCGACGGTCGCATCGACATCGGCCGTGTCCGTATTGGTCATCGATTGCACGGCGACCGGCGCGCCGCCGCCGACGATCACGCCGCCGACATCGACGGCGACCGAGGCACGGCGCGGCTTTGGCTCGAAATCGAAGGCAGAAGACATGAAGGCCTCTTCTTGGCATTTATTTCGCGCAATCCGGCCGGAAAGCCGCGTCACACGCTTTCGCCTTTCAGGTGGCGAAGGAAAACCCGCTTGTCAACGCCCACAGCACGCACTGACGGCGAATTGATGGCACGCCGCCGTCATTGCTCCCGGCCGTGGTCGGCGTGGCAGGCGTGTTGCGACAGCAGCAGCACGACGACGAAGAGGACCGGGATAAAGGTGAAGATCACGGCAAATCCGCTGTGCTCCGCTATTAAGCCGATCAGCGACGGGGCGAAGAGCATGCCGGAATAGCCCATGGTGGTCGCGACCGCGAGCCCGATACCAGGCTGCAGGCCGGGCATGTTGCCGGCGGCGGAGAAGGCGATCGGCACCATGTTGGAGATGCCGATGCCGGCAATGGCGAAGCCGAGGATCGCCAGCGCCGCATTGGGCGCGAGTCCGGCGAGGACGAGGCCGACAAGCGCCGTCATCGTGCAGATGCGCAGCGTGCGTTTCGCGCCCAGCCGGTCGCGCACATGGTCGCCGGCAAAGCGCATGGTGGCCATCGTCGCCGAGAAGGCCGCGAAGCCGAAGCCGGAGAGCTCGATGGAGGCGCCGAGTTCGTTGCGGAGATAGAGCGCGCCCCAGTCGAGCACCGCGCCCTCCGGCACCATCGAGAACAACGCCATGAGGCCGATTAGCCAGGGCAGCGGCGTCATCGGCAGGCTGAGCTTCTCCCTCGCCGCCGCCGGATGCGGCTTGTCGGCGAGGACCATCGGCCAGGCGACGGCGAGGATCGCCAAACAGAGCAGGGTCACCGCGACCGCGTGCGGCAGCACGCCCACCCGCGCCATCAGGAAGCCGCCGGTCCCGGCGCCGATCAGGCCGCCGAGGCTCCAATAGGCGTGGCAGGAGGACATGATCGCCCGCCGCATCGATTTCTCGACCTCGACCGCGTTGGCGTTCATTGCCACGTCCATGGCACCGACAAAGCCCCCGAGCAGGAACAGGCCGGCCGCGGCCGTCCAGACATTCGGCAACAGCGTCAGCAAAAGCAGCAGCGGCGAGAGAATGATCGCCGTGAGCTTCGCCACCTTTTCCGAACCGAAGCGGGCGATGAAGCCGCCGGCGATCGGCATCAGCACCAGCGAGCCGACACCGAACACCAAGATCAACAGGCCGAGCACGCTTTCGCCAATGCCGAGCCGATCCTTGAATTCCGGGATCTTGGGCGCCCAGCTGCCGGTGACGAAGCCATTCATCAGGAAGAGGAGCGACACGGCAAGCCGGTTTCTTGTCATATAGCCCTGGCGGATGCCGGTCCGGGCACTGTCGGAATATTGGTCCATGGGATCAGCCTTCCTGCTGCCGGGCCCGTCGGCTCGATTGAAGGACAACGAGTGCCGCAATTTTAAATGCCATCACCAGACCGTCGAGCGACCCGCTCATCGGTTTGGCTGCCCGGCGAGAACAACGCCTATGCCGCGCGCCGTAAGCGCTGCGACGTCAGCCTCCGGCGCATTCGCCTCCAGTACCAGCGTCGAGACGGTTTCGATGGCGATGACGGCATGCGGCGCGGCGGTGCCGAGTTTCTCCGTCGTGACGGCGGCGAGCACCGAGCGGCTCTGGGATGCGACGAGCCGCTTGAATTCGGCGTCTTCGAAATGAACGGCCGTGAGCCCGGCCTCTGGGTCGGCGCCGCAGGCCCCGAGGATGCAGAGGTCCGGCCGAAGCAGCTCCGCATCGCGTCGCGCCCGCGCACCGACCGCGGCACCAACGGCGGGGTCCAGCGTGCCGCCGATCAGGATCAGATCGAGAGCCGGCTTCTCCATCAGGGCAGAAGCGATCAGCGGCGTATTGGTGACGATGGTCGCGGCAATATCGGGACCGATCGCTTGCGCGATCGCCAGATTGGTCGAGCCCGCATCGAGAAAGACGGTCATGCCGCGCTCGATATAGCCGACACATGCCTGCGCCAGCGCGGCCTTGCGCTCGGATGCGATCCGAGTGCGTTCGCTCAAGGAGCGGCCCGCATCCGGCGCAAGCGGCAAGGCACCGCCATAGACGCGCTCGCAAAGCCCGGCCGCCGCCATCTCGCGCAGATCCCGGCGTATCGTGTCCTCGGAAACGTTGAACTCACGGGCCAGATCGCCCGCAAGGACGCGGCCACGCGTCTCCAGGCGGTTCCGGATCGCCGATTGTCTTTCCCGCAGCAGCAATTCTTTTGACATGAGTCACCGTGCATAAACGTGCATTAACAGGCAAGAACGTGAGTAACACCTTTCGTTCGCGAATTCAACCTCCAAGCGTGGAACAGAGCCGAGGCCTGTCGGTTGTAGCGGCAGCCGTTTCGAAGGATTCCTGACCGACTGGAAAAATTATTCGTCGGAACAGCCGCGGATTGGTCTTTTATGCGCTCAGACGCACCGGCTTTTGTGCGATCGTCGCCGCAATCCGGATGACGGGCCGGAGTATGACAAGAATGGAACCGAGACGATGAAACTTCTTCCGACGCTTTTCGCTGCCGCCCTCCTGCAACTTGCCGCCTTCGCACCGGCCGAAGCCGGCTCCAACCTCGACGAGATCAAGTCCGCCGGGGTGCTGAAGATCGGCACCGAAGGCACCTACGCCCCCTTCACCTATCACGACGCGAACGGAGCACTTGTCGGCTTCGATGTCGAGATCGGCCGGGAAGTCGCCAAGCGGCTCGGCGTTGAGCCCGAATTCCTCGAAGGCAAGTGGGACGGCCTGATCGCCGGCCTCGATGCCAATCGCTACGATGCGGTCATCAACCAGGTCGGCATTACCGAGGAACGCAAGAGGAAATACGACTTCTCCGAGCCCTACATCGCCTCCAAGGCGGTGCTGATCGTCCGTGGTGACAATGATGAGATCAAGGATTTCGCCGACCTCGGCGGCAAAAAGGCGGCGCAGTCGCTGACCAGCAACTTCGGCAAGCTCGCCGAAGCATCGGGTGCCGAGCTCGTCGGCACCGACGGTTTCGATCAGTCGATCCAGCTCGTGCTGACCGGCCGCGCCGATGCGACGATCAACGATAGCCTCTCCTTCCTCGACTTCAAGAAGCAGAAGCCGGACGCCAATGTGAAGATCGCTGCCGAACAGGCGGATGCCGACTATTCCGGTATCATCATCCGCAAGGGCGAACCGGAACTGCTCGACGCCATCAACAAGGCGCTGGAAGAGATCAAGGCGGACGGCACCTATGAGAATATCTCCCAGAAATATTTCGGTGCCGACGTTTCCAAATAAGCACCGATCGGCTCCCTCCCGGCAGATTTTGCGGGACGGGGCCTCACGCCTTTTCCGTTCCGATCTCATGAACTACGATCCGCTCCGCCCATTGTGATCTGGTGCGGATCGCATTTTATGAAAGGCCTTGCCTTGCCTGACTGGCTTCACCTCATGGCGCAATCGCTGCCAACCCTGCTCTGGGCCGGCCTCATCTTCACGATTCCGCTCACGCTGCTTTCCTTCACACTCGGCCTCCTGCTCGGTCTGGTCACCGCGCTCGTCCGACTCTTTGCGCCGGCTCCGCTCGTTGCCGGGGCGCGCTTCTATGTCTGGGTTATCCGCGGCACGCCGCTGCTCGTCCAGCTCTTCGTCATCTTCTACGGCCTGCCGAGCCTCGGCATCCTGCTCGACGCCTTTCCGGCGGCGCTGATCGGCTTCACGCTGAATATCGGCGCCTATTCGTCCGAGATCATCCGCGCGGTGATCTCGTCGGTCCCGCGCGGGCAATGGGAAGCGGCCTATTCGATCGGCATGAGCTGGCCCCAGGCAATGCGCCGGACCATCCTGCCGCAGGCCGGCCGCGTCGCCGTTCCGCCGCTCTCGAACACCTTCATCTCGCTGGTGAAGGACACCTCGCTCGCCGCCGCGATCACCGTGCCCGAACTCTTCCAGACTGCGCAACGCATCGTCGCGACCACCTATGAGCCGCTGATCCTCTACATCGAGGCCGCCTTGATCTACCTCGTCATGAGTTCCGTGCTTTCGGCCCTGCAGGTCAGGCTGGAGAAGCGCTTCGCCCGCTATGGCGGCTTCCTGGAGGCGCGCGCATGATCGAGCTCTCACATATCGTCAAGCGCTTCGGCACCCACACGGTGCTGAACGATATCAGCGTGACGCTGGCGGAGGGCACAGTCACGGCCCTTGTCGGGCCTTCCGGCGGCGGAAAAAGCACGCTTTTGCGCTGCGTCAACCTTCTCGAGATCCCGACCAGCGGCACGATCCGCCTCGGCGATGAACGGCTGGAATTCGCGCCCGACCGCAAGGTCGGCTGGCAGGCGGTCCAGAAGCTCCGCCGCCAGACAGGCATGCTGTTCCAGAACTTCCAGTTGTTTCCGCATCAGACGGCGATCGGCAATGTCATGGAAGGCCTCGTCACCGTTCTCAGATGGCCCGCCGACCGTGCCCGCGCCCAGGCGCTCGAGCTCCTGGAGAAGGTCGGCATGGCCCATAAGGCCGACGCCTGGCCGGCAACACTCTCCGGCGGCCAGCAGCAGCGCGTCGCGATCGCCCGGGCGCTTGCTCCGTCGCCGCGCGTGCTGCTTTGCGACGAACCCACCTCGGCCCTCGATCCGGAGCTGGCGGAAGAGGTGGTGGAGGTGCTTAGCCGGCTTGCCAGGGAGGGCACGACGATGATCATCGCCACCCACGACCTGCGCCTTGCCTCCCGCGTCGCCGACCACGTGATCTTCCTCGACGCCGGTGTCGTAGTCGAAAGCGGCCCGCCGAAGACGATCTTCTCGACGCCGGAACGGGAGCGCACGAAGAGATTCATCGCCTCGCTCAGCGCGCCGATGAGCTATGAGATTTGAGGAAAGCTTCGGACGCGCCGGCCGCTGTCTCCACCTTTACTCTCTCGCTCCGCGCGCCGTAGAGCGATGATATTTGGAGTGGCGCGGCAGAAGCCCATCGGATTATCCGATCGAATCATTCGTATCTTCCCGTTTCCCCGCAAACCTGTCGTTTGGCATAACCCCATCAGTGCTTGCCGTATGCGCGAGCTCACGGGAAACGGATGGAGCACTAATGAAGAGGAAGGACACCGCGGCTGCCGAACATGTTCTGATCGTCGGCGGCAGCTCCGGTATGGGCTTGGCACTGGCGAAGCGATTGCTTGCCGCGGGCAGCAAGGTCACCATCGTCGGCCGGTCCGAGCATCGGCTGCTCGCGGCTAGGCAGCAGCTTCCGCAGGCCGAAAGACTTAGGTCGATTGCCGCGGACGTCACGCGGGAAGACGAGGTCGCGCGGTTGTTCCGATCGGTCGGGCCGCTGGACCACATCGTGACGACGGCCGCCGACATCACCGGCGTCTATGTGCTGCTTCCGGAGATGGACATATCGATCGCGCGCAACGTCGTGGACTCCAAAGTGATCGGACCGCTCTTGCTCGCCAAGCACGGCGCACCCGTTCTCGGCGCACATGGTTCGATCACCTTCACCTCCGGCATTGCCGCTTATCGCCCGGCGGCAAAGGGATCGGTCGTGGCCGCGATCAACGGTGCGCTGGAATCGCTTGCCTATGCGCTTGCCATTGAACTGGCGCCGATCCGTGTGAACGTCGTCTCTCCCGGATGGGTAGACACGCCGATCTGGGACGCCGTTGCCGGCGCGGGAAAGGCGGCTGCCCTGAACGCCATGGCGAAGCGGCTTCCCGTCGGCAGGGTCGGCCGGCCGGAGGATATCGCGCAAGCCATTCAGTCGGTGATGCACAACGACTTCATCTCCGGAACCGTTGTGCATGTCGATGGCGGTCAGCGTCTCGTGTGACCGAAGCCTGGTCGTCGGGCTCAGGCGAAATGCCGGCGCGCCACGGCAAGAAAGGCGGAGAGCGGCGGGGGCTGAATGCGCCTCCGGCGCCATGCCATCAGGACGGGTGCCGCTCGGCTCTTGTCTTTCCAGGGAAGCACGACAACATCACGCTCGCCCTCCGGCACGACAAGCCGCGGAACGAGGGCACATCCGAGACCGGCTCCGACGAGGCTTCGTATTGCGGCAAGACTGGCAAATTCGCCAACAAGCCTTGGGCGATCGGGGAGCGTCGCCGCAAAAGCTGCGTCGAACATTCGCCGATAAACGCACCCTCTCTCCGTGACGAGAAAGGCATCGTCGATGAGATCGCCTGTGTCGACGCTCTCGCAGCCGGCCAGGCGATGATCTGCTGGTGCGATCACGACCAGCCCTTCCTGGGCCACCTGTTCGCTCGCCATTTCCGCCGTGGCTACTGCCTCGCCGAAGAAGAAGCTTACATCCAGCTCGCCGCTTTTCATCCCGCTGCGCAACTGGCCGCTATTCGCAGACTTCAGGCTCAATTCGACTTTCGGATATTCCCGGCGGTATTCCGCCAGCAACTCGGGCAGCCGAGCGGCACACAGCGTCTCGAGGCCGCCGACCCTGAGCCGCCCGCTGACGGTCCCGGAAAGGGTGGCCACGGCAGAGCGCGCCTCTTCGGCAAGATCGAGCAGCTCTCCGGCGTAGTCGAGGAGGCGCTCGCCCGCCGGTGTCAGCTTTAATCTCCGTTGCGAACGATCGAAAAGCGGAGTGCCGAGGTCTGCCTCCAATAGCTGAATCTGCTCACTGACGCTGGATTGCGACAGATGCACCTGCTCTGCCGCCCTCGTGATGTTCAAGGTGTCGGCGACCGCTGCAAATGTCTTGAGATAGCGAAGCTGCATAGGCATCCCGACCGGCAATAAAGGTCTCAGCGAAATAGCCTCCGGCCTCCCGACTCGTTGCCCGGCCGGAAAGCATCCGTTCTCCTATTGCCGGCCGCGATGTAGATCATCCGCCAAACACGATCAGCAAGTCCTTGGCGTCGATCTGATCGCCGGCGCGGACTAGGACCTCGGCGACGACGCCGTCCCTCTCCGCGTGGAGTGCCGTTTCCATCTTCATCGCCTCGATCGACAAGAGCACGTCGCCGGCCTTGACCGACTGGCCGGTGACCACGGCCACGGTGGAGATGACGCCCGGCATCGGCGCGCCGAGCTGGGCGGCGTTGCCGGCCTCGGCCTTGCGGCGGATGGCGACAGAGGCGCCGTGCGCCCGGTCCGGCACCTTGATCGAGCGCGGCTGGCCATTGAGTTCGAAGAACACCTTGACCATGCCCTTCTCATCGATCTCGCCCTGCGCCTGGTTGAGGATGACCAGCGTCTTGCCCTTCTCGATGTCGGCGAAGAGCTCCTCGCCCGGCGCCATGCCGTAGAAATAGGCGGGCGTCGGCAGGACGCTGACCGGTCCGTAGGTCTCGCAGGCGACCGCATAGTCGGTGAAGACCTTCGGGTACATCAGGTAGGAGGCGAACTCGAAGTCGGTCACTTCGCGGCCGAGCTTCTCCTCAATGGTCTTGCGCTCCTGATCGAGATCGGCCGGCGGCAGCAGCGAGCCCGGCACCGCCGTATAGGCCTCTTCGCCCTTGAGCACTTTCTTCTGCAGCGCCTCCGGCCAACCGCCCGGCGGTTGCCCGAGGTCCCCCTTGAGCATCGAGACGACCGAGTCCGGGAAGGCGATGTCCTTCGCCGGGTTCTCGACATCGGCGACCGTCAGGTCCTGGCTGACCATCATCAGCGCCATGTCGCCGACGACCTTGGAGGAGGGCGTCACCTTGACGATGTCGCCGAACATCCGGTTGGCGTCGGCATAGGCCTGCGCCACCTCGTGCCAGCGTGTCTCGAGCCCGAGCGAGCGGGCCTGTTCCTTCAGGTTGGTGAACTGGCCGCCCGGCATTTCATGCAGGTAGACTTCCGAGGCCGGTCCCTTGAGGTCGCTCTCGAAGGCCGCATATTGATGGCGCACCGCTTCCCAATAGAAAGAGATGCGGCGGATCCATTCCGGATTGAGGCCCGGGTCGCGCTCGGAGCCGGACAGCGCCTCGACTATCGAGCCGAGGCAGGGCTGGGAGGTGTTGCCGGAGAGCGCATCCATCGCCGCATCGACGATGTCGACGCCGGATTCGACCGCGGCGAGCACCGTCGCCGCGGCAATGCCGGACGTGTCGTGCGTGTGGAAATGGATCGGCAGGTCGGTCGCATCCTTGAGCGCCTTGAACAGTACCCGCGCCGCTTGAGGCTTCAGAAGCCCGGCCATGTCCTTGACCGCGATGATGTGGGCGCCGGCCTTTTCCAGCTCGGCGGCAAGCGCAGTGTAATATTTGAGATCGTATTTCGGCCGGGCGGAATTGAGGATGTCGCCGGTATAGCAGATCGCCGCCTCGCAGATCTTGTTTTCGGAAGCCACCGCGTCCATCGCGACGCGCATGTTCTCCACCCAATTGAGGCAGTCGAAGACACGGAAGACGTCGATGCCGCCCCTGGCCGCCTGGGCGACGAAGTATTTCACCACATTGTCGGGATAGTTCTTGTAGCCGACGCCGTTGGCGCCGCGCAAAAGCATCTGCAGGAGCAGGTTCGGCGCGTCTTCGCGCACCATGGCCAGCCGCTCCCAAGGATCCTCTGTCAAGAAGCGCATCGAGACGTCGAAGGTGGCGCCGCCCCAGCATTCGAGCGAGAAGAGGTTGGGCAGCGCCCGGGCATAGGCGCCGGCGATGCGGGCGATGTCATAGGTGCGCATGCGGGTCGCAAGCAGCGACTGGTGCGCGTCGCGCATCGTCGTGTCGGTGACGAGCACCTGCTTCTCAGCCTTCACCCACTCGGCGAACTTCTTCGGCCCGAGCTCGTCGAGGCGCTGTTTGGTGCCCGGCTTCACCCCGCCGTCGATGAAGGGCACGACGGGTGCCGCGATGTCGTTCGACGGCTTCGGCCTTCCCTTCGCCTCGGGATGGCCGTTGACGGTGACGTCGGCGAGATAGGTGAGCAGTTTGGTGGCGCGGTCCTGGCGCTTCACCTGCTGGAACAGTTCCGGCGTCGTGTCGATGAACCGGGTCGTATAGCTGTTGTCGCGGAACTTCGGGTGGCCGATGATCGCTTCGAGGAAGGTGAGGTTGGTGGCGACGCCGCGGATGCGGAATTCCCTGAGCGCCCGATCCATGCGGCGGATCGCTTCTTCCGGGTTCGGGGCCCAGGCGGTGACCTTTTCCAGCAACGGATCGTAATAGCGGGTGATGACCGCGCCGGAATAGGCGGTGCCGCCGTCGAGCCGGATGCCGAAGCCGGTGGCGCCGCGATAGGCGGTGATGCGGCCGTAGTCCGGAATGAAGTTCTGCTCGGGGTCCTCGGTGGTGATACGGCACTGCAGCGCATGGCCGTTGAGGCGGATATCCTCCTGCCGCGGTACGCCCGATTCCGGCGTGCCGATGGCATAGCCGTCGAGGATATGGATCTGCGCCTTGACGATGTCGATGCCGGTCACCTCCTCGGTCACCGTATGCTCGACCTGGATGCGCGGATTGACCTCGATGAAGTAGAACTTGCCGGTATCGGCATCCATCAGGTACTCGACCGTGCCGGCGCCGATATAATTGGTCGCGTGAGCGATCTTAAGCGAATAGTCGGCGAGTTCCTGACGCTGCGATTCGGTCAAATACGGCGCGGGCGCCCGTTCGACGACCTTCTGGTTGCGCCGCTGGATCGAGCAGTCGCGCTCGAAGAGGTGGACGGCGTTGCCGTGGGTGTCGCCGAGGATCTGGCTTTCGACGTGGCGGGCGCGCTCGACCAGCTTTTCGAGATAGACCTCGTCCTTGCCGAAAGCGGCCTTGGCCTCGCGCTTAGCCTCCGTCACCTCGCGGATCAGGTCCTTGGGATCGCGGATCGCCCGCATGCCGCGGCCGCCGCCGCCCCAGGAGGCCTTGAGCATCACCGGATAGCCGATTTCATCGGCGAGCCGCGTGATCTCTGCCGGGTCGTCCGGCAGCGGATCCGTCGCCGGCACGACCGGCACGCCGATCGAGATCGCCAGGTTGCGGGCGGCCACCTTGTTGCCGAGCTGGCGCATCGTCTCCGGCTTCGGCCCGATGAAGGTGATGCCGGCAGTCGCACAGGCCTCGGCGAATTCCGGGCTTTCCGAGAGCAGGCCGTAACCCGGATGGATGGCGTCGGCGCCGGAAAGCTTGGCGACGCGGATCACCTCGTCGATCGAGAGATAACTTTCGATCGGCCCGAGATCGCGGGGCAGATGCGGGCCCCGGCCGACCTGATAACTCTCGTCCGCCTTGAAGCGGTGCAGCGCCAGCTTGTCCTCCTCCGCCCAGATCGCGACCGTTTTAAGCCCCAGCTCATTGGCCGCGCGGAAGACGCGGATGGCGATTTCGGATCGGTTGGCAACAAGGATCTTCGAGATGGACAAGTCGGACTCCTCAATAGACTTGAATTCACGGGAATGCTGCACCCGCGAAATGAACTATTAGCGAGTCACGGAATGAAGTGCAATTTCAGATGCGACGCGAATAGGGTCCGTTTTCTCTAAGAGATCAGGCCGAGGCGGAAGGCGATAGCGACGGCGTGATGGCGGTTCTTCGCCTTCAGCTTTTCCTGAATGCCGTTCATGTACCAGTCGACCGTGTGGCTCGAAATATCGAGGACCTTGCCGATGTCGTTGGAGGTCATGCCGTCGGCGAGATAGTTCAGCGCCTCCATTTCGCGCCGTGTCATCTGCACGTCGACGCGCGAGACGAGCTCGGCCATGATCTCCGGGTCGGTAAGCTCCAGCAGCTTCCAGAACAGCCGTCTGGCGATCGAGTCGAAGAGGCTCAGTTCCACAGGAGTGAGATCGACCACGCGGCCGCCGACCGTCAGGTTGCCCATGAGCCCGCGCCGCCCGTGCACCGGAAAGATATAGCCGTCGTAGAGGCCGTGATTGCGCGCCTCCACCATCATGCTTTCCATGCGCTTGCGATGCGGATCCGAGCGGAAGGCTGCCAGCGTGTCACGCCAGCGAAATCCGCGCTGGGCGTGGCCGAGATAGCGGATGGTCGGATCGATGACGACGTATTTCTTGCGGATGTAGATCTGCGGCCAATTCTCCGGCCAGCGTCCGGCGAGCAGCAGGCGCAGCGGATTTTCGTGAGGTTTCGGCTGACGCACGACGCCATAGAAGTCGAACCCGCAGCGATCGAGCAACCGCTCGAATTCCGGCAGGATCTCTTCGCGTGTCCTCATCTCTTCCAGAAGCGCCAGAAACTGTACGAGCAACGTGATATTCATGGAACACCTTCAGGTCGGAACAGGCTACAGCGCCCTGGATTTTCAACATGAATACGTCGTTCAGAAGCCATTCATGTTGTAACCGCGATAATTCTTCTTACCACGCCCGGTCCTGAACGAAACCTGCAAAAAATCGGAGTTGGGGCAAGATATAGCGAGCTGTGAATCGTCCCGCCAACCCTCCCATGGCGGCGGTCGGTCGGGCCTTCTGATCTGCCCCTTCCGCATTTTCCAGCAGGTTTTTTCACGGGACCCTCTCCGCGCGGCTTTGTCGGCTCCCGCATGGCGAAAGCGCCATGTCGCCGGGGCCGGCGAAGACGCATCGCATTTGCCGCACCGCTCGGTTGCGGCGTCCATTCGATGCCCAGAAGGGGTGAGACAGTGTCTTTGTTACAGGTGTATGCAAGAGCGCTTCAGTACCTTGCTGTTCACAAGTTCCGCGTCGGGGCGATTGTCGTCGCCAATATCGTCCTCGCCGTCATCACGATTGCAGAACCGATCCTATTCGGTCGCATCATCGACGCGATCTCGTCGCAAAAGGAAGTCACTCCGATGCTGCTCATGTGGGCGGGCTTCGGGGTGTTCAACACCATTGCCTTCGTGCTCGTTTCCCGCGAGGCCGACCGGCTGGCGCATGGCCGGCGGGCGACACTCCTGACCCAGGCTTTCGGCCGGATCGTTTCGATGCCGCTCTCCTGGCACAGCCAGCGCGGCACGTCGAACGCGCTGCACACGCTTTTGCGTGCCTGCGAAACCCTCTTCGGCCTCTGGCTTGAATTCATGCGGCAGCACCTTGCGACCGCCGTCGCTCTCGGATTGCTCGTGCCGACGGCCTTCGCGATGGATGTCCGCCTGTCGCTCGTACTCGTCATCCTCGGCGCCGCCTACGTGGTGATCAGCAAGGCGGTAATGAACCGCACCAAAGAAGGCCAGGCCTCGGTCGAGAACCATTATCACACGGTTTTCTCGCACGTTTCCGACTCGATCAGCAATGTGTCCGTTGTTCACAGCTACAACCGCATCGAGGCGGAGACCCGCGAACTGAAGAAGTTCACCGAACGGCTTCTGTCCGCGCAATATCCGGTGCTCGACTGGTGGGCGCTCGCAAGCGCGCTCAACCGCATGGCCTCGACCATATCGATGATGGCCATCCTCGTCATCGGCACCATTCTGGTGCAGCGCGGCGAGCTCGGCGTCGGCCAGGTCATCGCCTTCATCGGTTTCGCCAATCTGCTGATCGGCCGACTCGACCAGATGAAGGCCTTCGCCACCCAGATCTTCGAGGCGCGCGCCAAGCTCGAGGACTTCTTCCAGCTCGAAGATTCGGTGCGTGACCGCGAGGAGCCGGCCGACGCCAAGGAACTGACCGGCGTCGTCGGTGAGGTGGAATTCCGCAACATCTCCTTTGATTTCGCGAATTCCGGCCAGGGCGTGCACAACGTCTCCTTTACGGCCAAGGCTGGCCAGACGATCGCCATCGTCGGCCCGACCGGCGCCGGCAAGACGACGCTCGTCAACCTCCTGCAGCGGGTCCATGATCCGAAGCACGGCCAGATCCTGATCGACGGGGTCGACATCTCGACGGTTACGCGCAAGTCGCTGCGCCGCTCGATCGCCACCGTTTTCCAGGATGCCGGCCTGATGAACCGGTCGATCGGCGACAACATCCGGCTTGGCCGCGAGGACGCCACGCTGGAAGAGATCGTGGCCGCGGCCGAGGCCGCCGCCGCGGGCGACTTCATCGAAGACCGCCTCAACGGCTACGACACGGTCGTCGGCGAGCGCGGCAACCGCCTCTCCGGCGGCGAACGCCAGCGCATCGCCATTGCCCGCGCCATCCTCAAGAATGCTCCAATCCTGGTGCTCGACGAGGCGACCAGTGCGCTCGACGTCGAGACCGAGGCCCGAGTCAAGGACGCGATCGATGCGCTGCGCAAGGATCGCACGACCTTCATCATCGCTCACCGCCTGTCGACGGTGCGTGAGGCCGACCTCGTCATCTTCATGGACCACGGCCGGATCGTCGAAATGGGCGGCTTCAACGAGCTCAGCCGCAGCAACGGCCGCTTCGCCGCCCTGCTGCGCGCCAGCGGTATCCTGACGGACGATGATGTCCGCCGGAGCCTCACCGCGGCCTGAATTTGCGACCCCGACGGCGCCGGCTCCTTGGGCGCGGCGCCGTCCCGTTTCAACCTCTGCATGTCTCGTCGAATCGACTCGGCTCCAAAAAGACACGCAGCAACTCAAATTGCCGCAGCGGCCATAGGCTTGCTGCTGGGTGGGGCGGGGCGTCAAACCTGGATTAGGATCGCATGCTGCAAAAGACCTTTCAGAGCACCAGACAGCAAATGGAAGCCGTCCGCCCCGGCGCGACGACCCGCGACACGCGCCTCGACGTCTTTCGGGCGCTCTGTCTGCTGACGATCTTCGTCAACCATGTGCCCGGCCAATATCTCGAATATCTCACACACAAGAATTTCGGCTTTTCCGATTCGGCGGAGGCCTTCGTGCTGATCTCCGGCCTTGCGGTCGGCGCGGCCTATGGCCGCAAATTCGTCGCCGGAGCACGTCTTGCTTCGACGCTCAAGGCATGGCGGCGGGCCATGACACTCTATGTCGCGCACATCATGACGAGCATCGTGACGCTCGCGATCTTTTCCGCCGGCGCCCTCTATTTCGGCCGGCAGGAGCTGATCGGCGAAATCAACATCCGTCCAATCGTCGAGCAGACGGAACAGGGCATCGTCGCCATGGTGCTCCTCGGCCACCAGCTCGGCTACAACAACATCCTGTCCATGTATGCCGTGTTGCTCC
Organism: Ensifer sp. LCM 4579; assembly: GCF_001854885.1. Lineage (GTDB taxonomy): Bacteria > Pseudomonadota > Alphaproteobacteria > Rhizobiales > Rhizobiaceae > Sinorhizobium. The sequence continues at coordinate 37,026 of NZ_MDDV01000020.1, read as the reverse complement.
TGATGCTGCCGGCCATGCTCTGGCTGAATGCCATCAGCCCCCGCTTGCTGTTTGCGGCCTCGGCAATTTTGTGGCTTGCAGCCGGCTGCTTCAAGCTGGTGCCATATAATTTTCTCGACGAGGGCTATTGGTTCCTCAATCCCTGGTCATGGCAGTTCCTTTTCGTGATCGGTATTCTGTGCATGAACCACGTACGCGCCGGCGGCCACTTGCCGCGAAGCCCCTGGCTCATCGGGCTATCGGCCGCCTATGTCTTCATCTCCGCCTGCTGGGTCCAGTTCTCCTGGTGGCACATCGACTTTTCCTTCGGCCTGCCGGCGGTGCTGACCGGCTTCGACAAGACCTTCCTGTCGCTGACGCGGCTGCTGCACGTGCTGGCGCTCGCCCATCTCATTGCGATCATTCCCGGCGTCAGCCAGCTGGCGCGGCTGCGCATCGATCATCCGCTGGTGATGATCGGCCGGCACTCGCTGCCGGTCTTCATCTTCGGAACGATCCTCGCCATGGCGGGGCAGGTGTTTCTCTTCGTCACCGACAAGGACCCGATCGCCGGCTCGCTGTACGTCGTCGCCGGCATCGGCCTGCACTTCGTCTACGCCTATTATCTCGACTGGCTGAAGGAAATGGGAACGGCGAGGCCGCTCGCCGCGGCGTAGGAATCTCGACCACATCGGCTTGGATCGGTTCGTTCAGCGCGACGCGCAGTTTCATAGAGTTGCAGCAAGCGTTGCGCGTCTGAAAAGACGCGCAACGCTGTAAGATGCGCTCCGGTGTCTTTGTGATTCGCAGAGATGGGGGCGCATCGTTGAAAGTGACAACAGCACAGATCCCCGTTTCGCCCGAAATTTCGGTCAACGCGGCAGCGGTCGCCGAGTACGAACGCCTCGGCGTGGATGCGGTTCTCTTCTCCTCCTACGGTATACCGACGCACTTCCAGATCGGACTGCAGGCAAATGCAGCGCTGAACTGTGTCTGGATAGGTGCCGCGACGCCGGCACAAACCGCTCACAAAGGACCTGCAGGGGTGATCGGCCCAGACGGGCAATGGATCAATCGATGCTCCGCGTCGTCCGAGCCCGGGCTGGCAATTGCAGTGCTCGACCGGGACGATCCGGCTTACGAAATCCCGCTTCAAAAGGCCCGTCCATGGCGCAGCAAGGCGAGGCAAGGAGATATCTACCGGGAAAAGATGGCGGACGATCCGAGAAGCCGCAACAGAGCCAGCTATTGAATCGCGCTCGGTTCGGATAGCCAAGCCAGGTACGCGCACTCAAGCTGATTGCTTTACCGCCAGCCGTCACCATTCGAAAAGCGATGCAAGGAAAGCCGGCTCATCTCCCGCTATCCTCGCAGCTGACATCCGCCGACTCGCGAGTAAAGGCAAGAGGGAGGCGGTTTTATCCCCTCTGTCCGGCCGACAGAGGGGATGATGGCCGCCATTCTACTCTCACCACCACCTGCTCAGCACCCGCGACCTACAGCAACACGCCCTCATGCGCGTCCTTCGTGATGCTGTCATTGATGCTGACGATCGGTTCGCCGGTTTTCGGATTGCGGCTAACGGAAATCCGGTGCGTGGCGCCGTTCACCCGGACCTCGGCGGTGTACCCGTCCCAATGGGCCGGCAGAACCGGTCGGACCGCCAGCCTCTTGCCCTTCTGGCCAATGCCGAGGATGCCCTCGACGCCGGCGCGGTAGAGCCAGCCGGCCGAACCCGTATACCAGGTCCAGCCGCCGCGGCCGGCAAGCGCACCTTCGCCGTAGATGTCGGCCGCGACCACATAGGGTTCGACCCGGTAATGCTCCGCCTCTTCGCGGCTGCGAGCATGCGACACCGGGTTCAGCATCTGGAATGCGCGCCAGGCTTCCTCCGCACGCCCCTGGGCGGCAAAGGCCAGCGCGACCCAGGTGCCCGCATGGGTGTATTGGCCGCCATTCTCGCGCACGCCCGGCGGATAGGCCTTGATGTAGCCCGGATCCTGTTCGGTCCTTGCGAGAGGTGGGGTGAAGAGGCGGACGATGCGTTTCTCCGGATCGACCAGTTCCGCCATGACCGCATCCATCGCACGCCTGGACCGCTCCGCATCGCCTTCGCCCGACAGCGTGCTCCAGGACTGGGCAATGGAGTCGATCCGGCATTCCTCGGCCGTCGCCGAACCGAGCGGCGTGCCGTCGTCATAATAGCCGCGGCGATAGTAGTCGCCGTCCCAGCCGGCTTCCTCGAGAGCCTGCTTTACCAGCTCGAGATGCGGTTCCCAAAGCGTCACCCGCCTCTGGTCCCTGCGTTCGCGCGCATAGGGCAGGAAGGCGCGGAGCGTACCGGCGAGAAACCAGCCGAGCCACACGCTCGTCCCCTCGCCCGCTTCGCCGACGCGATTCATGCCGTCGTTCCAATCGCCGCCAAGGATCAGGGGCAGGCCATTGGCGCCCGTCCGCTTGATCGCGAGGTCGAGCGCGCGGGCGCAATGTTCGTAGACGTCGCCGACCTCTTCCGCCAGCTCGGGCTTGAAGAAGTTGTCGTGCTGCCCCTCTTCCAGTGCCGGCCCGATCAGGAAGGCAAGCTCCTCATCGAGGATGTCCTTCGTGCCGGTGACGGCGCAATAATGGGCGACCGCATGGGCGAGCCATACGACGTCGTCGGAAATCATCGTGCGCACGCCCGCGCCCGTGCCAGGCAGCCACCAGTGCTGCACGTCACCCTCGACGAACTGCCGGGCAGCCGCGTTGAGGATCTGTGCGCGCGCAAGCTCCGGCTTGTGAATGAGGAAGGCCAGCGTATCCTGAAGCTGATCGCGGAAACCGAAGGCGCCGCTCGCCTGATAGAAAGCCGAGCGGGCCATGATCCGGCACCCGAGCGCCTGATAGGGTAGCCAGTGGTTGATCATGTGATCGAAGGCCCGATCCGGCGTCTTGACCTTTACCGTACCGGTGAAATCCGCCCAGAAGCCCTTTGCCGTCTCCACGACCGTATCGAAGGCGGACGCGCGCAGTTCCGCAAGGATCGCCTCCACCGCTTCGGCGTTGTCGGCATCGCCGAGGAAGAAGGTGATCTGCCGCTCCGCGCCCGGCTCGATGGTAAGATCGCTCGCAAGCGCCGCACAGGCGTCGCCATCGACCTCGGTTGCGCCGGTAAGGCCGGCCCCCGACAGCACCGCCTGTGGGGCGAAAATGCCGCCGGCCCGGCCGAGGAATTCGCGCCGGCTCGCCGTATAGCTCGCAACGTCACCGTCGATCGCAAAGAACGCCGCCCGGCCCGCATAGTCGATGCTGAAGGGATTGGTCGCGAGCAGCGCGGCAGCCGGCTCCTGCCACTCCGTCACCACGAAGGGCGCCGTGCGGCCGCGATCGTTGCCGAGAACCCATTCGGCATAGCCGTAGAGCCGAAGCTTGCGCTTCGCGGAGCCGCGGTTGCGGATGGAAACACGGACGAGCTTCGCCGGCAGGGTCGGGTGCACGGCATGCGCCGTCTCGATCTCCAAACCGTCCTGCGCGCTTCTGAACAGAGAATAACCGAGCCCGTGGCGCGCCTCGAAGACAACGGACTTGCGCCGCGACAGCGCCGCATAGGGTGTCATCACCGCGCCGCTCTTCAGGTCGCGGATGAAGATCGCCTCGCCTGGCGCATTGACGACCGTATCGTTGGTCCAGGGGGTCAACTGGTAGTCGCGCGAGTTACGGCTCCAGGTGAAGGCCGCGCCCTCGGCCGAAACGTGGAAGCCGAAACTCTCGTTGGAGATGACATTGATCCACGGCTGTGGCGTCGCCTCGCCGCCTCTGAGCCGCATCACATATTCGCGGCCGTCCTCGGCAAAGCCGCCGAAGCCGTTCCAGAATTCGAGATCGTCGCCGCTGATCGCGGCGGCCGGCCGTTCGGCCCCCGCCTGCATCACCGGCAGCAGCATCTGCGTCGTCTCTTCGCTGCTTTCCAGAGGCTTCGCATAAAGCGTACTCGCGCGTGCGATCTGGTCGGAGATGGTGCCGTTGCGGGCGTGGAAAACGGCGCGCGAGGCCGAGATCAGCGTCGACCAGGTCTCCGGCTCCATCAGGTCGCGGCGGACCGCAAAGATGTGCTGGCGCGGACCGTCGGAAAGGCCGCGCAGCCGCAAGTTCTCGCACATGGCGTCGAGCGTGTGCTGCAGGTTCTGCGCATAGGACGAGGCCCGTTCGTTGATCACCACCAGATCGGCGGTGATGCCGCGGGCCCTTAGGTATTCCTGCGCGCGGAGCGCCTCGCGGGCGATGCCGAGATCGCCCTCATCGTTGATCCTCAGGCAGAAGATCGGGAAATCGCCCGATATCGCCAGTGGCCAAAGTGCCGCCTGCGTGGCAAGCCCCGCCTTCACCGTCGCGGTGTCCGCCCTGAGATGCATGTCCGGATAAACCAGATAGCGGCCGAGCATCTGGAAGGACGCGGCCTCCTTGGAGGTGATGCCCACATGGCGCATCTGCACCTGGCTGCGCGTCCAGGCGTGGATCAGTTCGTGATTGAAGGTTTCCGGGTGGCGATAGCGATCGATCGCCCGGTCGATACCCTCGCGGTCGGGGGCGGCGATCGTCCAGAAGATGACGCTTACCTTTTTGCCAGCCGGGACTCGCACAACGCGGCGAAGCGCCATGATCGGATCGAGCGTGAAGCCGTCGGTGCCCGAGAGCTGAGCGCCGGCATCGAAAGCTGCCGCCTCGGATAGGGTGCGGCCCTGTCCGAGGAAGCGGCGCCGGTCGGTTTCCGCCTGGGTGTGGCGATCGCTACCGGCATTGTCGGTGATGAGATGCGCGACCGCGATATCCGGGTCGCCCGGACTGCGCTTGTTGCGCGAGACGCGGATGACGTCGCCCTGGCCGCTGATCTCGGTGCGGATGAACATCTTCGAGAAAGCCGGGTGGGCGTTGTCGGCCTCCTCCAGGGAGAGCACCGGTTCGGCGTAGGAAGTCACCTCGATGAAGCGGTCTTCCAGCCCCGTATTGAGCAGGATCAACCGGCGGCCTTCCGCATCGTGCTCGCTCGCGACGATGCATTCGACCTCGCTCGTCAGATCGCCGACGATCTTGACGAACTCGGCCTTGTCGTCGCCGAAACGCGTCAGCGTCTTTTCGCCCGGGGCGCGCCGCGGCTCTGCCGTCGCCGACCACCATTCCCCGCTCACCGTGTCGCGCAGGAAGATGAAGGTTCCGGTCCTGTCTTCCACGGGATCCGGCTGCCAGCGGGTGACCGCCTGTCCGTTCCAGCGGGCATAACCGGCGCCCGTCGCCGTCAGCATGATCGAGTAATGGCCGTTCGACAGGAAGACCGTTTCGCGGTCCTGCATCAGCGGATCTTCGATGGCGCGGACCTCCGGACGCAGGAGATCGGCCTGGCCTTTGCCGAGTGATTCCGGCTCGCGCTTGGCGGCCATCACCGGAATGTCGCGCGGCGCCTTCTCCTGCAGCAGGAGCTCGGCGGCCTCGATCACCGGATCGGCGTGGAACCACTCGCGCAGCTGTCCATTGAAGACGACGTTGGCGATCGCCGCGATCGACATGCCGTGATGGTGCGCGTAATAGTTGCGCACGACGGCGCAAGTCTGCCCCTCGGGCACGCGGGTCGGCGTGAAATCGACGGCGTCGTGGTAGCCATAGGCACCGAGCGCGCCGAGCGCCCTCAGCCGCGCCAGATTGGCAAGCGCCGCCTTCGGATCGTACATGCAGGCGAGGATCGACGCATAGGGGGCGATCACCGCATTCTGGCCGAGGCCGCGCTTGAGGCCCAGCGTCGGCACGCCGAAATTCGTGTATTGATAGGTCAGCTCATGGTCACGCGCGTTGAACGCGGCCTCGGAAATGCCCCAGGGCGTTCCGAGGCGTCGGCCGTGATTGATCTGCTCCTGTACCACCAGGTTGTTGGTCTGGTTGAGAATGCCGCCCTGGCGCTCCTGCATGACGAGCGGCGGCATCAGATATTCGAACATCGAGCCGGACCAGGAGACGAGCGCGCCGCGCGCGCCGACCGGCACGACGGGTCGGCCGAGCTTGTACCAGTGCTCGGTCGGCAGGTCCCCCTTGGCGATGGCGAAAAGGCTCGTCAGCCGCGCTTCCGATGCGAGCAGGTCGTAGCAGGCCTCGTCGAGTTCGTTGGCGTTCACACGGTAGCCAATGGAGAGCAGCCGCCGCTCCGGCCGGAACAGGAAGCCGAAATCCATCGAGAAGGCGATGTCGCGGGCGCGCTCCTTGAGAACCAGCAGCCGCTGGCGCAGTGCCTCGATCGCGCCGAGGTCAAAGACGCCGTCGGCAATATGCGCTTCGCAGGTCGCCACCAGCGAACCCGCCCATTTCGCCACCTCGCCCGTCTGCTGCGTGCGCACCTCATGGTCGAGATTGACCGTCAGCTTGTGCATGTCGCGCGCAAGCACAGCCAGGTTGATCACGCGGATGGAGGCGAATTCGTGCTCGCGCTTGACCGAGGCAAGCGCATTCTGGAAGCCGGCGATGCGCTCTTCGATCAGGCGCCGGAGCGGCCGCACGGTCTTGCGGTCGTCGGGCAGTTCCGCCAGCATTTCCGCAAGGATGGCAGCGACATCGCCAAGACCGTCGAGATTGCCCTGAACATGGGCGGAGGGCGCCTCCGCCCATTCGCGGCACATTGACGAGACCGCGATCAGATGCCCGGCCAGATTGCCGCTGTCGACGGAGGAGACATAGCGTGGTTCCATGACTTCAAGCGTGCGGGTGCGGTACCAGTTGAAAAGATGCCCGCGATATTTCGGCATGCGGTCGATGGTGGCGATCGTCTGCTCGAGCCGCGTGATCGTCTCCTCGAAGCCGGTCCAGCCGAAGGAACGCGCCGACATCACCGAAAGCAGATAGACGCCGATATTCGTGGGCGACGTGCGCTCCGCCAAGACCGGCTGCGGCGTTTCCTGGAAATTGTCCGGCGGCAGGAAGTTGCCCTCGGCGGTGACGAAGGTCTCGAAATAGCGCCAGGTCCGCCGGGCTATCTTGCGCATATCGCCGATCGCCTCTTCGGAGACGACGAGCTGGTCCTCCGTCTCGGCCGACTGGCTGACCAACCATGCGACCGCCGGCGAGAAGGCCCAAAGCAGGGCGAAGGGAATGCCGATGAAGGGCAATCCGGTATCCGAGATCGCCGCAAGCGCCAGCGAGACCGCGGCAAGCGCCGGGGCAGCCCACATGGCGCGGAAATAATCGCTGATCGATCCGTGACCGGCGCTCTGGACCTGTGCCGCCGTGCGCCACTCGAGCATCAGCTTGCGGCTGACGAAGGTGCGGTAGATCGAGCGGACGATCGCGTCCGCCATCATCGCCGCATTATGGGCGATGAAGATGATGCGGAGCGCAACCTGCGCATTGGCCGCCTGGATCTCCGAGAGCACCGCATGGATATGGGCTCTGGCGACGATGTCGCTCCGCCGCGGCATCAGCCCCGAAATCAGCGACAGGGTCGGCGCGACAAAAAGACTGAAGATCAGCACGAGCTGCCAGATCAGCGCCTCCATCGGCTCCATGTAGTACCAGCCCATGACAGAGGCGACGAGCCAAGCGACCGGAATGAGCGACCGGCGCAGGTTGTCGTACATCTTCCAGCGCCCGAGCATGGACAGCCCGTTCGATGGGTTGAAAATATAGGGCAGCAGCTGCCAGTCGCCGCGCGCCCAACGATGCTGGCGCGACATCTCCACCTCATAACGGATCGGAAAATCCTCGACGAGCTCGACATCCGTGACCAGCGCGCAGCGCGCATAGGAACCTTCGAGCAGATCGTGGCTGAGCACCGCGTTCTCCTCGACCCGGCCCTTCAGCGCCGCCTCGAAGGCATCGACATGATAGAGGCCCTTGCCGGTGAAGCTGCCTTCGCCGGTAATGTCCTGGTAGACGTCGGAAACCGTGAAGACGTAGGGATCGATGCCGCGATTGGCCGAAAAAATCCGCTGAAAGGCCGAGGCCTCGCTGCCGGTGGTGAGCGATGGCGTCACGCGCGGCTGCAGGAGACTGTAGCCGGTCGCCACGTCCTGCGTCTTCGGATTCACGACCGGCCTGTTGATCGGGTGGTAGAGCTTGCCGACAAGCTTCGTCACCGCGTCGCGCATCAGGCGCGTGTCGGAATCGAGCGTCATCACATACTGCACGCCGTCCGGCACGGTATTGGCGCCCTGCAGGAAGGACGTATCGCGGTCGCCGCGCAAGAGCAGGTTCAGCTCATGCAGCTTGCCGCGCTTGCGCTCCCAGCCCATCCACACGCCCTCGGCCTCATTGTAGAGCCGCCGGCGATGTAACAGGAAGAAGCGGGTCTTGCCGTCATAGGCGTAGCGGGCAGAAAGCGAGGCCACTTCGCGCTTGGCGTATTCGAGCACGTCGTGGTCCGCCGGCGTTTCCTCGACCTTGCTGTCGGCCCAGTCGCTCACCAGCGCGAAATAGATTTCGCCGCGCGGATTGGCGAGGTAATGCACCTCGAGATTGCGCACCAGTTCGTCGACGTGATCGCGCTTGGCGATGAGACAGGGAACCGCCACGAGCGTGCGGGCATCCTGCGGAATGCCGTCGAGAAACTCGTAACCGACGAGCCGCGAGGGTTTGACCACCAGGGTGACCAGCGTGTTGAACAGACCCATCGCGCCCTCGGAGGCCGGCAGCGCGAAGAGAAGCAGCATGATCAGCTTGGCGCCGCTCGGAATGTCCATCGGATCGACGAAGGCGTAGACAGCCACCATAGCCAGCAGCGTCAGGAGGATGTTGGGTCCGGCGATCGCAAACCAGTCGAGCTTCCGGACGACCCGGATGACGCGCTGGAGCGGCGACGGCGAATAGCCGATCCTTCGTTCCAGGTCATTGCGCCGCTCGCCGACGAGAAAAGCGCCGACATTGGGCTCCTGCAGCGGCGCCTCGACGGTGGCCGCGGCCCTGGCCTCCTCGACCATGTCGATCGCGATCTGGGTAACCTCGTGCTCGCTGTGGCCGGAACGACGGGCAAGCTTCTCGATCGTGTCGCGATACGTGTTGCGTGAGCCGAAATCGAGCGCGGCATAATCGGAACCGGCGCGCAGCGTCGCATCGATCTTGCTGACGCTTTCGAACCAGACGGCCCAGTCCGTGTCGTCGATTTCGCGAAGGCTGCGGATGATGTTGCTCATCGTCGCATTGCCCGACGACAGGCGGTTCTGCTCGGCTACGAGCGCCTCCTCGACGTCGGTGCCCCGGCGCTCGAGCCGCTCCTCGATCCAGCCGATCACGACGCCCGCGGTCTGCGACCCGTCGCGCAGGCGATAGAGAAGCTGGGCGATGAAGGTGTTGTCGGCGGCCAGCGCCTCGTATTCCGCGAGCAGCGCCCTGCATCCTTCCGGTTCGCTCAGGCGGACGATCTGGTCGGCGACGTCATTTGCCTTCAGGCGCATGGCGCGCGAGCGCTCGACGCGGATGGCGATGCGGCGGAGGTTTTCAATGAGGACGAAGCGCAGGATCGACGGCAGCGCCCACAATTCACCGATACGGAAGGTTTCGTGTTCCTGAAAGCCCTCGACCATCGCGGTGATGCTTTCCCTGGAAACGTTGCTGTGGGTGTGGGCAACATAGAGCCAGGCGAGCGCCATTGCGCGCGGAAGGTCGACGCCGGAGACGGCAATCGTCGGCAGTTGCCGGTAGAACCGGCGCGGAAAATCGCGCCGGACCTCCTGGATCGCATCCTCGACGACGTGGTGGTTGTCGAGCAGCCATTCGGCAGCCGGGGTGATTGCCGCGCCGGTCTCGACGTCCTGGGCAGTCACCCGGTAGATGCGGAAGATCTCCTTTTCGTTCTCACGGTGCCGGGCGCGGAACTCGAAAGGGAAGAAGCCCGGCAGCGACGTGACGCCGATGCGTGCGAGATCGGCACCGCATGCCCTGAGGTCGTCTATCGAGAAATAGCTCGCGCGGATAGAATCGTTGTAGTCGATCTGTCTGGTTTCCGGCTCGCGCGCTGGACTGGAGGGCGTCGTGGTCTGGAGCATGGGTATGGTTTCTGATTCCCACCGGGCTTCATCGCTCCGGTTCTCGTTGTTTTGCCGCAGGGATTGCGGCCCTGAAGTTTCAAGTGCCGCCGGCACCTTTCTAGACACGGTCATGTCCCCCATCCGCCGTCATTGACCTGGGCCGGAAGGCGTGCAAACGGGCGTCGGCAGGGGCTTGGGGCAATGGTGATCGCAAAGCCGACGGCACGTTGGCTGTCACGGGCCGGGTGATGCATGAAGATGGCATTTTTTAGCCGCAGTGTCAGCGTCTTGCAAGGATTGCGAGCGCCGGCGCGGAAGGTTTGAGCAGACTCTGGTTCGTGCGAAACCACACTGTCCACCTGCGGCCTCGGCTGGATGAACGTCTCTCTCAAGTCAGCCCCTTCCTGGTGCCTGGAGGTCCGGGGCTCCGCACGGCGAATGGCCGTCGAAATGGCCGGCCCGGACTTCTCCCGCCGTCATGGATCAGCCGACCTGCTCGCTGATCCATTCCCGGAAAGCGCGGCTGATCGGGTTCTCCAATTTTCCTTCCGGAACAACGAGATAATAGCTGTTCTCAGTCTGCATCGGTCGATCGAGAACGATCCGCAGCGTGCCTGCGGCGAGTTCCTGTTCGATGAGATAGCGGGGCAAAAGGGCAAAACCGAGACCTGCGGCCGCCGCTTCGATGACCATGGAAAACTGATCGAAGCGATTGCCGCGATAGGCGCCATCGCTGTCGACGCCGTTCGCCTCGAACCATTGCGCCCAGAGCTTCGGCCTGGTCGCCAGATGCAAAAGCGGCCTGCCGCCGATTTCCTCCGGCGTTTCGACCGGGTTTGCGGCGCCGAGCGCCGGGCTTGCGACCGGCACGATGACCTCGCTGCAGAGATAGCTGCAGGCGGCGCGCGCCCAGACGGGCTGACCGTAGTGAATGGCGAGGTCGAAATTCTGCTCCTCGAAATCGAAGGGGGCGGAGCGGGAGGCGATGTTGAGGACCGTGCCGGGATGGCGTCTCAGGAAATCAGGCAGGCGCGGCACCAGCCAGCGGCTGCCAAAGGTCGGCAGCGATGCGATGGAGAGGCTCGTTTCGGCGCGGGCCGAGGCCATCGCGCGCACCATCAGCTCCTCGGTCTGGTTGAGCAGGCGACGGACCTCCGGCAGGAATTTCTGCCCCGCATCCGAGAGGATGACACGCTGGCGCACCCGCTCGAAGAGAAGCACGCCGAGCTGCGTTTCCAGGTCCTTGATCTGGCGGCTGACGGCGCTCTGCGTCAGGCTGAGTTCGGCGGCGGCCTGGGTGAAGCTGCCGTGACGCGCAGCGCATTCGAAAGCCTGCAGCGTCGTCACGTCGGGAACCAGTCGGCGGCTCAACTTCATTCCGGCCTCGCATTAACATAGTCGGATGCAGCGCAATACATGGCTGTAGCGTTCCGATATGATTAGAAATAAGAATGATCTTGTCCTTCACCCTTTAGCGCGAGGCGAGTCCCAGTGAAAGAAAATAGTTACGTTTCGGCCGACGATATCCGATCGGCCTTTTCCGCCGCGATGTCCGTCATGTACCGGGAAGAGGTTCCGGCCTACGGGACGCTGATGGAACTGGTCGAAACGGTGAATGCGGAGACGCTGTCCGCCGACGCGCAATTGAAGGAGCGCCTCACGGCGACCGATTCTCTCGAGCGCATCTCCGAGGAGCGGCACGGGGCGATCCGTCTCGGCACGCCCGCGGAGCTTTCGATGATGCGACGCGTCTTTGCGGTGATGGGCATGTATCCGGTCGGATACTACGATCTTTCGACCGCCGGCGTGCCGGTGCATTCCACCGCCTTCCGCCCGGTCGGCGAGGCATCGCTGAAGCGCAATCCCTTTCGCGTCTTCACCTCGCTCCTCAGACTCGACCTCATCGCCGACGAGACCTTGCGTGCCGAGGCCGAGGCAACTCTCAAGGCGCGCCGGATATTCACGATCGGCGCGATTGAACTCACCGAAAAGGCCGAGCGCTACGGCGGCCTCGACCGGGATGACGCGGCACGCTTCGTCGCCGAAGTGCTCGAGACCTTCCGCTGGCACGACCGGGCCAATGTCGGCGCCGATCTTTACAAGCGGCTGCACGACGCCCACCGGTTGATCGCCGACGTCGTCTCGTTCAAGGGGCCGCACATCAACCATCTGACGCCGCGCACGCTCGACATCGACAAGGTGCAGGCGCTGATGCCGGACTATGGCATTGCGCCCAAGGCGGTGGTCGAAGGTCCGCCGACGCGGCGGTGCCCGATCCTGCTGCGCCAGACCTCCTTCAAGGCGCTTGAAGAGGCCGTGTCTTTCCGCGACGGCGATGGCTGGAAAGCCGGTTCCCACACGGCCCGCTTCGGCGAGATCGAACAGCGCGGCATTGCGCTGACGCCGAAGGGCCGCGGTCTTTACGATCGGCTGCTCGACCAATCGCGCAAAGTCGTTCGCCCGACGGCCGAGGGTTCCAATGCCCGAGAATACGGGGCGGCGCTGGCCGAAGTCTTCGCCGCCTTCCCCGACAGTTGGGCCGACATTCGCGAGGCGGGCCTCGGCTATTTCAGCTATTCTCTGACGGAGAAGGGCCGCCGGACGAAGCTTCCCGGCCGCCGCGACCTTGAGTTCCTGATCGTGGAAGGTCTCGTCCGGTTCGACCCGATCGTCTACGAAGACTTCCTTCCGGTCAGCGCCGCCGGTATCTTCCAGTCGAACCTCGGCGACGGCGCCCAGCAGGAATTCGTCGCAAGTCCGAACCAGCAAGACTTCGAGGCCGACCTTGGCGCCGCCGTGCTCAACGAATTCGATCACTATGCCGGCATCGAAAAGGCATCCATCGAAAGCTGCCTCACGGCGCTGACCACGGCGGTCGCAGCGGAATGATGCGTCAACGATGATCGAGAAGCACCATATCGACGCGCTGACGGCGCTTCTTGGCGACAAGGGCGTCGTCACGCGTCAGAAGGACATGGAAGCCTACGAGACGGGCGCCCGCTACGACAGCGGGCGGGCCGGTGCCGTGCTGCGACCGGCGACGACGGCGGAGGCGTCCGCGGCCGTCGGCTATTGCGTGCGCAATGGCCTCGCCCTCATCCCGCAATCCGGCAATACCGGCCTCGTTTCCGGCTCGACGCCGGATGAAACCGGCAGCGAGGTGATCCTCAGCCTCGATCGGCTGACCCGTCAGTTCGAAATCGACACGGACAACCGCTCGGTTCGCCTCGATGCGGGCTTTCGCCTGTCGGATCTCAACCGGAGGCTCGAGGACCACGACCTGTTTTTCCCGATCGACCTCGGCGCCGATCCGCGGATCGGCGGCATGATTGCCACCAATACGGGCGGCTCGCGCTTCCTGAAATATGGCGACGTCCGCCGCAACACGCTGGGGCTCAAAATAGTTCTCGCCGACGAGGCGGGGACCGTGCTCGACCTCGGTTGCAGCCTGCGCAAGAACAATACCGGCGTCGACTGGAAGCAGATCTTCATCGGAACGTCCGGCGCCTTTGGCATCGTCACCGAATGCGTGCTCAATCTCGAACGCCTGCCGAAACAGACGGCGACGGCTTTCCTGGTGCCCTCGGGCGGCGCTCAAGTGCTGCCGCTGCTCAAGGCGATGGAGGAACGGCTCGGCGCCTATCTCTCGGCCTTCGAAGGCATGTCAAAGAATGCGATCGCCGCGGCTTTCGCCCATGTGCCGTCGCTGAAGAATCCGTTCCAGGGCGGAAACATCCCGGACTATGTGATCCTCGCCGAGATCTCCCGCAGCTGGGCGCCGCGCGAGGGCGAGCAATCGCTCGACGCGGTGCTGGAAAGCGTGCTCGCGGAAATCTGGGAAATGGAGGACGCGCCGCTCGCCGACGCCTTCATCGGTCCGCCGCACGAGACCTGGGCGCTGCGTCATGCGCTTTCGGAAGGCGTGAAGCATCTCGGCAGGCTGATCGCCTTCGACCTTTCCTTCCGCCGGGGTGACATCATGGTCTTCTGCGACCATATGAAGGCGGAAATGCCGGCGCAATTTCCAGGCGTCACCATCTGCGATTTCGGCCATATCGGCGATGGCGGCGTGCACTTCAATCTGGTCGTGGAGAAATATAGCCCGCTATTGGCCGAACCTGGTTTCGAACAGCGCCTGCGCGAATGGGTCTTTTCCGTCGCGGTCGAGCAATACGGCGGCAGTTTCAGTGCGGAGCATGCGATCGGCCGCCGCAACCAGGCCTATTACGATTTCTACACGCCGGAAAAACTGAAGGAAATGGCGGCCGGTCTCAAGCCGATCACCTCGCCGGGAAAGCTCGGCAGTGTGCGGTTCGGCTAGCGCATCGGCCCAAACGACAGGATCAAACGGGAGTCAGCACATGAACATTGCAGCCACGAAAGTCGACGTCGCCAAGGAGGCAGCCGCCCTCCTAGAAAAGATGGGCGTTTCCAAGGAAGCTTACAGCGGCGGCGACATGCCGTCCTTCAGTCCGGTCACCGGTGAACAGATCGCAAGCCTCAAGACCGACTCGGCGGAAGAAGCCGCGAAGAAGATCGAGAAGGCGGACGAAGCCTTCCGCGCCTGGCGCTTGGTGCCGGCGCCGAAGCGTGGTGAACTCGTGCGCCTGCTCGGAGAAGAACTGCGCGCCTTCAAGGCCGACCTCGGCCGCCTTGTGTCGATCGAGGCCGGCAAGATCCCATCCGAAGGTCTCGGCGAAGTGCAGGAGATGATCGATATCTGCGATTTCGCGGTCGGCCTCTCCCGCCAGCTCTACGGGCTGACGATCGCGACGGAACGTCCCGGTCACCGCATGATGGAGACCTGGCATCCGCTCGGCGTCGTCGGCATCATCTCCGCCTTCAACTTCCCGGTGGCCGTCTGGTCGTGGAATGCGGCGCTGGCGCTCGTCTGCGGCGACGCCGTCGTCTGGAAACCATCGGAGAAGACGCCGCTCACCGCGCTTGCCTGCCAGGCCATCCTCGAGCGCGCCCTCGCCCGCTTCGGCGACGCGCCGCAGGGCCTGTCGCAGGTCTTGATCGGCGATCGGTCGATCGGCGAGGTGCTCGTCGACCATCCGAAGGTGCCGCTCGTCTCGGCGACCGGCTCCACCCGCATGGGCCGCGAGGTCGGACCGCGTCTGGCGAAGCGCTTCGCCCGGGCGATCCTCGAACTCGGCGGCAACAATGCGGGCATCGTCTGCCCGACAGCCGATCTCGACATGGCGCTGCGCGCCATCGCCTTCGGCGCCATGGGCACCGCCGGTCAACGCTGCACGACGCTGCGCCGTCTGTTCGTGCATGAAAGCATCTACGATCAGCTCGTGCCGCGGCTGAAAAAGGCCTACCAGTCCGTCTCCGTCGGCAATCCGCTGGAAAGCTCGGCCCTCGTCGGCCCGCTCGTCGACAAGGCCGCCTTCGACAGCATGCAGAAGGCGATCACGGAAGCGAAGGCCCATGGCGGCGCCGTCACCGGCGGCGAACGCGTCGATCTCGGCCATGAGAACGGCTACTATGTGAAGCCGGCCGTGGTTGAGATGCCGAAGCAGGAGGGTCCGGTTCTCGAAGAGACCTTTGCGCCGATCCTCTATGTCATGAAATATAGCGACTTCGACGCGGTGCTCGCCGAGCACAATGCCGTCGCGGCCGGACTTTCCTCCTCGATCTTCACCCGCGACATGCAGGAGTCGGAGCGCTTCCTCGCGGCCGACGGCTCGGATTGCGGCATCGCCAATGTCAATATCGGCACCTCCGGTGCAGAAATCGGCGGCGCCTTCGGTGGCGAAAAGGAGACCGGCGGCGGCCGCGAATCCGGCTCCGACGCCTGGAAGGCCTATATGCGCAGGGCCACTAACACGGTGAACTATTCGAAGGCTCTGCCGCTGGCGCAGGGCGTCTCCTTCGATATCGAATGATTGGCGACATCGAATGATTGGCGAACAGGATCGGCCATGACCATCAATGCAACGGTCAAGCAGGCGGGCTTTCGGCCCGCCTCACGGATTTCCTCGATCGGTGTTTCGGAAATCCTGAAGATCGGCGCCCGCGCGGGTGCCATGAAGCGCGAAGGCAAGCCGGTGATCATCCTCGGCGCCGGCGAGCCGGATTTCGACACGCCGGACCATGTCAAGCAGGCCGCTTGGGAGGCGATCCAGCGCGGCGAGACGAAATATACGGCGCTCGACGGCACGCCGGAGCTGAAGAGCGCAATCCGCGAGAAATTCGAGCGCGAGAACGGCCTCGCCTACGGGCTGGACGAGATCACGGTCGGCACCGGCGCCAAGCAGATCCTGTTCAACGCCATGATGGCGACGGTCGATTCCGGCGACGAGGTGATCATCCCGACGCCCTACTGGACCTCCTATTCGGACATTGTCCAGATTTCGGGGGGCAGGCCGGTCCTGATTGCCTGCGATGCATCCTCGGGATTCCGGCTTACCGCGAAAAAGCTCGAGGCGGCGATTACGCCCCGGACGCGCTGGGTGCTCCTGAACTCGCCTTCGAATCCCTCGGGGGCCGCCTACGGCGCCGAGGACTACCGGCCGCTCCTCGACGTGCTACTCAGGCACCCGCATGTATGGCTGCTGGTCGACGACATGTACGAGCATATCGTCTATGACGGCTTCCGTTTCGTGACACCGGCCGCGCTCGAGCCCAGGCTGAAAGACCGCACGCTGACCGTCAACGGCGTATCGAAGGCCTATGCGATGACCGGCTGGCGGATCGGCTACGCCGGCGGCCCGCGCGAGCTGATCAAGGCCATGGCGGTGGTGCAGAGCCAGTCGACCTCCTGCCCCTCCTCCGTCAGCCAGGCCGCCTCGGTCGCGGCGCTCAATGGCCCGCAGGAGTTCCTGAAGGAGCGCACCGCAAGCTTCAAGCGCCGCCGCGACCTCATCGTTTCCGGCCTGAACGCGATCGACGGCCTCGACTGCCGCGTCCCGGAAGGCGCCTTCTATACCTTCTCCGGCTGCGCCGGCATGCTCGGTAAAGTCACGCCCGGCGGGAAGCGGATCGAAACGGATGCTGACTTTTGCGCCTATCTGCTCGAAGACGCGCATGTCGCCGTCGTCCCCGGCTCGGCATTCGGTCTTTCGCCCTATTTCCGTATCTCCTATGCGACCTCCGAGGCGGAACTGAAGGAAGCGCTCACCCGCATCGCCGCCGCCTGCACACGGCTTTCGTGATAGCGTGCGTTCAACCGGGTTGATGGTCGACATTTTGGACCGGGTTGATGGTCGACAGGTTAGCTATGGCATCAAAAGATCCCCCTTCGATGCCATAGCTAGCCGGTCGACAATCTACCCGGTCTGTACCGGGCATTCCGCCCCCCTCAAAAAGTCGGCGGCGTGCAGGCGCTGATCACCTCGCAGGGCACCGGCCCCACGCAGCGGAAGCGGTGCGGCCTACGGCTTTCGAAATAATAGGCGTCGCCCGGCCCGAGAATGCGCCTTTCCCCGTCGACGGTCACCTCCAGCCGGCCTGAGAGCACGATGCCGCCCTCCTCGCCCTCATGCACGAGCGGCACCTTGCCGGTATCCGCGCCCGGCTGATAGCACTCCTTCAGGATCTGCAGACTGCGGCCGAAGAGATTGTCGCCGATCTGGCGATAGGAAATCGGCCCTTTGCCGATCTCCACCAGTTCCTCCGCCGCATAGAAGGCTTGGCGCGGCTTCTCCGGCTCGAAGGAGAAGAATTCGGCAAGCCCGATCGGAATACCGTCCAGAATGCGCTTCAAGGCGCCGACCGACGGGTTGGAGGCGTTGGATTCGATCAGCGAGATCGTGGAATTGGTGACGCCTGCGCGTTTGGCAAGTTCGCGCTGCGAGAGATTATGCATCAGCCGCACATGGCGCAGCCGGTTGCCGATATCGATGTTCATCGCCAATCCCGTGTTGATCTTGTTCGGAATATCGAAACGTTACCATCTCTGAATGAAGAAAAACAACGAGTTAGATCATCAAAGAAAAGGACTTGTTCGAGAATTCAAATCATGGCGTCAATCGCGCGACCACAGGAGGATGCCATGACCGCCCACATCAAGCCCAATGCTCCGGTTCTCGACAGCTACTGGATGCCTTTTACCGCCAACCGCCAGTTCAAGGCGGCACCTCGCCTGCTCGCCTCGGCCGAAGGCATGCACTACACCAGCGTCGATGGCGGCAGAATCCTCGACGGTACCGCCGGCCTCTGGTGCGTGAATGCCGGCCACGGCCGCCGGCAGCTCGCCGCGGCCGTCGAGCGCCAGCTGACGACGATGGACTATGCCCCCTCTTTCCAGATGGGCCATCCGATCGCCTTCGACTTTGCCGAGCGTCTCGCCGAAATTGCCCCGGGCGGTCCCGATGCCAGGCTCGACCGGATATTCTTCACCGGCTCCGGCTCGGAATCGGTGGACACGGCCTTGAAGATCGCGCTCGCCTATCAGCGCTCGATCGGCCAGGGCACGCGCACCCGCCTCATCGGCCGCGAGCGCGGCTATCACGGCGTCGGCTTCGGCGGCATTTCCGTCGGCGGCATCGTCAACAATCGCCGGGTCTTCCCGCAGCTTCCCGGTTCCGATCATCTGCGTCACACCCATGATCCTGCCAGGAATGCCTTCGTCAAGGGCCAGCCGGAGCATGGCGCCGAACTCGCCGACGATCTCGAAAGGCTGGTGGCGCTGCACGGCGCCGAGACGATCGCCGCCTGCATCATCGAGCCCGTCGCCGGTTCGACCGGCGTGCTGATCCCGCCGAAGGGCTATCTCGAGAGACTGCGGGCGATCTGCGACAAACACGGCATCCTGTTGATCTTCGATGAGGTGATCACCGGCTTCGGCCGCCTCGGCGCCGCCTTCGCAACCGATTATTTCGGGGTGACGCCGGATATCGTCACCACCGCCAAGGGCCTCACCAATGGCGCGATCCCGATGGGGGCCGTCTTCGCCAGCCGTAAGGTGCACGACGCGCTGATGCATGGGCCGGAAGGCCAGATCGAGCTCTTTCACGGCTACACCTATTCCGGCCATCCGGCCGCCTGCGCCGCCGGCATCGCCACGCTCGACATCTATCGCAACGAAGGCCTGATGACGCGCGCCGCGGAACTGCAGGAGGACTGGCATTCGGCCATCCATTCGCTGAAGGGCCTGCCGAACGTCATCGACATCCGCACCATCGGCCTGATTGCCGGCATCGAGCTCGCATCGCGCGACGGCGCGCCCGGCGCCCGCGCCTATGATGTCTTCGTCGACTGCTTCGAGACGGGGCTGATGATCCGCGTCACCGGCGACATCATCGCCTTTTCGCCGCCGCTGATCGCGGAGAAGGCGCATTTCGGCGAGATCGTCTCGATCCTGGGCGATGCGCTGAAGCGGGTGAAGTAACTGGATGGATGCTTGTCGGGTGTTCAACCGGGTTGAACACGCCATGCCCTGAAGCAACTCACCGTATCAAAATCGCTCGGAAGTCGTTGACGTTGGTGCCGGTCGGGCCGGGCACGAACAGGTCGCCGCTCGCGGCGAAGGCCGACCAGGCGTCGTGGCGGACGAGATGGGCGCGCGGGTCGATGCCTGCCGCCCGCATGCGGGCGATGCTCGCCCCGTCGGCAAAGGCACCGGCATTGTCTTCCGAACCGTCGATGCCGTCCGTGTCGGCGGCGAGCGCATCGATCCCGGCAATGCCGTCGATGTCGAGCGCCAGCGACAGGAGAAGCTCGCTGTTGCGCCCGCCCTTGCCGTAGGCGTCGCCGGGAATGGTGACCGTGGTCTCGCCGCCGGAAAGCAGCACGACGGGCTTTGAAACCGGACGGTTCCGTGTGACCACCTCCCGCGCCAGCGCCGCATGCATGCGGCCGATGTCGCGCGCCTCGCCCTCGATCGCGTCCGAGAGAATGACCGCCTCGATGCCCGACTCGCGGGCGCGCGCAGCGGCCGCTTCGAGCGACACGGCCGCTGAGGCGATCACATGGACTTCGTTGCCGGCAAAGGCACGGTCATCCGGGCTCGGCGCGCGGGCAGCATCGGAAGCGAGATGGGCCATCACCCGCTCCGGCAAGGACAGGGCGTATCGGGAAACGATAGCGCGCGCTTCCTCGAGGCTCGACCGGTCCGGCACCGTCGGTCCGGAGGCAACGAAGGCGGGGTTGTCGCCGGGGACGTCGGAAACGACGAGGCTGACGACCCGTGCCGGCGATGCCGCCAGAGCGAGCCGCCCGCCCTTAATCCGGGACATATGCTTGCGCACCACGTTCATCGCCGAAATCGGCGCGCCGGAAGCAAGCAGCGCCCGGTGGACGGCGATCTCGTCCTCAAGCGTCAGGCCCTCGGGCGGCGCCGGCAGCAGCGCCGAGCCGCCGCCGGAAATCAGCGCCACCACGAGATCGTCTTCGGCCAGTCCTTCCAGCCGTTCGATGAGCGCCGAAGAGGCGACGAGCCCCGCCTCATCCGGCACCGGATGCGCCGATTGCAGCACCTGAATGCGCTCGCATGCCTCAATCGGGCCGTGCCGGGCCACGACAGTGCCCTCGAGCGGACCGTCCCAGAGCCGCTCGAAGGCGGCCGCCATCTGGCTTGCCGCCTTGCCGGCGCCGACGACGATCGTCCGCCCCTTTGGCCGCGCCGGCAGATGGGCGCGGATGGCGGCCTCGGGATCGGCCGCCGTGACGGCGACGTCGAAAAGGGAGGTCAGGAAGGAGCGCGGCTCGATCAATGTCATCGAATCAAATCCGGGATAGCTACGGGACAATGTCTCAGATCCTATTCGATCTAAGGATGAAATCGGCAGCAATTTAGAGCACCGCAGCGAGCTTCGCGCGTCTGAACAAGACACTACAGCGTCGCGCGTCTTATCAGACGCGCAAAGGTCGCTGTAGCACTTGGAACTGCTGCATGTCGCCCTCAGCGCAATTCGGCGCGAGCGCGCGGCCTGGTGTCGTTGCGCTCGTGCTGGAATACCGCCGGCGGCAGCGACGGCAGCCCGCGGATGATGTCTGCCCCCTTCTCGCCCACCATGATCGTCGGGCCGTTGGTGTTGCAGGAGGGCACCCGCGGCATGACCGAGCTGTCGCAGACGGCCAGGCCATCGGTCCCCATCTTGCAGGTGCCGACCGGGTGATGATCGGTCTTGGCGTTGGCGCAGCCATAGTCGAAGAGCTGCTCTTCGGTCGCGATCTCCGGTCCCGGCAGCCGTTCGGCCAGGACGAAAGGCTTGAGCGCCGGCTGCTGCATGATCTCCCGCGCGATCCTGAGGCCCTCGAGGGACATTTTGCGGTCGTGCGGATCCTCCCAATAGTTCGGGTCGATCAGCGGTGCCGCGTTCGGATCGGCGGCGGAAAGCCGCACGGTGCCGCGCGAGCGCGGATGCAGATAGGCGGAATTGAGGGTGACGCCGGCATTCCTGAGCCGGGCTACGCCCGCCTCGATGCCCGAGCCGAGGCCGAGATGAAACTGGATATCCGGCGAGCGGGCGTCCGGGTCCGCATACCAGAAGCCGCCGGTTTCGAAGAGCGAGGAGGCGACGGGACCGGTGCGGAACAGCATATATTGCAGCCCGGCCCACAGGGTGCGGTGCAGCTTCGCCACATTGTCATAGGTGTGGTCGCCGGTGCATTCCGAGATGACGAACAGGTCGAGGTGATCCTGGAGATTGCCGCCGACGCCGGGGAGATCGTGCCGCACCTCGACGCCGACCGAGCGCAGGTGATCGGCCGGGCCGATGCCGGATTGCAGGAGCAGCTTCGGCGATCCGATGGCGCCGGAGGTGACGAGCACCTCGCGCTCGGCCCGGATGGTTTCGCCGCCCTTGTCCGTCACGACTTCGACGCCGACTGCGCGCCGGCCCTCGAGCAGAATGCGAGCGACCCGGGCACCCGTGCGCACCGCCAGGTTCTTCCGTTCCTTGATCGGCGCCAGGTAGGCGAGCGAAGCCGAGGAGCGCCGGCGATTGCGCTGGGTCAGCTGGTAGAAGCCGATCCCCGCCTGCCGGCTGCCATTGAAATCAGGATTGTAGGGGATGCCGAGCTCCTGGCCGGCGCGGATATAGGCGTCGCAGATCGGCAGCGCCGAGACCGGCATCGACACGCCGAGCGGCCCGCCATAGGCATGGTAATCGTCGGCAAAGCGCTCATTGTCCTCTGCGCGCTTGAAATAGGGGAGCACGCTGCGATAGTCCCAGCCGCTGCAACCGTCCTCGCCTGCCCAGCGATCGTAGTCGACCGCGTTGCCGCGCGTATAGAGCTGCGCATTGATCGACGAGCCGCCACCGATCACTTTCGCCTGGGTGTAGCGCAGCACCCTGCCCTTCATGTGCTTTTGCGGCACCGTTTGCCAGCCCCAACTCGCCACGCCCTTGGTCATCTTCGCAAAGCCCGCCGGCATGTGGAACAGCGGGTTCCAGTCGCCGCCGCCGGCCTCTAAGAGCAGCACCTTGACCGTCGGATCCTCGCTCAAGCGGTTGGCAAGCACGCAGCCGGCAGGTCCGGCACCGGTGATGATGTAGTCGTAGCGCATTCAATTCGTCCTCAAGCTCCGCGCTTGCCGCGCGCGATCATTTTGGTTCATTGCAGCTTGGCCGATTGGCTGCCCCTCACAGCCGTCCGATCGACAACCCGCCATCCGCCTGGATCACCGAGCCGGTGGCGAAGCCGAACCTGCCGCTTGCGAGCCCGGCAACGATATTGCCGATATCGTCCGGCTCGCCCCAGCGCCGCATCGGCACCAGGCCGCCGGCGATCAGGCCGTCGTATTTGGCGGAAACCGTTGCCGTCATGTCGGAGCGGATGATGCCGGGGCGGACCTCGAAGACGGCGATGCCGGTCTCGGCAAGCCGCAGCGCCAGCCCCTGGCTGAAGGCGGCGAGTCCCGCCTTGCTCATGCAATAGTCGAGCCGTTCCGGCGAGCTCATCGCCGCCGACACCGACGTTATGTTGACGATCGAACGCGGCGCGACGGCTTGCGCGGCAAGCATCGCGTTCACGACCGCCTGGGTGAAGAAGACGGTGCCACGCAGATTGACGCCGATGATCGCGTCGAAATTCTCAGGCCTCAAGTCGAGGAAATCGCCGCGCACGACGGAGGCGATGCCGGCATTGTTGACGAGGCAATCGATCCGGCCGAACGCATCGACCACTGCGTCGACGGTCGCGTGATGGCTTCCGATATCGGCGAGATCCGCCCGCAGGAAGATTGCGCGCGCCCCCAGCGCCTCGAGATCGGCAATCGCAGGGTCGACCCCCGCCGCATCGCCGATCCCGGTAATGGCGATGTCGAAGCCGCTTGCCGCCAGCGCGCGGGCGATGCCGAGCCCTATGCCGCGCCGGCCGCCGGTGACGATCGCGATCGGACGTGCCGCTTCCGTCATGACCGGATCTCCTCCCTGGCGATATGATCGGCGACGCGCAACGCCTGCGCGGCGACCGTCAGCGCCGGATTGACAGCCGCTGAAGTCGGCAGGAAGCCGGCATCGACGACGAAAAGATTGGGATGATCGAAGGCGCGGCAGTAGGTGTCGAGCGGTGCCTTTTCCGGATCATTACCGATCCGGACCGTTCCGCATTGATGCGACGGCGTGCGCTTGTCGAAGGCGCGCGCCAGCACGACCGGGAAACCCGCCTGCCGGAGCACGGCCTTGAGCCTGGCGACGAGCTTCAGATGCGCCTGCCAGTTGGTGCGCACCCATTGCAGGACGATGCGCTCGCCATCGACCGTGACCCGGCTTTCCGGGGACGGCAGGTCCTCGCTCATGGCATAGAAGTCGATGGCGCGGGCCGAGACCTGGTCCAGCAGCCATTCCGGCGTCGAGCGCAAATTCGCCTTGAGGATTGCGCCGGAGACGCGGCCGAGAAGCTGGATATTGCCGAGCGGCGGCCCGCCCTCGCCGTCCGATAGATAGAAATCATTGAGCCCGAAGGTCTTCTGGTAGACGGAATCGTTGCGATACCAGGGACTGACCGCAATGACCGCGCTCGAATTGTGGTTCATGAAGTTGCGGCCGACCTGGTCGGAGCGGTTGGCGAGGCCGGCGGGATTGCGCTCGTCGGCCGAGCGCAACAGGAGCACGGCCGACTGGACTGCGCCCGCCGAAAGGACGACGAGTTTCGGCGTCACCCGTTGCTCCGTACCACCCTCGAGATAGTGCACCGTCTCGATCGCCTTGCCGTTCGGCGCGGTGGACAGCCGGGTCACGCGTGAGCCGGTCTGCAGCCGGACATTCGGAAATTCGAGCGCCTTCGCCAGCGCCGCGGTTTCGGCGTCCATCTTTCCGTCGAAACTGTTCGGATGTGCGTCCCAGGGCGTCTTGCCCTTGGCGAGCCAACGATCGATATCGATCCCGAGCGGCAACGAATAGGGATGCAGGCCGAGCCCCCGCAAGCGCTCGCGCACCTTGGCGATTGCCGGCTCGTCCGGCACCGGCCGATGTGGATAGTCGTTCGAGTGCGGGGGCTCGGTCGGGTCCTCGCCGAGGCGCCCGCGCACCTGGTAAAGATCTTCGGCCTTCGCATACCACGGCTCGAGTTCCTCGTAGCGAAAGGGCCAGGCCGGCGAGACGCCGTCAAGATGGATCATCTCCTCGAAATCCTCACGTCGGTAGCGGGTGAGCACCGCGCCGTAGAACTTCGAGTTGCCGCCGACATTGTAGTAGTTTCCGGGATTGAAGCCGGGGCCGCCCGCCTCGTACCAGATCTCCTTCGGCCGGAATTGGCCGCGCTGGAAGATCGCCCGCTGATCGCGGTTTTCCGGCCGGTCCTCGATATGGCCGCCCGCTTCCAGGATGAGGATTTCCGCACCCGAAGGGGCAAGGCCCGCCGCGACGGTGGCGCCGCCGACACCCGAACCGATGATGACGACATCCGGCTCTCTCACCACGGCCGCGCTCATGCGATACGAATCTCGCTCTCGGGATCGAAGAAGACCGCCTTGTCGAGATTGAAGGCAAGGCGCGACGTCTGGCCGGGGGCGATGCGGGCATCGGCCCGGAGCCTGGCAACGATCTCCTTGCCGCCGAGCCGGGTGACGGCGAAGGTGTCGGATCCGGCCGGCTCGACCACTTCGATCAGACAGTCGCCTTCGGCGATGAACTTCGCATTGCGGTCGGCGCCGTCCGGATCGGTCAGCGCCTCCGGACGGATGCCGAAGACCACCTGTTTGCCGGCATAGGCGGAAAGCGCGCCGTCATGTGGCACGAGGAGCCTCAGCGGCTCGGCATTCGGCCGCTCCAGCGCCACGGCGACCTGCGCGCCCTGGGTCTCGACGCGGGCGTTCAGCAGGTTCATCGCCGGCGAGCCCATGAAATCGGCGACGAACATATTGGCCGGATTGTTGTAGATCTCCGCCGGGGTGCCGAACTGCTGCAGCACGCCGTCCTTGAGCACGGCGATCTTGGTCGCAAGCGTCATCGCCTCGATCTGGTCATGCGTCACATAGACGATCGTCGTCTTCATGCGGCCGTGCAGCCGCTTGATCTCGGTGCGCATGTCGACGCGCAGCTTGGCATCGAGGTTCGACAGCGGCTCGTCGAAGAGGAAGACCTGGGGTTCACGCACCAGCGCCCGGCCCATGGCGACGCGCTGGCGCTGGCCGCCGGAGAGCTGGCTCGGCTTGCGGTCGAGCAGATGGTCGATCTGCAGCATCTCCGCGACCTGTTTAATGGCCTTGTCGCGCTCGTCCTTCGGCACGCCGCGGATCTCCATGCCGAAGGCGATGTTGCCGGCGACCGTCATGTTCGGATAGAGCGCGTAGGACTGGAACACCATGGCGATGTCGCGCTTCGACGGGTGCAGGCCCGAGACCGAGCGGCCGTTGATGGCGATGTCGCCGGAGGTGATCGGCTCCAGCCCGGCAATCGTGTTCAGAAGGGTCGACTTGCCGCAGCCGGAGGGGCCGACGAGCACGAGGAAGCCGCCCTCCTCGATCTCGAGGCTGATGTCTTTCAGTATCTCGAGCGAGCCATAGGATTTGCGCAGGTTGCTGATCTTCAGGAATGACATGGGCTTATCCTTTCACGGCGCCGGACATCAGCCCGCGAACGAAGTAGCGGCCCGACACGATATAGACGATGAGCGTTGGCAGGGCGGCGAGGATCGCGCCGGCGAAGTGGACGTTGTATTCCTTGACGCCCGTGGACGAACTCACGAGGTTGTTGAGCGCGACCGTCATCGGCGTCGAATAGGGCCCCGAAAAGGAAGCGCCGAACAGGAAGTCGTTCCAGATATTGGTGAACTGCCAGATGACCGAGACGACGATGATCGGCCCCGAGGACGGGAGCATGATGCGCCGGAAGATCTGGAAGAAGCTGGCGCCGTCGATCTGCGCCGCGCGCACCAGTTCGGTCGGAAACGCCTCGTAGTAATTGCGGAAATAGAGCGTCGTGAAGCCGATGCCGTAGACCACATGCACGAGGATCAGCCCGGAGATCGAGCCGGCAAGACCGAGAATGCCGAGAATCCGCGCCATCGGGATGAGCACGATCTGGAACGGGATGAAGCAGGAAAGCAGCAGCATGCCGAAGAAGATGTTCGCGCCGGGGAACCGCCACTTGGTCAGCACATAGCCGTTGAGCGCACCGATGATGGTCGAGATCGCCACGGCTGGCACGACCATCACGATCGAGTTGATGAAGAAGGGGCGAAGGCCGGTCGGCTGCACGCCGATCTGCGCCGTCGACCAGGCGGAAAGCCATGGCTCGATCGTCCAGGTCTGAGGCAGGCTCAGCATGCCGCCGCGGCGGATCTCGTCGAGCGGCTTCAGGGAATTCACGACCATCACATAGAGCGGCAGCAGCGAGTAGAGCGCGAAGAGGATCAGCGCCAAGTATATCAGCGCCCGCGTCAGGCGATCATGGGAAATGACGTTCTCGGGTCTCAGGGCGCCCATCAGCGTTTTCCTCCCCGGATTTCGGAATAGAGATAGGGAACGATGATCGAGAAGATCATCACCAGCATGATGATCGCCGACGAGGCGCCGATGGCCATCTGGTTGCGCGTGAACGTGTAGGAATACATGAAGGTCGCGGGCAGCTCTGTCGCCTGGCCTGGCCCGCCGCCGGTGAGCGCGATGATGAGGTCGTAGGCCTTGATCGCGAGATGGGCGAGGACGACGAAGGCCGAGAGGAAGACCGGACGCATCAGCGGGATGATGATGCGCCGATAGATGGTCGGCGTCGTCGCTCCGTCGATCTGGGCGGCCTTGATGATTTCGTTGTCGACGCCGCGAAGGCCCGCCAGGAACATCGCCATGATGAAGCCGGTCGATTGCCAGACGGCGGCGATGACGACGCAATAGATCGCGTAGTTGCGGTCCTTGATCCAGTTGAAGGAGAAACTCTCCCAGCCCCAGAGGTGCATGGTGTTCTCGAGCCCGATGCCGGGGTCGAGGAACCATTTCCAGGCCGTCCCCGTGACGATGAAGGAGAGCGCCATCGGGTAGAGATAGATCGGCCTGAGGAATCCTTCCGCCCGGATCTTCTGGTCGAGCAGGATGGCGAGCGCCAGGCCCAGCACCGAGCAGATGACGATGTAGAGGGTCGCGAAGATCGCCAGATTGCTGATCGCCCGCCACCAGTGCGGCAGGGCCCAGAGCCTCGAATAATTGCTCAAGCCGACGAAATCATAGGAGGGCAGCATGCGGCTGTTCGTCATCGACAGGAAGCCGGTATAGACGATGAAGCCGTAGACGAAGACCAAGACTATCAGAAAGCTGGGAGCAAGCACGAGCTTCGGCAGAAGCTCCTGCAGCCGGGCGCGGCTATCCATGTTCGTTACCACCGTTGACGCATTGTTTCGTTCGTGTCGCGAATTTGCCCCTCTCCTCGGGTTTAACCCGTGGACCAGCCCTCTCCCCGCAGGCGGGGAGAAGGGACGGGCACAGCCCGCTCATCCACCCCAGAGGGCAAGAGGGACGCGGGAGCTCGCCGCGTGTCCCTTCTCCCCGCGAGCGGGGAGAAGGTGCCGGTCCACCCTCCGCAGCTGCTGCGGAGGACGGGCAGGCGGATGAGGGGCGGCAACTGCCCTACTTCGCCGACTCGACCGCCGAAACGAGTTCCTCGACCGCTTCCTCCGAGTTGATCTCGCCGTTGAAGTGACGGGTCACCACGTCATAGATCGCATTCTTGACGGAGGCCGGATTGGCGTGGCCATGCGCCATGGAGCCGTAAAGCGTGCCGTTCGCATTAGCCTCTGCAAGGTCCTTGATGCCCTTCTTGCCGCAGTCATCGAAATCGGTGTCCGGAACGTCGGTGCGGGCTGGTACCGAACCCTTGACCACGTTGAAGGCCGACTGGAAGGTCGGACTTTCGATCGCCGAGGCCATCGCCAGCTGCGCCGGAACCTTGTCTTCGGAGACCTTGAACATCGCGAACTGGTCGGAGTTGAAGGTGACCGAGCCTTGCGTTCCGGGGAAGCGGATGCAGACGAAGTCCTCGCCGGGCTTCTTGCCGGCCTTCAGGAATTCGCCCTTCGCCCAGTCGCCCATGAATTGCAGTCCGGCCTTGTCCTCGATCACCATCGACGAGGCGAGATTCCAGTCGCGGCCGGAGAAGTTGTCGTCCACATAGGAGCGAAGCTTCGTCATCCGGTCGAAGGCCTCCTTCATCTTGTCGCTGCCGAGTGCCGCCGGATCGAGGTCGATGAAGGCCTGCTTGTAGAAGTCGTCGCCGAGCGAGAGGACGACCGCGTCGAAGATGGTCGCGTCCTGCCAGGCCTGGCCGCCATGGGCGACGGGCGTGATGCCCTGCTCCTTGAAATTGTCGAGCAGTGCGACCAGTTCCTCCCAGGTCGTCGGCTCCTTGCCGCCGGCCTTGTCGAGCGCCGCCTTGTTGATCCAGACCCAGTTGGTCGAATGGACGTTCACCGGAGCAGCGATCCAGTGGCCGTCATATTTGGAAAACTTCTGAAGGGCCGTCGGGATCACCTTGTCCCAGCCTTCCTTGTTTGCGACCTCGTCCAGGTTGCCGAGTGCACCTTCCTTGGCCCAGTCGAGAATGTCGAAGCCGAGCATCTGCACTGCCGTCGGCGGGTTTCCGGCGGTGACGCGGGCGCGAAGCACTGTCATCGCCTCCGTACCGCCGCCGCCGGCGACCGGCATGTCGGTCCAGCCGATGCCCTTGCTTTCCAGATCCTTCTTCAGAACCTCGAGTGCCGCCGCTTCGCCGCCGGACGTCCACCAGTGCAGCACTTCCACATTCTCGGCTGCACGCGCGGCGGTCGCCGCGAACATCAAAGCCACAACAGCTGTCGTCGTCATCAACTTGCGCATCGTTTTCCTCCCGTTTGCAAGTTACCGAAGCGGAAAATCTCCTCCCGCCTACTCTTCCTTTGCCGCCCGTCTCCTGCCGGCGGCAATCAACGGCGGCTTTTGCCGCAAGCCTAATCAATACGTTACACCCTTTCGCCGGTCAGGACGACTTCACCTTTAGAGCGCCGCGCGCCTTCTCAGACGCGCAAAGGTCGCCGCAACTCTTTCAAATCTGCCCGTCGAGCTTCCCCGAAAATGGGTTTTCGGACTTCTCCTGCATAAGCCTCCCTGTCTCAGCGCGGCATCCACCAGTTGGTACGCTCGCCGATATGCATGTTGAGCGTCTTCGTTTCCGTGTAGTCCTCGACCGCATGGCGCCCGAGTTCGCGGCCGAGACCCGACTGCCGGTAGCCGCCGAAGGGCAGCTCCGCAGCGCCATCCATGAAGGTGTTCATCCAGACCGTACCGGCGCGCACTCGCCGCCCAACCGTCAGACACGTATCGAAGCCACGGCTCCAGACACCGGCCGAGAGCCCGTAATCGATCGAGTTGGCAATGCGGATCGCCTCTTCCATCGTCTCGAAAGTAAGCACCGAGAGGACCGGCCCGAAGACTTCCTCGCGCGCCACCGCCATATCGGGCCGCACGGCCGAGAGGATGGTCGGCGCCATGAACTGCCCCATGCCGAGCTCGAGCGCCGCGCCGCCCTCGGTGACGGTGGCGCCATCTTTCGCCGCGGCGGAAACATAGCCGGCGATCTTTTCCAGGTGTTCAGGCGTTATGATCGCTCCGACCTGGGTATCCGGGTCGAGGGGATCGCCGACCTTGACCTTGGCCGCGAGGCTGGCGATGCGTGCCGTCACCTCCTCGGCAATCTCGCGATGCAGGATCAGCCGCGAGCCGGCATTGCAGCATTCGCCTGCATTGAAATAGGCGCCGAAAACGGCCGCATCGACGAATTCGTCAAGATTGGCGTCGGGGAAGACGATCTGCGGGTTCTTGCCGCCGAGCTCGAGCGAGACCTTCTTCAACGTCTGGGCAGCATTGGCCATGGTGAGGCGGCCGACGCCCGTCGACCCGGTGAAGGACACCATGTCGACGTCCGGATGGCTGGTGAGCGGCGCGCCCGCCTCCGGCCCGGTGCCGACGATGATGTTGACGACGCCGGCCGGCAAGCCGGCGGCCTCGAGGATTTCGCCTAGAACGAGCGTCGAGCCCGAGGTGAGTTCCGATGGCTTCACGACGGTGGTGCAGCCGGCTGCGAGCGCGAAGGGCAGTTTCTGGCTGACGATCAGGAAGGGGAAATTCCAGGGCGTGACGATCGAGACGACGCCGATCGCCTCGCGCAGCACGACGCCAAGCGTGCCGTCGCCAAGGGTGTTGTAGCTTTCTCCGGAAAGCTCGCGGGCGAGTGCCGCGGCATAGCGCCAGATGTCCGCCGCGCCCGCAAGCTCGCCCTTCGCCTGGCTGATCGGCTTGCCGGATTCGATCGCGTCGAGAAAGGCAAGCTCGTCTGCACGTGCCGCGATCATGTCGGCCGCACGCAGGAGGATCAGTGAGCGCTCCGCCGCGGTCATTCGCGGCCAGGGGCCACCGTCGAAGGCGCGCCGTGCTGCGGCGATCGCCCGTTCCGCATCCGCCCGTGTCGCCGCCTGATAGCGGCTGACGACGACGCCGTGGCCGGGCGCGATACGCTCGATCGTCCGGCCTTCGGCGCCCGCAACCCATTGGCCGTCGATCAGCATGCGGAATTCGCGCACCTTGTAAGCGCCGAGCCCCTTCGGCCGCACCAGAACCGTCATCACCATTCTCCCTTGAAACGGGCTTCGCGTTTCTCGCCAAAGGCGGCGATGCCTTCCTTGAGGTCGCCTGTCTTGGCGACGAGGATCGAGCCCAGCGCCTCGACCGCGGCGCCCTTGTCCTCGCCATTTGCCGTGGCGATCATCAGTTTCGCCACTTCGAGCGCCGCGGGACCGCGGGAGGCCACACGCGCCCCATAGTCCCGCGCCGCCCGCATCACCGTTCCGGGTTCGACCACGAGATCGACAAGGCCCTCGGCCTTCGCCTCTTCGCCCGAGAACATCTCGCCGCCGAGGACCATGCGCCGCACGATCTGCGCGCCAAATCGGGCGACGAGGCGCTGCGTGCCGGACCAGCCGGGCACCATTCCGAGGCTCGTCTCCGGCAGGCCGATCTTCACGTGTTTCTCGGCGATCCGGATATCCGCGGCCGTCGCGAGTTCCAGTCCGCCGCCGAGGGCATGGCCGTTGAGCGCCGCGATCACCGGCATGCGCAGAGTTGCCAGCCGCTCGAAGACCCGATGGCCGAAGCGCACCCAATCGTGGCCGAACGCCTGCGGCTCCATGGCGCCCCAGGCCTTTATGTCGCCGCCAGCAGAGAAGGCCTTGCCCTCGCCGGTCAGGATCACGACGCGCACGGCACGATCCGCCTCGACCCGGTCGCAGGCGGCGGCGAGCGCCTTCAGCATGTCGAGGTCGAAGGCATTGAGCTTTTCCGGCCGCGCGATCGTCAGGATCGCAATCGCACCGTCGACATCGACGCGAATCCGGTCGTCAACCATCGGCGCCTCCCGCAATCGTCCGCCGCGGCTTGGCCGGCAAGCTGAGCCCGATCGGCGCCTCCTGAAACAGCGCCGCATCCATGACCTTCAGCCGGTCGGAAACGAGGAGGGGAAATTCGGACTGCCCGAGAACATGCTCCTGAAGATCGACGCCCGGCGCAATCTCCGTGAGCATAATTCCTTCCGGCGTCAGCTTCATCACTGCGCGCTCGGTGACATAGGTCACGTCCTGCCCCTGCTCGACGGCCCGCCGGCCGGAGAAAGTGACATGCTCGACGCGATCGACGAGCTTCTTGAGCTTGCCTTCCTTCTCGATGACGAGCCCCCCGTCGGCGACGGCGAGCCTGGCGCCGGCATTGAACATGCCGGAGAAGACGATCTTTCTGGCACGCGCGGTGATGTCGACGAAGCCCCCTGCCCCCGCTGTCACATGCGGCCGGAAGCTGAGCTTCGAGACATTGACCGAGCCCGTTCGGTCGATTTCCAGGAAGGAAAGCAGCGAAGCATCGAAGCCCGCCCCCTGGAAATAGGTGAACTGATGCGGCGACGGCATGAAGGCGTCGGCATTGGCGGCGCAGCCGAAGGCGAAATCGAGAAGCGGAACGCCGCCGACCGCGCCCTGCTCGATCACCCAGGTCACGGCCCCGTGCAACCCTTCTTCCAGGAGGATCCGCGGGACGTTGGCGGAGATGCCGAAGCCGAGATTGACGGCGCTCCCAGCCTCGAGTTCCTGCGCGACGCGGCGCGCGATCACCTTCTGAATGTTGAATTCCGGCAGGCGGAAGCTGTCGAGCGGGCGGAAGATCTCGCCGGAAATCGCCGGGTCGTAGAGCGTCTGCGTCGTCTGCTTCTGTTCGGGATCGACGACGATATAGTCGACGAGCACGCCGGGAACGCGCACCTCGTGGGGCTTGAGCGAACCCTCCCTGGCGAGGCGCTTCACCTGGGCAATGACGATGCCACCATTGTTGCGGGCGGCAAGCGCCTGATCGAGACCGCCGAGGTAAGCGCCTTCATGTTCATAGGTGAGATTGCCGCGCTCGTCCGCCGTGGTCGCGCGGATGATCGCGACGTGAGGGGCGATCGCCTTGAAATAGAGCCAGTCCTCGCCCTCGAAGGAAATCTTCTTCACGACCGGGTCGGCGGCGGCCGCCGCATTCATTGCGCAGCCTTCGCGCGACGGATCGACGAAGGTGTCGAGCCCGACCTTGGTCATCACCCCAGGTCGCCTGGCCGCCGCCTCGCGATGCATGTCGAAGAGGATGCCGGAGGGAATGTTATAGGCGGCGACGTCGTTGGCGCCGATCATCTGCCAGATCAGCGGCGGCTCGGCACTCGACGGCCCGGATGGGTAGGAGCCGCCGATGATCCGCTTGAGCAGACCCTTCCTGGCAATGTGGTCGACCCCCTTGATGCCGCTCACGTCGCCGGCGGCGATCGGATGCAGGGTCGTCAGATCCCGCGGGTGGCCGGTCGCGTCGAAGCGCTCGCCGATCGCCTTCAGCATCAGGTCCGGGCAGCCAAGCCCGCTCGAGGAGGAGACGGAAACGACCGCGCCGTCCGGAATGAGGGCCGCCGCTTCGGCCGGGCTGATGTGCTTGCTGGAAAGTGTTGGTGTCGACCGCATGCGCTCAAAGCCCCGTTTCGATCTGCACTGCCATGCCGCTGGCGGCGGACTTTGCAACCGCGAGGCCGACCGCAAGCGACCAGACGCCGTCCTCGCCTGTCGCCGAGGGGCTGCCCTGCCCCTCGATGGCGGCATGAAAGGCCTGAAGCGCCGTCTCATAGAGATTGGAGTGGTCGAGCGGCAGCTCGAATTCACCCTCTTCATTGCGCAACGCGACGGTGCCGACCGGGCGCTGCGTCATCACGTTGCGCCCGATGAGAGAGCCATCCGTGCCGTGGACCTCCAGGCCGGTCTCCGCATATTTCGTCGTGAAGGCGTCGTGGAACTGCGCGATGACGCCGGAGCGGAAGCGCAGGACGCCCATCACGCCGTCCTCGAGCCCCTCCTTGCTGAGACCCGCGCTGTGGCTGATCGCCACCGCCTCGATCGGGTCATCGTCGAGCACGAAGCGTAGCGTGTCGGCGTCGTGGACGGTTATGTCGAGGATGACGCCGCCGCCCGCCTCCGGTCGGTCGAGCCGCCAGCCCTGCAGATGCGGCGGCAGATAAACCGCGTGAAAGACGCGCGCCGCGATCGGCCTGCCGATCCGGCCGGCGGCGATCGCCTCGCGCATCGCGCGGTGGGTGGCCGCATTGCGCAGGTGGTGATTGGTGCCGAGCACGACGCCGGCCTCGCAGGCCTTCAGCACCATTTCGCAGGCGTCGTTGAGGGTGAGGGCCAGCGGCTTCTCGCAGAGCACGTGCTTGCCGGCTCGGATCGCTGCGAGCGCCTGCTCGCGATGCAGTTCGTTGGTCGTCGAGATATAGACCGCCTGGACATCCGGATCGCCGACCAGCGCATCGACGCTGGCGACCGACTTGGCGATGCCGTTTTCCTGAGCGTAAGCCGCGCCGCGCTCGGCGCTCGAACTCATCACCGAGACGACGTCGCCCCCGGCCGCACGGATGGCGCCGATCACCCATTCGCGCGCGATCGTGCTCGCGCCGATCAATCCCCAGCCAATCATGGCGAAACCTCCTTCACCCTGTGCTCGATCGGCGCACCGCAGCTTTGGCGGACGACGAGCCGCACCGGACTGACGATCGCTTGCGCGTCCGCCTGACCCGCACCGATCTGCTTCAACAGCAATTCCGCCGCACGTTCGCCCATGCCCTGCGGATCGACCGAGACCGTGGTCAGCGCCGGCACCGCCGTCTTCGCCTCGATGACGTCGTCGAAACCGATCACGGCGAAATCCGCGCCCGGCTCCAGCCGCCGCGCTCTGAGCCCATCGCAGACGCCGAAGGCGACCGCGTCATTGAAGCAGAGTGCAGCCGTCGGCCGCTCCTTCAGCATCATCGCCTGTTCGATGGCGGTGACCCCGCCGGCGCGCGACGGCGCCGAACCGATGACGAGCTCCTCCGGCACATCCAATCCCGCCTCGCCAAGAGCATCGCGGTAGCCGCGCATGCGCGCCTCGAAGACGGCCGTATCGGCAAAGCCGCCAAGAAAGGCGATGCGACGATGGCCGCGCTCGACAAGGTGGCGGACTGCGGCAACGGCGCCGGCATGATTGTCGGAGGTCAGCGACGAAACCCCGGCGCCCGCAATGTCGCGAACGACGAGCACGACGGGAATGCCGCTGGCGACGAGCGGCGCCAAGTCGGCGGCCTGCGTGCCGCGCGCCGGCGAGACGATCAGACCCGACACGCCATGCTCGCGCATCGAAGCGATGACCTCACGCTGACGCTCGATCCTTTCGCCCGTATTGGCAAGGAACTGCACGAAACCCGCCGACTGCACGACCGCATCGACGCCGACGGCAAGCTCGGCAAAGAAGCCGTTGGTGAGGTCGTTGACGACGATGCCGATGATCTTCGATTTCGCCTGGCGCAGATTGGCGGCACTGCGATTATAGACATAGCCGAGCTCGCGAATGGAGGCATTCACCTTCGCCCGCGTCACCTCGTTGACGAGCCGGCTGCCCTGCAGCACGAGCGACACGGTCGACTTCGAAACGCCGGCGGCGCGCGCAATGTCGACGACCGTCACCCGCTCCTTCGCCATGAATGCCTCCCACCGGTTTTTCGTTTCTGGATGCTACATAATTGGATCGTTCCAATGTCGTCAAGGGGGATCCGTTCACATTTTTTTACCGGTGATGGAGCCGTTAACGCGGCTGCACCATCGCTGATGGGAAAGGCATTTATCAACAAAAACCTGCTATTTCATGGACTTGCTCTCTATTCGCAGGCATGGCACAGCCGCGAAGCGCCGCTTGGGCCGGCACAAGAGCCATTACGCTATCCCGCGCAGGCTCGAATTTTCTACCTTGTCTTTTGGAACGATCTAAATTACTCCTTCCTCAAACCTGAGGAGGATCAATGCCGATGACCAGCCTGATGCTGCCGAACCGGGACCGCTCGCTTGAAGAATACCGGCTGCGCGGAACGCCGATCGCCCGACCCGCGGCGGCACCAAGCTTCAGCCGCATCGCCTATGCGGCCGCCCATGTCGTCTCCGATCCGCTCGCGGACGCTGATCCCTGGGGGCATCCGGCGATCGATTGGGAGGCGACCATGGCCTTCCGCCATCACCTCTGGAGCCTCGGCTTCAAGATCGCCGAGGCGATGGATACCGCCCAGCGCGGCATGGGACTTTCCTGGGCGCGCGCGCAGGAGCTGATCCGCCGTTCGCTTGCGGAGGCGCGCAGCGTCCCCGGCGCCGACCTTGCCTGCGGCGCCGGCACGGACCAGCTCTCACCCGCGGATGCGCGCTCCGTCGAGGACGTCATCGCGGCCTATGAGGAGCAGATCGGCTTCGTCGAGGCCGAGGGCGGGCGGGCGATCATGATGGCGAGCCGGGCGCTTGCCCGCGTCGCGCGCTCCGCAGACGACTACCGCCACGTCTACGGCCGCATCCTGTCCCAGGCGAGGGACAAGGTGGTGCTGCATTGGCTGGGCGACATGTTCGACCCGCAACTCGAAGGCTACTGGGGCTCGGCGAATTTCGAGGAGGCTCTGGAAACGGTGCTCTCCATCATTCGCGAAAACAGCGCCAAGGTCGAAGGAATCAAGATTTCGCTGCTCGACAACGCCAAGGAAGTAAAGCTTCGAAACGGCCTGCCGGAGGGCGTGCTCTGCTTCACCGGCGACGACTTCAATTATGCGGAACTGATCGAGGGTGACGGAGAGAAATGCAGCCACGCCCTGCTCGGCATCTTCGACGCCGTCGCGCCGTCGGCCTCAAAGGCCCTTGCGGCGCTTGCGGACGGCGATCTCGCGACCTTCCGCGGCGTGATCGAGCCGACCGTACCGCTGTCGCGCAAGATCTTCGAGGCGCCGACGCAATATTACAAGGCCGGCGTCGTGTTTCTAGCCTGGTTGAATGGCCACCAGCGCCATTTCACCATGCCGGCCGGCCTGCAATCCGCCCGCGGTCTGCTGCACTATACGGATATCTTCCGCCTGGCCGACCAGGCCAATGTGCTCGACAAGCCGGAACTCGCCGCGGCGAGAATGCGCCATCTGCTTGCGGTGCTGGGGGTGGATCAGGGGATTTGAGCACCACAGTATTTAGCCTTGTCCGCCCCCTCATCCGCCTGCCTGTCCAACCGAAAGATGGGTGACAGATTGAACCGGATACATGGGTTACAGTTCCGGTGCGGTTGACGCCGCAGCAAGGGCCCCGGTACCGGGGC
>NZ_MDDV01000019.1 GCF_001854885.1 Ensifer sp. LCM 4579 | reverse complement strand
CGTCTCGCCCAGACTCGTTTCCCTATGCCAAACCCCACAGGACTCGCATGGCGCGAGAATTCGGAGAGCTATCAAACGAATGTCTACAGACCCTAAATCAGCTCTCGCTCCACCGTCTCGACAGGCGCGTCCTCGGCACGAATTCGAAATCGGGATCGAAAGGGAACATCGGGCGTCGGCGGCGCTCGCAGGCAAGGGCCGCAATGTCCTGATTGACGACGCCGTCCGTCAGCGCCATCAAGTTGGGCCTTGCGATCGGCGCCAGTTCCGGCGAGAGATAACCGGACTTCACGACGAGCAGCCGCATGGCCTCCGGATCGAGGCCGAGACGCCGGAAATCCTCCATGGCGTGATAAGGCCGTCGCCGCGCCGCCACGACGATCGTGATTCCCCCGACCCGGATCACCGCCTGCCGCTCCGCCGGCGCGCCCGGATTATCAAGCCGCACGACCTCGGCCGTCACCGCGACGCACCCGCTCGATCGATCGAGACTGCCGCCGATGCTCAGGTTCAGGCGGTCGCCCTCCCCGGCGGCGAAACA
Organism: Ensifer sp. LCM 4579; assembly: GCF_001854885.1. Lineage (GTDB taxonomy): Bacteria > Pseudomonadota > Alphaproteobacteria > Rhizobiales > Rhizobiaceae > Sinorhizobium. Next base: position 88,351 of record NZ_MDDV01000019.1, on the reverse strand, counting down.
GGCGTCTACGGCCGGCCGATCCGCAATGCCGGCGATCAAAGCATCCGACCAGTCGCGAGCCAGAAGCGCGTTCAGCACATCGGCACGGTCACCGACGCCGCCCCCGGTCGGGTTGTCGCCGGAATCGGCGAGAATGACGGGTCTGGTGGTCGACCGTTCGGCAATGTCGAGCATATCTTCGAGCGGACCTGTGACAGGTCCGATTCGAAATTTCTTCCGCGCATTCCAGTAGCTTGCGGCGATTTCTTCCGCCGCTTTCGAGGCGGCGAGCCGGTCGAGACCGGTGACGACGGCGCAGGCGGTCGCCCGCGGCTCGTCCGCCCAGACATAGCCGACCATCAGGTTGGCATCGAGGATGCCCGGACGCCCGTCGATTTCCGAAAGCGCACGATAGAGATTTGCCGCCGGCGCGTCTTCCGTCGAGGTTCGCTCGCCCGGCAGCAGCACCGGCACGGGCGCCCAGGCAACGCCGGGACGCATCCCCTTGCCGCACGCCTCGACCAGCATCGACCAGGCCCTGGCCATGGTTTCGACCGTGTCGACATGTGGCGCGGTCCGGTAGGCTGCGAAGATATCGATCGCATCGATGACCCGCTGGCTCACATTGCCGTGCAGATCGTAGCTGACCGCGATCAGGCTATTGGAACCGACGATCGCGCGCGCGGCAGTGATCCAGTCGCCTTCGGCATCGTCCATGCCGTCCACCTTCATTGCGCCATGCATGGCGAGATAGAGCCCGTCGATCGGCAGGGCAGAGCGAAGCCGGTCCAGAAACTCCCTCTTGAGAACCTCATAGCCCGGTTGGGATACCGGCCCGCCGGGGACGGCCCGCGCATGGAGGAGTGGAAGAGGCTCCACGCCGTCTGCCTCGAGAAAGCTGAAGGCGTTGGCCCGCAACAATTCTTCTCCCCTCAAGACCCGGAAATCGTCGACGGTCATCAGGACCGGCGAGTAGGTGCTGCACTCCGTATGAATACCACCGACGGCGATCCGCATGGCCGCCTCACAGCATCGGGCTCAAGGGCGCGATAGCCGCGAAACGCAGCCAGTCTTTCTTGTCCTTCGGCGTCCAGGCCGCCTCGGCAATCGCCGGCAGGCGCGGAAATACCAGCCGGTTGAAATAGTCGCGCGAAAGAAAGTGCTCGGACCAGATGCAGGCCTGCACGCCCTTCAGGCGGCACTTCAGTTCCTCGGGAAATTCGCCCTCGGCCTCGTAGGCATAGGTGTGTTCCGGCGTTGAAGTTCCCGCCCAACTTGCACCCGGCTCCTGCCAGGCATCCGCCTGCGCCATGTCGAGGTAGTAGGCCTGGCCCGGGGTCATGACGACATCATAGCCGTCGCGCGCCAGGTCGATGCCGACCTTCGGATTTTCCCAGGCCATCAGGAGCGTGTCCTCGGCACCGACGCCGCCGCCATGGGCGACCTCATTCCAGCCGGCAAGCTTACGGCCGCGCGCCGTCAGCATCTGTTTCACTTTCTTCAGGAAAAAGGACTGCAGCGCAAAGGTGCCGGAAATGCCCTCCTCTTCCATCAGCCTGCGCGCTTTGGGGGAGGCAAGCCAGGATCCGTCCGCAACCTCGTCACCGCCGATATGGATATATCGGCTCGGAAAGAGATCGACCATTTCATCGAAAACTTTCGCGAGGAATTCGTAGGTCGATGGGACCGCCGGGTTGAGCGCATTATTCGGATAGCCCTGGACGGAGTGGTAGCTTTCCGGTGCCTCCTGTCCGTCGACGAGTTCCGGAACAGCGGCGAGCGCGGCGGTGCTGTGGCCGGGAATGTCAATCTCCGGAACGACCTCGACATTCAGCGCCGCCGCATGGCCGACGATTTCCCGGACATCCTCCTGGCTATAATAGCCGCCGACCGGCTCGGCGCCGTTGCCGAGTTGCGGCAGCAGCGGCTCGTCCGGCCCACGCAGCACCCCGAGTGTGGTCAACGTCGGAAAGGCCTTGATCTCCAGCCGCCAGGCCTCGTCGTCCGTCAGGTGCCAATGGAAGATGTTGAACTTGAACCAGGCGAGAATGTCGATCAGCCGCAGCACGTCTGCCGTCGGATAAAATTGCCTGGAGACATCGAGATGGCAGCCGCGCCAGCCATAGCGCGGAGCGTCGCGGATCGTGCCGGAAGCTGGGAAACGGAACTTTCCCGGGTGATTGCGCGCGCCATCGAGAAGCTGCGCCAGTGTCGTCAACCCGTATTCACGGCCTGCGGGTGAGCCGTAGCCGAGCCGGATCTCCTCGCCCGAGAACTCGAGTTCATAGGCCTCCTGTCCCAGGTGCTCTTTCTGCGCAAACGCGACCGGCCGCCCCTGTGCCGACGGCGCGAGGCTGAAGGGCGCATGCCCTGCCGGAAATAGCCGTTGGAAGAGAGCGAGGACGTTCGACATGGCCGCCAAGTCCTCCGCGCGGCTACCCTCCGCCGGATAGAGCACCACCGGCAGTCCCTCCCCCGGCTCCGCATCGATTGCGGCCGACCAGGGCTGCAGCGAAAACGGGAGCTCCAATCGCCCTTCCGGCAGCCGTGCAGGCGGAGGCTCGCTTTTCGCTCCGTCCAATCGCAGATCCGAAACCGCGACCGGCAGATGCCGGCCATCCGAAAGCGTCAGATAGGCCGACTTCGCCCCGTCCACGCAATGCTTCGCCTGCCGGTGCAGGCCGCCGACGGTGAAGACCCAGGCTTCTCCCGGCTGCAGCGAGAAGCCTTCCGGAGGAGCGAATTCATGGAAATTGGCATTGCGGCGCAGGAAAATGACATTCTCGCAAGCGCTCGGATCGATGACCCGGGTGAGCGAGGTATAGACCAGCCGAAAGCCGCTGAGCGGCACCTCCGACAGATTGAAAAGGGTGAAGATGAAGCATCCATTGGCGCCGCCTTCCGGCTGCCAGGCCGACTCGAGGCGATAAGAGACCGTCTGCATGCGCATCCTCCAGTGGGTTCAATAGTGGCTGGACTGCGAAAATGTGCGGGCAAGCTCGGCCTGCCCGGCGGTGAGCCCGCAATCGACCGGCAGACAGACGCCCGTGATGGCACTCGCCTGCGGTCCTGCCAGGAAGTGCACGGCATTGGCGACGTCCTCGGGATTGACGATGCGCTGCAGCGGATACCAGCGCTGCGCCTCTTCGAAGACTTGCGGGTTGGCCCGGGCACGCGCCTCCCATGCGTGGGTGCGCACCGTGCCCGGCGCCACGGCATTCGCCCGTATGCCGAATTTCCCATATTCGACGGCGATCAGCCTCGTAAGGTGCAGAAGGCCCGCCTTGGCGGCGCTGTAGGCCGGATGGCCGAAGACGCCGACAGCGTTTACGGAGGCGATGTTGACGACGGAGCCGCGGCTCTCCTTCAGCATGTCCTCGACCGCCCGGAAGCAGAGGAAGGCGGCCTCCAGATTGAGCGCATTATCGCTCCGCCAGACTTCCGGCGTCGTCTCCTGCAGGCTGACGGCGCGGGCGCCGCCCGCATTGTTGACGAGCGTGGTCACCGTACCGAGACCCGAGGCCGCTGCCGCCATGGCCGCTACACTCGCGACCTCTGTGACATCGCAGGCGATCGCCACGAAACGGCCCTCGCCGAGTTCACGGGCGAGCCTGCCGGCGGCTTCGCCGTCAAGGTCGGCGAGCACGACCACATCGTGGCCGTCGCTCAGCCGCAAGCTGATGGCACGCCCGATGTCGCCGGCGGCGCCCGTGACGATCGCGACGGATCTTGTCGAGCAGGCTTTCCCTGACACATCAATCTCCGAGAAGTTGGCGATCGTCGCCGTCCCTATGCGTCACCAAATGCTGCTTGATGCGTCTGAGCGTCGCAGTCGCCTGCGGCTGCACCCGGTAGGCGACGAGGCTCGCGAGGATATCGACGAGCGCCAGATAGGCGATGCGGGTGGATGTCGGACGATAGATGTTGTTGCCCTCCGGCAGATCGACCGGAACGGCGATATCGGCCGACGCGGCAACCGGACTGTCGCTCTGGGTGAGCGCGATCGTCGAAACCTTCGCCTCGCGGGCGAGCGTGAAGGCGCGTACCAGTTCCGCATTTCGCCCCGAGAAGGAAGAGCCGATAATCACGTCTCTCGGCTTCGCCGCCGCCGCCATCATCAATTGCATGCTGTGGTCGGAACTCGACGTGATGCGCAGGCCGAGGCGGAAGAGGCGGTTCTGCAACTCGCCCGCGATCATCGAGGAATTGCCTCCGGAACCGAAGGCATAGATCATCTCGGCGGCGGCCAGCCGGTCGGCCGCCTCGGCGATCGCCGCCACATCGAGAGAACGGTGCAAGAGGAACAGGGCATTCTGCGCCTTGCCGATGATATCCTGCGCGACATCGGCCGGCTCCTGGCTCTTCGGCTCGGGCTTGAGATACCTCATGCCGACATAGGCGGTACGGGCGAGCTGAACCTTGAAATCGGAAAAGCTCTCGCAGCCCAAACGCCGGCAAAAACGCGTGACGGTTGGCGGCGAGACGTCCGCCCGGCCCGCCAGCTCGATGATCGATGCGTTTACGGCGAACTCGAAATCCGTGAACAGGATTTCGGCGATGCGGCTTTCCGATTGGGACAGCCGCTCCTTTTCCTCCTGCAATGTCGCAAAAATGTCCATTCCGAAAGGCCACTCCCCGGTTCCGGCGTCCCCCAGCGCCGCGCTGGTTCCGACGCGGCGAAGGCGCTGTAGCGCTTTGAATTTTTACATGTTTTTATCCTCTAACGGGAACCAAAGGAAGAAGCAGGCTTGCTCGGCGGAATCGACCAACATTCAGCCGCTGTGACCCCGCATGGCGGCAAGGCGGCACGGCATCTCGTCATGCAAATTATTTTCGTCATTGATTGACAAATCACCATATAATGCGGAATTTGACCAGCAGAAAACGCCATTCATGAAAACAATTTCAACAAAGCAGAGAAAAATGCGGAATCCTGTCCAGAATCCGTTCCCGCCGAGCGACCACGCCCGATATTCGATCTGGGAGATGCTGGTCAGGCGGGACATCGACGCCTTCCTTGCCGCCGACTGGTCGATGGTGGCTGACGACTTCGTCGAGAAGGAATTCATCGGCATCGACGGGCAACAGAAAGCGAACCCGGACGAATGGCGCCTCGCCTTCCCAACTCTCGCCGCCTACCGGGACGAGTGGCTGCAGCAGGCACGGGATTTTGCCGGGCAATCCTTTGCCGAAGATCCGCGCACGGCGATTTTTGCCGCCACGATGCTCGAAGACATCGAGATCAATGGCGATCTGGCGCTTGCCCGCAAGAAGTTCGACGGGGGCATCAGGAGGACGGACGGCCAATTCGATGTGTTGCGGTGGCAAACGGTCTATTATTGCCGCCGGCAAGAGAGCCGCTGGAAGATCTGCGGCTTCACCGGGTACCTGCCGAACCCCATGGGCATGGATTGAGAGAGAGCGACGGCATTGCGAATCTTCACGGCGGCTCTTGCGACCGAAACGAACACCTTCTCCCCCATCTGCATCGACAGGCGCGCCTTTGAAGCCTCGCTCTACGCGCCGCCCGGCAAGCACCCCGAGACGCCGACGCTCTGCACGGCGCCGATCACCGTCGGTCGACGGGTGGCCGCGGAAAAGGGTTGGCATCTGATCGAGGGAACGGCCGCCTGGGCGGATCCCGCCGGGCTCGTCAACCGTGCCACCTACGAGATGCTGCGCGGCGAAATTCTCGGGCAGTTGCGCGCAGCCCAACCCGTCGACGCAGTCGTACTCGGTCTGCACGGCGCGATGGTTGCCGACGGTTACGAGGACACGGAGGGCGATCTTCTTGCCCGCGTGCGCGAGATCGTCGGGCCCGACGTGCTCGTCTGCGCCGAGCTCGACCCGCACAGCCATCTGACGGCAAAACGGATTGCGGCCGCCGACTTCTTCGTCTTCTTCAAGGAGTTCCCGCACACGGATTTCGTGGACCGCGCCGAGGATCTCTGGCGCATTGCCGTCGACACGCTCGAAGGCCGCATGCGGCCGGTCATGTCGGTTTTCGACTGCCGGATGATCGACGTCTTTCCAACCTCCCGTGAACCGATGCGCAGCTTCGTCGACAAGCTCATACGGATCGAGAATGAGGATCCGGACGTGCTGTCGCTTTCGGTGGTGCACGGCTTCATGGCCGGCGATGTGCCGGAGATGGGCACGAAAATGGTTGTGGTGACGAATGCCCGTCTGGACAAGGGCCAGGAACTTGCCAGGAACCTTGGCCTCGAGCTCTTCGCCAAGCGCGGAATGTTCCGCATGCCGGAAATCGACGCGCGCCAGGCGGTCGCCGAGGCAATCGCCGCGCCCGTCGGGCCGGTGGTAATCGCCGACATGTGGGACAATCCCGGCGGTGGTACGGCCGGCGACGCCACGGTCGTGCTTCAGGAACTGCTCGCCAGCGGCGTCACCGATGCGGCGATCGGCACCATCTGGGATCCGATGGCGGTGCAGATCTGCATGGCCGCCGGCGAAGGGGCGGAGATTCCTTTGCGCTTCGGGGCAAAATCCGCGCCGGGAACCGGCGACCCGATCGACGGTATCGTGAGCATCATGCGGCTCGTCCGCAACGCGGAAATGCGCTTCGGCGAGAGCCTGGCGCCCTTCGGGGATGCCGCGCACATCCGCTATCGCGGCATCGACATCATCCTGAATTCGACCCGCGCCCAGGGCTTCGACCCCAGCCTCTTCTCGGTCATGGGCATCGACCCGCGATCGAAGAAGATACTCGTCATCAAGTCCACGAACCATTTCTACGCTTCGTTCTCGAAGATCGCCGCGAAGATCCTTTATTGCTCGGCGGGAAGTCCCTACCCCAACGACCCGACGAGAACGCCTTACCGCCATGCACCCCGCGACATTTGGCCGATCGCCAGCGATCCTCATGCGAAGCGAGGCGCGGCTTGAGGGCGTGGTTGATCTCTGTTTGAAATCGTCAGCGCGACGGCTATGAAGTTTGCGAACGAGCATGCCTGTCCGCTGCTAAACTGCGCATCGGGCTATCCGAAGAGCGGTTCCGACGTTCGGGCTTGCTCTCTGCCAGGGGCATGAGACCGCCATCTTCATCGGACAGGCTCGCATGAGCTGTCGGCTTGTCTGGACTGTCAGGTTCGCAAAAACTCAGTGGAGCATGTAATGGATTTGGGGATCAAAGGAAAACGAGCGCTCGTCTGCGCCGGTTCGAAGGGATTGGGACGAGGTGTAGCGGAGAAGCTCGCCGAGGCGGGCGTGATCCTGACGCTCAATGCCCGCGAACCGAAGCAGCTGCGCGAAACGGCCCGGGCGATCAGCGAAACCTACGGCACGCAGGTGGAGATCGTCGCCGCCGATGTGACGACGGAGGAAGGCCGCAACGCGCTCCTTCGCTCGGAACCGAAGCCCGACATTCTCATCACCAATGCCGGCGGCCCGCCGCCCGGCGATTGGTCGAGCGTCACCGAGGCCAACTGGCAGGAGGCGATCAGGGCCAACATGCTCGCTCCCATCCTCATGATGGAAGCGGTGCTCCCGGGCATGATCGCGCGGAAATGGGGCCGGATCGTCAACATCACCTCCGCCTCGGTCAAATCGCCGATCCCGCAGCTCTGTCTCTCAAACGGCGCCCGCAGCGGCTTGACCGGTTTTGTCGCCGGCACCGCGCGCCAAATGGCCCGTCACGGCGTCGTCATCAACAACCTGCTCCCGGGCTCGCACGACACGGAACGGCTGGAAAAACTGCTCGAGAAGTCTGCCAAGGCGCGGGAAATATCGCTCGACGAGGCGCGCGCCGAGGAATATGCCCAGAATCCGACGGGACGCGTCGGCACCCCGGAAGAATTCGGCGCCGCGGCGGCATTTCTCTGCAGTCAGTATGCCGGCTATATCGTCGGGCAGAACCTGCTGATCGATGGCGGGGCGTTCAACTCGACCTTCTGAGCGACCGCCGCGAACGCAAGCAGTTCAGCTTGACTCACGCCACGATGCGTCGGGCCATGAGGATGTCATCGACTTCCCGGCCGTTGCGGATGCAGCCGCCGGGAATGCAGCCGATCTGTGCAAAGCCGTTCCGGCGGTAGAAGCCGATCGCCTTCGGATTCTCGGCGCTGACCGTCAGTTCCAATTGGCGGATTCCCTGGGCGAGCGCGTGATCGGTCACGGTCTCGAGGAGGCTGGTCGCGAGCCCCGTCCTGCGCGAGTCCTGGCGCACATAGACCATCACCAGCGTTGCGCGATGCGCCATCTTCTTCGCCCGTTCGTGCAGCAAGCCCATGATGCCGACCGGATCCTCGCCTCGAAAACCGACGAATACGGAACCGTCGACCAGTCGCCGCCGCCACTCGTCGTCGCTCAACTTCTCCCAGTCTTCGGCGCTGCTGGCAAAGCAATCGGGCTCGACACGCAGTGCCTCCAGCCGGATACGCCGGAAGACTTCGATGTCGTCGGGGCCGAGCAGCCGGATGCCGGCGGCCATGTCAAGCCGCCGCCGGGTCGAAGAGCGCCGCGTCGATGTCGGTCATCTCGACCCGGCGCTCAAAGGCAATGCCGTTCTCGTCGAAGAGATGGCAGTCGGCAACCTTGATGCCGGTCCTCACCTGTTCGTCCGTCCGCAGGGAGACGGTTCCGGAGAGCATGGCGCAATAGTTCTCGCCCTCGCCGCCAAGCGAAGCATAGGCAACGGTATGAGCGCCGAGGCGCTCAATGACGGAAGGCGTGATCGTCAACGTCAGGTCTCCTGGAACGGTGCGAATGTGCTCCGGCCGGACGCCGAGTGTCAACGTCCTGCCGACGACCCCGTCGCGCGGCTCGACGGGTATCATCGCCCTCTCGCCCCTGTAGTCCACCTCGACACCGGCATCGCTCACGCCCTTGCAGGTGACCGGCAGGAAGTTCATCCTGGGATGGCCGATGAAACCGGCGACGAACATGTTGGCCGGCTTATGATAAAGCTCGAGTGGTGCCCCGGTCTGTGCGATCCGGCCGGCATTCAGTACGACGATCCGGTCCGCCATCGTCATCGCCTCGACCTGGTCGTGCGTGACGTAGATCATCGTCGCCTTCAATTGCCGGTGGAGCTTCGCAAGTTCGATGCGCATGTCGGCGCGCAGCGCCGCGTCGAGGTTCGACAGCGGCTCGTCGAAGAGGAAGATCTTCGGCTCGCGCACGATCGCCCGGCCGATCGCGACGCGCTGCCGCTGCCCGCCCGAGAGCATGCCGGGCTTTTGCTCAAGCCGCTGCTCGAGGTGAAGGATGCGGGCCGCATGCTCCACCTTCGCCTTCAGCTTGTCCTCAGGCATCTTCTCGACACGCAGCGGAAAGGCGATGTTCTCGAAGACCGTCATGTGCGGATACAGCGCATAGGACTGGAAGACCATGGCTATGCCGCGCTTGACCGGCGGCAGATCGTTGACCCGCTTGCCGTCGATCAGGATGTCGCCGGCCGTCGTCTCGTCGAGACCGGCGATCATCCGGAGAAGCGTCGACTTGCCGCAGCCGGACGGTCCGACGAAGACCACGAATTCGCCGTTCTTCACCTCGAGCTGAATGCTCTTCAGTACCTCATAGGTACCGTAGAATTTTTGAACTCCGTCGAGATTGAGCTGTCCCAAAACTCTGTCTCCAGCCGCCGCGGCGCTTCCGAATAGGAAGGACCGCGGGAAGAACCCGCGGTCCCCGATGGGCTTACTTGTACTGTTCGAGTTCGCCGGCAGCCTTCTTCAAGGCATCGGCCGGCTCCGCCTTGCCGGTGACGACCGACTGCACCATCTCGATCATTGCGTTCTGAAAGCCCTTGTAATCGGTGAAGAGCGGCTCCGGACCACCATAGCCGATGCCGTCGATCAATGGCTTCCAGGACGGGTCGGCCTTGACGAATTCGTCAACTTTCGGGGACGGGCGTAGCGGCGTCAGCCCTGCGCCGCCCTGCAACTCGTATTCACCCTGCGGACCGGGAGATGTAATGAACTTGGCGAATTCGATCGCCTTATCCTCGACGCCCGTGTCTTTGAAGATCGCAAGACTGTCGGTGATCAGGAGCGTGCCTTCCCCCTTGGCCGAAGGGCCGAGCGGCAGCGGCGCGATGCCCCAGTCGATCTTCGTGTCCTTGAGCAGCGCAGCCGCCCCGGAGCCCGACTGGATCATGCCAGCCTTGCCATCGAGGAAGATGGCACGAATCTCGTTCTGCTCGTAGGCCGTCGCCCCCTCGACGGAATAGGGCACGATGTCCTTGTAGGCCTGCAGCGCGGCCAAGACCTCGGGGCTGTCCATGACGATCTCATCGCCATCGATCACCTTGCCGTTATTGGTGTAAACCCAGTGCATGAACTGATGCATCGTGTTGTCGAAGGTCTTGGCCGGCAGACCGTAGCCAGCGATGCCGGTCTTTTCCTTGATCTGCTTGGCAAAGGCGACTTCTTCGGCCCAGGTCTTCGGCGGGGTTTCAGGATCCAGGCCAGCCTGCTTGAAGAGATCCTTGTTCCAATAAAGCGCCTTCGTCGAGAAAGCGATCGGAACGCCCCATTGCGTGCCTCCAAAGGTCACCGTGTCGACGATGTTCGGGTAATAGCTCTTCTTTTCCTCTTCGGTCATAGGGACCGGAACGATCAGATCGTTCTCGGCGAACTCCTTGAGCGTGCGGGACCCCACATAGGCCATGGCGACCGGTGTCCCGGCAGCCGCGAGCGTCGTCGCCTTGTCTTGGCACTGCGCCCAGCCGACAACTTCCGGCAGCACCTTCCAGCCGGGATTCCGGCCTTCCCACTCCTTGATGTATTTCTCGTGGATGGGATCGATCTTGTCGCCGCAATAGATCCAGGTGATCTCCTGGTCGGCGGCCTGTGCGGCAACGCCGCCGAGCGCGGTCGACCCGAAGAGAGCGAGCGTAAGAAGTACAGCTTTACTGGCCATGGTCACTGATGGAACTCCCCATTTTTGATGGTTGCTCATTGCTTCACCGCGCCGGCGGTCAGGCCGCTGACGAGATAACGTTGGAGAAAGAAAATCACGATCACGGCCGGTGCGATGCCGACAAAGCTCGCCGCCATCAGTTCGTTCCAGACGACCTCCTGCCGGCCGAAATAGGCGTAGAGACCGATTGGCAACGGCATGTATTCGGTCTTCGAATTGAAGGTCAGCGCGAAGATGAACTGCTGCGCGTAGGAACCGATGAAGGTGGTGATCGCGACGACCGCGATGCCCGGCATGGCGATCGGCAGGATCACCCGGCGCAGGGTGTAGAAATGGCTGGCCCCGTCGACGAAGGCGGCCTCGTCGAGTTCGCGCGGGATGCGCATCATATAGGTGCGCAAGAGCCAGATAGCCGAAGGGATGAGAAAGGCGACGCCCGGCACGATCATGGCGAAATAGGTGTTGAGCACGCCGAAACTGCGCATCAGCCGGAAAAGCGGGATCAGGAGCACGGCGCCCGAGAACATGTTGACCGCGAGGAAGGCCGCCAGCAGGGCGCCGCTGCCGCGGAATTTGAAGCGGGCGAAGGCATAGGCCGACGGCACCACCAGCAGGAGCACCGCGGCCGTGATAATCGTGGAGATGAAGAAAGAATTGAAGATATAACGGGCAAAGCCCGGCACGCTCACCCACATCGTGCGATAGGCCGCGAGGGAGCCGTTTTCCGGCCAAAACCGATAGGGCGACGAAAACAGCAGCGCGAGCGGCTTCAGCGACACCAGAAACCCTTCGACGAATGGCGCGAGGATGAAGGTCAGGAAGAGGAGAAGCCCCGCATAGATACCGACGAGCTCGTACCAGCGATAGCGGTGGATCATGGTCGGTTGGCTCATCGGTGCTCCTCCGAGGCGAGGCGATGGGTGACACGGAAATAGGCGATGCAGAAGATCGACAGGAAGATGCAGATGAGCACGGCGCGCGCCGCCCCTTCCCCGTATCTCTTCGAGCCGATTGCTGTGCGATAGGTGTCGATGATCATCGTCGTCGTATCGCCGTTCGGCCCCCCCTGGGTGAGTATCCAGATGATGTCGAAGGAGTTGAAGGTGGCGATCAGCGACAGCATCGACATGGTGATCATCGCCGGGACAAGGAGCGGCAGGGTGATGCGGCGGAAGCGGTAGAAGCGGCCCGCGCCGTCGGTCCAGGCCGCTTCGTAGAGGTCCTGCGGGACTGCCTGCATTGAGGCGAGCATGTACAGCGTCACCATCGGCACGCCGATCCAGACGTCGGTGACGATCGTCGCCCAAAAGGCGGTGGAGCCGTGGGCGAGGAAGGCGACCGGCCCATCGATCAGACCCCAGTTCTGCAGCAGGCCGGAGATCATCCCGAACTGGCCGTTATACATCCAGCCCCACATGAAGATGCCGATCGCCATCGGCACGATCCAGGGCGGCATGGTAAGCACGCGGAAGAGCGCCCGTCCCGGCACGGCCGCATTCAGCATCACCGCGCCGAAGGTGCCGATGATCATTTTGAGCGCCACCGAGAAGGCGGTCCACACGAAGGTGCGGATGATCACCTCGGCGAAGGTGCCGTTGAAGATCTTCTCGTAATTGGCAGCGCCGACCCAGTTGGTCGTCTTCTTCAGCGAGGCATCGGTGAACGATAGGATGAAGGTATCCAACAATGGATAGGCGACGATCACCGTCACATAGAGCACGGCCGGAAGCAGCAGGATCCAAGCGAAGATCAGGGTGCTGCGGCGGACGCTCATGCCTCTTTCTCCGCTCAGGCCGCGCGAGCGTGCAGGGCTTCGTCGAAGCGATCCCAGAGCGGTCTCAGGTCAACGACCGTGCGCCACGCTCGCGCTTCATCCATGGAAAGCGCCAGAACGCCCGCTTCCAGTGCATCGAGCGGCGAAACCGGCAGCGGCCCCCCATCCCGCACATGGGCGATGATTTCGGCCGCCATCTGCTCGTCTGCGCCGTAATGCTGCGAGAGCTCCGTCTCCTTGGCGTAGCGCTTCTCGACGATCTTCTTGCCCGAAAGCGCCTCGTGCACGTCGAGATAGCCGCGGATGAAATCACCCTCCGCCATGCCGCGAGAACCGATGACGCAGAAACGGCGGAACTGGTCCGGCACGTTCAGGTTGGTGTGGAAATTCATGGCGACGCCGTTGGCATATTCGACGATTGCGACCTGGTAGTCGATGATGTCGCCGTCGCTGTCGAAGACCCTGTCGGAGCCGAGCCAGCCGCTCGGCTTGCGATGAAAGAGCTGCAGGTCGTTGACGCCTTCGCGGGCGGGGTCGTTGGCGGGCACGAAGCTCTTGCGACCGCCAAAGCTTGCGACGCGCTCCGGCCGGACACCGACCACGCCGTTATAGAGATCGAGGTCGTGGCAGCATTTCTCCAGCATGAAACTGCCCGAATAGCGCCCGTAGCGCCGCCAGTCGCGCATGAAGAACGCACCATGATAGGGCTCAATATGCTCGCACGCTTCGATCGAGACGATCTCGCCTAGCGAGCCGGCGGACTGCGCGGCACGAAGGTCGCGATACATCGGCGCGTAGCGCAGCACGAGGCCAACCATCAGCCGGTCATGGCCGTATTTCGCCAGCAGCGCCGCAAGCTCGAGGCTCTGCTCCACCGTGCTGACGATCGGTTTCTCGCAAAAGACCTTGAGGCCGGCCTCGAGGCCGATGCGGATATGGCCGAGATGCAGGTGGTTCGGAGAGCCGATCATCAGGAGATCGAGCTTCTCGCTGGCGATCAGGTCCTCGGGAGTGGCGTAGGCCTTGCCGGCGGAAATGCCCTTCTCCTCGAGACCCGCAAGTCCCGCAGGGGCGGGATCGACATAACCGGCGATCTCGAAGCTCTCATCGATCGCCCGGAAGACATAGCCGAGGTAACCGAGACGGAACCCGAGTCCGATTATTCCGACCTTCATGCTGCCCCCGTCTTTTCGTAATTTATTTTCTTAGACTGGGATACAAATTCCATTCCGTCAATCGAAAATCATAAAATCGACGAAGTAGTGAAATTCGTTTTCATACGGAGCGGCGTGCATCCGATTTGAGGATCGGCAGGAAACGCTGATCTTGCTGTGAATGGGATCCCCCGATCCGTGGTGCTTCAGACGTGGGAGCGCTGCGCGAGTGCACGCTCCAGGGCCTGAAGCGCATCGTGGATGAGCACGGCAAGGGCTGCCACAATAAGCCCTCCCTGCAGCACGAAGGCGAGATTGTTCGCCTGCAGTCCGGCAATGATGACTTCGCCGAGCGTCTTTGCCGCGACCGTCGAGCCGATCGTTGCGGTGGCAAGGCTGATTACGACGGACAGCCGGACGCCGGTCAGGATCACCGGCAACGCCAGCGGAAGTTCGACCCTCAGCAGGCGCTGGCGCTCGGTCATGCCGGCGCCGCGCGCCGCCTCGATCACTGCCGGCGGCAGGGTCGTCAGCCCGGTCAGGGCATTCTCGAAGATCGGCAGCAGGCCGTAGAGAAAAAGGGCGATCAGCGTCGGCTTCTCGCCGAAACCGAAGATCGGAACCGAGAGCGCCAGGACCGCCACCGGCGGGAAGGTCTGGCCGATATTCACGAGGCTGCGCGACAACGGCAGGAACTCCGCCCCTGCCTCGCGCGTGACGAGGATCGCCAGCGACACGGCGACAATGATGGCGGCGAGCGTCGCGATGAGCACGGTCCTCAGATGCAGGGCCGTCAGCCAGAGGAGGCTGCCGCGATTGTAGATCGCCGGCGCGTTTTCCTGAACCAGCGGCTTCAGCAGCGGTTCGAACCAGCCGGGCTGCAGCAGAAATGCCAGCAGAATGACGGCGACGCCGAGCCGCAGGAGTTTGGCGGGGGAAATCATCACGCCGGCCTCGCCGCGCGCCGGACCAGACTTTCGAGACTGACCCTGCCGATAATCCTGCCATCCGCTGCGGCGACCGGCAGCGCGGCACGGCCGGACCAAAGGAGCTCGGAAAGCGCATCGCGCTGGTTGAGTGTCGCCGGGATCGGCTCGCCCTCGGCGTGACCGGGCTCGACCGCATCGCCGGCCGTCTCGACCGCAAGCAGGCGGAAGGGCCGTTCGCTGGCACCGATCATCGCCTCGACAAAGGGCGTCGCTGGGCGGACCAGCATCTCGGCCGGCGACGCATATTGCACGACCTCACCCTTGTCCATGACCGCGATCCTGTCGGCGAGACGGAAAGCCTCCTCCATGTCGTGCGTCACCAGGATGATCGTCGTGCCGAAATGCTTCTGGATCGCCAGCAGATCGTCCTGCGCCTTGGCGCGGATGATCGGGTCGAGCGCGCCGAAGGGCTCATCCATCAACAGCAGGTTGGGCTCGGCTGCCAGCGCCCGCGCGACGCCGACCCTTTGCTGCTGCCCGCCGGAGAGTTCGTGCGGATATCGCGCGCCGTAGAAGTCCGGGTCGAGCTGGAAGAGCTCCAGCAGTTCCTCGACCTTGGCCTTGATCCGCGCCTTCTTCCAACCGATAAGCGTCGGGACCGTGGCGATGTTCTGCGCGACCGTCCGGTGCGGAAAGAGGCCGTGGCCCTGGATTGCATAGCCGATGCGGCGGCGCAGCTCGAAAGCAGGCACGGACCGATTGTCCTCGCCGTCGATCCGGATCATGCCGGATGAGGGCTCGACCAGGCGATTGACCATTCTGATGAGCGTGGTCTTGCCGGAGCCGGAGGTCCCGACGACGACGGTGACCGTGTGCGGTGCGACGGCCAGCGAGACGTCGCTCACCACCTCGGCATCGCCGTAGAATTTGCTGATATGCTCGAATTCGATCATGGCGCCTGGCTCCGGCCGCGATCCGCGGCGATCATTTCGATCAGGCAATCGAGGACGATCGCCGCCACAAAGGCCAGAAGCACGGTCGGGGCCGCACCGAGCAATACGAGATCCATCGCCGTCTGGCCGATGCCCTGGAAGACGAAAACGCCGAAGCCGCCGCCGCCGATGAGGGCGGCGATCGTCGCAAGGCCGATATTCTGCACGAGCACGATGCGGATTCCGGCGAGAATCACCGGAAAGGCCAGCGGCAATTCGATCGCGACGAGCCGCTGCCGGTCGGTCATGCCGATGCCGCGTGCGGCGTCATTGGCGGCGCGCGGCACGCCGGCGAGACCGACGACCGTATTGGCGACCATGGGAAGAAGGGAATAGAGAAACAGCGCGACGAAAGCCGGAGCGAAGCCGATGCCGCGCACCCCGATCGCCATCGCCCCCGGGACATGGGCGGCAATCCAGCCGAGCGGACCGATCAGGATGCCGAAAAGGGCGATCGACGGGATCGTCTGGATCGCGTTGAGCACGCTCAAAACAGCGTTGCGCAGGCGATCGACGCGATGGCAGAGAATGCCGAGCGGCAGCCCGACGACAGCCGCGGCAGCAAGCGAGCCGAGCGCCAGCGTCAGATGTCGGCCTGCCTCCGCCCAGAACGTATCGGCGCGGCTTGCATATTCCTTGAGGATCGAGAGCCCGTCCCAGCGGCCGGTCACCAGCATTGCACCGATGAGCGCCAGGACCGCGGCAAGGAAAAGGAGCCGGATACCCGGCCCCGGGGCGAGCCGCGTCAGCGCATCGGCGATAAGCAGCGCGAAGGCGAAGATCAGGATCCAGAAGCCGGAGGCCGGCGAAATGCGGGCATAGGCATTGTCCGCCGGCATCAGGTGGTCGGCGGCGGTCCCGATGAGAAGTGCGAGCGCAAGCAGAACCGCAACCGCAGCGGCCATGCGAACGGCCGCTGGTGTCTTCAGGAGCGCAATCGCGGCGCCGGCAAACAGGACGGAAAGCAACCCGTAGCCGAGCAATGGCGGCAAAGCCTCGAGGATCGCCCTCGTTTCGCCCTGTACGATGCGGTTGGCGCGGAAGGTTGCGAAGGGAGCGAGGAAAGCGCCGTAGACCGCGAGAGCCGCAATGATCACGCCGAGCTTATCGAAAGGCAGGGCCCTGCGCTGATCTGTTTCGGGAATTGTATCGATCGCCATAAACTCGTCCGCTCGACACGAAAGCCGGCGAGCGTTGCCGGGAATCGGGCAACGCTCTTTCTGCGAGCTTATACCAAGTCTCGATGATAGGAACTGCTAGTGTTCAAGGTCTGACGCTTGGTACCGGAGTCGCAAGCCCGCTCAGGGTGGAAAGCAGCCTTCCCGAAAATGAACGTCCTCGGGCCGGACGAGGCCGATTTGGATACCAACCATAGTGCGCTTCTCCCTTCTGGCGTAAGTTGTTCGAGGGCATCGTTTAGAGCCTCTCAGGAGGGGGAGGATCATCGTCATGGAAAGACGGGGATTTCGGTACACCATTGCTGGAGAAAGCAATCCGTACTGGGTGCTTGTAGAACCCATTCTTCTTCGCATCTGGGCGGACGGGATTGCTAAAACTAGCTCGCTCAGCTTGCAGATGGCCAATGGCCTGGCTCTGATAGTGAACGTCATCGGCTTCGCGACTGGCGTGATCCTGCGCCTGGCCGCCGCGGGCGCGTTGATTTTCGCGGCATACTTGCTGTTCCCGCAGACCGTAGAGATTGCGTTGGGTTCAGTCCTTTCCGTCCCCTACACTGTTGCGGCCCCCGCGAGCGTTGCTTCGCTCTGGACCTATGAGCTTCTCGGCTATGTGATCGTCGTTACCTCGATCGTCTTTGTGCTTGGGGGCAGTCTATCCGGTTTTATCGGTGAGCTACTTCTGTATTTGCTCTTTGCCATCACGCACATGGTGCCACTCCGCCTTCTCGCCGTGGGGCTAAGAAATGAAAATTACTGGGCGCAAGCTATCGCGAAGACTTCCTTCATGGGCATGTACCTGGTTCAGTCCGTAGCAGTGTTTCCTGACGAGGCGCGGGCAGAATGGGACCGCGTCTTCGACCTCTACTCAAAGTCCAACACTCCACAGGGGCGAGAACAGCTCGAGAGGTTGGCAGATGAATGGTCCAAAAGGCTAGGGGAGCGAGGAAGCGCAGCGATGCTGCGCTAGCGAATGCGCGCAAAGTGACCACATTGAACATTTCTCGGACAGGCCATCAGCTGACGCAACGTCCGAGAAGGGTCGGAACAGGTAATTCGCACCGGGTACCAAGCGTCATGTGTGGATGCCCCCGTTGATGCAAGGGGATTTTGAACGTCGAGGGCATGTGATCGGGTGCGGTCATGTGTCAGGCCTCGCAGTTGCGGCGCTTCACATGCCGCGGGCCGGTATGGAGATGCGCGAACCAGGTGCTGATCAGATTTGCGAGCTCGTGGCTCCGTACGCTTGACGGCTTTGCCTGGTCCCGATCTTGTCGATCATTTGCCCTTACTGTTCGCTGCCCTCCTCACATCCCCGACGGACCGGCGAGCGACGGCTCGATCGTCGATCAAGCTGGTCCTGTCGCCGGGTCCCGGTAGTTCTCCCGCTTCGTCATCATGGCCCATGCCGACCGCGCCATCTTGTTGGCCAGCGCGATGGCGACCAGCATGGGCGGCTTGCGCGCCAGCATGCGCGCCAACCACGATCCTTCGGGCGGCCCCTTCCGAGCCGCCCATCGGACGACCGCCATCGCCCCAATGATGAGCAGGCGCCGAATGTCACGCTGCGCCATCTTCGAGGTTCGACCCAGCTTCTGTTTTCCGCCCGTGGATTTCTGCAGAGGCACGAGCCCAAGCCAGGCGGCGAAATCGCGGCCACGTCGGAAAGTCTCCAGCGGCGGCGCATACGTCTCGATGGCTATGGCGGTGATGGGTCCGATTCCCGGCATGGTCTGCAAGCGCGCGGTCGTCTCGCTCCCCGAGGCCTCGCGACGGAGCGTCTGCTCAAGCTCGGTGATCTTCTCGCTGTAGATGGCGATCTGCTGGAGGTAGAGACGACCAACGTCGCGGACGATCGGCTGGATGAGGTTTTGCTCGTCTTCGATCGCATCCGCAAGACGCTTCACGTGGGCCGGGCCCTGTGGGGCGACAACCCCGTGCTCGGCGAGGTGGCCGCGCAGGGCATTGATCAGTTGCGTGCGCTGGCGCACCAGGAGATCACGCGTGCGGAAGATCATTGACCGCGCCTGTTGCTCCTCGGTCTTAACCGCCACAAAGCGCATCGTCGGCCTGGAGGCCGCTTCGGTGATGGCCTCCGCGTCAGCCGCGTCGTTCTTCTGCCGCTTTACAAAGGGCTTCACATAGACCGGCGGCAGAAGCCGGACGGCATGCCCGAGCGCGCCGATCGCGCGCCCCCATTCGTGCGCAGTCGCGCAGGCTTCCATTGCCACCATGCATCGTGGCTGTCCGGCGAGAAACGGCAGCAACTGCGAACGCGACAACTTCTTGCGGAAGATGACCTTCCCGTCATTCGCCGCGCCGTGAACCTGGAAAACCCTCTTTGCGAGATCGATTCCGATGATGGTAACTTGATCCATGGATGCCCTCTCTCTCCTGGTCGATTTTGGCAATCACCACATTGGCACATCGCGATGCCGTCGGGAGGGGGCATCCACTCCATCAGATTTTCGCCATTACTTCAGGAAACCGTTCTTCTTCAGAAAATCCTCGGCGACGGCTTTGGCGGGCTCGCCGCCGACCTGCACGCGGCCATTGAGTTCCTGCAGCGTCACCAGATTGAGCTTCTCGAAGACGGGCTTCAGCAGCGTCTCGATTTCCGGGTTCTCCTTCAGCACCGCTTCCCGGATGATCGGCGTCGGCTGATAGACCGGCTGCACGTTCTTGTCGTCCTCGAGGACGACGAGACCCGAGGGGGCAATACCGCCGTCGGTGCCATAGACCATTGCCGCATTGGCGCCGTTCGTCTGGTTCGCGGCCGCCGAAATCGTCGCCGCCGTATCGCCGCCCGAAAGGGTGATGAGTTGCTCCGGCTTCAGCGTGAAATTATAGGCGGTCTGAAAGGCGGGCAAGGCGGCGGCCGAGTTCACGAATTCGGCGGAGGCTGCAAGCACCACCTCGCCGCCGCCGCTCACATATTTGCCGAAATCCGACAGGGTCTTGAGGTTGTTCTCCTCGGCAACCTCCTTGCGGAGTGCGATCGCCCAGGTGTTGTTGGCCGGCGACGGCGTCAGCCAGACAATCTTGTTGGCGTCATAGTCGAGCTTCTTCGCCTCTTCATAGGCCTTGTCGGCATCCTTCCAGACGGGATCGTCGGCCTTCTCGAAGAAGAAGGCGGCGTTACCGGTATATTCCGGATAGATGTCGATCTCGCCGGCGGTGATCGCCTTGCGGACGACGGGCGTGGCGCCAAGCTGGACACGATCCGTGGTCTTGATGTCATGAGCGTTTAGCACGGCCAGAATGATGTTGCCGAGGACGCCGCCCTCCGTATCGATTTTCGAGGATACCACGACGTCGGCCTTGGCCGCGGCGGAGGTGAGCGCAAGGGCTAGAGCGGTACCGATAAGTGTCTTCACCAAAGTCAGGCGCATGATTGTCTCCCTCGATTTGTTCCCGCATTGTTGATCACGGATTCTCCACCGGGTCCGGTCAGAGCATCCCATATAGGTCAACGCCCGGCAAATCATAGAGCGAGGCCCAAGACAGTCCGATGTCAGACGACAGGGAAAGACATATCAACCGGATCAAGTTGGCCGGGCACCAGCTTCGCCTGACCCGCGCATCTCGCCGTCATCAACGAGGTGCAGAACGACTGAGCAAACAGAATTGACCTCGGCGGTGTCATTCGTTCCCGTCAAGCCAATCCTCGTGTCCGTGCCGCACACGAACAATGATGATATCGCCATCCTCTTCGATCCGATAGACGACGAGATGGGTCTTGAAAGGATGAATACGCACCAGCGGCGATATCTCGAAGCGTTCGCGCGCCGTTCGAGGGTTGGCGGCGATCAGATCGAAGATCGCGAACAGCTCGTCATGATACCGTCCGGCCTGCGCGGGGCCGAACAGGCGTACGCCTTCCTCGGCGATGTCGATAATATCCTCTTCCGCTTCGAGAGAAAGGCGATAGCCCATACCTAATTGCCGCGCGGGGCCTCGGCCCGTGTCAGCGCCGCCGCGAAAAGTTCGTCCTTCGAGCGATTGCCGACGCCGCTTTTCACGCCGTCATCGACAAGGCGCTGCATAGCCGCAATTTTGCCGCTACGCTCCTGATCTTTGCGGATCAGATCGCGCACATAATCGCTGGCATTGGCATAACGGCCGGTTCTCGTCTGCGCCTCAACCCAGTCTTTCATAAGATCAGGCAAGGATACGTTCATCGTCGCCATGGCAGCCTCCATATTGCTTTTGAAGCATGACATAGTTTGGCAAAGATTGTCAAACTTTTGAGGCAGCTACAAGGTTGAGTGCCGACGGCTGACAAGGCATCATACTGGTTACCGTCGCTGGCTCTTTGATCGACGGTGCGCTCGCCGGCGTCATGAATGCTATCATCGGCACGTTCGCCGGCTATGAGGCACGCAAGCGCCTCGTGGCAACGATCGGCGGCAAGGTTCTGATCCCCACATCGGGGGTCTTGTCGCCATTCTCCTGGCATTCTGGGGTATCGTCATGAGCACGCATTTCGACGCAATCATCGTCGGCGCCGGCCAGGCCGGCCCGCCCCTCGCCGGCCGAATGACGGAAGCCGGCAAAGCCGTGGCGCTCGTCGAGCGCAAGTTCTTCGGCGGCACCTGCGTCAATACCGGGTGTACGCCGACCAAGGCCATGGTCGCCAGCGCCTATGCGATCCATACGGCGCGTCGCGGCGCGGAATACGGGATGACGACCGCGCCCGTGTCCGTGGATTTCGAACGTGTCATGGCGCGAAAAGAGAAGATACGGCTCGATTCCCGCTCCAGCGTGGAGAACTGGCTCAAGAGCATGAGGAACTGCACCGTCTTCGAGGGCCATGCGCAGTTCGAGGGCCCGCGAGAAATGCGGGTCGGCAGCGAACGGATTTCCGGCGAGCGGATATTCTTGAATGTCGGCGGCCGCGCCGCGGTCCCCGACCTCCCCGGCATCAACGACATCCCCTATCTCACCAACAGCTCCCTCATGGACCTCGAACATCTGCCGAAACATCTCGTCATCATCGGCGGCAGCTATGTCGGGCTGGAATTCGCGCAGATGTTCCGCCGCTTCGGCTCCGACGTCACCGTCATCGAGAAGGGGCCGCGCCTGATTTCGCGGGAAGACCCGGAGGTCTCCGACGCGATCCGCGCCATTCTCGAGAAGGAGGGCATCCACATCCGCCTCAATGCGGAATGCATCCGCTTCGCCAAAGAGGCAGACGGCATTTCCGCGGGCGTCGACTGCACCTCGGGCGCGCCGGAAGTCGTCGGCTCGGACGTGCTGCTGGCCACCGGCCGCCGCCCCAATACCGACGATCTCCGCCTCGACAAGGCAGGCGTCAAGACCGATGAGCGCGGCTATATCGAGGTCGATGATGTCCTGCGCACCAACGTGCCGCATATCTTCGCCATGGGCGACTGCAATGGCCGCGGTGTATTCACCCACACTGCCTATAATGATTTCGAGATCGTCGCTGCCAACCTTCTCGACAACGACCCGCGCAAGGTCAGCGATCGCATCCAGACCTATGCGCTCTACATCGATCCGCCGCTTGGCCGGGCCGGCATGACGGAAAGCGAGGCGCGCAAGAGCGGCCGCAAGCTGCTGATCGGCACGCGGCCGATGACGCGGGTCGCCCGCGCGGTCGAGAAAGGCGAGACCGAAGGCTTCATGAAGATGATCGTTGACGCCGACACCGAGGAGATCCTCGGCGCCGCTATTCTCGGAACCGGCGGCGACGAGGCGATCCACAGCGTGCTTGACGTGATGTATGCCAAGAAGCCCTACACCACGATCAAACGGGCCATGCACATCCATCCGACGGTTACGGAACTGATCCCGACGGTGCTGGGCGATCTGTCGCCGGCGACCTGAAGCCCGTCGGGATCAAACGTCTCGCGAGACGCGCCCGATCACTCCCCGCCGGTGCGACCGTGCCAGGGGTCCGGGCCGGGATCGCGTCCAGCAGCGGCCTCGGCCAGCCGGTCGAGATAATGGGCCCAGCCTTCCGCATGACCGGCGCATTGCTCGGCAGTGGGCAGGCCCGAATGGGTCAGGCGCAAAAGTGTGCCGTCCGGCTGCTCGACGAGGTCGATCTCGACCAGGCTCGAGTTCGGCGGCACGATATCACTGTCGTCCCAGCCGAAGCTGTATACCAGCCGGTGCACCGGGACCACTTCGCGGAAAGAGCCACGGGCACAGCGTGCGCCGGTAACATTGACGAGATAGAGACCGCCGGGATGCGGCTCGACCTCAGCCTCCGTTCCCATCCAACGCAGGATCTTTTCCGGATCGGTCAGGAGGGCGAACACCGCGGCGGGCGGCGCCGGAATGTGCGTCTCGCGGCGGACGACGAGGGTTTCTTGCATCGGTCTCCCCCTATGGTGATGGCCTCAATGAACGACTTCAGCGCCGAGAGCCGGTGAGGTGCGCGACGGTCGCTGCAGCGCTTCGACTGCTACCTATCATTGTCCCAAAAACGAGGTCAATTTAAGGAGACTGGCAGCAGGCGGCGCACCGAGCTCCGTCCAAGCAGCGGAACCCGCTTCGATGCCAGACCGCCGGAGAGCCGAGCGCTCCACCGCCTCGCGCGGATGACAGGCCCGTGCCCGTCACGGTATGATCGCGGGCATGGATCTGCCCACACCTCTCGCCTGGCTCTTGGACGAGGCCAGTGGCTCGATCGGCCCCGACCGGTTTCTGGCCGAGCTCGGCGGACGGCTATTGGCCGACGGGCTTCCCTTGGCCGGCGGCGCCCTGACGCTGGCGGTGCCGCATCCGATCATCGCCCGCCGCACATGGCTGTGGCGGGCAGAGACCGGGGCGGTCATCGAGGCACTTGGCTTTGCCGGAGCTCAACGCAATGAGGATGGGCGAAACTGGCTGACCGGGCTCGGTCCGGTGGAGGCGGACGCGATCGGCCGGACGCCGGACGGGCCGGTTCTTGGCTGGGCAGGAACACGACCATTCGGCCCTGCCGAAGCCGGTCGGCTGCGCCAGACCGCGCGCTTTGCCGCAGCGCCTTTGACCGCCCTGACGGAGCGGGCGGCACTGACGGCTCTGCTGGAGGCCTATCTCGGAAAACGCAGTGCCGCCCGAGTGCAGGCCGGCGCGCTCAACCGCGGCACGGGAGAGATGATCCGGGCCGCCCTGCTTTATGCCGACATGCGCAACTTCACCGCCCGTTCCGAGGCGAGCGAACCGGCTGCGATGATCGCCGACCTCGACGCCTGGTTCGACCGGGTCGCCGGAGCGATCCACGCCTTTGGCGGCGAGGTCTTGAAGTTCATCGGCGACGGCGTGCTGGCAATATTTCCTGTCACGCATGGGCCGGCCGAAGCCTGCGAGGCGGCGTTGCGCGCGGTCGTCGCCGCCCGCGCCGGCATGGCCCACCTCGATGAGCGCCGACAGGCGCAGGGGCTGCCGCCGCTCCCCTACGGCACGGCGCTGCATCTCGGCGACATCCTGTGGGGGAATATCGGCGCGGTAGACCGGCTGGATTTCACCGCCATTGGCCCCGCGGTCAACCTGGTCAGCCGGCTGGAGGGCCTGTGCCGGCCGCTCGGCCGATCGGTGCTGATTTCGGGTGCGGTCGCCGCTGAAACAGCAACACCGCTCCTGCCGCTCGGCGAACATGCGCTGCGCGGCATCTCAACCCCCTGCGCCGTCTTCACCCTGCCGGGCGCGTAAACGGCGCACACTCACATCTTGTCATTGAACCAGCGCAACGACATGCAAGAGAGCCCGGCATCGATCTTGCCGATATCCGTGGTCTTCAACGGCACGACCTGATAGCCAGCCTTGTCGAGCATCTCGATCGTGCGCGGAAAATCCGAACCGACCATGACGACGTCGTTGACGCGGAGCGCATTCGCCGCCGCCTCTTCGCCCTCTGGAACGATCATCTGCCGGAACGCCTTGAACACGCCCGAACGCGCGAGGCGGCTGGTCGCAAGGACTGTCTCCTCGTCGAGCAGCGAGCAATCGGTCTTGAAATGCAGCACGCCCTCGGGTGTCGCGACGACCTCGCTCTTGCGACCGAGCTTTTCGAGACTAGCCTGGAGCGCCTTGGCGCCGGCCCTGTCGGTGCGGGCGGAAAGGCCGATCATGACCCCACGCGCCGTCGTCAGCACATCGCCGCCGTCCGCATAACCATCTGCTAGATCGAGAACCACGTCGAACATGTCGTGCAGCGCCGGCGCTATCGCGTCGACTTCCTTCAGGCGCGTCGGAGCGCCCGGGCGCAGGAGGATTGCGCCTTCCGTGAAGACAAGCGCCGGATCCTCGACGAAGATGGAATCCGGGAAGGCGGGGAGCGGCGGCAGGACGGTGACCTTTGCGCCGGCAATCCGCATCGCCTCGACATAGGCGTCGTGCTCCGCCTTGACGCCCTCGTAAGTAGGGCTGCCGCGATCCTCCGCGCGCAGCCCGTTGACGACGCTGAGCGAAGGCTCACGGACGATGACCGAGTTGAACTCGAAGACGGCAGCCGAAGTCGCCAAATCTGTTCCCTCCATGGTTTGTTTCCCAAGCAGATTGCGCGGCTTCGCCGACGTTCTGCTCACGTTGTTGGTTTTGTCGGAAAGCCGTGGGACGCTTCTTCCGAAGCCCGTTTAGCCCGAAACCCTGCTCACGAATTCGGGATTGCCCCGCAGGCTATTGCTGATCGTGCAGATCTCGTTTTCCGCCGCCACGGCGATGGCCTGACGAACCACATCGTCGACTTCGCCCTTGATGGTCAACTCTATGTCGAAGCGCGCAATGCGAGAAGGCTCATCATGAGCCTTTTCGCCGGTGACCCTGGCCGAGACTTCGTCCAGCCGGTCGAGGACGCCGAAGCGACTTGCCGCGTGGCGGGCGCCGAGGACAAGACAACTCGCAAGCGAAGCATACAGAAGGTCGAGCGGATCGAAGCCCGGCTGCGACGGACTGGTGACGACGTCGAGCACCCCGCCCGACATGGAGACCACGTTCGGGAAGCCCGTTCGCCCCACCACGGCGGTGGCGCCCGTTTGCCGGGTCGTATGGTTCAACTCCATCATGGTCGGCTCCCATCCTCGAAACGAAGACAGTATTCCAGCAAAGACGCGGTTCCACCAGCGCCATGCTGGTATGTACCTTCAGCCGATTGCGTTTTCAGACCGACTCCGGAGGAATGACGCCCTTCGTGAGAAGGAAGCAGCCGTAGAAACGGGTTTCGCCCGTTGTAATGACGCAATAGGCCTTCTTGGCAGCTTCGTAGAAAGCGAAACGCTCGATGCCGTACATGGGCGCCGGCTTGCCCTCGGCCCGGTCGATCTCGGCCTGCACCTCGCGCTGCACCGGCGGGATTTCGTCGGGCGCTCCCATCACCTCCATGCGGCCGGCCGAAGGCTGCAACGGCGTGTCGAGCGGGAGAACCGAAAGGACGGCCCGCATCGCCCGGGCGGCCGAGACATTGTCGATGTGCAGCAATTTGCCGAGCGTCGTCTGGCGGGCAATCGCGTCCGACGGGAAATTCGTGTCGGAGATCACCAGCGTGTCGGCATGCCCCATCGAGCGCAAGGCATGCAGCACATCCGCGTTCAGAGCCGGGTCGATATTCTTGAGCATTCCTGTCCTCCTGCCAATGCGCCGCGGGCGGAAGCCGACGGCAGCCTCGCGGCATCAGGCCGTTTCCGCCGCCCGTCGTCAACGGGCCTTTCCGGTTTCTCCACTGCTGCGAGCGTCGGCGCTACTCGCCGTAGGGAATCCAGATGTTCTTCACGTCCACGGCCCGGCGCAGAAATGCCGGGCCTTCGGCGGCGGATCGATCCATCCAGTCGGTTGCCTTGCCGTAGTCGACGAAGGTGCGCTTCAGATTGCCGGTCGAGAGCCTCTCGACGAGCGTCGACAGTTCCGACGAGCCGAAAGCCCAGAGTGCGTCGACGTCATTATGCGCAGCAAGCGTCCTGGCGAGCTCCATCGCCGAGCCGGTGACGATGTTGACGACGCCGGCCGGGACGTCGGAGGTTTCCAGGACCGAGTAGAAATCTGTCGCGGCAAGCGGATGCGGTTCGCTCGGAACGGCAATGACGCGATTGCCGACGGCGATCAGCGGCGCAACCAGGCTGATGAAGCCCAGGAGCGGCGCCTCTGGCGGGCAGATGACGCCGACGACGCCCTGCGGCTCCGGCATGGCCAGCGCAACGCCCCGCAAGGGCGGCTGGTGCACGGTGCCCTCGTACTTGTCCGCCCAGGCGCCATAGCTAAAAAGCCGCGCGATCGAGGCTTCAATCTCTGCCTTGGCGCCAGCGGCGGACGCTCCCGTCATCGCGACGATGCGGTCGGCAAACTCCGCCGCCCGGGCGCTGAGGTTCTCGGCGATGTAGTAGAGGATCTGCGCCCGGTTGTGTGCGGTGGCCGAACCCCAGGCGGATGCCGCCCGTGCGGCGACGACGGCGTTGCGGATGTCCTTGCGATTGCCCTCGCCGACGTCGCCGATCGGCTTGCCCTTGGGCGACAAGATCGGGCGCGAATAGTTTCCGTCCGGTCGCGCCTGCTTGCCGCCGATGAAAAGCTTGGCGGTGCGGTCGAGCGCCGGCAAGCCGAAATCGCCGGCAGCCGGCCTCGGTGCCGCTCGAACCGGCTCTGGCCTAAGCTTGCGGCCGAGCCAGGCTTTCGGCTTCAGATATTCGTAGCAGCCTTCCTTGCCGCCCTCGCGGCCGAAGCCGGATTCGCGTTTACCGCCAAAGCCGCTCGACGCGTCGAAGAGATTGGTGGCGTTGACCCAGACGACGCCGGCGGCGAGCTTGGCCGCCACGTGCAGGGCAAGCCCGATGGTTTCGCTCCAGACGCTGGCGGCGAGGCCGTAGCGGGAGTGGTTGGCGAGCTGGATCGCCTCCTCCGGCGTGCGGAAGGTCATGGACACGGCCACCGGCCCAAAAATCTCCTCCGTGGCCACGACGGAGGTCGGCTGCACATCCGTCAGCAGCGTCGGCGGGTAGAAGCTGCCGCCCTTCGGCAGTTCGATCCTCGGCTGGTGCATGGACGCACCTTCGGAAACACCCTTTGCGACCAGGGTTTCGATCCGCTGCAATTGCACCGGCGCAACGATCGCCGCCATGTCGATCGCCTTGTCGAGCGGATGGCCGACGCGCAGGGTCGCCATGCGCCGCTTCAAGCGCTCATGGAAGAGCGGCGCCACGCCTTCCTGCACGAGCAGACGGGAGCCGGCGCAGCAGACCTGGCCCTGATTGAACCATATCGCATCCACCACGCCTTCGACGGCCGCGTCGATGTCGGCGTCGTCGAAGACGATGAAGGGCGACTTGCCTCCGAGCTCCAATGTCAGCGACTTGCCGCTGCCGGCGGTCTTCTCTCTTATGAGCCGGCCGACCTCCGTCGAACCGGTGAAGGCGATCTTGTCGATGTCCTCGTGCTCGACGATCAGCGCACCCGTCTCGCCCTCGCCCGTCACGACGTTCAGAACGCCCGGCGACAGGCCGGCCGCGCTCGCAAGTTCGGCGAAGAGCAGCGCCGTCAGCGGCGTGAATTCTGCTGGCTTCAGGATCACCGTGTTACCGAGGGCCAGTGCCGGCGCGACCTTCCAGGCCAGCATCAGGAACGGGAAGTTCCAGGGGATCACCTGGCCAACGACGCCGACGGGAACGTGGTCGGCGAATTCCGTTTCCTGCAGTTGCGCCCAGCCGGCATGGTGATAGAAGTGGCGAGCGGCAAGCGGAATATCGATGTCGCGCGTCTCGCGGATCGGCTTGCCGTTGTCGAGCGCCTCGACCACCGCAATCAGGCGTGCATGGCGCTGGATCATGCGGGCAAGCGCGTAAAGATGCCGTGCACGGGCATGGCCGGGCAGTTTCGCCCAAGGCGCTTGCGCCTTGCGGGCGGCGAGGACTGCGGCGTTCACGTCCTCCGATCCGCCGAGCGCCACCCTTGCGATGAGCGCGCCTGTTGCGGGCTCGAAGCTGTCAAAGGTCTTGCCCGACGCTGCGGCGACGAACGCGCCATTGATGAAATGGCCGAATTCGCCGTCGTGCCGCGCCAGCCATTGGCGCGCCTCCGTGTCGGCTTCGGGTGCGGGACCGTAGGACATTTCGTCAAAAAATCTGGCGACGCTCATCGCTTCATCCAATCGGGTGTCTGTTGAGGGCCGAATAGGCGCCGCTGACGTGATGTTCGAGCTGACGCTCGATGTCGGCCAGCAGGCTCGATGCTCCGATGCGGAAGAGGTCCGGCTCGAGCCACTCCCGTCCGAGCTCCTCCTTCATGAGGAACTGGTAGTTCAACACGTCCTTCGCCGCCGAGATGCCGCCGGCCGGCTTGTAGCCGACCTTGATCCCCGTCCGCTCCTGATAGGCACGGATCATCCGGAGCATCACGAGGGTGACGAGCAGGGTGGCGTTGACGCCTTCCTTGCCGGTCGAGGTCTTGATGAAGTCGGCGCCGGCCATCATCGAGACGAGCGAGGCGCGGGCGACGTTGCGAAGCGTCTTGAGATCGCCGGTCGCCAGGATTGCCTTCACATGGGCATCTCCGCAGGCGGCACGGAAGTCGCGCATCTCGTCATAAAGCGCCTGCCAGTTGCCGGTCAGCACATGCTCGCGGGTGATCACGATGTCGATTTCCCGCGCGCCGTCCGCGACCGAGGCCTCGATCTCCCGAAGCTTGATGTCATGCGGCACGAGCCCCGCCGGAAAGCCGGTCGAAACGGCGGCAACCGGAATGCCGGAGCCTTCGAGCGCTTCCACCGCCGTCGAGACGAAGCGATGGTAGACGCAGACGGCACCCGTCGTGATGTCGCGATCGCCCATGCCGAGCGCATCGAGGAGGTCCGGACGTATGGGGTGACGCGCCTTGGCGCAGAGGCGCTTGACGCGTTCCGTCGTATCGTCGCCATTGAGCGTGGTGAGGTCGATGCAGGTCACCGCCTTCAACAGCCACGCGGCCTGCGCGTCTTTCTTGACCGTGCGCCGGCCGGGCAGCGTCGCCACGCGCCGCTCCGCCGCGGAGAGATTGACGCGCTGGTCAAGCACCCAGCCAAGATCGAGGTCGACCCCGTCATTGCGCGGCCAGTTATGGCCTGCGCCCACGGGAGGGGCGGCAGCGGCGCCCCTCACAGCAAGCTCTTCCAAGCGATTCCTCCTGGTACCGAGGTTCGCCGGCAGCCGCTCTCGGCACGCACCGGCATTGTTACGTTTCTACCTTTTGTTAGATTTCCATCATTCGTCTCCCGAGTCAAGAGACGGTTCGGCCGGTCTGCGGCCCAGCATACATCAGTTCGCGCGAAGCGCGGACTCGCCATCCTCGGTGATCACCGACCGGAACGCTTCCATCGGCGCAAAGAAGGCCGGCTTCAACTTGCCGATCTTGCTCTTGTCGACCACAAGGTAATTCTCGCGGGCGAGCGAAATCACCTTCCGCTTGACCGGCACCTCATGAAAATGCACGCAGCTTGCGCCCCTTGCCGTATCGACGCCGGCGGCCGAGAGGAAGGCGACGTTGATGCCGAGCTGCTCCAGCGTCTCCAGTCCGGCCCCGCCCGAAAAGGAAGCCGAGGACGGATAATAGAGACCGCCCAGCATGACCATGCGGACATTCGGCTTTCGCGTCAGCCGTTCCGCCGTGTTCATCGAGTAACATACGGCTGTTACTGGATAATTTTCCGGGATCAGGTCGACCAGGTATTCGAGCGTGGTGCCGCAATCGATGAAGATCGTCTCCTCTGGGCGGATATGTCTGGCCGCATGGGCGCAGGCATTTCGTTTGGCCGCGGCGTGGCTGTCGGCCGCGCGTGCAAGCTCGTAGGGCGCATCGCCCTCGACGTCCGCGGCCGAAACGATGTGGCCGCCGAGATAACCGAAAATGCCCGGATTGTCGGCGATATCGCGGCGGACGGTCATCTCCGATACGCCGAGAAGCGCGGCCGCCTCCTTCAGATGCAGCACCCGCCGCGCAGTCACGGCATCCGCCAAGGTGGCAATGCGCTTCGTCTTGCGATTGGTCATCATTCCTTCTTGGCGCAGGCAGCGCCGGATCCCCTACTCAAATCGCCCCGTCAGAGTTTTGTTATAAATATCACAAAACGTGCTCCAGCGGCAAGAGCGGAGGCGGCGCTGTCGATTGGAACGGCTGATGCCTACCGCTGGTGTCGCGGAGTCTCGGCGCGCCTGCGTTGCCCATCACAGGCGCAAGGCAGAGCGCAAATCGGTTCCCTTCTCTGCCGACCTAAGGTCAAGATCGGCTTCGATGTGATTTATGTGCTCGACCATCAGCGCGCAGGCCGCGTCGACGTCCCTTCTCTCCAGCGCGTCGACGATCTGCTGATGCTCGTCGTGACCGCAGCTTGAAGCCACCGAGCGACCATAGAGTGCGATGACGAGGGAGGATCGGGCGACGAGTTCGTCCATGAACCTCTTGAGAATTGCGTTGCCGCTGATTTCGGCGATCGCCAGGTGAACATCGCCGGAGGCCTTGATCTCGGCGCGGCGGGCGGCGGCACCGCGCTCGTTTCGCAGTCTTTCCTCATCCGCCAAATGTAGCCGCAGGTGCCTGATCTCGGCCTTGCCGATGCGTTGCGCCGCCTCGCGCAGGATCACGGGCTCGATGAGCCGACGCGCCGCGAAAATCTGTTGCGCCTCCAGAATCGACGGATGGGCAACAAATGCGCCGCGATTCTTCTCGACATTGACCAGCCCCTCATAGGAGAGCGCCTGAAGGGCGGCGCGAACGAGCGTGCGGCTGACATTGAACAGACTGCCGACGTCGGTCTCCGATAGCTTCGTTCCGGGCGCCAGCCGACGCTCGACGATCGCCTCGCGGATTGCATCGCGAATATGGTGAGCGTCGACATCCATGGCGGTTTCCGCTGGAGACAAACTGGGGGGAGTCATAAGGCTGCGAATCCGACCGATACAATTGCGGGCATTCGACCCTAGCGCGTGGTCGCATGGAAGTTAACCGCAATCTGCGCGCAATTCGCATTTTGTTTTGTATACAATATAAGCTCCTCTTGGCGACAAACGCCTATTAAATGTGCAACCAATGTCGCCTTTTCCCGGGACCGAGCCGAAGCGGGATGAACTTGCC
Source organism: Ensifer sp. LCM 4579 (assembly GCF_001854885.1). GTDB lineage: Bacteria > Pseudomonadota > Alphaproteobacteria > Rhizobiales > Rhizobiaceae > Sinorhizobium. The sequence continues at coordinate 56,431 of NZ_MDDV01000019.1, read as the reverse complement.
CGCGAATTCAGGCCTTTAGCAAACTGGCACGCTTGATGCTTCTGCCCTGCTGCAAGGAAAGGGGCCCCATGTCCAAGGCAGCAGAAATCGATATTGCTTCCGTTTCGAAGGTCTACGGCGCAACGACCGCCGTCCACGAGATCAGCCTGAAGATTCCGGCGGGCAGCTATTGCTGCTTCCTCGGCCCGTCGGGTTGCGGCAAGACCTCGACGCTGCGCATGATCGCCGGACATGAAAGCATCACCTCCGGCGATGTCCGCCTTGGCAATGTCGTCGTCACCGATTTCCCGCCCGCCAGGCGCGGCACGGCCATGATGTTCCAGTCCTACGCGCTGTTTCCGCACCTCGACCTGGTCGACAATGTCGCCTTCAGCCTGAAAATGAAGGGGGTCGCGAAAGACGAGCGCCGCGCCAAGGCGCTCACGATGCTGAAGCTGATGCAGATGGAGAGCTATGCGGCGCGCCGCCCGGCGCAGCTTTCAGGCGGACAACAACAGCGCGTGGCGCTCGCCCGTGCGCTCATCACCGATCCGGAAGCGCTGCTGCTTGACGAACCGCTCTCCGCCCTCGATCCATTCCTCAAGATCCGCATGCGCGCGGAACTGAAGAAGCTGCAGAAGACGCTCGGCATCACCTTCGTGCATGTGACGCACAGCCAGGAAGAGGCGATGGCGCTCGCCGACCTGATCGTCATCATGAACAATGGCCGCATCGAGCAGGCGGCCGCCCCGCGTACCGTCTTCGAAAAGCCCGCCACCGCCTTCGTCGCCCGCTTCATGGGCGACCACAACGTGCTCTCCGGTCGCGTAACGTCGATCGATGACGGTATCGTTACGCTGACAGGGCCGGAGGGCCAGAGCTTCACGGTCCGCGACGCCGCCCAGGAAGTCGGAAAATCGATCGATATCGGCATCCGCACCGACCGCGTGCATCTCGAGCCGGCGTCGAACAGGTCGCTCGGCTTCGAGGGCGCCGTCTCGAATGTCGAGTATCGCGGCGCATCCGTAAAGATCACCGTCATCGGCGCCGGCAGCGACGACTTCACCGTCGTCGTCTCCGATGCCGACTATTTCAGGAGGCCCGTATCGACAGGCGATGCGGTTTCCTTGAGCTGGGCCCTGGAGGACGCAATCCCCCTCGGCCGCGTGTCAGCCTGATGCGGGGACAAGAAGCTGCGAATTGCACCTGTCCCGCTCCATCCGATCCATGCACCACCAAAGGGGAACGAAAGCATGACGACTGAAACGAAGACTGCCACGCCCGCAAAGGGCATTTCGCGCCGCTCGCTTTTGAAGACCGGCGCCGCCGCCGTCGGCGCGATCGCCGGCTCGGGCGCGATTACCGGCTTCCCGACGATTTGGGCGCAAAACCCAATCACGCTCCGCCAGTTCGGTACCGGCGTTTCCAACATCAATGCGATTGCCGAGAAGTGCAAGGAAGACCTCGGCATCACGCTGGAAATGACGGCGACCGATTCCGACGCCGCCGCCCAGCGCGCCGTCACCCAGCCGGACTCCTACGACATCGCCGACATCGAATATTGGATTGCCAAGAAGGTCTTCCCGACCGGCGTCATGCAGCCGATGGATGTCTCGAAGATCAAGTATTACGACAAGATCGTGCCGCTCTTCATCGACGGCAAGCTCAAGCCGGACAGCGTGATCGCGCAAGGCACCGCGCCGCACACGGTCGGCTTCGTCGAGGCGCAGGACTCCAAGGCCTTTGCCAAGGAACCAACGCAGTGGATGACGCTGATCCCGACCATCTACAATGCCGATACGCTCGGCATTCGCCCGGACCTCGTCGGCCGGGAGATCAGCAGCTGGGCCGACATCATGGACCCGGCCTTCAAGGGCAAGACGGCGATCCTCAACATTCCTTCGATCGGCATCATGGATGCCGCGATGATCATGGAGGCCATGGGCAACATCAAATATGCCGACAAGGGCAACATGACGAAGGAGGAGATCGACCAGACGATCGACTTCCTCATCAAGGCCAAGCAGGACGGCCAGTTCCGCGCCTTCTGGAAGTCCTTCGACGAGAGCGTCAACCTCATGGCCTCCGGCGAGGTCGTCATCCAGTCCATGTGGTCGCCGGCCGTCGCAGCCGTGCGTTCGAAGGGTATCGCCTGCAAATACCAGCCGCTCAAGGAGGGCTACCGCGCCTGGGGCGGCGGCCTCGGCCTCGCCGGCCATCTCCAGGGCGCACAGCTCGATGCGGCCTATGAATACATCAATTGGTATCTCTCCGGCTGGGTCGGCGCCTACCTCAACCGCCAGGGCTACTACTCCGCCGCCATGGAAACCGCGAAGGCCCACATGTCCGAGGACGAGTGGGGCTTCTGGGTCGAGGGCAAGCCCGCCAAGGGCGACATCCTCTCGCCGGAAGGCAAGGTCATGGAAAAGGCCGGCGCCGTTCGCGACGGCGGCTCCTTCGAGGAGCGCATGGGCAAGGTCGCCTGCTGGAACTCGGTCATGGACGAAGACCGCTACATGGTCCGCCGCTGGAACGAGTTCATCGCGGCGTAATAAGCGCCCTCGGCACGGGCCTTTCCCCTCTCCTCGGCTTTAACCGAGGAGAGGGGCAGTTTCCAAGGCAATACTGAAAGAGGATTGAGAATGACGGCAGTCGCAACCTCAGGAGAGATCAGGACCGGCAATCCCCGCCGCTCCCTCGCTGCGCTTGGTCGGCTCACCGCCTATCTCCAGGCCACGCCCCTCCTCCTCATCCTCGGTTTCTTCTTCGTCCTGCCGATCCTGATGATCGTCGTCGTCAGCTTCTGGGACTACGATTTCGCCGGCCTTTATCCCGACTTCATGACGATGAACTACGCCGACACGCTCGGTTCCTGGGTCACCTGGAAAACCTATCTCAACACGCTGAAATTTACGGCCCTCACCTGGGCTCTGACGCTGGTGATCGGCTTCTGGGTCGCCTATTTTCTCGCCTTTCACATCCGCACGACGACGATGCAGATGGTGCTGTTCCTCGTCTGCACCGTGCCGTTCCTCACCTCCAACATCATCCGGATGATCTCCTGGATCCCGGTTCTCGGCCGGAACGGTCTCGTGAACTCCGCGCTGGTCGAGCTCGGCATCGTTCCCGAACCGGTCGAGTGGCTGCTCTATTCCGACTTCGCCGTCGTGCTCGCCATGGTGCACCTGAACACGCTCTTCATGGTGACACCGATCTTCAACACGCTGATGCGCATCGACCGATCGCTGATCGAGGCGGCGCGTGACTGCGGCGCATCCGGCTGGCAGGTGCTCTGGAACGTCGTCCTGCCGCTCGCCAAGCCCGGCATGGCGATCGGCTCGATATTCGTGGTGACGCTGGTGATGGCCGATTTCTCGACGGTCCAGGTGATGTCCGGCGGCCAGAGCGCATCCGTCGCGCTGATGATGAAGAACCAGATGTCGCTGCTGCAATATCCGGCCGCCGCCGCCAATGCGGTCGTCCTGCTGATCGTCGTGCTGCTGATGGTGGCCGCGATCCTCAGGGTCGTCGATATTCGCAAGGAACTCTGAGATGAACCGTGAAACCCGCACCAAGGAATTCTATATTCTCGCGATCTTCTTCGCGCTGTTCGTCCTGTTCCTCTACGGCCCGCTGTCGGCCATCGTCATCCTCTCCTTCCAGGGACCGGATGGCGGCCTCACCTTTCCGCTGAACGGGGTTTCGCTGCACTGGTTCTACAATCTTTTCGAGAAGCAGGCGGTCGGTGACTTCGGTGCCTCGTTCCGCCGATCCTTCGCGCTCGGGCTCATGGTCATGGTCGCTAATGTCGTTGTCGCATTGCTCGCGGGCCTCGCTTTTCGAAACCGGTTTCGCGGCTCCACCGCTCTCTTCTACCTGACGGTCGCAAGCCTCGTCGTACCCTCGATCATCATCTCGCTCGGCATCGGCGTCGTCTTCCAGCAGTTCGGGCTCAAACCCGCCTGGTATTCGTCCGGCTTCGGTGCGCACCTGACCTGGACGCTGCCTTTCGGCGTGCTGATCATGTTCGCCGTCTTCAACCGCTTCTCGCCGGCCTATGAGGAGGCCGCGCGCGATCTGGGCGCCACGCCCTGGCAGACCTTCCGCCACGTGGTGCTGCCGATGATCGCACCGAGTCTGGTCGGCGTCGGCCTCTTCGGTTTCACCCTCTCCTATGACGAATTCGCCCGCACCCTGATGACGTCCGGCACCTACAATACCCTGCCGCTCGAAATCTACGCCATGACCACCAATGTGACGACGCCGGTGCTCTATGCGCTCGGCACGGTCACGACGCTCTTCTCCTTCACCGTTATCCTCCTGACGGTTGCCGTCATCCTTTTGCTGCGGCGCCGGCAGGCAAAGCCAAGCTGACATCCATGCGCATCCTGATCGTCAATCCGAACACCACCGCCTCGATGAGCGAGAAGGCAGCATTGGCCGCACGGGCAGTCGCCGGCCACGGCACCGAAATCATCGCCGCCACATCCAAGAGCGGGCCGGCCTCGATCGAGGGGCACTATGACGGGGCGATTGCCGTGCCCGGCCTCCTCACGGAGATCCGCGAGGGCGAAGCCGCAGGGGCGCAGGCCGCGATCATCGCCTGCTTCGACGATACGGGGCTCGATGCAGCGCGCGCGCTTGCCGATATTCCGGTCCTCGGGCTTTGCGAGTCCGCGGTGATCACCGCGGCGCTGCTCGCGCAGCGCTTCACCGTCGTCACCACGCTCGAACGGTCCCGCACATTGATCGAAAACCTCATCCGCCACTACGGCATGGTCGGCCGGGCGAAGGTTCGCGCCGCCGATATCCCTGTGCTGGAACTCGAAGACGAGGCCTCCGGCGCACTCCAGAAGCTCAAGCGCCAGATCGAGCGCGCGCTCGAGGAAGACGGCGCCGAGGCAATCGTGCTCGGCTGCGCCGGCATGGCTGATCTCGCCCGCTCCCTCCAGCGGGACTATGGCGTGCCGGTTATCGACGGCGTGGCGGCGGCGGTCAAGCAGGCGGAAGCACTGGTCGCGCAAGGGCTCAAAACCAGCAAGCGCAGTTCCTATGCCACGCCGCTTCCCAAACTCTATACCGGCGCCATGCGCGGTTTTGCACCGACCGGCTCCTGAACCTCGCCGACGCTTGCCTATGGTTGCAACATCCAGATTGCTTAATGCTCGGTTGACAAGGCTTGGGGAAGATTGGAAGAGTGATGCTCACTCGAAGCGGGCAGCCTTGGGAGGACATCATGTCTGTGCGCGCGTTTCTCGGCCTTTCCACTCTTCTTCTTGCGCTTGTCTCGCTTGCAACGCCTGCGGCGGCGGCTGAAACGGAGCGCAAGGTCGAAATCGCCGACGATGCCGACTATTTCGGCTTCGACCTGCGCACCGAGCAGAACGTCTCTCTCGACGAATGCCAGAGCGCCTGCCTCGCCGACCGATCCTGCCGCGCCTTCACCTACAATCCCAAGGTGAAGTGGTGCTTCCTCAAATCCGACTTCAATCAGTTGAACACATTCAAGGGTGCGATCGCCGGCAAAGTCACGGAGACCGCGAGCGGCGAGCCTGATATCGGCGCCGCGCCACGTCTTTCCTTCGTCTCCGACGACCTCTTTCAGCAAGCGCGCGAGGTCAAATCGGGCCTTGCCTTAACCGACGATCAGCTCGGTTTTGGCGTCAACGCCCTGATCGAAACGGCGCGCAACGAGTTGACAGCGGGCAACTTTGCGAGCGCTCTCAAGGCTTTTCGCGGCGCCCTGGCGATCAGCCCGGACGATGCTCAACTGTGGCTCGAAACGGCCCGCGCCGCGAACCGCTTCACCGGCGGTATGGATCTGGCAAGTGAGGCGGCGCTCGCCGCGCTCAACGGTTACCAGCTAACGCGCACGACGGAAAGCCGCGCGGATGCACTCGCGATCCTCGCCCAGGCGCTCGAGAACCTGCAGAACTATCGCGCCGCGCTCAGCGCCTACAAGGCGAGCCTCGAGCTCGTGCAGGCGAAGACCGTCGAGACCGCCTATCTCGATCTCAGGGCAAGGCAGGGTTTCCGGGTCACCGGCCACACCATCGACGCGGACAGCGCCAGCCCGCGCGCCTGCGTTCAATTTTCCGAACAGCTGTTGAAGAACGGCCCGGATTATGCCTCGTTCGTGACGCTCGACGGCACCGCGCCGAAGGCGGTCGAGGCCAAGGGCAGCGAGATTTGCGTCGAAGGTCTGGCGCATGGCCAGCGCTATAAGCTCGCGCTCCGCACCGGCCTGCCCTCCGCCGTCGACGAGATCATCGAAGCCCCGGTGACGCTCGACATCTATGTGAAGGACCGGGCACCGATGGTGCGTTTTACCGGCGACAGCTTCGTGCTGCCGTCGACCGCGCGGCGCGGCATTCCGATCGTGTCGGTGAATACGGAAAGCGCCAATCTCAAGCTCTACCGCGTCGGCGACCGAAGCATCGCGTCACTGCTTGCAAGCTCTCAATTCCTCACCCAGCTCGACGGCTATAGCGCAGAGCGCATCGAGGCCGACAATGGCGAACTCGTCTGGCAGGGCAGCATCGACGTCGCGAGCGACCTCAACAAGGAAGTGGTGACGAGCTTCCCGGTCGACGAGGTGCTGCCCGAACGCAAGCCGGGCGTCTATGTGCTCACCGCAGTCTCCGCCACCGGCCTCACCCAGGATTGGGATGCCCGCGCCACGCAATGGTTCATCGTCTCCGACATCGGCGTCTCCACCTTTGCCGGCACCGATGGGCTCTCGGTCTTCGTCCGTTCGCTGGCCAGCGCCAAGCCGATGGCCGGCGTCGAACTGCAGCTCATCGCTAAGAACAACGAGGTGCTCGGAACCGCCATCACCGACACGGATGGGCGCGCTGCCTTCGACGCCGGACTGATCCGCGGCACCGCCAGCATGACGCCGGCCGTCATTACCGCACGCAATGATGATGGCGACTATGTCTTCCTGGACATGACGCGCGCCGGCTTCGATCTGTCAGACCGCGGCGTCACCGGCAGGCCGGCACCGGGGGCGATCGACATATTCGCCTGGACCGAACGGGGCATCTATCGCGCCGGCGAGACGGTGCATGCCGCAGCGCTTGCGCGCGACGTCGATTCCCAGGCGATCGAGAATCTGCCGCTCACCTTCGTCTTCCTGCGGCCCGATGGGGTCGAGGACCGGCGACTGGTCAGCAATGGCGGCAAGCTTGGAGGCCACACGCTCGACCTGCCGCTCACCGAAAACGCGATGCGCGGCACCTGGACCATGCAGATCTTCACCGATCCCAAGGGCTCGGCGATCGGCGAGAAGCAGTTCCTCGTCGACGATTTCGTGCCGGACCGGACCGAATTCGACCTGACGAGCGACGCCCGGGAGATCGAACTCGGAACGTCCATAGAGGTCGCCGTCCAGGGCCGGTTCCTTTACGGCGCGCCGGCCGCGGGCCTCACGCTCGAGGGCGAGGTATCGGTCAAGCCGACGCGGGAAAGCGAGGCCTTCAAGGGATATTTCTTCGGCTTCGCCGATGAGGAAGCGGGCGAGGAAGCGCGCCTGCCGCTCGAGGGTCTCGAACCGCTCGACGCGGATGGGAGGGCCGTCTTCGACGTCGATCTCGGCGATGTGCCCGCGACGACCCAGTTGCTGAACGCCAAGGTGTCGCTGCGCATGCGCGAGGGCGGCGGACGGGCCGTCGAGCGCTCGCTCACGCTTCCGGTGAAGCCGGAGGGCGCGATGATCGGCATCAAGCCGGAATTTACCGGTGACCTCGCCGAAAATTCGGTCGGCAAATTTCATGTGATCGCGGTTGGTCCGGATGGCGCCAAGATCGCAATGCCTGGCCTCCTCTGGAAGCTGATCAGCGTCGAGCGGAATTATCAATGGTATCGCGAGGGCACCGCCTGGAAATACGAGCCGATCATCTCCACCAGACAGGTGGCGAACGGCACGCTCGACGTGACCGAGAACGGCGGCGATATCTCCGTGCCGGTCGGCTGGGGCCGTTACAGGCTCGAGATCGAAACGGCAGCCGTCGGTGGACCCGCTTCAAGCGTCGAGTTCGACGCCGGCTGGTATGTCGAGGCCACCTCGACCGAGACCCCTGACGGACTCGAGATCGCCCTCGACAAGGAGAATTACGCGATTGGCGAGACCGCAAAGCTCAAGGTCTCGCCACGCTTCGCCGGCGAACTGCTGGTAACCGTCGGCACGGAAAGGCTGATCGCGACGAAGACGGCGACGATTGCCGAGGCGGGCGGCGAGGTGGAACTGCCGGTCACCGCCGAATGGGGTGCGGGCGCCTATGTCACCGCGACCCTCTACCGCCCGGGCGATGCCCAGGAAAGCCGGATGCCGATGCGCGCGATCGGCATCAAGTGGGTTGCCGTCGATCCGGCCGGGCGCAAGCTCGCGGTCAGCCTTGACACGCCCGAGAAGGCGATGCCGCGCCGGCCGCTCGATATCGGCGTCAAGGTCGAAGGCGCCGGTGCCGGGGAAGACGCCTATGTCACGGTCGCCGCCGTCGACGTCGGCATTCTCAATCTCACCCGCTACGAGGCGCCCGATCCCGACGGCTGGTATTTCGGCCAGCGGCGGCTCGGTCTCGAAATACGGGATTTCTATGGCCGCCTCATCGACGGATCGCTTGGCGCGACCGGACGGCTGCGCACCGGCGGCGACGGCGGACAAATGGCGCTGCAGGGGAGTCCGCCCACTGAAAAGCTCGTCGCCTTCTTCTCCGGCCCGGTGAAGCTCGATGCGGATGGCAGGGCAGACATCCGCTTCGACATTCCGCAGTTCAACGGTACGGCGCGTGTCATGGCCGTCGCCTGGACGAAGGCCGGCGTCGGGCACGCGTCAAAGGACGTGGTGATCCGCGATCCGGTGGTCGTGACCGCCAGCCTGCCGAAATTCCTCGCACCCGGAGACCGGGGGGAATTGAGGCTCGACATCGCCAATACGGACGGACCGGCCGGCGACTACCAGTTGCAGGTGGCGACGAACGGACCGCTCACCGTCGAGCAGATGGCAGCCGACACCCTCCGGCTCGATGCCGGAGGCCGATCCACCCTCACCCTGCCGATCGAGGGCCAATATCCGGGCGACGGCCTGGTCACGGTGACGCTCAAGGACGCTGCAGGCCAATCGCTCGAACAGGTTCTGAATGTTCCGGTTCGCCCGGCCGCGTTGCCCGTCACCCGGCGGCAGGTGGTGTCGATCGCCGCCGGCAGCAGCTTGACCATAGACGATCAGCTGCTTGCAGACAGCGTGCTTCAGGGCGCCTCCGTCAGCCTCAATGTAACCCGCTCGGCTGCTTTCGACATTCCCGCGCTTCTGATGACGCTCGACCGCTACCCTTATGGCTGCGCCGAGCAGACGACGAGCCGCGCCCTGCCGCTTCTCTATTTGAGCGAGCTTTCGAGACAGTCCGGCCTCGCCGAGGATGAAGGCGTGGGCAAGCGCGTTCAGGAAGCAATATACCGCGTGTTGTCCTATCAGTCCTCTTCGGGGAGCTTCGGGCTCTGGGGCCCGGGTTACGGCGACCTGTGGCTCGACGCCTATGTCACCGACTTCCTGACCCGCGCGCGCGAGCAGAAATACGAAGTCCCGGAGCAGGCGATGGTTCAGGCGCTGGAAAACCTGCAGAACGCCTTGAGCTACGAGACCAATGTCCAGGAGCGTGGCAACGAGATCGCCTATGCCCTCTATGTGCTTGCGCGCAACCGCAAGGCGGCGATCAGCGACCTGCGCTACTACGCCGAGACGATGCTGAACGACTTCCCGACACCGCTTGCCAAGGCCCATATCGCCGCGGCGCTTGCACTCTATGGCGATGCCCAGCGCTCGCAGGACATCTTCGCGGCGGCCGTCAACATGTCGACGGGCCTCATCAATGTCAGCCTCGCCCGCTCCGACTACGGCTCCTCATTGCGCGACGATGCCGCGGTGCTGGCGCTTGCGGCTGAAAGCCGGCCGGTCCCGCCGATCATTCCCGAGCTTTCGAGGATCGTCGCCAGAAAATGGCAAGAGGCGAAATATACCAGCACGCAGGAGCAGACCTGGATGCTGCTCGCCGCGCGCGCCATCGAGGGCGGCGACGAGCGCATGCGGCTGGAGGTGAATGGCGCCGAACGCTCGGGCAGCTACGCCGCCCGCATCGGCGGCGATGCCCTGATGACCCATCCGGTGGTGATCCGGAACAAGGGATCCGATGCCGTTTCCGCCGTGGTGACGACCGTGGCGGCCCCCGCCCAACCGCTTTCGGCGGGCGGCGACGGTTTCTCCATCGAGCGAACCTATTACACGCTCGACGGGGCGGAGGCGAATGCCAGCGAGGCGCGGCAGAACGAGCGCTACGTGGTCGTGCTCAAAGTCACCGAGAGCAATGCCTGGCCGTCGCGCGTGCTGATCACCGATCTGCTGCCGGCCGGGTTCGAGATCGACAATCCGAGCCTCGTCGACAGCGCACAGCTTTCGAATTTCGAGTGGATCGGCGATGTGGAAGCCGCCCATACCGAGTTCCGCAGCGACCGCTTCGTCGCGGCCTTCGATCGCGCGGCCGGTGACAACCGGGAAATCACGCTTGCGTATGTCGTACGCGCCGTGACACCCGGTGTCTATGATCACCCCGCCGCAAGCGTCGAGGACATGTACCGGCCGCAATTCTCGGCGCGCACGGCGACCGGTCGCATGGAGGTATTGGCAGCCCGGTAGGTACGTGTGATGTCCTTTCGGCGAAAGCTCTTTATTGGCGTGCCAAGGCGGTTGCTCAAGCGGCTGGGGGTGATCAGTGAAGGCGGTGCCTCCGCATCACCCCCCTCTGCCCTGCCCGGTCCACCCTCCGGAGCTGCAGCGCAGCTGCTGCGGAGGACGGGCAGGGCAGAGGGGGGTATCGCCGAACTCGGCAATAGCGGATCCCGGCGCTTTGCAACGGTCATCCTGATCGCCTTGCCGATCGGCCTTGTCATCACCGCGCTTGCAGCCCTCGCCCTCGCTTGGGCGGACAGGGCCTTTCCGCCGCCTCTCCAAAATGCGCAAGTGTATTCACGCGAGGTCCTCGACAGAGACGGCCATCTGCTGCGCGCCTTCGCCACCGAGGACGGCCTCTGGCGGCTGAAGACCACCGTCGAGGACGTCGATCCGCGTTTTATCCAGATGCTGATCGCCTATGAGGACCAGCGTTTTCGCGAACACCACGGCGTCGACCTCCTGGCGCTCGGGCGGGCGGCGCTGCAATTCTTAACGAACGGCCGGATCGTATCCGGCGCGTCGACGCTTTCCATGCAGGTGGCGCGGTTGATCGAACCACGCGAGAGCCGCACGCTTGCAGCGAAGCTCAGGCAGATCGCCCGTGCAATCCAGATCGAGCGGCGGCTCGGCAAGGATGAAATCCTCGATCTCTATCTCACCCATGCGCCCTATGGCGGCAATCTCGAAGGCGTGCGCGCGGCGAGCCTCGCCTGGTTCGGCAAGGAGCCGCGCCGGCTTTCGGTCGCCGAATCGGCACTCCTCGTCGCCCTGCCCCAGCTTCCGGAAAAACGCCGGCCGGACCGCAACGTCGCGGCCGCGGAAGCGGCTCGCCAACGGGTTCTGACCCGCATGGCCGTTGCCAAGGTCCTTGGCGAAGGCGAGGCCGAGCGCGCCGCGATGGCGCCCATTCCAAACCGCCGCCTCCAGCTTCCGGCCTATGCGGCGCATCTGGCCGAAGCGGCGCTCCGAAAGGAACCGAAGGCGCTTCGGCATCACACGACGCTTCGCCGCGACATCCAGCGGGGTCTCGAAAGCGTGGCGCGCGACGGAGCAGCGAGACTGGGCCCGAAGGTCTCGGTCGCAATGGTGATGGCCGATATCCGAACCGGTGAGATCGTCGGCGAAGTGGGTTCGGCCGATTATTTCGACGCCAGTCGCTCCGGCTGGATAGACATGTCGCGGATCATACGCTCGCCCGGCTCGACCTTGAAGCCTTTCATCTACGGGCTTGCCTTCGAAGAGGGGCTGATCGCCCAGGAGACGATCATCGAGGACCGGCCGGCGGACTTCTTCGGCTATCGGCCGCGCAATTTCGACATGAGCTATCAGGGCGATGTCAGCATTCGCCAGGCGCTGCAGCTCTCCCTCAACGTGCCGGCAATCCGGCTGCTTGACGCCATCGGCCCCGCGCGGCTGATGGTGCGCTTCCGCAGGGCGGAGGTGCGCCTCGCCGTTCCGCCAAACGAAGCGCCGGGGCTCGCCATCGGCCTCGGCGGCGCCGGCATCACGCTTCGCGATCTCGTCCAACTCTATGCGGGACTAGCCAATCGCGGCTGGCCTGTTCGCCTCGGCGACGGCGTCGAGGGCAAGGCAGGCCTGATCGGCGGCGAGCCGCTGCTGTCCAACGTCGCCGCCTGGCATGTCGCCGACATTCTCTCCGGCGTGCTGCCGCCGGCCGGCAATCGTCAACGGGGTATCGCCTACAAGACGGGCACCAGCTATGGCTATCGCGATGCCTGGTCCATCGGCTTCGACGGCCGTTACGTGCTCGGTGTTTGGGTCGGCCGACCCGACAATGGCGCCGTGCCCGGGCTGACCGGTTATGGTGCGGCGGCGCCGATCCTGTTTGCGGCCTTCGCCAAAGCCGGCATTCCCCTGACCCCATTGCCGGACGCGCCGGCCGGCGCCCTTCGCATCTCTCAGACCGAGCTGCCGGTCGGCCAGCGGCGTTTCTCGACGACGGCAAGCGGACTGCCTCAGTCATCGATCCGGGAAGCGGCGCCGACGATTGTCTTCCCGCCGGAGGGCGCGCGGGTGGAGCTCGGCGCCAGGGCCGGCAAAGCGATCATGCCTCTTACGCTGAAGCTGCAGGGCGGCCGTGCGCCCTTCCGCTGGCTCGCGAATGGCCGGCCGCTGCCGGAGATCACGCGGCGGAGAGTGAGCCAGTGGAGCCCGGACGGCGGCGGCTATTCGACGCTGACCGTGATCGATGCGTTGGGGCGCGCGGCCACCGTTCGCGTGTTCGTCGATTAGGCGCCGATTAGAGCGCGTTTCGATCTGACTGGATCAGATCGGCGCTCTAACGCTTTCTTTCTGACGCATGATCTTATCGATCCTCGTTTCACTCCGGTCGGATCATGCTCTAGGCGAGCACCTATGCTGCGCGTTTTGTCAAACGCGCATCGGCCGGCATGCGATACCGCACGCCGTACCGATGATGTTCTTTCAGGCCGACAGGGTGGACTTTGGCTCGGTGCCTTGCGGCTTGCGCGCCCGCGCCGCCATGACCAGCGGCATTCCCGCTTCGAGGCAGGCGGCAATGAAGGCCTCCCGGGCCACGGCTGCGGGCGTCATGCGGTTGAGCGCCCGCCGGCAGGTGCGCACGGCCCGCTCATAGCGCTCGCCTCTGCGAAGCGGCCACTCGTTTTCGAGGAAGTCGAGCGCCTCGTAGACGGAGCCGAAAGTGCGCGTCAGGCCATTCGAAAGGCGGACGGTCAGAGGGATCGTCCAGGGAATCTCGTTGAGAAGCATTTTTCCTCCTTTCCACGCCATAATGGGTTGCTGCGCAACAGATATTGGGGGCCGAAAGGCAAATTCAAGAAGCTCCGGGCATCGTGCAGCGCAGCAATCCGCGCCGGTTTTTCGGCAGCCCGCGACATGCATTCGCCAGGCTATTACGCCCCGGCATCAGCGCCTTTCTCCCCCTTGAATCGTCTCCATGACTGCCTAAATCGAATGCATGAGTTGCCTGTTACAGGGACTCAACTGTCGAGGAGCGCCAGCCTCTTCGGCGCTTCTCGTGTCCATGTTGCTCAAGGAGGATATGGCTATGAGGACAAGCTTCGACTTCTCACCCCTGTCGCGCTCCAGCGTCGGCTTCGATCATCTCTTCGATCTGCTGGATTCGGCAAGCCGTATGGCACCTGCCGACAACTGGCCGCCCTACGACATCATGCGCGTCGGCGAAAACGAATATCGCATAGCAATGTCGGTTGCCGGCTTCGCGCCGGAGGAAATCACCATCACGCATGAGCAGCAATTGCTGACCGTCAGCGGTGAAACCGCCGGCGAGAAGGACGCCGAATACCTCTATCGCGGCATTGCTGCTCGCAACTTCGAGCGCCGCTTCCAGCTCGCCGACTACGTGACGGTCACTGGCGCCAAGCTCGCCAACGGTTTGCTTTCGATCGATCTCGTCCGCGAGCTTCCGGAACGGATGAAGCCGCGCCGCATCGAGATCCACCAGGCCGAAACACCCACCACGACCAAGAAGCAGATCGAGGGCGAAAAGAACGCTGCATAGGATCGTTCAGGACCAACTGCTGTCGCAGCGCGATCGTTGCAACCGCAATGGGGCGGGATGGAAACCGCTGCTCCTTCCCGCCTCACCGGCGAATGTACGTGAACTTATCTACAGTCAGTAGGCGGAGATGCCGGCGCCAACCCCCGCCGGCAGGCCGCTCCCCGCGCGTGCAGCCCCGATTTTCCAATGCATTAGCACTCTTCTACCAAGAGTGCTAAAATCCCGCTCCAACCCTCTTGAAAACATTTCCCGGCAAAACCAGATCACTTTTGCCGATCGCTCGCAGGAGGGCTGCCCCGCCGGATTTCATCCGGCGGACGCGTTTGCTCGGCTTACCCAGTGCATGCCGACCAGCCGTTCCCCGGATTGGCGTGCATGGGAACCCAGAACTTGAGGAGGAAGAGATGACATTCCAACCGCTCCACGATCGAATTCTTGTGCGCCGCCTCTCATCCGAAGAGAAGACCAAGGGCGGCATCATCATTCCCGATACCGCGAAGGAAAAGCCGCAGGAAGGCGAGGTGATCGCCGCCGGCCCCGGCGCCCGCAACGAGCAGGGCCAGGTCGTCGCCCTGGACGTGAAGGTCGGGGACCGGGTGCTTTTCGGCAAATGGTCCGGCACGGAGATCAAGATCGACGGCGAGGACCTGCTGATCCTGAAGGAAGCCGACGTACTTGGCGTCATCGAGGATTCGGGCGCTGAACGGAAGGTCGCCTAGCGCATCGGTGCCAGGAGGAGCGCCCGGCGCTGCAGGCGCCGGCATCAATCGAAACTTGCAGTCTGAGAAGGAGTGAACCATGGCTGCCAAAGACGTTAGATTTCATTCCGACGCCCGCGAACGCATGTTGCGCGGCGTGGACATGCTGGCCAATGCCGTGAAGGTGACGCTTGGCCCCAAGGGGCGAAACGTGGTGATCGACAAGTCGTTCGGCGCACCGCGGATTACCAAGGACGGCGTCTCCGTCGCCAAGGAGATCGAACTCGAGGACAAGTTCGAGAACATGGGGGCGCAGATGCTGCGCGAGGTCGCCTCTCGGACGAGCGAGATTGCCGGGGACGGCACGACGACCGCGACAGTCCTCGCCCAGGCCATCGTTCGGGAAGGAGCCAAGGCCGTTATCTCCGGCATGAACCCGATGGATCTGAAGCGCGGCATCGATCTCGCCGTCGATGCGCTCGTCTCCGAGTTGAGGACCAAGGCGCGCCAGGTCTCCAAGAACGAGGAGATCGCGCAGGTCGGGACGATCTCGGCCAATGGCGATGCGGAAATCGGCCGCTATCTCGCCGAGGCGATGGAACGGGTCGGCAATGAGGGCGTCATCACCGTCGAGGAAGCCAAGACCGCCGAAACCGAGCTCGAAGTCGTCGAGGGCATGCAGTTCGACCGCGGCTACATCTCGCCCTACTTCGTTACCAATCAGGACAAGATGCGGGCGGAGTTCGAGGATCCTTACATTCTCATCCACGAGAAGAAGCTCTCCAATCTGCAAGCGATGCTGCCGGTGCTCGAAGCCGTCGTCCAATCCGGCAAGCCGCTCCTGATCATCGCCGAAGATGTCGAGGGCGAAGCGCTCGCCACCCTGGTCGTCAACAAGCTGCGCGGCGGCTTGAAGGTGGCAGCCGTGAAGGCGCCGGGTTTTGGCGATCGCCGCAAGGCCATGCTCGAGGACATTGCCGTGCTCACGGGCGGCTCGGTCATCTCCGAAGATCTCGGCATCAAGCTGGAGAGCGTGACGCTCGACATGCTCGGCCGCGCCAAAAAAGTTTCGATCGAGAAGGAAAACACGACGATCGTCAACGGCGCCGGTACAAAGGCCGACATCGATGGCCGCATTGCCCAGATCAAGACGCAGATCGAGGAAACGACCTCCGACTATGATCGCGAGAAGCTGCAGGAGCGGCTTGCGAAACTTGCCGGCGGCGTCGCGGTGATCCGCGTCGGCGGATCGACGGAAGTCGAGGTGAAGGAACGCAAGGATCGCGTCGACGACGCATTGCATGCGACACGCGCGGCCGTCGAGGAGGGCATCCTGCCCGGTGGCGGCGTGGCGTTGCTGCGCTCGGTCGGCGTGCTCGGGAACGTCAAGACGGCCAATGACGACCAGCGTGTCGGCGTCGAGATCGTTCGACGCGCCATCGAGGTTCCTGTGCGGCAGATCGCCGAGAATGCCGGCGCCGAGGGGTCGATCATCGTCGGCAAGCTGCGCGAGAAGACGGATTTCTCCTGGGGATGGAACGCCCAGACCGGAGAATATGGCGACCTCTTCGCCATGGGGGTCATCGATCCGGCCAAGGTGGTCCGCACTGCGCTCCAGGATGCCGCCTCGATTGCCGGCCTTCTGGTGACCACCGAAGCAATGATCGCCGAGAAGCCGAAGAAGGAGGCCCCGCCCCCGATGCCACCCGGCGGAATGGACTTTTAGCGCATCGCCCGAAGATTGGAACCGATCTTCGGAAAGCACGATGCGCTGATACAAATAGTTACGGCGTCCTTTGCGCGGCCTGAAGGGCGCACAACGTCGCAAGAGTGCGCGCGAGCCCCCTGCCCGTCCTCCGCAGCAACTGCGGAGGGTGGACCGGGACCTTCTCCCCGCAAGCGAGGCCGAGGATGACGGTGGTGGGAAGGACAGAGGATAGCGCGCAGCCAGTCGGCGGTTTCAAATCTTCCGGTTGCGTTCCGCGTCAATTCATTACTGCGCCACTGCCCTCATTTACGGTCGTCAGGCAGCGGCGTTCACATCATATTCGAAATGGATGCGGTCATAGGGAAACTCGACTCCCTCAGCGCTGCGGTCGATGACGCCGGCATTGATGAGGGTGGTCACGTCCCGATGCACGGCTTGAACGTCGCGGCCAACCCTGCGCGCGACCTCGCGGATCGACAATGCACCTTGCCCGGCGAGCGCTTTCACAATGGCCAGGCGAGAAGGCGCCAAGAGGCAGGCCTGACCTGCCCTGAGCCGAGAATCCATGCACAAGCCATGCCCTTGCGACTGGCGGATCACTCCCGATCGGTGTCGCCGCGCCACGACGCGGGATCGCCCCGAAGCGCAGTTCCGGCAGGTTACCGCTGCGCCACCGGCCGCACCAGCGGCGTCACACGACGGATCGTGACGCGGCGGTTCTCCTGCTCCGCCTCCGGCGTGCGGATCTTCAGGAAACGCTCGCCATAGCCCTGGGTGACGAGGTTTTCCGCGGGAATGCCGTAGACCTCCGTCAGGAGCACGGCAACGCCTTCGGCGCGCCGGTCTGAAAGCACGAGGTTCGACTGGTCAGAGCCGACCGCATCCGCATGGCCCTCGATGAAGAAGGTTTCCCCGGGATCCCTCGCGAGGATTTTCTCCATCGCCAGCGCCACATTGCGAAGCGTCCTTGCCTGCGACATCGACACCTCGGCACTTCCCGTCGCGAAATGGATCGTGTCGAGATCGATGCGGCGGACCTTGTCGCGAAGGCGGGCCGAGTACCGGACTTCGTCGATCGTGTAGACCCGCTCGACCGGCTCGACCGGCGGCTCGCTCAGGAACGCGTAATAGTCCCGATCCGGATCATCGCCGTAATCCACGATATATTCGTCTACCGGAATGGTCAGTCGCATCGGCGGCAGCTCGTAGCCGACGTCGAAGATCGCCGGGCGACGACGGTCTTCATAGTCCGGCGCATAAATCATCACATATTCGTTGCCGTCACGGTCGACGCGCGTCCGTGACTGAATATCTCCGTAACGGTTGTAGACGGTGACAATCCGGTAGCCGTCCGGGCGGACAATCGTTTCCCGGACGCGGCCACCCGAAAGATCGTCATAGTAGGTCTCTTCCGCATGCTGCCGCAGGCGCGGCCGGTCGTCGCCACGCACGAAGATGCGATCGCCAGCGCCGAGGATGACACGATCATCGACCTCCTCTACGACCCTCAGCTCCGTCACGTTCGTCTCGGTGGTCTGGTTAGTGGTCGTGTTGTTGATCACCGTATTGTTGATCACCGTATTGTTGACGATATTGGTCGTCTCAGGCACGGCGAAGGCCGGAGCTTCCTCGAAGCGCTCGCCTTCTTCGTTCAGCAACGCCTCGATTCGCTGCGGAAGTTCCTCCCTGATCTCGGCCGGGATCGCCATCTGCGCGGCAGCATCGTCCGTCGGAGGCGCGACCTGCTCTTCCCGAGCGCGCAACGCTTCTCGCTGTTTGCGGCGGGCCTCGCGTGCACGATTGCCGCTGATATTGTCGGCATCCTTGTCGCTGTCGAGCACAGCCGCGCCTCTTTCTACAGGAAGCACGATCGTCCCATCGGTGGAGGCCGGATCCTCTGCGATCTTCAGCCTCTCTTCTTCCGTGCGTTCATCGACCACCTCGGGCACCGGCTGCACTCTGCGCTCACCCCGAAGCCGCTCGGCAGCGGCAGGTTCTTCCGCGCCCGGCGCAACCTGCCGTTCTTCCTCGGCAGCCCGCTGTTCTTCAGCCTGGCGCTTCTTGCGGAGCGCCCTTTGCTGCTCTTCTGCCTGTTGAGCCTCCTGCTCTGCGGCACGCTCCTTCTCGGCCTGACGTTTTTTGCGCAGAGCCCTCTGCTCATCTTCGGCCTGCTGAGCCTCCTGCTCGGCAGCACGCTGCTTCTCGACCTGACGCTGCTTGCGGAGCGCCCTTTGCTGCTCTTCGGCCTGCTGAGCCTCCTGCTCGGCGGCCCGCTGCTTCTCGGCCTGCCGTTTCTTGCGCAGAGCCCTTTGCTGCTCTTCGGCCTGTTGCGCCTCCTGCTCGGCGGCACGCTGCTTCTCGGCCTGGCGCTGCTTGCGCAGAGCCTTTTGCTGCTCTTCGGCCTGTTGAGCCTCCTCTTCGGCAGCACGCTGCTTCTCGGCCTGGCGCTGCTTGCGCACAGCCCTCTGCTGCTCTTCGGCCTGTTGCGCCTCCTGCTCGGCGGCCCGCTGCTTCTCGGCCTGGCGCTGCTTGCGCAGAGCCTTTTGCTGCTCTTCGGCCTGCTGCGCCTCCTCCTCGGCGGCCCGCTGCTTCTCGGCCTGGCGCTTCTTGCGCAGAGCTCTTTGCTGCTCCTCGGCCTGCTGCGCCTCCTGCTCGGCGGCCCGCTGTTGCTCCCGCTCGGCGCGACGGCGAGCCTTCTCCTCTGACCGCTGCTGCTCTTCGGCGCGACCTTGCCGCTCTTCCGTCTGCCCTTGGGATTTTTCCTCGGCAGCACGCTGCTTCTTGCGCTTCTTCAACAGCAGCAACTCCTCAGGCGACAGTTCGCCACCCTCTTGCTGCGCCATTTCGAACGGCGCCTTCAGGCTGTCGGCTAGCGCCGGTTGAACCGCAAGGGAGGCAGCGAACACCGGCAGGGCCACCGTTGCGAAAAATCTGGATCTAATCGACATTTGTCTTCCTTCCTGCGGGTCACGGCACTCCGCGCGCCGCGCCCGTTCAGCCGTCGCAGCGCGCCTTGGCAGCGCGTCGGCAGAGGGCCATGTTCCGCGGTTCCGACTTTTTTGTGTCAGTCGGAGCTTTCGCAAGTAGCAACGCGGCAGCCGCGGATCGGATCCTCTCAAGGCCTATCGGAGGCGACATTAACCATGCCTGAACGGACCATTCATCTTATCCGCTTCCAGATCGCCGATGAGAGCATTGACCGTTCCCGCATGACTTCCCCCCGATGACTGGCGTCGCAAACTGCCGGCCGAAGGGATTCATTCGGCGCATGGCGGCTCACGACTGGCGGAGAAGCCGCCGCGCGTGTACATAGCGGTGGATTTTGGTGGGAAATTGGCCCGATAACGGTGATGAGCCGACAGGCAAAGAAGGCGGAAGAAGAGTGCGTGAACCCTGCTTGGACGACAGAGCGGGTGACGACCTTTGTCGTGCACGTCACCGAATGGAAGAGGAGCTTTCTTGCGCGATATTTCCCCGAGAGGCGCTTCCATTTCCTGCCGAAAGATCTGAGCGCGCGCGATTTCGAACGCGTCTGGAAGCCGCGAATCCTTAGCCGCGAAGGGTGCGAGTTCCTCGTCTGGGGCCCGGAGCTGCCGCCGGCGCTGGCGGCGATCGCGAGGGAGCGCAAGCTTCCGGTGACTTTCCTCGAGGACGGCTTTCTGCGCTCGGTTCGCCCGAGCGCCAGCCGCACCCCTCCTCTCTCGCTGGCGCTCGATAGCCGCACGCCCTATTTCGACTGCACCCGGCCCTCCGATCTCGAAATGCTGCTCGGGAGCTACGACTTCGCGGCCGACCCGGCCCTCCTGGCGCGGGCGCGGGCCGGCATCGAGAGCCTCATCGAAAGCGGCATCAGCAAATATAATGGCGGGCGGCAGCGGACGGCCGAGGCGGTCTATGGCGAGAAGACGGGCAAGCGCGTGCTCGTCATCGGCCAGGTGGAGGACGACGCCTCGATCCGCTATGGCTGTCCCGTGCCGCTCACCAACAACGATCTCGTGCGGCTTGCCGCGGCGGAACAGCCGGCGGCGCAGATCCTCTATAAGCCGCATCCGGATGTCTTGAGCCGCGTCCGCCCGGCGCGCTCCGACCCGGCCGAGGTGGCGCATCTCGCAATAATCGTCACCGAGACCCTGCCGCTGGCAGAGGCGCTCAAGACCGTCGACCATGTCTACACGATCACATCGCTCGCCGGTTTCGAGGCGCTGATGCGCGGCATAAAGGTGACGACGGCGGGTTCGCCCTTCTATGCCGGGTGGGGGCTGACCGACGACCGCCAGGCGCATCCGCGCCGCGGCCGCAAGCTGACGCTCGAGGCGCTTTTCGCCGGCGCCTATCTCCTCTATCCTCGCTACTTCCATCTCGAGACCGGAGAAGAGACATCATTCGAAGCGACCGTTGCCACGATCCGCGGGCAGCTCGACGAGCCCGACGCCCTTTCCCCCTCCCGCCCGGCCTGGCGGCCCTGGGGGCCCTATGGCGTGCTCGGCTGGCGCCATCTCCTGACCGCGCTTTTGGCACCGGCCATCCGGAAAGCCGGCAACGACCGGGACGTCGAGGATTTCCGGGCCGATCCCATCCGCTTCTTCCGCGGCCTTTCCGATCCGCGCCTCCGGCTGCTCGGCCGCATGCTCTATCCCTTCGGGTGACGGCGTGAGCTATCTTGCCACCCATATCCGCGTCGTCGGCGCACTGCTCGTTCGCGAAATGGCGACGCGCTTCGGCTCGAAGCCCGGCGGCTATATCTGGGCGCTGCTCGACCCGGCCGCGCATATCTTCCTGATGACGCTCGTCTTCCAGGCGATCGCCCGCACGCCGGCGCTCGGCACGAGCTTCGCGCTGTTCTTCGCCACCGGCTATATCGCCTTCCAGTTCTACCAGGCGATGACGAGCTACCTGAACAGCGCGGTCCGCGCCAACCGGGCGCTGCTCAGCTACCCCAATGTCGCTCCGATCGACACGGTCGTCGCCCGCTTCGTTCTGCAGATCGGCACCACCTCGCTCGTCGCCTTCATCGTGCTCGGCGCGATCATCGCCAACATGCGGGTCGAGACCAGCCTTCACTGGCCGACGATCCTGGAGGCGGTGGCAATGGCCTGCCTCTTCGGCCTCGGGGTGGCGATGATCAATTGCGTGCTGTTCCTCAAATATCCGCTTTACGAGCAGGTCTTTAACATCGTCAACCGGCCACTCTTCCTGATCTCCGGCGTCTTCTTCCTGCCGGACAAGATCCCCGCGCCCTATCGCGATCTCGTGCTCGTCAACCCGCTCGTCCACATCGTCATGGGCTTTCGCAAGGGCTTCTATCCGGAATACCGCGCCATCGGCCTCGACATGAACTATCTTTACGGAATCGCATTTCTGACACTCTTTGCCGGGATGCTTGTCTTCACCCTCTCCAGAAAGACGCTGAGAAACGAATGATCCGGTTCGAGCAGGCGACGAAATATGCCCGCACCAAGGGCATCAAGAAGCCGATCATCGAAAATGCATCGCTCACCCTCAACCGCGGCAAGAGCGTCGGCCTGCTCGGCCGCAACGGCGCCGGCAAATCGACGCTGCTCCGGCTCATTGCCGGCGCGATCAAGCTCGATAGCGGTCGAATCATCCGCCGCGGCAAGATCTCCTGGCCGCTCGGCTTCCAGGGTAGCTTTCAGGGTCCTATGACAGGCGAGCAGAATGTTCGCTTCGTAGCCCGTATCTACGGCATCGACACGGAGAAACTGATCGCCTACGTTGAGGACTTCGCCGAGCTTGGCCCCTTTTTCCGAGCGCCTGTCGCCACCTATTCTTCTGGTATGAAGGCGCGGCTGGCCTTCGGCTTGAGCATGGGCGTCAACTTCGACTATTATCTCGTCGACGAAATAACTGCCGTTGGTGATTCAAATTTTAGGAAAAAGTGCCAGGCTGTCTTCGAGAGCAAGCGCCAGGAATCAGACGTCATCATGGTCTCGCACAGCACCGGCACAATCCGCGACTATTGCGACTGTGGCGTCGTGCTGGAAAAAGGCAAGCTGACTTATTATGAAGATGTCGAGGACGCGATCCGCGCGCACGACAGCAACATGAAGGAAAATTGAATGGCGGCAAGCAAAGACGCGGCAGCAAACAAGCCGAGCCCAGCCGAGGCCGCCAAAGCCACCCCCGCAAAAGCCGACGCCAAGAGCAAGGGCATCGAAGTGCTCGAAGGCCTGCTCGGCAGGGAGGGCGCGCCTGTCATTCCGCTCCCCCGGCGCAAGAAGATAGAACCGGCGAAGAAGGTGGGCTGGATCGCGGGCAGGCTCAAGAAGCTGCGCTGGCGCCACGCGATCATCGGCGGCACCTTTCTCGGTCTCGTCGCCCTGCCGGCGACGCTCGCCTCCGTCTATATGGCCTTCATCGCCGCTGACCAGTATCACAGCAGCACCTCGTTTGCGGTGCGCAGCATTCAAGGCGGCGGCGCGACCGATATTCTTGGCATGTTTACGCAGTCGTCCGGCGGCAGCACTGCCTCGGATAGCTATATGCTCATGGACTATATTCTAAGCGAACGCATGGTCGCGGCCGCCGACCGCAAGTTCAAGCTCGAGGATGTCTACGCCACCCGTGGGCTAGATTATTTCTACGGCATCGGCTCCGGCCTGCCGATTGAGGACAAGCTCGCCTATTGGCGGGATGTGGTGAGCGTCAACTTCGACCACGCCTCCGGCATTATGCAGGTGACGGTAAAAGCCTTCGATCCGAAGCAATCGCAAGAGATCGCGCGGTTCATCGTCGACCAGAGCGACAGTCTCGTCAACGGTCTCTCGGCTTCGGCGCGCAACGACGTGCTGCGCGCCGCGCAGGACGAGGTGCTGGCGGGGGAGGCGCGGCTTTCGAAGGCGCGCGCGGCGCTGCGCGACTACCGTGACAAATCGCAGGAAATCAGCCCCGAAGAAGGGGCGAAGATTGCCGTGCAACTGATTGGGGGTCTGGAAGAGGAGCTGACGAAGCTCAATGCAGACCTTGCCACGGCGAAGAGCCAGATGAGCGAGGACACACCGCGCATTCGCGTGCTCAAGACCCGCATCGCGAGCCTGGAACAGCAGCTCACCATTGAGCGCCAGCGCCTTGGAACGGGCGAAAGGAACGCAGTCGCAGACGATTTCGGTTCACCTGATGTCGCCGGCCGCATTGCCGAGTTCGAGGAGTTGGAGACCGAACGCGAATTCGCTGAACGAGCCTATACGGCAGCGCTCGGCTCGCTTGAGAAGGCGCGCATTGAGGCCAACAATAAGCAGCGCTATCTCGCCCTTTTCATCGAGCCTACGCTTTCGGAAATGGCGCAATATCCCGCACGATTCCTCAATGCACTGCTGGTTACTCTTGGACTGCTCTTCGTGTGGGGGATTGGGGTGATGGGCTACTACAATATTCGGGATAGGGCCTAGGCCCCTTGGACCAATTCACAAAGGCGCTTCATGCCTTTTCCCAAGTGACGCCCAATATCACTGAGAAAGACGAAGATGCACTCAGACGTGATTGCGCTGATCCCGGCCCGTGCTGGTTCAAAAGGGCTGCCCGGCAAGAACATCAGGGACCTTTGCGGAAAGCCTCTTTACCGGCACAGCGTCGATGCCGCGATCGAAGCTGGAATATCCAAGATCTACATTTCAACCGACATTGAGGAGATCTTTTCTCATTCCTTGCCCAATGGTGTTTCCGTCGTACGGCGACCACTCGAATTTGCTCAAGATACTACGACCATGGCTGAGGTTTTATTGGAGTTTCTCGATACGACCCATCGCGGCGGGGCCACCGTCGTGTTACTCCAGCCTACCTCACCACTGCGGAGACCCGATCACATCCAAGCAGGACTGCGTTTATTTTCCACTGGCGACTGCTCCCTCGTGATGAGCGTTTGTGAAGCCAATTCCGGCGTGTTGAAGTGGGGACAAGTTGCCGGTGACCGATTTCAAACGCTTTCCGATCCCCGTTTCTGTTTTGCCAATCGCCAGTACCTGCCGCCAGTCTATCGACCAAATGGCGCATTGTATGTATTCGACGCAGACACCTTCAGAACCAATCGAGACTTCTCCGCAGCCTCGATAAAGGTTGTGCAAATGTCGAAGGAGGAATCGCTCGACGTTGACACGCTAGACGATTTCGGAAAGTGCGAAACAGCAATCTCACAAAGGTTATCTCAATGAAGATTCGTGACCGCCGCATCGGCCCATCTCATCCGCCGCTCGTTATAGCCGAAATCGGCATAAATCACGGCGGTAGCCTTGACGTGGCGAAATCAATGGTATTGGCGGCGGCCCAGTCGGGTTGTGAAATTGTCAAGCACCAAACGCATATCGTTGAAGACGAGATGACGGAGGAGGCGAAAAAAATCTTTCCGCCAAATGCGGACGTCTCCATCTGGGATGTGATGAAATCCTGCGCCTTGTCGCTTGAGGATGAGAAGGCGTTGAAAGACTATGCGGAGAGCCTTGGCCTCATTTATATCTCCACGCCATTCTCGAGGGCGGCAGCTGATTTCCTCAACACAATCGATGTACCGGCCTTCAAGATCGGCAGCGGCGAGTGCGACAATATTCCTCTAATTAGGCATATCGCTTCGTTCGGCAAACCCATCATCATGAGCACCGGAATGCAGTCGATTGAAACGATCCGTGCATCCGTAGAGGTGCTCGAACGTTCTGGCATTGAATACGCGCTGCTTGAGTGCACAAATCTTTATCCTTCACCACCAGAAATCGTTTCGCTTCGAGGCGTCACGGATTTGAAGAGTGCATTCCCCAATGCGGTCGTTGGTTTCTCCGATCACAGTATTGGTCCAGAGATGGCGCTCGCCTCCGTTGCTCTCGGCGCCTGCATACTCGAGCGTCACTTTACCGACACACGCTATCGCAAAGGCCCGGACATTTCCTGTTCGATGGACCCTGCCGAATTGCGCTTTCTGATCGACAGGTCGCGTGAAATCTTCATTGCGCTAAACAATGACAAAAGGCGAACTGAGCCCGAGGAAGCGGTTTACCGATTTGCCAGAAGCTCTGTTGTGGCTGATCGCGACTTGCAGCCGGGAGACGTAATCTCCGAGTACGACATTTGGGCACGGCGCCCAGGGAACGGCGAAATTCCCGGCTATCAACTCGACCACCTTATCGGAAAGACAATTACCGTGGCACGGAGGAGAAATGAACAACTCCGCTGGGGTGATTTCGCGCATACCTCCTGAGGTTTTACAATGAGCAAGAAACTCCTGTTTCTTACCGGGACGCGGGCCGATTTCGGTAAGATTGAGCCACTGGCACTGGCGGCCAAGGAGGCTGGCTACACAATCAACTTCTTCGTCACCGGCATGCACATGCTGGAGAAATACGGTGCAACCAAGCATGAGGTGCACCGCCTCGAAGGAGTAGAAGTACATGAGTTCATCAACCAGCGCATCGGAGATCCCCAGGATCTGATTCTGTCAAAGACGATCCTTGGTTTCTCCGACTGGGTATACGAGCATAAACCCGATCTCGTCATCGTGCATGGAGATCGGATCGAGGCACTCGCCGCGTCGCTCGTTTGTGCAACGAATTACATTCGTTGCGCGCATATCGAGGGTGGCGAGGTGTCGGGCACGATCGACGAGATCTATCGGCATTGCAACTCAAAGCTCTGCACCTATCATTTCGTTAGCTCGGAAGCTGCCAGGGTGCGCGTTCTCGCTCTTGGCGAAGACCCGAGATTTGTCTACAACATCGGCTCGCCGGAACTGGATTTCCATCGGAAGGACTCCGGAGTGACCCTCAGCGACGTACGCGACCGGTATGATATACCCTTTTCTGAATATGGGATCGTGACTTTTCATCCGGTTACATCCGAAACGGATACGATCGGCGCTCAGGCCAACAATCTATTTACCACGCTTTCGGAGAGCACCAAGAACTTTGTAGTAATTTCTCCGAACAACGATCCAGGCAGCGAGGATATCTTCGCAGAAATCTCAAAGCTTGACGCTCATCGCTTCCGACATCTGCCAAGCATGAGATTTTCTTACTTCTCAGAACTTATGAAGAATGCGAAAGCGATCATTGGGAACAGCAGCGCAGGCGTGCGCGAAGCGCCGTTTCTTGGGGTTCCGAGTCTAAACATCGGAACACGTCAAAATAACCGATCGCAAGCGGCAACAATCACGGATGCGTCAGCATTTGATGTTGACGTCATTCGGACGTTTCTTGACGTAAACTGGGGGCGAAAGTATGAAAGCGATCGAAGTTTCGGCAACGGAAGCGCTGCATCATCGTTCGTAGAGGTCCTGAACGACAACGAGTTTTGGTCTGCCCCACTGCAAAAACAATTCAATGAATGCTGACATGGAAACTGAAACTGAAACATTCATGCCCGCTATTGGCGATGTAATCGTCTTGTCAAATGGGCGACAGGCGCTGAATGCTATAGCGTTCATTGAAGAATTCCGAGGCAAGCTAGATCTTCAGCCGTTTGTGCTTGGTCTGTATACCAACGCCAACTTGAAAGAAAAGAATAGAATAGCAAATTTATTAGCAGATAATAATGTCCAATTCCAAATGCTGCAATTGCCGATAGGGGCCGCCTATTTTTCGCTCAGGCGACAATCGCGTATACTGCGTACCTACCGGTTAGCGTTCTCTGCAATCAAGCCGAAGCGTCTTTTCCTGTTTAATTACAACACCCATTACGGCTTTGCCTATGACCTTGCCCGCAAGGCATCCGTACCGATTTTCTTTATCGAAGAGGGTCTTTCTTCTTATAAGATAAATGACAGATACGCGCCGCCGCGCGCGTTAATTCAAATAATCGATCGAGACGTGATTGGGGATTCCTTTCTCGGCAAAGTCCTGCTGGAGGCGCCCTATAGAATAGTCACGAGGCCACGTAAAGTAGCCGCCGATCTTCTGAAGTTCTTACGAAAGGAACTCGCTTTTTTTTCGCGCTGTATTAGTATGATCGACAATGAACTCGTGGCATCGCGCCTCAAAGCTCTGTTTCGCTGGAGCTATCGCTACAAACGCTTTCACACTCCTGTCTATGCGTTCGACGGCGTGTACGGCACCTTTCCTGAGCGATTGGCTGAACGCTTTGTGGCAAACGAGAAGAGCTATTATAGCTATATAAAGAAGACGTTTGAGGCGACACAAAGCGAGTTTGCCGCCCGGCTGGCGGATTATGGGATTACCCAACGATCTGTTTTATACGTTGATCAGGCCTACGATGTTGACAAGAACATTATCTTCGGAGTAATCGCCGAATGGATCCTCAGAGAATTTCCAGATACCGACACGCTATACATAAAGCCCCACCCTAAATCAGGTTTCAGCTTGGACAAGCTGGAATTGCAGTGGCAGGCTGATAAAGGGCTAGAGATCAAGCTTCTGTCAGACGGCGATGTTCCGGCGGAGTTTATCCCGGCCCTCAGTGAATGCCGAAAGGTCGTTGGAATCGCTAGCACGACGCTCGCGTATGCGCGCGACCTGTGCCCGGACGTAGAGACATATTCAATTTATCGACAACTATTACCTCTCATAAGGGACGACGCACGAACAGTGGAGCTTTTGAAAGAGCACGGGTCGATCCTTGAAGGTTTCCCGGGGGTGAGGTTTGTCTGAACGCCTGCCGTGCGGCAACTCCGTAGGCACTGAAATGGAAGCACCGGCACTGGCGCTCCTGATATACTCGGCGGACTCCTATGTCGGCTACTGCAACGTCCTATACGAGTACTTGGTCGCTGCGAGATGGAAAGTCGAGATCATTGAGGTGACGGAGACCGCAAACAAGCCAACGTTGTCTGAACAGCAGAGAACTAAATGGGGGGTTTCCTTCCCACCCCAGATTGTACGGCGGATCACCGAGTCGGAATTGGTCAACAAGATCGTCGGGAGCAACGCCGGTTTCATCTTCCTTGGCATCCCTGGCCGCAAAGTCTTTTATCTCTGCAACACGCTTGACAGGTATTTTCAGCTAAATCCTGGAACAACAATCACAACCGGTTTTCCGGGTCTGCAATACTACATGAAATTTTCTGGATTATTCTGGAGGTCGTTTGTCGATCATCTACTATTTATAGATCCGACGCTCTGCCGCCTAGCAACAAGATGGCTTCCTTTGGTGCCAGTGCGGACAGCAAACTGCGTTCTCCTTGGGTCCCCGCGTTTAAAGAGTATACCACCTCGCAAGGCCGCCGTGTATCGCAAGTATATTGCTTTTTTCGAGCAAAACCAAGTACCTGCGACCGACCCGCAACGCCGTGAACTCGCGCGTCGGCTTGCTTCGCTCATGGACTCGTATCCGGACAGGACGCTTCTGATTGTCGCACGAAACCAGCCCGGTGAAAGCTCAAATCACGACGCTGAGGACACCAAGCGAATCGATCGTTTGTTGCAACTTGAGGGCCATTCTGGCGAGGTCTTCAATGGAGATTGGACAGAGATCGTTGACCAAATCGAATTTGCACTAAGTGTTTCATCGACTGCTTTGCTTGAAGCCAGCCTTCTGCAGGTTCCTTCATTTAGCATTAGACTGGGAAGCGCCCCCGAAACACAATTCGATGCAAGACGCTTCTTTCGTCGATTGGGCTTTGAACGGAACTTAGAGGAACTCTACACTACTTGCTCAATGCAGCCCGACCCATCCGCCCAGAATTTCCTAGCGCCATTTAATCACGCTGCGCTGTTTCAAGTATTTAGACCGCGTACCGTTCTCCGGCACAAGCTTTCTATGTTTGAAATTTTCACGCGGCGCGTTTGCGTTATTGGGGCACGTGCGCTTGACTGGATCTTTCGCTCTATTGAGGTTTGTCGCTTCGACGGCAAGAACAACCGGAGGCCGCATTGATCGAGGATATTGACCTCGCCAAAGCTCCCGAAGCAGGCATACACTTGTCCCGACTGACGCGTTGATGAAGTCCTCATATAGCGCAAAACTCGGTTTGCAGGCTTGGACTGATTGAGTGGCCGGCGAGCTGATCAGATTTTCCGGCGAGAGAAGGTTCCAGAGACGAATCGGTTAACCCATCCCGGGATCTTTCGCGCGTTCGTTTCCACCCGGTGCGGTTGCGGGTCTGGACCGTACTCCGCCCCCTGAGACCAGTCGGCAGTGTACATCATCGCCACCTCGTCCTCTTCCAGAATTTCGTTACGGGTCCTCCGAGTCCAAGTGACGCCAGTTCGCAACACCTTGGCCGGGTACCCGCCCAAGAGGGTGAACGGCTCGAACTGCTTTGTTACAATCGAACCCAAAGCTACGATCGAGCTCTTGGCGATCCGCGCCCCCTTTAGCACCGTCACTCGCGCTCCGCACCACACGTAATCCTCGATAACAACATCGCGGTCACTGTTAATCCGCCTCCGCGTGCGCAGATCGAAGACGGGGTGTGAATCAGTGGTGCGGATTTCAAGTCCTTGGGCGAACATACAATCCTTCCCGATAGATATGGTGCCGTGGTAGGCGGTCATCACACAGCGACCTATGGTACTGTTGTCCCCTATGAGCAGCTTGCCACTACCGCTCAACGTAAACACGCCAGTCCCCAGAACATTATCCCCGATCTGCAGCGTATTGTTATTGCCTTTTAGAACAATATTGAGGCCGTCGAAGCGGCATTTTTCGCCAATAGCAATAGTGTTGTTGTCGCCCGCTATGAGTACCTGCGAATTGCGCAGAATTTTCCAATGTTGCGGCAACGAAACAGAATTGTTCACGCCCTTGTCGACGACCTTAATTTGCGCCACGGTTATACCCCTTTCGTGGGGCTGCTGCAGAGCGCCCCCCTGTCCCATCGCTTAGCTATTTCCCAAGCGTCTATAACGAGCTCAAACCCCACGCAAGCAGGATCGGCTTCGCCGCACCCGCATTCCACCGGCCCACTTATTCAGATCAATCATTCCTGAGAGTCCTGCGTGACATCGTGAACACAAACATTCCACACCCGAGCACGCCCGCTGCAACAGTGAATAGGTATCCCGAATCGAGCCCGATTGCTCGGTACTCTGGATAAAACGCGGTTCGGAAAAGCATAATGACGTGGCAAATTGGATTATACAGAAGATAATCTCGATAGGGTGGCGCCATGTTGTCGGGCAGAAAAAATACTCCGGAGAGCAAGAACATCGGCCGAGTCACGATACCGTAGATCTGCTCATAAAGTGGGTATCTAATGAACATCACGCTGTTAAACATTCCCACGCCGAGTGAGAGTAATGCAGCCCCTCCTTCCGCCTCAAGAACGTGCGACCAATTGATTTCCGGTATACTGGCTAATGTTCCAAAGATCCCCATAAACACGATCAAAGAAACAAGCGAGGTCGTCATGGCTTGCAATACAAACCGCGCAGTAATCGCGTCGATTGGAGCTACATTCGGGTAACCCAACAGCGCTTTGTTGGCACGAACAGCGGAACTCAGAAACCCGACTTTTGCTTGATAGAGTTGGTAACCGAGAAAGCCGGTAGCAAAGAATAGCACGAAACTGGTACCCAACACTGGCGTTCTTGCCAAGGCGCCGAAGATGGCAGTCATCATAGAGATGTATCCCACCGGCTCGAGCAGTGCCCAAATATAGCCGCCGGGCTTACGCCCAAAGCGCGTCGACATCTCGCGCACGATGAGCGCCGCCGTTACCCGGATGTGCTGTTCGATAAGCTTCACGTCTCGCCTCGCGTTGAATAGCCTGCCCGTGGAGCTGCCCCTCATCCCGCTGCCGCGACCTTCTCTCCGCAGGCGGGGAGAAGGGACTCGCGGCGACGTCTCGCCTTCTTCCCGCACGCTGCCCGTGAAAAGCGAGTGGACAGCACCGACGCGTCCCCTCTCCCCGCGCGCGGGGAGAGGGCTAGGGTGGGGGGCAGCCCACCCGCCTGAAAGGCCCGCACCACTATCATCATCTTTCGCGGAGGGCTACAGCGCCGCGCGTCTTATCAGATGAGCAAATGGTCGCTGGCGCACTTCAGCCGTGGCTTGGATCGCCTCCGCAGTTCCGCTCCGCCACACGTTCGAGCGCCAAGAAATAATGCCGGTCGTCTCCCTGGACCTGCATCACCCCCAGCAGCCGATCGCGGTCGATCTTCCGGAAATGATCAGTGATCGGTGGGTGTCGGACAAGGCATCTCGCTGCTGTTGACGCGACCGTGACCTGACCTGACCTGAAATGCTTCATTGTTCGGCGAGAGGCACGTCGTGCTCCCCTCGCCGGCGCTTCCGACGAATTGAGCTCTTCCTACCGGGCAAGGCGGCGCGAACCTGCTCTTCGAGGCCCACTTAAGGTGAGCCCCGAAAGGGTAGCTTGCACAGACCTGAGAAGCAGCGCACCATCATAAATAGTAAAACTTCCGCCTTCTGTTCCGATCGAGGACACTTCCAGTCGGTGATCGAGCATTGATCGGCATCATCGACCGCGGCGGCAAGGCTGAAATGGAGTTTCGCGATGGAGACGTTGACGCGTGACAGACTGGTCTTGGCTGCCCGCCCGGCGCAAGCAGTCTCGGCCGTCTCGATAGCGGCGCAGTCGCCGTTGCCGAACGAGGACGAGGACTTGGGGAGCGAAGCATTCCGGGCGATCGATCGGATGCGTGAGGCTCTGAGTGCCATGGCGACGGGAGGTCTTTCACCTGCCGCATTGGCGCTCGCCTTCTTCGACTGGTCGATCCATCTCGCATCGGCTCCGGGCAAGCGCATGGAACTTGCCGACAAGGCCGTGTGGAATTGGGGCCAATTGCTGACCTACATGGCTGCAGCCGCCACGCGTCCGGACGCGCCGCCCTGCATCGAGGCGCTGCCGGGAGACAACCGATTTCGCGCCGAGGGCTGGCAAGAGCAGCCCTATACCGTCTGGGCACAGGCGTTCTTGCTGTGCCAGCAGTGGTGGAACAATGTCACGCACGACGTCCCCGGCATGACACCGCACCATGAGGACGTCGTCTCCTTCACGGCGCGGCAAATGCTGGACATGTTCTCGCCATCCAACATTGCCTTCGCCAATCCGGAAGTGATCCAAAAGGCAACGGAAACGGGCGGGACGAATTTCGCTCAGGGATTCCGCAACTGGCTCGAAGACGCCAGCCGGCTGGCCATGCGACAGCCCCCGGTCGGGACCGAAGCGTTCCGCGTAGGACGGGAGATCGCGGCGACGCCCGGAAAGGTCGTCTACCGAAACCACCTGATCGAGCTGATCCAATATTCGTCCGCGACGGAGAACGTCCTGGCCGAGCCGATCCTGATCGTGCCGGCCTGGATCATGAAATACTACATCCTCGACCTTTCACCCCGTAATTCGCTCGTCCGTTATCTCGTGTCGCGAGGCCACACAGTCTTTTGCATTTCCTGGCGCAATCCGACCGCGAAGGACCGCGATCTTGCTCTCGACGATTACCGGCGGCTGGGAATCATGGCCGCGCTCGATGCCGTCAGCGCCATCGTTCCTGAACGCAAGATCCACGCAACGGGCTACTGCCTGGGAGGGACGCTCTTGGCGATCGCGGCGGCCGCGATGGCGCGCGCCGAAAACAGGCGATTGGCATCCGTTACGCTGTTTGCCGCCCAGACGGACTTCTCCGAACCGGGCGAACTGGCGCGCTTCATCGACCATAGTCAGATGCACTATCTCGACAGCATGATGTGGAATAGTGGCTGTCTCTCCGCAGATCAGATGGCGGGCGCATTTCAACTGCTGCGCACCAACGATCTCGTGTGGTCGCGCCTCGTCCACGACTACCTGATCGGTGAGCGCACCCCTATGAGCGATCTCACGGCGTGGAACGCAGATCCGACCCACATGCCCTACAGGATGCATGCGGAATATCTGCAGCGCCTCTATCTTGACAACGAACTTGCCTCCGGCCGTTTCATCGTCGACGGACGCCCGGCTCACCTCCAGAACATTCGGGTTCCCATGTTCGTCGTCGGGACGGAGCGAGATCATGTCGCACCGTGGCACTCGGTCTACAAGATACATTATCTCACCGATACCGACGTCACCTTTGTGCTGACGAACGGGGGCCACAACGCCGGCATCATCTCCGAACCAGGCCATCCCGGGAGACGTTATCGCATCGCATTGACGCGCGAGGTCGATTCTGGCGTCAGTGCCGAGGAATGGGCCGTGGCAGCCTTATCGAAGGACGGCTCATGGTGGCCGGATTGGGTCGAGTGGCTCGCCAGTCATTCTGCGCGGGAACGGGTGGCGCCTGCAGCTATCGGCGCCCGCAAGAGAGGCTATCCCCCGATCGGGGATGCACCCGGCACTTATGTGCATCAGCGATAAAGCCGTCCTTCAGGCAGTGGTGGGCCCGAAGCTTAGTCGCGTCGGCCGCGGCTGCGACACGATTCGGATCATCATATCGTCCAGAAATGCGTAAGGCGGAACAGCGAGGTTGCGCGGCGCGAGACCCGCCCGGCGCTGGTACGAAGTGGCGGAATCCGGGAGGCAATGATAGAGTCGTTGCTATAGAATTGGCGCTAGGGAAGCATGCGGAAAGCTGATCCCGAATTGGATGCTTATGCGGCTCGCCATCTCCTGAGCCCGGGAGAGGCCCCGAAGCTGGCGCGGCGCGACCCCGCCGACATCTTTCCGCATGTCAGCCATGCCGATGCGCGCGAAGCGGCCGAGGCCGCGGTCGCTGAACTCGACAGGCTGCAATACCTGCTCTTCGCCGATCGCGGGCGGTCTTTGCTGATCGTCCTTCAGGGGCTGGATGCAGCCGGCAAGGACGGCACCATCCGCCATGTCTTTTCCGGCATGAACCCGCAGGGCGTGCGCGTGGCGGCGTTCAAGCAGCCGACGCCCGAGGAGGCGGCGCACGATTTCCTCTGGCGCGCGCACAGGGTAGCGCCGGCCCGTGGCGAGGTCGTGATCTTCAACCGTTCGCACTACGAGGACGTGCTGGTGGTGCGGGTGCATGACCTCGTGCCTGAACCGGTGTGGCGGACCCGCTACGATGCAATCAACGCCTTCGAGGCAGGGCTCGCCGCGAACGGAACGCGGATCCTGAAATTCTTCCTGCACATCAGCCCCGAAGAACAGCTCGCACGCTTCGCGGCGCGCCTCGAGGACCCGGCACGGCGCTGGAAGATCAGCGAGAGCGACTACACCGAGCGCCTTCTCTGGGACCGCTACCTCGAGGCCTACGAAGACGCGCTCTGGCGCACGGGCACCGAGGCGGCGCCGTGGTACGTCATCCCCTCGGATCACAAGTGGTACCGCAATCTCGCGGTGGCGCAAATCATCGCGGCGGCGCTGCGGGAGATGGATCTGTCGGTTCCGCCGGTAACTGTCGATCTCGACGACATTCGCCAGCGCTATCACGCGGCTAAGGCACGGCAAAAATGATCGCCGAGGGGCCATCCGGCCGACATGATCGATGGGTCCTGTTCCCCTCGCTTTCCGACGCGAAGCCGAACGCCGATATCGCCGCCGGTGTCACCCTGGCGGCGGTGGCCATTCCCGAGCAACTGGCGACAGGCAGGCTCGCGGGGGTGACACCGGCGGAGGGGTTGATCGCCTTCGCCGCTGCAAGCCTCGCCTTCGCGGCGCTCGCCCGCAGCCGGAGCCTGTCGGTGGGCGCTGATTCGACGATCGCACCCGTGATCGCCGGAGCGCTTGCGGGGACCGCCGCCTCCGCGGCCAGTGCCGAAGCGCCGGCCGCGCTGCTCGCTGTGATGGTGGGTATGCTCCTCATCGTGATCCGCATCCTTCGGTTGGGCTGGCTTGCCGATCTGCTGTCCGCCCCGGTCGGCGCGGGTCTGATGGCAGGCATCGCAGCACATATCGCGGTGGGACGGCTCCCGTCCCTTCTGAACCTCGACATGCCCGGCCTGGCTCCGGGGCCAACGATCCTCGGCATCGTGCACGATATCGGGACGGCTGACCCGTGGCCGCTGGGGTTCGGTCTCGGCGTCGCCGCGTGCTGCGCCCTCGGCCACCGCTTCGCGCCGCGCTGGCCCGTCGCCCTGGCAGCGATCGCCGTCGCCGGGCTCGTCGCCGCGGCGGTCGGGAGCGAGCGCATTTTTGCGCCTCCTAGACTATGGAAGCGACAAGCCTCCGGTCGGGGCGTCTCACACTGTCGCGTCGCGACCCCTGGGATCGCCGGCAGTACTCAGCCTCAAGAAGAAAATACCCCTACATTCCGGCTCCGTCATCATAACAATATTTAATGTTTCCTGACCTGGCCTAGGCAAAGTTTTGCCAAATTCTTAGCGGTATCAGTTTTATGACAAGGACAATACTTGGAACTCAAAGGCGTAAGTCTCTCGCGTCTGTAAAAGGGTAGAGGCGGATCGCGACGGCGACGACCGCGTATTCGTCAACGCGTTCCGGGCGCCTGCCCACCGGACATGGATGCCCGGCTGCATGGTCTGGGCTGCCCGAGTGCGCTGTCCGCGGAAACTCGATGCCTGCTCAAAAACAAAGAATGCAGCAGGATCGGGAATAAATCATCCGTCTGAAGCGTCAGTGGGTGGTAATCGACCTGGCAGAGTACCGCTGCCCACGCGGCAACGGAACCAGAGGAGGAACAATCACATGCGAATTGCCCTTGCAGTTGCCATGCTCGCCCTTGCGTTGCCCGCGTATGCTGCCGGTCACGCCGTCCAAATC
This sequence comes from Ensifer sp. LCM 4579, assembly GCF_001854885.1. Lineage (GTDB taxonomy): Bacteria > Pseudomonadota > Alphaproteobacteria > Rhizobiales > Rhizobiaceae > Sinorhizobium. The sequence goes on along the minus strand of NZ_MDDV01000019.1, from coordinate 20,221 downwards.
AAGGGCATGAAATTCAATCCGGCCAAGCTGAATGTCGCTGTCGGCGACACGGTCACCTTCACCAACGCCGATTCCAAACCCCATACCGCGACGGCGCTGGACGGCTCCTTCGACACCGGGCGGCTTGCCATGGGCAAGAGTGCCACCGTGAGGATCACCGCCAGTGGCAAGCATGATTTCCGATGCCTGGTTCACCCCTCGATGAAAGGCACCGTCGCTGCGAAATAGTACCCGGGCCAACGACTTTCGCCTCGGTGAAGCCGTCGCTTCGGGTCATGTATCCGCGCCGGGGCTCAGGAGTTCTTGCGTTGCGGTTGCCGACCCGATCCAGGCAACGCAAGTTGTCCGGCATATGGCGGGACATTTGGGTGACTTGAACGCAAGGCTCGGCACAAGCTCGCGTCGCGTGTCAATCGACTTTGATCCCGCAGGCCCCCAAGCTCGCCGTTCGAATCGACCCCGCGCGAAAATACTCGCCGCGGCGGCAGAGCAGTTCCAACTTCCTTACAAATCCGTAATCGCCAAGCCAACGTCCGACAATGTGGTAAGGGCATAATGCCGGCAATCGGAGGGCCATTGCGCCCGATGGAAAGAGCGACGGAGAACCACCCCAAGAGGGATGTCGCTCGTTGCGCTCAATTTGATGCACCTCAAGGAACGATTTCGGCTGCATGCGTAGGCTATTTCATCCTTCCGCTCAGCCGAGTGCTGTGATGGCGAAAAGGAGTGCGCCCTGGGTCAACGTGACACTTGACCACCCGTCTCCGACGGCTGAACGAAACAGAAGGAAGTGTGAACATGGTCCACGCTGATCAAATGATCCCGCCCAGCAAAGCCCCCAATGCCGAACTTGCCGACCGGGCCGCTCTCGGCGCGGATTTCCGCGTCGAGAGAAAGGAAGCGCAAATCTGGCGGATCAGCCTTCTCGCGCCGAGAGCAAGGCACTGGTTCGAGGCAAGTTTCGCCAAGGGCAGCCAGATCACACAGGAGTTTGAGACAAATCTTGCCGGGGCAAACGCCTTTATCCGAAAGGCGCGGGTGGCCGGCTTCAGAACCGAATATATTGGCCCGCTCTCCCGATCCTATTTCTAGCTGCAGCAGGGCGCGATTAAGCCAGCAATGGTGAGCGAGAGGGTCAAGGCGCTCTAGGAAGAGATTTCCGGCTAGGATCGCAACAATGGACGTGCCCAAGGAGGCTTTTGAAGGCTCGGCCCCGTGGAGCCGACCACTCGGCGAAGTCTATGCCGCCTTGCGAGCGTCACCCGACGGACTGAGCGCCGTGGAGGCCGACAAGCGACGCCAAGCCCAGGGACCGAACCTCCTTGAGGAACCGCAGCGCCAGCGTCTGATCCTCGACCTGCTGCGCCGGTTCGCAAATCCTCTTGTCCTCATCCTGCTGTTCGCCGCATCAATTGCAGCCCTGACGCGCGAGGAGGCAAGCTTCCTCATCATCACGACAATCGTCGTCCTGTCCGTGCTGATCGACTTCGTCCAGGAGCATCGGGCGGAGGCGGCCGCCGAGGCGCTACGCCAACGCGTCGCGCTCAGCGTCCGCGTGATGCGGGACGGGCGCACTATGGATTTGCCCGCGGCCGATCTGGTGAACGGCGACGTCGTCCTGCTTTCGGCGGGCAATCTTGTTCCCGCCGATTGCCGGCTGATCGAGGCCAGTGACCTGTTCGTCAACGAAGCGCTCCTGACGGGTGAGCCCTATCCGGTCGAGAAGAACGCGAAAGGCGCGTCACCGGAGGGAGAGGAAGCCTCGACGCCCGACAACGGCGTCTTCATGGGCAGTTCGGTTGTCAGCGGCATGGCCCGAGCTTTGGTGGTCGCCACCGGGCAGGCCACGCGCCTGGGCGCCATCGTCGGTGCGCTGCACAAGGAGCCTCCGCCGACCGCTTTCACACTTGGTATTCGTCGCTTCGGCATGCTGATCGTCCGGCTCACTGTGTTTCTGGTGCTGTTCGTCCTGCTGATCAACCTGCTTTTCCATCGGCCGCTGGTCGAGTCTTTCCTCTTCGCCCTCGCGCTTGCTGTCGGGCTCACGCCGGAACTCTTGCCGATGGTCGTGTCGGTGACACTTGCGCGCGGCGCCGTCCGCATGTCGCGCGCTGAGGTGATCGTCAAGCGCCTCTCGGCGATCCACGACCTCGGCAGCATGGACATCCTGTGCAGTGACAAGACCGGCACGCTTACGGAAGCCCACATCAAGCTTGTCCGCGAGGTCGACGTCGAGGGAAACGAGAGCAGCGACGTCCTGCAGTGGGCCCATGTCAATGCCGCCTTCGAGACCGGCGTGAAGAGTCCGCTCGACGATGCCATCCTCGAGGCGGCGCCGATCGACCTTTCCGCCTGGAGCAAGATCGACGAAGTGCCCTTCGATTTCGAGCGGCGGCGTGTATCGATCCTTGCCGAGCGGGGTGGTCGTCGCTTCCTGGTCGTCAAGGGCGCCCCCGAAGATGTGCTCGTGCATTCCTCGACCTATCGGCTGGTCGGCAGCGATGTTGCCCGGCCGCTCGATGACAGCGCCCGGGCCGAGGCGCGCGCCACCCTCGAGCGGCTCGGCGATGAGGGCTTTCGCCTCTTAGGCGTCGCATGGCGCGAAGTCGAGCCGCAGCGCGACCATGCCGGCATCGCTGACGAGAGCGATCTGACTTTCGCCGGATTCGCAGCCTTTCTCGATCCGCCCAAGGAAAGCGCGCGCCCGGCGCTGGAAGCGCTCTCCGGTCTTGGTGTCTCGGTGAAGATCGTCACCGGGGACAATGAGCGGGTGACACGCCATGTGTGCGCAGCGCTCGGGATTGCGGTCGCAGGGACTATTAACGGGCCGGAGCTCTCAAACCTGACCGATGAGGCGCTCTCCGCCCGCCTCGCTGGCACCACGTTGTTCTGTCGCGTCACGCCGCCCCAGAAGGCGCGCATCATTCGTGCCCTGCGCCGCAGAGGGCGCGTCGTCGGTTATCTCGGCGACGGCATCAATGACGCCCCGTCGCTTCAGGCGGCCGACGTCGGCCTCTCTGTCGACGGGGCGGTCGACGTCGCCAAGGAGGCGGCCGCCATGATCCTCCTCAGGCACGACCTCAGCGTGCTGGTCGAAGGCGTGCGCGAGGGCCGGCGGACTTTCGCCAACATCATGAAATACGTGATGATGGGCACCAGCTCGAACTTCGGGAACATGTTCTCCATGGCCGGCGCTGTGCTCATCCTACCCTTCCTGCCGATGCTGCCCGTGCAGATCCTGCTCAACAACCTGCTCTATGACACCTCCGAAATCGCCATCCCGCTCGACAGCGTCGATGAGGCGATGATCAATGAGCCTCGCCACTGGGACATGGATTTCGTCCGCGATTTCATGCTCGTGCTGGGCCCGGTCAGTTCCTTGTTCGACTTTCTCACCTTCTGGCTGCTGCTGTGGGTCTTCCAGGCAGGCGAGGCGCTGTTCCAGACGGGATGGTTCGTGGAGTCGCTGATGACCCAGGTGCTGGTGATCTTCGTCATCCGCACGCGGGCGCGGCCATGGCTGAGCCGGCCGCATCCGGCCCTTGCCGCAAGCTCGCTCGGAATCGTGGCGCTGGCGGTGGCTCTGCCGTTCAGCCCGCTGGGCGGCTGGTTCGGCTTCGTGCCACTTCCGGCGGGCATGCTGCTGGCGCTTGCCGGCCTGACGACCGTCTATCTGATCATGGCCGAGCAGGCGAAGCGGTGGTTCCTGTTACGAAACCAGCCGCATCGCCTGGGCGGCGCAACCGCCACTCGGATACGCGTGCGAAGGTCTCGGTGACACTCAGAAGCGCGTTCGCCAAACAAAGGTGTGGGAGCATCTTTCCGACGCCAATCGCGGCGCCAAACGGACGAGGCCCGCCCCCCTTTTCTGTGACCCGATGCCTGGTCGGAGGCGGCCGCGTCCGCAAGCCGATTCAAATACAAGCGCAATGCTAACGGACGGTCACACATGTGACCGGGCTCAAATGCGCGATCTTGTTGGAGATGCTGCCGAGGACAAGTGCGGAGAAGCTTGAAAGGCCCCTTGCACCACAGACGACCAGATCAGCGCCTTCTTCTCTGATCGCTTTGAGAATCTGTTCCGTCGGATCGCCGTCCAAGAGCCGTTTGGTGATCGTGCCGACGCCGTGCGCCCGCGCGGTGACTTCAGCCAGCTTCAGTAATTCATTTCCCACGATATTGAACTTTTCCAAGGAGGTTGGCCCCCCGGTCACGGCGTCCTTTTCATCCAATTCATCCAAGTCAGACGGGGAAGATAGCTGTACCAGATTTTCAACCAACTGCTGCACATCTTCATCCGTTTCTCCCATGAGCGAGACATGGACGAGAACGACTTCCGCGCCATTTTTGGCGGCAATATCCGAGCCGACTTCAACGGCTTTTTGAGCGTGCTCGGAGCCATCCGTGGCGATGAGAATTTTTTTGAACATCATGCTCCGCTCCTCGATCGTGCAATCGCAGACCCGTGCAGCGCGCCACCGTGAACTCTTGTCAGTTGTTTCAAAACACATGCGTAAACTGAGTGAATCTGAAGAAAATTGCATTGAGCCGGATCAATGAGAACCTGTCGCCAACGCCGCTAAAATCACCACTTCGCCGGCAAGCTCTTTGATCTGCCAATCCGGCATTCGCGCGTTCCGGCGACATGGCGATAGCCGTGCCATTGCTGCTCGCTGTCAACCGGTTCACCCTGGCCGGCGCCAAGGACGACAGCCGCGATGCCGAAGTGATGGCCTCGGCCTTGCGCACCGATCGCCGTTGCTTCCGGCTGCTCGCCGCCGGGCAGCAATCGGGTCAGGATCCGGCCCACGGCATGCCGGCCGACGTTGAGCTCGTGTTGCGTACCGAGCGTCTGCTCCGGGCCGATGGTCCGCAGGCGCCGGGGACGGTGCGGCGACGGCTGACCTCCTGGTCGATCCTCACCCGCTGGCTAGGGCCTCACTGGCGCTTTCGGCGCGCCATCGCTGAAGGGTGTACTCAGTCTGGCGGTCAAAGCCAGTAACCAGCCGCGGCAAGCGCATTGCAAGTCTGCTGTCTTCTCCCCGGGTTTGGGGATCAGGCGGCGAGCTATTAAAAAGCGCTGCACGTAAACAGGGCCGACCTGAACCGAGCAGGCAAGACGCACTGCGCAGTTACGGTCCGAAGAGGCGACGATCCCAGTAAACCGGCTGATGAAGGCTGACCTGAATTTCAGGGAACTCCGAATGAGCTGGATTTATCAGAATATTGCGGTCGAGTCGGGCGACAACACTGGGGACCAGCAAGATTACGCTCCTCCTTTCGAGACACCATTGCTCGCCAAATCCCTTGCTCACTGTTGGCGGCATCGTGTCCCAGCCTGCGAGGCCCGGCGGCGAAAAGACCTCATAGGTCATGCCGCGCGGTATTGTGATTTCCACGTAGTGCTGGTTTGGCGGCAATCGACCGCTGCCATGCACCAGCTTTTCGAGTACCGCCGTTGAGTAGTGCTCGCTGCTGTAGATGATTGGGCTTGCCGGCGTGTTCCAGCGCCCTGGGGCTATGGTTGAGCCGGTTGCGTTGAAGATGGGATAGGTCCCTTTCGGGTCGCCTATTCGAAATGCCGACAGCGTGCGATCGAGTAACTGGGCGCTCACGCAGCGCTGCCGTATTTCAGGCCAGCGAGGGTTTCCAGGACGAGTTCGGCGCCGATCTCGCTCTGAATGACCACATCAATCGGACGTTTGTCCTCGAGCATGGCGTGGGGCCGAAACAGGAAATCACGGGCCTCTTCCTCGCTTTGCCAAACATCCAGTGCCAGATTCCACACCCTGGCGACACGCGCGACGCGCATCCCCTCGTCCGGTGAGAGCCGAAGCGTCGCCTTTCGGCGTTCATAGGTCGCCTTCGGCACCAAGCGATACTTGAACTGGCTGTCATTTGGAGCCAAAAGGTGGACCACGCGCTCCAACGCCGCGACGGGCAACCCTCCCTCTATGCGCGTGATCAGCCCGAGCGGAGAACGCGCTGCCGCTTCCTTCGCCGGCAAACCCAAGACATCGGCAACATTCTCAAAAGCCAGCATTGCTTATCTCCGTTCACCTGAGGCGAAATATAGTCGCACATGAGGCATCGCACAAGACTGACCCATTTGCGCGCTGCCGGCAACCCGCCTTCTCCGTCTCGTCCGGCATGCGGCATCAATTCGTCTCACCTGGCCGCCCTGCACCAGTGTCGAAAGTGCCAGGCAGCGCTCCTCCCGTTGGCCGATTGCAAGGACCTTGCCGCCGGCGATGTCCTCGTCGTCATCCACCTCGACCGCTTGACCTGATCGGTCAGCCATTTGCTTGACGTGATCGAGGACTTGGAAAAAGCGCGGCGTGGATTTCCGCTCGCTGCGCGAGCCGAAACCTTTTCGTCCTTTCGGTGAGATCACCGGCTCAAGTGGCGCGCTAACATCTCGTCAGGCGGCATCCGTCTCATCTCGCCTCCGCGGTCCCCTCCGTCACGCGCTGGAGCTCGAAGAAATAGTGCCGGTCGTCCCCTTCCATCTGCATCACCCCCAGCAGCCGATGGCGATCGATCCTGCGGAAATGATCGGTGATGGGTTTCCTGTCATAGGCCATCGCGGCGCTCATGGCCCCGCGGAAGGGCATCGCCCGCAGGGACGCGACCGGGCCCTTCGCCCTGAGGTGCCGCGCCAGATGCGAGAACAGGTTTCTTGCGGCCTCGGTGCGCGCGAAACGGTGGAAGCGAAGGGCGAGCCCCAGCGGGATGGGCGCCGGATCGATCGGCAGGAGCCGGTCGTCCGCGACGCGGAACAACAGCGCATCGGCGCGCCTGTCGGTGCGGAAGCGCTTGCCGTACCAGCCGAGATTTTCGAGAACGCCGTCCAGCGGGTGCCCGGTGGCGACACCGCTTCCCTTCCATAGCCCGACCAGGTCCTCGACGGACACCGGCTGCAGCCCGTCGAAAAAGGCGAAGGCGGCATTTTCGGACGGGAAGGTCAGTCGTTCTCTCATGGCGGGCCTGCCCTTGCGAAAGATCAACCTTGGGCGGAGATTCCGCCGTTCGGCAGATATAGAGCGCCGGCGGCCATTGTCCGCCTTGGCCGCGGTTGCATGGACTGGGCCGCGGCTGGCAGATTCCGGCGTCGCAGGGCGCGTCAGCGACGGTACGAATCTGGTTCGGCGGATGCCTTTTTCGCCTCATCCCTGTGCTTGTCACAGGGATCCAGCAGCGCCGCGTCTGCGGAGCGGAAGAGCCTTTTCAGCCCAAGGACTTGGGCTGGCTGGATTCCTGTGACAGGCACAGGAATGACGGAGTGGAGGAGCCCTGCCGCACCGCTACCGGCGACGCAGCAGCAGGCCGCAGCAGTAAGCTGATGTCGTGCCCTGCAAGTCCGCGCATCGTGCTTCGTGCACCCCCAAAGGCACGGCATCTCAGCTGAGATTTTCCAGAACGTCGTCCAGCCGCGCGGTGGTTTGGACAGCGACCGATGGGCGATAAACCGGCGGAACGCAACGTTGCGGCGCGCGTCTTATCGGACGCGCGCTGCAAGTCGCTAAATCTGCGCATCGCACCCTGAAGGGCGCGCGGCGCCTCAGCCCATCCGTTCCGACGCGTAGGAGCCCGGGCTCGGCGGGAAGACGACGACGCGGTTGCCGTTGATGAAGGTGCGGTGATGGATATGGGCGTGAATGGCGCGGGCCAGCACCTGGCTCTCGACGTCGCGGCCGATCGAGACATAGTCCTCGGCCGACTGCGCATGGGTGATGCGGGCGATGTCCTGCTCGATGATCGGGCCCTCGTCGAGGTCGGCGGTAACGTAGTGCGCCGTCGCGCCGATCAGCTTGACGCCGCGCTCATAGGCCTGCTTGTAGGGGTTGGCGCCCTTGAACGACGGCAGGAAGGAGTGGTGGATGTTGATGATCTTGCCCGACATCTTCTTGCACAGCGCGTCCGACAGCACCTGCATGTAGCGGGCGAGTACGATCAGCTCGGCGCCGGTCTGCTCGACGATCTCGATCAGCTGCGCTTCGGCCTTCGGCTTGTTCTCCTTCGTCACCTTGATGCAGTGGAAGGGGATGTCGTGGTTGACGACGACCTTCTGGTAGTCGAAGTGGTTCGAGACGACGCCGACGATGTCGATCGGCAGCGCGCCGATCTTCCAGCGATAGAGCAGGTCGTTCAGGCAATGGCCAAAGCGCGAGACCATCAGGAGCACCTTCATCCGCTCCTCCTGGTCGTGCAGCGAGATCTCCATGCCGAACTTGCCGGCGACCGGCTTCAGCCCTTCCTCGAGCGCCGCGCGGTTGATCCCCTCCTCCGAGATGAAGGAGACGCGCATGAAGAAAAGCCCGGTTTCGAGGTCGTCGAACTGGGAGCTGTCGATGATGTTGCAGCCCTGTTCGGCCAGATAGCCGGAAATGGCGGCGACGATGCCGCGCGTCGATTTGCAGGTTACCGTCAGTACATAAGTGTTCATGGCTGTCCTTACTCGTCTCTTCTTTCCGACCCGCAGGCCCCCCGCATGTCATTCCGGACCGACGTCGATCAAGGACAAAGACATGCAGCAATTTTTGTGCGTCTTGCCAGACTCACGAGGGCTCAGGCTTAACACCTTCCTGAGGAAGCTGTCCGCTCCCAAAGCGCCGTGCATATCACCAGATGCGCCAAAAGCGACATGCCGGTCACGCGATCGTCGCCAGGAAGACCTCCAGCTCCTCGGGCGCGATGGCGACCCTGTGCGCCTTATCCGGATAGGCGCCGGAGCGCACGTCCTCGGCATATTCGCGGAAGGCGGCAATCCGCTCCTGCTGCAGCCGATCGAATTCGGCGGCAAAGTTGCGGTAGACCTTGGCATGGCGCGGGGTGTGGCCGCGATTCTGCCCGAGCACGTCGTCCGCGAAGAGATATTGCGCATCGCAGCCGCTGCCGGCGCCCATGGAAAGCATCAGCAGCGACGTGCGTTTCGAGATCGCCGCCGCCACCTCGCCGGGTACGACCTCGATCTCGGCCGCAAAGGCGCCGGCCTCTTCCAATGCCTTGACCTGCCGCCAGATCTCCAGCGCGCTTGCGGCGGTCTTGCCGACGGCGCGGAAGCCGCCGGTCCAGGTCGCCTTCGAGGGAATCAGCCCGACATGGCCGCAGACCGCAATGCCCTCCTCACTGAGCCGCCGCACGGTGGACAGACCGGCCGCGCAATAGACGGCATCGCCGCCGGCGCGCATCGCCTTGAAGGCGGCGCGCATATACTCCTCGGCCGTGACGTAGTCGCCATATTCGAGCCCGGGAAAGGCGAAGACGGAAGGGGCCGCCTCGCGGAATTCCGGCCCGAGCAACGCCGGCGGCACCGAAACGAGATCGATCCCCGCCGCCTCGGCGGCCTCCGCTTCCTCCAGGGTCACGACGCGCAGCATGGTGAGCTGCCTCTCTCCTTTCATCGACAACAGATCGGCTACGGTCGGGCGGCGGTGTTTCATGAAGGTCTCCTGGAAAATCGGGAATGGTCGGGAAAGAGCGAGCTTTGGGCCGTATTGAATGTTGGGAGGGAGCGCGCGGGTATTGCCAAACGCACACCCTCAAGCCGCCAGCAGCTTCTTGAGCTTGGTGTCCGGCGAGGCGAGCGCTGCCGGGTCCGGCATTGCACCGGCGGCGATCAGCATTTCCGCGAGGCGGATGTCGCGGGCGACCGTGTTGCCGGGGCCGATGCCGCTTGCGGCGATCAGGCGTCCCTGGGCGTCGAGGTGGAAGAGGATGAAGGCCCCCTCCTCCATGTCGCGGCGGATGGCCGTTGCGGCGCCGTCGGCAAGGCCGGCGATCTGCAGCGTCAGCTCGTACTGGTCCGACCAGAACCAGGGCACGCTCGCGATCCTTTCGGCCCCGCCCATCAGATTGGCGGCGGCGAGCGTTCCCTGCTCCTGCGCATTGCGCCAGGCCTCGAGCCGCACGCGCCGCCCGTCGTAGTGCGCGAGCGGGAAGGAGCAGCAGTCGCCGGCGGCGAAAATGTCGGGATCGGATGTGCGCAGCGTCTCGTCGACGGCGATGCCGTTTTCGATCGCCAGCCCCGCGCCCTCGGCAAGCTCGACATTCGGCACCGCGCCGATGCCGACGACCACGAGATCGGCCGCAATGACGCCGCCGTCGGCAAGCCGCACACGCGCGCCCGCGCGATCCTCCTCGAGCGCGGCGATCCGGGCGCCGCAGAGGATCTCGACCCCTTGCCGTCGGTGCCGCTCTGCGACGAGCGCTGCAATCTCTTCCGGTACGCCGCGCGAGAGGACACGCGGCAGGCCCTCGACGAGCACCACCTCGGCGCCGAGCTTGCGCGCCGTCGCGGCGAGCTCCAGGCCGATGAAGCCGCCGCCGATGACGGCGAGCCTGCGGCCGGGCGCCAGATATGGACGGATCGAAAGCGCATCCTCGTGCGTCCGCAGCATCCGGATGCGGCCGGCACCTTCCGGCATGCCCGGGAAGACCCGCGGCCGGGCACCGGTGGCAAGCAGCAGCCGGTCGTAGCGGATCGCCTCGCCGCCCGCGAGGACAACGGACTTGCGCTCCCGCTCGATGCTCTCGACCCGCGCGTCCGCCTTGACGGAAATGCCGGCCTCCGCGTAACGCCTGGCATCGGCCACATATTTCGGCGGCTCGGCACCGATCAAGCCATCCTTGGAAAGCGGCGGCCGCTCATAGGGAAGATGCGGCTCGGCGCCGATCAGCGTAATCTTCCCGGCAAAGCCCTTTTCCCGCAGCGCAAAGGCCGCCCTCGCGCCGCATTCGCCGGCGCCGACGATCACGATATGCATCATGCTCTCCTCTCCTTACAGGACCTTTGAATCCGCGCATCGCGCTTCGGCGAAAGAAGCGATGGACGAGACCCCTCCCCAACCCCTCCCCACAAGGGGGAGGGGCGACGTTGCCGCGCCCTCCGCAACACTGGCTTTGTCCCATCACATGTGGACCCGGTGGAAGGGGCAAGGCGGTGCCGCCATGCAGCCCCTCCCCCTTGTGGGGAGGGGTTGGGGAGGGGTCTTCGCAGGGAGAGAGGCTTCAGGAAATCGCGATGAACACGGCGCCATCTTCGACCTTCACCGGATAGGTCCTGAGATTGACGCAGACCGGTGCGCCCCTGGCCTGGCCGGTCTTGTAGTTGAAGCGGCCGTTGTGCTTGGGACATTCGATGATGTCGTCCATCACCAGCCCGTCGGCGAGGTGGATCTGCTCATGGGTGCAGAGCCCGTCCGTCGCGAAATATTCGTCCTCTGGGCTGCGATAGACTGCGAAGGTGCGGCCCTCGTGATCGAAACGGATGACGTCCTCCTCGTCAATCTCATCGGCCGCGCAGACCTCGATCCAGTTCGAGCTCATGGTTTTCTCCATTCCAATGTGGTTGTTGTGATTGCCGGCTCGCCTCCCACGGCAGCCTCTGCGGCCCGGCCGCCGTGGAACTCTTCGCGATAGGGCTTCGCCGTCGGCGGCAGTTCGCGCTTCAGGAAGTAGTCCTCGTTGCGCAATTGCCGGAGGAAGGCCGGGATCATTTCGCGGTAGCCGTGAAGGATCGACGGGTTCGGCGCGGGCAGGTCGTGCCTGATTATCGCGTGCAGCTTCGGCAGCGCGTGATAGGGCACCATCGGGAACATGTGATGCTCGACATGGTAGTTCATGTTCCAGTAGATGAAGCGGCTCACCGGGTTCATATAGACGGTGCGGCTGTTCAGCCGGTGATCGATGACGTTGTCGGCAAGGCCGCCATGCTGCAGGAGCCCGGTCAGCACATGATGCCAGGCGCCGTAGAGACGCGGCAGCCCGATCAGCATCAGGGGCAGGATCGAGCCGAGATAGGCGGCAAACCCGATCGTCGCGAGATAGATCAGAAGCCAGATGCGGGCGACCAGGATCGCCTTGGACCGCTCCATTTCCGGGATGAAGGTCTTTTCCTCGGCGCCGATCACCCCGAAGGCATTGCGCAGCATGTCGACGAGCGCGTGCCAGACGTCGACAATGCCGAAGAAATTGAGGATCAGGCGGGCGAGATCCGGCGGCCGCATGACCGCGATTTCCGGGTCGCGGCCGACGATCACCGTATCCGTGTGGTGGCGGGTGTGGCTCCAGCGCCAGGTCACCGGATTGCGCATGATCATGAAGCAGGCGATCTGGTAGACGACGTCGTTCATCCACATCGTCTTGAAGGCGGTGCCGTGGCCGCATTCATGCCAGCGGCTATCGGATGCCGAGCCGTAGAGCACGCCGTAGGCGAGGAAGAACGGAACCGCTAACCAGCTGCCCCAAAAGGCGATGCCGAGGCCGCCGAAGACCACCATGCTGCCGAGCCAGATGACCGTGTCGCGGATGGCCGGGCCGTCCTCGCGCTTCATCAGCTCCTTCATCTGCTTGCGGGGGATTTCGGTGTGGTACCACTCCGCCGCGGCAAGGCCGCTCTCGACCGCCGCCTGGGCGTTGCGGCCAAGCAGGCTGTAATCTCTTCTCGTCGCAATCGTCATTGCCTGCCTCCCTGGCGCATCGGCCCGAAAATCGGAACCGATTTTCGGAAAGCACGATGCGCAGACTCAAAAACTTGCAGCGTCCTGTGCGTCCTGAAGGACGCACGGCGCCGTAGGCGCTCCCGGCAGCGCCTCCTGTTCGATGCAGGAAGAATAATTTGACTTTTGACAGCCCACAATGCAGTCATGATATATTCTTTCAAAATGCATCAGAACGCGCACCTCATGCATGAGGGAATAATGTCAGGGAGGATGATCATGGCCAGCAGGCCGACAATTGCCGATCTCGCGCGCGCCGCCGGCGTGAGCGTCGCGACCGTGGACCGGGTGCTGAACGGCCGCCATCCGGTGCGGGAGGAAACCGCGCGCCGGGTCTATGATGCGGCGAAGGCGATCGGCTATCACGCCGTCGGCCTGCTCCGCCAACGCATCTTCGAGGATCTGCCGCAATACCGCCTGGGCTTTCTGCTGCAGAAGCCCGACCAGGCCTTCTATCAGGCGGTTGCGAAGGAAATCGAGAATGCGGCGCTGTCGCTCACCCATGTCCGCGCCGTTCCGCAGGTCGATTTCGTCGCCAACTCGACGCCGGCAGCCATCACGGAAAAGCTGAAGGCGATGGCCGCGCGCAACCAGGCGATCGCCTTCGTCGCGCCGGATTATCCGGCCGTCGCCGCCGCCGTCGAGGAATTGCGGGAGCGCGGCATTGCCTGCTTCGCGCTTCTCTCCGATTTTGCGAGCGGCGTGCGCGAGGGCTATATCGGCCTCAACAATCACAAGGTCGGACGGACGGCCGCCTGGATGATCGCCAAGGCGGCGAAGCGGCCGGGCAAGGTCGCGGCCTTCATCGGCAGCCACCGCTATCATGGCCATGAACTGCGCGAGATCGCCTTTCGCTCCTATTTCCGCGAGAAGGCGCCGGAATTCGAGGTGCTCGAGACGATGGTCAATCTCGAGACCGCCGAGATCACCCACGAGGCGACGCTCGACCTCCTCAAGCGCCACCCGGACCTGCTCGGCTTCTATGTCTGCGGCGGCGGCATGGAAGGGGCGATCTCGGCAATCCGCGAGGAGCAGCTCGAGGGCAAGCTGCTCGTCGTCGTCAACGAACTGACGCCGGACTCACGCGCAGCACTCGCCGACGAGGTGGTGATCATGGCGATCGCGACGCCGATTCCCGCGCTCGCGCGGGAGACGATCAACCTGATGATCGGCGCGATCGAGCGGGGTCACGCCGGCGTACCGGGGCAGACGATCCTGCCCTTCGACATCCATACGCCCGAGAGCGTCTGACCTATCGCAAGGCGTGGCAACCATCGATTCGGCGCCAATCTGACGAGGCGGTAGAGGCCTTATCCCGCCAGCATACGTGCGAGCATATGTCTGATATGGTCCTGGGTGCCGTGGAAAATTGCAGCAATAAAGATCGTGCGACTACCTTCTGCCGGCAAGAACCAGATAGCCGCCTTGTCCCGCCGAAGAAACCGGATCCCAGGGTAAATATCGGCCCGCAATGTCCCGATAAAGGGCGTATCGACGAGCCGGTCGATTTCGAGACGCAATTTACGGATCCGTTCAACGGTACGTTCCAAAGCCTCGTCGTTCGAGTCTCCGAGTTCGACATAGGCATCGAAGAGATGATGGAAAATCAACTCGAAATCGCGTTCGGCATCCTAGGAATATTCAAGTGTCCACACGTACACTCCGCCGCTTCCGTTCGATCATTGCCTCGACGCGGCTTTCCATTTCCGTCGTGGAAATCATCGGGCCTTTCAATCGCCGCTGGACCAATTCGCGGAGCGCTGCCGTTTCGACGGCCTCGGTTTCCGTCTTCTGGCGGAGCAGTTCCAAACCCTGCTGAAGTACAGCACTCATGCTGGAATACCGGCCGCTCTCCACCAGCGAACGAGCAAACGCGTCCTGCTGGTCGGTCAGCGAGATCGACGATTTGACACTCATCGGATATCTCCTTTGGCCCATTTTGCTACTCAGTAGCACATTTTTCAATCTGCCAGAACCCCCGGCGCAACGCGGATGAGCACTCGCCAATGCGCTAAGCCATGTCGGGTAGCCCGCCAGTCCATCCGCGGGGGTACTGCAGCTGCTCATCGCGCTATCTCCCAGGGGTTGATGATGGTCAGCCCGGCAGCCTCAAAGGGACCGGTGTCGCGCGTGGCGACCATCAGGCCGCGAGCGGCGGCCGTGGCGGCAATATAGCCGTCCGCCTTGCCGATGGCCCTACCGGTCGTCCTCGCCCGCGCCATCAGATCGGCATAGGCCCGCGAGGCGTCCAGCTCGAAGGACAGGATCCGACCGGAGAAGACCGGCAAAACGTCTTGCTCCAAACGATCCTGAAAAATCGTGCGCCGCTGGCCCTCCGGCATCGTCGCCATGGCGAAGCGCAGCTCGGCTACGGTAATGGCCGACAGATAGAGAGTTTCGACCATCTGCGCATCGATCCAGGCCAGCACGTTGGCGTCCGGCGCAACCTTCCACAGCTCGGAAATAACGTTGGTGTCGAGAAGGATCATTCAAAGCTCACCGGTTCGGCCGGGGTTTTGTCGCGGAGCTGGTTGAAGCGCTCGGCTTCCGCGTCGGTCAGTGCGCCCGCTTCGCGGGCGATTGAAGTCAGCAAGGAACCTAGTTTTACACGTCCTTCCGGCTTCGCGGCCTTTTCCAGAATGTCGCGTATTTCGGCTTCTGCGCTGCGGCCATTCATCGCTGCTCGCACCCGGATCGCGCGATGCACGTCGTCCGGAACGTTGCGGATAGTGATAGAGGGCATTGCTTCGCACTCCTTAGTTTGATTGTGCTGCTTGCATTTTACGATATCGCAAGCATTGAAAGCAATATTGGAAGCGGTCAAAATGCAGTTGTTTGTTTCCGAGATGGAACTGCCCGCCGGCGCCGCAGAACTGTTTGTGACCATAGTATTCACCTCTTTCAATCGGGAGCGTCATGTTCGACCTCATCATTCGAAACGCAAATCTCCCCGACGGCCGCAGCGGCGTCGATATCGGGATTGAGGGCGGCAAGATCGCCGATGTGGCGCCTGCGATCGAAGCGGCCGCGCGGGAGGAGATCGACGCGACCGGCCGGCTCGTCTCGCCGCCCTTCGTCGACCCGCATTTCCACATGGACGCGACGCTGTCGCTCGGGCTGCCGCGACTGAACCGCTCCGGCACGCTTCTCGAAGGCATCGCGCTTTGGGGCGAGCTCAGGCCGACGCTGACGCGCGAGGCACTGGTCGAACGGGCGCTCAGCTATTGCGACCTCGCGGTCACGCAGGGGCTTCTCCATATCCGCAGCCATGTCGATACGAGCGACCCGCGGCTGGTGACGGTCGAGGCGCTGCTCGAGGTTCGCGACAGGGTCGCCCCCTATATCGACCTGCAGCTCGTCGCCTTTCCACAGGATGGCTACTACCGCTCGCCCGGCGCCGTCGAGGCCTTGAACCGGGCGCTCGACATGGGTGTCGATGTCGTCGGCGGCATACCGCATTTCGAACGCACGATGAGCGACGGCGCGGCATCCGTCGAAGCGCTCTGCCGCATCGCCGCCGAACGCGGGCTGCCGGTCGACATGCATTGCGACGAGACCGACGACCCGATGTCGCGCCACATCGAAACGCTGGCGAAAGAGACGATCCGCTTCGGGCTCGAGAACCGCGTTGCCGGATCGCATCTCACCTCCATGCACTCGATGGACAATTATTATGTCTCCAAGCTCATTCCGCTGATGGCGGAGGCCGCGATCGACGTCATTGCCAATCCGCTGATCAACATCATGCTGCAGGGCCGCCACGACACCTATCCGAAGCGGCGCGGCCTCACCCGTGTGCGCGAGCTGATGGAGGCGGGCCTCAACGTCTCCTTCGGCCATGATTGCGTGATGGACCCCTGGTACGCGATGGGCTCGGCCGACATGCTCGAAGTCGGCCATATGGCGATCCATATCGCCCAGATGGCCGGCATCGAGGACCGCAAGAAGATCTTCGATGCGCTGACCGTCAATTCGGCAAGGACCATGGGGATCGAGGGCTACGGCCTCGACAGGGGCTGCAACGCCGACCTTGTCATCCTCGATGCGCGCGACCCGTTGGAGGCACTGCGCCTGAAGCCCAGCCGCCTCGCCGTGATCCGCCGCGGCAAGCTCATCGCCCGCACGCCGGCACGCGTCAGCGAACTCATGCTCGACGGGCGGCCTCGCCTCGTGGATGGCTCCGACTACGCGCCGGCCCTTTCGGCGGATGCGGAATAGCGGCGAAAACGCGGGATCGCCAGCGCTCGCCATGTTAGTATTACGCCCAAGCTCGCTCCGAAGGGAGAGGAGATCGGCCGTGTTCAATAGTTTTCGCGACTACCCCATCCACCCGGACGAACTGGTCATTCTCGAGGAGGTGCTCGACAGGGCCTTGAGGGAGCGCAACCTCGCGATCGGCAGCGAAGAGGCCGACCAGCTCGCCAGAAAAGTCATCGAGCTATACCAAGCGGGCATCAGAGATCCCGAGAAGATCTGGGATATGATCCGGACGGTCTGACCGGCCTTCATGGGGAACTGTCCCGAGAGGTCAAAAAGGCCCGGCTCCCCGAAGGGGCCGGGCAGATGGCAGGGCATTTGGCGTGTCCCTGCGGGGAAGAGGAGAAGGATTGCGTGCCTGACGCGGCGGCCGCCTGTGCGGCCGCGGTCGGCTCGACGCGTTCGAAACAGCCTATCGAGCGAAGGCGCCGGCCGGAGCCTCCGCGTTCCGCTTGAACTGCCGGATCGAGGCGTTCATCCAGAGGAGCGAGATTGCGACGATGCCGAAGAGCAGCATAAAGCAGCTCGACCAGAGGCCGGTCATGTCCTTGAGGAAGCCGAAGGCGATCGGCAGGACGAAGCCGCCGAGGCCTCCCATCATGCCGACGACGCCGCCGACCGCGCCCACATGCTTGGGATAATAGGCGGGGATGTGCTTGTAGACGGCCGCCTTTCCGAGGCTCATGACGAAGCCGAGCACGAAGATGGTGACGACGAAGAGAGCCGGCGTGACGTCGATCGGGACCGCCCCGCCGCCATGGCCTGCCGGGACGGACAGGATGAGCGTCGCCACGGCGGATACGGCAAACACCGCATACATGATCCTGCGCGCACCGATCCTGTCGGAGAGCGCGCCGCCATAGGCGCGGAAGATGCTGCCCGGGATCGAATAGGCGGCCGCGATCATGCCCGCCGTCTCGATGCGGAAATCATAGACGCCGACAAGATAGCGCGGCAGCCACAGAGCAAGGGCGACGAAGCCGCCGAAGGCAAAGAAATAATAGAGCGCAAAACGCCAGACCTGGATGTTCCGGAGTGGCGCGAATTCGGCTGCCAGACCCTTGCGCGGGGCGCGGCCGGAGCGGCGGGCGCAAAATTGCGGATCGTCCTCCGTCGTGAACCAGAAGAGGATGGCGGTCAGCAAGAGGACGGCGGCCCAGACCTCGGCCACCACCTGCCAGCCGAAAGGAACGAGGAGGACCGGCGCCAGGAACTTGGTCACCGCCGCGCCGACATTGCCGGCACCGAAGATGCCGAGCGCCGTGCCCTGCCTTTCGGGCGGAAAGAAGGGCGAGACATAGGCGACGCCCACGGCAAAGGACCCGCCCGCAAGACCGACACCAAGGCCGGCAAGCAGCATCTGCGGAAAGGTCGTGGCATGGGCGAGAAGAAAGGTGGCCAAAGCTGCTGCGACCATGGTTACGGTATAGATCAGGCGGCCGCCGAAGCGACCGGTCCAGATGCCGAGCACGATCCGGACCAGAGAGCCGGTGAGGATCGGCATGCCGATCAACAGGCCGAACTCAGCCTCGCTCAGACCAAGCTCGTCCTTGATACGCAGGCCGATGATGGAAAAGATCGTCCATACGGCAAAACAGATGGTGAAAGCGGCCGTGGAGATCCACAGGGCACGGGCCTGCTGGCCCTGAGAGATCCTATATGTCTGGTGCAGAGCGGACATCGCTTCTCCCGGCGCGTCGCAAATCGCGCCTTTCATTCGTTGACGACTGAAAATGCCTCGAACGGCGGTCTGTGCGCATCGGCGCCTGACCTCACCAGCGACTCTGCTCCTGGCGCCCGCCCTTGGGCGCCACCGGCGGCTTCCGCCCGGGCTTGTCAAGGCGGATGCAAGGAGCATGCCAAGGCGACGAATTCCGCGTCTTTTCGGGTGCGTTTACAAGCGGCACGGTGGGTGTAACCCTTTGAATCGGCACATCGAGATTTCCGAAGACCGGTTTCGATGTCCGGGGCCGATGTGCTCGCGAAATGAAGCGGCGGAGGAAGACCACTGGGGCCGAGTTGCTCGAAAATTAGCGCCCGTGAATCAGGATGCTCACTTTATAGGCACTACCTTCCGACTGTTTGAGCAACTCGGAACACTCTCAATAGATCCACTACCGCCTGCCCTGAGATCCGGACATCCCTACAACAGCACGGAGTAATTTAGTAACCATTTTAGGCAATGTATACGAGCAGGTCGGATACGTGCGACCGCCGGTTGCGGCGCTGCGGCGACGCGTTTCCAGGGCGAACGGGCACGACCCTGCCGAGCGAATGACTCGACCGGCTCCTCTTTCCCACTCGCCTGCCAGAAGCCATGAGGACCTTTTGCGGCGATCCAGAAGGACGACGGTTGCAATGCTTTCCAACATTTTTTCACGAATCGGCACCAAACTCGCGCTGATGTCCGGAGCGGGCATTCTCGCCATGGTCATAATCACCGTTGCGAGCTGGTATCTGGAGCAGGAGGTCAACGGTGCGATCACGCGTGGGCGCGTCCAGGCAGACATCGCCCGCAGCCTGATCGATGCAAAGGCCTCAATGCGCGGCATGCAGATCGCCACCCGTGACTTGCGCCTGGCCGAGACCTCGGGAGAGGTGACCGCGGCAAGGACCTATCTGCAGGAGCGTTTCGCTTCCGTGCAGAAATATCTCGACGAGGCGCTGGCGCAACTGGCGATCCCGGCAAACCAGGATCGGGTGAAGGCGATCAAGAGCCAGGCGGAAGCGTATTTCGGCACGGGGCAGGAACTGGCGAAAGTGATCGAAGCCAAGCTTGGCACGGCGTCCGCCGATGCCAGCCTGGAAGCCAAGGAAAAGGAGCTTCGCTTCTCACTCGACTCGACGGCGGAAGTCATGACGAAGACGGTCGACGTCGGGGTCGAAACGGCCAAGGCCAATACCGCGACGGCAACCGAAGAGCGTCGGCAGATCCAATCGACAGCCAGCATGTTCAACAATGCCATGGCGTTGGTGATGGTGCTGCTGCTGATTGGATCGGCCATCTTCGGCGCGCGGTCGATCGCACGCCCGATCGGCAGGCTGACCGGCAGCATGAGCGTGCTTGCCGAAGGCAATCTCGAGGCGGACATCCCCTTCACGGAGCGCCGAGACGAGATCGGCGAGATGGCCCGCGCGGTGGAAGTCTTCAAGCAGAACGGCATCAAGGTGCGTGAACTCAACGCCCAGGAGGCGGCGCTGCAGGCAAAAAGCGCCGACCTGCAATCGAACATCGGCGAGGTCGTCCAGGCGGCGGTCGCCGGCGACTTCACCCGGCGCATCAGCAAGGACTACGACAATGCCGACCTCAACCGCTTCGCCGCCCAGGTCAACGAATTGGTGACCTCGGTCGACCGCGGCATTGCCGAAACCCGCCGGGTGATCTCGGCGCTGGCCGAGGGCGACCTGACGGAAACCATGCGCGGCGAGTTCCAGGGCGCCTTCGGCGAACTGCAGCAGAACGT